>JAUVWL010000022.1 GCA_030604135.1 Burkholderiales bacterium | reverse complement strand
TCACCAACTGGGCCGAAGTGTTCGGCTCTGACGGCTACACCGAAGACTGCACCCAGCCCGCCCTGCCCCACAGCACCATTGCCGAAGGCCAGACGCCGCCGCCTGACCGCGTCTTCAAGATCGGCAAAGACGTTTGGATCGAACGCGAAGACTTTGAAGAAGTGCCGCCCAAGGGCTACAAGCGCCTGTTCCCAGGCAACGTGGTGCGCCTCAAAGGCGGCTACGTCATCGAATGCACTGGCGTCGGCGCCAAAGACGCCGACGGCAAAGTGACCGAAGTGCACGCCAACGTGATCGCCGGCACCAAGAGCGGCACGCCCGGCGCTGACAGCGTCAAGGCCAAGGCCGCCATCACCTGGGTGGGCGCGGCCGACGGCCGAGAAGCCGAAGTGCGTCTGTACGACCGCCTGTTCACCGACCCGCAACCCGACGCGGGCGGCAAGAACTTCCTGGACGCCCTCAACCCCGACAGCCTGAAGGTGGTGACGGCCTATGTGGAGCCGTCACTGGCTGCGGCCAAGCCGGACCAGAAATTCCAGTTTGAGCGCCACGGCTACTTCGTGGCCGACCGTGCGGACCATGGCGTGGTTGGGAAGGTGGTGTTCAACCGGGTCACGAGGTTGAAGGATCGCTGGGGTTGATCGCTATTCCCACTCTGTGCTTGCTTGATGCCCCGTACAAATCGTCTGTGTTGAAGAAATCGCCTTGCACCACTTCACTCTCAGAAGCTGGGGGCAACTATCTACTCCGTTTTGGCTAGTAGGCGAAAAGATCGCGCAGCACCATCATGGGTTATTGGTCCTTCTGTTCGGTCTGCGTGACCTCCCGCGCGGCATCGACAGCTGATGTTGAAAGCCTCGCGCCGCTGGCCTGGCTCGGCATGGTCAGGGATGCGCGCCGCCCAAGCGCCACTCGTCGGCCAAGTGGTGCAGGCTATCCATGTCTTGCATGGTCTCCCCGCGCTGGTCCTCAATCTCCAGTCGTCCGATTTTGCTGACGTTGCGAAAGTGCGCCGCAATGGTCGCCATGCTCCGCCCTCCCCCGGTGACTTTCACCATGACCTGCGGGGCGCGCCGAACGACGGTGGCTTGGATGCGTTGGCGAATGGCGTTGGCACGCTGGTGCACGCCCGAGGCGCCCAGCCTGGGCTGGGGCTTCACCTGGACGATGCGGTTGCCTGGATTGAACAGGCGGTCGCCCCAGGTGATGAGGATGCCGTCGAGCGAGGGGTTGTGAGACATGTTGGCTCCGTACGAATGACCTTGGACTGGCGCTCGCGGAGACGAGCGCCGTTAGCCAGATGGCGCTTTCATGGCTGGCTCCTTCGGTTGCCGGGCCGTGTGCGGCCCCTTGGTTCTGAGGTGGCGGGGCGGCGCGGCTGCAGGTCAGCGAGCGCGATGGAAGCGAGGTCGAGGTGCTGGTGCACATCGTGCGCCAGGTAATCGAGCGCCAAGCGCAGCGGCCTGGAGGACTCGTCTTCGCCTCGGCGCAGCAGCGTGCTCAGCAGGTGGAGGTTGCGGCTGAGGGTAGCCAGTTCTGCGGTGGATTCACTCAAGGCAACGATGTTCTCAACTCGGCTGGCACCGCCTGTCAACACGGGTACGCGGGCCACTAGACCGGTCAGGTAGGCACCGCGCGACAGGCCAGCGGCTCTGGCACCGGCTGCCAGTTGAGCTGCCTCCTCGGCGGTCATGCGGATCGAAAGCTTGACGTATGCAGTGTGCTCAGCCCCTTGGGGGACCTCCTCGCTTTGAGTCTCACCATTGACCACTAATAGACCCAGATCGCGCGCTACAGCGCTGCGCACCAGCTCCGACACGCTGACCCGTTGCGCCTGCGCACGAGCCACCAGCGCGGCCTTCAAGCCGCGCATTTCAACCGAGACGAAGTCGTATGTTGAGGTGTTCATTGCCGACGAATGGAGGGGCGCGGAGCGCTTGTGAAACTGGCGGCAGACCGCCTATCTCTGCACTCATCCATGAAGGCAGTCTGTCCCCGGATCGAGCACCCTGACGTGCTGGATTCGGGCGTAAATCCAGTGCGGAACTTGGGCGCAGAGGCATCTAAAGTGGCCTCAATCCCTCGATACGGTCGACTCAGGAGCACGACAACTGAACTATCTGAACCACCAGTGACCCGCCAGTGCACAAACTGAACAGGGAGTGAATCGCCACTGCATAGGCACTGAACCGGGACTCTCGACCGAATCCCGGAGTTTGTTATTTTAACTAGTTAATTGTTGACAAATAACTATTATTTACAACAAACTGCATGCATGGTTCATGGCAAAAACTCAACGATGGAATCCGCCGTGCTCGCACTCGCCGAGCGCCAGCCTCTTCTGCGCGCACGCGACTTGACCGCGCAGGCACTGCCGACCGTGGTGCTCAGCCGTCTGGTCGCTGCAGGCAAGCTGGAACGGGTGGCACGCGGCGTCTACAGCCTGCCGGGGCGTCCAATCAGCGAGCACCGGTCCCTGGCCGAAGTAGCGCTGCGGGCGCCGCGTGGTGTCGTGTGCCTGCTGTCGGCGCTGCGCGTCCATGGCATTGGCACCCAGGCGCCGTTCGAGGTCTGGCTGGCGATCCCTCCGCACACACCCACACCCCGACTGGACCAGCCGGCGCTGCGTGTGGTGCGCATGTCGGGCCCGGCCCTCACTGAAGGTGTTGAACCCATCGACATCGATGGCGTGCGAGTCCCGGTTTTCAACGCCAACAAGACGGTGGCCGACTGCTTCAAGTACCGCAACAAGATCGGCATGGACGTGGCGTTGGAGGCGCTGCGCGATGGCTGGGCGCAGCGCAAGCTGACCATCGATGCGCTGTGGCACCACGCCGCGGTCAACCGCGTGGCCAACGTGATGCGGCCCTACCTGGAAAGCGTGACGGTGTGATGTTTCATCGCCACACGTACCCTGCTCAGATGCACACACTTGAACTGACCGGACAGCTCATGTAGCCCAGACCGTTTGGCCTGGTGGTATTTTT
This sequence comes from Burkholderiales bacterium, assembly GCA_030604135.1. GTDB lineage: Bacteria > Pseudomonadota > Gammaproteobacteria > Burkholderiales > Burkholderiaceae_C > Hydrogenophaga. The sequence continues at coordinate 64,232 of JAUVWL010000022.1, read as the reverse complement.
GGTGGTATCTCGAAACTTAGACCACACAAAATTGAGGTTTCATGCGGCCTGCAGAGCATGATGTGAACGACGCCCTCCCGCCACGAACAGAAAAAGGCCACCCATTGGGTGGCCTTTTTGCTGGCGCGCCGGCAAGGAGGAACTGCCGCGCACTTTGAAAACGAAAAGGCCACCCTTGCGGGTGGCCTTGTTGGCTGCCGGTGAACCGGCAGCACGCACCGGGATCAGCGGATCACGGCAATGGTGGTACGCTCGCCACCCTTATAGGTCATGAGCGTGAGGGCCCCGTTGACGATGTCGCCCTTCTCGTCAAAACGGATGCGACCGGTCACGCCCTGGTGATCGATCGCCTTGAGGGCAGGCAGGTAGGCAGCCGGGTCAGCCGAACCTGCGGTCACCATGGCACTGGCCATGACCTTCACGGCGTCGTAGACGTACGGAGCGTAGACTTGGACATCCATGCCGAATTTGGCGCGGAAGTCGGCGCGGAACTTGTCCATGCCGGCACGTTCGTCGCCCTCGACACCGCCAGCCTCGGCGCAGAACACACGCTCTTCACCCAGCGCGTCTGCGGCCAGCCTGGGCAGTTCACCGGTGCAGATGCCATCACCACCCATGAACTTGGCATTGATGCCCAACTGCTGCATCTGACGCAGCATCGGGCCGGCCACGGCGTCCATGCCGCCGAAGAACACCACATCGGGATTGCGGGCACGCAGCGTGGTCAGAATGGCGTTGAAGTCGGTGGCCTTGTCGTTGGTGAACTCGCGACCGATCACGGTACCGCCAGCGGCCACAACAGCCTTCTCGAACTCGTCGGCAACACCCTGGCCATAAGCCGTGCGGTCGTCGATCACGGCCACGTTCTTGGCGCCCAGTGTTTCAACGGCGTACCGGCCCAGGGTGCCACCCAGCTGGGTGTCGTCCGCCACCATACGGAACACGCCGGGGAAACCCTGGCGGGTGTATTGGGGGTTGGTCGCGGATGGTGAAATCTGAACCAGTCCTGCGTCGTGGTACAGCTGGGAAGCCGGGATGGTTGTACCTGAGTTCAGGTGCCCCACGACGCCAGCCACCTGGGCGTCGATCAGCTTCTGCGCGGCAGCAACACCTTGACGGGGATCTGCGGCGTCATCTTCAGCCAGCAGCTCGAAGGTGACCGGAGCGCCGCCGATGGTCAGGCCTGCGGCATTGAGCTCCTCAATGGCCATGCGGGCGCCGTTTTCGTTGTCTTTACCGAGGTGTGCAATGGCGCCGCTGGTGGGTCCGACGTGACCGATCTTGATCACCTGGGCAGGCGCAGCTGCAGGGGCCGAGGCCGCAGCAGGTGCCGCCTCTTCTTTTTTGCCGCAGGCGGCCAGGGCAACGGCCGCTGCGATCACGGCCAGTTTCAGGTTCAGTTGCATAGAAATCCTCAGAAAGGAATGGATGTTGAGACGCGGAGGGAACTTTTTTCTCCACACCCATAAAGATACCCGAAAACCGCACACGATTCCTTGGTCGCGTGGGATGCGGAGCTCGGCCCAAGGGTTTGCCCGAGGGTAAATCACTTCCCTGCATACCCCATTAGACTATTTGATCGAGACAAACCCATCATGGCGCGGCCAGGTCGTGGAGCGTGGGCTCGATGCCCTGTTGCCGGTAGCGCTTCCACCTTGCTCGCGCCTGCTCCCGATCCAGTTCGTCCGCAGAAACCACCTCGATCACGCGCTCAACCTGTGCGGTGTCGGCAGGGGCATCTGCCCCGCCCAGCAAGACCAGAACGTCCACCGCCGATGCCGTGTCATACCCAAGGTGAATCGATGATCGCTCGCGGACAGAAGGGGGGTCGGTGTCGGTGCTGTGCGCCAGGAACTCACCCGGCGCACGCGTCCACAGGGCGCTGTCGAGGGCGAGAAGGTCCTCCTGACGGCCCACAACCCGACAACGGGATCCCTTCAGATAAGCCTTTCTCAGCAGGCGACAGGCGTAGCTCACCTTGTCAGGCACGTTTACATGAAAGGCCACCGCGACCACCTTGTCCCCCCAACCGTTCAGGCGCGCGAAGCCGGAGACCGGGACTTGGCTTTCGAAGAAACAGGTGCCTGGTGCTTGGCCTCGGATTGCAAGTACTCGAGCAACAAGGGCACCGGACGGCCGGTCGCGCCTTTGGCGGCCCCGCTCTTCCACGCAGTGCCCGCGATGTCCAGGTGCGCCCAGCGCATCCCGCCGGCGAACTTCTGCAGGAACTTGGCCGCGGTCACGGACCCCGCTTCGCGTCCCGCGACATTGGCCATGTCCGCAAAATTGGACTTCAGACCTTCTGCGTATTCATCGTCCAGGGGCATGCGCCAGCAGGGATCCAGCGCATCCTCTCCGGCCTGCTGCAACTGCCTGGCGAGTTCGTCGTCCGGGCTGAACAGTCCGGATCGCACGCCGCCCAAGGCGATCACGCAGGCGCCAGTGAGGGTGGCAATGTCGATGACGCTTCGTGGCTTGAACCGGGCTGCGTACGACAACGCATCACACAGGATCAGCCGCCCTTCGGCGTCGGTGTTGAGGACCTCGATGGTCTGCCCGCTCATGCTGGTGACCACATCCCCCGGCTTGGTGGCAAGTCCATCTGGCATGTTTTCACAGGCAGGGATGAGGCCAATCACGTTGATCCGAGGACGCAATTCGGCCAGGGCAGCAAAGGTGCCCAGCACGCTGGCAGCACCGCCCATGTCGAACTTCATCTCGTCCATGCCTGCCGCCGGTTTGATCGAGATACCCCCGGTGTCGAAGGTGATGCCCTTGCCGACCAGCACCACCGGGGCGTCGGTTCGGGCCGCCCCGTTGTACTCCATGACGATGAAGCGCAAGGGCTCGGCGGACCCGCGAGCGACGGACAGAAAGGCGCCCATGCCCAGCTGCTCCACCTGCTTGGGGCCAAGCACCTGGGTCCTGAAGTCCTTGGCCTTCCCCAGCTTTCTGGCGGCATCGGCCAGCATCGAAGGGGTGGCATGGTTGGCAGGCCGGTTGGCCCACTCGCGGGCGAACTCAACGCCGGCCACCCTAGCTCGGCCCAGCTGCAGCCCACTCTTGAGGTGGCCAGTCTGGTCCGCCAGCACCAGGCAGCGCTCAAGGTGTCTTGCCTTGGCCGACGGCTTGGTGGAGGTGTAGACATAGGTGGCATGGGCCACCGCCTGAACTGCACTGGCCACCGCCTCAGGTGTCAACTTCAGCAGGTGGGTGACAAGACCGACGCGCTTGGCCCTTGGGTGCTTGAGCAGGCTTGCGGCTGCTCCAACGGCGGTGCGGATGCCTGCAGGCTCACAGCTGCTGCAGCGCACCATGATCAACTGGCTTGCCTTGACACCATGCACCTGAAAGCAGGCCACGGTCTTCCCCGCACCCTTCTCCAGCAGACCGTCTTCATGGGCCGTCCTGAGCAAAGGCGCCAGGATCGGACCGGCGTCAGACCAGGTCGGCTCGTCCGGCACCAGCACAATGAGAACGTCAACATTCAGGGGGGCGATCTGGGTCGCGGCCAGGGCTTTGAGTTCGAAGTTCATAATCGGGTATTCCTGCCTTTCGCTTTTCATGTTATTCCATTCTTCGATCCGACGAGAGCTTGCGCGAAGCTTTGGTGCGACGCTGGTGATTCTGTTCACCATTGTGCTGACCATGCTTCTGATCCGAACCCTGGGTCTGGCCTCCAAGGGCAGCGTCAACCCGGAGGAGATCATGCTGGTGCTGGGCTACACGGTGCTGGGACGCATGCCCACCATCCTCACCCTGGCCCTTTTCATCGCGATCGTGTCGACTCTGTCGCGCATGTACCGGGACAGCGAAATGGTGATCTGGTTCTCCAGTGGCAGTTCCCTGGGGGGTGTGCTCCAGCCGGTGATGAGGTTTTCCTGGCCTGTGCTGATTGTCATCACTTTGATGGTCCTGTTCGTGTGGCCATGGTCCAACCAGCAGACCGACGAGCTCCGGGACCGGTTCGAAGCCCGGGGCGACCTTGAACGCATCGCGCCGGGGGAGTTTCAGGAGTCATCCGGAGGGCGGCGGGTGTTCTTCATCGACAGAGACACAGCCGAAGGCACCGAGGGCCGCAACATCTTCATCTCCACACTGGAAGACGACGGCAGTGAGAACGTCACTTCGGCTCGTTCCGGGCGGATCGAAACCATAGGAGGTCGACCGTTCCTGATACTGAGCAATGGTCAGCGCCTGGACATCAGCAACACTGGCGAGCTCAAGGTCAGCGAGTTCGAAGAGTATGCAGCCCAGATTGGCGTGGCACGCATTTCTTCGCGTAACGAACACGCACGAAAGGCACGACCGAGCTGGGAGCTCGTGAAGGAGCCCACGATGGAGAACCAGGGTGAACTCGGATGGCGTATCGGTGTGGCGCTGACCGCGTTCAATTTCGTCCTCATTGGCGTGGCAACCACCGTGAGCAACCCTCGTGCGGGTCGCGGCGGCAACCTGTTTTTCACGCTGTTCGCCTTCATTGTCTACTTCAACTTTCTGAACGTGGGTCAGCGCTGGGTTGGCAGCGGAATGTTGGGCCTGGGCAGCATGCTGTTCCTGTTGCATGGGACCGTTTTCTTGCTGGCCATTGGCTGGTTGCTGGCACGCCACCACAATGTGAGCTTGTGGTCCTTGGCGCGCATCGGCCAGAACGAAAAGCCACAGGGGCAGGCGGGTACATGAACATGGCAAGCCCCTTCCTTGCCTGGACCATACCCATGCACAGAGCACGGAGGACGATCCAGTGAACACCTTGCAACGCTGGTTCTACAAAGAGGTTTTCACGGCAGTGGGGTTCGTACTGATCGCCTTCCTGTCGCTTTTCTTTTTCTTTGACTTCGTCGATGAACTCGCGGCGTTGGGGCGGCCTTCGCGCCTGGAGCCTGAGCGCATCTACGAACTCAGGCATGCCCTCCTGTATGTCACCCTGTTGCTGCCCAGCCGGGTTTACGAGCTGATGCCGATCGGTGTGTTGATCGGTGCGGTTTTTGTGCTGGCCCGTATGGCACAGGGTTCGGAGTACACCATCTTGCGAACCAGCGGGCTCGGTCCCTGGCGTGCGCTTCGAATGATGCTCGGCATGGGTGTGGTGTTTGTGGCGATCACGTTTGCCATCGGGGACTATGTGGCACCCGAGACGGACAAGACGGCCCAGTTGCTCAAGGCCCGATACCAGGGCCGCCTGGTTGGAGGCCAGACAGGAGCGTGGCTGAAAGAACGTCAGGAGTACAGCAATTTTTCGGTCAACGTTGAGTCCATGACGCCCGGTGGTGAACTGACCCACATACGAATTTTCGAGTTCGACAACCAGGGGTTTCTGGTCTCGACCATGACAGCTGCCACCGGCCAGATCGAGGTGGACGAGGCGTGGACGCTGCGACGGGTGCAAAGGCGAGAATTCGACACGGCGGGGTTGAGTTCTGCGCAGATCAACAAGATCACCGAAGATCAGCTTCGCTGGCCCAGCTCCTTGACAGCAGAGATGGTGTCGGTGGCCTTGCTTCGACCTGATCGCATGCGAACCACCGATCTGTTTGCCTATGTTCGGCACCTTGAAGCGAACAACCAGACGGCGCAACGCTATGAAATCGAGTTCTGGCGCAAGGTGTTCTACCCCCTGAGCTGCCTGGTGATGGTGGTTCTCGCCTTGCCCTTTGCCTACCTGCACTTCCGATCGGGCAGCATCACCGGCTATGTCTTCGGTGGCGTGATGATCGGCATCAGCTTTTTCCTGCTGAACAATGTGTTCGGCTACATCGGCAACCTCAACGACTGGCGTCCGTGGTTGGCGGCGGCTTCGCCGGCGCTGATTTATTCGGTCGTGTCCTTGGGTGCGTTTGGCTGGCTGGTGCTCAGGAGGTAGTCACATGAGGGGTATCGTGGTCTTTGCGCACGGGTCCAGGGACCCGCTGTGGCGTCAGCCGGTGGAAGCCGTGGCCACCGCCATCGCCGCGGCCGATCCGGCTGTCGCCGTGCGATGCGCCTACCTTGAGCTCAGTGAGCCCGACCTGTCCTCTGCGGTTTCCGAATTGATCGCGTCGGGTGTGACCCACCTGCGTGTGCTGCCGCTTTTCTTCGGCATGGGCAAACATGCCCGGGAAGACGTGCCCATCCTGATGGAGCAGCTTCGCCTGGCCCACCCTGGCGTCCACCTGGAGAAGCTTCCAGCAGCCGGCGAGGATCCCCGCCTGACGGAACTGTTGGCCCGAATCGCACTGGAGCCCACGGAATGAACCTGCATCAGTTCAAGTTCGTGCAGGAAGCGGTTCGCCGCAACCTGAACCTGACCGAGGCAGCCAAGGCCCTGCACACTTCTCAGCCAGGCGTCTCGAAGGCCATCATCGAACTCGAAGACGAACTGGGTATCGAGATCTTTGCCCGCCACGGGAAACGCATCAAGAGGGTGACTGAGCCCGGTCAGCAGGTCTTGCGCAGCATCGAAATCATCCTGCGCGAGGTGAACAATCTGCGGCGCATCGGTGAGCAGTACTCTGCCCAGGACAGTGGCACACTGTCGATTGCCACAACACACACCCAGGCCCGCTACGTGCTGCCAGGACCTGTGGCCAAGCTTCGACAGGCCTACCCCAAGGTGGCGGTCAGTCTGCACCAGGGGTCGCCCGATCAGGTCGCCCGCATGTTGCTCGAAGAGGTCGCCGAGATCGGCATGGCCACGGAATCGCTGACCCGATACCCGGAGCTGGTCACATTGCCCTGTTATGAATGGCAGCACATGCTGGTGTTTCCGTTCGGCCATCCGCTGCTGGACCGTGAACGGCTCACGCTGGAGGACCTGGCGCAGGTTCCCCTGGTCACCTACCACCCCAGCTTCACCGGTCGGAGCCGTATCGATCAGGCCTTTGCCCAGCGGCACCTGCAGCCCAACGTGGTGCTGGAAGCGATCGACTCGGATGTCATCAAGACGTACGTGAAGCTGGGCATGGGAGTGGGTGTCGTGGCCGAAATGGCTGTGCTCGGCGAGAACCAGTCGGCGGACCTTGTGGCTCGGCCGGCATCGCATCTGTTCGGCCACAACCTGGCCAGGGTGGCCTTCAAGAGAGGCACCTACCTGCGGCACTTCGTGCTGCGCTTTGCCGAATTGCTCAGTGACCGTCTCAGCCGGGAGAGCATCATGCGGGCCATGTCGGGGTCCGATGAAGACTACGAAATCTGAGAGGCTGAGAGGAACCGGTCATGCCCGCCTTGCCTCCCCAAACCACCGCCCGCGGCGTTGCAAATGCACACCGTAGCCAGAGCCACGGCTGTGCTTTGCGTCTGGCCGGCGGCGCTTTGAGGTGCCCTTTCTGGTACGCCCAACGCCCTCTCAGCCTCTGAGCCAGGATACAACCACCTGCAACCCTTCAGAAGCCTCATGACCCTATCCACCCATCCGGGGCACACGCCTGAACTGCGATCTCGCCTGCCTGGCGTAGGAACCACCATCTTCACCGTGATGTCGTCTCTGGCGGCAGAAACCGGAGCGGTGAATCTCGGGCAAGGTTTCCCCGACTTTGCCTGTGACCCCGCCCTGATCGAGGCGGTTCATCAGGCCATGCTCTCAGGACACAACCAGTACCCGCCGATGGCGGGAGCTGCACCCCTGCGACAGGCGATGGCCGACAAGATGCTGGCACTCTACGGGTTGTCTTGCGATCCCCAGTCGGAGATCACGGTCACGGCAGGAGCCACCCAGGCCATTCTCACCGCCATATTGAGTGTTGTGCACCCCGGGGACGAGGTGATTGTGCTGGAGCCGTGCTACGACAGCTACGTGCCCAACATCGAGTTGGCGGGTGGGGTGGTGGTTCGGGTGCCACTGAAGCCTGGCAGCTTCCGTCCCGACTTTGATGCCATCGCTGCGGCCATTGGCCCTCGAACCCGAGCCATGGTGGTCAACACGCCCCACAACCCCAGCGGTCAGGTCTGGCACAGGTCCGACATGGAGCAGCTGCAGGCTCTGCTGGCCCCAACAGACGTTCTGCTCCTCAGCGACGAGGTCTATGAGCACATGGTCTATGACGGCGAGCGACACGAAAGCGTCGCCCGCTATCCTGGCCTGGCAGCGCGTGCCTTCATCGTCAGCAGTTTCGGCAAGACCTACCATGTGACCGGCTGGAAGGTGGGCACGGTGGTGGCACCGCCCGCCATGACCGCCGAGTTCCGCAAGGTGCATCAGTTCAACGTGTTTACCGTCAACACGCCGATGCAACATGCGCTCGCCGCCTACATGGCTGACCCTTCCCCCTACCTGGACCTGCCCGGTTTCTACCAGCGCAAGCGCGACCTTTTCCGCCAAGGCCTTGCGAACACGCGCTTTCGGCTGCTGCCGGGTCAAGGCACCTACTTCCAGTGTGTCTCCATAGAAGATTTGAGCGTGCCAGAGCGCCATCTCCCCGAAGCCGACTTCTGCCAATGGCTCACACGCGAAATCGGCGTGGCCGCCATTCCCCTGTCGGCGTTCTATGGCAACGGCTTCGACCAGAAGCTCATCCGCTTCTGTTTTGCCAAGCGGGATGAAACCCTGCAGGAGGCTCTGCGGCGTCTGGCCAGGCTCTGATCAGCAACGAACGGGGTTGCGACAGAAACGATCCAGTTCACGCACCACACTCTGGGCGGCGACGATCTGGCGCGCCTGCGGGCCCACCTCCAGGCTCAGCTTCATTTCGTACTTGCGGAAGAACTCGTCGAACAACTCACCCCCGAGTGTTCCCGTGGCGATCAGTCTGTCGCTGCGGGCATCGTGTTCAAGCAGGATGGCACACAAGGGTTGGTCTGCGGGTCCGGACAGCACCTGAGCCCCCTTGACAGGATCGTACTGGCTGTGGTCGGCGCAGCAGTGAATCAGGTCGTCGCCTTTGCTGGGGGTTTGGGGATTGACCGCAGCCCCTTTGCGAAAGCTGATGAAGCTCAACTCCCGGGTCGGATACACCAGCTTGTGCGCGCAGATCGCTGAGAACGCCACGATACTGGCCCGAGGTCCGACGCCTCCAGGCCACCTGTAACGGGCCTTGTCACGCGTCTGAAGGTCAATGGGGGGGGCCGGTTTGCCCAGATCAAGGAGAAATACGGGTGTCGCCTCAAACGGGTAGTGGAAGACATAGTTGGTCTGCGGCTTCAGCGTCGATGCCCGCAGCGGGCGACCTTCTTCATCCATCAGCACGACCCGTCCATAGGATTTGGGGCGAACCTGGGCGGCCCAGGCCGCCTGCGACATCAGTGCCAGTGCACTCGCCGCGCCGACACCACAGGCTTCAACAAACACTCGCCGTTCCATAGCTCTCCTTGCCACAGTGCCACTCGAAGTCCCCCGTAGTGAAGCGCAGCGGCCTCGGCCTGTCAATCCTGTCCGCGCCAGCCTCCGAGTACATGTGCTCCGATCCAAGCCTGGGCCCATGCCTGTGAAATCGTTCACGACACAAGGCAGAAAGCGGGTTTGATGCTGGGAACTGCTGCATCCAGGCGGCGGTCCGGACCGTAATTCAAGCGTGCGGCCATCCGGTCGATACAGCCTGAACCACAGTTCATTCCGCCCCATTTCTCGCCAAGGAAACAGATGCGCAAGCCAATAGCCACCGACAGGCACCAGACTACTTGCTTCGCGACACGCCCCAAGGCGGCAGCACATCCAGTTCGCCTCAAGGCACGCGTTCGTGAAGCCCTGGGCGCCTTGCTGCTGGTTTCGACATGTCTGACGGGAGGGCATGCGTGGGCCGCAGTTCAGGGGACTGCGGTGGAGGCGGTACAGCTGCCCGCCTGGGTCGAACGTCACGGTCAGCAACGCCCCGCCCAGCCCGGGCAGATGCTGCGCCCCGGTGATCTGGCCGTCACCGCATCGGGCTCCCGCATGTTGTTGCGCATGCCCGATCGCAGCACCATCCGGCTTGGCGAGGACACACGGTTTGAAATTGAACGCATGGACATGCATGCCCGTGACGCAGCGGGCCGATCCGACCTCAATGCCAGCCTGAATCTGATCACAGGCGTCTTCCGGTACGCCACAGACTACAGCAGCAAGGCGCTTGGCCATGGTCGGCAGGTGAATCTGCGCATGGCCACAGCCACGGTCGGCATACGGGGCACCGATTTCTGGAGCATGACCGATGCCGACCACGACGCGGTCTGTGTGTTCGAGGGGAAGGTCGATGTGTTGCGCGAGGGCAAGGACACGATTTCACTGAGCAAGCCGGGCGCCTTCTGGGTGGTGTTCACCGGGCAGCCCGAGAACCCCGCCGGACAGGCCACACCAGAGCAATTGGCCAAGTTCATCGACCAGGCCGACATGCAGCCTGGCCGCGGGGTGCTGGTGGCCGGTGGCCGCTGGCGTGTGGTGGCCGGGGTGTCCGGCAACGTGAACGAGGCCTCAGGACTGCGCGACCGTTTGCGCGCGGCCGGCTATCCGGCCGAGGTGGTGATCCGCCAGGGGCGGCACGAGGTCCGCATCAATGAACTGGCGACCCGCGAAGATGCGGAACATGTGTTGAACCGCCTGTCGGCGGGCGAACGCCTGTTGCTGACCCAGTCCCGCGTGGCCCTCTCGGCCGAATAGCCCATCAAGCGTTGAGTTGGGCCCAGGCTTTGTCCAGGCGCTTGAGACTGACGGGTTGCGGCGTTCTCAGTTCCTGAGCGAAGAAGCTCACCCGCAGTTCCTCCAGCAACCAGCGCACCTCCTGCAGACGGGCGTCCTGCACGCCCTTTCGTTCGGCCACCAGACGCCAGAAGCGCTGGTCCTGCGGCCTGAGCTCAGCGAACTTGGCCGCATCACGGGCCGGGTCGCTGCGCAGCTTGTCCAGCCGCAGCTGCACCGCCTTGAGGTAGCGCGGAAAGTGCTGCAGTTGCGCGTAAGGGGTTGAGTTCAGGAAGGTTTTGGGGACCAGTCGATGCAACTGCTGTTGCACATCGGTGGCCACATCGGCCGGCGGCTTGCTGTCCTTGAGCTTGCGGTGGGCCGCGGCGTACTCGCTCAGGATGATGGCGGCCTGACGGGTGATCTCGTTGGCAATCAGGGTCAGGCGTCCCCTGCCCTCGTCCACCCGCGCCTTGAAGCTGGCGGCATCGGCCGGAAGTGGATCGGTCAGGAAAGCGCGGTCCAGTGCCAGGTCGAGGATCTGGGTCTTCAGCTCCTCCAGCGTGCCACCGCCCCCGCCGCCGTCGGTCTTGCCGACGGCCATGTAGGCCACGCCCATGGCCTGCAGGCCGGGCAGGTTCTTCTCCAGGTACTTCAGTGCGTCCCTGATCTGCAATGCGAACAGGCGGCGCAGGCCGGCGCGGTGGCGTCCCTGGGCCACCTCGGGCTCATCGAAGACCTCGATGCGAACCGCGTCGCCGTCGTCGATCAGCGCCGGGAAGCCGATCAGGGTCTGGCCGCCCTTTCGGATTTCCATCAGCTCGGGCAGCTCGCCGAAGTCCCAGGTGGTGTGGCGCTGCTCGGCGCTGGACGACTTGGCCATGGGCGCTGCGGGGGCCTGGGCCTTGCCCGGGGCGGGCGCACGGCGCGCTGGATCGGCGGCGGCTGCCTGTTTCGGTGCCGCAGCGGCCGGCGCCGCGATGTCCTGCAGCTTGAGGGACGCCAGCGCCTGGAAGGCCCCGCGCGCCTTGGAACCCAGTTCGGACTTGAGCGCGCCCAGGTTGCGCCCCTGACCCAGCTGACGCCCGTGCTCGTCCACCACCCGCAGGTGCATGAAGTGGTGGGCCGGCAGCATGTCCACCTTGATGTCGTTGCGCTGCACCGGCAACTGCGTGGCCTCACGCACCAGCCGAAGCAGCGCGTCCATCAGGTTGCCGCTGGCGAAAATCTCGGGTTGGCACAGGGCCTCGGTCATCTTCTCGGCGGTGGCCGGCAGCGGCACCAGGCGCGAGCGCGGACGCTGGTGCAGGGTCTTGAGCAAGGCCTGCACCTTGTCCTTGAGCATGCCCGGCACCAGCCACTCGCAGCGGTCCTCGCTGACCTGGTTGAGCGCGAAGATGGGTACCGTCACGCTCACGCCGTCGCGCGGGTCGCCCGGTTCGTGCAGGTAGGTGGCGGCGCAGTCCACGCCCCCCAGGCGGATTGTCCTGGGGTAGGCCTGGGTGGTGATGCCCGCGGCCTCGTGGCGCATCAATTCTTCGCGGGTCAGAAACAGCAGCTTTGGGTGGCCTCTCGACGCATCGCGGTACCAGCGCTCGAAAGCGACGCCGTTGCTGACATCGGGCGGAACTTGCTGGTCATAGAAGGCATAGATCAGCTCGTCATCCACCAGCACGTCCTGCCGGCGCGCCTTGTGCTCCAGGTCCTGCACCTCGCGCACGGTGCGGCGGTTGGCTGCCAGGAAGGGCAGCTTGCTGTCCCAGGTGTCCTCGTGCAGATGACCCACCAGAGCCTCGCGGACGAACAGCTCACGCGCACCGGCTGGATCCACTTTGCTGTAGTCGACGCGTCGCTGCTGGTAGACCACCAGCCCATACAGCGTGGCGCGCTCGTAGGCGCTGACCCGGCCCGCCTTCTTTTCCCAGTGCGGGTCAAGCACCTGCTTTTTCAGCAAATGGGATCCGACCTGCTCCAGCCACTGCGGCTCTATGGCCGCGATGCCGCGACCGAACAGGCGCGTGGTTTCCACCAGCTCGGCGCAGACGATCCAGCGGCCGGGTTTTTTGCTGAGGTTGGCGCCGGGGTGGCGGTGGAACTTGATCCCACGCGCGCCGAGGTACCAGTCCTCGGTGTCGCTCTTGCAGCCGATGTTGCCCAGCAGGCCGGCGAGCATGGACAGGTGCAGCTGATCATAGGTGGCTGGCCCCCACGCTCCGCCGCCGCGCGGGTCGCTGCCCCCCGAGGGGGCATCTCCCGGCTTGGGGCTGCCCGGCGCCGGGCGGGCCGGCTGCACAGAGGCCTTCCACCCCTGTTCGGCCACCACGGTGTGCAGCTGCGAATGGATGTCGCGCCACTCGCGCACGCGCCGCACGTTGATGAAGTTCTCGCGCAGCAGGTTTTCATACTGGCGGTGGCTGAGCTTGTGGTCGGTGCCGTGGCCTCCCCTGCTGTCCTCCAGCCATTTCCAGAGCTTGAGCGTGGCGGTGAACTCGCTCTTGTCGTCGTCGAACTTCTTGTGCGCCTGGTCGGCCTGGGTCTGTTTGTCCAGCGGGCGGTCGCGCACGTCCTGCACCGACAGCGCAGCGGCCACCACCAGCACCTCGTCCAGGGCACCGCGCTGGCGCGCCTCCAGGATCATGCGGCCCACGCGCGGATCGAGTGGCAGCCGAGCCAGTGCCCGCCCGATCTCGGTCAGCTCATTGGCCTCGTCCACCGCGCCCAGTTCGGCCAGCAGCTGGTAGCCATCGGCAATCGCACGCCCCGTGGGCGGCTCGATGAAGGCAAAATGCTCTACCGATCCCAGGTGCAGCGCCTTCATGCGCAGGATCACGCCGGCCAGTGAACTGCGCAGGATCTCCGGGTCGGTGAAACGGGGACGGCTGTTGAAGCTGGCCTCGTCGTACAGCCGAATGCAAATGCCGTCGGCCACCCGACCGCAGCGACCGGCCCGCTGGTTGGCCGCGGCCTGGCTGATCGGCTCGACCAGCAACTGCTCGACCTTCTGGCGCAGACTGTAGCGTTTGACCCGCGCTGTGCCTGCGTCGATGACGAACCGGATGCCCGGCACCGTCAGCGAGGTCTCGGCCACGTTGGTTGACAGCACGATGCGGCGCTGGCCGTGGGGCTGGAAGATGCGCTCTTGCTCGGCCTGCGACAGGCGGGCGAACAGGGGCAGTACCTCGGCGTTGCGCAGCACCGGCTGGTGTGACAGGTGCTTGCGCAGGTGGTCGGCGGCTTCGCGGATCTCACGCTCGCCGGGCAGAAAAACGAGGATGTCGCCGCCCTGGCCTGCGCCACCACGCCACAGTTCATCCACACCGTCCGCGATCGCATGGTTGAGATCGTAGTCACGGCTCTCCTCGAATGGCCGGTAGCGCACCTCCACGGGAAAGGTGCGGCCCGATACCATGAGTACCGGTGCGGCCCCTCTGGAAGAGGCGAAATAGCGGGCGAAGCGGTCGGCGTCAATGGTGGCCGAGGTGACGATGACTTTCAGGTCCGGTCTGCGCGGCAGCAGTTGGCGGATGTAGCCCAGCAGGAAGTCGATGTTGAGGCTGCGCTCGTGCGCCTCGTCGATGATCAGCGTATCGTAGGCCTTGAGGTCTGGGTCGGTCTGGGTTTCGGCGAGCAGGATGCCGTCGGTCATCAGCTTGACCGAGGCATCCTTGCTCAGTCGGTCCTGGAAACGCACCTTGTAGCCCACCACCTGCCCCAGCGGGGTCTGCAGTTCTTCGGCGATGCGCTTGGCCACCGAACTGGCGGCAATCCGCCGCGGCTGGGTGTGGCCGATCAACCGTCCGCGCTCACCCGGCGCCGCGTTGCAGCGTCCCCGGCCCATCGCCAGCGCGATCTTGGGCAACTGGGTGGTCTTGCCCGAACCGGTTTCGCCACAGACGATGACCACCTGGTGTTCGCGCAGCGCCGCCTCGATCTCGTGCCGGCGGGCAGAGACAGGCAGCGATTCGGGGAACTCCAGGTGCAGACGGGCAGCGGTCAAGATGGAACTTCGGTCAAAATCGGGCAACCGGCAATTATCCCTGTCCTCCCACCTGCCCGTACCCGGTCCCACGTCTGCCCGCCAATGTCCACCGTTTTCAACTTCACCTTCGTGCCCTGGTTCCGATCGGTGGCACCGTACATCCACAAGTTCAGGCACCAGACTTTCGTCATCGGCCTGACGGGTGAAGCCATTGCGGCGGGCAAGCTGGCCTCGATCGCCCAGGACATCGCCATGATCCAGGCCATGGGCGTGAAGATCGTGCTGGTGCATGGCTTTCGACCGCAGGTCAACGAGCAACTGCGCCTGAAGGGGCAAGAGGCCCGGTATTCGCACGGCATGCGCATCACCGACGAAGTGGCGCTGGATTGCGCACAGGAAGCCGCCGGTCAGCTGCGCTACGAAATCGAGGCGGCTTTCAGCCAGGGACTGCCCAACACCCCGATGGCCGGTGCCCGCGTGCGCGTGATCTCCGGCAACTTCATCACCGCGCGTCCGGTCGGTGTGATTGATGGCGTCGATTTCCTTCACTCCGGGCTCGTGCGCAAGGTCGACACCGAGGGGATCCAGCGCACGCTGGACCTGGGCGCGCTGGTGCTGATTTCACCCTTCGGCTTTTCACCGACCGGGGAGGCATTCAACCTCAGCATGGAGGACGTGGCCACCTCGGTGGCGGTTGCCCTGCAGACCGACAAGCTCATCTTCATGACGGAGGTGCCCGGCATCCGGGTCGATACGGCAGACCCGCAAAGCGACATCGACACCGAACTGCCCCTGGCCGATGCCAAGCGCCTGCTGGGCAGCCTGCCCGCGCCCACCGTACCCACCGACACCGGCTTTTACCTCCAGCACTGCATCCGCGCCTGCGAAGGCGGTGTCGAACGCAGCCATATCATTCCCTTTGCACTCGACGGTTCGCTGCTGCTCGAAATCTATGTGCACGACGGCATCGGCACCATGGTGGTCGACGAAAAGCTCGAGAGCGTGCGGGAAGCCACCATGGACGATGTCGGTGGCATCGTGGCCCTGATCGAACCCTTCGAGAAGGATGGCACCCTCGTCAAACGCGACCGCACCGAAATTGAACGCGACGCCGGCTACTACACCATCATTGAACACGACGGCGTGATCTTCGGTTGCGCGGCGCTCTATCCCTACCCGGAAGAACGCACGGGAGAGATGGCGGCCCTGACGGTGTCGCCCCAGTCGCAAAGCCAGGGCGACGGCGAGCGGCTGCTCAAGCGCATCGAGTCGCGTGCCCGAGCCCAGGGTCTGCAGAGCATTTTTGTGCTCACCACCCGGACACTGCACTGGTTCCTCAAGCGCGGTTTCTCGCAAGTCAGTCCCGAGTGGCTGCCGGAGGCGCGAAAGCGCAAGTACAACTGGGACCGCAAGAGTCTGGTGCTGGTCAAGAAGCTCTGATTCCCTCGGTCATGCTGGCTGTGTCGCGCGGCTGTGGGCAAGTTCAGTCGACGCCCGATCGGCTTGATATTTGTCAAGTCATCAAAGTGTCATGCGAGGACAATGGATGGATTCTCTCTGGAAGGATGACAAAGCATGGCCGAGCGCACCACCCGCCCCTCCAACCCTGGCGAATCTGCTGCAACAAATGCGAGCGCCAGGCGCCGGTCTGCGGTTCGGGCGGGCGATACGGCAACGGTAACGGGTGCCACTAGGAAGCGCTCGACCAACGCAAAGCCGAGGACGGAGGCCGCCACCGAAGCCGTCGAAAAGCCTCGACGTGTCAGTCTCGGCGACGTCACTGGCAGCCAACGTCCCGCTCAAATCCGCAAGGCGTCGGTCAAGCAAAGCGTGGCTGCTCGGCAGGCAGGGCAGTTGGCGGCCGTACGCGACATCCTGTCAAAGCCGCAAACGGATGCAGCGACCAAGGCCGAATCGCTGCGCGCCATTCTGGAGGGCGCCGCTCCCGATGACGCCAAGGCCATCCGGCAGCTGATCAAGGGCGAAACCAAGGCCAGGCAACGCAGCGCCAAGCTGGAAGTCAACCCGGACGAGCAACTGGCCAAAGACTGGCGCAGCGGTGCCTACCCCTACAAGAACCTGCTGTCCAGACGCGTCTATGAAGCCCAGAAATACCTGCTTCAGGTCGAGCTGCTGAAGCTGCAGGCCTGGGCCAAGGACACCGGGCAGCGGGTGGTGATTCTCTTCGAGGGCCGCGATGCGGCTGGCAAAGGGGGCACCATCAAGCGTTTCATGGAACACCTCAACCCACGGGGCGCACGTGTGGTGGCCCTGGAAAAACCCACCGAGGTCGAAAGAGGTCAATGGTACTTCCAGCGCTATGTGCAACACCTGCCGACGGCGGGAGAAATCGTGCTGTTCGATCGCAGTTGGTACAACCGGGCCGGGGTGGAACGCGTCATGGGGTTCTGCACCGACGAGGAATACCAGGAGTTCATGCGCCAGGCTCCGCAGTTCGAGCGCCATCTGGTGCGCAGCGGTGTTCACCTGATCAAGTTCTGGTTCTCGGTGAGCCGCGAGGAGCAGCGCCGCCGCTTCAAGGAGCGCAAGGCCCACCCCCTCAAACAATGGAAGCTCAGCCCCATCGACATGGCCAGCCTGGACAAATGGGACGACTACACCAAGGCCAAGGAGGCGATGTTCTTCGAGACGGACACCGCCGATGCGCCATGGACAGTGATCAAGAGCGATTGCAAGAAGCGGGCACGCCTCAACGCCATGCGGTATGTGTTGCAGAAGCTGCCCTACACGAACAAGGACAGCAGCAACATCGGCACCCTGGATTCACTGATTGTCGGGCGCGCTCACGTGGTCTACGAGCGAGGTGAACAGCCGGGAAGCGCGATACTCTAGTGCCCCCACGCTCCGCCGCTGCGCGGGTCGCTGCCCCCCGAGGGGGTGCGAACCCGGCTTGGGGCGGCCCTGCGCCGGGCTCCTGCGCCCCCACGCTGCGCCGCTGCGTGGGTTTGAGCCCGGTCAGAAGGCTTCTTTTTCGGCCTCCAGGTAGGCCAGGCTGGTGTACTTGCCAATGTTGCTGTCGAAGCCGTCCATGTTGGCGGCCCGGCTGGCCACTCGGGGGTCTTTCAACACCAGCGCCTTGGCACCGTCGAGGGGAACACCGTCCTTGACGGCCTGCACACAGGGCTCCCAGATACCCCGCATGAAGGTCCCATAGCTGTCCAGCAGGCTTTTGCTGCCACGGCCGTGCCCGGGCACCCAGTCCTGCTCTCCTGCGGCTCGTTTGAGTTCCTCGTAGTACTTGAACGTGCCGGGGTAGGAGCCATCGTCCATGTTGGCGATGCGGTTCTCCATGGCAATGTCGCCGACATAGGTGAGGCGGTCCTGAACCACCTCCATGCACAGGTCGGACGGCGTGTGCGCCTGTCCGTAGTGGTGAAGACGGATTTGCACATCACCGAAATCGAGCACCTGGCCGTGCTCAACCACCCGGTTGGGTGCCACCACCTGGGTACCCATGGTAGCCTGGTTGGTCCAGCGCTCCATCAGGCTGCGCCAGAGATTGCCCTCGTGGCCCTTGATCTGCTCCACGGTGTGGCCCAGGGCGTAGATGGGCAAGTCCTTGCCAAAAGCGTTGGTGAAAGCGTGGTTGCCCAGCCAGTGATCACCGTGGTAGTGGCTGTTGAGCACCGCCACCACCGGCTTGTCCGTGACGGATCGGATCATGCGAATGGCCATTTCGCCGATTTGCAGCGAACCGCCACTGTCCATGACGACCACGCCTTCGCGCGTGATGGCAAACAGCACATTGGCCATCATGCCCTGGTTCTCCGGTGTCGGAAAACCGTCCCTGGAATAAATCATCCAGACGTGGTCCGAAAGCCGCTCCGGCCGGATGTCCGGGACCGGCGGACCTTCAATGAAGTCCTGCAGCTGACGGGCAAACACCCGAACCTCGGGTACAGCCGCCAGGGCAACGGCCCCGAGCCCCAAACCTGCCGTGATGCCCAACCATCGGCGGCGGTTGTGGCGCATACCCTTATCGTCCCACCGGGTCTGGGACGCTTGTTCCTCGATCATGGCAGTCTCCTCGGCCTCAATCCACAAATAAGCAATTACTTATTCTGAGGATCATAGCGCCAGCTGCGCGCGGGGACAAGCGCGCTCAGGTGGCCGCTGCGGGCAAGCGCCTAGCGATTTCCTGTATCAGCTGCCGCGCCAGAGAAAGCTTGCTGGCCCTCGGCAGCTCGGTGCTGCCCTGTTCATCCACCAGCAACAAGGCGTTGTCATCCTGCCCGAAGGTATCCGGTCCGATATTGCCCACCAGCAATGGCACACCCTTGCGCAACCGCTTGACCTGGGCGTTCTCGGCCAGGTCATGGCTCTCGGCCGCAAAGCCCACGCAATAAAGGGCGCCACTCTGGGCCCGCGCGCTGGCCGCAATGCCGGCCAGGATGTCCGGGTTCTCGACGAACGACAGCGTCGGCACAGCGCCACTGCCGTCCTTCTTGATCTTCTGTGTGGATTCGCTGACCGGCCGCCAGTCGGCCACCGCCGCTGCCGAGACGAACACGCTGCAGGTCTGCGCCAGCACGTTCAGCGTCTTTTGCATGTTCAGCGCCGACTTCACGTTGATACGGCCGACACCGCGCGGTGTTGGCAAGGCCACGGGTCCTGCCACCAGCGTGACCTGGGCGCCGGCTTCATGCGCCGCGCGGGCAATGGCAAAGCCCATCTTGCCACTGGACAGGTTGGTCAGACCCCGCACCGGGTCGATGGCCTCGAAGGTCGGACCCGCGCTCACCAGCACATGCTGGCCCGCCAGCAGCTTGGGCGTGAAAAAGCGCGTCAGCTCATACAGCAGCTCCTCGGGTTCCAGCATGCGGCCATCACCACTTTCGCCGCAGGCCTGGTCCCCCACCCCCACGTCCAGCACCGTGGCGCCATCGGCCCGCAGCTGTGCCACGTTGCGCTGGGTGGCCGGGTGGGCCCACATTTCGCGGTTCATGGCCGGTGCCAGTACCAGCGGCACCGACTCCAGGGGCCTGGCCAGGCACATCAGGCTCAGCAGGTCATCGGCCCGGCCGTGCAACAGCTTGGCCATGAAGTCGGCGCTGGCCGGTGCCACCACAATCGCATCGGCCTCCCGGCTGAGGTTGATGTGCGGCATGTTGTTGTCGATGCCACCCGAAGTGCGCTCATCCCACTGCGAGCTGAAAACAGGGCGTCCCGACAGGGCCTGCATGGTCACTGGGGTGATGAACTGGCCCGCCGCCTCGGTCATCACCACCTGCACCGAGGCGCCCGCCTTGATGAGCGCGCGGCACAGTTCGGCCGCTTTGTAGCAGGCGATGCCGCCCGAGAGCCCGAGAACAATGTGCTTGCCGGCCAGATCCTTCATGCGCGCAATGTAACAGAGGGTGAACCCCAACCATCGAGACTCCAGCTGGACCTGCAGACGGACGGCCCTCCCTGCCCCGCCGCCTATAATCCTCATTTCCACCTCCTGCGAGCACCCGGCTCGCCCGAGTCATGACCAAATTCGTGTTCGTCACCGGCGGTGTGGTGTCTTCCCTGGGCAAGGGAATCGCATCGGCATCGCTCGCCGCCATCCTCGAATCGCGCGGCCTCAAAGTCACCCTCATCAAGCTCGACCCGTACATCAACGTGGATCCGGGCACCATGTCGCCCTTCCAGCACGGTGAGGTCTTCGTCACCGACGATGGCGCCGAAACGGACCTCGACCTGGGCCACTACGAGCGTTTCATCGAAACGCGCATGAAGAAGGCCAACAACTTCACCACCGGCAGGATCTACCAGTCGGTTCTGGAAAAAGAGCGCCGCGGCGACTACCTCGGCAAGACGGTGCAGGTGATCCCGCACGTCACCAACGAGATCCAGGAGTTCATCAAGCGCGGCGCCGGCATCGGCACGCCAGATGCGGTGGACGTGGCCATCGTCGAGATTGGCGGTACGGTCGGCGACATCGAGTCCCTGCCCTTCCTCGAAGCGGTGCGCCAGATGAGCCTGCGCATGGGCCCCAACATGGCGGCCTTCGTGCACCTGACCTACCTGCCCTGGATCGCCGCCGCCGGCGAACTCAAGACCAAACCCACCCAGCACACGGTGCAGAAGCTGCGCGAGATCGGTATCTCGGCCGACGCCCTGCTTTGCCGCGCCGACCGCCGCATCCCCGAAGAAGAACGCGCCAAGATCTCGCTGTTCACCAACGTGCCCGAATGGGGTGTGATCAGCATGTGGGATGTGGACACCATCTACAAAGTGCCACGCATGCTGCACGAGCAGGGCCTGGACGGCCTGATCTGCGACAAGCTGCGCCTGAACACCCCACCCACCAGCCTCAAGCGCTGGGACAGCCTGGTCTACGAAACCGAGCATCCGCAGGGCGAGGTCCACATCGCCATGGTCGGCAAATACGTCGATCTGTCCGACAGCTACAAGTCGGTCAACGAAGCCCTGCGCCACGCGGGCATGCGCAACCACGTACGCGTGAAAATCGACCACGTCGATTCCGAAACCATCGAGGGCGCCGACGCCGCAGAGAGGCTGGGCCATTACGACGCCATCCTGGTGCCCGGCGGGTTCGGCCAGCGCGGCGTGGAAGGCAAGATCACCACCGCCCGCTATGCCCGCGAACACCAGGTGCCCTACCTGGGCATCTGCCTGGGCATGCAGGTGGCCACCATCGAATACGCCCGACATGTGGCCGGACTGGCCCACGCCAACAGCACCGAATTCGACCCGGCCACGCCGCATCCGGTCATCGCCCTGATCACCGAGTGGAAAGACGCCGACGGCAGCATCCAGAAGCGCGACGCCAGCTCCGACCTCGGCGGCACCATGCGACTGGGCGCCCAGAGCTCCGACGTGCAACCGGGCACCCTGGCCCACAGCATCTACGGCGACGTGGTGACCGAGCGCCACCGCCACCGCTACGAGGCGAACGTCAACTACCTGGACCGGCTGCGCGAGGCCGGCTTGGTCATCTCCGCGCTGACGCAGCGCGAACAGCTGACCGAGATTGTCGAACTGCCGCAAACCGTCCACCCCTGGTACATCGGTGTGCAGTTCCACCCCGAATTCAAGTCCACCCCCTGGGCCGGACACCCGCTGTTCAACGCCTTTGTCAAAGCGGCCATCGAACACCAGCAAAAGGCCCGAAAGGCCTGACGGAGACACCACTCATGAAACTCTGCGGATTCGACGTCGGCCTGGACCAGCGCTTCTTCCTGATCGCCGGCACCTGTTCGATCGAAGGTCTGCAGATGTCGCTGGACGTGGCGGGGCAGCTCAAGGCGATCTGCTCGGCCCTGGGTATACCCCTCATCTACAAGGGTTCGTTCGACAAGGCCAACCGGTCGTCGGGCAGCAGCCAGCGGGGTGTCGGTCTGGATGCGGGCCTGAAAATCCTGGACGAGGTGCGTCGCCAGACCGGACTGCCGGTGCTCACCGACGTGCACGAGGCGTCGCAGGTCGCGGAGGTCGCCAGCGTGGTCGATGTACTGCAGACCCCTGCCTTCCTGTGCCGCCAGACCGACTTCATCCGCGCCGTGGCCCAGTCGGGCAAGCCGGTCAACATCAAGAAGGGGCAATTCCTCGCGCCCTGGGACATGAAGAACGTGATCGACAAGGCGCGTGCTGCCGCCCAGGAAGCCGGGCTGTCCGAGGATCGCTTCCTGGCCTGCGAACGCGGCGTGAGCTTCGGCTACAACAACCTGGTGGCCGACATGACCAGTCTGGCCGAAATGCGTCAGTCCGGCGCGCCGGTCGTGTTCGACGTGACCCACTCGGTGCAAAAGCCCGGCGGCCTGGGCGCGGTCAGCGGTGGTGCACGCGAAATGGTGCCGGTGCTGGCGCGGGCGGGTGTGGCCGTCGGTGTCGCCGGCCTGTTCATGGAAACCCACCCCAAGCCGGCCGATGCATGGTCCGACGGGCCCAACGCCGTGCCGCTGGGCCGCATGAAAGCGCTGCTGGAGACCCTGGTCGCGCTGGACGGGGTCACCAAACGCAGCGGCTTCCTCGAAAACGACTTCAACTGAATCCGACCATGCCTGCCGCCTACATCATTGCCGAGGTGACCATCACCAACGAAGACCAGATGAAGCTGTACCGAGAGTGGAGTACCCGTGCCATGCAGGAATTTGCCGCCGAGGT
Source organism: Burkholderiales bacterium (assembly GCA_030604135.1). Taxonomy (GTDB): domain Bacteria; phylum Pseudomonadota; class Gammaproteobacteria; order Burkholderiales; family Burkholderiaceae_C; genus Hydrogenophaga. The sequence goes on along the minus strand of JAUVWL010000022.1, from coordinate 41,556 downwards.
GCTGGTTCGCGGTGGTCGGGTCGAGCCGCTGGAGGGTGAATGGAACCCCCAGCGGGTGGTCGTGCTGAAATTCAGCGACCTCGCCACCGCCCAAGCCTACTATCGATCCGAGACTTACACACACGCGCGAAAAGTCCGCGAGGGCGCGGGTTCGATCCGCATGTTCGCCGTGGAGGGCGTCTGAGCGCCCTGTCCTGCTTTCTTTTTTGACTTGTTCCAAAGGTAGAAACCATGAGTGCAATTGTTGATATCGTCGGCCGTGAAGTCCTGGACAGCCGTGGCAACCCCACCGTCGAATGCGACGTGCTGCTGGAATCGGGGGTGATGGGCCGAGCGGCCGTTCCGTCCGGCGCCTCCACCGGCTCACGCGAAGCCATCGAGCTGCGCGACGGCGACAAGAGCCGCTACCTGGGCAAAGGCGTGCTCAAGGCGGTGGAGAACATCAACACCGAGATCAGCGAAGCCGTGCTGGGCCTGGACGCTTCCGAGCAGGCCTTTCTGGACAAGACCCTGATCGACCTCGACGGCACCGAGAACAAGGGCCGCCTGGGCGCCAACGCCATGCTGGCCGTGTCCATGGCCGTGGCCCGCGCAGCAGCTGAAGAAGCCGGTCTGCCGCTGTACCGCTATTTCGGTGGCATGAGCGCGGTGCAGATGCCGGTGCCCATGATGAACATCATCAACGGCGGCGCCCACGCCAACAACTCGCTGGACCTGCAGGAGCTGATGATCATTCCCGTGGGCGCACCGAGCTTCCGCGAGGCCCTGCGATGGGGCGCCGAGGTGTTCCACGCCCTCAAGGCCATCCTGCACGAGCAACACATCAGCACCGCCGTGGGTGACGAAGGCGGTTTTGCACCGTCGGTCGAGAACCACGAAGCCGCGCTGCAGATGATCCTGCAGGCCATCGACAAGGCCGGCTACACCGCAGGTGAACAGATCGCCCTGGGCCTGGACTGCGCCGCCAGCGAGTTCTACAAGGACGGCAAATACGTGCTCGAAGGCGAAGGTGGCATTGCACTGACGGCCGAACAGTGGACCGACATGCTGTCGACCTGGTGCGACAAGTACCCCATCGTCTCGATTGAAGACGGCATGGCCGAGGGCGACTGGGACGGCTGGGCCCACCTGACCGAGCGCCTCGGCCAGCGTGTGCAACTGGTGGGCGACGACCTGTTCGTGACCAACACCAAGATCCTCAAGGAAGGCATCGACAAGGGTATTGCCAACTCGATCCTGATCAAGATCAACCAGATCGGCACCCTCACCGAGACCTTTGCCGCCATCGAGATGGCCAAGCGCGCCGGCTATACCGCGGTCATCAGCCACCGCTCGGGCGAGACCGAGGACAACACCATCTCCGACATCGCCGTGGGCACCAACGCCGGCCAGATCAAGACCGGTTCACTCAGCCGCTCGGACCGCATGGCCAAGTACAACCAACTGCTGCGCATCGAGGAAGACCTGGGTGAAGTGGCCGTTTACCCTGGTCGCGACGCTTTTTACAACCTGAAGTGAGCTTCCACCGCATATCGATCCGCCACGAGGCAGCAGCCCGTGGCGGCGTTTCGGAATGCGGTAGCGATTAAACTCCCGGCACATGGCGTCCCGCTTCGTTCCTGCCCTGCTCGTGGCCCTGCTGCTCGTGATCCACGGCCAGTTGTGGCTGGGTCGCGGCAGCGTGCCCGACGTGAATTCACTGAAGCGGCAACTCGCCGAACAAGACGAGCTCAACCGCCAGGCCCAGCTGCGCAACGACCAGATCGCCAGCGAAGTGCGTGATCTGCGCGAGGGACTCGACATGGTCGAAGAACTCGCCCGGCACGACCTGGGCATGGTCAAGCCCAACGAAATCTTCGTGCAGTTTGCCCAGGGTGCTGTGGCACCACCTGCGGTGCAGCCCAGCCGTCCCTGAACGGTTTCGATGGTGCTCACCGTCTGCCTGCTGGGTGGCGAGTCGACCGGCAAGTCGACCCTGGCCTCTGCTTTGCATCACCACCTGATGGAACAAAACGGCATGGTGGTGTCGCTGGTGCCCGAGTACCTTCGCGAATGGTGTTCGCGCCAGGGCCGTGCACCCCATGTGCACGAGCAGGCAGCCCTTGCGGACGAACAGGCGCGACAGATCAGCCAGGCGCAGGCCCAAGGCGGCGTCGAGGTGGTGCTGGCCGACACGTCGTCCTTGATGGTGGCCTGCTACAGCGAGCTGTACTTCAACGACACCAGCCTCTACCCGCGCTCACTGGAACACCAGCGTCGGTACGATCTGCACCTGGTGATGGGCCTGGACCTGCCCTGGGTGGCCGATGGCCTGTTTCGCGATGGGCCGGCCATCCGCGAATCCACAGACCGTGTGCTCAGGCGAGAGCTGCAAGCCGGTGGCATTACCTTTCACACCGTCTACGGTCAAGGAGCCGACCGCCTGCACACCGCGCTTCGAATCATCGGCCACCGACTGGGCAGACCGCTCATGCCCGGCCTGTCTGCAGCACAGGTACGCATGAACCGCTGGGTGTGTGAACGCTGCAGCGACCCCGACTGTGAACACCGGCTGTTCAGCCGGCTGGTGGAGACCAGGGTGTCACCCCGACATCAGTGAATGCCGGGAGAGCCCGGAGGCTGGTCGGCCTTCTGCAGAAACAGCTGTGCTGCGTCCACCGGGTCAAACCGGTACTGGGCACCACAAAAATCACAGCCCACTTCGACCTGCCCTTGTTCCGCCAACAGGGACTCCACCTCGCTCGCCCCCAGACCACGCAACATGGAGGCCACACGTTCGCGGGAACAGGTGCACGCAAAATGCGGACCTTCCGCACCAGTCAACGGCTCGAAGCGTCGCAGGTCTTCCTCCCAGAACAGGCGACGCAAGATGGTCTCGGGGTCAAGCTCGAGCAGCTCTTCGCGCTTGAGACTACCGGCCAGTATGGCGATGCGCTTGTAGTCTTCGTTGGCCCCGATCTGGTCTTCTTCCCGCCGGACCGTGCCGGTGCCGGACAGGTTGCCCTCGCCCTGCAGAGGCAGGCGCTGGATCAGCAGGCCCGCCGCCACCCTGTCGTTGGCGGCGAGCACCAGACGCGTGTCGAGCTGCTCGCTCTGCAACATGTAGTGTTCGATGACCTCGCTGAGTTTCTCCAGCTTTTCCCGGCGGTCGCCGAACAAGGGCACAACACCCTGGTAGGGCTGCTGTCCGGGCAAGCGGTCTTTCGGGTCGAGGGTGATGGCGCAGCGCCCCCCGTTGTTCACGTTCACCAGATGAGACAGGGGCACACCATCGGCCACCTCGCCCTGCACCGTGGCGGTGGCACGCAGGGCCAGATCCGGCTGCACCTCGGCCACGGCCAGCTTGACCGGACCGTCGCCCTGGATCTGCAGGACCAGGGCGCCATTGAATTTGATGTTGGCCTGCATCAGCGTGGCCGCGGCGGTCATTTCACCCAGCAGCTCGGTCACCGCTTGCGGATAGCCACCGGCCTCCTGACGCCGCTGCAGCATGTCCTGCCAGGCATCGGTCAGGCGAACAAGCATTCCGCGCACCGGCAGGCCCTCAAAAACGAATTTGTGCAGTTCGGACAAGACAGCTTCCTGAAAAAACCCAATGTATGCAGATGGGGTTCAGGCAAGCTTTTTCAAGCCAGCCCGGTACCGCGCCGCGTTCTCGACATAGTGAAGCGCGCTGCGGCGAACGCCTTCGACCTGCTCGGGTCCGAGTTCGCGCACCACCTTGGCCGGGCTGCCCATGATCATGGACCCATCGGGAAAGGACTTGCCCTCGGTGACCAGCGCACCGGCAGCCACAATGCAGTTGCGGCCGATGCGGGCCCCGTTGAGCACCACCGCTCCGATGCCGATGAGCGACTCGTCTCCGATAGTGCAGCCGTGCAGCATAACCATGTGGCCAACAGTCACGTCCTGCCCCACCGTGAGCGGATAGCCGACGTCGGCATGCAGCACGCTGCCGTCCTGGATGTTGCTGCCACGGCCCACCGTGATGGTCTCGGTGTCGCCGCGCAGCGTGGCGCCGAACCAGACGTTGGCGTCCCGCTCCAGCACCACGTTGCCCATCACCTGGGCGTTGTCGGCCACCCAGCTGCTTTCGTGCAGGCGCGGGCTCACACCATCGAGTTCATACAAGGCCATATGTGCTTGTCTCCTGATTTCGCGGCAGGCCAGGGGCGGTCTGCACCCTAGAATTGTAAGGATGACGGTCGAAACACATGCTTTGCGCCCCGGTCTGCGGCGGCAGGCCCTGGAAGCCTTGTGCATGGCCGAGCCGGCCGCCAAGCAGGCGGCCACCCACGCCTTGCAGAAGGAGGTGCTGCAGGTCGACGACGCCGTGCTCGCCACCGAGACCGAAGCCGCGCTCCAGCCCTCCCCAGACTGCAACCTGCCGGGCCGACCGGCACGTCCGCGTCTGGTGCCCCCCGGCAGCGTTCCACAGCGATCCCCGTTCACCGCCCAGGGCCTGGCCGCGCTGCTGCACGCCATTGCCCACATCGAATTCAACGCCATCAACCTGGCGCTGGATGCCGCCTGGCGCTTTGCGGGCATGCCCTGCGATTTCTACCGCGACTGGCTGCGGGTGGCCGACGAAGAGGCCCTGCACTTCGGCCTGGTGCGCAGCGAACTGCAGGCCCTGGGTCACGACTACGGCGACTTCGATGCCCACGATGGTCTGTGGGAGATGTGTGTGAAAACCCAGCACGACGTGACGGCACGCATGGCACTGGTGCCCCGCACGCTTGAAGCCCGAGGCCTGGACGCCACCCCGCTCATTCAGGCCCGATTGCGCCAGGTCGGCACGGAGGCGTCGCGGCGCGCCATCGGCGTGCTGGACATCATCCTGCGCGACGAGATTGGCCATGTGGCGGTGGGCAACCACTGGTACGCCTGGTTGTGCGCCAGGCAAGGTCTGCAGCCGGTGCCTCACTACCGGCATCTGACCCGGCTGCACCGCGCGCCGCGCCTGCGCCCACCGTTCAACGAAGCAGCGCGCCTGGCCGCAGGGTTCAGCCGCGACGAACTGGACGACCTTCACGCGTTGTGAGGCATTGATAGATCTTGGCCGCGTTATCGGCAGGAACCGTTCAGAATGAAGCGCCTTGCCCTAACGAGATTCACGGTGTACAAGGCGGGCATGTGAACCTAGGATTCCCGGATGACAAAGCAACAGATCCACCTGGATGGCTATCTGGGTCAAGCCTTCGACAGCATTCCGGTGGCCATGATCGTAGTGAACGCGCAAGGGGAGATCGTCCGGCTCAACCGCCTGGCCGAAAGCACCTTTGGGTATTCGGCCATTGAACTGCAGGGTCGGCCTGTCGAGGTGCTCATCCCGGCTCGTTACCGGCCGGGTCACACCGGCTTCCGGCACGGGTTCATGGCCGAGACCAAGCCAAGGCCCATGGGGGCTGGCCGTGACCTCAGTGGCCTGCGCAAAGACGGCTCGGAATTCCCTGTCGAGATCGGCATCAACCCGGTGGAAACCGGCGAGGGTCCCATGGTCCTGTCGGTCATTCTGGACCTGAGCGAGCGCAAGCAAAGCGAACAACGCATCCAGAACGCCCTGAAGCAGAAAGAGCTGCTTCTCAAGGAGGTTCACCACCGGGTCAAGAACAACCTGCAGGTGGTCCACAGTCTGTTGGACCTGCAGGCGCTAAAGATCAATGATGATGCGTTGGTGGGCATGCTGCGCGACAGCCAGAACCGCATCCGCTCCATGTCGCTGATCCACCAGACGCTGTACCAGTCGCAAGATTTCGCGCAGGTCGACTTCGACCAGTTCCTCGGTGGGCTGCTGCCGCGCCTGATGGAGTCGTATGCGTCCACCGCAGGGCATGTGAGCATCGATGTGCAGTCTCGCGACGTGAAACTGCCGATCAACGAGGCCATTCCCTGCGGCCTGATCGTGAACGAACTGGTCAGCAACGCCCTCAAGCACGGGTTCTCGGATGGACGGCGTGGCAGCATCGTCGTGGCCATCCGCCAGGACGAGGACCAGCAGATCGAAATGTCCATCAGCAATGACGGTCATCCCATCCCCGAGAGCAAGGAGCTGGACCACACCGGTTCCCTCGGACTTCAGCTGGTCCATCTGCTGACGCAGCAGCTGCGTGGCGAACTCACGACCCGGCGGGCTGGACCCACCTGTTTCACCCTGCGATTCAGACTGGGGGTCATCGCATGAAGAATCCCCCGCGCATTCTCATCGTCGAAGACGAACGCATCGTCGCCTTCAATCTTCAGCAGCGGCTGGCCCATCTGGGCTATGAGGTGCCCGGCGTGGCGGTGTCAGGGCCAGAAAGCCTGGACATGATCGAGCGCCTGGCGCCCGACCTGGTGTTGATGGACATCCACATCGAAGGCGAAATGGACGGCATCGATGTCGCGTCGCGGCTCGCGGACCCGCCTTCAGTGCCGGTGATCTATCTCACCGCCTATTCCGAGGACGCCACGCTCAAGCGTGCCCGCCAGACCAAGCCCTACGGTTACCTGATCAAGCCCTTTTCTGAGAGGGAACTCCACGCAACCATTCAGATGGCTCTGGAGCGACATGCCGCTGAAGCAGCGGTGGTTCGCCACCAGCGCCTGCTGCAACAGGCACTCGACGCGGCCAGTCTCGGTGTGCTGGAGATCAACACCCGAACCCGGGAGATCAACGCATCGGATCGCGCGCAGGCGGTGTTCGGCTGGAGCCCACAGCACAAGGCCACGCTGTCGGACCTGCTCGATTGCATGGCTGTCTGCGATCGGCAGGCCTTTTCCGCCACCATCGAGCAGAGCCTGAACGAGCTCAAGACCATCAGTGACGAATTCCGTGTCCACATCAACGGGCAATCCGAGCGGTGGATCCGCATCGAGGCAAGGCATTGGCCAATGAACCAGATGACGGGTGTGATACAGGACATCACCGATCGCAAGCACAGCGAACTGCGCCTGAAGCGACTCAACGAGGGCTTGGAACACCTCGTCAATGAACGCACCGCCGAACTGAACCAAAGCATCAAGGAACTCGAAGCCTTCAGTTCCTCGGTGGCCCACGATCTGCGCGCCCCGCTCAGGGCCATCGTGGGTTTCAGTCAGGAGATCATGCTGGAGCACCCCGATGACCTGGGTGAGGATGGCCTGGCCATGGTGCGCCGCATCGCATCTGCTGGCCAGCGCATGAGTGCCCTGATCGACGCGCTGCTCAACATGTCCCGCATGACCCAGGTACCTTTGCAGCTGGGCAAGGTGAACATCAGTGACATTGCCAGCGAAGTGGCCCAGCAATTGATGCGAGACGACCCACAGCGTGTGGCCGATGTGCGCATCGCACCCGGTCTTGACGCGCTTGCCGACTTGAGCCTGGTCTGCAGCGTGATCGACAACCTGCTTCGAAACGCCTGGAAGTTCACCGCCCAAAACCCCGTCACGCGCATAGAGGTGGGGTCAAGCGAACGCGAAGGTGAGGTGATCTACCATGTGCGTGACAACGGCTGTGGCTTCGACATGGCCTTCGCCCATCGCTTGTTCGGACCTTTTCAAAGACTGCACCGCGAGCAGGACTATGCGGGAACCGGACTGGGCCTGACCATCGTACAGCGCGTGGTCATGCGCCACGGGGGCCGTGTCTGGGCCGAGAGCACACCAGGACAGGGCGCCACGTTCTATTTCACCCTTTCTGGCTGACGAGACACCAGACCTCGCGGCCCCACACACAAGGCCGATAATCGGGGATGACTTCAGCTTCCCTGCCTCCCGCTGGCGCCACGGCCACATCGGGTTTCGCCACCCTGCCCCTGTCCCCGGCCATGCTGGCCAATCTGGAACAACTGGGTTACCGGTCCATGACCGCCATCCAGGCCGCTGCGCTGCCGCCGGCCCTGCTGGGCAAGGACATCATTGCGCAGGCCAAGACCGGCAGCGGCAAGACTGCCGCCTTCGCCCTGGCCCTGCTGGCCAACCTGAACCCCAGGCGCTTTGCCGTGCAGACTCTGGTGCTGTGCCCGACGCGCGAGCTGGCCGATCAGGTCACCACCGAGGTGCGACGCCTGGCACGGGCCGAAGACAACATCAAGGTGGTCACGCTGTGCGGCGGTGTGCCGCTGCGCGGCCAGCTGGCCACGCTGGAACACGGCGCCCACATCGTGGTGGGCACACCGGGCCGCATCATGGACCATCTCGAGCGCGGCAGCCTTCAGCTGGACGCGCTCAACACCCTCGTGCTGGACGAGGCCGACCGGATGCTCGACATGGGCTTTTTTGATGACATCGCGACCGTGGCCCGGCGCTGTCCGAAATCCCGCCAGACGCTGTTGTTCTCCGCCACCTACCCGGAGGGCATTGCCAAGCTCAGCGCGCAGTTCATGCGCGAGCCGTTGACCGTGAAAGTGGAGGCACAGCATGCAGGTGCCCAGATCGAGCAGCGCTGGTACGAGGTGACCGAAAACCAACGGCTGGACGTCGTGGGTCGGCTGCTGACCCATTTCCGCCCGGCCAGCACCCTCGCCTTCTGCAACACCAAGGCCCAGTGCCGCGATCTGGTGGCGGTGCTGCAGGCCCAGGGCATCAGCGCACTGGCCCTGTTTGGCGAGCTGGAGCAGCGCGAACGTGACCAGGTGCTGGTGCGTTTTGCCAACCGCAGCTGCTCGGTGCTGGTGGCCACCGACGTGGCCGCGCGCGGACTGGACATCGCCAGCCTGGGCGCCGTGATCAACGTGGATGTGACGCCCGACCCCGAGGTGCACATCCACCGCATCGGCCGCACCGGGCGCGCCGGGGAAGCCGGCCTGGCGCTCAACCTGGCCAGCCTGGACGAAATGGGCAGCGTCGGCCGGATCGAGCAGTTCCAGGGGCGCGAATCGACCTGGTACCCCCTGGCTGAGCTCAAGCCGGCCAGCGCCGAGCCTCTGGTGCCGCCCATGGTCACGCTGCACATCCAGGGCGGGCGCAAGGAAAAGATCCGCCCCGGCGATGTGCTCGGCGCCCTGACGGCCGACCTCGGATACACCCGCGAGCAGGTCGGCAAAATCAACGTGAACGAATGGTCCACCTATGTGGCTGTCGATCGCGACATCGCCCGGCAGGCCGCCAGTCGCCTCAATGCCGGGCGAATCAAAGGCAAGAGCGTGAAAGTGCGGGTGCTGGAAGAATGAAGCGAGTCACCCATTCACTTGTCCCAGGAAGGAGTCCTGCATGGATAGACGCCTGTTTGCCTGTGCGTTGAGCGCTTGCATGTTCGCCGGGCCTGTCTGGGCAGTGGCCGGCTCCAACGACGATGACGATGACGATGAAGGCGGAAGCAAGCTGCCTCCTGGCTTCAACGTGCCCGAGACCGTGCTGCAACAGTCGGTGGGGCAGCGCTTCCCGATGCGCTATCCCGTGCCCGGACTGCTCAACCTCGATGTGCAGGTTCCCCAGCTTCGCTTGCTGCCCGAGCAGAACCGGCTGGCCGCCAACATGGCCGTGCTGGCTGCGGGGCCGGCGCTCAACCGCAGCCACCGCGGCAGCTTCGATGTGGACTTTGCGTTGCGCTACGAAAGCCGCGACCGGACGGTTCGCGCCCACCAGTTGCGCCTGAACCGCCTGCGTTTTCCAACGCTGGCACCGGGCGTCGAAGACATGCTCAACACCTATGCCCCGCTGATCGGCCAGCAAATGCTGCATGAGGTGGTGCTGCATCAGCTCAGCCCGCAGGATCTGGCCATGGCCGACGCGTTGAACATGCAACCGGGCAGCATCACCGTCACCGAAACGGGTCTGCGCATCGGCCTGGTGCTCAAGCCGCTCTGAGTCTCACGCGCCATCAACCTCTGGGATGGTGCTGGGCCACGATGTTCTTCAGGCGTTCGCGCGCCACGTGGGTGTAGATGGTGGTGGTCGAGATGTCGGCATGCCCCAGCAACATCTGCACCACCCGCAGGTCGGCACCGTGGTTGAGCAAGTGGGTGGCGAAGGCGTGGCGCAAGGTGTGGGGGGAGATCGGGGTGCGAATGCCGGCTTGCAAGGCATAGCGTTTGACCAGGGTCCAGAACATCACCCGGCTCATGGCCCGCCCTGCCTTGACCCCTCGGGACGTGACGAACAGGTCTTCGCTGCTCAGGCCAGCCAGAATGTCGGGACGGGCCTCGGCCAGGTAGCGTGACAGCCACTGCCCGGCCACCTCACCAAAGGGCACCAGGCGCTCCTTCGCGCCCTTGCCGGTGATGCGCAGCACATGGGCCGCCTGGTCCACGTGCCAGGCCTTGAGCTTCACCAGCTCGCTCACGCGCAGGCCACTGGCGTACATCAGTTCCAGCATGCTCCGATCCCGAACTCCCAGGGCCGTGCCCGTGTCTGGTGCGGCCAGAAGGGCCTCCACCTGACTTTCTGTCAGGGTCTTGGGCACGCGCATCGGCTGGCGCGCGGCCAGCAGCCGAAGTGTGGGGTCGACACCGATGCGCCGCTCGCGCAGGGCCCAGCGGTAATAACGCCGGAACACCGCAAGGCGACGGTTGGCGGTGGTGGCCCGGGTGCCTGTGTGCCTGGCCGCAAAATAGGCGTTCAGGTCGGACTCACCTGCCGCGTCGAGCGTCACCTCGCGCTGGCCCAGCCAGGTACTCAGCTGGGTCAGGTCACGGCGGTAGGCATCCAGGGTGTTGCGCGACAACCCCTCCTCCAGCCAGAGGGTGTCAATAAAGGCGTTCAGTGCATCTGTGTGGCCGTCAACCTGAATGGACATGGGTAGAACGAACCTGTTTGTCGGGGAAAACCCGCCCCATCGGGTACGCAAATCCCGGGGGGTGCCGGGGCGTGACTTGCGTTATTCTGCCCGCTTGTCATTCATTCCTACAGGAGACCGTCCATGCGCATGTTTCAGAAGATCGGGTTGGGCCTGGCGTTCAGTGCCGCCCTGGTGTCAGGCGCCGCAGTGGCACAGCAACAGTTCATCAACGTGCTGACCGGCGGCCAGGCGGGTGTCTATTACCCGCTGGGCGTGGCGCTGTCCCAGATTTTTGCCAAGGACATCCCCAACGTGCGTTCAACGGCCCAGGTCACCCGCGCATCGGCGGAAAACCTCAACCTGTTGCAGGCGGGACGTGGCGAGCTGGCCCTGACGCTGGCCGATGCCCTTTCCGATGCATGGAACGGCAATGCCGAGGCAGGCTTCAACAACAAGCTGGACAAGCTGCGCGGCATCTCCGGCACCTACAACAACTACATCCAGATCGTGGCCAATGCCGATTCCGGCATCAAGACCCTGGCCGACCTCAAGGGCAAGCGCGTCTCGGTCGGCGCAGCCCGCTCGGGCACCGAACTCAATGCGCGTGCCGTTTTCCGCGCAGCGGGCCTGAGCTACCAGGACCTGGCCAAGGTCGAGTACCTGCCCTTTGGTGAGTCGGTCGAATTGATGAAGAACCGCCAGCTCGACGCCACCCTGCAGTCTGCGGGTCTGGGCGTGGCCTCCATCCGCGACCTGGCCACCGCCATCCGGATCGTGGTCATTCCTGTGCCGGCCGATGTCGTCGCCAAAATCGGCGATGCCGCCTACCAGCCCTCGGTCATCCCGGCCAACACCTACAGCGGCCAGACCGAAGACGTGGCCACCGCCGCCATCCCCAACTTCCTGGTCACCCACAGCGGCGTCTCGGACGACATGGCCTACCGCATGACCAAAGCCATGTACGACAACCTGGACACCCTGTTTGCCGCCCACAACGCGGCCCGAGCGATCAACCGGGACAATGCGATCAAGGGCATGCCTGTGCCATTGCACCCCGGTGCCGAGCGCTACTACAAGGAAGTTGGCCTGATCAAGTAAGGCCCGCCAGGCCACCCGGCCAGTGGTGGCCAGCGTGATCGGCCAGCGTCCGATACCAGCAGGGCCCCGACACTCGCTCGGGGCCTTTCTGTTGTTGCGCGCTGAAGCACCCAGTCATCCAACGAGACACCGATGAACGCCCCACAAGAAGCCGCTCCTGCCACCGACCCGGGCCACACGGCGATCCGCCCCTTGAGCGCCCTGTTCTGGATCGCCATTGCCTTTTCGGCCTACCAGATCTGGATGGCCGCCTTTCACCCCCTGTCCAGCCAGGTGATCCGTGCCCTGCACGTGGGCTTTGTCCTGTTGCTGGTCTTTGCCTTGTTCCCGCCCATGGGAGGACGCAACGCCTTCTGGAAGGCACTGGGCTGGCTGCTCGGCCTGGCCGGCTTCGCCAGTGGTCTCTACCAGTGGGTCTTCGAAGCCGACCTGACGCTGCGGGCCGGCGAGCTGACCCAGGCCGACTGGGTCATTGGCATCATCGTGCTCACCCTGGTCTTCGAGGCCGCGCGCCGTGTCATGGGCTGGGGACTTCCCGTCATCTGCGGCATCTTTCTGGCCTACGCCATCTTCGGCCAGCACCTGCCGGGCAACCTGGCGCACCGCGGATACGGGCTTGATCAGGTCATCGGACAGCTCAGTTTCGGTACCGAGGGCATCTACGGCACACCAACCTACGTCTCTTCGACCTTCATCTTCCTGTTCATCCTGTTTGGCGCATTCCTGGAGCAGGCCGGCATGATCCGGCTGTTCAACGACTTCGCCATGGGTACCGTCGGGCACACCCGCGGCGGCCCAGCCAAGGTGTCGGTGATCTCCTCGGGCCTCATGGGCACGATCAACGGTTCGGGCGTGGCCAACGTGGTCACTACCGGGCAGTTCACCATTCCGCTGATGAAGCGCTTCGGCTACCGGCCGGCCTTTGCCGGTGGTGTGGAGGCGACCTCCAGCATGGGCGGGCAGATCATGCCGCCGGTCATGGGTGCGGTGGCCTTCATCATGGCCGAGACCATCAACGTGCCCTACCTGGCCATCGTCAAGGCGGCCGTCATTCCGGCCATCCTGTACTTCGTGACCGCCTTCTGGATGGTTCACCTGGAAGCCGGGCGACGTGGGCTGACCGGGCTTCCCAAGGAAGAGTGCCCCAACCCCTGGGTGGCCATCCGTGAGCGCTGGTACCTGCTGCTGCCGCTGGCGGGCCTGGTGACCCTGCTGTTCTCCGGCTACACCCCGCTGTTCTCGGGCACGGTCGGCCTGGCCCTGACCGTCATCCTCATTTTCGGCGCAGCCGTCATGACCGGTGTGAAGGGCCTGGCCCTGCGCGGCCTGTTCTGGGTGCTGCTGGGCTTTGCCTGTGCGGGCTTCCTCCAGTTTGGGGTCGCCACCTTCTTTGTGATCACCCTGGTGCTGATTGCACTGACCTACATCCGCCGTGTCGGCGGCGATGCCCGCCAGCTGGCGGTGCGTGCGTTGGTCGAAGGCGCCCGGCACGCACTGCCGGTGGCCATCGCCTGTGCACTGGTCGGCGTCATCATCGGCGTCATCAACCTGACCGGCGTCGCGGCCGAGCTGGGTGGCCACATCATCGCCATCGGGCGCCAGAGCCTGTTCCTGGCCCTGGTGCTGACCATGTTCACCTGCCTGATTCTGGGCATGGGCATTCCCACCATTCCCAACTACATCATCACCAGCTCGCTGGCTGCACCGGTGCTGCTGGAACTGGGTGTGCCGCTGATCGTATCGCACATGTTCGTGTTCTATTTCGGCATCATGGCCGATCTGACACCACCGGTCGCCCTCGCCTGCTTTGCCGCCGCACCCATTGCGCGAGAGAAGGGCCTCAAGATCAGCATGCAGGCCCTGCGCGTGGCGATTGCCGGTTTCGTGGTGCCCTACATCGCGGTCTACAGCCCGGCACTCATGTTGCAGGCAGGTGACTGGACCGACACCGCCTGGGTGGTGTTCAAGGCCTTGCTGGCCATCGGCATGTGGGGGGCCGGCGCCATCGGCTACCTGTTTGCCCCGCTGAACTGGGCCGAACGCCTGTTTGCCATTGCTGCAGCCAGCTTCCTGGTGGTCGCCCTGCCGGTCACCGACGAGATCGGTCTGGGTGCCATCGCCGTTTTCCTGGTCTGGCACACCTGGCGCGCGCGACGCCTGCGGGCTGCGCCCTTGGTTGGCTGATCGCCAGACATGGGCTCGGCACCACTGTTGCTGGGCCTGTGCCTGACGCTGGGGGGCACGGGAGATCCGGTTGTTTTTGTGCCAGGTGAATCGTTCACGCTGGCATGGACCCACTCGATCGAACGCCAGCGTTGGGAGGAAGACTACGCGGTGCGCGCCGGGAAAAAGCCTGGCTCAGCCACCTTGCACGCCACCCAGGCCCGGATCCGCGGGTCGGGCGCCGGCATGGATCCCCCGCCCGACGCGTGGCTGGAGAACGGCTGGTACCACTACCGGCCGACCGAGCCTACCCCTGCGGTGCTGCGCCTGAGCCGATCGGCATTCGTGCCGGACTACGAGTTGTGCCCAGCCGGCCAGGGCTGCCGTGCCATGTCCGACTGGCTGCTTTCCGATGGCGGCATCACCGTCCTGTATGCATGCACAGCGACCGATCGCTGACAGCCTCAAGTTTCTCTGTCATTGACCGATATGACCCCGGTAAGCCCTTTGCCGTCCGGTCGGCACCATGACACAACAGAGAGACCCAGACATGCTCAGCTGCTTTTCACCTTTCAGGAAATGGCGTAGCTCATCCCTTTGCTTCGCGGCACTGTTCGCCGTTACCACGGCAACAGCACAACCGACACAGGCCCCGCGCACGGTCAAAGGCAAGCCCGTTGCGGGCCAGTTTCTGGTGGTGCTTGACCCTTCCACCCCCAACGTACCTGAGGTGGCCAGGCAGCTGATGCAAGGAACGGGGGGCGAAGTTCGAGGCCACTTCGAGCATGCGGTCAAAGGGTTTGTCGCTCGCATGCCGGCCGCAGCTGTGCCCGGGCTGAGCCGAAACCCGCGTGTGCGGTGGGTTGAGCAGGACAGCACCATCCATCTCAACCAGGTCCAGCTCAATGCCCCATGGGGGCTGGACCGGATCGACCAGGTGGATCGACCACTCGACACCACCTATGCCTACCGATTCACAGGGACCGGCGTCAGGGCCTATGTGCTGGACACAGGCATCATGGCCACGCACAGCGCTTTTGGAGGTCGGGTCATTCCAGGGTACACCGCCATCAACGACGGACGCGGCAGCACGGACTGCCACGGTCATGGGACCCATGTGGCAGGCTCGATCGGGGCAACACCGTGGGGTGTGGCCAAGAACGTCCTGCTGGTACCGGTACGGGTGCTGGATTGCAATGGTTCGGGCACGCTCAGCGGCGTGGTGGGTGGGCTCGATTGGGTGGCGAGCCAGAACCACCGTCCAGCCGTTGCCAACATGTCTTTGGGAGGATCGGCATCAACCACCATCGACGCGGCTGTCGCCGGGCTGGTGGCACAAGGCGTCACGACAGTGGTGGCTGCCGGGAACGACAACGCCGACGCCTGCAACTATTCTCCCGCGCGCGAACCCAGCGCACTCACTGTAGGCGCCAGCACGTCATCGGATGCACGCGCCAGCTTCTCCAATTTCGGTCGCTGCGTCGATGTTTTTGCGCCCGGCCAAGGCATCGTGTCGGCCTGGCACACCAGCACCACCGCATCAGCAACACTCAGCGGCACGTCGATGGCGAGTCCGCACGTGGCCGGGGTGGCCGCTCTGGTGCTGGAGGCCAGCCCGGCCAGCAGTCCGGCTGCGGTCGCAGAGCACCTGCTCGGCTCGGCATCGTCGAACAAGCTGAGCTCCATCGGCAGCGGATCACCCAACCTGCTGCTGTTCTCGCTGAGTCAGGGCACACCCAGCGAACCTTCCGTGACCTCGGTGGCTGTGTCCAGCCTGACAGCAAGAGCAGTAGCCGTCCGAAAAAACTGGCGCGTCGAGGCAACAATCGCTGTGCGCGATCTGTCCACGGGTCTGGGGGTCGGGGGCGCAACGATCGAGGTCAGCTTCAGCCCTGGCACGCGCGTTCAATGTGTGACTGTCGCACCGTCAGGCGCGTGCACGCTGGCCAGTGGCAACTACAACAGCAAGACCCGCATGGTCGAAGCCACAGTCAGTAACGTCAGCGGCAGCGGCATGGCCTACGACGCCAGCCAGAACAGCATCACCTCGATCCGTGTGAGCGCACCGTGAAAAGCACCGTTGGCCGGAGCTTGATATGCTCGCCCGGTGAACTTCGCCGAACTGCTTTTCCCTGATTTTTCGCTCATCCTGTTCGGCTACTTGCTGTGCCGCTTCACGGCGCTCGATCGTGGCGTCTGGGGTCAGGTCGAACGCCTGGTCTACTACGTGCTGTTCCCGGTGCTGCTGTTCCAGGCTGTGCTGCGCAGTCCGTTGGATCTGGCCGCCGCGTCCAGTCTGGTCGGTGCCGCCCTGAGCCTGGGGGTGGCTGCCATCCTGCTGAACTACAGCATCCCCTACTGGCCCTGGCTAGGCCGGCATGTCGATCGCCGGCTGCACGCGGCCAGCGCCCAGGTCGGCTTTCGCTTCAACTCCTTCATTGCACTGGCCCTGGCCGATCGCGTGGCCGGCCCACAGGGCTTGCTCATGATCGCCGTCATCATTGGTGTCTGTGTGCCCCTGTTCAACGTCGGGGCCGTCTGGCCCATGGCACGCCACGGCGGGCAGGGCTTTCTGCGCGAGCTGCTGCGCAACCCGCTCATCCTGGCCACCGCCAGCGGCCTGGCGGCCAACCTGGCAGGCTTCACCATTCCGGCCTGGCTGGAGCCCAGTGTCAGCCGCATCGGCCAGGCCTCGCTGGCCCTGGGGCTGATGGCCGCGGGGGCCGGCATGCAGTTCGGCAGCCTGGCCCAGGCGAAGGCACTGGGCACTGCCGTGCTGGGCATCAAGCACCTAGGCATGCCCTTGATGGCCTTGGGGCTGTCCCGCCTGTTCGCACTGGACCCCACCCAGACGGCCATTCTGCTGATGTTCTCGGCCGTACCCACCGCCTCCAGCTGCTACGTGCTGGCGGCCCGCATGGGCTATAACGGACCTTATGTGGCTGGTCTGGTCACACTCTCGACCCTGCTCGGCACCTTGAGCCTCCCGTTTGCGCTGGGCCTGCTGGGGGCACTTTAGGAACCGCAGCAACAGTTCGGGTTGATCGAATCGCTGCACAACGAATCTGTACAAGGCTCAGGGTCCTGGCGTAGAAAAGCCTGCGTGTGCCGACAACAAGATCAAGGTCGGTGCTATTCTTCCTCAGAGCGCTTACCAACAGACATATTTACCCGGAAGGACGTCCATGCCTGCATGCCATCTGACCCGCAATCTCTTCTCGATCCTGCTGATTGCCGGTGCCTGTTTGATGGGCATGGGACCGGCACGTGCCCAGAATGAACCCAACAGCACCATTGCTGCCTGCCTGCAGGCCTGGGGCAACCACCCGTTCAGCAGCAACCCGAGCTACAAGACACTGGCCACGTCGGTCAAAGTGTTTGGTATCGGACAGAACACCGTTGACAGCGAGGTGACATCAGGACCGTCGCTGGTTCTGATCAACCCTGGTGTGAACGTGATGGGTGGCAGCACCATTGAGCTGCTCAACCCCAGGGGCTGGTACTGCATGCGCACCACCGTCAATGTGATGGGTGGCATGGAGATCAAGGTGCACTGCGATGCCCAGCTGGCTCTGACCTCCGACGGAACCACCGTGCTGGGCAACAACCCGGAGAGCAAGGGGGTGACCGTGATGGGCTCGACCCGCGTGGAGCGGGTGGGCTGTGGCCAAGCCAGCTGAACCTCAGATCGCCTTCGCCAACCGTGCCACCCCTTCACGGATGCGGTCCACATCCACCGTTGCAAAGCTCAGGCGCAGGGTGGCGTGGTCAGGGCGGCTGGCGTAGAACGGCGCCCCGGGCACAAAGGCCACGCCCTGGCCTATAGCGCGCTTGGCCAGCTCGCCGCCATCGGCCACCTTCCCGCCTGCGCCCGTCAGCCGGGCCCAGACAAACAGGCCACCCTGCGGTTGCACGAACTCGATCGCTTCACCCAACCCGCTGCGCAGGGCGTCACCCATGGCCGCAGCCCGCTCGGCGTAGACGGCACGCACCTTGGCCAGTGTGTCCGGCATGCGTCCGGCCTTGAGGTATTGCGCCGCCGTGGCCTGGGCAAAGGTGCTGGTGTGTGCATCGCTGAACTGCTTGCACATGGTGGCCTTGGCCAGCAACTCGGACGGTGCCACCATCCAGCCCACGCGCAGACCGGGTGAAAGCACCTTGCTCAGGCTGCCACAGTGCACCAGGTGGTCGCGGCTGCCCGGCACCTGGGCTGACAGGGCCAGCAGGCTGGGCGGCGGTGCGTCACCGAAGTACAGATCCCCATACGGATCGTCTTCCACGATGAGGACCTTGTGCTGTACCGCCAGCTCCAGTACCCGCTTGCGCCGCTCCAGGCTGAGCATGGCGCCGCTCGGGTTGCCGAAGGTGGGAATCAGGTAGATGAACTTGGGTTTGTGCTCCACGATCAGCCGCTCCAGCGCATCGGTCTGCACACCGTCGCCGTCGACCGGCGCGGTCACCAGCTCGGCTCCGTACAGGCGGAAGCACTGGATGGTGGCCAGGAACGTGGGGCCCTCGACGATGACCTTGTCGCCGGGCGACACCAGCGTCTTGCCCAGCAGGTCCAGTGCCTGCTGGCTGCCGGTGGTGACGATGAGGTCGTTGGGGCTCACCCCCTGGTTGCCCTTGCTGACCATGAAAGCAGCCAGCTGTTCGCGCAGCGGTTGGTAGCCTTCGGTGGCCCCGTACTGCAGGGCGCCGCCAGCCTCTTCACTCAGCGCGGTGTTGACCGCTTCCCGGATACCGTCGACATCGAACAGGGCACTGTCGGGAAACCCACCGGCAAAACTGATGATGCCGGGCTTGCCCAGCAACTTGAACAGTTCGCGTATGGCAGAGGTTTCGACGTTATTGAGGCGATCGGCAAAAGGCGTGGCAAAGGGCATGGCGGCGTCCGTGTTCGGTTCAGGGAAATCGGCAATCTGGCATTGTCGCCAATTTGAAACGCAGGAATCGTGCGATGTTCAAAAGACTAGACTTGCACCCCAGTCCACAAGAACACCACAAGGCCATGCCAGACGCCAAGCCCATGACCCCGGCCCAGATTGAGGCCTTTTTTGCCACCCTGCAGGCCGCCAACCCGATGCCGGTGACCGAACTCGAATACACCAGTGTGTTCGAGCTGCTGGCGGCGGTGCTGCTGTCCGCCCAGGCCACCGACGTGGGGGTCAACAAGGCCACGCGCCGGCTGTTCCCGGTGGCGAACACACCACAAAAAATCCTGGCCCTGGGTCTGGATGGGCTGGAGTCTTACATCAAGACCATTGGCCTGTACCGCAGCAAGGCCAGGCACCTGATGGAGACCTGTCGCCTCCTGGTGGAGCGCCACGGTGGCGAGGTGCCGCGTTCGCGCGAAGCCCTGGAGGCGTTGCCGGGGGTCGGCCGCAAGACGGCCAACGTGGTGCTGAACGTGGCCTTCGGCCAGCCGACGATGGCGGTGGACACCCACATTTTCCGGGTCGGCAACCGGACCGGGCTGGCGCCGGGCAAGACGCCCCTTGCGGTCGAACAGGCGCTGCTCAAGCGGGTGCCGGCGAGGTACCTGGTGGATGCCCACCACTGGCTGATCCTGCAGGGTCGCTATGTCTGCCAGGCCCGCAAGCCCCTGTGCAGACAGTGTGCCGTGTCGGCGCACTGCAACTTCCGCCAGAAGACCGCCTGAGACTGAACGCTGGCGGCCCGGTCATTCGGCAGGACCGGACGAAACCGTCAGTTTGACTGGCTGCCCTTGAGCACAGCCAGCACCTTCTGCTCGCCCTGTTTGCGCTCGCAGGTGTTGGGGTCCCGGCCACAGACACCACACTGCTTCTCCCCCATCAGCGTGGCGGCCCCGCCGCAAGAACCTTGCAATGGCTTGCCACGCAAGATCAGGCCCAGGGCCAGGGCGCCGAAGAAGGCCAGGAAAAGCACCAGGGCCAGCAGGATTTCCATCGTCGTCTTTCCGTTGGGGTGAGCCTCAGAAGGTGAGAGGGCCTTGGGCGTGGCCGATTCCCTCTCACCCTCTCAGGGCTGCACCATGTCCAGATAGGGCGGCATGCGGCTGCTTTGCCGCGTGCGGCGCCCCCCATTGTCTTCGTAGACCCAGAAAACCGCCAGTTGGTTCTCTTCGGCCACGGCCAGTCCCCGCTCCTCGTCCAGCACCATGAAGGCAGTGGCCCAGGCATCGGCCAGCGCCACATTGGCTGCGATGACACTCACCGACACGGGGGGATGGGCCACAGGGTAACCGCTGACCGGGTCGATCACATGGGAGAAGCGGCGCCCTTCCAGTTCGAAGAAATTGCGGTAGTTGCCCGAGGTCGCCAGGGCGCCCTCGGTCAGGTTCACCCGCGCCAGGATACGGCCGCTGACACCGGGGTCCGGTGCCTCGATGCCGATACGCCACGGCCCGCCAGACGGTCCCTTGCCCCGGGTAGCCACCTCACCGCCGATCTCGGCCATGAAGTGCTCGACCCCGTGCGAGCGAATGACCTCGGCGATCAGATCGACGCCATACCCCTTGGCGATGGCGGAAAAATCCAGTCGCAGCGGCTCGCGCTTGAGCAGTTGCCCGTGCGCCGGCTGCTCGACCGCATCCAGGCGCCCTCGGGCGGCCTCGATGGCAGCGGGCTCCGGCAGGCGGGTCAAGGGTTGCTGGGGTTTGGGCCAGCCGAAACCCCAGAGGTTGACCAGCGCACCCACCGTGGGGTCGAAAGCACCCCCGCTGGCCAGGTGCACCTGCCGTGAAAGTGCCAGCATGTGCTCGAAGTCGGCGTCCACAGGCACCGCCTGCCCCACCGGTGCCTCGTTGAAGGCGGTGATGAGAGAGTTCGGGCGGTAGGTGGAGAGGCTGGCGTTCAGCGCTTCCAGGCGGGCGTCGATGGCCCTGTGCAAGCCCACAGCATCGAAGGACCCTGTGGGCGGTCGAAACCGGACGTGGTAGCGCGTGCCCATGGTGGCGCCCTCGAGCAGCTGGTATGGCTGCTCGCGGGCACAGCCGCCCAAGCCGACGGACGCGGCCA
Source organism: Burkholderiales bacterium (assembly GCA_030604135.1). Classification (GTDB taxonomy): domain Bacteria; phylum Pseudomonadota; class Gammaproteobacteria; order Burkholderiales; family Burkholderiaceae_C; genus Hydrogenophaga. The sequence continues at coordinate 20,613 of JAUVWL010000022.1, read as the reverse complement.
GCGGCAACAGGGCAAGCAGGCCGACCGCCTGTCGACGGTGCATGGTGAACCGTTTTCCAGGTGGTTCAGCCGCCGAAGTCGTCGAGCATGATGTGCTCGTCTTCGACACCCAGGTCCTTGAGCATCTTGATGACCGAGGCGTTCATCATGGGCGGGCCGCACATGTAGAACTCGCAATCCTCGGGTGCCGGGTGGTCCTTGAGGTAACTCTCGTAGACAACGTTGTGGATGAAACCGGTGGGGCCGGTCCAGTTGTCCTCGGGCAGCGGATCCGACAAGGCCAGGTGCCAGCTGAAGTTCTCGTGCTTGCGGGCCAGTTCGTCGAACTCCTCGACGTAGAAGGTCTCGCGCAGGCTGCGCGCCCCGTACCAGAAGCTGATCTTGCGCTTGCTGTTCAGGCGCTTGAGCTGGTCGAAGATGTGCGAACGCATGGGGGCCATGCCGGCACCACCGCCGATGAACACCATTTCGTTGTCGGTTTCCTTGGCGAAGAATTCGCCGTAAGGACCCGAGACCCTGACCTTGTCGCCCTTTTTGAGGGAAAAGATCCAGGACGACATTTTGCCGGGCGGAATGTCCTTGCGGCCGGGTGGCGGCGAGGCGACACGGATGTTGAACTTGATCAGGCCCTTCTCTTCCGGGTAGTTGGCCATGGAGTAGGCCCGGATGACCGTCTCGTCGACCTTGGAGACGTTGTCGAACACCTTGAAGCGGTCCCAGTCGCCGCGGTACTCGTCGGGAATGTCGAATTCCTTGTAATCGACCACGTGCGGTGGGCACTCGAGCTGCACGTAGCCGCCGGCGCGGAAATCCACGCTTTCGCCCTCGGGGATCTTGAGCACCAGTTCCTTGATGAAGGTGGCCACGTTGTCGTTGGACAGCACCGTGCAGTCCCACTGCTTGACACCGAAGAACTCGGGCTCCACCTCGATCTTCATGTTCTGCTTGACCGGCACCTGGCAGGCCAGACGGGCGTGGTCACGGATCTCGCCGCGGGTGAAATGCTGTTCTTCCACCGGCAGGATGGCGCCGCCCCCTTCCATGACGTGGCAACGGCACTGCGCGCAGGTGCCGCCGCCGCCACAGGCAGACGACAGGAAAATGCCTTCGTTGGCCAGGGTCTGCAGCAGCTTGCCGCCGGCCGGCACCGTCAGGGTGCGCGTGGGGTCGCCATTGATCTCGATCTTCACGTCGCCGCTGCTCACCAGGTGCGAGCGGGCATACAGGATCACGAACACCAGGGCCATGATCATGACGGTGAACATCGCCACACCGCCTGCAATCGTGGTCACATCCATCTTTGCTCTTCCTTGATCTCAACGATTGGGGGATCAGATCGACATGCCGCCAAAGGACATGAAGCCCAGCGACATGAGGCCGACCGTGATGAAGGTGATGCCCAGACCGCGCAGACCTTCGGGAACATCGCTGTACTTGAGCTTCTCGCGGATACCGGCCAGCGCAGCAATGGCCAGCAGCCAGCCGATGCCGGCGCCCAGGCCATAGACCACGCTCTCGCCGAACTGGTAGTCGCGCTCGACCATGAACAGTGCCGCGCCCAGGATGGCGCAGTTGACCGTGATCAGGGGCAGGAACACCCCCAGCGCGTTGTACAGCGTGGGTACGAACTTGTCGAGAAACATCTCCAGGATCTGCACCGCGGCCGCGATCAGGCCGATGTAGACCAGAAAGCCGAGGAAGCCGAGGTTCACATCGGGCAGGCCGGCCCAGGACAGGGCGCCGTCCTTGAGCAGGTACTGGTAGATCAGGTTGTTCAGCGGTACCGTGATGCCGAGCACCACCACCACGGCAATGCCCAGGCCAACGGCGGTCTCGACTTTCTTGGACACGGCCAGGAAGGTGCACATGCCCAGGAAGAAGGCCAGCGCCATGTTCTCGATGAACACGGCGCGGATGAACAGTCCGATGTAGTGTTCCATCAGTGGGCCTCCAGGGCTTTGGATTGCTGAGCCATCGGCAGGTCGACCTTCTCGATCTGCTGGCGCTTCCAGACGCGAAGGATCCAGATGAAACCGCCAATGATGAAGAAGGCGCTGGGCGGCAACAGGAACAGGCCATTGGGCACGTACCAGCCACCGTTGTCGACCGTGGGAAGCACGGTCAGACCCAGCAAGGTACCGCTGCCGAAGATCTCACGGATGACGGCAACGAACACCAGCACCGCGCTGTAGCCCAGGCCGTTACCAATGCCGTCCAGGAAACTGGGCAACGGGGGGTTGCTCATCGCAAAGGCCTCGGCCCGCCCCATCACGATGCAGTTGGTGATGATCAGCCCGACAAACACCGACAACGACTTGGCGATGTCATAGGCCACGGCCTGCAGCACCTGATCGGTGATGATCACCAGCGAGGCGATGATGGTCATCTGCACGATGATGCGGATGTTGGCCGGAATATGGCGACGGATGATCGAGATGAACAGGTTGGAAAAGGCCGTCACCGAGGTCAAGGCAGCACACATCACCAGGGCCGTGTCCAGACTGGTGGTGACCGCCAGTGCCGAGCAGATGCCCAGAATCTGCAGCGCGATCGGGTTGTTGACGAAGATGGGTTCAATCAGAACTTTTTTGCTGTCGGTTGCCATGGTGGTCATCCTTTTGCAGCTTGGAGTTGGGCGATGAAGGGGCCGTAGCCGCGCTCACCGAGCCAGAAACGGACCATGTTGTTCACGCCGTTGGTGGTCAGGGTGGCGCCGCTGAGGCCGTCGATCTCCCCGGGGCCGCCGGCGCGCCCCTTGACCACTGTCACACCGACGCTGCCGTCGTCGTTGAAGGCGGCCTGACCCACCCACTGGGCGCGCCAGTCGTCGTTTTCGACCTTGGCGCCCAGGCCGGGGGTTTCCTTGTGCTCATAGAAGGAGAGTCCGCGCACGGTGCGCAGGTCGCCTTCGAGCACCAGGAAGCCGTACATGGCACCCCACAGGCCGGCACCGTTGATGGGCAGCACCAGCAGGTCGGTTTCGCCCTGGTCGTTCTGGCGCAGGTAGACGGTGGAGAACTTTGCCTGGCGCTGGATGCCGGCCGGGTCGTCACCGCGAAGCGAGCGCGACAGCGCCGGGTCACGCGAGGCACTGCGGGCCTCGTAGGTGCGCGGATCGATGCCGGCCTGGCGCAGTTCGTCGTCGGTGGCGAAGCGGCCTTCCACCACATTGACCAGGCGCAGTTCGAACTGGTCGAACAGGCGCTGGATTTCGTCGCGACTCTGGCCCGGCTGCAGCAGGCCGGCGGCCGACAGCACGTTGCGGTTGCGGTCCAGCACCTTGTTGGCGTCCTGCATGGGCTTGAGCCCCACAGCCGCCACCGAAACCATGACCGAGCAGACCAGGCACAGCACCAGTGCCACGGTCAGGGTCTTTTTGATGGAATCTTGCTTACTGCTCATAACGCAGCTGCCTCCGCTTGATGTTGGCCTTGATCACGAAGTGGTCGATCAGGGGGGCGAACAGGTTGGCAAACAGGATGGCCAGCATCATGCCTTCCGGGAAAGCCGGGTTGACCACCCGAATCAGAACCACCATGAGGCCGATGAGGGCACCGAACAGCCATTTACCGGTGTTGGTCATGGCGGCCGACACCGGATCAGTGGCCATGAAGATCATGCCAAAGGCAAAGCCGCCCAGCACGAAGTGCCACCAGAACGGCAGGTTCATCATGGGGTTGGTGTCCGACCCGATGGCGTTGAACAGCAGGCTGGTGGCCACCATGCCCAGGAACACGCCGCTGACGATGCGCCAGGACGCGATACCGGTCCACAGCAGCACGGCGCCGCCCAGCAGGATGGCAAAGGTCGAGACCTCGCCGATGCTGCCCTGCATGTTGCCAAAGAAGGCGTCGAACCAGGTCAGAGAACCGCCCCAGGGATGGGCCAGTGCCTCCACGCCGCCGGCGGCGGCCTGGCTCAGGGCGGTGGCGCCACTGAAACCGTCCACCGCCGTCCAGACACTGTCACCGGAGATTTCGGCCGGGTACGCGAAGAACAGGAAGGCGCGACCGGTCAGCGCCGGGTTCAGGAAGTTCTTGCCGGTGCCACCAAACACCTCCTTGCCGACCACCACGCCGAAGCTGATGCCCAGTGCCACCTGCCACAGCGGGATGTCGGGCGGCAGGATGAGTGCGAACAGCACCGAGGTGACGAAGAAGCCTTCGTTGATCTCGTGGCCACGCACGCTGGCGAACAGCACCTCCCAGAAGCCACCCACAATGAACGTGACCGCATAGATGGGCAGGAAATAGGCCGCCCCATGCCAGAAGTTGTCCCACCAGTTGGCGGCGTCGTAGCCAGCGGCCAGGCCGATGAACCACCCTCGCCAGCCGGCCACCTCGGCAATGCCCATCTGGGCCATGGCCGTGTTGGCCTGGAAACCGACGTTGTACATGCCCCAGAACATCGCGGGGAAGGTGCACATCCAGACGGTGATCATGACCCGCTTGAGGTCGATGCCATCGCGCACATGGGCACCGCTGTGGGTGACGCTCTTGGGCGAATAGAAGATGGTGTCGACCGCTTCGTACAGCGCATAGAAGCGGTTGTACTTGCCCCCTTTGACAAAATGGGGCTCCAGGCGGTCCAGGAGTGAGCGCAATGCTTTCATGCTCAACCTTCTTTCTCGATGCGGGTGAGGTTGTCGCGCAGGATGTCGCCGTACTCGTACTTGCCAGGGCAGACGTAGGTGCACAGCGCCAGGTCTTCCTCGTCGAGCTCGAGCGCACCCAGCTGCTCGGCCACCTCAAGGTCGCCGACGATCAGTGAACGCAGCAACTGCGTGGGGAGCACGTCCAGCGGCATGACCTTCTCGTAGGCGCCAATCGGCACCATGGCGCGGGGCGAACCGTTGGTGTTGGTGTTCATGACAAAACGCTTGCCGCCCATGAACTGCGACAGATAGATGCGCATGGCCGAGAAGCGATCCACACCGGGCGAGAGCCAGCCCATGAAGGCCCGATCGTGCCCTTCGGGCAGAACAGAGACGTGCAGGTGGTAGCGGCCCAGGAAAGCGTTGTGCCCCTTGGCGGTACGGCCGGACAGCACCGACCCCGACACGATGCGGTGCACACCGGACTGCAACTCGCCCTGGGTCAGCTGGCCCAGATCGGCACCGACGCGGGTGCGCAGCAGGCGAGGCTGGCGCACCGAAGGACCCGCCAGGGCCACCACGCGGGTGAAGTCCAGCCGACCGGTGGTGAACAGGCGCCCGATGGCGATGACGTCCTGGTAGTTGAGGCTCCAGACCTGGCGCTGTCGTCCGGCCGGCATCAGGTAATGGATGTGAGTGCCCGTCAGGCCGGCCGGGTGCGGACCGTCGAAAACCTCGGTGCGGACCTGCGGCGCACGGGCAGCCGGCAGGCGCGCACCCGGAGCATGGCAGACATAGACCGTGGGAGCTAGCCGGGCCAGCACGTCCAGCCCCGCGGCGAAGGCTTCAGCGCCTTCGTCGAGCACCGGCTGTGGGTCAAAGCCCAGCGGATGGGTGTCCATGGCATTGACAAACACCGCCGCCGGCTGGGCATCCAGCGCGGGCACTTTGCTGAACGGCCGGGTACGCAACGCGGTCCAAAGACCGCTGTCGACCAGGGTCTTGACGACATCTTCGCGCGGCAAGCCGGCCAGGCTGGCGACGTCGTGGGCTGCGAAAGTGACCGCATCGTGCTCCGGCCCTTGCGGCGCCACGTCGATCACCAGGGACTCGAACATGCGCTGGGCGCCACGGTGTATGGCGCGCACCGTGCCGCTGGCCGGGGCGGTGTACTGCACACCTGGGGTTTTTTTGTCTTCGAACAGCACCTGTCCCTGGCGAACCGTCTCGCCCTCCTGGACCCGCATGGTGGGTCGAAGGCCGATGTAGTCGGCGCCGAGCAGTGCCACCGCGCGGGGCGCTGGCACGGCATCAATGTGGGAAGCTGGTGCGCCTGCGAGGGGCAGGTCCAGGCCTTTTTTGATCTTGATCATGGTGTGGGTCAGGGCGAGGCAGCTCCAGGGAACACAGCGGTTGACAAACCGTCATGGCGCCCCGTGCCGGCACGGGCGCACAAACAACCTGTTCAGCGGCCCGAGGGACCGCTCCTGAACGCAGACGGCTCAGGACAGATCGCGTGGAGGCAGGCCGGCATGATCCTCCTCAAGGCGATACCGGCTAGCACCCAGCATTCTAACCTGCGACGATTGCCCCAAACTTACCCACGCGCAACGGCAAGATAGCCTCAGCGCAGCCAGGCTTCGGTGATGGCATGCAGGACCAGGCCGACGAGGGCCCCCACCACGGTCCCGTTGATGCGGATGAACTGCAGGTCGCGCCCGATGTGCTGCTCCAGCACCGCACTCATCTCTTCGGCATCCCAGGCCTGAACCCGCTCGCTGACAAAGTCGACGATGGCCGGCCGGCTCCGGTTCAGGGTGGAGAGCAATGCGCCGCGGGCCTGCCGGTTCAGACCGGCACGCAGGTCCGCGTCGTCGGTCAGTTGCCGGCCCAAGGCCCGCAGCAACGTCAGCACGTGGGCCTGCAGCTGGCTGCCTTCGGTGGTGGCGTCCTCGCGCAGGCGCTGCACGAATCCGTGCCACCAGGCTTCAACCGGCGCCTGCCAGCGCGGCTGGTCCAGCCAGGCATCGCGCCAGGCGGCGACCTGGGCCTGCCACTCGGGGTCCTGTTGCAACCGGCTGGCGGTCTGCTCCACCCAGGCGTCGAACCGCTGACGCCACAGGTGCTGCGGGTCGGCCGCCACCTCTTCGAGGGTCTTGTTCAACGCCGACACCAGCTTGCGCGTGGCCAGCCGCGCGGCCACCTGATCCAGTCCCACGTAGCGCAGCTGTGCCAGCTCGCGGGCCAGCACCTCGGTCAGGCGTTCCTGCACGTCTTCCCGGGCCGTCCAGGCGGCCAGTTCGTCCAGCAACCCGTCCAGCCAGCGCTGGTGGTGTCGCTGACCGGTCCGCGCTTCGATGGCCTGACCACCCAGTGTGGCCAGATCCAGCTCCCGCAACAGGCGCTGGGCCAGACTGGCCAGCCAGGTGCGCACCGGCTGGCGGTCCAGGGTGTCCAGAACATCGGGTGTCGCGACCGCGATGGCGCGGGCCAGCCGGTCGGCGTTCCCGGGTTCGTTGAGCCAGCCCGAAGCCTGCCCGGCCATGTCCCAGCGGGCCAGCGCCTCGTCGACCCGGTCGCGGGTGAGGAAATGGTGGTCCAGGAATTCGGCCAGCCGCCGCCCGAGGCGGTCCTTGTTGGCGGGAATGATGGCGGTGTGCGGAATGGGCAGGCCCAGGGGGTGGCGAAACAGGGCCACCACCGCAAACCAGTCGGCCAGGGCGCCGATCATGGCGGCCTCGGCGGCCGAGGCCAGGTAGCCCCAGGCGGGGTGCCGCGGCTCCATCAGGGTGGCGAACACATAGGTGGCCGCCGCGCCCAGCAGCAAGGCAACCGCGATGGCCTTCATGCGGGCCAGCGACCAGACGGTCGACAACGAGGGATCGGTGCTCATGCCGAGGTTGTAACCCAAGCCGGCGCCCAGCCCATCACCCTCTCAGATGTCGAGGCAGAGCCCTTCGCCGGGGGCGGGCGCCTCGCGCGGCCAGTGCCCGACGCCCGCAATGGGCATGGGCCCTCCGCTGACCAGGTAGGACACGGCCCGGATGACACCGGCGTGGGCGATCCAGACCGCTGAACCCGCGCCGCTCGCCTTCAGATCGGCCAGCGCCAGCGACACCCGCTCCAGCAGCATCTGGGTGCTTTCGATGCCGCCAAAGCGGTGATGGGCGAAGTCCTGCATCCAGTCGTCAAAGGCCGATTGGGGAATGCGGTCCCAGGGCTGCAGCTCCCACTGTCCGAAGTGCATTTCATTGAGCCGGGCGTCGACAACCGGCGCAGGCAGCGCGGGCCGGAGGAACCGGATGGCCTCGGCCAGTTGCTGCGCACGCCCCAGCGCGGACACGCGCCAGTGAGCCCCCTCGGGCAGCTGCGGCGCCCAGTGCCGGGCGGCCGCCAAGGTCAGTGCCGGGTCGGCCACCACGTCGCTGGCGCCGTAGCACAGCCCCTCGGGCAACTGCACCCGCGCGTGCCGCAACAGCCAGAGTTTCATGCCCCGCCCTGCCCCAGCGCCAGGGCCAGACCCAGGTAAAAGCCCAACTCGCTCAGTTGCTGCGTCGCACCCAGGCCGTCACCGGTGAAACCCTGAAGGCGCTGGCGCAACACGCGCCATATCCACACCAGGCCCAGCAGGCCGCCCGCCAAGGCCCAGAGCCAGTGTCCGCCGGGCGCGCGCCACCCGGCCAGCGCCATGGCGGACAGGCTCCAGAGCAATGCAACAACCAGGCCACCTGTGCCGATGGTGTCGGCCAGCGGTTTGGACTTGGATTGTGCGGTGTCACCCACGTGCGGCAGGGTGCGGATCACCGCCAGGGGCCACAGGCGCGAGCTGACGTGTGCTCCGAACAGGGCCCAGGCCGCCAGCGACGCGCCACCGGCCTGACTGAGCAGGCCCAGCAGCAGCACCTTGGCCAGCAGGGCCAGCACCAGGGCCACAGCACCGTAGCTGCCGATGCGCGAGTCCTTCATGATCTCCAAGGCACGCTCACGGCTGACCGATCCACCCAGGGCATCGGCGGTGTCTGCCAGGCCGTCTTCATGAAAGGCACCGGTCAGCCAGATGCTGAAGGCGGTGCTCAGCACCGCCGCCACCCAGGGGGCCGCAGGCTGCGCCGGCAGAACCTGAACCAGCCCCCAGAACACCAGCGCAGTCAGTCCTCCCACCACCCAGCCAACGCCAGGAAAGTGCGCCGCGCTGGCGCGCAGCAGGGCTGGAGAGAAACCCACCCAGTCCGCCAGCCGTCCGACGACGGGGATGCGGGTGAAGAACTGCAAAGCAAGGAAAAAGTGCCGGATGAAGGCCATACCCTCAGCGTACCGTGGCTGGGGTTTCGTCCTGCCGCGACACGCCGGCCGACTCGAAGCTGGCCATCTCGCGCAGGATGGCGCAGGCGCTCGTGATCAGCGGCCAGGCCAGGGCTGCACCCGAGCCCTCACCCAGGCGCAGGCCCAGATCCAGCAGCGGCTCGGCCTTGAGGTGGGAGAGCATCAGGGCGTGGCCGCGCTCGCCCGAGCGGTGGGCGAACACGCAGCGCTGCAACACGGCCGGCTGCAGCTTGCTGGCCACCAGCACGGCGGAGGTGGCGATGAAGCCGTCGACCACGATCACGCGCCGTTCGGCGGCGGCCTGCAGCACCGCGCCGACCATGGTGGCGATCTCGAAACCGCCGAAGGCCGCCAGGGCCTCCAGCGGGGTTCTCGCGTCCGGGTGACGGGCGAGCACGTCTTTCAGAATGCCGATCTTGCGTTGCACCGCTTCGGCATCCAGGCCAGTACCCGCGCCGGTGCAGTCCACGATGTAGAGACCGGCCAGCCGGCTCATCAGCAAAGAGGCGGCCGAGGTGTTGCCGATGCCCATCTCGCCCAGCAGCAGCGCGTTGCCGGGCAGGGCCCGCACCAGCGCGGCGCCGCTGGCCAGCGCCTGATCGCGCTGATCGGTGCTCATCGCCGGGCCTTCGAACGCGTCGGCGGTGCCGTGTGCCACCTTGTGGATCAACAACCCGGGTCGCGGCGCAAAGTCGTGGCGCACGCCGCAGTCCACCACCGTCAGGCCGATGCCGTTCTGGCGCGCCAGCACGCTCACCGCCGCGCCCCCGGCCAGGAAGTTCTCCACCATCTGCCAGGTCACGTCACTGGGGTAGGCCGAGACACCCCGCGCGGCCAGCCCATGATCCCCGGCGAACACCACCAGCTGCGGGTCCTTCAGCATCGGCGCTTCGCTGCCCAGGATGAGCCCCACGCGCTGCGCCAGCCGCTCGAGCTGACCCAGTGACCCGAGCGGTTTGGTCTTGTTGTCCAGCAGGTGCTGCAGGCGCTCAGCCAGCGCAGGCTGGACTATGTCGTCGATGAGGGGAACGGTGAAGGGCATGGTTCAGTCCTTGTGAATGAGGGCTTGCAGAACACCGGGTTCGACATGGTGTTCCAGAAAATCGGCCAGGCCGTCGAACACGGTCTCCAAAGTGGGCACGTTGGCGCCGAACAGCGCACGCAGCACCGCCGGGTCCTCGAACAGGCCGTGCAGGTAACAGCCCAGCACGTTGCCGGCCGCGTTCTGCCAGGCCAGGCGGGGCATGACTTCGCGCGCGACATCGCCTTGGGCGGCCATGGCCGGGTGTGGTGCCGTCTGGCCGTGGTGGATTTCGTAACCCGAGGCAGTGACACCCGAGAGCGCCTGCCAGGGACCACACAGTTCGCCAAAAGTCGCGGTGGTGCGGCACACGGTCTTGTCCGCATCGAAGGTCGTCACCAGCGGAAGCAGGCCCAGACCGGGCGCATTGCCGTCGATGCCGTGGGTATCGATCAGCGCCTCGCCCAGCACCTGCAGGCCGCCGCAGATGCCCAGCACCACCCCGCCCTGCGCCGCATGTTCGGCCACCGCACGGTCCAGCCCCTGCGCGCGCAGCCAGGCCAGATCGGCCGCGGTGGATTTCGAGCCCGGAAGCACGATCCAGTCCGCGCCCGCGCAGTCGGCCGGCGTGCGCGCCCACACCAGACGCACGCCCGGCACGTTCTTGAGCGGCTGGAACTCGTCGAGGTTGCTGATGCGTGGCCAGGCGACGACGGCGATGGTCGTCCACTCACGACTTGTCATGGTTTCGCCGCCGGGCCGCCCCAAGGCGAAACGCTCCCCCTCGGGGGGCAGCGAGGACACGCCAGTGCCGAGCGTGGGGGTCATGGTTTCGCCGCCGGGCCGCCCCAAGGCGAAACGCGCCCCCTTGGGGGGCAGCGAGGACACGCCAGTGCCGAGCGTGGGGGTCATATCGAACACACCGTCTTCTTCAGGCAGACCGTGCTGCCTCCACATCGGCAGGGTGGCGACCACCGGCACGCCGGTCAGGTCCTGCAGCATCTGCGGAGCGGGCGCCAGCAGCGCCGCGTCGCCCCTGAACTTGTTGAGCACGAAGCCTTTGATGAGCGCGCGCTCGTCCTCGGGCAGCAGCGCCCAGGTGCCGTACAAGTGAGCGAATGCGCCGCCACGGTCGATGTCGGTCAACAGCAGGCAGCGCGCCTGCGCGTGGCGCGCCACGCGCATGTTGACGATGTCGCTGGCGTGCAAGTTGATTTCGGCCGGCGAACCCGCACCCTCGATCACCACCACATCGTTCTCCGCGCGCAGGGCATCAAGGGCCGCCGTGATGTGCGGCCAGACCTTTTCGCTGCGGCCGCGCCAGGGCATGTCGCTGAGCTCGCGACTGACCTCACCCAACAGCACCACCTGGCTGCGCGTGTCGGCCTCGGGCTTGAGCAGCAGCGGGTTCATGCGGACATCGGGTTCGGCTTGGGCAGCCAGCGACTGGAAGTACTGGGCACTTCCGATTTCACCCTGCCCGCCCGAAACGCCGGCGACCACGCGAGCATTGTTGGACATGTTCTGCGCCTTGAACGGCGCCACCTTGAGACCCTGGCGCGCGTAATGGCGGCACAGTGCCGTGGTCAGCCAGCTTTTGCCAGCACCGCTGGTCGTGCCCAGCACCATCACACAGACCGCAGTCATCGCGAAGTCTCCCGTTGCAGTTCGTCGAGCGCCGCGTCCAGCGCGGCCAGTGCCTCGGGCCGCTGCGCACTCAGGCGCCACCAGCCCGGCAGGCCGAACGAGGTGGCATCGCGCAATTTGATGCCTTGCGCGCGCAGGGCCGCGGCGTCCAGCGCCTGCGGCGGCTTGGCACAGCCATAGGCGGTGTCGCTGGGGGCACAGGTCCATCCGTGGCGTACCAGCAGGTCGCGCAGGGCCTCAGCCCATTCGGCCAGCGTGGCCCGGCTGTCGCCCACCCAGTCCTGCACCCCGGGCTGCGCCCAGGCCATCAGCATGGCCTCGCCGTGCGCACCGATGGGCCAGGAAGCGGACAGCGCCTCCAGTTCGACCCTGTCGGCGTGCGCACCCAGCGGTGCAATGGCGTACGCCGCGCGCACGCCCGTCAGGCCCAGCGCCTTGTTGGGCGACCACAGTTGCCAGACGCGGTCGAGCTGCGCCGCGTTCAGGGCGCTGTCGCCCTTGAGCCGCAGCGGCGCGTAGGCCCGGTCGAGCACCACGGTGCGCGGCGTGTGGTCCAGCAAGGCCTTCACGGCATCGGGCGATTCGCCCTGCCCCAGCGGGCTGCCCGGGTCGCAGAGCCAGGCCAGTGGCGCCAGCCCGGCTTCGTTCACCCGCTCCAGCCCCCAGGCCGAGGCGGCGTGCGCGTAGTCGCCATACGCGTGCGGCGGGGTCCAGCAACGGCGGTCGCCCGCGCGCCAGCGCCATCCGGTGATGCGCTGGATGCCTTCGCTTGCGCTGGCGACCAGCAGCACGCGCACCGGGTCCACGCCGTGCAGGTCCGCCAGGGCGGCCCGCAGCCGGGTGTAGGTCGGGTCGGGGTAATGCGCCGCGTTGGCCCGCTGCACCGCTTGCAGGGCCGCAGGGCACGGGCCGCAGGCGTTGGCGTTGCTGGAGAAATCCCAGCGCACAGGCCCCAGCGCGTCGGTTCCGCCATGGATGCGCGGCGTCATGCCAGGGCCCCCGCGACCACCGAAGCCGCCACCACGGACAGCAGGGCCACCACCTGGCCACAGCGCCGCAGCGCCTGTGCCGTGTCGCCCGCCACCGGCGCCCTACCCTGGGCGTTGAGTTCGTACACACCCGGCTTGCCCAGCCGGATGCCCAGGCCCACGGCCAGCGCACCCATGGGCCAGCCGCCGTTGGGCGATGGCGTGCGGCCGGCGTTGGCGACCACGACCGACCAGCCGCGTCCCACCGTCGGCAGCGCGATCAGCAGCGCTGTGAGGCGTGCGGGCAGCCAGGACAGCGCGTCGTCCGCGCGCGCGGCCCACTTGCCGGCCCAGGTCCAGTCGCGCCCGCCGCGCTCGCCCCGGTAGCCCCACATCGCATCGGCGGTGTTGGCAAAGCGGTAAAGCGCCGCGCCGGGCAGACCGGCGACGGCGAACCAGAACAGGGGCGCGACCACCGAATCGTTGAGGTTCTCGGCCAGCGTGGACACCGCGGCTTCGCGCACCTGGGTGTCGCTCAGCGCCGTGACATCGCGGCTGACCAGCCAGCCCACGCGCTGCCGACCGGCGGCCAGCGATTCGGCCAGCGCGGCTTCGACCGCCACCACCTCGTCGCGCAGCATGCGCCACGAGAACATCGGCTTGAGCAGCAATCCGAGCAACCCGGCCTGCGCCAGCGGGTGCAGGCCTTGCACCGCCCACACCGCCGCGACTGCCAAGGCCGACACCAGCACGGCACCGACACTCCAGCCCAGTGCGCCGCGCCAGAACTCCACCATCGGCCGCGCCTGCGCACCAGCCGGACGCGACACGCGCCGCCCCGCGGCGCCGAGATAACGCCCCATCGCCACCACCGGATGCACCCGCGCGGGCGGCTCGCCGAACGCCAGGTCCAGCCCCAGCCCGACCAGCACCGCGCCCGCCAGCACAGCAGCGTCAGGCACGGTCAGGCCGACGAGGGTCATCTGCGGGTCAGGCGTGCGCCCGGGTGGTGTGCATGCCCATCTTCTTCAAGAGCGCCTGATCGGCCTCCACATCGGCGTTGCCCGTCACCAGCAGCTTGTCGCCGTAAAAAATGGAGTTCGCGCCGGCCAGGAAACACAGCACCTGGGTCGATTCGGCCATCTGCCGGCGCCCGGCCGACAGGCGCACCTTGGCCTTGGGCATGGTGATGCGGGCCACGGCCACCGTGCGCACGAATTCCAGCGGATCGAGGTCGGGCTCGTCGGCCAGCGGCGTGCCGGGCACCTTGACCAGGTGGTTGATCGGCACCGACTCGGGGTAGGGTTCGAGGTTGGCCAGCTGCGCGATCAGGCCGGCGCGGCCGGCGCGCGATTCGCCCATGCCGACGATGCCGCCGCTGCAGACGTGGATGCCGGCCTCGCGCACATGGCCCAGGGTGTCCAGGCGGTCCTGGTAGTCGCGCGTGCTGATGATGTCACCGTACAGCTCGGGCGCGGTGTCCAGGTTGTGGTTGTAGTAGTCCAGTCCCGCGTTCTTCAGGCGCTGGGCCTGGTCGCCGGTCAGCATGCCCAGGGTGCAGCAGGCCTCCAGGCCCTCGTCCTTGACCACGCGCACCAGTTCCTCGACCTTCTCCAGATCGCGGTCGTTGGGCGCGCGCCAGGCGGCGCCCATGCAGAAGCGCGAGGCACCGGCCGCCTTGGCGCCCAGCACCGCTTCGCGCACGTCTTCGGCGGTCATCATCTTGCTGGCCGCCACCCCCGTTTCGTAGTGGACCGACTGCGGGCAATAGCCACAATCTTCCGGGCAGCCGCCGGTCTTGATGGACAGCAGCGTCGCCAGCTCCATGTGGGTCGGGTCGTGGTGCTCGCGGTGCACGGTCTGGGCGCGGTGCATCAGCTCAGGGAAAGGCAGGTCCAGCAGGGCCTTGACCTCGTCCACCGACCAGCGGCCTTCGGTGGCCGGTGCGGTCTTGGCCGGGCGGTGCAGGGTCACGGGGGATTCAACAACGTTGTTCATGGGTGTCTCTCCGGGTTCAGTCTTCAATGCCTCGTTGAGCGGGAATGCCGGCGTTGAACGCGTGCTTGATCTTGGTCATCTCGGTCACGGTGTCGGCCAGATCGATGATCTCGGGCGGGCAGCGGCGGCCGGTGAGGCAGACGTGCACATGGCTGGGCCGCTCGCGCAAGGTCTGCAGCACACCGTCCAGCGGCAGCCAGCCGTAGATCAGCGGGTAGGTGACTTCGTCCAGCACCACCAGGAAATGCTCGCCGGCCAGGATGGTGGCGCGCGCCCTCTCCCAGCCGTCGCGCGCCAGTTGAGCCGAGCGCTCCAGGTCCTGACTCTTCCAGCTGAAGCCGTCCCCCAAACCTTCGATCGGGATACCAATCTGTTCGAACATGCGGTGCTCGCCGAATCGCGCCGACGGCACCTTCATGAACTGGTAGATCTTCACGGCCTTGCCGCGGCCATGGGCGCGCAGCGCCAGACCGAAGGCGGCCGTGCTCTTGCCCTTGCCATCACCAGTGTTGACAATCACGATACCGCGACGCTCGCCCTCTGGCTTATCGTAAGGCTTCTCGATGGGGGGTGTTTCGATGTGCATTTCAGGGTCTGTTCAAGGGTTTCATCTGCGGCAAGGCCACCCACTGCCCGTCCAGTTCACGCACCGCCACGCGGTGGTCGAACACGGCTTCAAGTGCGCGGTGCGTGGCGGGGTCGGCGCAGGCGCCCTGATGTGTGATCCGGCCTTGCGCCATCACCACCAGTTCGTCGGCATGCAGTGCCATGCCGATCTCGTGAAGCACACTGACCACGGTACGGCCTTCGCGCACCAGGGCCTGCACGATGGACAGCCAGTCGGCCTGGTGCGGCGGGTCCAGGTTGACCAGGGGTTCGTCCATCAGCAGCACCTGGGCCTGAACCGCCAGGGCGCGGGCCAGCAGCACGCGCTGGCGCTCGCCGCCGGACAGCTGGCCGAGCGAACGGGCCCGCCACTCCCAGGCTTGGGTGGCGCGCAACGCCTGCTCCACCGCAGCGTGGTCGGCGGCGCTGGGCGGGCTCAGCCAGGCCTGGTGTGGCAGGCGGCCGAGCATGGCCACGTCCCAAACGGTCAGATCGTCGCCACTGGCCTCGTTCTGGCCCAGCCACGACAGCTGCTGCGCCCGCTGGCGGTGCGGCCAGTCGGGCAGCGGCTGACCCAGCAGGACCGAAGTGCCGCTGTG
This sequence comes from Burkholderiales bacterium, assembly GCA_030604135.1. Lineage (GTDB taxonomy): Bacteria > Pseudomonadota > Gammaproteobacteria > Burkholderiales > Burkholderiaceae_C > Hydrogenophaga. The sequence goes on along the minus strand of JAUVWL010000022.1, from coordinate 4,857 downwards.
CGGCAGCAGGCCGGCCATGGCCTTGAGCAGGGTGGACTTGCCGGCGCCGTTGGGCCCGACGATGCTGGTCCAGCGCGCGCGCGGCAGCGCCAGCGTGATGCCGTGCAGGATGGCAGCGTCGCCGAATCGAACGCCCAAACCACGCGCTTCGAGCGCAGGTGTGTGGGGTGCGGATGTGGCGCTCACAAGCCCCCTCCCCGGCCCAGCCGCGTGCTGCGGTGCATCAGCCACAGCAGGTAACCGCCCCCGAGCACCGCCGTGAGCACACCCACCGGCAGTTCCTGGGGTGCGATCACCCACCGTGCCAAGGTATCGGCCGCCATCAGCAGGGCGCCGCCCATGCAGCTGGCCAGCAGCATCAGGCGGCTGCTGGTCGTCTTGACCAGCGAACGCACCAGGTGTGGCGCCGCCAGGCCCACGAAGGCGATCAGACCGGTCTGTGCGACGGCCGTACCGGTGGCCAGCGCCAGCACCGCCACCAGCGCCGCGCGCATGGGTCCCAGCGGCAGGCCCAGGCTGCGTGCGGTGGCATCGCCCAGGCTCAGGCCATCAAGCACACGGGCCAACAGCCAGGCCGCCAGCGTGCACAGAGCCCACACGCCCGCCATCAGGCCGGCAGCGGTCCAGCCCACAAAGCTGGTGGACCCCAGCATGAAGGCCTGCATGGCCTGCAGCGATTCGGGCGAAAACAGCAGCACCAGATGGGTCATGGCGCCCAGCACCACACCCACCACCACACCGGCCAGCAGCAGGCGCAGCGTGTGCTGAACGCCGCGCGAGAGCGTCAGGGTCAGCAGCACGGCCAACACAGCCCCACCGAAAGCGGCGCCAGTCAGGCCCAGGCGCACCCAGACGCTGCTGGAAAACACGCTCACCGCGACGCCGCTGTTCATCATGCTGGCGCCCAGCATGCCTGCGCCTCCGCCCAGTGCCGCCAGCGCCAGCGCAACGCCAAGCGAGGCACCCGAAGCACTGCCCAGCAGGAACGGGTCCGCCAGTGGGTTGCGGAACAGTCCCTGCGCCACGGCCCCAGCCAGCCCCAGCAGCGCGCCCGCCCCCCAGGCACCCAGGGTGCGCGGCAGGCGGATGTCGAACACGATCTGCCGCGCCATGGCGGTGGCGTCCGGATCCAGTCCCGGGTTCAGCAGCGGGCCGACCAGGTTCTCGAAGCCGGCACTGCCCACGCTGACGCCGAGCGCGGCCAGGCCGGCAGCCGCCAGCAACAAGCACACGATCAACCAGGAAGCGCGACGCGAATTCATACGCGGTCGTTCATGAACGATCCGGCGCAGGGCCGCCCCAAGCCGGATCAGCCCCCCTGGGGGGCAGCGACCCGCGCAGCGGCGGAGCGTGGGGGCTATTTTTCACTCCTGGTGCTTTGGCCGCCAGGCAGCGCGCCATGATGCGCGCGCCCTCGGCCATGCGCGGCCCCGGACGCACCAGGGTGTCGGACTCGTCGGCTGGGAAGACGCACAGGTGCTGCCCGCGCATGGCGCGCAGGCTGTGCCAGCCGGGGCGCTGCATCATGCCGTCCACGCTGCGCTGGCCGACCATGATCAGGTCCGGGTTGGCGCGCACGATGTACTCCGGGTTGAGCTTGGGGAAGGGGCCAAGCGAGGCCGGCACGATGTTCTTCACGCCCAGGCGGGTCAGGGTCTCGCCAATGAAGGACCCCTCGCCCGCCGCGTACGGCCCGGGGTTGACCTCGAAATAGACCCGCGTGCCACGCACGCCGGGGGGTAGCGACTGGGCCGCCGCCATCACCGCCGCGTCGATGGCTCGCCAGATGCGCTGCGCGTCCGGCACCTCCAGCAACTGACCGAGCTTGAGCATCACCCGCTGCACGTCGGCGTGGGTCTTGGGCTCCAGCGCCAACACCTTGATGCCCAGCGCCCGCAAACGGTCCCCCGCGCGGGACGAGGTGGCCATCAGCACCACGTCGGGCCGCAACGTCACGATCTGCTCGATGTTCGGGTCCAGCCCGCCGCCCACGCGCGGCAGGTCCTTGATGCTCTCGGGCCAGTTGGTGTAGCGGTCCACACCCACCAGACGCTGGCAGTGCCCCAGCTCGCACACCGTTTCGGCCAGCGAGGGCAGTAGGCTCACGATGCGCTGCGGCGCTCGCTCAAAGTTCACCACCACGCCCTTGTCGTCGGTGATCTGCAGGGCGGCCTGCACCGGCAGCGCCAGCAGCACGATCACCCCCATCACCAGTCGCCGAAGCATCGCCTTCATGGTTTGCCTTTCAGGGTCAGAGGCAAACCAGCCGCCATCAAGGTGACACGCTCGCAGGCCGCCGCCACCTGCTGGTTCAGACGGCCCAGCGCGTCCACAAAGGCACGCACCTGGCGGCCCATGGGTATCACCCCCAGACCGATCTCGTTGCCCACCAGCACCACCGGGCCGGGCGCTGCGGCAATAGCCGCGCACAGGTCGTCGCCCGCTGCGACCACGGCCACCTCGCCCAGCACCTGCGCCGGGTCGGCCGGCATGGTCAGGTTGGTGAGCCACAAGGTCAGGCAGTCAACCACGACAAGGGTCTGCGGGTCGCTGTGGCGCCGCAATGCATCGGCCAGCGCCAGCGGTTCTTCCACCGTCACCATGCCCGGCACGCGCTCGGTGCGGTCGGCCTGGTGGCGCGCGATGCGCTCGCGCATCTCCTCGTCCCAGGCCTGGCCGGTGGCGACCATCACGGCGCGGTGCGCCGTCGCTGCCGCCAGCCAGTCGCGTGCCAGCACCTCGGCGCGGCGCGACTTGCCGCTGCGCTGGCCACCCAGAATCAGCTCACTGCGCGCGATGTCAGCCATGGGCCACCATCCATTCGCGCACGAAGCGGTGCATCTGCTCCACCCCGTCGGTCAACGCCGCCGGGCCGGGCTGCAGGATGTCGGCCGATTTGATCTCGAACAGCTGGCCGGTCTTCACCGCCGGCACGCACTGCCAGCCCGGCCTTGAGGCCACCTTCTCGGCGCGGAACTTCTTGCCGCACCAGGAGCCGATGATGATGTCAGGCGCACGGTGCACAATATCGGCACCATCGGCAATGATCCGGTCCTTGCCCAGCAACTGCACCGCCAGCTCAGGGAACACATCGTCGCCCCCTGCGATGCCCAGCAGCTCCGACACCCAGCGGATGCCGCTGATGTGCGGCTCGTCCCACTCCTCGAAGAACACCTTCGGGCGCCGTTTGCCCATGACTTCCAGTGCGGCCACCTCGGCCCGGATGACCTCCAGACGCTGTCGCATGGCCGCGATGCGCGCCAGCCCCTCGTCGGCACAGCCCACCATGGCCGCGACCTGGAACAGCATGGAGAAGATCTCCTCCACGCTGCGCTGGTTGAACACCGTCACCTGCACACCGGCGCGGATCAGCTGGGCCGCGATGTCGGCCTGCAAGTCGGAGAAGCCGAACACGCAGTCGGGCTCAAGGTCCAGGATCTTGTCGATCTTGGCATTGAGAAACGCGCTGACCTTGGGCTTCTCCTCGCGCGCACGGCGCGGCCGCACCGTGTAGCCGCTGATGCCGACGATGCGTGCCTCCTGCCCCAGCAGGTACAGCCACTCGGTGGTCTCCTCGGTCAGACAGACGATGCGTTGCGGCCCTGGCAAAGCGACGGTCATGCAGCCTCCCGCAGGAACAGCCGCGCGGCCGCTTCGGGGTTGGACGCGAACCATGCGTGGAAGTAGCTGGCACGCACCGGCCCCTGGCCGTACACCGCTTCAGGTCGTCCGAACCGGCTGCCCGGCACTGTCTGCGCGACCGGCTCCAGCGGCGACGTGGTCAGCGAATAGTGAAAGGTGTGGCCGCGCAGCTCGCCCTGCGCCGTGTCCCAGCGCTGCGGGCCGAGGGCGGCCAGGCGCGGCTGCATGGCCACCTCACCCGGCAGCAGCCCCCACATCGGCACACGGGTGCCATCGGCCAGCGTCAGCCCGTCGAACAGCGGCATCATGCCGCCGCACTCGGCCCAGACCAGTTGGCCTGCCGCGATGTGCGCCGACAGGCTGGCGCGGCAGCGTGTGCCGTTCACCAGCGCGTCGGCGTGCAGCTCGGGGTAGCCCCCCGGCAACCAGACCGCATCGCAGTCCGGCACCGGCTCGTCGGCCACCGGCGAAAAAAACCTCAGTTCGGCGCCCAGCGCACGCAGCGTGTCCAGGTTGGCCGGGTAGGTGAAACAGAAAGCCGTGTCGCGCGCCACAGCCACGGTGCGTCCGCGCAGCAACGGCGCCACCGGACGAACCGGCTGTGGCTCAAACGGCACGGACCAGCGTTGCCAACCCGAGGCATCCAGCCGCCCCAACGGCGTCGCCGCCATGGCATCGGCCAAAGCGTCCAGCCGCGCCATGGCATCCGGCAGTTCGGACGCGACCGTCAGGCCCAGGTGCCGCTCGGGCAGCGAAAAGCCGGCATCGCGCCGCAGGCCGCCCAGCCAGCCGGCGTCGATGTCGCCGGGCTCAGCGCTCAGGTCGTCACCGCGCACCGAGGCCTGCAGCATCTTCTCGTGCCCGTCGCTGGCCACCCGGTTGGCCAGCACGCCCGCCCAGGGCAAGCCCGGGCAGTAGTGGCGCAGGCCGTGCACCAGCGCCCCGAAGGTGCCGGCCATGGAGCCGGCGTCGATCACCGCCAGCACCGGAATGCCCAGCTTCACCGCCAGGTCGGCCGCGCTCGGTTCGCCATCGAACAGCCCCATCACCCCTTCGATCAGGATCAGGTCGCTGTTCAAGGCCGCCTCGTGCAAGCGCGTGCGGATGTCCGCCTCGCCGTTGAGCCAGAGGTCCAGGTTGTGCACCGGGTGGCCGCTGGCCAGCTGGTGCCAGTGCGGGTCCAGAAAGTCCGGTCCGCACTTGAACACCCGCACC
>JAUVWL010000032.1 GCA_030604135.1 Burkholderiales bacterium | reverse complement strand
AGATCTTCTGCTCGGCCTCGTCGAGGATGTTGGCGACCGGCTTGCCCTTGGGGTTGAAGGCCTGGGTGGCAATGCCGTCGCTGACGGTGATGAGCTTGCGCAGAATGGCCCGCTCGCGCACGATTTCGGCATAGCGGCGGATGTTGGCCGCGCTGGGCACGTACTGGGCCAGGGAGTTGAGGTACGAGAGGCCGCCCACTTCGTCGGCCTTGCCCTGGCTGGTCAGCTGCTCGAACACGGTGATCACGTCGGCCGGTTTGTTGGCGTTGATCAGCGTGGCAATGGCGGCGTGGATGAGCTGGTGTTCGTGCCGGTAGTAGTCGGAGTCAGACACCAGATCGGCCACCCGGTCCCAGGCGCCGTTGTCCAGCAAGAGGCCACCGAGCACGCTGGACTCGGCCTCGATGGAGTGCGGCGGCACGCGCAACTGTGCCATCTCGCGGTCGGGCAGGAAGGGCACGCCGTCGGCGCCTAGGTCGTCCATGGGAAAAACAGCAGACATCGAATTCCTCTCAACCCGCTATCTTAAGCGGGCAGGCGTACAGCCATCCACCAACCATTCAGGCTGTCAGGGCAGGCGCAAACTCGGTTTTTACAAGGTCCACAAACAGTTGGGCAGGCATCGACAGTTGGGCGGCATCGCGCATGGCCAGGAGCAGTCGGCGCGTCGTCCACATGCCATCAATTTCGGCCATGGCCAGCCCCAGGGCGGGGGCGTGCGGCAAAGCGGCCGTGCGGGGCAGTATGGCCAGGCCCACCCCGGCGCTGACCATCCTGCACATGGCGTCAAAACTGCGCACCTGCACCCTCACCTTCACGCTTTTGCCCAAGGGCGCCGCCATGGACTGTATCTGCCGCATGAGTGAGGTGGAGCGGTTCATGCCCACCAGGTCGTGTTCCAGAATGTCCACGAACTCCACCAACTGGCGTACCGCCAGCGGGTGCCCGGCAGGCATGACCAGCACGAGTTCGTCCACGTCGCAGACCAGGGTCTGCAACCCCTCGGTGGGGGTGTTTTCACCAATTACCGACAGCTCAGCCACCCCCGCTGTGACCGCTTTGGCGGCATCCTCGCTCAGCACATCTTCAAGGTCAATGCGGATATGGGGGTGGCGGCGCGTGTACACCGCCAGCACGCGCGGCAAAAAACGTCCAAACGCTGACGCGTTGGCCCAAATGCGCAAATGCCCGTGGGCACCCCGGTGAAAATCGCTCATGGCCATGGACAGCTGTTCGAGCCGGGCAATCAGTTCCACCGCGTGACGCAGCAGCGTCTGCCCAGCCGCCGTGGGCACTACGCCTTTTTTGCTGCGCAGCAGCAACGCGCTGCCTACATGGGCTTCCAGTTCGGCTATGCGCTTGCTGGCTGCGGCCAGTGAAATGCCAAACAAATCTGCCCCTGCCGTGAGGCTGCCTGACTCGGCGGTCAGCACGAAGAGGCGCAGGGAAGCAAGGTCAAAACGGCTAAGGTTGATCATGGGAGGGTGCCATGCGGTGCAGTGGACTGGCAGGCGAACATCCTCAACCAGAAGTTAAGGATTTGTCAACCACATTCGAACCGAAATACCGGCCGTGGCGACAGAATTCCCCTGTCCATCAACCACTTCAACAGGAGACAGACATGTTCAACCGCCGCATCGCCATCGCCATCGCCAGCCTGGCAGCACTGGGCTGCACTGCCGTCATGGCACAGGCCTACCCCTCCAAACAGATCAACATGGTGGTGCCCAACCCCCCAGGCGGTGTCGTGGACTCGTCTGCGCGCCTGCTGGCCGAGCCGCTGGCCCGTCTGGTGGGGCAACCCATCGTGGTCGATAACCGTGGCGGTGCCAGCGGCAATATCGCCTACAGCCAGGTGGCCCGCGCCCCCAAGGACGGCTACACGCTGCTGATTTCCTACTCGGCTTACCACGTCGGCAACCCCGCCATGTTTTCCCGCCTGCCATGGAACCAGGACGAACTGACGCCGGTGGCACTGATTTCGGCCGCCACCAACGTGATCACCACGCACCCGTCGGTGCCCGCCAACAACCTGAAGGAACTGATAGCCTATGTCAAGGCCAACCCCAACAAGGTGAACTACGCCTCGCAGGGCAATGGCTCGCTGTCGCACGTGGGTACCGCGCTGTTTGAGCAGACCACCCAGACCCAGATGACGCACGTGCCCTACCGCGGTTCTGGCCCGGCCATCGCCGACGTGCTGGCCGGCCAGGTGCAGATGTTCATGACCACGCCACCCTCGGTGATGGGCCATGTGCAGACCGGCAAGCTGCGCCCCTATGCCGTGACCAGCAAAACCCGACACCCCATGATGCCCGATGTGCCCACCACCGCAGAAGCCGGCCTGCCCGGTTTTGAGCTGGAGGCCTGGGTGGGCCTGTTTGCACCGGCTGGCACCCCTGCAGACGTGGTGAACCGCCTGTCAGAGCAGGTGAAAGTGGCGTTGGAGCAGCCCGAAGCCAAACAGCGCGCCACCAGCCTGGGCATTGAAATCCGTTACATGAACCCCCGCGATCTGGGTGAGCTGGTGCGCAAGGAAACCGAGTACTGGGGCCAGATCATCCGCAGCCGCAACATCAGCGCCGACTGAGCACTCATATGAAAACCCTCTACCGTATTGGCCAGATCGTGCCCAGCTCCAACGTGACGATGGAGACAGAAATCCCCGCGCTGCTGCGGGCACGTGAGGCCGTGGCACCGGAACGCTTCACCTTCCATTCGTCGCGCATGCGCATGAAAAAGGTGACCCGGGAAGAACTGGCCCAGATGGACTCCGATTCGGACCGCTGCGCGCTGGAACTGTCGGACGCACGTGTGGACGTCATGGGCTACGCCTGCCTGGTGGCCATCATGAGCATGGGGCGCGGTTACCACCGCGAATCCCAGCAGCGCCTGCACGGTATCACCGCACAGAATGGCGGTCCAGCACCAGTAGTCAGCAGCGCCGGCGCACTGATAGAAGGGTTGCAGCACCTTGGTGCGCGCAAGATCGCCATCCTGACCCCCTACATGAAGCCACTGACGCAACTGGTGGTGGATTACATTGAGCACGAAGGCATTGAAGTGCTGGACGCCCTTTCGCTGGAAATCCAGGACAACCTGCAGGTGGGTGCTCAGGACCCGGCCGCCCCCATCGAGATTTCCAGGCGGCTGAACACAGCCAACTGCGATGCGGTGGTGATTTCGGCCTGCGTACAGATGCCTTCTCTGCCATCCGTGCAGCCGGTGCAGGACCGCATGGGCCTACCCGTGGTGTCTGCCGCCGTATGCACCACCTGGCAGATGCTGCGACAGCTCAATTTGCCCGCCACCGTGCCCAATGCAGGGGCGCTGCTCGCCGAACCCGCGTTCGCCTGACGCCGGCGGGGCCCCAGCTCCGCACCCCGGGGCGCCCAGGCAGGCGGGCGCCCCTCCTCCCTCGCTTTTACCGCCATGAACACAACGCAAACGGCCCCACAGCGGCCTCTGGAGGGCGTGCGCGTCCTCGAAATGGGCTCACTCATCGCGGGGCCCTACGCCAGTGCGCTGCTCGCCCAGTTCGGTGCCGAAGTCATCAAGATCGAACCCCCGGACAACGGCGACCCACTGCGTAAATGGCGCAAGCTGCACGAAGGCACCTCGCTGTGGTGGTACTCGCAAAGCCGCAACAAGAAGTCCGTCACGCTGGATCTGAAAAAGGAAACCGCGCGCGAGATCGTTCGCCAGTTGACCCAGGAGGTGGACATCGTCATAGAAAACTTCAGACCAGGCACCCTTGAAAAATGGGGCCTGGGCTGGGACGCGCTGCATGCTGCCAACCCGAAGCTCATCATGGTGCGCATTTCCGGCTATGGCCAGTCTGGTCCCTACCGTGACAGACCGGGTTTTGCAGCGATTGCAGAGTGCATGGGCGGTCTGCGTCACGTCACGGGCTACCCCGACCGGCCACCTGTACGCGTGGGTGTGAGCCTGGGTGACACCCTCGCCTCGCTCTACGGCACCATAGGCGCGCTCATGGCCATGCACCACCTCAAGGTCAACGGCGGCCAGGGGCAGTACATTGATGTGGCGTTGTACGAATCGGTCTTCGCCATCATGGAAAGCCTGATCCCGGAATACGCAGCCTTTGGCCATATCCGAGAACGCACCGGCTCCAGCCTGCCGGGCATTTCGCCGTCCAACACCTACCTGTGCCAGGACGGGCAGTACGTGGTGATTGCCGGTAATGGTGACGCAATTTTCAGGCGACTGATGCATGCCATGGGCCGCCCTGATCTGGCGGATGCCCCCCAGTTGGCCCGTAACGACGGGCGCGTGCAGCACAACCAGATGCTGGACGATGCGATAGGTGCCTGGACCGGGCGGCACACCCAGGGCGAGGTGCTGGCCATTCTGGAGCAGGCCGAAGTGCCCTGCGGCCGGGTGTACACCGCCGCCGACATCAACAATGACCCTCACTATGCTGCCCGCGGCATGATCGAGCGCCGCGAGTTGCCGGACGGAGACGAAATCGCCCTGCCAGGCATTGTTCCCAAGCTCAGCGCCACCCCGGGTGAGACCCGTTGGATTGGCCCCGCACTGGGCGAACACACACAGGAAGTACTGAGCCGGCTTGGGCTGAATGCGCAGGCGATTGCGCAACTGCAGGAACAAGGCATCTGTTGAGGTTACCCATGCAACGCTCTTCCTCCAAACCGCTCCGCATCCACGAAGTGGCCGTACGCGACGGCTTTCAGATCGAACCACACTTCATTCCCACCGCCGACAAGATTGCGCTGATCAACGCCCTTGGTCGCTCAGGCGTGGCCAAGATCGAGGCCACCTCGTTTTCATCACCCAAGGCCATTCCGGCGCTGGCCGATGCCGCCGAAGTGATGCTGGGCATTGAGCGCCAGCCACACGTGACCTACGCGGCCCTGGTACCCAATGCCAGGGGCGCCGAGCGCGCCCTCCAATGCCGGGTCGACGAGCTCAATATCGTCATGTCGGCCAGCGAAACACATAATCTGGCCAACCTTCGCTTGAGACGGGAACAGTCGATGGCAGGGTTTGCTGACATTTTGGGCCTGGCATCGGGAAGCGCCGCGGTGAATGCCTCGCTGTCCACCGCCTTCGGCTGCCCGTTCGAAGGAACCATCGCCGATGAAGCCATTCTGGAACTGATTGCCGATCTGGTGGCAATCGGTATCACGCGCATCACTCTGTGCGACACCACCGGCATGGCCAATCCGGCACAGGTCAAGCGGCTGTGCAGCCTTGCGCTGACCGCCTGGCCCGACATCACTTTCACCGCCCATTTTCACAACACGCGGGGCATGGGGCTTGCCAACGTACTGGGCGCCATGGAGGCTGGCATCACGCACTTCGACGCCTCGCTGGGCGGGCTGGGCGGATGCCCATTCGCACCAGGGGCCAGTGGAAACGTCTGCACCGAAGACCTGGTGCACATGCTACACGCCATGGGCCACGACACGGGAGTGAACCTTCAGTCGCTGCTGGACTGTGCCAGCCAGCTTCCAGCCATGGTAGGCCACGCTGTGCCCGGACAAGTGCTTAAAGCCGGCAAATGGGATCGCCAGTACCCCGCTCCAGGGAGCCTCGGGAGTGTCCAGCAGCGACTGGCCGGCACAATCTGCGGAACAGCATCATGAAACCACGTACGTTGCTCAGCAAGCTGTGGCAAAGCCACTTGGTGCGTGAAACCGACACCGGCATGGCGATGCTGTACGTGGACCGGCACCTGGTGTACGAGGTGACCAGCCCGCAAGCATTTGAAGGTCTGCGTGAAGCAGGACGTCGTGTCTGGCGGGCCAACACCGTGCTGGCCACAGCCGACCACAACGTACCCACCACCGTGGCGGAGCGTTCGGGCAACGGCCATATAGCCGATCCGCTTTCGAGGATGCAGGTGGATCTGCTGGCGCGGAATTGCGAAGAAACCGGCATCAGACACTTCAGGCTGAACGATGCCCGGCAGGGCATCATCCATGTGGTGGGCCCCGAGCAGGGGGCCACATTGCCGGGCATGACGGTGGTGGCTGGCGACTCCCACACAAGCACCCACGGTGCTTTCGGCGCCCTGGCCTTTGGCGTGGGTACCTCTGAGGTGGAACACGTACTGGCCACACAGTGCCTGTGGGTAGCCCCCATGAAAACAATGCTCATCCGTGTGGAAGGCGACCTGCCTGCCGGGGTGTATGCCAAAGACCTGGCCCTGGCGGTGATTGGAATACTGGGGACAGGTGGCGCAACCGGATATGCCCTGGAGTTTGCTGGCAGCACCATCAGCGCCATGTCCATGGAAGGGCGTATGACACTTTGCAACATGGCCATAGAAGCAGGGGCTCGTGTCGGCTTGGTGGGGGTGGACCAGACGACCATCGACTATGTTCAAGGACGCCCCATGGCCCCGAGCGGCACGGACTGGGACGCTGCCGTGGCCCACTGGCGCAGCCTAGTTACGGATCCTGAAGCGGAGTTTGACCACATACTGGAAATGGACGCCACCACCCTGCGCCCCATGGTCACCTGGGGCACTTCGCCCGACATGGTGACCACGATTGACGGCAAGATACCCGACCCCCAGCTGGAAATCGACGCTGTGCGACGAGACAGCCAGCTCAAGGCCCTGCATTACATGGGCCTGGAACCCGGAACGGCACTCAAAGACATACATATTGACAAGGTGTTCATCGGTTCCTGTACCAACGCCCGCATTGATGACCTCCGTGCCGCAGCTGCCGTACTCAAGGGACGAACCATTGCCCCTGGCATCAGGCTGGCTTTGGCAGTGCCCGGATCAGGCCTGGTGAAAGCACAGGCGGAAGCGGAGGGGTTGCATGAAGTCTTCAAGGCTGCCGGCTTTGAATGGCGTGCCCCAGGTTGCTCCATGTGCCTAGGCATGAACGATGACAGACTGCAATCCGGTGAAAGGTGCGCATCCACCTCCAACCGCAACTTTGAGGGTCGCCAGGGGGCTGGCGGACGCAGTCATCTGGTCAGTCCCGCAATGGCAGCCGCCGCCGCCATTGCCGGCCATTTTGCAGATCCTTCCGGAGACCTGAGATGACACGCCGCTTTATCCGCCTTGACGGACTGGTGGGACCGTTGGACCGAGCCAACGTGGACACCGACGCCATCCTGCCCAAGCAGTTCATGAAATCGGTGCACCGTACCGGCTTTGGCGAACATGCCTTTGATGAATGGCGCTATCTGGACCGCGGAGAACCCGGGCAGGACTGCAGCCGTCGCCCTCTCAATCCCGATTTCACCCTGAACCAACCACGGTACAAGGGGGCGTCAATCCTGCTCACACGGCGCAATTTTGGATGCGGATCTAGCCGGGAACACGCGCCCTGGGCACTTTATGACATGGGCATACGCGCCCTGATCGCTCCGAATTTTGCCGATATTTTCTATGGCAACTGCTTCAAGAACGGCATGTTGCCCGTGTGCCTGCCTGAATCGGTGGTGGAAGAGCTGTTCTTGGATGTAACGTCGACACCAGGCTACCGGCTGACCTTGGACCTGATAACCCAGACCGTTACAACACCCACCGGCAAATATTGGCATTTTGACGTGGACAGCGAACGCCGGCACCGCCTGATAAACGGCCTGGACGACATTGCCGAAACAATGGCGTTTTCAGACGAAATCCGCGCATATGAAAAGGAAAGACAGCAAAAAGAGCCCTGGCTGTTTGCCTGATGCCAAAAGGCCGCGCTCTACAGGAGCGCTAAATGAAAAACCCTTGGATGAAAACATCATCCAAGGGTTTTGAATTGGTAGGCGCGATTGGACTCGAACCAACGACCCCCACCATGTCAAGGTGAAAAGTACACCGCACAACAGCGGTCTACTCTGCATTCTACATAGAAGAGTACAGCGGCGTTTCACAGTGTTGCTCGTCGCACGGCTGCAATTGGCATATATGATTACGAGACACAAGCTGAGCCGCCCGACAACGTTCAGACGGTGCCGAGGTCTCGACTGAAGACTACGCACAGGGAGAAAAGTATGAAATCAATCGTATTGGTAGTCGCTCTAGCCGGCCTGGGGCGTCAACAAATGCACGGGGCACATCGCTGCGATGAACCGGGAGACCTCGTCATTGCCGACCTCAGCGACGCATCGGTGCGCACGGCGGCAAGCCTGACAGGGCATGAGCAGGGCAACTGAACTCAAAAGGTGTGCCTGCCACTGGGTGGGTGTAAATAAACTGGATAGGAGGGGACATGAGCAAGAAGGTAACCGTCAATCTTTTCGATATCACTTGGCACCAAACCAAGTGCCAGCGACTTAGCGACACACTGGATGAATTCAAGCGCTTGCCGCTCGATCAGCGGTGGCGCGACGACATTCGTCTCGACACGATCACCAAAGTACCTGCAGACGCCCTCCGAAAACTCCCCGAGCGATATCACCTCAACTTCACAAAAAGACGAGACATCGGGCCGGGGAAACTGGGTACCAAAGCGCCCATCAGCGACATTCACTTGCAAAAAGATGAGGACTTTGGGGAAGAGACTGCAGCAATATATGTCCCATCTAAGAAAATTTTGCTCGTTCTTCACAATCAAAATGGCATTGGCCCAAGTAGGATGATGGCCTATTGCAATGCTCTTGATCCTGGAACAAACAGGTACTTTGACTACGTAGCTGGTCCTCGACTGGAAAGCAACATTCAGACGAGGCTTCAAGGTATGCGCAACTTCCTTTCAGTGGAGATCACCACCACGGTTGACGCACTCCAGGCATCAGCCGATGGGGTGGCCATGACCTTGGCACAAGCCAGTAGTGCTGCTTCCGCGAAAAAAATCACAGTGGCGCTTAGCGCCAATGAGACAAGGAAGAGGACAAACTTCCTGAGTGCTGCGAAAGCAATCCAGTTTGTCAAATCAATGTCGAGGCAAGGTGATGACGTCACCTTGCTCAAAGTCAAGGGCGAAGACCCGACCACGGGACTGAAGGATCAGGTCATTGATCTGCTGAAACACAAGGTTAAACAATCGTTTAGCGCCAATGAGCTAGACGTACAAAATCACAGGTACACTGAAAAATCACGTCTTTGGCTTCTCGATCGTGCCCTGCGGACATGGATCTAATCGATTTGCTCTGACCGTGGACAGACTCAGAATTCAACTGGAGAACTACGGCCCGTGGCTTCTCGCCACGGGCGTAGGTTCCCTATGGTACTTCACTGGTTGTGACATCCCTAGAGAGTTCACCAAGGAGTTGCTTGGGTCCGTCATTTCGGCAGCGGCAATCAGTGCAGGTTTTATGACGACTGCATTGACCATCCTTCTGCCGATGGGTAGTACCGAGACAGGAAAAAAGCTTCGTGATTCAGGGCAGCTACCGAAACTTCATCGGTTCCTTAGATCTGGAATCTTGAGTTGTCTTTTGCTGGCTGGACTTAGCATTGTTTCTTTTCTTTTTCTGTCGGCTGACGTACAGACACTCGGTCCGTACTGGTCCACTGTCCTTGTGGCCAGTGGAGCCCACAGTGCCGCATCATTGATCAGAGTTGCGGAAATACTTCTGAATCTGTTCGATCGAATGAGCGTTCCGGACGACCTGAACGGCTGACTCCGAAACACTAAAACGCTTTACTGAGCCCTCAGGCCCTCAGGCCCTCACCCCGGCAAAGTGTCTGCATGCAGACGCCGCCACTCTCGATGAACATCATGAATGCCAAATGTCTGATGAATACCCAGTAGATTCCTTCATAGAGCGCTGGCGCGGCGTCACAGCCAGCGAACTAGCCGCCGCCCAGAGCTTTGTTATTGAGCTCTGCGAACTACTGGGCGTAGAAAAGCCCCACCCCACCGACGACCAGGCCTACATGTTCGAGCGGCCGGTCAGCTTCCAGCACGGGGACGGCTCCACCAGCGCCGGCCGGATCGACTGCTACAAGCGTGGCCACTTCGTCCTGGAAGCCAAGAAGGTTAAAGGCGGCGCCCACACCAAGGGATTTGACGACGCGCTCATGCGCGCCCGGGCCCAGGGCGAGAACTACGCCCGCGCCCTACCCGGCGCCGAAGGGCGTCCGCCCTTCGTGATCGTGGTGGACGTAGGGCGCGTCATCGAGGTCTACGCCGAGTTCACCCGCAGCGGCGGCACCTACACCCCGTTCCCTGATCCGCGCAGCCACCGTATCAGTCTCGATGACCTGCGCAAGCCTGGAGTCCTGGAGCGACTGAAGGCGATCTGGCTCGATCCAATGTCGCTGGACCCTGCACGCGCAAACGCCAGGGTAACGCGCGAGGTGGCGGTGGAACTGGCCAAGGTGGCCCGCAGCCTGGAGGCAGATGGCCACTCCGGGCACGATGTGGCCGCCTTCCTCACCCGCTGCCTCTTCTCCATGTTTGCCGAGGACGTGGATCTGCTCCCGCGCGCAGCCAACGGGGACGGCGCTTTCACCGATGTGCTCAAGCGCTTCCGGGAAGATCCGCCCACCTTGCAGCGCATGATGGCCGCCATGTGGGCCGACATGGACCGCGGTGGCTTCAGCGCGGCTCTGGCCAAGCAGATCCTGAAGTTCAATGGCAAGCTCTTCAAATCCCCAGACCAGGCTGGTTATGCCCTGATGCTCAAGCCTGTTCAGATCGACGGGCTTCTCGCTGCTTCGAGTGCCAGCTGGACCGAGGTGGAGCCCTCCATCTTCGGCACCCTGCTGGAACGAGCACTAGACCCTACCGAACGCCACGCCCTGGGCGCCCACTACACCCCGCGCGCCTACGTGGAGCGCCTGGTTCTTCCTACCGTGGTGGAGCCTCTGCGCGCCGAGTGGGCCGATGCCCAAGCCGCTGCACTACTGCTGGCGAACGAGGCCAACAGCCTGGAAGGGAAAAAGCGGATCGCCAAGCTGGAAGAAGCGCGCGATGAGGTCAAGCGCTTCCACCATCGGCTGTGCACCGTGAGGGTACTTGATCCAGCTTGCGGGAGCGGGAATTTCCTCTACGTCACCCTCGAACACTTGAAGCGCCTAGAAGGCGAAGTGCTCAACCAGTACGAGGCTCTTGGCGAAGACACCGACTTGGTGAAGCAAAGTAGTCTGCTCCTCGAAGGCGAAACAGTCACCCTCCAGCAGCTGCGCGGCATCGAAATCAACGAGCGCGCTGCATCCCTGGCTGAACTGGTTCTCTGGATCGGCTTCCTCCAGTGGCACATCCGCACCCTGGGCAACTCCAGCGTCTCGGAACCCGTGGTGCACGACTACGGGAACATCGAACATCGGGACGCGGTGCTGGCCTATGACCGTCAGGAACCCATGAGAGACGCGGCCGGCAACATTGTCACCCGCTGGGACGAGGTGACTTTTCGCATACACCCAGCCACGGGCCAGCCGGTGCCGGACGAAACCGCCCAGGTCGAACAGATCCGCTACATCAACCCGCGCAAGGCTGACTGGCCCATGGTCGATTTCATCGTCGGCAATCCTCCCTTCATCGGATCCAAGCGAATGCGCGCAGCGCTGGGTGATGGCTACGTGGATGCGCTCCAAGCAGCGTGGCCAGAAGTCCCAGAGGCAAGCGACTTCGTGATGCGCTGGTGGCATCACGCCGCGGTGGGCGTGAGGGCTGGCCAGGTTCAGAGATTTGGGCTCATTACGTCAAACAGTCTCAGACAAACCTACGTCAGACGTGCAGTAGAGCCGCACTTACAGGGTGAGGATAGGCTCTCAATCGTCCTGGCGATCCCAGATCATCCATGGGTGGACAGTGCTGACGGTGCAGCGGTGCGCATTGCCATGACGGTGGCCGAGAAGGGCGAAAAGCCTGGACTGCTGCGGGAGGTGATTGCCGAACGGGATGAGACGGGCGAAGGCGAGGACCTGGTTCTGCTTACCTCAGAACGGCTCGGCCACATCGGCGCGGATCTTCGCGTCGGCGCAAACGTAGCTCAGGCCCAAACGCTGCGCGCGAACCTCGGACTCTGCTCCGTGGGGATGAAGACCATTGGCGCATCGTTCCAGATCGATGAACAGACGGCCCGAACACTTGGCCTTGGATCCGCGCCGGGTCTTGAACACCACATTCGCCCCTACTTGAACGGGCGCGATTTCGTTGGGGTTCCGCGTGGGAAGTGGGTCATCGACTTCTTTGGCCTGGACGCCGATGATGTGCGCGATCGATTCCCAGCTGCGTTCCAGCATCTCCTTGAGCGCGCCAAACCAGAGCGGGATCAGAACCGGAATCCGATCTTCCGACGCTTCTGGTGGGTGATCGGACATCCACGCCCGCAGTTCCGAACGGCGACAGCCGGACTCCAGCGCTACATCGTGACGGTGGAGACGGCCAAGCATCGGGTGTTCGCGTTCCTCTCAGCGAACGTTGTACCGGATAGCACACTGGTCACTTTCGCCCTGGATGACGCTCTGCACTTGGGAGTGCTTTCAAGCTCAGTTCACGTTGCATGGGCCCTGGCTTCAGGCGGGACGCTTGAAGACCGCCCGAGGTACAACAAGACAACCTGCTTCGAGAAGTTTCCATTCCCCGATGCTGATACCGGCCAGACCCTTGAGCTTGCTGCGCGAATCCGAGGCCTTGCCGAAAGAATTGATGCGCACCGCAAGGCCAGGCAGCGCGCTCACGCAGGCCTGCCTCTCACCGGGATGTACAACGTGCTGGAGGCCTTGCGCGCCGATCAGCCGCTTGACGAGGCCGGCCGATCGGTCAACGAGATGGGTTTGATAGGAGTGCTTCGTTCCCTTCACGACGAGCTTGACGCGGCCGTGCTCCAGGCCTATGGCTGGTCCGATCTGAATCTTCCTGCCGATACCGACGAGCTCCTAGTCCGCCTGGTGGATCTGAATGCCAAGCGTGCAGCCGAAGAGGCTGCTGGCACCGTGAGATGGCTGCGGCCGGAATTCCAGCGAGGAGCAGCTACACCGCATCAAGGCGAGATGGACGTGGCCACCGAAGACGCAGAAGGGGCGCCTCCACCTACCAAGGCGCCGGTAGCACGCCAGCCATGGCCAGCCGGATTGCCAGAGCAGATCAAGGCTGTGGCAGACGTGCTGGCCAACTCCGCGCAGCCCCTGGGGCTAGATGCTGTGGCTGCTCACTTCTCAGGGCGGGGGCCCTGGAAGCAGCGGTTACCGACGATTATTGACACGCTTGCCGCGCTGGGGCGAGTTCGTGATGCTCAAGGTGGCACGTGGGTCAGGCAGTAGTGCAGAAAACGAAGGGGGCCAGATGGATCAGAATCGATGGACTAGAGCCGTCGCGGAGCAACTCTCGGGCCATGCCAGAGTGTTGAATGAACTGGACAAGCGTACCCAGCAGCATGCCAAAGTCATCAACGGCTTACACGCACAGCTGAACAACCCAGGAGCAAGCTACGTGACAGAAGTCGAAAGTCTTTCCAAGTACAACAGCATCGTTGTCGGCGTGGGCTACGCCGGCTTTTTCGGTCTCTGGGCCATGGTGCGGGAGCAGCAGCCAGCAGCGCCGCAGTTACACGCGCTGGCTGCCCTCTTTGTAGCCGCGTCTCTCACAGCATTCGTTTTGTGGGAAGTGTTCACCATGTGGGCGCGCACCGCGGAATTTGCATTTGCAAGGCCCGGGCAGTCCAAGCAAAGCGTAGCCTGGAGAATAGGCCACTGGATCAACGAGCGTCAGTTGGCCATCTGGCCTTGGCAATTCGGCTTCACACTCGTCACCGGCCTCGCCGGAATGGGACTCTTGGTCTGGAGCATGATTCGCCAAGTGGTACAGGCCTTCTCGGCCTAGAGACTCAGGCCACCCGGCGAAACGGTACCACCACCCCGCGCCGCACCGCCGGCCGACGAGCCTGCTCCCCGGCAATCACCTCTAGACGCTCCCGCACCTCCTCTAGCTCCTCCAGCAGCGTCAGCGCATGATGGGGCTCAACCCCGCAGCCGCTGGTGTTGACCATCCCATCCCCGGTGATGGCTATGGATACGGCCGCCACGTGGCCAGACGGTTCATGTGCCTGCTCGGTGAACCACTGACGCAGTTCAGCCAGGCGGACTCGGCGGGAATCAAACAGGGGAAGAACGTTGCTCAAAGCCACTCCTTGGCTATACGTGATGGGGGGCGCCGTCCTCAGCGGGTCATGCAGTGCGAATAAATAGTGCCTTGCGTGTCACGATTCTTAGCCGAATACGGATACAAAAAAACCCGGCACTCAGGCCGGGTCAACATCTTGCGATGCCCGCTCAGGGAGGAAAGGCGGGGAGCATGTGCTCAGTGGCAAGTGTACAGGGGAGCCCTCATCGAACTCCAACTCGGTCACGAATGGCACTCTCAATCCAATCAATCACCTGTTCCCTCAACTCTTCGCCCTCCAGCATCTTTCCGTGCACGCCCAGCTGGGGAGATCCAGCGAGATCTCCGTTCGCATCCCGGACAGTTGCGGCCCAATGATTAGGGATGTAATGGACTTCGTAGTGGAACACCGCGTTGTCCGACTTGCGCTTGTAAGTGCCTGAGACTTTTTCCAAAGAAACCTTTGATGTGTGTCGCGTTGATACAGCGCGCGAGTGGACTGACGTTCAGCGAGTAGTACAGGATGTCACACCGCCAATCGTGCTGCATGTCGTTCTCAGGACTGGCTGCGCTGCTGGCTGGATGATGATCGGGTCATCCATCTCATTCAGTTCCTGGTTGCGGAGCTCCACGTACAGCTGCTGAAGTTCGACACGTGCGTCGAGTTCGGACTTTTGGCCAGTATCCACCTGCTGGGATAGCTGTTTGGCCTTGAGGATGTAGAGCTTTCCTCGGGGATCGTTCCCTAGCCGGGGATTTTCAGCAAACGTGCGCTCAAGGCACGCCACGGTTCCGCCAAAGGTAGGGTTGCTTCGCTCGCACTCCGCCTGGTAATTTGCAACCGTGGCACACCCTGTCAACGCAGCGAGAGAAAACGCTAGAACAACCAAACGCATAAGAAGGCCCTCCGTGTTTTGTTTGTAATGATAACAATGCCAGTTCCTGGGACAGTCTACATCATGACAGCAGTGTGAAGCTACGGCGAGGGCCTCAATGGCGCAGCGCGATCACCTGGCCGTCACGGTCGGCGGCCTTGCGCAGCGGCACCACGTTGGCCCATGTAGCTTGCTGGTGCACTGACTGATTGACCAATTCGAGAAGCTCTGGCTTCTGTTCTGTGATGAACTGGATCAGCTGGACGCGAATATCGTCCAGTTCCGACAGAAGCACGGCGGCATGCACAGCGTCCACCCCTGCCCACTTGGCCACTACCCGGCTGTCACCGGTCACGGCAATGCTCAGGGCAGCGGCGCCACCGGCCGGGTTGGCGATCTGCTGCATGAAGAATGTGGCCTGGTCGGCATAGAAGTGCTTGAGGGTTTCGCGGCGCTCGGCGTTGAGGGTGAAGAGTTGGCGGACGTTGCTCATGGTGCGGGCTCCTGGTTGAATCGATAACTCGATTGGAAGGCCTGGAGCGCAACAGATCAAACCCGCTTAGGGTTAAAACAACAGGGGTTGCATCGGTGAAAACCGCGAGAAATGTCGGACGTGGACCGGGTTTTCAGAGGGAGGGATGCACTACCCGCATCCGGTTATCGGTCGGAAACTTTTTTCGCTTCCCGGTGGTTCGTCGGATCGGTATCGGTCATTGATCGGATAAAAGCCCGATGATGGACCGGCTCAGTACCGGTCAATCCTCGTACTCATCCTCGTTCCAGTTGCCCGTGACGGTGGAGCCCACCGGCATGATGAGGTTGCCATGCAGCCCAGCCAGCGTGTCATCCATGAGGCTGTTGAACTCCCGTTTACCGCCTCGCTTCATGGCAAAGATCTGACCGATAGTGTCAATGTCGAAGGGCTCATAGATCACGTTGCCGGGGCCTTCCTCGCGTTTCTTCCGGCCGAAGCACACCACGTACACCATTTCGGCGGTGCGCTTTGCTTCCTCCAGCTTCGCCCGGTGATCGGCCCACTTCTCGGCGGTGTCGGACTTGGCGGGCTCGATCAGAATGGCCACGTGGCTCTTTTCCGTAGCGTCTGGCTCGATCACTTCGGCCTCGATGCGCTTGAGGCGCTTGCGTAGCAGTGCGGTCATGGTTTCAGCCTCTCAGGGATAGAGCCTCGTGGCGGGGGCGCACGGAAACCAGCACAATGATGTGGTGGTTGGCATCGCGGGCTTGAGCAATGGCCCGCTCGTATTCAGCCCATGCGTGGGCGTCAGCGCCCTCGGCAGGCTGGCCGATCAGCAGCGTCTGGGTGAAGGTTTGCGCGGGCCGAATGAGCATGGTCTCGACCTTTTCGATTCGTCTGCGCATGTTGGATCTCATCAGCGGACGCCCTTCTTGTTGACGGCTTCCTCCAGCGCCTCGATGCGCTTGGCAAATTCGTGGGTTTCGTAGGCGCGGCGCTGCCCATCGATCAGATCCGACATCAGCTTGGCCTCGGTGAGCATCAGCTGGCCAGCGGCCACGGCGGTGAGCACGGCGGACTGCGCCTTGGTGCAGTCCTCGGCACTCTCGATCCGTGGCAAGGCAAAGCGCA
Organism: Burkholderiales bacterium; assembly: GCA_030604135.1. Classification (GTDB taxonomy): domain Bacteria; phylum Pseudomonadota; class Gammaproteobacteria; order Burkholderiales; family Burkholderiaceae_C; genus Hydrogenophaga. Next base: position 19,171 of record JAUVWL010000032.1, on the reverse strand, counting down.
TTGGCCGCTCGGTGAGCCCAAGGTACTTCTCCAGCGCGGCCAGGCTCGTGTCCTTGGCGGCCAGGCGGTACTTCTTGACCAGGCTGAGCACGCCAGGAATCTCAGCCCCACCCTTCATCTCGATGACCTCGACCCCGGCAATCGCTGCCGCGGTGTCGTCGTCCAGGTCCTGCATCGGCAACGGGTTGCCCTGGGCATCGAGCAGCTTGCGCGGATCAAAGAAGGCGATGCGGGCGCGCTCGCGCAAGACCCTTTCGGCGGTGATGCCCACCCGAGAAGCCAGATCGGCCAAGCCGGCATCGATGGCGGCCCGGATGTCAGGTTTTGACAGGTTTTCTTCACCGATCGAGCGGGCTGTCTTGGGTGAGTACCCGGCGCGAATAGCCGCCTGGGTGGCGTTCTTGTCCACCAGGTACTCGCGCACGAATGCGGCTTGCTTATCGGTCAGCTGCGCGCCAGTCATCCTCTGGCCTCCTTCGGCCATGGGTTGCTATGCTTCAAAGAGGGGAACGTCATACCGGCTATCGCTTGAGTGCCCCTACACTGTATGGGCAGTTGAAGGGGTCTCATGATGAACAGCAGCGCCAGCACGTCACGCACCAGCAAAACAGCCGGCTTGATCGGCCTCGGGCTCATCTTCGTCTGGGGCTGCGCCCTGCTCTTCTGGATCGACCTGGCCAGCGAGTACGCCACCTGGAAGAAGGTGATGGGCATCGCGGGCGCGGCCCTGGTGTCGCTCTCCTGCCTGGCGCTGGCGCTGTACAGCAGCCGGCAGGAAAAGCGAGCGGCTGAACTGGAGCGCCAGCTGGCCGCCGAACGTGAAGCCTCGGCCATGCTGCGCAACCAGGTGCGGGTGTAGGTCATTCGCCTCGCTCCCGCTTGTCCGCCCATTCCTCCTGCTCCCGCTTGAAGTGTCCCTCGATCGTCTCGGCAAACCGGACCTCTTCAGGTGTGAGGCCCTCGGTCGCGGCGCGCTCGATGAGTCGCTGGCGGTTGCGCTCCAGGGAAAACAGCAGCAGCGCGTGGGCTTCGGGATCGTGCGGGCTCATCGTGCAGCCTCCCGGCGAGCCTTCGCCACTTCGGTGTTCAGCCGGGTCATAAGCTCAGAGACACGGGCGTCAATCTCCCTGGCCCGTTCCTGGTAGCCCTCTTCCTTGCGCTCCGTGATCTGGCGGCGGAGAGTGTTCAGCTTGCGCACCTGGTTCTCCGTAGCGTTGCCCAGGCCGATCAGGCCCACCAGTGGCTCGTTCTCGCGCAGTTCAGTCACGTCCTCACGGTTGCGCAGCCGGCCCTTGTACTCGTTCTCGATCTCGTTGAGCAGCCTTACGTTCTCGTAGTACCGGCCAGACTGCCCAGCGGGCCCTCGGGTGTTGCCATACACACGACCGACCAGCGGGATCTTGTACGGTGGGAGTTCGTCCCCGGTTACAGTTGAGCTCAGCGTCTGGTTGACCTTCAGAAGTTCGCGGCCCAGGCCTCCGGTGAGTTGGCCGATGACGTAATCGAGCTGATCGGGTGTCGGGCTCCAAGCACCCGGACGGTAGTCGGTGCCTCCGGTGATCTTGTTGATCGCCTCAGCCACGGCACGGCTTGGTGTCGATGCTGAGTCCTTCACCAATCGGTGCCCAGGCTGCGGATCCAGGCCATTGGCGTTCTCGCGGTAGATCGGCTTGCCGGTCCAGTCCTTGTTCTGCATGAGCGCCACGATGGGATCGATCACGGTCGGCGCCGCCAGCTGCCCCAAGTTCTGCGCGCCACCAAGCGGGTTGAAGGCATCGGTGATGGCCAGCAGCAGGTTGCCAATCTGTCCGCCCAGGCTCTTGTCCGGGCCGCCCAGGGCGTACTCCACGGCGATGCGGCCGATGTTGGGGAACACGTGGAATCCCAGCGGCATGGGGATGGTGATGTAGTCCTCACGCCCCAGGGGGATGATGATGCTGCGCTCCTTGATGAACTCGGGGATCTGGTCCCAGTTGTCCGCCTCATTCTCGTCGTCGCCACCCATCATGGCCATTCCGATCAAGGTGTTGACGGCGCCCAGCAGCACGCCCCCGTACATGATCCGCTTGCCCACCGGGCCCCGCAGCGTCTCAACCATCCGGGCAGTGCCTTGAAGTGCGGCATTGAAGAAGGCGTACAGGGCGCCAATCTCGCGCGTCTGTCGGCCCTTGCGGTTGAAGTTGACAGTGATGTTCTTGGCCAGGCTGGCAGCGCGCTCCTTGGTCATACCCTCGTCCAGTGCCACCTTGTAGGCGGCCAGGCGCACGGCGTTTTCCATCGTCTCGTTGTAGTCGCTCAGCCAGTCCACCACGGCATGCGCGGCCTTGCTGATCTGGCCACGGTCCAGAGCGTTGAGCTCCTTGGTCAGCGCATCGGCCCGGTCTTGCGCGTCGGTGAACAGGTCGCGATACCCGGTGGTGCCGCCCACGTCCTGGAACTCGTCCCACAGTCGAGTCCACTGGCGGCTTTTGGCTGACTTGCCACGGCGCTCGCGGTATATGGCACGCATGGCAGTGAACACGTGCGATGCCACCTCCTTCTGCTTGCCGGCCAGCTCGGTCGTACTCAGGTTCAGCAGCCCAGCCTGTACATCACGCGCGAAGTTGATGAGGCCGAAGATCGGGTTGTACTGGGTGTTGACCGAAGCGAACCAGCGCGTTCCCTTGGCAGCCAGGCCCAGGACCACGTGCAGATCGCCCACGTCCAGGTTCTTCATGGCCTCCGCCAGGCGGACCGCATTCGGGTTCTGCTCGTTGAACACGATCGCCTGGTCACGGCCGGCAATGCGGACCATCACCACGTTCGGGCGGTGTTTGTAGGTCGGATCGATCCCGGAGCGCACGAAGCCGGTGCGCGGGTCGATCGTCTTGATCTGCGGCGGCTTGTCGATTTCCCAGAAGTCCTCATCCGGGTTTTGTGCTGCCATGAGATACAGCTTCTTGACCACATGGTTCTTCTCGCCACGGGTCAGCGCCGTCTCGCGCTGCATGGCGATGTGAGCCAGGATGTTCGTGACTTTCTCATTGGAGCCCACCCGGCTCTTCATGCCGGTGCCCTTGACGCTGAAGCCCTGGCCGATGGGATGGCGGTCGCTCTCGGGCTTGGCCTCGTCTCGGTGCAACGGCACATAGAACTGGTAAGCACTGCGCCAGGCGTTGAGGGTCGCCTTGTCCATCAGGCCGTAGCTCTCCAGCATCTCCAAGGTCTTTGCCTGGATGGCATCCACACGCTCAGCCAGTTCCTGAAAGTTCTCCCGCTGGCGGGGTGTCAGCCCGTCCATGTACGCCTTGGCCTCGGCGTCACTCATGCCAGACAGTGACAGGCGCTCTGCCTCGGTGCCGCGGAAGGCTTGGGCGCCGTTCCAGGTGGCGGCCTCGTCGCGTGCCTCTTCCAGGGCTTCCTCGATAGCCCGGGTGGCGCTGCCTTGCGCCTTCGCACGTTGCAGCTGCAACTCCAGATCACGCACGACACGCTTGGACTCGGCCTTGCCGGCTTCGATCATGGCGCGGTTGGGGTTGCGCTCGGCCAGCTCCTTGTTGGCCTCGGGCGCGTGGCGGGCGTGCAGGTAGCGCTCCAACTCCAGCAGGCTCACGCTGCGGCTGCGCATGTCAGCCAACAGCGGCTTGAGCTCCTTGTCCAGGAAGTCCTCGGTGCGCTTGGCCAGGCGCTTGTGATAGAGCTCTTCGCCCAGGTAGGCGTCGTTCAGGTCGGTGATGGTTCCGCCGATCGCCTTGATGTGATCGCGCAGCCGCTTGAGGTCCACGTACTTGTCCTGAAACTCATAGATCAGCTTGTCGATTGCGCTCGGGCTGGTGAGCTCCATGGCCTTGGCCTTGGCACGCGTCCAGGCGTTTTGCTGGTCAGGACCAGGCTGAGGCGGCGGGTTATTGCCGATGCTGTCTCGCCGGTAGCCTGGCTCGTCCTCGCGCACGATGCTGGAATCGTTCGGGTCGAACGTGCCGCGGTTGAATACAGATTTGATCTGGGTAGGGCGCAAAGCCATCCACACATTACTGCCGCCAGCCCCTTGAAATCCCTCTGCGCGGATGCCGTCGATGCCTCTGGACTCAAGCGCCGAAACCACTGCCTCATTAAATGCGCGAGGCTGCTCCATCGGGTCGTACTGCCGCGCGGCATCTCGACGCGCCGCGGCCAAATCGTTCAGGGTTCCGGGGTTGCGAATAGCCAAATACGCCGCCACAGGGACGCCAAAAACCTCCGCGCCGGATTGGTCGGCAGTGAACCATGACCCAGGAGTGCTACCCCCCACCGTATCGAATACCGAAAACGTCGCATCCGTCCCGTGATACACCACCAGCGGCCGACCGTTGGCATCCACCACCTTAGAGTCACCGAACCATCGGCGGAAAGTTTCGGTCTGGGTTTGATCCTGGCGGCCGTAATCGGTGCCTTCGGAAACGATGCGTCCGGCCGTGCGGGTGAAACCTGGACCGCTTGCGCCTACACCACGCTCGGCCTGAGTGCGGCCAGTGGTGCCAACGGCATCGCGCAAGATTCCCTCGCGGAGAGCCTGCTGCACCGGCGCGCTCGCCACATCGGCATCGGACCCCACCAGGTGCATGTTGCGGGAGCCAGACTGACGCATCAAGCGGCGCACTTGGCCGGCAAGCACTCGGGGCTCACGGCTCAGTGCAGAGGCAGGAACATCAGCTGTCAGCCGGACGCGGTTGCCTGAGTCGGTGCCGATGAGGGTGAGCCATCCGGGTTTCTGGAGACTCTTGCCCAGTGTCACCAGATCGTCAGGCTTGCCGATCGAGGCGTTGAGGATCGGGGACGGCAGGCTCGGGATGCGCAACAAGTCGGGCCCGAAAACCTTGTCCTTCACCTCCACGGCCTGGCCAGGCTGGATCACGGCGTAGCGGTTGGAGTTGATGACTACGTGCCCCTTCAGGCCCGGCACCTGTGCAGCCAGGTAGTCGGTCACGCGCTCGTCATCGCGGCTGGGCGTCGGGTCGCCACTCGGGTGGTTGTGCAAGATGTAGTAGCCATCCGCCCCTGTGGTTTCCATCTGGTCCTTGAAAGCCTGGATGTATTCGGACTCGGTCATGCCAGCTGGCACCATGGGCGTCTGCCCAGGTAGCCGTGCGCTCACGCCCGTGGCGTGCAGAATGCGGTTGCTGCGGGTGAAGAACACCCGGAAGGTTTCAAAGCGCGGGTCGCGGTAGACCTGCGCGAGCTCGGCTAATTCGTCGGGGGTGCTGACGGTGCGGCCGATGAGGGCGGCAGAGCCTGTTCGCTCGATGTCAGCTGCGATGCCCAGGGCGGTGATACGGGCTCGACCTGGTACGGCGCCACGATTCCCCCGCACACCGTCAGCGGCGGCAGAGCCTGTTCTTGCAGATCCAGCGGGTTGATCCGCACCACGGCGGGAGTCGTCTGTTCCATATCTGTCTCCAGTGTATGCGATGCCATCGGGCTCGTAGAGCGTCAGGCCCTTGTCGGTTTCCTTGGTCTTGATCTGGCCCACCAGGTTGTCGAAGGCTTCGCGCAGCGTCTCGCGTTCCTTGCCCACCGGGTAGAGGTACAGATCGCGCATGGCGCCGGCCCCTCGTGCCTTGGCGCTGGATTCATCCGGGATCTGCACCGGTTTACTGGCACGCAGCTCGGCATCGGTCAGGAAGGTGTTGCGCTGCTGGCGCTGCGAGAGCTTGTCGTGCACGTAGAGCTCGAAGGCACGGGCGAACATCTCGGTCGGCGTGGCCCAGTAGGCTTTGCCTCCCTTCTCCTTGTCCATCGCAGCGCTGTCGGCCTTGTATTTGGTGGCCACCTTCTGGGGCTCGTGGGTGGTGTCGGCGTCCTGCTTGCCCAGCAGACTCTTCACATAGCTGGCATTGCTTTCGAGCCCGTTGGTGTCGTCGGCGCTCCAGAGTCGGCCGGTGGCGTCCTTGATGAGGTTGCGCACGGCGGCCACTCGGGCGCTGAACACCTGCTTGCCGGCCTTCTCGTAGCCGTCGCCGGTGTCGCCCTTGCGAAACTTCTCCGCATGCTGGTCGAACTCGGCCAGTAGATCGGCCTTGTTGGCGGCGGCGCTTTCCTCGATCTGGCGGCGCGCGGCCTTGATCCAGCCATCCAGGCGCTTGAGGGCGCTGGCTTTGGCGGCGTCACGGCGGGCCACCATTTCACCGGGTGCCTCGTTGCGTTTCTCCATCGCCTGGTAGATCGCACGGAAGGCCTGCACGATCTCGGGCCGGATGCCATCACCGAAGGTCTTGAGGTTCTTGCGAACGTACTTGCCGTCCTCGAAAACCATCCGATCACGGGTGTCAGGCTGGTTGGCGTGCTCGGAGAGGAAAGGCTCTTTGTCCTTCTCCAGGGCGGCCAGGGTGGCGAAGTGATGATCCAGTGCATGGCCCCACTCGTGGGCCAGGGTGCCGGCGCCTTTCGTCTTGGTCAGGTTGATCTCGTTATACCCAGGGACGAAGTGCGCAGCGAACCCGCCTCCCTTGCCCTGTGCACCGAAGGCAATACCCAGCTTGCCGTCCAAGCTCATGGCCTTTGGGGGCACGCCCAGGATGTCGGCCAGATCCATCAGACCGTCATAAGCCTGGTTGAGGTATTCCTGCCGCTCGGCCTGCTTGATCCAGCCTTCACGGCCGAAGTTGACGCCACGGAACCCGAAGGCCTCCATAAGGCGCTGCGGCGTGATGTCCTCGCCATCCTGGCGGCGGGACGGGCCGGTGCGCTCGGCTTCCTCGATGTTGGTGCCGCGGATGTCTTGGCCGGCGCCTGGTGAGCGCTTGACCTTTTCCCGGGCGGCCTCGATCGCGGCTTCACGGGTGGTGAAGGCCTCGGCTCCAAAGCCTCCGTCCTGCACCAGCACGAAAGGTGGATTGGTCATCTGCGCATCGGTGAACACGGCCCGCCAGGAACCGCGGCCCTGCTTCGGGCGGATGCTCATGCGGGTGGAGCCGTCGCTCTGCTCCTGGCCGGCTGCGGTGTATTCACCGGGCGCCAGTACCTGGTAGCCCTGCACCTGCCAGGCTTCGCGCTTGGTGGGCCAGCCCTTGCCCAGGTCGCCCACCCACTTGCTGATGTCGTTGCGGTCGAACTGCAAGGCGCCGATGGCCTTGTTGCCGCCGATGATGCTCACGTCCTTCTGCGCTTCGCTGCCACGGGTGAAGCGGCCCATGGTCGGGACGTTGGCGGCGAACTGCTCGGGCCAGACACGGCGCAGCAGGACAGTCGAGATTTCCCGGGCGTCCATGGACTGCTTGGCCATGTCCAGGATGGAGACGGGGCCCAGGGCGGTCGGCTCGCCCTTCACCATGGTCAGCACGCCCTTGGCGAAGTCGGCCACCATTTGGCGATCGTTGATGAAGCCGAACAGGCCTTCGCGTACCTTGGCCAGCGTGTCGATGTAGCGCTTGAGGTCGGCATCGCTCGGCGGTGTGCCGCTCTTGATGGTGGGGCCAGCGCTCAGGCCGTCATAGACGTGCTTGACCATGCGCGCGAGCACAGCGGGCATGCCATCGGCCACCAGCTGCTCGTAGTTCGGGCGTGGCCACACCTTGGCCTTGGTGACTTCCTTGACCTTGAGGGTGTCGTTCAGGTCTTGAACGTCCTCCCACTTGATGCCGCGTCCGGTGAAGTTGCGGCGATTGGCATACAGCTGCTCGCCCACGTCCTGGATACTCTCATCGGTGGCGGGCTGCTGATTGCGGATGCGCGCCTGGCGTGTCGGCTGAGACTCTTCCCGTTCCGCATCGAAGACGCTGCGCTGGCCGGTGAGGCTGGCCATCGGGTCTTGACCCAGCTGGAAGTCATCGGCTGCGGCTTCACTGCGACGGCGGATTTCCTCGCGTTCCTGGCGCTGGCGTTCCTGCTCGGCGGCGGTGCGATCGTTCGCCTCGCGTTGACGCCGCTCGTTCTCTGCTGCTTCCTGCCGCTCGATCACTTCCTGCGGGGTGTAGGCGCTGAGGACTTCGCCCTGAGCGCGGGGCAGACCCTTGCGGTGGTAGCGCACCAGGCCATCGCCCAGCACTTCCTTGTCGAAGTCGGCCAGGGTCCGTCGCGTCAGGCCACGCAAGCGCACCACGTCCACGGCCTTCATGGTGATGGTCTGCACCGCACGCGGCGCCGCCATGTCCGTCTTGTACTCGCGGCCGGCCGTGTCGCCGGTCATCGGCTTCCGATGCTCGCGCCCGCTCAGAGAGTCGGCACGAAAAACCACCTGCACGCCCTGGTTGTCTCCCTGGCCCAATGCCAAGTCCGGGTTATCGGTGACAAAGAACCCAGCCACGTCAGCCTGCCCATCCTGGCGCAGCAGGTCATCGAGTCCGCTGAGATTGGTTTCGCGGTACAGCTGGCGGCCCGGTGCGATCGGGCGCGGCGTCATCAGCCCGGCAGGCCCAACACTCAGGTTGGTGATGGTTCCAATCGCAGGGAATCGGCCCGCCTGGTCGATGCCCGACGCTGTTGCGGACTGCTTTGCACCCGAGATGATCGACCACTCTTGCTTGAGTGCGCCGCGGTCCCCAAACGAGTCCTCGGAATAGAGCTTGCCGTCACGCACGAAGAAGTCGTGGTGATAGGCCGATCCCCCTTGGGAAGTGATCTTTCTGGGCTTGCCGTTATCGTGCCAGTGCAGATGCACGAAGTAGCGCGCTGTCCGGTACTGGTCCGAGATGCTGATCCTAGCGACCCTGCCCGTGATCCCGCTGGTCATGCCGGCGCTCGCCAGCACGGTGCCCTCCTGCAACATCGAGCCCACGGCCAGGCGCTCGGCGTTTGTCGGCTCCGCGCCCATCGGGCTGCGGCCCATCCGGGCAAGCAATTCCTCCTGAGTGAGCGCGTCTAGCCCTTTGGCCTCATCACCTTCAGAAGCTTGCGGATTGCTGGAGCGAACTTCCCTTGCGGTGTTTTCTCGTTCTCCCTGGCGATCTGCTCCAGCTTCTTGGCCTGCTCGATCATTGCCGACTGGTTCTGTTCCTTGCCCTGGCGCATCAGCACGGCGGCCATCAGTGCCGCGGCTATCGGCGCCTCGGCCGCCTTCTTGGGTTGGATCTTGCGCATTGTTGGCTCCTTGATCTGTGATGCCGTTGAGGATGTCGCTTGGGGTCACGACCTGGCCGAACATATCGGCGCCGGCCGTGGTGCCCATGGCGGAGTGGGTGTAGTCGCGCAGTGCGGAGACGATCGCCTCCCGCCCAGCTGCGCGCGTCATGTACTGCGAAGGGTAGAAGAACCGGAGGGCGCCCACGGTCAGCGGGTCGGGCACCTCACCGGTCATCAGATCCGTCTGATTCACCAGGTCATACAGCGATGAATTGTCGCGCCTAGCCTTGCGTACCAGGTTGACGGCCTGCACCAGGTTGTCGGTGATGTCGGCATCTGGGTTTATGAGGCCCTGGCGCGCGCTATCGCGCATGTTGGCCCACTCGCCGGCCACGGCCTTGAGCGCTTCACCGATCGCCTTGATGTCGGTGTCCAGGCTGTCGAACAGTTCAGTCACCAAGTCAGCGTCACCGTAGGCGGCCTGCATGAGCGCGGCCTGGATACGCTGTCGGCCAGCCGGTGAGAGAGAGCCCTCGGCGGTCATCATGCCGGCCACGTCCTGGCCTGCCTGGTTGAGCTTGCCAACGAAAGCGCGCACGAAGTCCCGATTGGCGGCGGTGGTCACGTCGCCCGGCTGGTAGGCGGCGAGCACGTTGGCGTCGATGAGCGGCGCGTCCTGGCGAGCCAGTTCGGTCGGGGACATGCCCAGGCCCTGGCCCTGGCTCTTGGCGGCCATGTCCGGGGTGTTGGACTGCTCGGAGTACACGCGCACCAGGATCGGGTTCGGCGTGCGCTGGATCGCTTCCACCGGTACGCCATGCGCGGCGGCATCTGCGATGAGTTCAGCCTGGTAGTTGCCGGCCGTGCCCTGCTCGTAGGCGGCGCGCAGCCCTGCGGTGCGGCCGTTGTTGAGAGCCTTGATGGTGCCCGGCATGTTCACGGTGTAGGCGTCGTTCACCCGGCCGTCTGCGAAGTTGGACGGCTGCACGGTACGTGCATCCACCACGGCGTAGCGGAACGGGACGCGCTGGCCATCCGCCATGACGGCCACATCGGCGCGCCCCTCGTTGCCTTCCGGGATCTGGTCGATGTCATCACCGACGATGAACACCATGGGCGCGCCAGCGTCCGGCGTGCGGCTGGTGGCCAGGCGCATGTAATCCGGGTTGCGTGCGATGTCGGCCATCTGCGCCACGGATGCGGCGCGGCTGCGGTCGCGGTTCTGGAGGGCGGGATCGATGCCAGGCGCGGGAGCAATCGAGGCTGGCATCACCCGGTCAACTTTCTGAGGGCTTGTCTGGTTGATCGGCTGGGTTGTGGGAGCCGGCAGGATCGATGTCGGGCTGCTGGTGCGCTTGGCGTTCGCCTTGGCCCGGTCGAAGTCGGCTTTCAGGGTGGTCCAGAGCTCGGTGCCCTTCTTCACCTGGCCGGGTGTGTAGCCATGCTCCTTGACGTAGGACCAGAAGTTGGTCGGGGCCTGTGGCGTGGGGCGCTCCGTCCGCTGCAAGAACTCTTGGGCGGTTGCAATCGCACCCTCCAGGTTCTCAAGCTCGGCCATCAGTTCGTTGCGTCGGCCCTGGCTGTGAATCGGTCTGCCGGTCGATGGGTCGGTGTCGGTCCGCAGGAACTCGATCAAGCTGTCGGCATCGGCGCTGTCCACCTGGAGGCCGATGCGCGTCTCTTCAACATCGATACCGTCATCCGTCGCCGGCAGTTCTGGGGCTGGGATCGCTGGCTCTGGATTCGCTTCGGCGGCAGCGGGTTGCTCCGGCTGCACGATCTGATCGGCTGGTGCCTGCGGGGTACTGGCTTCGCCCGCCTGTTTGTCCATGATCTCTTGCAGCAGTGCGATGCCCTCGTTGAGCTCCACCTCGTTCAATGGCCGGTACATCTTCAGGATGTCGAGCTCTGCCAGTCGGGCCTCCGGGCGCTGGCGCGGTCGCTCGGTCGCTGGTGCTGCCGCCGGACTGCCCGTTGCCGGTCCGCTCACGCTCCTGGAGGCCATGGCCCGCTCGATCGCACTGGTGGAGTCGTCCGCCGATGCACTCGTGCCAGGCACAGCGCTCGGCGGTGTCGTCCCAGTCGCGGCTGGTTCTTCCCTCGATCGAGAAAACCGCTCGCTGATGCCCAGGGCAGCACCGCGGCCTGCACCAGTGACGCCTCCGCCCTTGGCTCCCAGGACGGCCTCGCCAAAGGTGCCTTCGGTGAGTGAGCGGTCGGTGCCGGCTGCGTCGTTGATCCCGGCGCGGGTGGCCACGCCTTCAAAAACTTCCTGCAAGGCTTCCTCGGTGGCGCCCAGGGTGCCCAGGACGACTGCCTTGGGCAGCGCGCCAGCGAACTTGCCCGCCAGCCTCTCGCCCGCCTTGCCCAGGATGGCGCCGGTCGCCTGGCCACCGGCATAGCCCACGGGCGCGGCGTAGGCGGCGGCGCGGTTCTCGGCTTCGCGCTCCAGGATGGTCCGGGCGTCAGCGGCGCTGTAACCCCTGGCCTCCAGGTCACGGAACACGGGTGACACCTGGCGCAGCTGGTCATCGTTGAACTGGCCCAGGTAGGTGCCAGCCTCTTCCATGGCGGCCCCTGCGATCTGCCCGGCCACGGTCGCGCCACCCGCGCGGATCTGGGTGGTCGCTGAGCGGCCTCGGGTGGCAATCGCAGTGGCCACGGGCGGGGCCATGCTGCCCATCACATCGGCGGCGACTTGCGCCACGCCCTCAACGGTCGGGTTTTCGCCCATCGTCCAGGTCGATGGCTTGGTGATGTCGCCGTCCGGGGTGGACTGGCGGGCCAGTTCCTTGGCCTCGTCTGAGCGAGCATCGCGCAGTCGATCGCCCTGGCGGCTGACCCAGCGGCCACCGGATTCGATGGCTCGCCCGGTTGCCGATACGGGGTTGAGGCGGTTGGCGCGCTCGTACCACTCCAGCGCCTTCTCGGGCGTACCCTCGGCCTCAGCCAGGCGCTTGGCCTCGTCCATGGTCAGGCCGAAGAGCATTTCACTGCCTTCCTGGACCGCTCGGCCCACGGCAGTCGGCACAGCGCCCACGGCGGACACAGCGGCACCACCGAAGCCCTTGGCCAGGTCGGCGGCCACATCGCCAGCGGTGCGCGGCTTCCTCGTCTGCGCTGCGCTTGGGTTATCGCTCTCGATGTCGCTGGCCAGAGGGTCGCTTTCCCACCAGTTGCCAGATGCACCACGGCCGGTGACTTCATGCTCGGGGATGTAGGTCGGCTTACCTGTTACCTCGCTTTCCGGGATGTAGGTCTTGGCCGATGGCTGTTCGGGTGCAAGCGGGTCGTTTTCCCACCAGTTGGCCTTCTTGGCTCGCCCTTGTGTCGTCGTTGGTGTCATGGTGCTGCTGCTGTTGGTAGCTGGAATCCCGTGAGCTTCTGATGCTTGGTGCGACTTACGCCTCAGCGGTCACGAGCTCGGGCCACAGTTGCGGCCCCTTGCGGCTGTCGGTTGCGTTCCACAGCGGCACGTAGGAAATGCAGCGGTGAGGCATGTTGGCGGGCGGGTGAGCCATGCCGGTGTCCTTGGCTTTGCGGCAGGCGTGGCCAGCGGTCAGGTGGTCGCAGCTGGAGCACGTGCGGCCAGGCTCAACAGTGGTGATCCCCGGATGGCGGTCGATGCTGATGGACTCAGCGCGCGCCTTGGACGGCTGCGGAGCGGCTGCGGGCCGGTTCTCGGTCACTTCCAACAGGTCAAGGACCGAGCGGCCCAAGATCCATTCGATGCGCATGGCCAGGTAATCAGACGAGCGGGCCACCACAGGAATGTCTTGGGCGGCGCCCTCGATACGCACAACAAAACGGCGTAGCCCTTCCAAGCCAGCCATGTTCTTGGCGCGGGAAAACTCCCAGCTGGCCTCCATGCCGCCATTGCCCACGCCCCACAGGTCGGGGCGCAAGGTCGCGGCAATGACGGGATCCAGCAGGGCAAAGCCAGCGCCGGCCAGGGATTGATGAATGTAGGTTTCGATGCGGTTGCTCATGGTGCTGCGTCCTCAGTGGGTCTTGCTGGATCGGGCGTCGAGCGCCCGCGGGGGTGGGTAATCGATACGGGCGCCCAGGCCTTCCGTACCGTCCTGGCGGATCGTCGTGACGAATCGCACGCCACAGGCTTCGGCCAAGGCGATGGCCGTCGCCAGTGCTTCGGCGTAGCCCATCAGCCGGGCGATCGGCAGCGGCTCCTTGCCTTTGGCGTCAACGAGGCCGGCTTCGCTGATGAGTTGCACCATGTCCTGAGCGATGGCGCCAGCGCGCCCTTCGGTCTGGCTCGTGAGAGTCTGGCGGCATGCGGCCTTGCCACTGCGGCGGCCCACGTCATCCCCGATGGATGTGCTGAGTTCGATGTTCATGCTGCGATCGCTTTCAGGATTGGGGGGAGGTCTTGGGGTGCTTGCGCATCAGCGGCGAAAAGAGCTCGCTGATCGGCATCCCTCGCTTGAGGCGGCACCACACAACGGCTGGTGACAGGCCATGGCGCCGGGCCCACTCGGGCAGTGGCAGGGTTTCGCCCTGATGGGTGAGCCACATCGAGCGCTTGTAGAGCTTGGCCAGCTTCGGGTGCTCCAGGCTGAAGCCCGCTTCCCAGCGGCGCAGGACAGAGTTCCTGGTGGGTTGGTCCGGAAGTCGGGCGGCCTCCGCTGCGGTCATCGTCTCGCCCTGCACGATCACCTTGCGACAGAACTGACGGCGCTGCTTCTGCGGCGTCGGCTCGGTCCACAGGCAGTTCTCGGGCGTGTAGTGCTTCGTCACATCCCGTCTGCCCAGCCAGTGATGAGGCGTCGGCGGCAGGCCCATGTCCGCCAGGAAGTTCTTGAAACTCGCCAGCCACTGCGGGCAGATCTTGATTCCCGCTCCCCCGTACCGTGGCCAGGCCTGGTCCCTTGGGTTCAGGCAACGCTTGCGCATCGAGTACCAGGCACTCTGGGCGCGCTTTAACTCGGGGCTTTTCTGCAACTTCGACATCTGCTGCTCCAATCTCGGCGGCGTACTTCAGCCACCGCTCATTTCTTGCTGTGTCTCCGATGGTTTTGACCAGGCCCTGCTCGCGCAAATACCGCAGCGCCCAGCTGACCGCGGCATGCGATCGGCCAGTGAGTTCCATCAGGCGGCCGTGCGTGTAGAAGGTCTTGGGATCGGCGCGCAGGATCAGCAACACGGCCTCGCTGGCGCTGCCGGCCTGGATGACGCCGGCCGGGCGTGGGTTGAACTTCGGCACCTTGCGCTCCACTCGCTGAACGTTCGCCAGCTGGTTGACTGCCCAGGAAAACGGATTGGTCATTCAGTCACCTCAGAGTGAACGTCCTGAGCACTCCACTTGAAGTAGGCGATCGGACGGCGCCGGGGGTTAGTGCTGTACTGCTGGGCGTCTTTGACGAACCACAGGTACAGGGTGAAGTGCTGCACTTCACCATTGCGCTGCTTGTGTAGCTCCAGCTTGGCGTCAGGCGTGTCGTCGAGCGGTTCGCTCTCGTCCTTGCGTGCACTCCAGACGGAGAACACGTTTTCTGCGCCATCGGTGATCTTTGACGATCCGGCCACATCCAGCTTGCCAGGCGCGCTCTTCTCGTCGGCACCCTTGCGAGGATGTGCAACCAGGTGCATGTGACAGCCGTTGCGCTTGGCGAAGTCGCACAGCTTCTGAACGGCCGCCTTCTGCGCGCTGATGGCGCCGGGTCCGTCCTCGGGGATGTCCAGCATCATCAGCGAGTCGATGACGAAGTGCCGGATGCCGTAGCGCTTGTTGGCGTAGGTAAACACCTCCAGCAGTCGATCGAGCTTTGCGCTGCCCACCAGGTCGAACAACCAGACACGATCACGGAGCCACTGGCCCACGGCGCCGATGTAGTCGGGTGTCGGACGATCTAGCCCGGTTGCCTGCTTGACCAGGCGTTTCACCTGGCGCTCTGGTGTCATCTCGCCGCTGAACACACAGAAGCGCTCTCCCTGCTGGACCAGGCCAAGCATCACCTGCGCCAGCATCAAGCTCTTGCCGTGGCCATTGATGCCAGTCCAAACGGTGAGCTCACCGGGACGGAACTCGAACCAGTCCAGGTTCTTGTCCAGACGGAGCACGGGATCACGTGCGTCGGTGTCGGCCGGATAGAACATGGCCTTCACCCGATCGATGAAGTCGGCCGCCTGGCGTAGCTCTTCAGGGTCCTGCGGTCTGGCTTCCTTGACTGCGTGCCAGAAGTCCTCGCCAGACGCGCCCGCTTGCAGGTACTCGTTGGCGTCCTTGTGGCCAGGGAACGTCAGGCGCTTGCACCGATCGGCACCCAGGCGACGGATAGCCTCCTTGGCGCCTTTCTCTCCCGCCTCGTCGGCGTCGAAGGCCACCAGGATCTCGCTGAAACGCTCCAGGCGCTCCCAATCGTTCTCCAGCCACTGGAAGTTACCGGCGCCCGCGTTGACGGACAGCGCTGGGATTCCGGCCTGGTGCAGCGTCATGGCGTCGATCTCGCCCTCGCAGATCGCCACCGTGCGTACTTTGGGATCGATCAGCCGCCAGCCGAACAGGCACGGCTCGGCGTCCTTCTCCTGGCGCATACCGCGCTTGTCGGCAATGTCTCGGTACTTGACGTTCACCAGTTCGCCGTCCAGAAAGTACGGAAACAGTGCGATCGTCTTGCCAACGTGGATCTGCTCACCAATCTGGAAAGCGTCGATCGTCGCGTCCGAGATGCCACGACTGTTCAACCAGGCACGCACTCCCGCCTTGGGGGCGGTGTAGTTCTTGGGTTTGCTCGGCCGGGTGTAGCTCTTGATCTCCCGGGCCGGCATGGAATCGCGGACACCGAGATAGGCCTTCGCCTCGACCATGGCCTGCGACACCGACAAGCCACGACACGCGGCCCACAGATCCAGAAGATCACCACCCTGATCGGCGGCGAAGTCACGCCACACCCCGGCCTTGGCACCGCTCAGGCGCACAGACAGGGATTGACCAGCTTCACCGGAGACGCTACCGGCCTTCCATTCGCCGCTGGACTTCTTGCCACCGGGCAACAGGTACTGAGCCACATCGGCCGCGCGCTCTGCCAGGCGCTGCGCAAGTTCGTGAGCGTTCATGCCGCCACCTCCGCAATGGGTTCACCGTTGCGGAACTGCGCCGCGTTGTGTTCGTAGCAGCCAACGTTATTGGCTTCGTAGATGCTGGAGAAGCCGGCATTGATCGCCCAACTTGGAGTCGGCTTCGGCTTGCCTTCGTCCAGATCGATTTCCCCAGACTCGATGCGATTGGCGATGCGAGACAGTGCCCAACCGAATGGGTTTTTCTCTGCACTCTTGGCTGCGATCCTTGCGGCCTCCACAAACACGGCCAGCGGCACACCAGCGCTCAAAAGCGCTATCAGCTTTGCATTGGATGGGTTCGCCTTCTGGATGCCCTCTGCCCGCATTGCCTTAACCACTTCGCCGGCACTCAGCACAGTGCTAGTGCCGTAGGCACTTTCAGGTGCTTGGTTCAGGTGCTTGGTGCTTGGTGACGTAACTCCCGCGTGACTCCACTGGACTCCATCGGAGTCACGTGTATGTCCCTCGTTTGTCACGTGTGACAACGGTGCGACACCCTTGGACCCGGCTCGCTTTCTGTTGCGGTATTCGGCCTGGCGAAGGCGGTCTTTTTCTTTCTTGGCAAGCAT
Organism: Burkholderiales bacterium; assembly: GCA_030604135.1. Classification (GTDB taxonomy): domain Bacteria; phylum Pseudomonadota; class Gammaproteobacteria; order Burkholderiales; family Burkholderiaceae_C; genus Hydrogenophaga. The sequence continues at coordinate 2,510 of JAUVWL010000032.1, read as the reverse complement.
GTCCAGCACGCGCTCGGTGAGCGTGTCGTGGTACAGGCGCCCATCGTCACCTTGCCACCAGCCGCGCATGAGCACGGCGCGGTGCTCTGTGAACATCGGCATCGGCATACCTAGGCGGGCTGCAATCAAGGCGTCGTCGTTAGGCAGCGATCCCCCTGGCGTCTGCTTCCATGCGGTGAACCACAGCATCAACAGCCAGGGGCGAAGCTCGGCGGGCGCCAATGCCCATGTGTCGGATTGCTCGATCCGTTCGTAGTCGAGTTCAAACCGCCAGCCCTTGGGCTTTGTGTCTGGCGGGTATGGCGCCGGATTGGTCACGCGGACCTCCGCTCATCAGCCTCGCCAGCCAATGGCCGACTGGTGCGCCACGCCACCGCGCGGCCGGATTCCGTCTCCAGCCAGGCGGCCGGCACGTAGCGCAAACCGTGATCGCCCAGTGCAGCTGCGCGCTCCACAGCGGCCAGGTGCTGCTCGTTCAGGCGTTGGATCTGTTCAGGGCTGCGAGCGCTCAGGGCCTGGATGTACTCGGCCTGGTGCTGCTTGTAGGTGGCCACGTCGCCGGCCGCGGCGGCGGCGTCCATGGCGGTGCGAAGTTCACGGATGATCGCTTCGTTGGCCTCTTCCGTGCCAAGCGAAGCAGAATCGGAACTACCTTGTTGTGTTGACTGGTGAAACCCCTCGGCTCGGATGGCCCCGGCCAGGGGTTTTGCTTTTGGTGGTCGCACGTGCGCGCTCCTTGAATGAGCGGCACTCCTGCGCCTGGTGAATGAAATGACTTGCATGACGATTGTCCTTCATCGTCATGCTGCTGCGAGCGCGGGTTCGATCCTTTTGAGCGACTCGGTGACCAGGATTTGCTGGACGACCGGACCGATGCGATCGGTGTGCACGAGATCGCCCGACCGACCAGTGCGCACGACGAGAGCACCGCTCTTGATCAGCTCTGGCCGGTGGGTTCTTTTGAACCACTCCCAAGAACCATCAGTGGGAAAGATTTCCGGGGCATCCTCTTTGCGCCACACCTTGGCCTTTTTGAACTTGCGAAGGTCCGCGTTGACAACATTCATACCAACTCCTAAATAAATCTCGGGAAGTGCGCCTGCCACGGCGTTCCGCAAGGTTAGGTGTTGGGTGCAGCTCGACCCTTAGAAAAGAGCTTCTCAGGGCATGTAGTGACACGCTAAGTTATTGATTTTCATGTATTTTTAGACATCATCTTCTGTTGGTGAAGATGTGCCATTCAATCGCCGTATTTCAGGCCGATACACCGCAATTAAGCCGGTCAGTGGCAGCTAGTGCACATAAGAAAAAAACTCCCTAACCACTCTCAGGCGTTCACCGGCTAGGGGTGAACTCCGAAGCGATTAGGGAGTGTCTGGTCCGATCTGCTTAGAGGCGCGCGTCAGGCGAAAACGCGGTTGACGATCTCAGAGCGGGCCGAGACGTTCAAGTGCATGTAGCGCCGGCTGGCGTGCAGCGTGCGGTGGTTCAAGGCTTCCATGATCGCCGCCTGCCCCACCCCGGCGCTGGCCAGTGCCGATCCACACGAGTGGCGCAGCAGGTGGAAGTTGTAGCCCTCGAAGCCGGCTTCCTTGGTGATGGTGAGCCACAGCTTGCGCCAGTGAAACGGCTGACCGGACTTGTTGGCGAACACCAGTTCACCGGCCTTGCGGCCTGGCAGCGCAACCAGTTCGGCCTTGGCCGCTGCGGAGAGCACGCTCACGATCGGGTGGCCGTTCTTGGTGCGCTCCACGCGGATGAGCCCGGCGTCCAGGTCCACATGCTCCCAGCGCAACTCCTTCAGGTTGCCCGCGCGCAGGCCCGTGCAGAAGGCCACGCGGATCAGGGCCGGCATACGCTTCCAGCGGGTGTCCATCATGCGCGCCACCTTCACCAGGCGCTCGATGTCGGCGGCGGTGAAGTAGGTGGTCTTGATCGGCGCCGGCCCCGGCAGATCCATGTTGCGCGTCGGTGGCGTCCAGGTACGGCTGACCAGGCGCTGCTTGCGGGCGTACTTGAAGAGGCCGGCCAGCTGCGACACGTAGCGGGTGAGCGTCGTCCCTGACAGGGGTTTGCCCGTGACTCGCGGCTCCTTGCCACGGCGCGGCTGCACCTTGCCGCGCTCAGCCAGGCGCACTATGGCAGCGTCAACGGCCTCGGCAGAGATGTCTGTGATGGGAATGTCGCCTAGCTCGTTGAGCCAGAACTCAAGCCGGCCGGGCACGTCGTAAGGACGCTCGGCGGCAGCCAAATAGCCCTCGATGAGGGTCTTGAGAGAGGTCGCCACGTGGTTTCTCCAGTGCAAAACGATCAACGCCTTTTTCAAGGCCACTTTGATCGCCGTGGCGGCGCACTTTCCGAAACCGTGTCAACGACTTACGTCGAAATTGGTAGGCGCGATTGGACTCGAACCAACGACCCCCACCATGTCAAGGTGGTGCTCTAACCAGCTGAGCTACGCGCCTGGGTCGGTTGCAAGCCTTGCATTGTAGCACCTTTTGGTGCCCGTT
>JAUVWL010000005.1 GCA_030604135.1 Burkholderiales bacterium | reverse complement strand
GGGACTTCGAGAACCTGGCGGTGGGCCAGACGGCCACGACCGAGATCAGCTACACGATCAGCGACGGCCAGGGTGGCACGGACACGGCCACGATCACGGTGACGATCACCGGCGTGAACGACGCGCCTGTGGCTGTGGATGACGTCGTTCCAACGCGCTTCAATGAGCCGGTCATAGGCAATGTGCTGGACAACGACAGCGATGTCGACGGTGATTCACTGACCGTGACGGTTTTTGAGGTGGACGGAACCGTCTATACCGCAGGCGATACGGCAACGGTTCCCGGTGTCGGTACCCTGGTCATCAACCCGGACGGCACTTTTGTGTTCACGCCGGACGCGGGCTACAGTGGACCTGTGCCGGTGGTGGTATACACCATCAGCGATGGGGACCTGACATCAAGCGCACAGTTGATCCTGGGTGATGTGCCAACGCCTTCGTTGCCGGGGCCGGCGCCTTTGCCACCGGTCACACCCCTGCCACCGGTTACACCGGTGCTGCCTGAGGAGTCGGGGAGGGCACCATCCAATCCGGACTGGGGTCGTCAGCCGGATACGCCGCGACCCGGCGTGACACCCATGCCAATCGCCACCGACCCGGCGTTGCATGTGCTCTACGCGGTGGGCAGTTCGAGCACGGAGCGTGCACTGGCAGGGTCCCCCTTGGGTGCGTTCCAGACCAACAGTCCGTTGCTGGCGGAAGCCATGGCGCAGGTGCCGGACGGCCTGTTGTTTGACAGTTCCCAGGACGGTGATGCACCCGCATTGATCCGTGAACTGGGGCATGGAGAGGTGCAGACCATTCGCCACGCTCTGCACGTGCAGCATGCGGTGCGCCATGCTCCGGTGACCGCAGAGCACGGTCTTTTCGTTCAGAAGGCTGTGCGTTCGGCACAACTGGAGTCGGCCGTGCGCAACGCGGTGGTCGACGCCCATCAGTCTGCGACACCAGGCTTCGAAACCCTGCTGGATCCGTTCGGCCTGGGTTCACCCAAGCCTGTTGACACGGGCGCACCCAATGCACCGTCTCCGCAGGCAGGCATCGAATCGCCTCAGGAAGTGGCGCAAGCCGACCATGCCGAAGACGTGTCAAGCGTGACGAACTTGTCAAACGACGCGGATGCGCTTTCAGTTCCTGCAGAAAATGCCGATGCCATTAGGCAGACAAATGAAGTTCAGCCGGTGATGGCCCAAGGGTTCCGCGCCCAACTCCAGCGCATGGCCGCCGACCGCTCGCTCGGTATGCGCCCCATGACCCGGACTGTGAGCCCCAGCTGAACAACCATTTATCAGAGAGAACAAGCATGACCAAAAAACCATCCCAGTCTTCCCGTATTTCTGCCGCGACCGGTCGTGGAGCCATCGTGCTGGCGGTTGCCGCCGTGCTGGCTGGCTGCAGCGTGACACCCAAGCCGCTGGAGAAAGAGGATGTGCTGACCCGTGTCAAGGAAGACACATCGCGCATGTATGTTGACCAGACACCCATCGGTGGTCCGATCAGCATGGAAGAGGCACTGGCGCGTGCGTTGCGCTACAACCTGGACTACCGCCTCAAGCGCATGGAGTCGGCGCTGGCCCTGGGCCTGACCAACTACGCCAGCTATGACATGCTGCCGCAGATGCTGGCCACGGCCGGTTACCAGGACCGCAGCAACTTTTCGGGCGGCACCAGCATCGGCATTCTGGATGGGGTGGAATCCACCAACCCGACCTCGTCCGACGAACGATCGCGCAGCCTTCGTGACATCAGCTTTTCATGGAATGCCCTGGATTTCGGTGTCTCCTACTACCGTGCCAAACAGCAGGGTGACCAGTTCCTGATCGCTGAGGAGCGTCGCCGCAAGGTGGTGCAGAACCTGTTGCAGGATGTCCGTGCCGCCTACTGGCGTGCCCTGGGTGCCCAGCGGCTGACGGCCCAGGCCGACGAGATTCTCGAGCGTGCGCAGCAGGCACTGTCGCGTTCGCGCGAGGCCGAAACTCAGCGCGTGATTCCTCCTGGGGTGGCGCTGGCTTATCAGCGTGCCTTGCTGGATGCAACCTCGCTGTTGAACCAGCGCCGCCAGGATCTGGAGTTTGCCAAACGCGAACTGGCGGCCCTCATGAACGTGCCACCTGGGGTGGAGTTCACCGTGGCCGAAGCACAGGAGCCGGTGTTGCCTGCGGCTCCGCGCGATGTGGGCAGGCTGGAGGAGATGGCACTCATGCAGCGCCCCGAGTTGCGCGAGGAAGACCTGCGCAAGCGCATCACCGCAGCCGAGGCGCGCAAGCAGGTGCTGGGCATGTTGCCGGGCATTTCCCTGAACTACGGCCGCCAGTACGACAGCAACCGCTTCCTGTTCAACAACAGCTGGTCCGAGGGTGGTATCAGCATCGCCTGGAATCTGATGCGCCTGGCGGCGCTGCCGGCCATGCGTGATGCCCAGAAGTACCAGGAACAGACTGACGAAGCCCGTCGCATGGCCCTCTCCATGGCCATCCTGACCCAGACGCGCATCAGCGCCGAGCGTTACCGCATGGCGCTGGAAGACTTCAAGCTGGCCGACCAGGCCTCGCAGGTCGACAAGCGTCTGGCCGATTTCACGCGCGCCTCGGTGACCGCCAGGCTTGACAGCGAGCTGGAGGCCATCCGCACGCAAGCGCGATCGGTGCTGGGTGCCTACCAGCGGGCCAACGCCTACGCCAACGCCCACATTGCGTTTGGTCGCCTCTACAACACACTGGGTTTCGACCCGATTGCCGACGACTTCGACGGGAACGACCTGGCCCAGCTGACGCAGCGCGTTCGCGAGCACCTGCAGTCCACCGAGCAAGACGCTTTCAGCTTGTCGTCCAACCTGTTCGGCCGTGCCCCTGCCGTGGCGGTTCAAGTCACTGGCATCACCGACCCGGTCCAGAAAGTGCGCATGACCGCCCTGGCCAAAGACCTGCTGGCCCGCCACGACATCGAGTCCGACGACCAGGCTGGCCTGCCGCTGGAACTTTCGTTTGAAAGTGGCGATCGTCTGGGTCTGGAGCGGGCCGCCTGGACCCTGCGACTGCGCGATCAGGAGGGTGCGGTTCGCCAGCAAGCCCGTTTTGCGACTACGATCCCGCAAAACGCCCGCCGTTCGGTGTACGAGTCCAGCCTGGTGGCGGCCCTCAATGCCAACCTGGGCGAGATGAAGACCTGGTTTGAAAACGAGTGAGATGCACGTGACCCTTGTTCGCCAATGTCTGCTGGCTGCGCTGCTGTGCGGTGCTTCTTTCCAGGCGTGGTCGCAGCCGGCCACGTCCCCTGGTGTGGGCGGTGGGTCCGAGACCGTGCGTGTGCTGGTATTGCCCAATGGCGAGACGGTTCTTGCCAGTCCGATTGCCGGGCGCATCACCGAAATCCACACCGGCCTGGGCCGTCCGTTCCGTCAGGGAGCCGTGCTGGTGTCGCTGGACTGCGGCGAACACGAGGCACGGGCTGGCATGGCCAAGGCCGACCTGGCTGCGGCAACGGAAGAGTACGAGGCCAAACTGCGCATGCAGGGTCTGGAGCAGGCCAGTGACGTCGAAGTGGCCTTGGCCGCCAGCGCCGTGGCCCGGGCCAAGGCACAGACCGATCTGATCGACTTCCAGATCTCCCAGTGTGCCATCCGGGCACCCTGGGATGGCTACACAGCCCGTCTGCATGTGCGCAGCCACATGACGGTGACACCTGGACAGCCCATGGTCGACCTGGTGCGCCGCGGGGTCTTGTTGCTCAAGCTGAACGTGCCCTCCCGCTGGACATCCGGACTGCGCATCGGTCAGGAGTTCGAAGTCGCCATCGACGAGACGGGCAAGACCTACCCGGCCCGTGTGCAGCGCATCAACAGCCGCATCGACCCTGTCAGTCAGACCATCGAGCTGGAAGCCGCCATGCTGCGGGTGCATCCGGATCTGCTGCCCGGCATGAGCGGGGTTGCCCGGTTCCCTGATCTGCGCTGACAGCGTGGCCATGAATCCGGCCAACGATCTGGATGTTCTGCTCCAGATCGAATCTCGCGCGCTGGCGGCCGCCGATGTGCCGGCGCTGCGCTTTACCATCGTCAACGAAACCCACGCGCTGGCGCCCTATCGGCAAGCCGCCCTGTTTGATGGGACCGGTGGCCGTCTGAAGCTGGTGGCCGCCTCGGGGCTGGTCAGCGTGGCCGAGGACTCACCCTTTGCGGTCTGGGTGTCTCAGTTTGCCCGCCGTCTGCCGCAGGACGGTCAGCTTCACCGCATTGACCACGCCGATGCCGCCGAGGTGGATCAGCCAGGCTGGGCCGAATGGTTGCCCGAACACCTGCTGGTGGTTCCCCTGAAAGACCGGCGGGGTGAGTTGCTGGGTCTGGCGCTTTATGCACGGGAAACCGAATGGGTCGATCGGGACCTCATCTTGCTCGAGCGTTTGCACCTCATCTATGGACACTGCCTGGGTGCCTTGCAACAGGTGCAGGTGCAGCGCTGGACCACCCGGCTGCGTCGCTGGACGCGAGGTCGTCGTCGCAACCTGGTGTTGCTGGCACTGGTGTTGGCCTTGTTCATACCCGTTCGCCTGTCGGTCCTGGCGCCGGCCGAGGTCATCGCTCTCAGTGCGGTGGCCGTGGCGGCTCCCCAGGAGGGCGTGATCGGGTCCTTTGGCGTGGCCCCCAACAGCCGGGTGCGGGCGGGCGACCTGTTGTTCTCCCTGGACGACACGGTGATCCAGAACCGTCGCGAGGTCGCCCTGAAAGCGCTCGAGGTGGCCAGAGTGGATGCTCACATCGCCCAGCAGCGGGCGTTCGATGACATCCGGGGGAGGGCCGATCTGGCCATGCTGATGGGACGCGTCCGGGAAAAGGAGGCGGAACTCGCGGCTGTCGATACCTTGACCCAGCGCGTCGAGGTTCGGGCCGATCGCGATGGTGTGGCCATTTTTGCCGACGTCAATGACTGGCTTGGTCGCCCGGTACAGACCGGCGAGCGCGTGATGCAGCTGGCGCAGCCGGAAGACGCAGGCATGCTGATCTGGCTGGCCGTGGCCGATGCCATCAACCTGGAGCCCGGTGCGCCGGTGCAGCTGTTTCTCCACACCGACCCTCTTCGGCCCCGTGGCGGCGAACTCATCGAGGCCAGCTACCAGGCCACACCCAGCCCTGACGATGTTGCCTCCTACCGTCTGCGGGCCCGTTTTGAAGACGACGAAAGCCTGCCTCGCATCGGGCTGCGCGGCACGGCCCGCCTGTCGGGCGACTGGGTGACCCTGGGTTATTACCTGTTCCGCCGGCCAATCGCTGCCGTGCGGGAGTGGACCGGACTGTGAATGCCGTCAGCGCCACCCTGACCTTGCCGGGCAAGGGGGCGCCCCGGCGTCGTAAGCTGCTGCCTGCCATCCGCGACGAGCTCAAACTGATGCCGGCAGCGCCCAACGAGGATGGCACGCCCGCGTGGGTCATCCAGGACCCGGTGCGCAACCGTTTCTTCCGGATCGGATGGCTGGAATTCGAGCTGCTGCTGAACTGGGCCGAGTCGGATGCGGCGACCCTGATCCGGACCGTCAATGCGCAGACCCCCTTGAACGTCACACCCGATGACGTCAAGCAACTGCTGGGCTTTCTGTCCGAGAACGAGCTGCTGCGTCTGGATGACGCAGTGGCCGTGGACCAGGTCAAGGGGCGCTTCGCACGCACCCGACGAGCACCGCTGGAGTGGCTGCTGCACAACTACCTTTTCTTCCGCTTGCCACTGGTGCGCCCGCAGCGCTGGCTGGCCGCCACGGCCCCCTACCTGGCCTGGCTGCAAACCCGTGCCACTGCGGTCGTGGTGGCCCTGCTGACCGTGCTGGGCTTGTACCTGGTTTCGCGCCAGTGGGACAGCTTCACCCACACCTTCGTCGACCACATGACCTGGGCCGGCCTGCTGGGTTATGCGCTGGCCCTGGTGTTCGCCAAGGCGATTCACGAACTCGGACATGCCTACGCAGCCACCCGCCATGGTGTGCGTGTGGCCCACATGGGCATCGCTTTTCTGGTCATGTTCCCCATGCTGTACACCGACACGGGTGAGAGCTGGCGGCTCAAAGACCCCAAACACCGACTGTCGATCGCCAGCGCCGGCATCGTGGTGGAATTGGCTCTGGCTGGACTGGCCACGCTGGCCTGGGCCATCACGCCCGACGGTGCCTTGCGCAACGGGCTGTTTTTCCTGGCCACGACCTCGTGGGTGTTGACCTTGGCCATCAATGCCAGTCCGTTCATGCGTTTCGACGGGTATTTCATCCTGAGCGATCTGCTGGACATGCCCAATCTCCACGAGCGCTCCGGGGCGTTGGCGAGAACCTGGCTGCGGCGACACCTCCTCGGCTTCACTGATGTTTGGCCGGAGAATTTCCAGCCGACGAAACGGCGTTGGCTGGTGGCGTTTGCGCTGACCACCTGGCTGTATCGGCTCGTGGTGTTTCTGGGTATCGCGGTTCTGGTCTATCTGTTTTTCTTCAAGGTGCTGGGCATCTTCCTGATGGTGGTGGAGCTGGCCTGGTTCATTGGCAAACCGGTGATGAAAGAGCTGAAGGTGTGGCATGAGCGGCGTGCCGAGATCCGCTGGTCTCGCCGCTGGTCGGCGCTGGCCTTGTTGGGGCTGCTGGGCCTGTTGCTGTTTCTTCCCCTGAACACCCGTGTCCAGGCCCACGGCTGGTTGCGGGCGGAAGAGCAACAACTGCTGTATTCACCTTTCGAGGCCCAGCTCACGGCGTTGCCTGAGCAGCGCGCCTTCCAGCAGGGGGAGGTGGTGTTTGCGCTCGACTCCAAGGTGCTCGGTATCGATCAGGAACGGTCCCGCCAGTTGGCGCTGGCCCGTGAGCGCCAGATGGCCGGCTTGATGGGGCTGCCCGATGGCGAGTCGCAACGCCAGCTGCTGGCCTCCCAGAAGGCCTTGCACGAGGCCGAGGAGCGCGCCAGCACCGAACAACGCGGTCGACTGATCCTGCGTGCGCCTTTCGATGGGGTGCTGTACGACCTGGATCCCGAACTGGATGCAGGCGTCTGGGTCAGGCCACTTCAGCCTCTGGCCATGTTGGTCAACCCGGCACGCTGGGTGGTGGACGCCTACGTGGCTGAGGCGGATCTGTCCCGCATCGATGTCGGACAGGCCGTGAGGGTGCGGCAAATGGTCGATCCGCCGGTCTGGCGACACGGCCGTGTCCAGGCCATCGACGTGGCCCGAACCACCGCCTTGCCCACGCCCATGCTGGATGCCAGCCATGGAGGGCCTCTGGCCACCGTACAGGGTCCTGCCGGGGTGCTTCAGCAACGGGTGCCGGTCGCACGCGACGCACTTTTCCGGGTCCGTATCGAGTTCGATGAACCCGTTGAACAGGCGCAGTTGTCGCTGGTGCGGGTACGAATAGAGGGCAGTCCTGAAGCACTCATCGACCGGATGCTGCGCAATGTGGTGGCGGTGTTTGTGCGCGAAAGCGGCTTCTGAGCAGCACCTCGGCGCACCCCAACGGACGAACAACAAGTCCTTCGGGGGCATGCAACCCGCCCGCGTTTCTGGGATCATAGAAACATGACCAGCGTCCGGGTGGCCACCTACAACATTCACAAAGGCGTGCAGGGCCTGGGTCTGGCACGTCGGCTGGAAATCCACAACCTGGTCCACGCGGTGGAACAGTTTGACGCGGACATCGTCTGCCTGCAGGAGGTTCGCCGGCACAACCGAAAAATGGAGCGGCTCTTCACCCGTTGGCCGGAGCTGGACCAGGCGGGGTACCTGTCGCCCGAGGGCTACGAGTCGGTCTACCGCACCAACGCCGTGACCCGCCATGGCGAGCACGGCAACGCCTTGCTGTCGCGCTGGCCCGTGATAGCCAGCGGCCACTCGGACGTTTCTGACCACCGCTTCGAGCAGCGGGGCCTGCTGCATGCGGAACTGCTGGTGGAAGGGCAGTCTGTCCATGTGATCGTGGTGCACCTGGGCCTGATCCATGCGAGCCGCGAGCGGCAGGTGCAACGTCTGGGGCAGTTCATCGAGGAACAGGTGCCGCCAGAGGCTCCCCTGGTTGTGGCCGGCGACTTCAACGACTGGGGGGCGCAGCTGCTGCGACCCATGTCGCGGATGAACCTGCACACCTTCGAGGGCATTCGCCTGGCCACCTTTCCGTCCAGGTTGCCCCTGCTGCACCTGGACCGCATCTACGTGCGGGGCATGCGGCTGGTGTCGGCCCATGTGCCACACGGCAAAGCGTGGTCACGCATGTCCGATCACCTGCCACTGATTGCCGAGCTCGGGCTGTGACCCCATCCACACGGGCTCCCGATCTGCCGACTGCGAAGGCCAGCACCGGAATGGCCGATGGGCACCAACTGTTCTTGCTTCAGGGCGGATCCGAGCTGTTCCCCGCCCTCGTTGAAGCCATGGATGCCGCGCGTCGGGTGATTCACCTTGAAACCTACATCTTCGAGTTCGCCGGCGCCGCACTCAGTGTGGCTGAGGCGCTGGAGCGTGCGGCCATGCGGGGTGTGCTGGTCAGGGTGGTCATGGACGGCGTGGGGACACCCCGGATGCCGGCCGAATGGCGAACCAGGTTCCAGCGTGCCGGTGTTCATTGCCGCACCTATGCGCCGCTGGGTCGCCTGGGTTTGCTCATTCCCAGCAATTGGCGGCGCCTGCATCGCAAGCTGTGTGTGGTGGACGGCACGGTGGGGTTCTGTGGTGGCATCAATATCATCGACGACCGCGACGACGTGGTGCTCGGGCGGCTTGCACAGCCCCGGCTGGACTTTTCGCTGCGCGTGGCGGGGCCCCTGGTGCAGGACATGGTGGACACCATGGAGCAGTTGTGGTGGCGCTTGCAGGCTGTGCGCAAGGCCCGCAGAAGAGAGTTTGTGGCGGCCTGGGAGGCCTTGCGTGAAACCCTGCCCGCCGGAGACTTTTCGGCCATGCTGGGCTTGCCCGAGTCACAAACATCAGCGCCGGACGGCGACGGATCAGGCAGCCAGCCGGCGGCCTTGTCTGGCGTGCAGGGTGCGCGCGCCGCCCTTTTGCTGCGGGACAACGTCAGCCACCGTCATGACATCGAGCGCGCCTACCTGAAAGCCATCGGCGAAGCCCGTGAGGAGGTCGTGATCGCCAATGCCTACTTCATCCCGGGGCGCAAATTGCGCCGCGCCCTGTCCATCGCCGTTCAGCGTGGCGTGCGGGTCCGGCTGTTGCTGCAGGGCAAGTATGAGCGTTTCCTGCAATACCGGGCTGCGCGGCCGGTGTACCGGCGCCTGGCGGAGGCCGGCGTCGAGATCCACGAGTACGAGCCCAGCTCCTTGCATGCCAAGGTGGCGGTGGTCGACCAGCGCTGGGCCACGGTCGGTTCGACCAATCTGGATCCCCTGTCTCTGCTGTTGGCGCGTGAAGCCAATGTCATGACACGCGACCGGCGGTTTGCCCGCTTGCTGCATCAGCGACTCGATGAGATCTTGCGCGATGCCAGTGAGCGCCTGGACCTGAGCTCGCTGCAGAATCGACCTTGGCGAGATCGGCTGCTCGACAGGCTCGCTTTCGGCCTGATGCGTGCGACATTGTTCCTGACCGGACACCGGTACTGAGCCGGATGCCCCCACAAAACGGCCGCTATCGGTCGGCCACTGCGGATCGGGCCGATGCGGGTGTTAGCATGACGAATGCTCATGAAATCCGACCAGTCCATGAACAACGCTGCCGAAAACGACGACGGTGATCAGGGCGTGCCCGTGTCCGTGAAGATCCGGGAACGCGTTCTGGCCGCCCGCAAGCGCTTCCACTCCAACGACAATATCGCCGAGTTCATCCAGCCGGGTGAACTGGAGAAGCTGCTCGACGAGGTGACCGAGAAGATGCAAGGTGTGCTCGAGAGCATGGTCATCGACACCGTGAACGACCACAACACGGACAACACGGCACGCCGTGTCGCCAAGATGTACCTCAAGGAGGTCTTTGCCGGGCGTTACGTGCAAGGTCCCACGGTCACCGAGTTCCCCAATGCCGAGCACCTCAACGAGCTCATGATCGTTGGCCCGATCACGGTGCGCAGCGCCTGCAGCCACCACTTCTGCCCGGTGATCGGCAAGATCTGGATCGGTGTCATGCCCAACGAGCACACCAACGTCATCGGACTGTCCAAGTACGCCCGCCTGGCCGAATGGATCATGGGTCGGCCTCAGATCCAGGAAGAGGCCGTGGTACAGCTGGCCGACCTGATCCAGGAAAAAACCCAGCCCGACGGTCTGGCCATCGTCATGGAAGCCAGCCATTACTGCATGGCATGGCGGGGCGTGAAGGACATGGACAGCAAGATGATCAACTCCGTGATGCGGGGCGTATTCCTCAAGGACTCGAACCTGCGGCGCGAGTTTCTGTCGCTGATCCCGCGTTAACAACCGAAACCATCAGGGCACAACATGCTGGTTCGCCTGCTTTATGTCAGCCGCGCAGTCGACAAGGACTGCACCCAGGCCATCGAATCCATTCTGGAGTCTTCGCGTCAGCACAACCTGGGCAACGGGATCACCGGTGTCCTGTGCTATGGAGGTGGCGTTTTTCTTCAGGCCATTGAAGGCGGTCGCAGCGCCGTCAACACGCTGTACAACCACATCGTGGCCGACAAGCGCCACTCCGATGTGGTGTTGCTGCACTACGAGGAGATCGCCGAGCGGCGTTTTGGGGGCTGGACCATGGGCACGGTCAACCTGTCCAAGCTCAACACCTCCATCGTGCTGAAGTACTCCGAGCGCCCCGAGTTTGACCCCTACGCCGTCTCCGGCAAGGTGTCGCTGGCCCTGCTTGAAGAGCTGATGGCCACGGCGAGCATCATCGGCAGGGCCTAGTCCGGACTCCCCCTTGCGCCGCTGCGCGGCTACCCCCCTCTCTGGCGCGCCTGCGGCGCTGGCAGTGGGCATGGCAGCTTGGGCCAGTTGACACAGTCGGGGGTGGGGAAAGAGCCGTGCTGCGCGTGGCCAGGACCCGGATCAACGCATGATGAGCGATATACCCGTGCTGTTGGGTTGCGATTTCACCAGTGCGCCGACGCGCCGCAAACCCGTCGTGCTGGCGGTTGGCCGCTGCGATCGCGGGCGGGTGCTGCTGGACGGAGTCGAGACCTTTGAGGACTTGCAAGGCTGGCAGGAGCGACTGACCCGGCCGGCGCACTGGGTTGGCGGGTTTGATCTGCCCTTCGGGCTGCCGCGCGGACTGGTCGAGCAGCTGGGCTGGCCCACGGACTGGACCGGGTGCATGGCGCACTACGCCTGTCTGTCGCGTGAGCAGATCCGCACGGCCTTCGCAGCCTTCTGTGACGCCCGTCCGGTGGGAGGCAAGTTTGCCCACCGCGCCACCGATGGCCCGGCAGGATCGAGCCCCAGCATGAAATGGGTGAATCCGCCGGTGGCCTTCATGATGCATGCTGGTGTGCCCAGGCTGCTGGCCGCTGGGGTGCACCTGCCGGGACTGCACGCCGGTGACCGGGAGCGCGTCGCCCTGGAGGCCTATCCCGGTCTGCTGGCGCGCAGCGTGCTGGGCACACAATCCTACAAAAGCGACGACCGCACCCGCCAGACGCCCGAGCGCCTGATCGCCCGCAAGACCCTGATCCATGCCCTGGAAAGCGGTGATGCGCCCCTGCTGGCGCAGGCTGGCCTGCGATTGAAGCTCAGCCACGCCCAGCGCGACGACCTGGCCGACGACGCCAGCGGTGACCGCCTGGACGCCGTGCTGTGCCTGTTGCAGGCGGCCTGGGCCCGGCGGCAGCACGAGCAGGGACACCCTTGTTATGGCCTGCCGCCCTTTGATCCGCTGGAAGGGTGGATCGTTGGGGCATGATGCGGGTTTGAACCTGACCCCAACCATGACCGCCATGAACGACACCGTTTCTCTGCCTTCCGATCTGCGATTTGCCTTTGTCGAGGCCGCCTGGCATGCCGAAATCGTGCACCAGGCGCGCGATGCGTTTCTGGCCCGCATGGCCGAGGCCGGGGTGGACGCCGGTCGCATCGACCTGTTCGATGTGCCCGGAGCGTTCGAGATTCCGCTGCATGCACAGCGCCTGGCGCGTTCCGGCCGGTACGCGGCTGTGGTGGGCAGCGCCCTGGTGGTGGACGACGGCATCTACCGCTTCGACACGCTGATGCAGACCGTGGTGCAGGCCATGATGCAGGTGCAGCTCGACACCGGTGTGCCCACCATCCTGGCCATCCAGGCGCCACACCACTTCCACGAACACGCCGAGCACCGCAAGTACTTTCAGCGCCACTTTGCGGTCAAGGGCATCGAAGCCGCCGAAGCTTGCCTGCAGACGGTGGCCGGGCTGCGGCGCCTGGACGCCCTGCTGGCCAGCTGACGGACCGGGCTCCGTACCGTGAGCAGGACGGTGCTGAATCTGCTCGGCCTGCTGGCGCTGGCGTGGTTGGGGCTGTGCCTGCTGCTGTTCCTGTTGCAGCGGTCGCTGATCTATTTCCCGGTTCCGCCGGGTTCGGCCGATGCCAGCAGCGGCTTCTGGCTGGAAACGGCGGAGGCCCGCCTGCGCATCAGCGCCCGGCGCCAGCCGGCCGGTGCGCCAGCCATCGTCTACTTCGGTGGCAACGCCGAGGACGTGGCCTGGACCTTGCCCGATTTGTCGGCCCAGTTCCCGGACCATGCGTTGTTCCTGATGCACTACCGGGGTTACGGCGGCAGCAGCGGCCGTCCGTCCGAGGCGGCGCTGGTGGCCGATGCGCTGGCGCTGTTCGACGAGGTGCACCGCCAGCACCCCGAGGTGGTGGTGATGGGCCGCAGCCTGGGCAGCGGGGTGGCCGTGCAGCTGGCGGCCCAGCGGCCGGTGCAGCGTCTGGTGCTGGTGACACCGTTTGACAGCCTGCGGGCGGTGGCCCAGCGCCATTACCCCTGGGTGCCGGTGGGCTGGCTGCTGCGGGACCGGTTCGAGTCGGACCAGCTCGCTCCCGCGCTGCGCCTGCCGACGCGCCTGATCGTCGCCGGGCGCGACGAGGTGATCGATCCGTCCCATGCCCGGCGGCTCTTCGAGACCTTCGCCCCCGGGGTGGCCCGGCTCGACGAGGTGCCGCAGGCCGGGCACAACGACATCTCCTTGCACCCGGTCTACACCGCTCTGCTGTACGACGCTGTGACCGGGCCGTGAACCGCAGGCTGCGGCTCAGAGGCGGTTTCGCTTGGCCTCTCAGGTCATCCAGGGCAGCAGCAGCCTGATCACCACCGCGATCACCGCCACCGCCAGCAAGTTCAGCGCGAACCCGGCGCGCATCATCTGGGCGATGCTCACGTGCCCGGAGGCATAGACGATGGCGTTCGGTGGCGTCGCCACCGGCAGCATGAAGGCGCAGCTGGCCGCCAGCGCCACCGCCAGGATCAGGGGCAGCGGAGGCTGGCCCAGTCCGATGGCCACCGCCGCCATGACCGGAATCAGCGTGTTGGCGACGGCGGTGTTGCTGGTCAGCTCGGTCATGAAAATGACCAGCGTGGTCACCGCCAGCAAGACCAGCAAGGCCGGTGAGTCGGCCATGCCGGCAAACCCCGAAGCCAGCCAGGCATCCACCCCGTGCCGGCTGATGGCGGCCGCCAGGCTCAGTCCACCGCCGAACAGCAGCAGAATGCCCCAGGGCAGCTTCACGGCCGTGTTCCAGTCCATGGCAAACACCCGGCGCCCGAAGTCCACCGGCAGCACGAACAGCAGCAGGGCGCCGGCCATGGCGATGGTGGCGTCGGTCAGGTGGGGCAGCCCCAGCAGGTCCGACAAGGGCTGGCGCAGAACCCAGCCCGCCGCCGTCAGCAGGAAGACCACCAGCACGATGCGCTCACCACGGCCCATGGGCTGGCGCTGCGACAGGTCGTCGCGGATGTGCGCCTGCACCGCTTCGGGTATGTGCAGGTGCACCGGAAAGGCGACGCGCACCAGCCACAGCCAGGCCAGCGGCAGCAGTAGGACCACCAGCGGCACGCCCAGGGCCATCCAGCCCAGCATGGTGATCTCCAGGCCGAGCTGCTCCCGGGCATAGCTGGCCAGGATCAGGTTGGGCGGTGAACCGATCAGGGTGCCAAGGCCCCCAATGGACGCACCATACGCGATGCCCAGCATCAGGCAGGTGGCGAAGTGGCGCCGGGCCTGTGCGCTGGACGAATCGGTGAGGCCCAGGCGTTCCTCGATCAGGCCGATCACGCTCAGGCCCACGGGCAGCATCATCATGGCCGCTGCGGTGTTGGAGATCCACATGCTCAGCAGGGCGGTGGCGGCCATGAAGCCCGCCACGAGGCGCACTGGCGAGGTGCCGACGCGGCGCACGATGGCCAGGCCAATGCGGGTGTGCAGGTGCCAGCGCTGCATGCCCAGGCCGATGATGAATCCCCCCATGAACAGGAAAATGATGTCGGAGGCGTAGGGCCGCAGCGTCTGGGCACTGTCCTGGATGCCGGACAGCGGAAACAGCACCACCGGCAGCAGGGCGGTGGCCGGCAGCGGCACTGCCTCGGTCATCCACCAGACGGCCATCCAGAGGCCGATGGCGGCGGTCAGGCGGCCCGCGTGGCCCAGGGCGTCGTGCTCGGGCAAAACCCAGTAGCTCATCAGGGCCAGCACGGGGCCTGCCAGCAGGCCAATGCGGGCGATGCGTCCTGACCAGTCGGTGTCGATGCTTGTTGTGCGAGAAGAAGTGTCCGGCATGGCTGCAGCATACCGCCTGCCCTCTGACCGTGGGGCAGTGGTCAAGGGCCTTGGAATCGGCACCAGCGCTGACCTGGGTCAATGCGGGTGCACGCATTTCGGGCCACACTCGGTCGCCTGACCGCGCTCCGCTCCGGGAACGCCGGCTTGAAACTGCCCTGTTCCATGTCTCAGACGTCCGCCCCGTCCCCATCGTCGGTCGAAGCCGCTGCGACGGTGCCGCTCGCCCGCCACCGGCCGCACGAGGATCTGCAAGCCCTGCTGACCGGCACGCTGTTCGTGGCGCTGGGTGTCGTCATGTTCCGCCACGCCGGATTGCTCACTGGCGGGACGGCGGGTCTTGCCTTCGTGCTGCACTACGCCACCGGCTGGAATTTCAGTCTGCTGTTCATGGCGGTGAACCTGCCCTTTTATGGCTTGGCCTGGCGGCGCATGGGACCGGTGTTCACCTTCAAGACCTTTGCCGCGGTCGGCTTGCTGGCGTCCTTCGTGCAATGGGTGCCGCACTGGGTTGCTTTCGACCAGCTCTCGACCGGCTTTGCCTCCGTGGCCGGCGGCCTGCTCATGGGCGCGGGCATGCTGATGCTGTTTCGCCACCGAGCCAGCCTGGGCGGTTTCAATGTGCTGGTGCTGTACCTGCAGGAGCGCTTCGGCTGGCGCGCGGGTCGCATCCAGATGGGATTCGACTGTGCGATCGTGCTGGCCGCCATGGCGGTGGTGGACGCCTCACAGATCGCCTGGTCGGTGCTGGGGGCCGTGGTGCTGAACCTCACGCTGGCCATCAACCACCGGCCCGGGCGCTACATGGCGGTCTGATTTGCGCGTCTGCGCAAGGCGTTCGGAAAGCGCCCGGCGATTTGCGGCAGACTCGGGGCCATGTTGTTTCTGAAGTCGGGCCTGCGGGCCCTTGTGGTGGCCTGCCTGTTGGCAGGCCTGTTCGCTTGCCAGCCCGTCACTGCCACGTCCACAGGCTACCTGGCTGATGTGACCCATGTGCACGATGGTGATTCGCTCTGGGTGCAGCCGCTGGACGGCGGACGGCGTCAGCGGCTGCGGCTGGATGGCATCGATGCCCCTGAAATCTGTCAGGCCGATGGCCGTGAAGCCCGTGACCGGCTGGCGGGCATGGTGTTGCGTCGCCAGGTCCGCGTCGAGGTGACCGGGCAGGACCGCTACCGCCGCACGCTGGCGCGTGTCTGGCTGGGCAGTGACGACGTACAGGCCGTGATGGTGGCTGAAGGCTGGGCGTGGTCGTACCGGGTCCGGGGCCAGGCTGGGCCCTACGACCGGGAAGAGGCCTTGGCGCGCCGCCAGGGTCGTGGCCTGTTTGCCGACCCGCAGCCTGAGCCGCCGGGCGAGTTTCGGCGTCGGCACGGGCCATGCACGAACGACTGAGGTGGCTCAGCCGCCGTGTTTTGTGCCGCAGACGGAGCAGACGGGGTTTTGTGGCAGGCTGATTTCGTTGAAAGCCATGTCGCGGCCGTCGATCATGAGCAGGCGGCCGGTCAGCCGCGAGCCCAGGCCCACCAGCAGTTTCAGGGCTTCGGCGGCCTGCAGGGTACCGACAATGCCGACCAGGGGAGCAAACACGCCCATGGTGGCGCAGCGGGTCTCCTCGACGCCGCTGTTTTCGGGGAACACGCACGCATAACAGGGGTTGCCGGGCAGGCGCGGGTCGAACACGCTGAGCTGGCCGTCCATGCGGATGGCCGCGCCCGAGACCAGAGGGGTGAGGTGTGACACGCAGGCGCGGTTGATGGCGTGCC
This sequence comes from Burkholderiales bacterium, assembly GCA_030604135.1. GTDB lineage: Bacteria > Pseudomonadota > Gammaproteobacteria > Burkholderiales > Burkholderiaceae_C > Hydrogenophaga. Next base: position 197,602 of record JAUVWL010000005.1, on the reverse strand, counting down.
GGGTGGCAAAGTTGTCGGTGCAGTCGAGCACCACATCGGCTGTGGCCACCAGCTGATCGAGCAGGGCAGCGTCGGCCCGGGTCGTGACAGCGTTCACCACCACGTCCGGGTTGATGGCTGCGATGGCCTCTCGCGCCGACTCGGCCTTGGGGGTGCCGACGCGCGCAAGGTTGTGGGCAATCTGGCGTTGCAGGTTGGTCTCGTCGACCACATCGTGATCGACAATGGTGATTCGCCCTACACCGGCGCTGCCCAGGTACAGCGCCACAGGCGATCCGAGTCCACCGGCCCCGATGACCAGGGCGTGGGACGCGAGCAACTGTTCCTGGCCTTCGACGCCCAGTTCATTGAGGAGGATATGGCGCGAATAGCGCAGCAGCTGGGCGTCGTTCACAGAAGCTTTGGCGGGCACAGGCACTGTGCCACCGCCAGATGGATCAGTTCTCTTTCTTCTCTTCCGTGCGCACGGTCTGGGTCTTGCTGACCTGCACCGGTTGGCCGCGCAACTGGTTGAGGGCCTGTTGCAGCTGGAAGTCTTCGGCGCTGCCGAACTCGGGCACCAGGCGCTGGCCCGGGTTGCGTCGGGCTTCTTCCTCGATTCGGCGACGGGCCTCCTCGCGCTCCTGTTCACGCTGCTGCTCGGCCGCACGCTGGGCGTCGGTCATGGGCTGACCATTGCCGTTGTCCAGGCTCTTCTGCAGATCGGCTTCACGGGTGCGCAGGGCGGCGAACACATTGCCTTCGGCGGTTTCGTCCAGCCACACGTCCGGCACGATGCCGCGCCCCTGGATGGAGGTGCCTTTGGGCGTGTAGTAGCGGGCGGTGGTCAGCTTCAGTCCGGTGTTCGGTCCCAGCGGGCGCACCGTCTGCACAGATCCTTTGCCAAATGTCTGGCTGCCCATGACGGTGGCGCGCCCGTGGTCCTGTAGAGCGCCGGCCACGATCTCGCTGGCAGAGGCCGATCCCTCGTTGACCAGCACCACCAGCGGGACTGACTTCAGGGCTCCCCGGGTGATTTCGGTCAGGCGACGAATCGGGTCGTTGCCACCTCGGCGCAGGTAGTGCTGAGGCGTGGCCTTGTAGACGAAGCGGCTGTCGGCCAGCTGCCCGTTGGTGGAAACCACTGTCACGTTCTCGGGCAGGAAGGCAGCCGAGAGCGCCACGGCAGCATCCAGCAAACCGCCCGGGTCATTGCGCAGGTCCAACACCAGGCCCTTGAGCTGGGGCTCGGCCTTGTAGATGTCTTCGACGCGGCGGACAAAATCCTCGACCGTGCGTTCCTGGAACTGAGACACACGAACCCAGGCAAAACCTGGCTCGACAACGCGAGCCCGGACGCTCTGCGTGCGGATCTCTTCGCGTGTGATGGTGACGGGAAATGTGCGGTTCTCGTCGCGCCGCATGATGGTCAGCAGCACCTTCGTCCGCGGCTCGCCCCGCATCAGTTTGACGGCATCGCTGATCGACAGGCCTTTGACCTGGGTGTCGTCGATCTTGGTGATCAGGTCGCCGGTCTTGAGACCGGCACGGAATGCGGGGGAGTCTTCAATCGGTGAGACGATCTTGACCAGCCCGTCTTCCATGGTGATCTCGATGCCCACCCCGACAAAGCGGCCACTGGTGCCTTCCCGAAATTCCCGAAAGGCCCGGGCATCAAAATACTGGGAGTGGGGGTCGAGGCTAGCGACCATGCCCGAGATGGCCTCGGAGATCAGTTTTTTCTCGTCCACGGGCTCGACGTAATCGGACTTGATCATGCCGAACACGGCCGCCAGTTGCTGCAGTTCCTCCAGCGGGAGGGGAGCCAGCGTGTTGCGGGCCACCGCCTGCAATTGCACGGTCGTCAATGCGCCCGCCACGGCACCGACCGCGATCCAGCCAGCGATCCTGAGCTTGTGACTCACCTGTTTACCCATCGGAGTGCCTCGAAAAGAAAATCCCGCTCCCTCAGGAGCATGGCCCTGAGTTCAATATACACCTTGGAGCGCCGCATGGGGTGCGGGTTCCGCATTCTCCGTGAAAGCCCGCACAGGCCACAGGGGGCTGCTGGTCGGCGCGCGGCCGTCAGGCCTTGCCCTGGGCCGCCACGGCAGCTGCAGCGCGCGCCGCGGCCTCTGCGTCACCCAGGTAGTGGCTGCGGATCGGGCGCAGGTCGGCGTCCAGCTCGTAGACCAGCGGAATGCCGTTGGGGATGTTCAGGTTGACGATGTCGGTATCGGAAATGCCGTCCAGGAACTTGACCAGGGCCCGGATGGAGTTGCCATGGGCTGAAATCACCAGGCGCTGGCCGGAGCGAATGGCCGGTGCCAGGGTGTCATTCCAGTAGGGAATCACCCGCGCCACGGTGTCCTTGAGGCATTCAGTGAGAGGCACCTGGGCCGGATCGAGCGCGGCATAGCGGCGGTCGGCACGCTCGCTGCGTGGGTCGGTGGACTCCAGCGCCGGCGGCGGCGTGTCATAGCTGCGGCGCCAGATCAGCACCTGCTCTTCGCCATATTGTTTGGCCATGTCGGCCTTGTTCAGCCCCTGCAGCGCGCCATAGTGGCGCTCATTGAGCTGCCAGGCCTTGACCACGGGCAGCCAGGCGCGGTCCATCTCGTCGAGTGCGTAGTTCAGCGTGTGGATGGCGCGTTTGAGCACCGAGGTGTAGGCCACGTCGAACTCGTAACCTTCGGCTTTGAGCAGCTTGCCGGCCGACATGGCCTGCGACACCCCGGTGGGAGTGAGTTCGACATCGGTCCAGCCGGTGAAGCGGTTTTCGAGGTTCCAGGTGGATTCGCCATGGCGAATCAGGACAAGCTTGTGCATGGATGGGGTGCAGGTTGACGTGGCGAAAATGGGGGGCGGCAAAGGCCAGCCAGACATTTTAGAATGTTGGGCTGTGCACAAAAGGTGACCTCTGTGAGCTTTTTTATCGATAACTGGATTCTGATTGCCGTGGCCTTTGCGTCCGGTGCCATGTTGGTTTGGCCAGCGGTGACCGGCGGAGGCGGACTGGGTTCCCTCAAGCCGACCGACGCCGTCATGCTGATGAACCGCGAGAAGGCCGTGGTGGTCGACGTCTGCGATCCGGCCGAGTTCGCGGCCGGACACGTGGTCGGCGCCAAGAATGTGCCCCTGTCCGATCTGGAGGCCAAGCTGCCTTCCACGGTGAAAAACAAGGCCACGCCCGTGATCCTGGTCTGTGCCTCGGGCATGCGGTCCAACCGGGCCCTGGCCATTGCACGCAAGCTGGGTTACGAGAAGGCCCACTCCCTGGCCGGCGGCATGGGTGCCTGGCGTTCGGCCAGCCTGCCGGTCGAAAAATCCTGAACCTGCCGCGCAGAGAAACCCATGCCCCAAGTAAAGATGTACACCAGCAACTGGTGTCCTTATTGCAGCCGCGCCAAGGCCTTGCTGCAGCAGCGTGGTGTGACCGACCTGCAGGAACTGGTGGTCGATGGCCAGCCAGCCCTGCGCGCCCACATGACCGAGCTGACTGGCCGCACCAGCGTGCCACAGATTTTCATTGGCGACACGCATGTGGGCGGCTGCGACGACCTGCACGCGCTCGATGCACGGGGCGAACTGCTGCCCATGCTGCAAACCTGAGCGGCAGCCCCTCCGCCGGCGCCGCGGCCAGCCCGTGCTGACATAATCCGACTTGTGCCCGCTGCTGGCGCCTCTGCCGCAGCGGGTTTCTTCTTCACCGGTATTGACCGGTCCAGACCTGAGAAAGCACCACCATGGCCGACAACCAAGACCCCGTGTTCCAGATCCAGCGCGTCTACCTCAAGGAAGCCTCGCTGGAGCAGCCCAATTCCCCGGCCATCCTTCTGTCGCAGGAGCAGCCTTCGGTAGACATCCAGCTCGGCGTCGAAGCCTCGCCGGCCGCCGATGGTGTGTACGAAGTGGCCGTGACGGCCACAGTGCAGACCAAGATCCAGGACAAGACCGTGTTCCTGGTGGAGGTCAAGCAGGCCGGCATCTTCGAGATCCGCAACCTGCCCGACGAGCAGATGGGCCCGATCATGGGCATCGCCTGCCCGCAGATCGTCTATCCCTACCTGCGCGCCAACGTGGCCGACCTTATCCAGCGTGGCGGCTTCCCACCAGTGCACCTGGCCGAAATCAACTTCCAGGCCATGTACGAGCAGCAACAGGCCCAGTCGGCAGCCGCTGACGGCCAGCGCATCGTCACCCAGTAAGCGGCACGGCTGCACGGGTCGATGCGCATCGCCATACTGGGTGCGGGCGCCTGGGGCACGGCACTGGCCATCGCCGCTGCCCGTCAGGCTTCGGCGGGCCATGCCGTTAGTCTGTGGGCGCGTGACCCGCAGCAGGTTGCCCGCCTGCAGGCAGACCGCGAAAACGCCCGTTACCTGCCTGGACACCGTTTCCCTGATGCACTGAGTGTGGTGGGTGGTCCGCCGGATGCCCCGGGCGACGCCGAGCTGCTGGTGGTGGCCACTCCCATGGCCGCCCTGCGCGGCATGCTCGAACAACTGGCGCCGCGTGGCGTCCCACTGGCCTGGCTGAGCAAGGGCTTTGAGGCGTCGCGCACCGCCGACGGGGCTGGCGGTCTGCTTGGTCATGAAATCGCCGCCGAGGTGGCCCGGGGCCTGCCCGTGGGTGTGCTCAGCGGTCCCAGCTTTGCCCAGGAGGTCGCGCGGGCCCAGCCGACGGCGCTGGTGGCGGCCAGCGAGCACGAGCTGCTCCGTGAGCGACTGGTGGCTGCCTTTCACGGTCCGAGTCTGCGGGTCTACGCCAACGAGGACATCGTTGGGGTCGAGGTGGGCGGAGCGGTCAAGAACGTGCTGGCGATTGCCACCGGCCTGTGTGATGGCCTGGCGCTGGGCCTGAACGCACGCGCTGCCCTGATCACCCGTGGCCTGGCCGAGATGACGCGCCTGGGGCTGGCCCTGGGCGCACGGGCTGAAACCTTCATGGGGCTGTCCGGACTGGGTGATCTGGTGCTGACTGCGACCGGCGACCTGTCTCGCAACCGCCGTGTGGGGCAGTTGCTGGCCGAGGGCAACAGCCTGCAGCAGGCGGTGGATTCGCTCGGTCACGTGGCCGAAGGTGTCTACAGTGCCCGCACCGTGGTCCAGCGGGCCCGGGTACTGGGTGTCGAGATGCCGATCAGTGAAGCGGTGGTGGCCCTGCTTGATGGCCGCCTTCAACCTGCACAGGCGGTCGCGGCCCTGATGGGCCGGGATCCGAAGGTCGAGTCGCTGTGATGCACCCGGCTTGAGCCGGACTCAGAGGGTGTCAAGGCGGCCATGACCGGTTTCCTCTCACCCTCTCAGATCTCGAAGTTGTCGATCAGGCGCGTGCCACCCAGGCGCGCGGCGCCCAGCACGACCAGTGACTGTGGCGTGAGCATGTCCTCGGCGCGCGGGGGCTGCAGATCGGCGCGTCGGCGCACCGTCAGGTAGTCGGGCCCCCAGCCCCGCAAGGCCAGCGCGCGCATGGCATGGGCTTCCATGGTTTCGAGCTTGCCAGGCAGCGACGTTCCGGCCGCCAGTGCGTCGCGCGCCAGTGAGCGCAGCGCCAGGGACAGCTGGATCGCCTCAACCCGCTCGCTTTCGCTGAGGTAGCCGTTGCGCGAGCTCAGGGCCAGTCCGTCAGGCGCGCGCTGGGTCTCACCAGCGATGACCTGGATCGGCATGGCGAACTGCTGGACCATGCGTCGGATCACCATCTGCTGCTGGTAGTCCTTCTTGCCGAACATCGCATAGCGTGGCCCCTTGGCATCAGAGAACACGCACTGGAACAGCTTCATCACCACGGTGCAGACACCAATGAAGAAGCCCGGTCGGAAATGGCCTTCCAGAATGTCGGCCAGGTCGGATGGTGGTTGCACCTTGTAGACCTGCGGTTCCGGGTACAACTCCTTTTCCGAGGGTGCGAAGACAACGTCGCAACCGGCCTGCTCCAGGCGGTCGCAGTCGGCCTGGAGCGTGCGCGGGTAGGTGTCGAAGTCTTCGTGGGGCGCGAACTGGAGCCGGTTGACGAAGATGCTGGAGACGGTCACGTCGCCCAGCGGCTTGCCGGTGCGCACCAGGGCCAGGTGGCCATCGTGCAGGTTGCCCATGGTGGGCACAAAGACCGGCGACTGGTGGGGCGCCAGTGCGGCGCGCAGGTCGGCGATGGTGTGGACAAGTTTCATGGGCGGGTCACCAGGCGTGCAGCTGGTCGTCAGGGAAGCTGCCGTCCTTGACGGCGCGCACATAGGCGGCCATGGCATCGCGCACGCTGGTGGCGCCGTCCATGAAGTTGCGCACAAAGCGCGGGTTCTTGCCCAGGTTGATGCCCAGCATGTCGTGCATCACCAGCACCTGACCGGCCGTGCCCTTGCCGGCCCCAATCCCGATGGTGTGGCAAGTCTTGAGCTCGTCGGTGATCTCGGACGACAGTTGGGCGGGCACCATTTCCAGCACCAGCATGGCGGCGCCGGCGTCCTGCAGCTCCAGTGCGTGACGGCGCAGCTGCAGGGCGGCGGCGTCGTCACGGCCCTGGACGCGGTAGCCACCCAGCGAGTGCACGGTCTGCGGGGTCAGGCCCAGGTGGGCACAGACGGGAATACCGCGCTCGACCAGGAAACGCACGGTTTCGGCGGTCCAGCCGCCGCCTTCGAGTTTGACCATGTGGGCGCCGGCGCGCAGGATCTCGGCCGCGCTGCGCAGCGCCTGTTCTTTGCTCTCGTGGTAGCTGCCGAAGGGCAGGTCACCGATCACCCAGGCCGTTCCCTGCACGCGGCGCAGGCCGCGCACCACGCTCTCGGTGTGGTAGGTCATGGTTTCCAGCGTGACACCGGCGGTGCTGGACAGGCCCTGGCAGACCATGCCCAGCGAGTCACCAACCAGAATGCACTCGACACCGGCCGCATCGGCCACGGCAGCGAAGGTGGCGTCGTAGGCCGTCAGCATGGTGATTTTCTCGCCGCGCTCGCGCATCTCGGCCAGGCGCGGGAGGCTCACCGGTTTGCGTTGCGGCAGAGGAGACGCCGCCGGCAGCGTGCCGTACGGTGTGGCCGATGTGGATGCTTGGGTGAGTTGGCTCATGGGTGTCCCCTCGACGTGAGGTTGGTTTGGGGCGCACTATAGACGATCCGGACCGCTGCAGCGGGCGGGCGCAGCCGTTATGCTTGACCCCCATGAAACACCTGTCTGAATACACGGCCGACGATCTGGCCGGGCTGGCGCGCGCGGATGTCGCCCGCGCGCTGGCCGAAGATGTGGGCAGCGGCGACCTGACGGCAGCCCTGGTGGATGCATCGCGACCCGCGCGGGCGCGCATTCTGGCGCGCGAGAAGGCCGTGATCTGTGGTCGTGCCTGGGTCGAGGCCGCGGTGCTGGCCTGTGATCCGTCGGCCCGCCTGACCTGGCATGTCCAGGAGGGCGAGTGCTGCCAGGTCGACCAGGTGGTGCTGCAGATCGAAGGCCAGGCGCAGGCGCTGCTGACCGCCGAGCGCACCGCGCTCAATTTTCTGCAATTGCTCTCCGCCGTGGCGACCCGAACCGCCGTGTTTGTGGAGGCGGTCAAAGGCACGCGCGCCGCCATCGTCGATACCCGCAAGACCCTCCCGGGCCTGCGGCTGGCCCAGAAATACGCGGTGAAGACCGGAGGCGGCGTCAACCACCGCATCGGACTGTACGACGCGGTGCTGATCAAGGAAAACCACATTGCGGCTGCCGGGGGCGTGGCTGCTGTGCTGCGCCGGGTGCAGGAAACGGCGCCGCAGGCCCGGTTCGTCGAGATCGAGGTCGAGACGCTGGCGCAGCTGGACGAGGCGCTGGCCTGCGGCGCCACCATGGTGTTGCTGGACAACATGGACATTCCGACCCTGAACGAGGCGGTTCGCCGCAACGCGGGGCGAGCCATCCTGGAGATTTCCGGGGGGGTGAATCTGGACACCGTGCGCGCCCTTGCAGAAACCGGGGTTGACCGCATTTCCATCGGAGCGCTGACGAAAGACGTCAAAGCCGTTGATTTCTCCATGCGATTCGAGTCGCTCTGAAGAGGCATTGCCATGAACACAGCCACCGCCGACGGCGTCATCGACGTCGAATACGAACAGCCCGCCTGCCCGACGAAGCATGCCTGGGCCCGGGTGCCGGTGGAGCCGACACCGTCGCAGCGTGCCGAACTCAAGGAGCGCATCCGCCGCCTGCTCAAAGAGCGCAACGCGGTCATGGTCTCGCACTACTACGTGCACCCGGACCTGCAGGATCTGGCGGTCGAGACCGGCGGCATCGTCAGCGATTCGCTGGAGATGGCGCGCTTCGGCCGGGATCACCCGGCCCAGACCCTGGTGGTGTCGGGGGTGCGCTTCATGGGCGAGACGGCGAAGATCCTCAGCCCCGAAAAGACGGTGCTCATGCCCGATCTGGATGCCAACTGCTCGCTCGACCTGGGCTGCCCGATCGATGCCTTCAGCGCGTTCTGCGACCAGCACCCCGACCGCACCGTGGTGGTCTATGCCAACACCAGCGCCGCGGTAAAGGCGCGTTCGGACTGGCTGGTGACGTCCAGCTGCGCGCTGGACATCGTGCGGGCGCTCAAGGACAAGGGGCACAAGATTCTATGGGCGCCCGACAAGCACCTGGGCGCCTACATCCAGCGCGAAACCGGTGCCGACATGCTCATGTGGACCGGCTCGTGCATCGTGCACGACGAGTTCAAGGCCATCGAGCTGGAACTGCTCAAGAAGGAGCACCCCAAGGCCAAGGTGCTGGTGCACCCCGAGAGCCCGGCCGATGTCGTGGCGCTGGCCGATGCGGTCGGGTCCACCTCGGGCATCCTGAAGGCGGCGCGCGAGATGGACGCCCGCGAGTTCATTGTGGCCACCGACAACGGCATGATGCACATGCTGCGCCAGCAGAACCCGGACAAGGTGTTCATCGAGGCGCCGACCGCCGGCAACAGCGCCACCTGCAAGAGTTGCGCCCACTGCCCCTGGATGGCCATGAATGGCCTGGCCGGCGTGGCCCGGGTACTGGAAACCGGTGACAACCGCATCGAGGTCGATGCTGCACTGATTGACCGGGCGCGTCTTCCCATCGACCGCATGCTGGCCTTCACCGCTGCGCACCGGGCCGGGCAGGATGCTGGCGCCCTGGTGCCGAACATCGGCGCAGCCTGACGCCTGCTGGATGACGGTCGCGCGACGATGCAGGCCGAGCTGGACCGTTTGCTGAAGAGTTTCACAGACGGCTGGGGGAGCCGCGGCCGTGTCCGGGAAGTGGTGTTATGCATCGACCGGGACGGGGAGCGCTGGTCGGCCTGCCGGGGAGAGTGGCAGGGTCAGCCGGTCACCTCACAGACCCCGTTCTTTGTGGCTTCGACCTCCAAGCTGCTGGTCACGGCCATGCTGCTGCGGCTGCAGCGTGAGGGACAACTGCGGCTGGACGACCCGGTGCTGCGTTTCTTTGCCGATGGGGAGCTGAACGGCTTGCACCGGTGGAAAGGTCAGGACCTGACCGGGCAGATCTGCGTGCGTCACCTGATGGCCCACTGTTCCGGACTGCCGGACTATTTCGAAGGCCGGCGGCGCGACGGGTCGCGCTTTGCCAACCGCCTGCTGTCAGGGCAGGACCAGGCCTATGGCTGGCCGGATGTGCTGCGCTGGACCCGTGACGAAATGAAGCCCCATTTTCCGCCGGGGCAAGGGCGGCGGGCCCTGTATTCCGACAGCAACTACTACCTGCTGGGTGAGGTGATCCGCCGCGTGACAGGGGTGCCGCTGGACCGGGCGCTGACGACACTGGTCACCGACCCGCTGGGTCTGAAGGACACGGCTTTCTACCGGCCGGGGATGCCGGTCATGCCGCTGCGTCTGGGGGTGCGCACACTGGAGGTTCCCCAGGCGATGGCGTCCATGCCTGTGGACGGGGGAGCGGTGTCCACGGCCGATGACATGACGAGCTTCACGCAGGCCTTGTTCGGTGGTCACTTTTGCGACGCTGACACCCTGACATCGCTGCAGGACTGGCGACGCATCTTTTTTCCGCTGCAGGCGGGTGGGGGCCTGTTGCGCTTTGCCATGCCAAGGTGGCTGACGCTGGGTCGGCGCTACCCTGAACTGATCGGTCACTCCGGCATTTCGGGCGCCTTTGCCTTTCACTGCCCCGACAGGCGCTGGACACTGAGCGGCACGGTCAATCAGATCGAAGGACGCGGACGTCCGTACCGGCTGATGATGCAGGCACTGGACCTGCTGCAGCGCAGCCGGTGATGCCCGAATTCCCCTCAGGCTCCTATCGCGAGGGCGGTACCAGAATGGTCGGTTTGGCTTCGGGCAGCAGGCCGGGATAGTCGCGGCTGAAGTGCAGGCCGCGGCTCTCGCGTCTCAGCATGGCGCTCATGACGATCAGGTCGGCCACCTGCACCAGGTTGCGCAGTTCCAGCAGGTCGCGTGTGACGTGGAACTGGGAATAGAACTCGTGGATCTCGCGCTGCAGCAGGGTGATGCGGTGGGCAGCCCGCTCCAGCCGCTTGTTGGTGCGCACAATGCCCACATAGTCCCACATGAAGCGGCGCAGTTCGTCCCAGTTGTGCGAGATGACGACCTGTTCGTCGGCGTCGGTGACGCGGCTGTCGTCCCACAGCGGCACGGCCGGGCGCTGGCTGCCGGCCGAGGAGAGGATGGCCTCGACGGCCGCCTGGGCAAACACCATGCATTCGACCAGCGAATTGCTGGCCAGGCGGTTGGCACCGTGCAGGCCGGTGCAGGTGGTTTCGCCGACGGCGTACAGACCCATCACGTCGGTGCGGCCGGACAGGTCGGTGACCACACCACCGCAGGTGTAGTGGGCGGCGGGCACCACCGGGATCGGCTCGCGCGTGATGTCGATACCCAGTTCGGCGCAGCGCGCCAGGATGTTGGGGAAGTGCTCGCGCAGGAACTCGGGGCTCTGGTGCGAGATGTCCAGGTGCACGCAGTCCAGGCCGTGCTTCTTCATCTCGAAGTCGATCGCGCGGGCCACGATGTCGCGCGGGGCCAGTTCGGCACGCGGGTCGTGGTCGGGCATGAAGCGGTGGCTGCCCAGGTGCGGCGGCAGCTTCAACTGTCCGCCTTCGCCGCGCACCGCCTCGGTGATCAGGAAGTTTTTGACGTGCGGGTGGTAGAGGCAGGTCGGGTGGAACTGGATGAACTCCATGTTGCCCACCCGGCAGCCCGCCCGCCAGGCCGCGGCGATGCCGTCGCCGGTGGCGGTGTCGGGGTTGGTGGTGTAGAGGTAGACCTTGCCGGCGCCGCCCGTGGCCAGGATGGTGTGGCGGGCGCTGAAGGTGTCGACCTGGTCGCGGTCCACGTCAAGGACGTAGGCGCCGTGGCAGCGGACCGCACCGCCACCGGGCTGGTAACCGGCCAGCTTGCGGTCGGTGATCAGGTCCACCAGCATGTGGTTTTCAAAGAAGGTGATGCCGGGTGTGGCGCGTGCGCGCTCACTCAGGGTGGTCTGCACGGCCGCGCCGGTGGCGTCGGTCGCGTGCACGATGCGCCGGTGGCTGTGACCGCCTTCGCGGGTGAGGTGCAGTTCGCCGTTCTCGGTCGAGAAGGGCACGCCCAGTTCCTGCAGCCAGGCGATGGCGGCCGGCGCGTTCTCCACCGTGAACTTCGTGGCTTCCAGGTCACACAGCCCCGCACCGGCGACCAGGGTGTCGTCGACATGGGAGGCGTAGCTGTCGCCCTCGGCGAGCACAGCCGCGATGCCGCCTTGCGCCCAGTTGCTCGATCCGTCGGAGATGCCACGTTTGGTGACCACCGCCACCCGGTGGGCGGGCGCCAGCCGCAGTGCCGCCGTCAGGCCGGCCAAGCCGCTGCCGATGATCAAGACATCGAATTCGTGGGTGTTGCTCATGAAGGACGATTCAGACTGGTTTCGATGCCGGTGAGGCGCGGCCCGTGCTGTGGCGCAGCAAGAACATACAAGACTGCGTCACTCCCGCGAATGCGGGAGTCCCTTTGGCAGGGTGACCCTGTCGGTGGTCGTGGATTCCCGCGTGCGCGGGAATGACCGACACGGGTGGGGTCACGCAGTCAACCAGCGGCTCAGCGCGGGGGGGCATGTCTAGCTCGGGGTGTAGGCGAGGCGGACGTAGATGGGGGCGAAGGCCTCGGCCTGCGTCAGCTCGATCAGGGTCTCTTTGGCCAGTTCGAGCATGGCAATGAAGGTGACCACGAGGACTGGCGAGCCGCGCTCGGGGTCGAACAGCTCACCAAACTCGACGAAGCGCCGGCCCTGCAGTTTTCGCAACACGATGCTCATGTGTTCGCGCACCGACAGCTCTTCGCGGCTGATGCGGTGGTGCTGGACGAGCTTGGCCCGGCGCAGGATGTCACGCCACGCGCTCTGCAGGTCGACTACATGCACATCGGGAAAGCGGGGTGCCAGGGCCTGTTCGACATAAACCTGGGCTCTGAGGAAGTCGCGACCGTATTGCGGCATCTCGGCCAGGCGCTGCGCGGCCAGCTTCATCTGCTCGTATTCCAGCAGACGACGCACCAGCTCGGCGCGCGGGTCTTCGGCCTCTTCGCCTTCGGCGGTCTTTTTGGGCGGCAGAAGCATGCGCGACTTGATTTCGATCAGCATGGCCGCCATCAGCAGGTATTCCGCTGCCAGCTCCAGGTTGGAGGCGCGGATCTCGTCGACGTAGCTCAGGTACTGGCGGGTGACCGCCGCCATGGGGATGTCGAGGATGTTGAAATTCTGCTTGCGGATCAGGTAGAGCAGCAGATCGAGCGGCCCCTCGAAGGCTTCGAGGAACACGCGCAGTGCATCTGGCGGGATGTAGAGGTCGCGAGGCAGGTCGAACAGCGGCTCGCCGTAGAGGCGGGCGATGGCCACATGGTCGACCACCGTGGGCAGCACGGCATCCAGACCCTCGGGGGCATCGTCGAGGGAGGTGCTGGCCTCGCTGCTCATCGGGTGGGGACCCTTGCCTGATCAGGTGTGATCGGAGCCGGTCTGGTAGACGTAGGGCTTCTGGGGCACACGGGCCGCCTCGGCCTCGGCCTGGAATGCGCGGTCCACCTGCTTGTCCCAGAGCAGCGAGCGCCCGTGGCGCTGTTCCTGCTCGATCTCGGGGCGGGCGGCCTTGAGCGACTCGATGAAGTCGGTCGCATCGGAGGTGTAGTGCGGACGGGCAAAGATCGACATGGTGCTGGCGTCGGTGAAAACCCGGATTTTACCGGGGGCCGGACGCGGCCGCTCAGAGCGGCTCGACCGACCGGCTGTGCCAGTTCAGCACGGTCTTGCGCACGGCCATCAGGGGGGCCAGGTCCGGGAAGTCCTGCCGCACCACGTTGGCGGTGAAATCGGCCATGAAATCGGACTTGAGGACGGCGCGGGCCCGGTCGACACCGATGTCTTCGTAGGGCACGGAGGACAGCACCAGAAAGCCGTCGTTCGGTATGCGGCCGGCGCGCATGTTGGCCCGGATGATGCCCGCCGCCTTGCGGATGGGATCGGCCAGGTCGGGGCTGTACGGACCAATGATGAGGGCCAGGTTGGGCAGGTGCAGCCAGTCAAAGCCACGGCCGATGCACAGCATCCATTCGCGGTGCTCGATGTCCAGTGCCCTCTCGGTCTGTCGCAGCGCCGCAATGTGGCGCAGGTTGCCCTCCAGCAGGGGCAGCAGGTCGGCCCTCACCTGGGTGGGCATGTCGGGCAGCAGGGCCTGCAGGCGCGCGGGCAGGCCCGGCAGATCGGCCTCGGACAGGTCGGCCATGTTCAGGATCTGGCCGTCCAGTCCGTGCACCACCAAGGCTTCTTCATCGGTCTCGAAACCGCAGACCAGCGGGTAGACGGTGCCGTGGCTGGCGCCGAACAGGGTGGAGACCTCACGCCGGATCTCGAAGGTGTGGGCACGCGCGTCGGCGGTTCGGTAGTGAAAGCCCGCACAGCCGCGCCGTTCGTCACCTTTGGAGTAGTGGTAGGTGATGACAAACAGCGCCTGGCGGCCACTGCGGACGATCTTGTCCATGGCCCCGGTCAGGGTTTCGCCCAGGTGCGGCCAACCGAGGTTGAAGATGCCACCCAGGTTGCGGAAGGGCAGGATGATGCCCTTGGGGGTCCGGGTGGCGATCGGGATGTTGATGCGCCCGTCCATGCATTTCATCACCAGGATGGCGGTCGGGTGCTGGGCCAGGTAGCGCTGGCGGGCCAGCCAGGCCTCCGGGCTGGCGTATTCCAGTGCGTGGCGCCTTGCCAGGTCGAACAGCCAGTCGATGCGATCTGCGATGGGGCTGTGCAGGGGAACGGTGCTGGCTGGCATGCGGGCGGGTGTTACTGGAAGGTGTGCAGGTGCTGGGCAAATCCCGAGCGCTCCATCAGCGACCGGGGCTGTTCGTTCAGGCCGATGATGCCCAGGTGGCCCCCCCGCTTCGTGATGACCTTGTGCAGCTGCTCCAGTGCGTCCAGACCGGTGGTGTCCAGGGAAATCAGCTGGGTGGCATCGAGCATGACGTTGACCGGCTGCCGGCTGGCTTCGACGGCCGCCACGATGGGGTCGATCTTGGCGACGGCGCCGAAGAACAGCGAGCCGAACAGCCGGAAGGTCAGCTGCTGTTCGGTGCTGGCCACCGCTTCGGCCCGGAAGATCTCGCTCTGGCGCCGCACGAACAGCACCACGGCCAGCACCAGGCCGAGTTCCACCGCCACAGTCAGGTCGAACACGATGGTCACCAGGAAGGTGGAGACCATCATGAGGCGGTAGTGGTTGGAAAAGTGCTTCAGTCGCCCGAACTCCTTCCACTCGCCCATGTTCCAGGCCACGAACAGCAGCACACCGGCCAGCACCGCAAGCGGGATGTGCTGCGCCAGCGGCGCCGCCGCCAGCACCACCAGCGCCAGCGTGGCGGCATGGACGATGCCGGCCACCGGCGAAGTGGCACCGGCCCGGATGTTGGTGACGGTGCGGGCGATGGTGCCGGTGGCGGGCATGCCGCCGAAGAAGGGCACGACCGCATTGGCCACACCCTGGGCCATGAGCTCCTGATTGGGGTCGTGCTTGGGTGTGTCACTGAGCTGGTCGGCCACGCGGGCGCACAGCAGGGACTCGATCGCGCCCAGAAGGGCGATGGTCAGGGTGGGGACCACCAGCAGACGCACGGTTTCCCAGGAAAAGTCGGGCAGCTGGAACACCGGGAGGCTTTGCGGAATGCCGCCGAAACGGCTGCCGATGGTCTCCACCGGCAACTGCATCAGCCAGGCTGCCAGCGACAGGGTGACCAGGGCCACCACGGGCGCCGGCAGCCGGGACGTGGCCTTGAGCGCGCTGACGGTCTCGATCTTCTCCAGTTGGCGCCGGAACTGCGAGTCGACCGCCCACAGCTGGGGCCAGATGAACAGGCCGACGACACAGACCACCCCCAGTCCGAAGGCCCAGGGGTTGAAAGTTTCGATGTGGCGCCAGATGGTGGCGATCTGGCTGAAGAAGTCGGCGGGCATCTTGCCGATCTCAAGCCCGAACCAATCGCGCAGCTGGGACAGTCCGATCAGCACGGCAATGCCATTGGTGAAGCCGATCACGACACTGACCGGCACGTAGCGCACCAGGGTGCCGAGCCGGAACAGGCCCAGCAGGAACAGCAGCACGCCGGCGCTGATGGTCGATATCAGCAGGTTGGCCAGGCCATAGCGCTCGACGATGCCGTACACAATGACGATGAAGGCGCCGGCCGGTCCACCGATCTGCACCGAAGTGCCACCCAGGGCCGAGATGATGAAGCCGGCGATGATGGCCGTCCACAGGCCGGCCTCGGGGCTGAGTCCCGAGGCAATGGCGAAGGCCATGGCCAGTGGCAAGGCCACGATGCCGACGGTGGCACCGGCACCAGCATCGCGCACAAAGCGGTCGCGGTTGTAGGTCCTGATGTCGCTCAGCAGCCGGGGGCGAAAGGGCGCAAGCGGGGGCAGACCTTGAAGCATGGACCGATGCTAGCTTTTTTGGGGGTTCGCGAAGCTGACAAGAGGCGCTTCGTTGTATCGGGGTTTACCCGATCCCAGGTTCAGCGCACGCGCATGCCCGGCTGTGCACCCGGCCAGGGCTGCAGCACGTAGATGCCCGGCTGGGCCCTCTCGTCGCCATGGCTGGCGGCCAGTACCATGCCTTCGCTGATGCCGAACTTCATCTTGCGCGGCGCCAGGTTGGCCACCATCACCGTCAGCTTGCCCTCCAGGTCTTCGGGCTTGTACATGCTGGCAATGCCGCTGAACACGTTGCGGGTCTTGCCCTCGCCCACATCGAGCGTGAGTCGCAGCAGTTTGGTCGAACCTTCGACCGCCTCGCACTTGACGATCTGGGCGATGCGCAGGTCGACCTTGGCGAAGTCGTCGATGGAGATGGTCTCGGCGATCGGTTCGCCACCGGGCACCGCCTTGGGCTCCTCGGGTGTCGGAGGTGGTTCAAAGAGGGCATCGAGCTGCTTGATGTCGACGCGTTGCATCAGGTGCTGGTAGGCACCGATGCGGTGCCCGGCGCCCAGCAGGCGGCTGGCATCGGCAAAGCCCAGCGGCTGGATCTGCAGGAAGGTCTCGACGTTGGCCACCAGGGCGGGCAGCACCGGCTTGAGGTAGAGCGAGATCAGGCGGAAGGCTTCGATGCAGGTGGTGCACACATCCTGCAGTCGGCCGTCCATGCCTTCCTGTTTGGCCAGTTCCCAGGGTTTGTTCTGGTCGACATAGGCGTTGACGCGGTCGGCCAGCTGCATGATCTCGCGCAGGGCCTTGCCGTATTCGCGCTCGGCGTACAGCTCGGCCACGGCGGGGGCGGCGCTCTGGATGTGGTCGAGCAGCGCGTCGCCGTCGGCCGAGACGGCGCCCAGCTGGCCGTCAAAGCGCTTGGCAATGAAGCCGGCGGCGCGCGAGGCGATGTTGACGTACTTGCCGATCAGGTCGCTGTTGACGCGCAGCATGAAGTCTTCGGCGTTGAAGTCGACGTCTTCGTTCTTGCCGGTGAGCTTGGCGGCCAGGTAGTAGCGCAGCCACTCGGGGTTCATGCCCAGGCCCAGGTACTTGAGCGGATCCAGGCCGGTGCCCCGGCTCTTGCTCATCTTCTCGCCGTTGTTGATGGTCAGGAAACCGTGCACGAACACCGCATTGGGTACCTTGCGGCCACTGAACTTGAGCATCGCCGGCCAGAACAGGGTGTGGAAGGTGATGATGTCCTTGCCGATGAAGTGGTATTGCTCGGTGGCCGGGTCGGCCATGAAGGCGTCATAGTCGCGGCCGGTCTTGCCGAAGTAGTTCTTGAGCGAGGCCAGGTAGCCGATGGGTGCGTCCAGCCAGACGTAGAAGTACTTGCCCGGTGCGTCGGGGATCTCGATGCCGAAGTAGGGCGCATCGCGGCTGATGTCCCAGTCGCCCATCTTGGGCTTGCCGTCCGGGCCCGGTTCGATCCATTCGGCGATCTTGTTGAGCACCTCGGGCTGTACCGCACCACTTTGCGTCCACTGGTCCAGGAAGGCCAGGCAGCGCGGGTCGGACAGCTTGAAGAAGAAATGGTCCGAGGTCTTGAGTACCGGCGTCGCGCCGGACAGGGCCGAGTAGGGGTTCTTGAGCTCGGTGGGCGCGTAGACCGCGCCGCAGACCTCGCAGTTGTCACCGTACTGGTCCTTGGCGCCGCACTTGGGGCATTCGCCCTTGATGAAGCGGTCGGGCAGGAACATGTTCTTCTCGGGGTCGAAGAACTGTTCGATGGTGCGGGTCTCGATCAGGTCGTTGGACTTGAGGGCGCGGTAGATGTCCTGGGCCAGCTGGTGGTTCTCTGGTCCATCGGTGCTGTGCCAGTTGTCAAAGCCAATGTGAAATCCGTCCAGGTAGGGTTTGCGGCCGGCGGCGATGTCGGCCACGAACTGCTGCGGTGTCTTTCCGGCCTTCTCGGCCGCGATCATGATCGGCGCACCGTGCGCGTCGTCGGCGCAGACGAAGTGCACTTCGTGGCCCTGCATGCGCTGGAACCGCACCCAGATGTCGGCCTGGATGTATTCCATGATGTGGCCGATGTGGAAATGGCCGTTGGCATAGGGCAGGGCGGTGGTGACGAACAGGCGGCGCTGGCTCATGGCAGCAATCTTTCGGTGGCGGCTGGGGAAAACCCCCGATTTTAGGTGGCCGATGCCCTCATGGTCGCTGGGTGAATGGAGGGTGGTCCGGGCGGCGGGTAGACTTCGGGCCAATTTCAACGATTCCCGTCCCGTCCCACAGGAGACCCGCTTCCATGGCCGTCGATTCCCAAGCCCTGCTCCAAGCCCTGCAGGCCGTCACCGACCCGAACACCGGCAAGGACTTCGTGTCCACCAAGGCCCTGAAGAACCTGCAGGTGCAGGAGGGGGATGTGTCCTTCGACGTCGAGCTGGGTTATCCGGCCAAGAGCCAGATCCCGGCACTTCGGCGTGCGCTCATCGCCGCCGCCAAGGAGGTGAAGGGTGTCGAGAACGTATCGGTCAACCTGTACAGCAAGATCATCGCTCACGCGGTGCAACGTGGCGTGCAGTTGCTGCCCAATGTGAAGAACATCGTGGCGGTGGCCTCGGGCAAGGGGGGCGTGGGCAAGAGCACGACCACCGTCAACCTGGCGCTGGCGCTGGCCGCTGAAGGTGCCAAGGTGGGTATTCTGGATGCCGACATCTACGGCCCCAGCCAGCCCATGATGATGGGCATCGAGGGTCGCCCGGAGAGCACCGATGGCAAGACCATGGAGCCGCTGGAGAACTACGGTGTGCAGGTGATTTCGATCGGTTTCCTGGTGGACAAGGACGAGGCCATGATCTGGCGCGGCCCTATGGCCACGCAGGCGCTGGAGCAGCTGCTGCGCCAGACCAACTGGAAGGAGCTGGACTACCTGCTGGTGGACATGCCCCCGGGCACCGGCGACATCCAGCTGACCCTGAGCCAGCGGGTGCCGATGACCGGGGCGGTCATCGTGACCACGCCGCAGGACATTGCCCTGCTGGATGCGCGCAAGGGCATCAAGATGTTCGACAAGGTGGGCGTGCCCATCCTGGGCATCGTGGAGAACATGGCCGTCTACTGCTGCCCGAACTGTGGTCATGTGGAGCACATCTTCGGTGCCGATGGCGGCAAGAACATGGCTGCCGAGGTGGGCACCGACTACCTGGGCTCGCTGCCGCTGAACATGTCGATCCGGGTGCAGGCCGACAGTGGCATGCCCAGCGTGGTGGCCGACCCCGAGGGCGAGATCGCCAACATCTACAAGACGGTGGCCCGCCAGGTGGCGGTGAAGATTGCGGCCAAGGCCAAGGACTTCTCCAGCAAGTTTCCGAGCATCAAGATCTCGAAGGACACTTGAGACTGACCGGCTTGCGCGGTGGCCTCATTCTTCCGTCATGGACATGCGGAAGCTGTCGCGCAGCGGCCTGAAGATGTAGTTCAAGAGGGTGCGCTCGCCGGTGCGCACGTAGATCTCCACCGGCATGCCGGGTTTGACGTCCAGCCGCCGTATCAGGTGTTCCCCCTCGGGCGTTGTGCGGGCCCGCATGCGGTAGAAGATCTGGCCGCTGCGCTCGTCAACGATGCGGTCGGGCGAGACGTGGACCACCTCGGCCGGGATGCGAGGGGTCGTGTTCTGATTGAAGGCGGCCACCATCACTTCCACCGGCAGCCCGGGGCGTACCGAGTCGATGGCGTCCACCGGCACCTCGGCTTCGATCAACAGGGGCTGGTCGGTGGGCAGAATGTCCATCAGCTTGAAGCCCGGCGTGACCACACCTCCCTCGGTGAAGATGCTGATGTCGGCCACCACGCCGCCAACCGGTGAGCGGACTTCGGCGCTGGCCAGTTCGTGGTCCAGCCCCTGCAGGCGGTTGCGCAACATCTGCACTTCCTGGCGGATATCGGCCAGCTGGCTGTGCACGTCGCGCTGGAATTCCTGCTGCCGTTGCAGGCGTCGCAGCCGCAGCTCTCCGATCTGGCGCTCGTTGCGGACCACACTGCCGCTTTCTTCGGCCAGGGTGGCGCTCACCTGGGCGTGTTCGCGTTCGAGATCGAGCACGCGGTTGCGGGCGACAAATCCGTCGCGAGACAGAACGCGGGTGCTCTCCAGCTGCTCGCCCAGCAGACGCAGCTGCTCCTGCCGGGACGACCTGGACTGGACCAGTGAGCGGTTCATGGCCTCCAGACCAGCGATGGTTTCGTCCATGGCGGCCAGTTCGCTTTGCATGGCCCTTTGGCGGGCCAGCAGCAACTGGTGTTGCGAGTGGCTGGCCGTGTTGCGGTCGGCGACCGGCTCAAGCCTTCTGCCGCCTGCTTCGGCCTCGAGCCGGTTCAGGGTGGCTTCCGCCGTCTGCAGCTGGATGCGCGTGACCTCGGCGTTGGCCCTGGCCTGGACACTGTTCATGCGGACGAGGACCTGTCCAGCCTGAACACGCTCACCTTCGGCGACCAGGATGGCGTCCACGGTGCCGCCGCTCTGGTGTTGCACGGTCTTGCGGTTGCCGGATACCGTGACATGCCCGCTCAGGGGAACGCCCTGGTCCAGCGGGGCAAGCGAGGCCCACACAAAGAAGCCGCCCAATCCGCCGATGATCAGCCACCAGCCGAGCAGGACATGAAAGCGCGTACTGGTGCTGGCGGTGGCTTCAGGGCGATCGACGCCACTGGCTGTCAGGGTGTCAGCTGGGTTCATGAACCGGACTCACATTGGGTTCCGAGGTCGGCGTACCTTCTGCCGGTGACGCAGGGTCAGCCGAGACTTGGCGCCGGGGGCGTCCCGAGCGTCGGCGGGACGCCTGAGCCAGGTCATCGAGCACCTCTGTGGTCGGCCCGAAGCGGGCCAGCTTGCCGTCCTTGAGCAGAAGCAGACGCGTTGTGACCGAAAGCGCGCTGGTGCGGTGGCTGATCACAACAACGGTCCGTCCGTTGCTTCGCAGGCTCTGAATGGCTTTGGACAGTGCCGCTTCGCCTGCATCGTCCAGGTTGGAGTTGGGTTCATCAAGCACGACCAGGGCAGGGTTGCCGTACAGGGCACGCGCCAGCCCCAATCTTTGTCTCTGACCGCCAGACAGTCCCGCACCGCCATCACCTAGCTGGGTGTCGTAACCCTTGGGCAGGTGCAACACCATGTCGTGAACGCCAGCCATCCGGGCCGCTTCGATGACTTTGTCTGCGTCGACCGGCCCGAAGCGGGCGATGTTTTCGCTCACCGTTCCTGCAAAGAGCTCAATATCCTGGGGCAGGTAGCCGATGTGTGGACCAAGCTCTGTCCGGTTCCATTGGTACACGTCGGCTCCGTCCAGTCGAACATGTCCCTGGCTGGCAGGCCACACGCCCACGAGCAACCTCGCCAGTGTGGATTTGCCCGATCCGCTGGGCCCTATGATGCCCAGCACTTCGCCGGCGTCGAGCTCCAGGCTGATCTGATGCAGCACCGGCTCACCACCGCCCGGTGGCCGGGCGCTGACTTCCTGCAAGGTCAGATGTCCGGTGGGGGGTGGCAATGGCATGGCGTCATCCCGAACCGGATGGGCTGCCAGCAGATCCCGCAGCCGTCCGTAGGCGCTGCGTGTGTTGGACCAGTTCTTCCACATACCGATGAGCTGGTCGACCGGCGCCAGGGCACGCCCCATGAGGACGGAACCCACCAGCATCATGCCTGGCGTGATCCGGTCTTCCAGGGCGAGCAGGGCGCCGAGCCCGAGTATCAGCGATTGCATGGCGGCCCGAAAGAACTTGCTGCCGGCCTGAACCGCGCCGGACTTTTCGCTGGCCTCGGCCTGAAGCTGCAGGAATCTCAGGTGCTGCTTCATCCAGCGGGCCATGAGGTGGGGCAGCATACCCATGGCAGCGATCACCTCGGCATTGCGCAGGTTGTTGGTGGCCAGGTTGCCGGCGCTGATCGACATGGCACTGGCTTCCGCCAGTGGCCGGCGGGAAATGGCTTCGTTGGCCCAGGCCAGCGTGACCAGGACTGCTGTACCAAAAATGGCGAATACACCCAGGATCCAGTCGAAGAGGAAGATCATGACCAGATAGATCGGGAACCAGGGCGCGTCAAAGAAGGCAAAAGGACCGTTCCCGGTCAGAAACTGGCGGATGGAGGTCAGGTCGTGAAGAGCCTGGCCGGCGTTGGCGCCGCTTCGTTGCAGGTTGCGTTCGAAGGCAGCCGTGTAGACCCGCTGGTTCAATCGCATGTCCAACCGTGCACCGATGCGGATCAGCACGAAGCTGCGAACGAATTCGAGTCCGTGCGTGATCAGGTAGGCCCCCATGACCATGAGTGTGAGCATTAGCAGCGTGGTCTCGTTGCGGCTGGTCAGCACGCGGTCATAGACCTGCAGCATGTAGATGGACGGCGCCAGCATCAGCAGGTTGATGACAGCACTGAAGACACCAATGCTGCGGAAGGCCGAAGCGCAATCGGCCAATGCGCGGCCAATTTCGTTGTCGGGCAGTCTGGATCGCAACAGCATGGGTTGTGTTCTGAATTGGGTGAACCTGATCAATGTGCTCACGGCCGGGCACGGGGAGCGACATGGCGGTCGGAATGTGAACTCCCTCACGCACGGGGCCGGTTCGCCGGACGCACCGGGACATGCCGCAAGGGTGCCCCAATTGCCCTGGGGCCAATTGCCCGAGCAAGGCGGCAAAGCCCCCTCACTTCTGCGCTCTGTGCGTTGGCCCGGTTCCTAACATCACCGCGACACCGGTCGCTCAAGTTGTCAAGCCTGCGGCCGATCCATGGAAGGCGGGCATGGTGCGCCGGTGCCCTGTTGCCTGAATTTCCAGCCCTTATTCGTCCTACGCCCGACACCAGGAGTCCCACATGAGCGAGTTGATCACCGGCCTTTCCGCAGCGCAGATTGCCGCTCTGACGACTGACCAGATAGCCGGCATGACGACCGAGGACGTGGCCGCGTTCACCGCCACCCAGCTCAGGGCGTTGACGACCGCACAGATCCAGGCCATCACCACCGCGAACATCGCGGCGTTTTCGACGGCCCAGTTTCCCCAGTTCAACACCGTTCAGATCGCTGCCATGACCGCTGGTCAGATTGCAGCGATTGAAACAGCGGACCTCGCGGTGATGACCACGGCCCAGATCGGCGCCATTGAGGCGGACGACATCGGCTCACTGACCACGGCGCAGATTGTGGCCTTGACCACCGCCCAGGCAGGCGCCCTGACGTCGGCCCAACTGGCGGCCATGGGCACGGCGCAGATCCAGGCGATGGAGTCACAGGACTTCGCACGCCTGACGTCCATCGCGGTGACCGGACTGACGACGGCGCAGATGGAGGCACTGACCACGGCCCAGGCTGCGGCATTGACCTCGGCCCAGGTATCTCGCCTGAGTACGGCCCAGGTGGCCGCCCTCGAGACCGAAGACGTGGCCGCGCTCTCGACCGCTGGCATCCGGGGACTGACCACGGCCCAGATCGTCGCAATGGGTTCGGAGCAGGTGGGCGCGCTGACATCGACCCAGGTGGCGGTGATGAGCACGGCCCAGGTGCGTGCCATTGAGGCGGCCGATGTGCCGGCCCTGAGTTCCGACGCGGTGGCCGGATTGACGGCGGCCCAGATTGTGGCCCTGAGCACAGCCCAGGCGGCTGCACTGAGCACGGCCCAGGTGGCTGCGCTGAGCGCAGCCCAGGTCGCGGCCATTGCCACCGATGACCTGCTGGTACTGGGCACGGCCCAGCTGGATGCCTTGTCGTCAACCCAGGTGGCCGGTCTGACCGCGGCCCAGGTGCGCGCGCTCACCACCGCCCAGGTGGCGGCGCTGGGCACCGACATTGCCGGGCTGTCCACGGCGGCCATTTCCCAGCTGAGCACGGCGCAGATCGTGGCCCTGACGACCGACCAGGCGGCTGCTCTGACGGCAACGCAGGTGGCCAGGCTGACCGCCACCCAGGTGATTGCCCTGCAGACCGAGGACCTGGCGCAGCTGTCCACCCCCGCGCTGCAGGCGCTCACGTCCACGCAGATGGCTGCGCTGACGTCGGCGCAGATCGGCGCCTTGTCGACCGACCAGATTGCCGATCTGACGACCGCCCAGGTGGCCGCCATTTCGTCCCGGGCCCTGCCCGCGCTGTCCAGCGCCCAGATCGTGGCGCTGACCGCAGACCAAGTGGGTGCGCTGACGTCTACCCAGCTGCGCGCGCTGACCACAGCCCAGGTGTCGGCCATTGAAGCCGGTGACGTGCCGAGTATCAACACGCAGGCACTGACGGGTCTGACGACCGCGCAGATCGTTGCGCTGTCGACCGATCAGGTGGCCGCCCTCACGACCACCCAGGTGGCTGCCCTGCTGCCTGCCCAGGTGGCGGCGCTGGCCACGGATGACCTGCAGCAACTGAGCACGGAGCAGATTGCCGCCCTGACCACGGCCCAGGCCGCAGCCCTCACCTCGGCGCAGGTCGCCGCGATGAGCACGGCACAGGTGGCAGCCATCGAGGCCGTGGATTTGGCCCGGCTCAGCACCGCTGCAATTCGCGCGCTGACCACGGCGCAGGTGGTGGCCCTGGATGGCACCCAGCTGGGCGCGATGACGTCTGTCCAGCTGGCGGCCATGACCACGGCCCAGATCGCGGCCATTGAGGCGGCCGATCTGGCGCAGATGTCCACCGCAGCCGTGCGCGGACTGACCACGGTGCAGGTGCGCGCCCTGACGACGGAGCAGGTGGCCGCCCTGACCACCGACCAGATCGCGGCTCTGCAACCCCTGCAGGTGGCGGCACTGGACACGTTGGCGATCGGGCAACTGAGCACCGCCCAGATCGTGGCCCTGACCACGGCCCAGGTGGCTGCCCTGACCTCCACCCAGGTGGCGGCCATGAGTGACACGCAGATTGCGGCCATTGAAGAGGCCGACATCGCGAGGCTGTCGGCCACCGCGTTGCGCGGTCTGACCACTGGACAGATGGAGGCCCTCACAGCCAGCCAGGTGGGCGCGCTGACGGCAATCCAGGTGGCCCGCCTGACGAACGAGCAGGTGGCCGCCATCGAGCCGGGGGACCTGGCCCAGATGGGTACCGATGCCATCCGTGCGCTGACCACGGCCCAGATTGTGGCGCTGACCACCGCCCAGGCCGCTGCCCTCACGCCGGCGCAGGTCGCTGCGCTCACACCGGCCCAGATTGCCCGACTGGCCACGGAAGACCTGCAGCAACTGGGCACAGCCCAGATCGTGGCGCTGACCACCACCCAGACCGCGGCCCTCACAGCCACGCAGGTGGCTGCCCTGACACCAACCCAGCTGGCGGCGATGGAACCCGAGGACTTCGCCCGTATCAGCGCAGCCGCCATCAAGGGCCTGTCGACCGACCAGGTGGCGGCCCTCACCAGTGGCCAGATCGCGGCGTTGGGTTCGTCCCAGGTCACCGGCCTGACCACGGCGCAGTTGTCGGCCATTTCGCCATCGGCCATCGATGGCATATCGACCACCGCCATCCGCGGCCTGACCGCTGCGCAGATCGTCTCGCTGGGCACCGATCAGGTGGCGGCGCTGTCGACCGACCAGATCGCAGCCATGACGCCGGCGCAGATCGCCGCCATCGCCACCGATGACCTGCAGCAGCTCAGTGGAGCGCAGATTGCCGCCCTGACGACGGCCCAGGCGGCCGCCCTGACTTCGGTTCAGTTGCGCGCCCTGGATGCCACTCAGCTGGCCGCCTTCGAGGGCCAGGACTTTGCCATGCTGACCCCCGCCGCCCTGCGCGGGTTGAGCACCGAACAAATTGAGGCCCTGACCGCCACCCAGGTGGGCGCCATGACCAGCACCCAGATCGGTGCCCTGAGCACCGCCCAGCTGGTGGCAATGGAAGCGGCAGACCTGTCCAGCCTGTCGACCACCGCGATTCGCGGCATGACCACGGCCCAGGTGGTCGCGCTGACCACCGAACAGGTGGCCGCGCTGACCACCGACCAGATTGCCGCGTTGACCAGCGCCCAGATGCGCGTGATGCAGACGGAGGATGTTGCCGCCCTGTCGGCCGGCCAGATCGCTGCGCTGGGAGGTGCACAACTGGTGGTCATGTCCGACGCCCAGGTGGATGCGCTGTCAACACCGCTGAGCACCTTGCAGGAGGAGATGCGCACGGTGCTTCGCTGGACACCGGCCTACATGGCATCGCTGTCGACCGCGGACATTGCCGCACTCAACACCATGCAGGTGTCGCTGCTGTCGCCCACGCAGGTGGCGGCGCTGTCGGTCAGCCAGATTGCCGCGCTGGAGACCGAGGATCTGGTTCACCTTTCAACTGCGGCCATGGTGGCCCTGAGCACGCGGCAGGTGGCGGCGCTGGGAACCGACCAGGTGGCCGCATTGACCTCGGCACAGCTCCAGGCCATGGAGACGGCGGATGTCAAGGCACTCACGACCGCCCAGGTGGCCGCGCTGGGCACCGACCAGCTTCAGGCCTTCACCGCCGCGCAGATCCGCGCGCTGGACACCGCCGACCTCCGCGCCCTGAGCAGCGACCAGGTGCAGGCGCTCACCAGCGGCCAGGTGGCTGCCCTGACCACGGTGCAACTGGCCGCCCTGAGGCCTGACCAGTTTGCCGCGCTCGATCCGCAGGATGTGGCGGCCATCTTGCCCGGCACGCTGGCCTCGATCACCAATGCCCAGGTGATCGCCCTGACGACGGCCCAGGCCGCCGCGATCTTGCCCGAGCAGATGCTGCGCATCGCTCCGGCGAAGCTGGCCCTGATGGAAAACGAGGACCTGGCGGCACTGTCGACCCAGGTGATCGCCAGCCTCACGCCGGCCCAGGTGGCAGCCCTCACCACGTCGCAGATGGCGGCGCTGACCACCGCGCAGATCGCGGCCTTCAGCCCGGCGCAGATCATTGCCATCCAGACTCAGGATCTGGTCCGCCTGGATGCCCAGCAGATCGAGGCACTGACCACGGCGCAGGCGGCTGCGCTGACCACGGCGCAGGTGGCGGCGCTGACCACCGACCAGATCCAGGCCTTGCAGACCGAGGACCTGGCGGCCCTGCGTGCACCGTCCATTGCCGCGCTGACCACGGCACAGGTGTCCGCCCTCACGCTGGACCAGGTGGCTGCGTTGACCCCGGTCCAGGTGGCCGCACTGCAGACCGTCGACCTGCGCGCCATGAGCGTGGAGCAGATCGAGGCACTGAGCGGCCCGCAGGTCGCGGCCCTGACATCGGCCCAGCTGCGCGCGCTCAGCGTTGACCAGATCGCCGCCATCCAGCCATCCGATCTGGCATCGGTCGCGCCCAACAACCTCAACACCCTCACCCCGGCCCAGATCGCGGCGCTGACCACCGCCCAGGTGGCCGCGCTGACCTCCACCCAGGCGGCTGCCCTGACCACGGCCCAGGTGGCGGCCATCGAGGTGGAAGATCTTGCGGCCATCGGCACCGCCGTCCTCAGCCGCCTGACCACGGCGCAGATCAAGGCGCTGGGCACCGAGCAGGTGGCTTCGCTGTCCACCGCACAGGTCGCGGCCCTGACCGCGCCGCAGATTGCTGCACTGGACACGGCCGACATTGCGGTCCTGTCTGCCGAGCAACTGGCCGCACTGGCACCGGCCCGGGTGGCCGCCCTGACGACCGCCCAGGTGGCGGCACTGGGCACGGCTCAGCTGGCGAGCCTGAGCACCGATCAGGTGACTGCCCTGACGGCAGCGCAGGTGGTGGCCCTGACCACGGCGCAGGTCCAGTCCCTGCCGGACGAACTGCTCTCGGCCCTGACATCGACCCAGCTGCGCGCCATGCAGGTGGTGGACCTGCAGGCATTGACCACCGCACAGATCCAGGCCCTGACGGCATCGCAGGTGGCCGCCCTGACGTCCACGCAGGTGATCGGTCTGTCAACCGCGCAGGTGGCCGCCATTGAAGGCAGCGACCTGGCCCAGATGTCGACGGCCGTGCTCAACAAGCTCACGACGGCCCAGATCCGCGCGCTGGATGCCGACCAGGTGGCAGCCCTGACCGGCGCCCAGGTGGCCGCCCTGACCACGGCACAGGTCGCTGCCCTGACGGCCTCCCAGGTGGCCGCCATCGAGCCGGTGGACCTGGCCCTGATGTCGACCATGGCCTTGGTGCGACTGGGGACCGCCCAGGTGGCTGCCCTGACCGCAGGCCAGATCGAAGCCTTGACCAGTGCCCAGCTGCGGGCGCTGACCAGCACCCAGATGGCCGCCCTGACATCGGAGCAGATCGCCGCCATCGAGACGGCCGATCTGGTGGCGCTGCAACCCGAGGTCATCGGACGGCTGACGTCGGCCCAGGCCCAGGGCCTGACCGCTTCCCAGATCCGCGAACTGACCACGGCCCAGGTGGCCGCGATGTCGACCGCGGCCGTCTCGGCACTGAGTGCCGAACAGATGGTCGCACTGACCACGGACCAGTACCGCAGCCTGAGCTCGACCCAGATGGCGGCGCTCACGACCACGCAGGTGGCCGCCATTCCGACGGCGGCCATCCAGGTGCTCGATCCGGCTACCGTTTCTCGGCTGACCACCGCACAGGTGGGTTCGCTGACCACTTCGCAGGTGGTGGCCTTGACCACCGACCAGGCGGCGGCGCTGGGCACGGCCCAGGTGGTTGCACTGAGCACCGACCAGGTGCGCTCGATCGAGGCGGTCGACCTGGCCCACCTGACCACCGCGGCTGTGGTGGCGCTGAGCACGGCCCAGGTGGCCGCGTTGAGCCTGACGCAGGTCGCCGCATTGACCCCGACCCAATTGGCGGCCATGGAGACCGCCGACCTGGCTGCGCTGGGCACCGCGCAGGTGGCGGTGCTCAATGGCCCCCAGCTGGCGGCCATGATCCCAGCCCAGGTGGCAGCGTTGAGCACGGCCCAGATCGCCAGCCTGCAGCCCGCAGCTCTGGCCTCCCTCGGCGAGGCAGCCATTGCAGCGCTGGGCACGGCCCAGACTGCGGCGCTCACACCGGCACAAGTGGCGGCACTGGTGCCCCTGCAGGTTGGTGCGCTGAGCCCGGATCAACTGGCGAGCCTGGGAACGGACCAGGTCAGGGCCATCGAGACCGGGGACATCCGCTTCCTGAGCACCGAGGCAATCGCGGCCCTGACCACCGCCCAGGTGGCGGCCCTGACCAATGGCCAGATCCAGGCCCTGAGCACCAGCCAGGCCAGTGCACTGACCTCGTCGCAAGTGGCGGCGATGAGCACCTCGCAGGTGGCGGCCATCGAAACGGCCGACCTGGCCCGTCTGAGCACCGATGCCCTGGCGGGACTGGGTACCGACGACATCGTGGCGCTGACCACCGCACAGGCGGCCGCGCTGACCGCGGCCCAGGTGGGCGCGTTGACGACCGCCCAGCTGGTGGCCATGGAAACGCGCGACCTCAGCGTGATCTCCACCGCAGCCATCCGCGGACTGACCGAGACCCAGGTGGCTGCGCTGACCACCGATCAGCTGGTGTCGCTGACCGTGGGCCAGATCGCGGCCATGGAGACCGCCGACCTGCGTGCGCTGACCACAGCGCAGGTGGTGGCCCTGACCGCCGACCAGGTGGCCGCACTGTCCTCGACCCAGGTGTCTGCATTGCGCACCGAACAGATTGCGGCCATCGAGACCGCCGATCTGGTCGGGATTGCGCCAGAGGTGATCGCGCGACTGACCAGTGAGCAGATGCAGGCGCTCGGCACCGGCCAGATCGTGGCGCTGGGCACTGCCCAGGTGGCCGCGCTGACCAGTGCGCAGCTCAATGCCCTGACGTCGGCCCAGGTGATGGCCATCGAGACCGAGGACCTGTCCAGCATCGGCACGTCGCGCATCCAGAGCCTGTCCAACGATTTCATCGCTGCCCTGACCTCCGATCAGCTGGCCAGCCTCACGACCGACCAGTTTGCCGCCTTGCGCACGAGCCAGATCGCCGCCCTGGAGACGGCCGATCTGGCCAGCCTCGACCCGGCCGTGGTGGCAGGCATGAGCACCGCCCAGGTGCGCGCACTCACTACCGCCCAGATGGCCGCACTGACCACCGGACAGCTGGCTGCGCTGACCACATCGCAGGTGCAGGCGTTGACCTCCGCCCAGCTGCAGGCCATCGACAGCACCGATATTCCGGCCCTCACGACCGCGCAGATCGCTGCACTGACCACTGCTCAGGTGCCTCTGCTGACCACCGCGCAGGTGGCCGCCCTGAGCACGGCCCAGGTGGCCGCCATCGAGACCGCCGACCTGGTGGCCATGGGCACAGCCCAGTTGGTGGCCCTTGGCTCCCACCAGGTGGCCGCCCTCACGACCGCCCAGCTGGCGGCCCTGACGCCGGCCCGGGTGGCGGTGCTGGATCCCGAAGACATTGCTGCCTTAGGTACCACGCAGGTCCGCGCCCTGAGCACGGCCCAGGTGGCTGCGCTGACCACGGCCCAGGTGGCAGCCCTGACGACCACACAGGTGGCCGCCATGGAGAACGCCGACCTGACCGCGCTGACGACGGCCCAGATCGTGGCCCTGTCGTCCGACCAGTTGCGGGCCCTGACGACGGCCCAGATTCCCGCCCTCACGGCGACACAGATCGGTGCCATCGAGCTGGCCGACCTGGCCGCGCTGGGGACCGCCCAGATCCAGGCTCTCACCACGGCGCAGTTCCGTGCCATGAGCGACGCACAGATTGCCCAGCTGACCCCTGAGCAGGTGGCGGCCATCGAGCTGACCGACCTGGCTTCCTTCACGCCGGGCCAGATCACCGCCATGACAGCGACGCAGTTGCAGGCCCTCACCACGGCCCAGGTGGCCCAGCTGACGACGGCGCAGATCGCGGCCATCGAGACCGCCGACCTGGCCACCCTGGGCACGGCCCAGATCGCCGCCCTCGGAACCGCACAGGTCCGCGCCCTGGGAACCGTCCAGCTGGCCGCGCTGACCAGCGAACAGATCCAGGCCATAGAGACCGTCGACATCGCGGCCTTGACCACGGCGCAGATTGCCGGGCTGACCACGGCCCAGATCGACAAGCTGACGCCCGAACAGATCGCGGCGCTGACCACCGCCCAGCTGCGCGCCATCGAGGACCAGGACCTGGTGTTGCTGACCGCACCGCAGATTGCCGCCCTGAGCAGCGTCCAGCTCGGCAGCCTGAGCACCAGCCAGATCGAACGGCTGACCACCACCCAGGTGGCGGCCATCGAGGCCGGAGACATGCCCGGTCTGAGCACGGCGCAGGTGGTGGCGCTGAGCTCGGCTCAGGTGCGGGCCCTGGGTGTCGAGCAGCTCAATGCCATGACGTCGACCCAGATTGCAGCGCTGGAGGAAAGCGACGTGGCCGCCCTGACCACCACCCAGGTGGCCGGTCTGTCGACGGAGCAGGTGGTTGCCTTGACCAGTGGCCAGGCGGCTGCCCTCACGACGGCCCAGGTGGCCGCCATGGGCACGGCCCAGCTGCGTGCCATGCAGACGCAGGACCTGGCCGCCTTGTCCACTGCAGCCATTGCCGCGCTCGGCACCGACCAGATCCGTGCCCTGAGCGAGGCCCAGGTGGCCGCCCTGACGTCGGCCCAGATCCGGGCCATTGAAGTGGTCGATCTGCAGGCCATGACCAGCGCGCAGATCGCGGCCATCGAGACCCAGGACATCCCTGCGCTGACCACCGCCCAGGTGGCGGCCCTCGGTGAGACCCAGATCAGCCGCCTGACGCCCGACCAGATCGCGGCGATGACCACCGCCCAGGTGCGGGCCATCACGACCGCCAACGTGCAGCAACTGACGACCGATCAGGTGGTGGCGCTGACCACCTCCCAGGTGGCGGCCCTCACCACCGCTCAGGTGGCGGCGCTGACCAACGCACAGATCGGCGTCATGGAAACCGCCGATGTGGCCGCCCTCACCACGGCCCAGATCGAGGCCATGACGGCGGGCCAGTTGCAGCGCTTGAGCGCCAGCCAGCTCAGTGCCCTGGGCAGCAAGGTGTCGGCCATTGAAACGGCCGACCTGGCGACCCTGTCCGCCGAGCAGATGGCCGCCCTCACCAGCGCGCAGGTGCAGGCATTGACCACCGCCCAGATCGCTGCTCTGACCACCGACCAGATCAGCGCCATCGAGGTGGCCGACATGTCGGCCCTGACGACGGCCCAGCTGGTGGCCCTCACCGGTGACCAGGTGGCGGCATTGACCACCACCCAGCTGGCCGCGCTGTCCAGCAGCCAGATCGGCGCCATCGATCCGGCCGACATGGCCCGCCTGACGCTGGCCCAGGTGCAAGCCCTCACCACCGCCCAGATTCCGGGCCTGACAACGGCCCAGGTGGCTGCGCTGACCCCGACCCAGGTGGCCAACCTGGAGCTGGCCGATCTGGGTGCGTTCAGCACCGCCCAGGTGGCAGCGATCGAGACAACCGATGTGTCGGCACTGACGGTCGCCCAGCTGCAGCACCTGAGCACGACGCAGCTGCGGGCCCTGACGTCCGCCCAGGTTGCGGCACTCACCAGCACCCAGGTCGCCGCGCTGACCACCGCCCAGGTCGCCGCGCTGACCACCGCCCAGGTGGCTGCCATCGAAACCGGTGATCTGGTGGCCATGGGTACGACCCAGATCCAGGCCCTGACCTCCAGCCAGGCCGCCGCGCTGACAACGGCACAGGTCGCAGCGCTGACCCTGACGCAGCTGGCCGCTCTGCAGACTGAGGACCTGGTCGCGATGACCAGCAGCCAGATTGCGGCGCTGACCAGCGAACAAGTGGGTGCGTTGAGCACCGCCCAGGTGGCTGCGCTCACGCCGGCCCAGGTGGCAGCCATCGAAACGGCCGACCTGGTGGCCCTGAGCAGCGCCCAGATCGCTGCCCTGGGTACCGCCCAGGTGGCCGCCTTGAGCACGGCGCAGGTGGCCGCACTGACGGTCTTCCAGGTGCAGGCGATGGAAACGGCCGACCTGGCTGCGCTCACGACCGCACAGATCCAGGCGCTGACCACCGCCCAGGTGGCCACCCTGACCACTGCCCAGGTGGCGGCACTGACAACCACCCAGGTGGCGGCGCTGCAGACCGAGGACCTGGTGGCGCTGAGCACCGCACAGATCGCCGCCATGACTGGCGCACAGGTGGCGGCCCTGACGTCACCGCAGGTGGCCGCGCTGACAAGCGCACAGGTGGCCGCCATCGAACCCGCGGATCTGGCGCAGATGGGCACCGCGCAGGTGGTGGCCCTGACCACCGGACAGGTGGCCGCACTTACGCCCGCCCAGGTGGCCGCGCTGACCACTGGCCAGGTGGCTGCGCTGGAAATCGCTGACCTGACTGTGCTCAGCACGGCTCAGATCCAGGCCCTCACGCCTTCGCAGGCAGCCGCCCTCACCACGGCCCAGGTCGCCGCTCTCACCACCGCACAGGTGGCGGCACTCGAGACCGCCGATCTGGTGGCGCTGGGTACGCAGCAGATTGAAGCCCTGACCACCACCCAGGTGGCAGCTCTGACGCCGCAGCAGGTGGCCAGCCTGACCAGTGCACAGTTGCGTGCGCTCCAGACGGCAGATCTGGTGGCACTGACCACCGCTCAGGTGGTGGCGCTCACCACGGCACAGATCCAGGCGCTGACCGGTGACCAGATCGCGGTTCTCGAGCTGGCGGATGTGGCTGCCCTGACGACAGATCAGGTGGTGGCCCTGACCACCGCACAGGTCATGGCCCTGACACAGGCCCAGGTGGCGGCACTGACCACAGGCCAGGTGGTGGCACTTGAGACGCAGGATCTGGTGCAGCTGAGCTCGGCCCAGCTTCGTGCGCTCACGACCGAACAGGTGCGCGCGCTGACCACCGACCAGATCGCGGCGTTGACCGTGGACCAGATTGCGGTCATGGAGACCGCCGATGTGGCCGCCCTGAGTACCTCGCAGATCATCGCCTTGAGCTCGGCCCAGATTGCAGCGCTCACCGGTGACCAGCTGGCCAGCCTGAGCACCAGCCAGATCCAGGCCATCGAGACCGCTGACCTGGTGCACATCGCGCCGTCGCGCATTCCCAGCTTGACCACCGCGCAGGTGCGTGCCCTGACCCAGGAGCAACTGGCCGCGCTGACCACAGCCCAGGTTCGCGCCCTGGCGACCGACGACGTGCAGGCCCTGACCGAAGCACAGATCACCCTGCTCAGCCCGACCCAGGTGGCCGCACTGTCCGGCAGCCAGCTGGCCGCACTGACCACGGGTCAGATCCAGGCCCTGAGCTACGAGTCGATTGCGGCCATTTCGCCCGAGGCCATTCCAAGCCTCACCACCACCCAGCTGCAGGCCATCACCAATGAGCAAATGGTGTTCCTGACCACCAGCCAGATCCGCGCGCTGGAGACCACCGACGTCGCGGCACTGGGCACGGCGCAGCTGCAGAGCCTGAGCTTCGAGCAGGTGGCGGCGTTCAGCACCGCTCAGATCGTGGCGCTGAGTTCTGCCCAGCTGACCAACCTGACCCTGGGACAGATCGGGGCGCTGACGGCAGAACAGGTGGCCGCCATTGAACCAGCCGATCTGGATGACTTCAGTGCGGCGCAGATCCGTGCACTGGGTAACGACATTGCCGCCCTGACCACGGCCCAGGTTGTGGCCCTGACCACCACCCAGGTCGCGGCCCTGACCACAACCCAGGTGGCCGCCCTCACCACGTCGCAGATCCGCGCCCTGGAGACGGTCGATCTGGCCGCTCTGACCAGCGACCAGATACCTGTGCTGACCACTGCCCAGATCGCGGCGCTGACCACCGCCCAGGTGGCGGCCATCACCACCGACCAGATCAGCGACCTGACTCCGGTCCAGCTCGAGGCCCTGACCACGGCCCAGATCCCGGCGCTGTCGACAGCCAACATCGCCTTGCTGGAGGAAGCCCAGTTGCAGGCGATCCAGACCCAGGACTTTATGCACCTGACCGCCGGCCAGATCCAGGCCCTGACGGTTACCCAGGTTCCCTGGCTGACCGATGCCCAGGTGCAGGCCCTGACCACGGCGCAGATGCAGGCCCTCGCGACCGATGACCTGCAGGCTCTGCTGACGGAGCAGTTCAGCCTGCTCAGCGGCGCCCAGCTGGCGGCGCTGACCACAGCCCAGATCGTGGCCCTGACCGTGGGTCAGGCTGGCGCCATCAGTGCTCCGCAACTGGCCGCGCTGACCCCGGCCCAGGTGGCAGCGCTCGAGATCGAAGATCTGGAGGAACTCAGCACCACCGCCATCCAGGCCCTGACCTCGCAGCAGGCGGCGGCACTGACGACCACCCAGGTGGCGGCGCTGACGTCGGGGCAGCTGCCGGTGCTGACCACAGCGGCCGTGGCGGCGCTGACGACGGCCCAGATCCAGGCCCTCACCGTGAACCAGATTCCCCTGCTCACCACGGCACAGATCGTGGCCTTGACCACCGCCCAGTGGGCGTCGATGCAGACCGCCGACATCGCGGTGCTTGAGACAGAGCAGATCGTGGCCATCGAGACGGCTGACATTGCCGCCCTGACCACCGCGCAGATCGTGGCGCTCACCGAAACCCAGGCCGGTGCGCTGACCAGCGCCCAGCTCGGGGCCCTGAGCGTCAGCCAGTGGGTGGCCATGCAGCCGGCCGATGTGGCGGCGCTCTCGACCAATGCCGTGGTCGGCTTGACCACGGCCCAGGTGGCGGCCATGACCAGCGGGCAGTTTTCTGCGCTGAGCTCTGCCCAGATTGCGCAGATGGAGGTGGTTGACGTGGCGGCCTTCACGACCGCCCACGTAGCTGCTCTCACCACCGAACAGACACCGGGTCTGAGCGCAGCGCAGATCACCGGCATGAGCGCCGCCCAGCTGGCCGCCATCGTCCCGGGCATCCTCGCCGAGCTGAGCACTGACCAGATCCGCGCCATCGAGGGCGAAGACCTGGCACTGATGAGCACCACCCAGGTGGCGGCGCTGACCAACACCCAGGTATCTGCGCTCACGACCGAACAGATCGTCTCGCTCACCGCCACCCAGATACCCCATCTGACGGCAGGCCAGGTGGCGGCCCTGACGACGGCCCAGGTGGCTGCCATCCAGGTGGAGGATCTGGCGGTCATGACCACGGCCCAGATCGTCGCCCTGACCACCGCCCAGGTGGCGGCATTGACCACGGCCCAGGTGATCGGTCTGACCACGACCCAGTTCGCGGCCTTGGAAAACGAAGACCTGGCGGCCCTGACGCCGACCCAGGTGGCGGTCATCCAGGCGGCCGACCTGCAGGCACTGAGCCCGACCCAGGTGGCGGCGCTGACGGCCACCCAGCTCCAGGCCTTGACCACCACACAGGTGGTGTCCCTCTCGGGTGCACAGATCGCGGCCATCGCAGCATCGGACCTGGCGACGCTGAGTGGAGCGCAGATCGCGGCCATCCAGCCGGTGGACATTCCGTTCCTGACCGACTTGCAACTGCAGGCGCTGACCAACTCGCAGATGGCCGCACTGAGCGTCGAGCAGATCGCCGCACTGACGCTGACCCAGATCCCCGAGCTGTCGCCGGCGCAGCTTGGCGCCCTTGGCATGAACCAGGTGGACGCCTTCAGCGAAGATCAGTTTGGAGCCATGACACAGCCGCAGCGGGATGCCCTGACGGTATCGCCACTGGTGCTAGACCTGGATGGCAACGGCATCCAGACCCTGCACGTCAGCCAGGGCGTGATGTTCGACATCAACGGGACCGGACAGACGGTGCAAACCGGCTGGGTGGCACCCACCGACGGCCTGCTGGCCATGGACCGCAACGGCGACGGCCTCATCAACGATGGCTCCGAGCTGTTTGGCACCGCCACGCTGTTGTCCGACGGCAGCAGGGCACCGGATGGCTTCGCCGCGCTGGCCGAGCTTGACAGCAACGGCGACGGCGTGATCGACCTGCAGGACCTGGACTTTGCCCGGCTGCTGGTCTGGCGCGATGCCAACTCCGATGGCGTCAGCCAGGCCGACGAACTGCTGACGCTGGAACAGGTGGGCATCACGGCCATCCGCCTCAATGCCAGCGCCACTTCGGCGCTCAACGAGGGCAACTGGGTCGGCCTCACGTCCAGCTTCGAAACCGCCGACGGCCAGGTGAACGAAATCGCCGACGTCTGGTTCCGGGTCGAGCAGGAGGGGACTGTCGCATCCTTGCTGGAAGAGGACGTGCTGGCCGGATTGCCGCAAGAGGACGAACCGCTTGATTCGGCCGATGCGACAGCAGACGACGGTGCCGGACAGGCGGATGCAGCTGCGGATGTGGGTGTCGCTGAGGCACCCGAACCCGAGCCGATGCCTGCGCCCGCACCCGAGCCGGTCGAAGTGGAGCTGGTGGGCCAGAGCACGACCACGCCGATCGACGGTTGACAACGGCTGGCAGGGGCCTGAAAAGCCCCTGCTTTGCCGCCCTGTTCCGGGGCTTGGGCGGCGCAGCGCTGCCTATCATGGTCTGCTATGTGCAGCCGTATCCGGCTGCCTCCCGAGCATTTGACCATGAACATGTCCGAAGCCCTCGCCATCCGACCCCAGCCTGCCGCTGCCGTCACGGGCATGCCGCCGGTCCCCGATGCGATGCAGGTCATTGCCCAGGCCGACCAGGCGCTGGCACGGGGCGATGCCGCTGCCGCCACGAGCATCTACGAAGCGTGGCTGGGTGTGGCCCATTCACCCTTGCGCCATGTGGTGCTTTTCAACCTGGGCATCTTGCTGACCCAGCAGAACCGCCTGGCCGACGCCGAAGCCCGCTACCGCGAGGCCATCACCACCCGGCCCGATTTCGCGCAGGCCTGGTTCAACCTGGCCTCCACCATTGAGCGGGCAGGGCGACGGGAGCACGCGGTCATCATCTGGCAATCCATGCTCGACCAGCCATTGGTCACGGCGGCGCACCAGCCCGAGATCTACCTGATGACGCTCAACGCCCTGGGGCGTGTGCTGGAGGAAATGCGCGAGTTCGAGCGCGCCGAAGCCATGTTGCTGCGCAGCCTGCAGGCCGACCCGGCCCAGCCTGGGGTCATCCAGCACTGGGTGCACCTGCGGCAAAAGCAGTGCAAGTGGCCCGCCCTGGTCGATATTCCCGGTATCAGCCGGGGAGAAATGCTCAAGGGCACCTCGCCGCTGGCCATGCTCTCGGTCAGTGACGACCCCGGCATGCAGCTGGCGGCCGCCGTTCGTTTCGTGAACGAAAAGGTTGACCTGCGTGTCCCGCGCCTGGCCCCCGTCAGGGGCTACCAGCACCCGCGCCTGCGCATTGGCTTCCTGTCATCGGACTTCTGCCTGCATGCCGTGTCTCTGCTGACCGTGCAGCTGTTCGAGCTGCTGGACCGCCAGCGCTTCGAGGTGTATGGCTTCTGCTGGAGCCGCGAGGACGGTACCGCCCTGCGCAAGCGCGTGCTGGGCGCGTTCGACCATTACGTGCGGATTGCCGACATGGACGACGCCACGGCGGCGCGCACCATCCGCGAGCACGAAATCGATGTGCTGGTCGACCTGCAGGGCATCACCTCGGGTGCCCGCCCCAACATCATTGCCCACCGGCCGGCGCCGGTGCAGATGACCTACCTGGGTTTCCCTGGGCCGACCGGTCACCCGGGTATCGATTACGTGGTGGCCGACCGCTTCCTGATTCCGGACATCGAGGCCCCGTACTACACCGAGAAGCCGTTGTATCTGCCGCACATCTTCCAGTGCAGCGACCGTCTGCGTCCCGTGGGGGCCCTGCCCACCCGTGCCGAGTGTGGTCTGCCCGGCAAGGGCTTCGTGTTCTGCTGCTTCAACAACAACCACAAATTCACCGGCGACATGTTCGATGCGTGGCTTCGCATCGTCAAGGCGGTTCCGGACAGTGTCATGTGGCTGCTGGCGGACAACCCGTGGGCGCAGCAACAGATGACGGCCCGTGCCCGGTCGGCAGGTGTCGATACCGATCGCCTGATCTTCGCGCCACGCGTTGCCCCCGACATGTACCTGGCGCGGTACACGGCAGCCGACCTGTTCCTCGATGCCTACCCCTTCAACGCCGGAACCACGGCCAACGACGCGCTCTGGATGGGTTTGCCCGTGCTGACCCGACTGGGGCGGGCCTTTGCCTCGCGCATGGCCGGCAGCCTGCTCAACGGCCTGGGTTTGCACGAGCTCATCACCGACTCGCTGGCCGACTACGAAGCGATGGCTGTCCGGGTGGCCACCGACCCGGCGCTGCACGCCGACCTCAAGCAGCGCTTGGCCCATGGCCGTGACCATTCGCCGGTGTTCGACATGCCGGGCTTCGTGAAGGACTTCGGCGACGCCGTCGAGCGCATTGCCGTGCGCCCCTGACCGCAGGTGTGCGTCAAAACAAGAAAAATGCCGGCAGATGCCGGCATTTTTTTTGGGTGGAGCCTGCCGTGTTGGCAGCGACGGATCAGGGTGCCAGATTGAAGCGGGCGCAGATGTCGGCTGGTGGCGTGCCCTCGAAGGCCCAGGCGGTCACCTCCAGTTCGCTGGCCACGCAATAGATGCGCGTGAACCCGGCCGCCACCAGGGCGCGCGAGAGCGACTTCTGCGTGAAGCCCGTCTTGTGGGCGAAGAAGTCGACACCACTGCTTTCGATCTGCTTGCCGTAGCCGTAGAGCACATCCAGCACGGTGATCGGTCCCAGGGACGACTGGTAGAGCACGTCCTCCACGTCCAGGCCGCGCTCGACACACAGCTTCATCACGGCACCCACGTCGGGCACGCGGATGTGGGCAAAACCGCCGCTCTTGAGCACATGGCGGAAACCCGCCAGCACTTTGGCCACATCGTGGTGGTAGTAGTGCTCCAGGTTGTGCGAGCAATAGATGGCCTCGAACTGGTCGGCCGGCAGGGTCTCAAGCCGCCTTGCATCGCACACGATGTCGGGCTGCCCGGTCGGGTCGATGTCCAGCAGCAGGTGTTCGAAATCGGCGTAGGGTGCCGGCAGTGGAATGGCCTTGCTGTTGCCGCCGACGTTCAGGACTCGTTTCAAGCGCTTCTCCTCGGCGCGGGGCCGCAGATGGGGCGGAGGCTGAATGCCTCGCTGCCTGAACGGATTCTAGGAACGCCCGTGTACTTGCATGGGCTGATATCGGCGGGGTTTCCAGCCCATATCCGTGCTTTCCGGGCCCTTCAGCCCCGACCTTACATGGTGTGAAGGTGGCCGGGCCGAACGAGATCAGTAACGCAGACGCCCCTCGGCATCGATGATGGCCAGCTCCACATAGTTGGACCCGTTGTGTGAGCCGGGCCCATAGCGCGCTGTAAAACGGCCGAACGCAATTTCTCGTGTGGCCTGCATGGTCGAGATGAAGCGTTCGGTGTTCAGGTCCCGACCGGTTCGCCGCAGGCCTTCGACCAGCAGGCGGGCATGCACAAAGCCCTCGAACTGGGAAGCGGAGGGGACGGCGTTGGGGTCCTTGTCCCTGAGATGCTGCAGGTACTCGACCACCACCGGAATACTGGTGTTGCGCAGCGAGGGCATGATCTGAGCCAGCACGATGCCACGGGCCTTGTCCTTGAGCTCGCGGTTGATCCCATCCAGGCTGGCCACGGAAAAGCCATAGAAAACCGGGCGCGCCGACGTGGCCTGGACGGCAGCCACATAGCGGGGAAAGGTCAGGCCGGCCGTGCCGACGATCACGGCCTGCGGCGCGGCTTCGGCCGTTGCGGCTGCGGCCGCGGCAAAGTCGGGCGCGGCCGGATCGACTTTGATCTCGATCGCCGGCGGCATCTCCTGCTGGGACATGGCCTGACGCACTTCGCCGAGCAGGGCCTTGCCCAGGCCATCGTCCGGGTAGAAGAAGGCCACGCGTGTGACCCCGATCTGCTTGAGCTGGGAGACGATGCGCTCGGATTCGTTGGCGTAGCTGGCCCGCACGTGGAAAACGTAGCGGTTGAAGGTGTTGCGCAGCCCCGAGGCGCCCGTCACAGGACCGAACAGGATGGTCTTCTGCTCGGCGAGGTAAGGCAGCACGGCTGCTGTCTGCGCGGTGCCCGTGCTGTTGAACAGCATGAACACCTTGTCCTGTTCGACCAGGCGACGTGTGTTCTCCAGCGCGCGGGCCGGGTCAAATCCGTCGTCCAGCGTCACAAAACTGATCTGCCGACCGTGTATGCCGCCGCGCGCATTGACCGCATCGAACAGAAGCCGCGCACCCTCGCCGTATTGCAGCGTTTGGGGGCCCAGAGGACCGCTGAGCACCTGCGATGCTCCGAGACGAATTTCGGTGGGTGTGACGCCTTCATCACCAGCATACAGGCTCGTTGCCAAGGTCAGCATCACCCAACCCAACCATTTCCTCACCATGCGAAGTTCCTCTGACTGTGGTCAGCAAAAAGCTTGAAGTTTCGTTATGAATCGAAACAGTCGCAAGGCTTGGATGTTCGGGTTTTCCCGAGTGTGTTGCGTGCAGTCGGATGGGCGGCAGATTCAAAGAACTCAGCGGTCTGAAGAGAGGAGGCTGCTTTCCAGATCACGCAATTTGAAGCGCTGGATCTTGCCGGTGGCGGTCTTGGGCAATTCGCTCATGAAATCGATGAAACGAGGGTACTTGTAGGGTGCCAGCCGCTCTTTCACAAACGCCTGCAGTTCCGCTTCAGAAGCTGTCTGGCCGGGGCGCAAGACCACAAAGGCCTTGGTCTTGGTCAGGCCGTCTTCGTCGACCTTGCCGATCACGGCCGCCTCCAGCACGGCCGGGTGCTGCACCAGCGTGGCCTCGACCTCGAACGGACTGACGTAGATGCCGCTGACCTTGAGCATGTCGTCGTTGCGCCCGGCATACGTGTAATAGCCGTCGGCGTCCCGGCTGTACTTGTCGCCGCTCTTGGTCCAAGCCCCCTGGAAAGTGTCGCGCGACTTGGCGCGGTTGTTCCAGTACATCAGCGCCGCACTGGGCCCCTGGATGTACAGGTCGCCGATCTGGTCGTGTCCGGTGATGACGCTGCCGTCTTCGTCGCGCAGCTGCACCTCGTAACCGGGTACTGCCCGGCCGGTGGTGCCGTAGCGCACGTCACCTGGCCGGTTGGACAGGAAGATGTGCAGCATTTCGGTGCTGCCGATGCCGTCGATGATCTCGCAGCCGAAGCGCGCGGTCCAGCGCTCGCCGATGTCGCGTGGCAGGGCTTCGCCGGCCGATGAGCACAGGCGCAGCGCCACCTGCTCACGCGTGGGCAGGTCGGGGCTGGCCAGCATGCCGCCGTAACCGGTGGGCGCGCCATAGAACACGGTGGGCTGGTGTTCCACCAGGCGCTTGAACACCGCCTGCGGCGTCGGGCGCTCGGCCATCAGCACCACGCTGGCACCCACGCTGAGCGGGAACGACAGGCCGTTGCCCAGGCCGTAGGCGAAGAACAGCTTGGCGGCCGAGAACACGGTGTCGCTCTCGCGCAGGCCCAGCACGCCCTTGCCATACAGCTCGGCGGTCCAGTACAGGTTGGCCTGGGTGTGCACCGTGCCTTTGGGGGCCCCGGTGGAGCCGCTCGAATACAACCAGAACGCGGGCTCGTCTGCGTGGGTGTCGGCACCTTCGCCCGGCGCCTGGGCGCCCACCCAGGCAGCCCAGTCGTGCGCACCGGCGGGGAGACCCTGGCCGCGCGAGACGATGAGATGCTGCACCTCGTTCGGCTGCCCCTCCATCGCGCTCTGGAGGGTCGGCAACAGCGCGCCCGACACCAGCACGGCCTGCGCCCGGCTGTCGGCCAGCATGTAGGCATAGTCCTTGGCGGTCAGCAGCGTGTTGACGCACACCGGCACCACACCGGCATGCAGCGCCCCCAGAAAACTGACCACCCAGTCGCTGCTGTCGTGCATCAGCAGCAGCACGCGATCCTCACGCCGCAGGCCCAGCGCGGCCAGGGCAGCCGAACAGCGTCGCACCTGGTCACTCAGCTGTCCATAGCTGAGGGTGCCCGCATCGTCGATCAGGGCGGCCTTGTCGGCCCGTCGGGCATTGACCGCCATCAGGTGGCGGGCGAAATTGAAGCGTTGGGGCGGCGCGGTGGTTTCGTTTTGGCTCATGGCTTGTCTCCTGTCTCTTGTCTTCTGGGGTCTCGGTCGGACTTCAGGGCTTGAACGGTACGCCCGTTGCGGCCAGCGCGTCCAGTGCGACACTGCTGGCCTGCACGGCGCTGCGCCGGTGGTAGAAACCCAGCGCGCGCAGTCCGCCCAGCTCTTCGCCACCACCGGCGCGGCCGGGTCCACCGTGCAGGCTCATGGGCATCACGTTGCCGTGGCCGGTCTGGCTGGCCGCCACGTCGGGGCTGATGGCGTGCACGCGGCCATGGCTGTCGGCCAGCTCGGCAGCGGCGCGGGCGATGAACGCCGCGTCTTCGCTGTAGACCGAGGCCACCAGCGAGCCTTCGCCACGGCGGATCAGTTCCCAGGCCTGGCTTTCGCTGTCGTAAGGCATAAGGGTGGCGACCGGTCCGAACACCTCGATCTCGTGCAGGACATTGGCCTTCACGGGGTCTGGTGTGCCCAGCAGCACCGGCGCCACGCAGGCAGCCACGGCCGGGTCGGCGTCGACCAGGCCGGCGGCGGCGCCGTCGTACAGCACCTCGGCCTCGGTTTTGAGATGTTCAATGCCGGCCAGCACACCATGGAACTGCTCGCGGCTGACCAGCGCGCCCATGCGCACCGATTCGTTGCGCGGGTTGCCCACCGTGGTCTTGGCCAGTCGGGCGCCGATCGCCGCTGCAGCGGCAGCGTACAGCGCGCGCGGCACGAACACCCGGCGGATGGCGGTGCACTTCTGGCCACTCTTGACGGTCATCTCGCGTGCCACCTCGGCCACCAGCAGCTTGAATGCCTCGCTGTCCGACGTGGCCGCCGGGTCGAGCAGGGCGCTGTTGAGGCTGTCGGCCTCGATGTTGCATCGCACCGACCGTTGTGCCACCGCCGGGTGGCTGCGGATGAGGCGGGCGGTCTCGGCCGAGCCGGTGAAACTGACCACGTCAAAGGGCTGCAGCTGGTCCATCAGGCCGGCTGACGAGCCGCAGATGACCGACAGCGCGCCGGCCGGCAGCAAACCGGCTTCCACCACGTCGGCCACCATGCGCTGGGTCAGCCAGGCGGTGGCGGTCGCGGGCTTGACGATGACCGGCACGCCCGACAGCAGGGCAGGGGCCGCCTTTTCCCAAAGACCCCAGCTCGGGAAGTTGAACGCATTGATGAACAGCGCCACGCCTCGAGTGGGTTTCAGCACATGCTGGGTCTGGAACAGCGGATCCTTGCCCATGCGGATGCGCTCGCCGTCCAGCAGACAGCTGGCTTCGCCCAGAGCCGCGCCCTGTTTGGCATAAAACCCCAGCGTGAAGATGCCGCCGTCGATGTCCACCGCGGAGTCCTTGGTGACCGTGCCCGAGTTGCGGGTGGCGATGTCGTAATAGGCGTCGCGGTGGGCCTGCAGCACCTTGACCACCTCGCCCAGCATGGCCGCTCGCTGGCCGTAGCTCATGGCGCGCAAGGCCGCTCCCCCCGAGTTGCGGGCGAAGGCAAAACCCTCGGCGAGATCCAGGCCTGTGTTGTCGACCCGGACCAGGGGCGTGCCGAGCACGGGGTCGAACAGGGTGCTGCCCTGGCCCTGGCCTTTTTGCCAGCGACCTGCCAGAAAGTTGGGCAGCAGGGGGGTGTCGGGGATATGGCTCATGGTCGGGATGCAGTGGTTTGCGCAAATGCCGTGGTCACGGCGGTCGAATGACGGTATAAATGCATTAT
The DNA here is from genome assembly GCA_030604135.1 of Burkholderiales bacterium. Lineage (GTDB taxonomy): Bacteria > Pseudomonadota > Gammaproteobacteria > Burkholderiales > Burkholderiaceae_C > Hydrogenophaga. Next base: position 153,039 of record JAUVWL010000005.1, on the reverse strand, counting down.
CTTGCTTCTTGCAGAGTATGCATTAAAGTGCATGTTGCGGGATGAAAAGACGACTGGGGTTTACCCTTGCTTGCCACTTTTGCTGACGAAAGGCGCCTGCGCCATGACCTCCACCGACACGCTAGCTCCCACCGTGGCTTCCGCCGCCTCCGATGAAGCCGAAGAGCGCCACCCCTTTCTGGTGGCCCTGGGCGAGCGGGTGCGCACACTGCGCTCACGCAAGGGCATGACGCGCAAGGCCGTGGCGATCGCTGCCGACGTCTCCGAGCGGCACCTGGCCAACCTCGAGTACGGCACCGGCAACGCCTCCATCCTGGTGCTGTTGCAGGTTGCGCAGGCGCTGCATTGCTCGCTGGCCGAACTCATTGGCGACGTCACGACGTCTTCACCCGAATGGCTGCTGATCCGCGAGCTGCTGCAGGGGCGCAACGAGGCCGATCTGCGGCGCGCGCGGCTGCAGCTGGTCGACCTGCTGGGTGCCAGCGGCGGGGTCGATGCGCAAGGCCGCCAGGCGAGGGTGGCCCTGATCGGGTTGCGCGGTGCCGGCAAGTCCACCCTGGGTCAGCGCCTGGCCGACGACCTGGGATTTCCGTTCATCGAGCTCTCGCGCGAGATCGAGCAGTTCGCCGGTTGCAGCATCAGCGAAATTCACAACCTCTATGGCGCCAACGCCTACCGCCGTTACGAGCGTCGAGCCCTGGAAGAGGCGATCCAGATATACCCCGAGGTGGTGATTGCCACGCCGGGCGGGCTGGTGGCGGATTCGGCCAATTTCAATCTGCTGCTCCAGCATTGCACCACCATCTGGCTGCAGGCGGACCCCGCCGACCACATGGACCGCGTCGCCGCGCAGGGCGACATGCGGCCCATGGCGGCCAGCCGCGAAGCCATGGAAGACCTCAAACGCATCCTGGAAGGCCGCGCCGCGTTCTATTCCAAGGCCGACCTGAGCTTCAACACCAGCGCCCAGTCACTGGAAGACAGCTTTGCCAGGCTGCGCAGGGAAGTCCGCCATCTGCTCAGATTGCCGGCTTGAATGGGTGATCTAGGGTAAACACCTAGTGTTGTGCATTAAAATGCATTTGACCTCGCGCAACGACATGCACTATTATTCACCTCACGCCGCACAGTCCTGTGCATACTGACCGCCGTGCCGAACCCGAGGAGACCCACATGACCGCCACCAGCCCCCGCGTCGACTACCAGACCGACCCGTCCCGCTACCAACACGTCCGACTGTCTTTCGACGGCGCCATTGCCACGCTGTCGCTGGCCATCAACGAGGACGCCGGCCTGCGCCCCGGCTACAAGCTCAAGCTCAACAGCTACGACCTGGGTGTGGACATCGAACTGCACGACGCCCTGCAGCGCATCCGTTTCGAGCACCCCGAAGTCAAGTCGGTGGTGGTCACCAGCCTGAAGGACCGGGTGTTCTGCTCGGGCGCCAACATCTTCATGCTGGGCCTGTCCAGCCACGGCTGGAAAGTGAATTTCTGCAAGTTCACCAACGAGACCCGCAACGGCATCGAAGACAGCAGCCAGCACAGCGGTCTGAAGTTCGTCGCCGCCCTCAACGGCGCCTGTGCCGGTGGCGGCTACGAACTGGCCTTGGCCTGCGACGAGATCGTGCTGGTGGACGACCGCTCCAGCGCCGTCAGCCTGCCCGAGGTGCCGCTGCTGGGCGTGCTGCCTGGCACCGGAGGCCTGACCCGCGTGACCGACAAGCGCCACGTGCGCCATGACCTCGCCGATATCTTCTGCACCAGCGTTGAAGGTGTTCGCGGCCAGAAGGCCGTGGACTGGCGCCTAGTCGATGCCATCGCCAAACCGGCGGTGTTCCAGCAGGCCGTGCGCGAGCGCGCCGAGAAGCTGGCCGCCGGCAGCCGCCGCGGCGCCGCCGGCGTCAAGGGTGTCGAACTGACGCCGCTGAACCGCAACATCGAGGCCGACCGCCTTTCCTACACGAACGTGACGGTCGAGATTGACCGTGCCAGGCGCGTCGCCACCTTCACCGTCAAGGCCCCGCAGGGCGCACAGCCGACCGACATCGCCGGCATCGAAGCCCTGGGTGCCAACTGGTACGCCCTGCAGATGGTGCGCGAACTGGACGACGCCATCCTGCACATGCGCACCAACGAGCTGGACATCGGCACCTGGCTGCTCAAGACCGAAGGCGACAGCGCCGCGGTGCTCGCCAACGACGCGCTGATGCTGGCGAACAAGGACCACTGGTTCGTCAACGAGACCATCGGCCACCTGCGCCGCACCTTCGCGCGGCTGGACGTGTCCTCGCGCAGCCTGTTCGCGCTGCTGGAGCCGGGTTCGTGCTTCGCTGGCACGCTGGCCGAGCTGGCCTTCTGCGCCGATCGCGCCTACCAGCTCGTGCTGCCCGACGAACCCGAGAAGCAGCCCACCCTGACCCTGGGTGAAATGAACTTCGGCTACCTGCCCATGGTCAATGGCCAGAGCCGCCTGCAGCGCCGCTTCTACGAAGAGGCCGCTCCGATGGAAGCCGCGCGTGGCGCCATCGGCCAGGCGCTGGACGGTGATGCCGCCCTCAAGCTGGGCCTGGTGACCGCCGCACCCGACGACATCGACTGGGCCGACGAGATCCGCCTGGCGCTGGAAGAGCGTGCGGCCATGTCGCCCGACGCCCTGACTGGCCTGGAGGCCAACCTGCGCTTTGCCCAGAAAGAGAACATGTTCACCCGCATCTTTGGCCGTCTGACCGCCTGGCAGAACTGGATCTTCCAGCGCCCGAATGCCGTCGGCGAAAAGGGCGCCCTGAAGGTCTACGGAAAAGGCGACAAGGCCCAGTTCGACTGGAACCGCGTCTAAGCAAAACCTCGTTGTGCGGTGGGTTTCCCGGTGGAGCCAGCCGCAACCGAACGACAGTCCACCGAGCGAGACAACAGCAGGAGAAACCCCATGTCCGGCATCAACTACAGCGAGAAGATCCCCAACAACGTCAACCTCAGTGAAGACCGCACGCTGCAGCGCGCGCTGGAACACTGGCAACCCAACTACCTGCAGTGGTGGCAGGACATGGGCCCGGAAGGCTCGCAGAACTTCGATGTCTACCTGCGCACGGCGGTCAGCGTGGACCCGCAGGGCTGGGCGCAGTTTGGCCATGTCAAGATGCCCGACTACCGCTGGGGCATTTTCCTCAACCCCGCCGAGCAGGACCGCAAGATCCATTTCGGTGACCATATGGGCGAAGCCGCCTGGCAGGACGTGCCTGGCGAACACCGCGCCAACCTGCGCCGCATCATCGTCACCCAGGGCGACACCGAGCCGGCATCGGTCGAGCAGCAGCGCCACCTGGGCCTGACCGCGCCCAGCCAGTACGACCTGCGCAACCTGTTCCAGGTCAACGTCGAGGAAGGTCGCCACCTGTGGGCCATGGTCTACCTGCTGCACAAGTACTTCGGCAAGGACGGCCGTGAAGAAGCCGAAGCCCTGCTCGAGCGCAACAGCGGCAACGCCGACAACCCGCGCATCCTGGAAGCCTTCAACGAGAAGACGCCCGACTGGCTGAGCTTCTTCATGTTCACCTACTTCACCGACCGGGACGGCAAGTTCCAGCTCTGCGCACTGGCCGAGTCTTCATTCGACCCGCTGGCCCGCACCACCAAGTTCATGCTGACCGAAGAGGCGCATCACATGTTCGTGGGCGAGTCCGGTGTCGGTCGTGTCATCACCCGCACCTGCGAAATGATGAACCAGCTCAAGACCGACGACGTGGGCAAGCTGCGCGCTGCCGGTGTCATCGACCTGCCGACCATCCAGAAATACCTGAACTTCCACTTCTCGGTGACCATCGACCTGTTCGGCGCCGACCAGTCGTCCAACGCCGCCACCTTCTACAGCTCCGGCCTCAAGGGTCGCTATGAAGAAGGCAAGCGCACCGACGACCATGTGCTCAAGGGCAACACCTACAAGATCATCGACGTCGTCAACGGCCAGCTGGTCGAGAAGGAAGTGCCGATGCTCAACGCGCTCAACGAAGTGCTGCGCGACGACTACATCAAGGACAGCGTCGGTGGCGTCGAGCGTTGGAACCGCCTGATCGAAAAGGCCGGCATCGACTACCGCCTGAAAGTGCCGCACAAGGCCTTCCACCGCAACATCGGCACGCTCAAGGGTGTGAAGGTCAGCCCCGACGGCCGCGTGGTCACCGACCACGAGTGGAACGCCAAGGTCGAGGAATGGCTGCCGACCGACCAGGACCGCGCCTACGTGGCCAGCCTGATGGGCCGTGTGGTCGAGCCGGGCAAATTCGCCAACTGGATTGCCCCTCCTGTCATGGGCATCAACCGTCAGCCGGTGAACTTCGAGTACGTAAGGTTTAACTAACTCCCCCCTGCGCCGCTGACGCGGCTTCCCCCCTCTCTGGCGCGCTGGACTCGGAACACACCCCTGCGCTGCTTCGCAGCTTCCCCTCTCTCTGTCGCGCCGCTTTGCGGCGCTTGGAGAGGGGACGATGCGAGTGGCCCGGCGGAGCCGGTTCCACCGCATCTCTGAATCAGACACGCTAGCCGGATGCTCGATGGGTTTTCGTTTGCCTCGCTCGCCAATGAGCATGGGTTGGGGTGACCGGCGCAGAGAGGTAAAGGAGGAGCCGGCCGCAGGCCGGCGGGGGACACGAACGGAGTCGGTCGCCCCAACCCATGCGGTGTCAGTCAAGAACCCAGACAATTACGCGTACCCACAAGCATCCGGAGACCGAAGATGAACGCTCCCGCTGAAGCCGCCGTCATCAAGCAGCACCTGATCGACCCCGAGATCTGCATCCGCTGCAACACCTGCGAATCGATCTGCCCGGTCGGTGCCATCACGCACGACTCGCGCAACTACGTTGTGGACGTCAACAAGTGCAACTGGTGCAACGACTGCATCTCGCCTTGTCCCACCGGCTCCATCGACAACTACCGCCGCGTCGTCAAGGCCAAAGCCTACAGCCTGGAAGAACAGCTGGGCTGGGACGTTCTGCCGCCCGAACTCTCGGGCGCCGATATCGCTGCCATGGCCGCCGAAGCCGGCGGTGATGAGGCAGCCACCTCCGCGGCCGCCGAGCCGACGGCCGATGAAGCCCCGGCCGTCGACCCCACCGGTCAGACCGCCTTCAACTCCGCCCAGTATGGCGCCAGCATCCCGCCCTGGAGTGCCGCCCACGCCTACACCAACCTCTACGGCCCCAAGGCCGCCGAGAAGACCGTCACCGCCACCGTCACCGGCAACCTGCGCGTCACCGAAGTCGGCAAAGACTACGACACCCACCACATCGTGCTCGACTTCGGCAGCATGCCCTTCCCCGTGCTCGAAGGGCAGAGCATCGGCATCATCCCGCCGGGCACCGACGCCAACGGCAAGCCCCACCATGCCCGCCAGTACAGCATCGCCAGCCCGCGCAACGGTGAGCGCCCCGGCCACAACAACCTCTCGCTGACCATCAAGCGTGTGCTGGAGGACCACGCCGGCAAGCCGGTGCGTGGCGTCGCCAGCAACTACATGTGCGACCTCAAGGTCGGCGACCAGGTGCAGGTGATCGGGCCCTTCGGGACCAGCTTCCTGATGCCCAATCACCCGCGGTCCAGCATCGTCATGATCTGCACCGGCACCGGTTCCGCTCCCATGCGTGCCATGACCGAATGGCGCCGCCGCCTGCGCGCCAGTGGAAAATTCGAGGGCGGCAAGCTGATGCTGTTCTTCGGCGCCCGCACCCAGGAAGAACTGCCGTACTTCGGACCGCTGCAGAACCTGCCCAAGGACTTCATCGACACCACATTCGCGTTCAGCCGCACGCCAGGGCAGCCCAAAAAATACGTGCAGGACGCCATGCGCGAGCGCGCCGCCGACCTGGCCGCCCTGCTGCAAGATCCCAACGCCTGCTTCTACGTCTGTGGTCTCAAGGCCATGGAAGAGGGGGTCGTTCTGGCGCTGCGCGACATCGCCGTGGGGGCCGGGCTGAACTGGGACGAGGTCGGCACCTCGCTCAAGCGCGAAGGCCGCCTGCACCTGGAAACCTATTGACCCACGCGGCCCTCTAGGCCTTTTGGTCCTCAGGCCGCGACGGCCTCGTCCGCCTGCGGCCTGACCATCTTGTGCAGCGCTTCTTTCACCACGGCCCGGGTCACCACAGGCCGCAGCCAGCGCTTGGCCAGCAGCTTCTCGCAACTGCGGCGGGTCATCGTGTGGGCCCGTCCGCCACGGCTGGTGAACATGAACAGGCTGCTCTTGCTGCTGGCCCACACCAGTTCGGCCCGCAGCCACTGACCGTCGGAGTACAGGTCGACCCAGTCGCCCGCACGCAGTCCGGTCAGCACCATAGCCGGATCGGTCTCGGAAGGCTCAGCATGTACCTCTTCCGGCGCATCAACCAGGTCCTCCTCGGCCGGACCGTGGTCCAGCACCACCGTGTCGTCAAAACCGGCCGATGCGCGTTCCCGAACGCCAATCCACGGCTGCTCGGCTGGTCTGGGCTTCTGCTGCTCGGCGGTGGCGGGCGCCAGCAACTCCAGCGGAACCGAACCGGAATCGCCTTCCAGCGGAACCGGGCCTGAACTGGCCCCATCGGCCCGCGCCCGCATGCGCCGCAGCTTGAGCACCGGTTCGTGCAGCTTGAGCAGGGCATCAAAGAAGGTCTGGGTTTCCTCGGGTGTCTTGCCCAGCTCCTCCAGGCCCTTGCGCAAGGTCTGCAGCATGGCCGGCACCACCTCGAAAAGCTGGCGCGGCTGACGCAGGGTCACCTCACGGCGGGTGCTCCAGAGCAGGTGACCGATCACCTTGCGGTAGCCGTGCGGATCGGGCCCTGCGTCCGGGTTGGCCAGCTGGGCCGAGGCAATCACGAGCGACCACGAGCCGTACAGGAAGTCAAGCACCACCCCCGGCGCGTTGAAGACATCGGGCCGGTTGCTGATCTCCCAGGCGATCTGATCGGCCAGCTCCTGGCGCTCTTCGGCCAGGCGCACCGCTTCGAGCTGCCTGTACCGGCGTTCCTGCTCCTCCTGGTCGACCGATGCCCAGCTGGTCTGCAGATCGGCCAGCGCGGTGGCAAACGCGGCCGGGTCGCTGCCATCCTGGGCGTTGAGTTCCTGCACCCGCGTGCGAACCGGGTCCAGAAAGGACTCGAACTCCGAGGCGTACTCATCGTTGTAACGGAAGCTGCGCTGCGCCACCTGCTCGATCAGCTGGCGCGCCGGGTGGTCTTCGCGGTTGAAATACCTCGGCTCGCTCATGGCCAGCCGCAACAGCGCAGGCTCCAGCGCCACCACAGCTTCGCGCACGGGTGCCAGCAGCAGCGGGTCGCCCGCCACCTGGTTCACCAGTTTGCGCACCACATCCAGGCCCACGGCCTGCGACACCTTGTCGGCCTGGTGCTTGAGTTCGAGCAGCACGCGCGAGCGCTCGTGCGGGTTGGCCCAGTCGCCCCAACGCTCCTTGTCCAGCTGCGAGCCGATATCGACCGCCCGCGCCGGCCGGTCCACCGCCGGCAGTTCGCGCCGCTGGCGGTGCTCGCGTTCCAGTGCCTGCGGGTCCTGCATGGGCAGGCGGGCAAAGGCATCGACCCGCGTCAGCTCGCGCCGGACCTGCTCATAGAAGGCGTTGTCCAGCGGCTGATCGAAAGCGCCCTGCCGGTCGCCCAGGAAAGCCTGCATGACCTCGTGCTGCAGGGGGCTGCGTTCGCGTGCCAGGTCACCCATGCGCAGCGCCAGCGGTTCGCCGGGCCTCCCGCCAGGGCTGGTCACGCCATCCCTTCGCGGGTCTTCTGCGTGCTTGCGGGCATCGTCCTCCAGCCAGGAGCGGGTCGACTCGGGCGCGAGCTGGGAGGGCTGGAAATCTGCCACCAGTCGCACCCGGTAGCCCGCTTCCTGCACGTTTGCCTTCTGCAGCATCACCGCCACCTGCTCGTACAGCTGGCACAGGGCTTTGCCCAGGGCCGGCGCCATGCGCTGCATCCACAGGCTGCGCACCTGGGGGTCAGCCTCGCGCTCGGCCAATAGATCGCGCAAAGCCCTCACAAAGACCGAAGGCCGCAAGGGGTTCTTCTCGGCATGCACCGTGTCCAGCCCGATGAGCGAACTCATCCGGGCGTCCACCATGGACAGCGACTGCTCCACCACCGGCAGCAAGGCCTGGATCAAGCGGGCCGATTCCAGCGACTCGTTGATCTCGTTGTCGTCCACCAGGGACAACAGCGACGAGTCGGACAAACGGGCCAGGGTGGACGTCTGGCCCTCGTTGTCTGCCTGGTGGAAGGCGCGCTCGAGCCGGAGGGGAAACTGCTGCGAGAGCGTCGTTCGCTGTTGAGTCAGCACCCACCAGGCGCGGGCCATGAGTTCCCGCTCCTGCGTGTTCCCACCTTGCTTCTCAGCTTGCTGTAGTCCTTCGATGGTGTTGTCGATGAGGCGTTCGAGCATGCCTGGCGCCGCCCGCAGCACACGGCTGAAGCACTGTTCGAGCAAGGGCGATTCAGCGGGCATGAAGAGAGCGGGCAGGCGCGTGAAAAACCATCCTCAAGGGTATACCGACCGAGCCCGGGTGTGAGAAATTCACGGTGACACCCATCCTTCAAAAGGCCCCGTCTGTCGCCGGGCCCCGAAACAGACTTGCCGTGGGGCCATGGACACATGGCGTACAGTTCTATGTCTATGAACCACGAACACCCCATGGCCCCTGCCCCTGGCCGTCCGACCCTGGACGTCTCGGTGGTCATGCGCCTGGAGCCTGTGACCGGCCCCATGGCACGCTGGCAAGCCTGGCGCTGGGTGGTCTGTGACGTTGTCCCCGAGGGCGAGCCCCGCCTTATCCAGCCGGGTGACCCTGCGGCACAGCCGCTTGAGCCCGAAGAGGTGCAGCCCTTGCCACCTGACGACGGAGCGCCACTGCCGGCCGGCCGTTTCTGGCTGCACCGGGGTCACCGTGTGGAGCTGTTCCGCGACGACGCCGAGGGCCACTACCTCAATCTCACCAGCCCGTCGCCTTGCTTCTGGGTGTTCTGGCGGCCCGACGACGAACACCGTATCGAGGGGGAACCCTTTGCGGTTCCGCAGATCGTCACATTGAGCTACCACGACGCTGGTCGCTGGCTGGACGCACAGGAGAAGGTCGATCAGGTTGCTGCGGCCCCCGCCGTGGTCGATTGGCTGCGCGCTTTTGTCGACACCCATTACCAGGCCGAGCCCAAACGGCGAAAACGGCCCCAGAGCTTCCAGCCGCTGACCGACCGATTTGGTCAGCCTGCCCGCGTGTCCACCGACAAGCAGGGGCCGCGTCATTGAGCCAGGCGCTGGCCACCCGCCACAGACAGAAAATTGACCCATGCCTCTTCGTATCGGAATCAGCGCCCGCCTGTTGCACGACCCGCCCGTGGGCCTGGGGCTGCCCCAGAAACGCCTGCAATTCCTGGAGAGCAGCATGGCCCACTGGATCATGGCGCACCGGGCCATGCCCCTGATGGTGCCGTTTCTGGACGAATCGAGCCACCTGGCCGCCAATCGGGTGCCGGTGGGCGAGCTGGCCCACCTGCTCGATGGGCTGGTCCTGCAGGGTGGCATCGACATCTGCCCGGAAACCTATGGCGACACTCTGAAGGACCCGGCCTGGACGGGCGACGCCATCCGAGACCGTTATGAACTGGATCTGCTCAATGCCTTCATCGAGGCTGGCAAGCCAGTGCTCGGGGTATGCCGTGGCGCCCAACTCATCAATGTGTACTTTGGCGGCACGCTGGTGCAGGATATCCCGTCCATGTGGCGCGGGGCCATCATCCACCAGGACACCCAGCGCTACGACCGGCTGATGCACGAGGTCCGTTTCGAACCGGGCTCGACCCTGGCGCGCTGCTATGGGGACACGCCGCAGGACCTGCACCGCGTCACCAGCATCCACCACCAGTGTGTGGACCGGCTGGGCGAGGGCCTGGTGGTCGAGGCGGTCTGCCCGTCCGATGGCATCATCGAAGCCATCCGGCACCGCGATTTCGCCTTTGTCCTGGGCTTGCAATGGCACCCGGAGTTCCACCTGTCGCCCGACGAAGAGACCCAGGGGCTGCTGGACAGCGGGCCCATGATGCAGGCTTTTCTGGACGCCGCACACGATCGCGCCTCACGCCACCGCACGGTCAAGCGCGATTGGGTCAGGTCATGAGCGAAGACGGCTTCTTCTCGCGCTGGTCGCGTCGCAAGGTTCAGGTCCGGGAAGGCCTGAAACCCGGGGAGCCCACACCTGCCGTCGCATCCGAGCCAAGGCTGCCCGACCCGATTCCGGGCGTGCCCGCGTCTTCTGCCCAGGCGGGGCCGACAGACACCATTCAGAGTGATCCGCCCAGCCAGGCCGATACCCTGCCTCCGCCACCCACGCTCGAAGACGTTGCGCGCCTGACCACCGAATCCGACTTCAGTCCATTCGTGGCGCGGCATGTGCCCAGCGAGGTGCGCAACGCGGCTGTCAAGAAGCTGTTTGCAGACCCTCACTTCAACGTGATGGACGGGCTGGACATTTACATCGACGACTACAGCAAACCCAGCCCGCTGTCGGCCACCCAGATGGCCAAGATGGTGGGTGCCCAGTTCCTGAAACTGGTGGACGACCCGAACGCGGCGCAGACCGACGTGCCTGCGCCCCCACCCGTGCAGACCCAGGCCGCGACCGCCGCAGCGGCCGAAGAACAACAGAAACCGCCGACGGACCTGCCGGTCCAGCCGGCACGACCCGAAGAGACCTCCCACGATGACCACGCTGATCTGCAACTGCAACCAGACGATGCCCCTGAACCCCAAGGCCCTGGGGGACGCACTGGATGAAGACCTGACCCTGCACACCACCCTGTGCAGGCGCGACGCGCCGGCGTTCCAGCGCGCCTGCCGCAGCCGCGACGAACTGGTGGTGGCCTGCACCCAGGAAAGCCGCCTGTTCACCGAGCTGGCCGACCAGACCGAAGGGGCCGTGCCGGCCGACGTGCGCCCGATCCGTTTCGTCAACATCCGCGAAACCGCCGGCTGGTCGCGCGAAGCGCCGCAGGCCACCCCCAAGATGGCGGCGCTGCTGGCGCTGGCCCGCCTGCCCGATCCGGAACCGGTGCCCACCGTCACCTACCGCAGCGGCGGCCGCCTGCTGATCATCGGTCCGCTGGAGCAGGCCGAGCAGCATGCCGCACTGGTGACTGACGTGCTGGATGTCAGCATCTTTGCCACCGGCGGCTCGGGCATGCAGGCGCGTGTGTACCCGGTGCTGAGCGGGCAGCTGCAATCGCTGACCGGCTGGCTGGGTGCCTTCGACCTGAGCTGGTCGAACGCCAACCCGATCGACCTGAACCTGTGCACCCGTTGCAACGCCTGTGTGGCGGCCTGCCCTGAAGGGGCCATCGGACTGGATTACCAGATCGATCTGTCGCTGTGCCGGACGCATCGCGACTGCGTCAAGGCCTGCGAGGCCGTGGGCGCCATCAACTTCCAGCGCGAGGCCGAGGCGGTCAGCGAGCGTTTCGACCTGGTGCTGGACCTGCGCAGCACACCGGGCTTCACCCAGCATGCCTTGCCCCAGGGGTATGTCCACCTGTCGCCCTCGGCCGAACCGCTGGCCCGTGTGCGCGCGGTCACCCAGCTGCGCGACCTGGTCGGCGAGTTCGAGAAACCGAAGTTCTTCTCTTACAAACAGAAGCTCTGCGCGCACGGCCGCAACGAGAAGGTGGGCTGCGACGCCTGTATCCAGGTCTGCTCGGCCTCGGCCATCAGCAGTGGCATGGCCACCGCCGGGCCGCCCCAAGGTGGCCAGCGCCCCCCCGGGGGGCAGCGCAGCGTGGGGGCGAACAGTCCCGAGCGCAACCAGATCGTCGTCAACCCCAACCTGTGCGTGGGCTGTGGCACCTGCACCACCGTCTGTCCGACCGGCGCCCTGGGCTATGCCTACCCTCGCACGGGCGATCAGGGCGTGCGTCTGCGCACCCTGCTGGCGACCTACCAGAAGGCCGGCGGGCGCGACGCCGCCCTGCTGCTGCACAGCCAGCAGGCCGGCAGCCGTCTGGTCGAGGACCTCGGGCGCATGGCCATGCTCGACAAGAGCGTGCGTGGCCTGCCGGCGCGTGTCATTCCACTGCCTCTGTGGCACACCGCCTCGGTCGGGCTGGACCTCTGGCTCACCGCCTTTGCCTATGGCGCCTCGCAGGTCTGGGTGCTGATGACCGAGGAGGAGGCTCCGCAGTACCACGACGCCCTGCGTGAGCAGATGGCGGTGGCCGAGGCCTTGCTGCAGGGGCTGGGTTACGCCGGACGCCATTTCAAGCTGATCGAGGTGCGCGATGCGCGCGACCTGGCCACGCTCGACGCGGAACTGGGCGAAGCCCCGGCCCAGGCCGTGAAGCGCCGGGCCAGCTTCGCGGTGCAGGCCGAAAAGCGGGCCACCCTGGAGCTGGCGCTGGATCACCTCATCCAGGACAGCGCCACCCAGGCTGCCACGCCACGGGCTGCCGATGCGACCATCGCCTTGCCGGCGGCCTCGCCCCTGGGCACGATTGCCGTCAACGCCGATGCTTGCACGCTGTGTCTGAGCTGTGTCAGTGCCTGCCCGGCCGGTGCCTTGCAGGACAACACCGAGCGACCCCAGCTGCGCTTCATCGAGAAGAACTGCGTGCAGTGTGGCCTGTGTGCCAGCACCTGCCCCGAGCAAGCCATCAAGCTGGAGCCGCGTCTGTGGCTGTCCGAGCAGCGCCGCCAGGCCCGTGTGCTCAACGAGGCACAACCCTACCAGTGTGTGCGCTGTGGCAAGCCCTTCGGTACCCTCAAGGGCATCGAGGTCATGCTGGCCAAACTCGGCGGACACGCCATGTTCCAGGGTGATGCCCTGGAGCGCCTGAAAATGTGCGGCGATTGCCGCGTGGTGGACATCTACACCAACCCGGGCGAGACCCGCATCACCGACCTTTGAAGCCCATGACCGATCGCATCCCCGTGTCCTCCGCCCTGGACGAAGAAACCGCACGTGCCGAGGTGTACGGGCTTCTGGCCGCACTGTACTACGCGCCGCCTGGCCCCGATCTCCTGGCCCAGCTGCGCGTGGCCGTGACCGAAGCCCCGGCCGCGGGCGGCTTTCTTGAGGAGCCCTGGCGTCAGTTCGTGGCTGCTGCCCGCGAACTCAGCGACCGGCAGGTGGCCGATGAATACGACACCCTGTTCGGTGGCGTCGGCAAGCCCGAGATCTTCCTGTTCGGCTCCCACTACCTCAGTGGCTTCCTCAACGAGAAGCCGCTGGCGCACCTGCGCAGCGACCTGGCGGCCCTTGGTCTGGCGCGCGACGAGACCATGCCCGAGACCGAAGACCACATCGCCTACCTGTGTGAGGTGATGCGCTACCTCATTGCCGGCGACGATGTCGAGGTGGCCAACCTGACCCAGCAGCAGAAGTTTTTCGGTGCCCATGTGCAGCCTTGGGCCACCCGCATGTGTGAAACCATTGCGGGACATCCCAGAGCCCGCTTCTACGCGGCCCTGGCCGCCTTCACGGCGGCTTTCGTCAGCGTCGAGGCGCAGGGTTTTGACATGATGTGACCCGTACGCGCCCTGGAAAAAGGGTGCGCACGGGTTCCGGAGAAACGCTCCCCGTTTGCGGGGCGGGCCAGCAAAGACCCAGTCCTGGGCCCGGGTTTGCTGGGCGCTGGACAAAAACAAGGCTTTCAGATACTGTACATAAAAACAGTATTTGGCCCTTTTGCCTTGCGTTCCTTGCCCCCACCATGTCTGCCTCCGTCCTGGCAGCGGCTGCCGTGCCGCTGCTGCCTCCTTGCCAGAATGCCCGGCCGTCGCCGCTGCTGTCTCCCTTGCCGTCAAGGCCAGAGAGTGGCGAGGGCCTGGTGCTGCCGGCGCAGGTGGCGGCGGCGGTCTGGCGGGGTGACCAGCTCGGTCAGCCGGTCGCTTCGGTCTGGTCCAGCGGCTTTGCCGCGCTGGACGCGGTGCTGCCCGGCGGCGGCTGGCCTGGTCAGGCGGTGACCGAACTGCTCAGTCCCCAGGCCGGCACACATGAGTGGCGGCTGCTGGGGCCGCTGCTGCGGCAGGTGACGGCGGCAGGCCGGCCGGTGTTGCTGGTCGGCCCGCCGCGGCCGCCGCACCCGGCTGGCTTGCGCCACGAAGGCCTGGACGAGCGCCGCCTGGTCTGGGTGCAGGCAGAGACCCCGGCCGAGCGCCTGTGGGCCACCGAGCAGCTGCTGCGCGCACGCACCGGTGGTGTGCTGCTGGCCTGGCTGTCGCAGGTGCGGGCCGAGCAGGTGCGCCGCCTGCAGGTGCAGGCCGGGGGCCACGACACGCCGGTTTTCCTGTGCCGGCCCGAGGCCGCCCTGCACGAGGCCTCGGCCGCGCCGCTGCGCCTGCGGGTCGGCCCCGGCCCCGACTGGACGCTGCGGGTCGAACTGCCCAAACGCAAGGGCCCCCCGCTGACGCATCCGCTGAGCCTGCTGTCGGTGCCCGGTGGCCTGCGCGACCTGCTCACCCCGCGGCTGCAGCAGCCCAGCCGCCTTGTGCCCAGCGAGAACACCGATGCGGTGGTCCGCCCTGTGCCTGCCGGTCACCGACGACGCGTCCTCTCCCACTGAGTCGGCGCGTCAGGCGCTGGCCATCTGGGCGTTGCAGTTCACGCCCCGGGTCAGTGTCCTCGACGAGGCCGTGCTCATGGAGGTGGAGGCGAGCCTGCGGCTGTTCGGGGGCTGGCCGGCGCTGCGTGCGCGCGTGGCCGCCGAGGCACCGGCGCTGGGCGTGGCGCGGCTGGCCTGGGCGCCCAACGGGCTGGCGGCGCTGGCGCTGGCGCGCGCCGGCATCGAGGACGGCCTGGGCGGCCCTCTGTCGGCCCGGCTCGACCCGCTGCCGCTGGAGGTGCTGGGCGCGCTGCGACCGCACCGCCTGACGCTGGCGCACATCGGCTGCCGCAGCCTGGGCGATGTCCGGGCCCTGCCGCGCGGTGGCCTGGTGCGGCGCTTCGACCGCGCCCTGTTGCACGCACTGGACCAGCTTTATGGCCAGGCACCCGAGGTGCACACCTGGGTGGGCCTGCCCGAACGCTTCGAGCAGCGGCTGGAGCTGATGGCGCGGGTGGAGCAGGCCCCGGCCCTGATGGTGGGCGCGCAGCGCCTGCTGCTGGCCCTGGGCGGCTGGCTGGCCGCGCGCCAGGCCGGGGTGACCGCGTTCGCCCTGCGCTGGGTGCACGATGCCCTGCGCGCCCGGGCCGCGGGGGAGGGGGGTGAGCTGGTGGTGCGCACCGCCACACCCACGCGCGACACCACCCACCTGGCGCGGCTGCTGGCCGAGCACCTGGCCCGGGTGACGCTGCAGGCCCCAGTGGGCGAGCTGTGCCTGCGGGCGCTCGAGGTGCAGCCGCTGGTGACGGCCAGCGCCTCGCTGCTGCCACCCGATGGCACACAGGGCACTGCCGGTGAAGAGGGCCTGACCCAGGTGCTGGAGCGCCTGTCGGTGCGCCTGGGCGCGACGCGGGTGCTGCGCCCGGTGCTGCTGGACGACCACCGGCCCGAGGCCCAGTGCCGCTGGCAGCCGGCCACCGAGGCCTTGCCGCGCCAGGTGCTGCCGATGGCCAGCGGGCCGCAGCCGGGTTTTCTGCTGCCGCAGCCGCTGCGCCTGGCCATGCGCGGCGACCGTCCGCTGTTCCAGGGCGAGCTGCAGCTGCTGCTGGGGCCGCAGCGCATCGAAGGCGGCTGGTGGGACCGCGATGAATCGGTTGGCGTCCACCGCAACGTGGTGCGCGATTACTGGGTGGCACAGTCGGCGCAGGCCGGTGTGTTGTGGGTGTTCCAGACCCGGCTGGAGCAGGCGCCCGCCTGGTTCCTGCACGGTTACTTTGCTTGACCGACCATGCTGCCCGACTACGCCGAGCTGCTGTGCCGCTCCAACTTCAGCTTTCTGCACGGGGCCAGTCACCCCGAGGAGCTGGTGGCGCGGGCGCGCGAACTGGGTTACCGCGCGCTGGCCATCATCGATGAGTGCTCCATGGCCGGCATCGTGCGCGCCCATGTGGCCGCGCGCGAGCAGGGCCTGCACCTGCTGGTGGGCAGCCGCTTTGAGGTGCAGGGCCTGGTGGACGGCGGTTTCACCCTGGTGCTGCTGGCCTGCAACCGCCAGGGCTACGGCCAGCTGTGCCGCCTCATCACCACCCTGCGCCGGCGCTCGGCCAAGGGCAGCTACCGCCTGGAGGTGAGCGGCATCGACGCCGCCGCGCTGGCCGACTGTGTGGTCATCGGTCTGCCCGCGCGCGGCTGTCCGCAGGACGCGGCCGATGCGGTGGCGGGCTGGTTGCTGCGACACTTTCTGGGGCGCTGCTGGCTGGGCGTGACGCAACTGCGCCGACTGGACGACGAGATCTGGTTGCACCGGCTGCGCCAGAGCAGCGCCCTGACCGCGGTGCCGCTGGTGGCGGTGGGCGATGTGCTGATGCACCGGCGCTCGCGCAAGCCGCTGCAGGACGTGCTGACCGCCACCCGCCTGGGGCGACCGCTGAGCGCCTGTGGCCAGGCCCTGGCACCCAACGCCGAGCAGCACCTGCGCTCGCGCCTGGCGCTGGGTCAGCGCTTTCCGCCCGAGCTGCTGGCCCAGACCCTGGTGGTGGCCGGGCGCTGCCACTTCTCGCTCGACGAGCTGCGCTACCAGTACCCGCAGGAGCTGGTGCCCGAAGGCCAGACGCCGGCCGCCTGGCTGCGCCGCCTGAGCTCCGAGGGCATGGGCCGGCGCTGGCCGCCGGGCGCGCCGGCCGGCGTGCAGCAGCAGGTCGAGCACGAGCTGGCGCTGATCACCGAGCTGGGCTACGAGCACTACTTCCTCACGGTGCACGACATCGTCGCCTTTGCGCGCTCGCGCGGCATCCTGTGCCAGGGCCGCGGCTCGGCCGCCAACAGCGCGGTCTGCTACTGTCTGGGCATCACCGAGGTCGACCCCGCGCGCACCGCGGTGCTGTTCGAACGCTTCATCTCGAAGGAGCGCAACGAGCCACCCGACATCGATGTCGACTTCGAGCACGAGCGGCGCGAGGAGGTCATCCAGTACCTCTACGCCAAGTACGGGCGCGAGCGCGCCGCGCTGACCGCCACCGTCATCAGCTACCGCCCGCGCAGCGCCATCCGTGACGTCGGCAAGGCGCTGGGCTTCGACGAGGCCGCGCTGGACCGTCTGGCCAAGGACCACTGGTGGTGGGACAGCGGCGGCATTGCCGAGGCGCGCCTGCGCGAGGCCGGGCTCGACCCGGACAGCCTGGCGGTGCGCCAGCTGGTGACCCTGAGCGGACAGATCATGGGTTTTCCGCGCCACCTGTCGCAGCACACCGGCGGCTTCGTGCTCACGCGCGGCCCGCTGTCCGAGCTGGTGCCGATCGAGAACGCCGCCATGCCCGATCGCACCGTGATCCAGTGGGACAAGGACGACCTGGACGCCATGGGCCTGCTCAAGGTCGACGTGCTGGCGCTGGGCATGCTCACGGCCATCCGCAAGGCGCTGGACTTCATCGGCCAGCGCCGTGGGTTCGACTTCCAGCTGCAGGACATCCCGCCCGAAGACCCGGCCACCTACGACATGTTCTGCGCCGCCGACACGGTGGGTGTGTTCCAGATCGAGAGCCGGGCCCAGCAGAGCATGCTGCCGCGCCTGAAACCGCGCTGCTTCTACGACCTGGTGATCGAGGTCGCGCTGGTGCGCCCCGGCCCGATCCAGGGTGGTGCGGTGCACCCCTACCTCGATCGCCGCCAGGGTCGGGCGCCGGTCGACTACCCGCCCGGGCTGGAGGCCGCACTCGGCCGCACCCTGGGGGTGCCGGTGTTCCAGGAGCAATGCATGCAGATCGCCATCATTGCGGCCGGCTTCTCGCCCGACGAGGCCGACGGTCTGCGCCGCGCGATGGCGGCCTGGAAGCGCAAGGGTGGCCTGGGCAAATACGAACGCCGCCTGATCGATGGCATGACCGAACGCGGTTACAGCCCGGCCTTTGCGCAGTCGGTCTACGAGCAGGTCAAGGGCTTCTCCAGCTACGGCTTCCCTGAAAGCCACGCCGCCAGCTTTGCGCTGCTGGTCTATGCCAGCGGCTGGATCAAACGGCACCACCCGGCCGAGTTCCTCGCGGCCCTGCTCAACAGCCAGCCGCTGGGCTTCTACTCGCCCAGCCAGCTGGTGCAGGACGCCAAGCGCCATGGCGTCGGCGTGCGCCCGCCCGATGTGCTGCACAGCGACTGGGACTGCACGCTCGAAGACACCGGCGAAGCGCTGCCGGTGGTGCGTCTGGGCCTGCGCCTGGTCAGCGGCCTCTCGCGCGAGGCGGCCGGGCGCATCGTGGCGGCGCGGGCGCAGGGCGGCTGGTTCGAGAGCACCGAAGAGCTGGCGCTGCGTGCAGGGCTGGACCGCCAGGACCTGCAGCAGCTGGCCGCCGCCGACGCGCTGGCCAGCCTCAGCGGCCACCGCCGCCAGCAGGTCTGGGACGCCTCGGCTCTGCGCAGCGCCCCACAGCTGCTGCGCGAGGCCCCGGTCAACGAAGACTGGCTGGCCCTGCCCGAAGCGCCCGAAGGCGAAGCCATCGTCTGGGACTACGCCAGCCTGGGCCTGAGCCTGCGCCGGCACCCGCTGGCTCTGCTGCGCCCGCTGCTGGAGCGGCGGCGCCTGAGCACCGCCGAGGCGCTGCGCCAGGCGCGCCACGGCCAGCTGGTGCGCTACGCCGGCATCGTCACCGTGCGCCAGCAGCCCGAGACCGCCAGCGGCGTGGTCTTCGTCAGCCTGGAAGACGAGACCGGCGTGGTGCAGGCCATCGTCTGGCGCCATGTGCGCGAACGCCAGCGCCAGGTGCTGACCCGCTCACGCCTGCTGGCCATCCACGGCACCTGGCAGCGCGAAGGCGAGGTCTGCAACCTGATCGCCGGTCACCTGCAAGACCTGACCCCGTTGCTGGGCCGGCTGGCCACCGGCAGCCGGGATTTTCATTGAAGCAAGCCCTCGCGCGCCGCCGCCAGCACCGACCGTGTCAGACCCTCCAGCAGGCTGGAAGCGGCGCGGGCCTGTTGCCAGAACAGGGGCACGTCCAGCGGGGTGCCGGGCACCAGCTCGACCAGTTCGCCGCGTGCGATCAGGCCCTGCACCAGGCTGATCGGGTGCATGGCCCAGCCCATGCCGGCCAGGCCGGCGGTGACGAAGCCCTGCGTGGTGGGCAGGCTGTGGCAGGGCAGTTCGACGGCCCGCCCGCACAGGCGCTGCACCCAGGCCTGCTGCAGGCTGTCCTTGGTGTTGAACACCAGGCTGGGGGCGGAGGACAGGCTGTCGGCGTCCACGCCCTGCGGGAAGAAGCGGGCCACAAAGGCGGGGCTGGCCGCAGCCACATAACGCAGGGAGCCCAGCGGCCGCACGCTGCAGCCCGAGGCCGGCTGTTCCATCGCGGTCACGGCCGCCAGCACCGCGCCACTGCGCAACCATTCGGCGGTGTGGCCCTCGTCGTCGACCGACACCTGCATCAGCGCGGGCGCCTGCACCGCAAAACCGGTCAGGGCTGGCAGGAACCAGGTGGCCAGGCTGTCGGCATTGACGGCCACCGGCACGTTCACGCGCACCGGCTCGTCGGGGGCCAGGCCGGGCAGTTCGCCGCGCAGCTCGTGTTCGAGCAAGCGCACGCGGTCGACGTGGTGGCACAGGCGCCGCCCCATCTCGGTGGGCAGGCAGGGCTGGCCACGCACAACCAGGGCACCGCCGACCCGCTCTTCAAGCAGGCGGATGCGCTGGGAGACCGCCGAGGGCGTGACGTGCAGGCGGCGCGCGGCGCGTTCAAAGCTGCCTTCGCGCACCACGGCCGCGAGGGCAAACAGCGAGGGGTAGTCGAGCATGAATGAAGTAACGCTACATCGAGTGAAGTGAATGTAGTTTGCCTTCATGGAAGGGTTCGGGCAAGCTGCCGGCATGGATCCGATTTCCCCACACGCCGCGGCCGTCTGGCCGGTTTTTTTCCAGGGCCTGGTGCTGGGCATGGGCCTGATCGTGGCCATTGGCGCGCAGAACGCCTTCGTGCTCCGGCAGGGGCTGCGGCGCGAGCACATCGGCAGCGTTGTGCTGTTCTGTGCCGTGGCCGACGCCGCACTGATCACGGCCGGTGTGCTCGGCATGTCGCAGGCCCTGGGCGACCGCCCGCAACTGGCGCGCGCGCTGGCACTGGCCGGAGCGGCCTTTCTGGCCTGGTACGGCTGGAAGGCCCTGCAACGGGTGAGGCACGCCGGACGCCTGCAGGCCGCGCCGGGTGGCGCCAGCCTGCGCCGTGGTGCGGCTCTGGCCCAGGCGGCGGCCTTCACCTTGCTCAACCCGCACGTCTACCTGGACACGGTGCTGCTGGTCGGCAGCATCGGCGCGCAGCAACCACCCGCCCTGCAGCCCTGGTTTGCCGCCGGGGCCAGCACCGCCAGCCTGACCTGGTTCAGCCTGCTGGGTTTCGGTGCCCGCTGGCTGGCGCCGTGGTTTGCCCGGCCACGGGCCTGGCAGGTGCTGGACGGTCTCATCGGTCTCGTCATGTGGGTGCTGGCCGTGCTGCTGGTGCGGCAGGTCTTGTCCAGTTTGTGAGCGGAGCCACCCATGTACATTCCGCCCTGCCATGCGCTGGCCGACCTCGACGCGATGTGGTCATACGTCGATGCCAATGCCTTGGGCACCTGGGTGTGTCTGAGCGATTCGGGGCTGGTGGCCAACCACCTTCCCCTCGTGCTTGACCGCACCAGTGGCCCACGGGGGCGGTTGATGGGCCATGTTGCGCGCGCCAATCCGGTGTGGCGCGAGCTCGTGGAAGGGCGGCCTTCGGTGGTCACCTTTCTCGGGCCTCAGTCCTACATCAGTCCGGGCTGGTATCCGGGCAAGGCACAGCATGGCAAGGTGGTGCCCACATGGAACTACATTGCGGTCCATGCGCACGGCAGGGCTACCGCCGTCGAAGACCCGGGATGGATGCTGGACATGCTCAATCGGCTGACCGACGCGCAGGAGTCTGGCCAGCCGAAGCCCTGGAAGGTGTCGGATGCTCCCGAGGCCTATATCCGCACAATGCTTCGGGCGGTGGGGGGCATCGAGATACAGGTGCAAAAGTGGGAAGGGCGCATGAAGCTCAGCCAGGACGAGGACCATCAGGACCGGTTGGGTACGGTGCATGGACTGGTGCAGACGGGTGACTCGCGGAAGGCGGATCTGGCCGCCCAGGTTCAGGCTGCGATGCAAGGCGAGCAAAAAGCCCCGCGTTGATTGGCAGGATCCGGTACCATCGGGCCTCAGCTTCTGATTGCCATCCATGCGCCGCCTTCACCCCGCCCTCCAAAACCGTGCTGCCTGCAGCCCGGTGGCGTGGTCGTGCGCCGCTGCACAGGTCGTCCACCTGTGCCAGCCGCCTGCACATTCCCCGGCCCGGCGATAGGCCTCCCCCTTCCCCTTCAGCGCAACTCTCCATCGCCGGGCCACCGAACCGCGCGATTGCGACCGTTTTTCTTTCCGCAAGCCCCTCAGGCTGCGGGCCCACCGGTCGCCCCTTTGGAGACACTTTGCATGAACACACCAATCGCACCCCGTGAGCGTCAGCTCACCGAACTCGATCATGTCCGCCTGTCCCGGCTGGACGCACCCACGGCATGCGACGGACTCGCCGACGTGCTGGCCACCGCCGACCTCGTGCCCTCGCGTGATATCGGCCCGGACATCGTCACCATGTACTCGCAGGTCGAGGTGCGGCTGCTGCGCTCCGGCCAGCGGCGCAAGCTCACCCTGTGTTACCCGGCCGATGCCGAACCGGCCGCCGGTTTTGTGTCGGTGTTCTCGCCCATGGGCGCCGCCTTGCTGGGCTTGCGGGTGGGAGAGATCGCGTCCTGGCAGACCCCCGGGGGCGAGCCGGTGCAGGCCGAGGTGCAGGCGCTGCTGTTCCAGCCGGAGGCCTCGGGTGACTACCTCACCTGAGTGGCTGAGAGGCCTGCTTGAGAGTCATCAGCGTGCCAGCGCGCGCCGGCGATTCGGGTTAGGCTTGCTGCACCGCTCCCGTGGCCTGTGCATGGGTGTCCGCACATTCTGGCTCCACCGCCAGCTCCCACGTTTTCCTCCATGACGTCCCATCCCGAACGGCCCGCCCACCACGGCTGGCTGATGGCCAACCTGCTGGCGCAACTGGCCTTTGGCCTGCTGGCCATGACCATTGGCCTGCCCTCCATGCAGGAGTGGCCGGCCATCTTTGGTGCCAGCCAGGCGGCGGTGCAGCTGACTTTCAGCGGCTATGTGCTGACCTACGGATTGCTGCAGCTGGTCTACGGCCCGCTGTCCGACCGGCTGGGCCGCCGCCGGGTGCTGATGTTTGGCCTGTTCATCACCTTGCTGGGCTCGGTGGTGGCGGCGCTCGCCACCGACCTGTCCACGCTGGTGATCGGGCGGGTGCTGCAGGGTGCTGGCAGTGCTGCCGGCATGGTGGTGGGGCGGGCCCTCATCCAGGACCTGTTCCAGGGGCCACAGCGCACGCGTGTCATGGCCTATGTGGGCATGGCCATGGGCCTGTGTCCGCCGCTGGGCACCATTGTGGGTGGCCAGCTGCATGTGACGCTGGGCTGGCAGGCCAATTTCGTGCTGATGGCGGTGCTGGCGGTGGTGTTGTGGGTGTCGGCCTGGCGCGGCCTGCCCGCCCACCAGCCGTCGACCGGACCCCAGTCGCACTGGCTCAGGGCCATGCTGGACGCCTACGGGCAGTTGCTCAAGGATCCGCGCTTCGTGCTGTATGTGTGTCTGCTGTCCCTCACCTCGGCCACCTTCTACGCCTTTCTGGGCGCTGCGCCGCTGGTGCTGGGCAGCTACGGTGTGGGGCCGGATGGCATCGGTTTCTACATCATGTTCGTGCCGGGTTCCTACATCGTCGGCAACTTCCTGACCTCTCACCTGGTGCACCGCCTGGGCGACCAGCGCATGATGTGGATGGGGCAGGCCCTGACGGCGGTTGGCATCGGCCTGATGCTGGTGCTGGCCCTGGCCGGCTTCAACTCGCCGCTGGCCCTGGCGCTGCCGCTGATGCTCATGGGCCTGGGCAACGGCTTCATGGTGCCGCCAGCCCTGGCAGGCACGGTCGGACTCATGCCAGCGCTGGCGGGTTCGGCCGCGGCGGTGGCCGGGCTGATGCAGCAGCTGGCGGCGGCCGTGGGTGGTTTTGCCGTCGGTCTGGTCAGCCACAGCAATGCGGTGAACCTGGCCCTGGTGATGATGGTCTTGTGCCTGCTGGGTGTCGCGGCGCAGGTCGCGCTTCGGCAGGTGCTGCGGCCCGCAGGGCCCAGCCGGGTACGAAGCTGAACCCTACATCAGGCGTTCGGTGATGAAACGCCAGTGCGCCTCGTTCACCGGGGTGATCGACAGGCGGCTGCCCCGTTGCAGCACAAGCATGTCGGCCAGTTCGGGGGTGGCGCGCAGCTCGGGCAGGCCGATCAGCCGTGTCTTCTTCAGGGCCTGCACGTCCAGCAACAGCCAGCGTGGCTGATGGGCAGGGGACTTGGGGTCAAAGTAGGGCGAGGCCGGGTCGAACTGGGTCGGGTCCGGGCGCACGCCCGAAGCCACGCGGGCCAGACCCGCGACCCCCGGCTGCGGGCAGCTGGAGTGGTAGAACAGCACGCCATCGCCCACACGCATGGTGTCGCGCATGAAGTTGCGCGCCTGGTAGTTGCGCACGCCGGTCCAGGGCACCGTGGCGCCGGGTGCGGCCAGCGCGTCGTCGATCGAGCATTCGTCCGGTTCGGACTTCATCAGCCAGTACTGCGTCATGGACCCGATGATAGAGGCCTGTTGCCTGGCCGGGGTGTTGGCCGGAAAGCCACGGCCGGGTGGGTACATGGTCGATACTGACAGAGCCCTTTACATCGAATCGTCCATGCCTGACGTGCCCATCAACCGACGCCTGCTGCTCTCGGGTCTTGCCTTGTTGGCCGGCGCGGGGCTGGCTGGCTGTGCCATGCCGCGCGAGCTTCGCACCCCGCTGGAGACCCTGGTGCTGCCGGCCGCGCCGGGACAACGGGCCGACACGCTCATCGTGTTCCTGCCAGGTTCGATGGAGGTGCCACTGGACATCGTGCAGCAGGGTTTTGTGGCCCAGGTGCGCGAGCGGCAGATCGGTGCCGACGTGGTGGTGGTCGATTCGCACATCGGCTACTTCCGCCGCATGGTCATCATCGATCGCCTGCGTGAAGATGTGATCGGGCCGGCGCGGGCACAGGGCTACCGGCAGATCTGGCTGGCGGGCATTTCGCTCGGCGGCTATGGTGCGCTGCTGTATGCCATGCTCCACCCGCAGGACATCACCGGTGTGATCGCCATTGCGCCTTTTGTGGCGCCCACGGCCCTGCTGGACGAGGTCAATGCGGCGGGAGGTCTGGCTCGATGGCGGGCACCGGACCCGAAGACCGCAAGCCAGAGTCGCGACCTGGGCCGGCGCCTGCTGGCCTGGTTGCAGCGGTATGGACAGGACGCTGGCCTCCCGGTGCTGTACATGGGCTATGGCGACAGCGACCGCCTGCAACCCGGGCCCCCGCTGATGGCCGGCATCCTGCCAGAGCCCCAGGTGCTGCGCGCGCCCGGCAGCCATGATTGGCCGCCCTGGCGCCAGATATGGGGTCAAGCCCTGGACCGGGCCTTGCTGCCGTCGCCGGCGCGCACCGCCTCGCCGCGTTGAGTTGTGCCGGCTGGCATGCGGGTGACAGCACGGGCGGCGGCGAAGGTCACAATGGGCGCATGGCAATTCCGTTCTATGGTGAAGCGGTCGATACACCGCCGGTGCCCTCGGCCACCGTCATGCTGCTGCGCGAAGGCGCCCCTGGGCTGCAGGTGCTGCTGATGCGCCGGCACGGCAACACGGCCGTGCTGGGTGGGGTGCATGTGTTTCCCGGAGGCAAACTGGATCCGACCGACCAGGTGGACCGCGCCGACGCCGTCGACCTGAGTGGGGCGCTTTGCCGGCAGCGGCTGGCCGAGCCGGAGCTGGAGCCTGCGCAGGCCCTGGCCTTGCATCTGGCCGCGCTGCGCGAGACCTTCGAGGAATGTGGTCTGTTGCCCGGCAGCGTGGCCGACCCCGCACAACTGGCTGCCCTGCGCGAACGCACGCTGGCTGGCTCGACCCTGTGCAGAGCCGCCGGCGAGCTGGGACTGGGGTTGAAACTCTCCGCCTTGCTGCCCTGGTCGCGCTGGATCACGCCGCGCCAGCCCTCGGTCAGCAACAAGCGCTTTGACACCCGCTTTTTTGTGGCCCTGGCTCCGCCGGAGCAGGACATCGTGGCCTGTGCGCGCGAGACCACCGAAGTGGTCTGGATGACTCCCCGCACCGCACTGGAGCGCTACTGGGCCGGTGACATCGATCTGGCGCCGCCGCAGATCATGAGCCTGTCGCACCTGACCCGCCTGGGCGGGGTCGATGCGGTGCTGGACCATGCCCGCACGCGACCACCGGCACAGATTGCCCCCGAACCCTTCGACGAAGACGGCGTGCGCGTCATCTGCTATCCGGGCGACCCGGCCCACAGCCTGCGCGAGGCGGCCTGGCCCGGCCCGACGCGGCTGCGTTTTCGCAACCGGCGGTTTGAACCGGAGGGCGGGCTGGACGAACTGCTGGGTTGAACGACCGACGACCGGGTCAGGTCACTGGCGCCGGGTTGAACAGCACCAGGTCGTTGTGCAGGCCCCAGCGTTCGGCCCAGGTCTTTTCGCCACTGGCGACGGCCAGCATGCGGTGGAACAGTTCCCAGCCCAGTTCTTCGATGCTGGCCTCGCCACTGGCAATACGGCCGGCGTTGATGTCCATCAGGTCGTGCCAGCGGCGCGCCAGGTCGTTGCGTGTGGCGACCTTGATGACCGGGCATTCGGCCAGGCCATAAGGCGTGCCACGGCCGGTGGTGAAGACATGCAAGTTCATGCCGGCGGCCAGCTGGAGCGTGCCGCAGATGAAGTCGCTCGCGGGCGTGGCGGCAAAGATCAGTCCTTTTTTCTTCACCTTCTCGCCAGGGCCGATCACGCCATGGATGGGGCCATTGCCGCTCTTGACGATGGAGCCCATGGCCTTCTCGACGATGTTGGACAGCCCGCCCTTCTTGTTGCCGGGCGTGGTGTTGGCACTCCGGTCGGCCTGGCCACGCGCCAGATAGGCGTCGTACCAGGCCAGCTCGTGCACGATGGCATCTGCCACTGCTTGCGTGGCTGCACGGCGCGTGAGCTGGTCCACCGCGTCGCGCACCTCGGTGTTCTCGCTGAACATCACCGTGGCGCCGGCGCGCACCAGCAGGTCGGTCGCAAAGCCCACGGCCGGGTTGGCGGTGACGCCGGAGAACGCGTCGCTGCCGCCGCACTGCACGCCCACCACGAGTTCGCTCACCGGGCAGGTTTCGCGCTGGCGCGCGTTCAGGCGTTCGAGGTGGGACTTCGCCTGCGTGAGGATGGAGTCGATCATCGACATGAAGCCGATGTGCTTCTCATCTTGTAGACACACGATGTCCGGCCCCTGGTGCTCATCCGAAATCGGGATCGATCCCGGTGGCAACAACCGCTCGGGTTGCAGTTTCTCGCAGCCCAGGCTGAGCACCATCACCTCGCCACCGAAGTTGGGGTTCGTCGCCAGATTGCGTACCGTGCGGATGGGAATGACGGCGTCGGGCGCGTCGATGGCCACACCGCAGCCGTAGCTGTGCGTCAGGCCGACCACACCGTCCACGTTCGGATACAGCGGCAGCAACTCTTTTTTGATGCGTTCGACGGCGAACTCGAGCACACCGGACACGCACTGCACCGTGGTGGTGACGGCCAGCAGGTTGCGCGTGCCCACGCTGCCATCGGCATTGCGGTAGCCCCGGAAGCTGTGGCCGTCCAGCGGCGACAGATCGGCCGGTGGCTGCGGGGCTGGCAGGTTCTCGAAGCTGCGCGCTTCTGGCATCACCAGTCGCTGCCCGTTGACCCAGCCGCCGGCGGGGATGTCCACCGCTGTGTGGCCGATGACCACGTTGTAGCGCCGCACCGGTGTGCCCGCGGGCAGGTCGTTCAGCGCCACCTTGTGCCCCTGCGGTACCGCCTGCACCAGCGTCGGACCACCGGGTAGGGTGGTGCCCGTGGGCAGGCCGCCATCGTTGACCACCACGGCCACGTTGTCGTCCGGATGGATGCGGATGGTGCGGGGCACGGTGCTCATCGGACCAGGCAGGGTCGTTTGGGGTCGAATGCCCAGCCCGGGATCAGGTATTGCATGGCGATGGCGTCGTCGCGCGCGCCCAGACCGTGCTGCAGGTAGAGCTGGTGGGCTTTCTCGACTTCGGTCATGTCGATCTCGATGCCGAGGCCCGGCTTCTTGGGCACCTGCACGTAGCCGCCTTCAATCTTGAGTGGGTCCTTGGTCAGGCGCTGTCCGTCCTGCCAGATCCAGTGGGTGTCGATGGCCGTGACCTTGCCCGGGGCGGCAGCGCCCACGTGGGTGAACATGGCCAGCGAGATGTCAAAGTGGTTGTTGCTGTGCGAGCCCCAGGTCAGTCCCCAGTCGCGGCAGGTCTGCGCCACGCGCACGCTGCCGGCCATGGTCCAGAAGTGCGGGTCGGCCAGCGGAATGTCCACGCTCTGCAGCGCCAGCGAATGCGCCATCTGGCGCCAGTCGGTGGCGACCATGTTGGTGGCGGTGGGCAGGCCGGTGGCGCGGCGGAACTCGGCCATCACCTCGCGGCCGCTGAAGCCGTCTTCGGCGCCACAGGGGTCTTCGGCATAGGCCACCACGCCGCGCATTTTCTCGCCCAGGCGGATCGCATCTTTCAGCAACCAGCCCCCGTTGGGGTCCAGTGTCACGCGCGCTTGGGGAAAGCGCTCGTGCAGCGCGGTCACGGCCTCCACCTCGGAGTCGCCGGCGAGCACGCCGCCCTTCAGTTTGAAGTCCTGGAACCCATAGCGTTTCTGTGCCGCTTCGGCCAGGCGAACCACCGCCTCGGGTGTCATGGCAGCCTCATGGCGCAGCCGGCACCAGTCGTCGGCGTTGTCCGGCTCGCTGGCGTAAGGCAAATCGGTCTTGTGGCGGTCGCCGACGAAGAACAGGTAGCCCAGCATCTGCACCGCGTCGCGTTGCTGGCCTTCGCCCAGCAGGGCTGCCACGGGAACGCCCAGGTGCTGGCCCTGCAGGTCGAGCAGGGCGGACTCCACGGCGGTGACCGCGTGGATGGTGGTGCGCAGGTCAAAGGTCTGCAGGCCACGGCCGCCGCTGTCGCGGTCGGCGAATTTCGTGCGCATGGCGTTCAGAACGACCTGAAGGTTGCCGATGGACTGGCCTTCGACCAGCGGTCGCGCATCCTCCAGCGTCTGGCGGATCTTTTCGCCACCGGGCACCTCGCCCAGGCCGGTGTGGCCCGCGCTGTCGGTGACGATGACGATGTTGCGTGTGAAGAAGGGCGCGTGTGCGCCCGACAGGTTCAGCAGCATGCCGTCCCGGCCTGCGACCGGGACCACACGCATCGATTGGACGATGGGTGCAGACATGGTGTTCACTGCGGGCCGAGCGCGTCGATCAGTGCCTTGAGTTCGTCCATCTCGCCCGGCTTGAGGTCGCTCAGCGGTGCACGAACCGGCCCCGCGTCGTGCCCCACCAGCTTGGCGCCGGCCTTGATGATGCTCACGCCATAGCCTTCGACGCGGTTGCGGATTTTCAGGTAGGGCATGAAGAACTGCCTGAGCAGCCGGTGCTGCGTGGCCATGTCGTCGGCGCGCACGGCTTGGTAGAAGTCCATCGCGGTCTTCGGAATGAAGTTGAAGACGGCCGAGGAGTACACCGGGGTGCCCAGGGCCTTGTAGGCGGCGGCGTAGACCTCGGCGGTGGGCAGACCACCGAGGTAGGCGAACCGGTCGCCCATCTTCATGTAGATGGATGACATGGTCTCGATGTTGCCGACACCGTCTTTGAAGCCGATCAGGTTGGGGCAGCGCTCGGCCAGGATGGCCAGCGATTCGGGGGTGAGCTTGGTGCGGTCGCGGTTGTAGACGATGACGCCGAATTTCACGCTCTTGCAAACCTGTTCCACATGGGCGATGAGGCCCTCCTGACCGGCTTCGGTCAGGTAGTGCGGCAGCAGCAGGATGCCGTGGGCGCCCAGGCGCTCGGCCTCCTGGGCGTGGGCGATGGCGGCGCGGGTGGGACCGCCGGCACCCGCGATGATGGGGACCTTGCCCTGGCAGGTGTTGACGGCGGTCTTGATGATCTGGCTGTATTCCTCGCCGAACAGCGAGAAGTACTCGCCGGTACCACCGGCGGCGAACAGGGCAGAGGCCCCATAGGGCGCGAGCCACTCCAGGCGTGCGGCGTAGCCGGCGGCGTTGAAGTTGCCGCTGGCGTCGAAGTCCGTCACGGGGAAGGACAGCAGGCCAGAGGACATGACTTGCTTGAGGTCTTGTGGAGAGTAGTTCATCTGAGTGGCTCGCGCTGATGGGATGCTGCGTTATTCCGCCTTGATGCCAGCGGCCTTGATCACTTCGGCCCATTTGGCCACTTCGGCCTTCTGGTACTCGCCCAGTTCGGCAGGCGTCATGGTGGACGGCACCATGCCAAACCCTTTCAGGCGTGCTTGCACCTCGGGTGTGGCAACGATCTTCATGATCTCGGCGTGCAGCCGGTCCACGATGGGCTGCGGTGTCCCGGCGGGTGCAAACACGGCCTGCCAGGAACCCATATCGAAGCCGCGCTGACCGGCTTCGGCGATGGTGGGCACGTCGGGCAACGCTTCCAGCCGCTTGGAGCTGGTCACGGCAATGGGGCGCAGGCGGCCGGTCTGGATGTGGGGCCCCACGATCAGCGAGGTGTCGAACATCATGTCGACCTGGCCACCAAGCAGGTCCTGAACGGCCGGGCCGGATCCCCGGTACGGCACGTGGGTGAATTTCACGCCCGTCTGGTGGGCCAGCAGTTCCATGGCCATGTGCGGCGAGGTGCCAATGCCCGGCGATGCCGACGTCAGACCGCCGCTCTTGGCCTTGCTGGCGGCCAGCACGTCGTCGAGTGTTTTGTGGGGGCTGGAAGCCGGGACAGCCAATACCAGCGGGCCCGATCCCAGCATGGCAACGGGAGCGAAGGACTTCACCGGGTCGTATCCGATGGGGTTGGTGTAGAGGCTGACGTTGATCGAATGCGAGCTGATCGTGCCACCCATGATGGTGTAGCCATCGGCGGGCGCGCGGGCGACCGAGGCAGAGCCGACGCTGCCACCGGCACCGGCCCGGTTGTCGATGATCACGGGTGTGCCCAGTGCCGTGGCCAGCGCGGGGGCAATCAGGCGGGCCAGGGTGTCGGTGTTGCCACCAGGCGGAAATGGCACCACATAGGTGATGGGCTTGGCGGTCGGCCAGCCGCCCTGCGCAGCAGCGGGCAAGGTGGCAAAAGCCGTGGCAAGCAAAGCGGTGCCGGTGACGAGGGTTTGGCGGATCAGGGTGCGGCGTTGCATGGTTTGTCTCCTGGGGGTGGGTGGGAAGTTGTCGTGGTGGGAGGGAAAACGTGTTCAGAAGCGCGGTTGGTGGCCGGTGAACGCAGGGTCGTATTTGCGCATCTGACCCAGGTCGTCGCGGTTGCGGATGGTGGTGTTCAGGTAGTTGTCGTGCAGGCGCGCCAGGGCGTCTCGGTCCAGCGTCACGCCCAGGCCGGGGGTCTGGGGCACGCGCAGGCTGCCGTCATCGAACTGCAGGCGTCCGCCCTGCACCACCTCGTCGTCCTGCCAGGGGTAGTGGGTGTCGCAGGCGTAGGACAGCAGCGGCACCGACGCGGCCAGGTGGGTCATCGCCGTCAGGCTGATCCCCAGGTGCGAGTTGGAATGCATCGACAGGCCCAGTCCGAAGGTCTGGCACAGGGTGGCCAGGCGCTGGGTGGCGCGCAGGCCGCCCCAGTAGTGGTGATCGGACAGCACGATCCTGACCGGACAGCCCATCTCGACGTTGCGGCGGAATTCCTTCAGGTCGGTGACCACCATGTTGGTGGCCAGCGGCACCTCGCACTGCCGAGCGACTTCGGCCATGCCATCGAGGCCCGGGGCCGGGTCTTCGTAGTACTCCAGCACGCCGCGAAGTTGCTCCACCACCTTCAGGCTGGTGGGCACGGTCCAGTTGCCGTTGGGGTCGATGCGCAGCGGCGCGCCGGGGAAGGCCTTGGCCAGCGCCAGAATGGTGGCCGCCTCCTGTTCGGGCAGCAGCGTACCGGCCTTGAGCTTGATGCTCTTGAACCCATATTCGCCGATCATGCGCCGCGCCTGCGCCACCATCTGCTCGGGCTTGATGCCCTCGCCCCAGGGGTCGGGTGCGTAGGGCTTCTCGATGTGCTCGGCATATTTGAAGAACAGATAGGCGCTGAACGGCACGGCGGGGCGCGCCGCGCCGCCCAGCAGGTCCACCACCGGCGCGTTGGCCAGTTGACCCTGCAGATCCATCATTGCCACCTCAAAGGCACTGATCACCTTTGCCACGGTTTTGGACACGTGTGTGCCCGGCGCCAGCGATACCTGTGTGCCCAGGAACTCCGACGCGGTCTGCGTGGGCGTCACCAGCGCCGCAATCCGGGTCTCCATGTCGTTCAAGGCCCAGGGCGAGAGCCCGGTGAGCGCGGGTGCGGCCTTGGCCAGTGCCTCCAGCATGGGCAGGTCGCCGTAGCTTTCGTTGATCCCGATCAGGCCGGAGTCGGTCTCGATCTCGATGATCGAGCGCAGCGCCCAGGGCTCGTGGATGCCAGCCGCGTTGAGCAGCGGGGGGTCGCGAAAGGCAATCGGTGTGACGCGGACGTGGCGGATCAGGTGGGAGGTCATGGGCGTCAGATGGATGCGGGCGGGCTGGCAAACAGCGGAACGAAAAAGCCTTGAACAGTGGTGGGTGTCTTTGTTAGAGTGGAGCCTATCGATGATGTCAGTCATACGTTGTCTGACAACATGCCGCGATTGTGAAAAAGGCCTGATGGCCTGTCAAGGGAAATTCCATGTCCTCAGTGAAAACCCTAGGTGTTGGCGCTGCCAATCCTGCTGGTGCCGGTGCGCCCCGGGCGCGTCGGCCGCGAGGGCTGGTGCCGGAAATCGTGGCGGAACTCAAGGCCGATATGCAGGCTGGACATCTGCGCCCGGGGGACAAGCTGCCCACAGAGTCCGAGCTCGTGGGCCGTTTTGACGTCAGTCGCACGGTGGTGCGCGAGGCCATCTCGCGGCTGCAGGCCTCCGGTCTGGTTGAGACTCGGCACGGCATTGGCACGTTTGTCTGCGCGCCTGTGGTGCAAGAGCCCACCTTTCGAATTCCGGCGCACGAGCTGGCCACGGCTTCTGACGTCATTGCGCTGCTGGAGTTGCGCATCAGCCTGGAAAGCGAGGCGGCGAGCCTGGCCGCGCAACGACGTGAGGACAGCCACCTGGCTGCGATGGCCGCCGCTCTGGCCTCGTTCGAGGCGGCCATCCATGCCGATTCCGACGCTGTGCCGTCGGACTTCCAGTTTCACGTCGAGGTCGCCCGGGCCACGGGTAACCGCTACTTCGCCGACCTGATGACCTATCTGGGCACCATGATCATTCCTCGAACCCGGCTGCGCACCGCGGGTGATGCCCCGGAAGGTCGGCTGGCCTACCTCCGCCGGGTGCACCATGAGCACGAGAACATCTACGACGCCATCCGCGAGCGCGATGCCGAAGCCGCACGTGCCGCGATGCGCCTGCACCTGTCCAACAGCCGCGAACGCTTGCGCCGCGCTCAGGCAACCCAGGAGGCCTTGCCGGCTCGCTGAAACCACCTTCCGTGGGCGAAATCTTCGCCCATTGTTTTGCCAGTTCACATCAGACATCTGACTACATATCCAGGAGATTGACATGAAAGCACTGCATTCCCACGACGCCCGCACCGGCCAGCTCGTCGGCGAACCCCTGTCCCCGTCGACGGCCCAGGACATCGACGCTGCCGTTGAGGCGGCCCATGCCGCAGCCGTTGACTGGGCCACGTCAACGGGCCGGCAACGTGCCAGTTTGCTGCGTGCCCTGGCCACGGGCCTGGAGCAGCAACGCGAGGCGCTGGTGGCCCTGGCCGATCGCGAGACCGCGTTGGGCACGGCGCGCCTCCATGGCGAACTGGACCGCACAGCCTTCCAGTTGCGACGTTTTGCCGACATCGCCGAGCAGGGCCGGCCCTTTGCGGTGGTTGACGACCCGGCCGTGCCGGGCGCACCACCAGTGGGTCATCCGGCCATGCAACTGCATCGGGTGCCGCTGGGGCCGGTGGCCATGTTCGCCGCCAGCAACTTTCCGTTTGCTTTTTCCGTTCTTGGTGGCGACACCGCGTCCGCCCTGGCCGCGGGATGCCCGGTGGTGGTCAAGGCCCATCCGGGCCACCCGGCGCTCTCGGTGCAGGTCCATGGCCTCATCTGCAGCGTGCTGTCCGAGCAGGGGCTGCCGCCGGGCCTGGTTGGCATGGTGCAGGGCGCCGGTGTCGAAGTGGGTGTGCGATTGATCCGGCACCCGCTGATCGCTGCCGCGGCGTTCACTGGATCCACTCGCGGCGGTCTCGCGCTGGAAGCCGAGGCGCGTTCGCGACCCCGACCCATTCCCTTCTACGGGGAACTTGGCGCCATCAACCCGGTGGTCGCCCTGCCGCAGGCGCTGGCCACGCGAGTCGACGAAATGGCCACGCTGCTCGCGGGCTCGATCACCCTGGGTTGCGGGCAGTTCTGCACCAACCCCGGTGTGCTGGTCCTCGTCGAAGCCCCTGAGACCGACGCCTTTGTGACCCGCCTGGTCGAGGCGCTCAGGCCACTGCAGCCCCACGCCATGCTCACCGCCGGCATGAGAAAGGCCTTTGACGCCGGTGTCGCCGACCTGCTGGGTGCGGGTGCTCAGGTCTTGCTCTCCACGGCGGGACAGGGCGTGGCGCCAGGTCCGCAACTGCTGCAGGTCGATGCCGAGCGCTTCATCGCCGAGGCAGCCTTGCGTGAAGAGGTCTTCGGTCCCGCCAGCCTGGTTGTGCGGGCGCGCAACCTGGCCCAGGTACAGGAGGTGCTGGCGGCTGTGGGCGGCAGCCTGACCGTGACGCTGTGGGGTGTGGAGCAGGACACCCCCGACCACCGCGCACTGGTGCGCAGTGCCACCCAGGTGGCCGGGCGTGTGTTGTTCGCGGGTGTGCCCACCGGCGTGGCGGTGACCGCCGCCCAGCAGCATGGCGGCCCCTGGCCCGCCTCCACGGCGCCCATGACCACCTCGGTGGGTGACGCGGCGCTGGACCGGTTCCTGCGGCCCGTCTGCCTGCAGGATGCTCCGGCTTGGTTGGTCGCGCGGCAAGGCGTGCCATGCTGAACTGCCGGCTCTGTGGGCGCTGCCCTGGCAGCGTGCCCAGGGCCGACCGCAACCGACGTCCAAGGGGGAGTCGCAGCCCCGAGCTCGCGTAGCCGATGGTCTCGCAGGGTTGTTCTGGCGCATGCATCATCCGAGGCATGCCCACATCGTCCGCCCGACCGGTATTGACCGTGTATTTCGACGGCAGCTGTCCCCTGTGCCGACGCGAGATTGCGCTCTACCAGCGGCTGCCCAGCCGCCAGGCCGTGGCCTGGGTCGACGTGAGCCAGCCTGTCGATTGTGGTGATGGCCTGAGCTGTGCCACCGCCATGCGGCGATTCCATGTGCGCGATGAGCAGGATCGTCTGCTCAGCGGCGCGGCCGCGTTCTCACGCCTGTGGCGTTGCTACGCCGGCTGGCGCGTGCTGGGCTGGGTGACGTCCGTGCCGCCGATGTCGTGGCTGGCCGAGCTGGCCTACCGCCTGTTCCTCCCGGTGCGTCCGAGGGTGCAGGCCTGGGTGCGTGGGTGGTCCAGAGAGGGCCGAGCATGAAGGCGCTGGCCCCGTTCGTGATGACCACGGTGGTCTGTGTTCTGGCCACGCCCGCTCTGGGCCAGGTCGTTGAGCGGGCGTCGCTGCAGGGCCTGGGAGGCCTCGCGGTGGACCGCACCGAGGTGACCATCGGGCAGTTCCAGCGCTTCGTCGAAGCGACTGGCACCGTGACCCAGGCCGAGCGGGACGGCGGTGGCTTCGAGTACGTCGGCGGATGGCAGCGCCGGCCGGGTTGGAGCTGGCGCAGCCCTGACGGCGTGGCGCCGGTCGACCCGGATCTGCCGGCGGTTCACCTCAACCACGCCGAGGCGGCCGCCTACTGCCGCTGGGCCGGCGGGCGCTTGCCGACCGCGCAGGAGTGGCGGCAAGCCGCGTTCACCGAGCTCAGAGCCTCGCCACCCGATCCCTGGGTGCGCGGGCGCACCTACCCCTGGCCGACGGGAGACACACCCGAGGGCGCCAACACCAGCGACCCCGACCCCTGGCCGCGGGCGGCACCGGTGACCGCCACGCGCGCGGGGGTCAACGGCTTGCACGACATGGGCGCCAACGTGTGGGAGTGGGCGGCCGATGCACGCGGCAACGAGCGCCAGACCCTGGGCGGGTCCTGGTGGTATCCGCCGTCGCAGATGCGGGCCGACGTCCAGGCCTGGAAACCAGCCGATTTTTATGCGGTCTACATCGGCTTTCGCTGCGTCTATTGAACCAGCTTCACCCGGTGATCGCCTCCTCGGGGTACAGTCGAGGCCAGACCTCCTGATCAAAGCAAAGGGCTGACCGAATGACCTGGCTGATTCTCGGACTCGTGATCTTTCTTGGCGTGCATTCGGTGTCCATCGCGGCCCCGGCCGCGCGTGACCGCTGGCTGGCGCAGATGGGCGAGAGTGGCTGGAAGGGCCTGTACTCGCTGCTGTCCGTTGTCGGCTTGGCACTTATCGTCTGGGGCTACGGCCAGGCGCGTTTCGACCCGGTCTACCTCTACACCGCGCCCACCGGGCTGCGCCATCTGTCGGCCTTGCTGATGCTGCCGGTGTTCCCGCTGCTGCTGGCTCCGTATTTGCCAGGCCGTATCAAGACCCTCACACGACACCCGATGCTGGTGGCCACCAAGCTCTGGGCGCTTGCCCACCTGCTGGCCAACGGCACGCTGGCCGATGTGCTGCTGTTCGGTGGCTTCCTGGTCTGGGCGGTGGCCGACCGCATCTCGGTCAAACGCCGCGAGCAGGCGGGACAGGTGCGCGCGGTACCCGGCTTGCCCGCCAGCGGCCTGAACGACGTCATCGTGGTGGTCGCAGGCCTGGCCCTGTATCTGGTCTTTGTGTTCTGGGCCCATGCCTGGTTGTTCGGGGTGCGGCCGTTCGCCTGAAGCGTGAGTTTGGGGAACCCGCTGCATCCGATGCGGTCTTGACTGCGTAGAGCACTTCGGAGAACGACATGCATCAGCCCTTGCCTCGATTCCTTGCCTCGACCCTGATCGCATCGCTGTTGGGCGCGGCCAGCCTGGCCCATGCCGGCGCCTCTGGCGTCGATGTGGTGGCCCGCGGGCTGCAGAACCCTTGGGCGGTGGCCTTCATCGGTGATGGCCGCATGCTGGTGACCGAGAGGCCTGGCACCATGCGTGTCGTGCAGCCCGATGGCCAAGTGGGCGCCCCGCTGGCCGGGGTGCCGGCCGTCGAGGCCGTCGGGCAGGGCGGCTTGCTGGATGTCGTCACCGACCGCGACTTTGACCGCAACCGCACCGTGCATTTCTGCTATTCGGAGCCGGCTGGCCAGGGCGCGAGCGGGAGTTCGACCGCGATGGCCTCGGCGCGCCTCTCGGCCGACGCGACGCGACTGGAGGATGTGAAGGTCATCTTCAGTCAGCGCCCCAAGGTGGTCAGCCGGCAGCATTTCGGCTGCCGCATCGTGCAGGCCGACGACGGCAGTCTGTTCCTGGCGCTGGGCGACCGCGGTCAGCACATGGCCAGTGCCCAGACGCTGGACAACCACATCGGCAAGGTGGTGCGCCTGCGTCCCGATGGCACCCCCCACCCGGCCAACCCGTTTTTGAACCGTGCCGGAGCCCTGCCCGAGATCTGGAGCTATGGCCACCGCAACGTGCAAGGCGCCACCTGGGGCCCCGACAACCGGTTGTGGACCCACGAACACGGGCCGCAGGGCGGTGACGAAATCAACCTGCCCGAAGCGGGCAAGAACTACGGTTGGCCGGTCATCACATTTGGGGTGAACTACGGGGGTGGCCAGATTGGCGAGGGCATCACGGCCAGGGCCGGAATGGAGCAGCCCTTGCACCAGTGGACACCCTCCATCGCGCCATCGGGCATGGCCTTTGTACGCAGCGACCGTTACGGACCCGAATGGAAGGGCAGCCTGCTGGTGGGCGCGCTGCGAGGGCAGCATGTGGCGCGCCTGACGATCGAGGGTGGTCGTGTTGTCAAGGAAGAGCGCGTGCTGCCCCAACTGGGTCAGCGGGTGCGCGATGTGCGTGAAGGCCCGGATGGTTTCATCTACCTCTTGACCGATGACCGCAACGGGCAGTTGCTGCGCTTGAAGCCCGCTTCATGATGCCGGCGACGGGCGGTGGGCTGTTCGGGGCGGTGCCTCTGATGACACCCGTTCGATCCGGGTTTATGCTCCTGGGAGTATTTTCCTGGTTGACTCCGGGTTGTTTGGGTGGGATGTTGTAAGAACACCGGCGATCCGGCGACCGATTCACAGCCTCAGTACAGGCTGCAGACCCGGTGTCGACCCTTCAGCTTCACACTCATGCCAGTTTCCAACGGTCCGACCGCACGCACACTGCTGTTGTTCAACCAC
Source organism: Burkholderiales bacterium (assembly GCA_030604135.1). GTDB lineage: Bacteria > Pseudomonadota > Gammaproteobacteria > Burkholderiales > Burkholderiaceae_C > Hydrogenophaga. The sequence continues at coordinate 115,401 of JAUVWL010000005.1, read as the reverse complement.
GACTGGGATGCCATTGGCCATGCGCGTGTGTTGCGTGGCCTTGGTCACCCGGTCGACGAGGACGGTTTTGACCTGTTCTCGTTCCCCAGTAACGCGCGGCTGGCCTTCTTCGATCTGGAGCGCTGGGTGGACCGACTGGCGCGTCGGGCCCGAACACGGGGCTGGACGGCGGTGGCATCGCACCACGAGCAGTTCGGTGCGCTGGCGGCGGCCCTGCTGGCCGAGCGCATGGGCTGGCCCGGCACACCGGTCAACGCCATCCTGGCCTGTCAGCACAAGTTTTTTGCCCGCCAGGTGCTGCAGCAGGTGGTGCCCGAGGCCAACGTGCCGTTCGCCTTGCTGGAGGCCGAGTACGGCGCACCGGTGCCGGCTGGCCTGAGCTACCCCCGCTTCGTCAAACCGGTCAAGGCGGCGTTTTCGGTGCTGGCCCGCGAGGTTCGATCCCGTGACGAGCTGTACCGCCACACCCGTTTCGGTGCCTGGGAGCTTTGGGTCATCCGCCGCCTGGTCGAGCCTTTCGAGCGCCTGTCGCGGCAGCGTCTGGGGCCGGGTGTGCCCAGCGCCCATCGGATGCTGCTGGAGCAACCCGTGCACGCCGCCCAGTTCAACCTGGACGGTTATGTGTTTGCCGGACAGTTGCAACCCATCGGCGTGGTCGACGCCATCATGTACCCGGGCACCCAGGCTTTCATGCGGCACCAGCTACCCACCCGCCTGCCGCAGGCGGTTCAGGACCGCGCGGCCGATGTGGCGCGCCGCTTCCTGGCGGCGGTGGGTTTCACGCACGGCCTGTTCAACATGGAGTTCTTCTACGACGAGGCGCAGGACCGGCTCAGCGTGATCGAGTTCAACCCGCGTATGGCCTCGCAGTATTCCGACCTGTATCTGCGCGTGCTGGGCGTCGACCTGCACGCCATCGGCCTGGCCTTGGCCCACGGAATCGACCCGGCCAGCCTGCCCCGCGTGGTGCCACAGGCCGGTGCGGCCGCCAGTTTCGTCTACCGCCAGTTCGACCCGCGCGAAGCGGTCTCCATGCCAGGCGAGTGTGAGCAACAGGCCTTTGCCCAGGCCTTCCCGGACGGCCTCTTGTTCCGTTACCCCAAGTCGGCCGGCTCGGTGGCACGCGACCACAAGTGGCTGGGCAGCTGGCGCTACGGCATCGTCCACCTGGGCGGCAGCGACGAGGTGGATCTGCGCCAGCGCTGCGAGCGGGCCAGCACGTTGCTGGGTTGGTCGGCGCCGTATGCCGAACTTCCAGGGTCACTGGTGCATCCAAGCGTGCAAGACGAACGGATAGCACCTGCTCTTTCCATATCCCCCGCCATTCGGACCTGAACATGAGCCCTACGCTCCAGACCCCATCTTCTTCTATTCGCCGGTGGCTGGTTGTGTTCACCCTGGCCCTCGCCGCCCTCGGCCTGGCAGGCTGCGGCGCCATGCAGGCGCAGAACCCCTCCGGCAGCCTCAAACCGGTCAACGCCGTGGCCATGGCGCCGGACGCCCGCGTCATGCTGGCCGGCGCCGATGTGGTGGCCTATTTCACCGAGGGCCGCCACCGTCAGGGCAGCCCCGGGCTGCGCAGCGAGTACGAGGGGGTGGTGTTCCACTTCGCCAGTGCCGAACACAAGGCCATGTTCGATGCAGAGCCCACCCGCTACCTGCCGCAGTTTGGTGGCTATTGCACCAACGGCATTGTGTACGGCATCCCCTGGGGGGGTGATGCCGACACCTGGCTCATGATCGAAGGCAAGCTCTACATCTTCGGCGGCCAGGCCAGCAAGGACGCGTTCGAACTGGACGTGCCGGGCAACCTGGCCTTGGCCGAAACGTACTGGAGGGAAGAGATCCAGGGACGCAACAGCTTCATGCGGCGCGCGCACCGGCTGGTGTTCAAGGTGCCCCACTACCAGACCGGCGAGCAACTGGCCAAGGCGGTGGCCGAGGCCAGGGCTCGAAATCCCTGAACCCGCTTGCGCCGAGCCGAGGTCGGTCCTTCGCGCGGACAAAGCCCGGCGAGTCCTGGACAGGCTGGCGCTCAGGCCGCACGCGCCATCAGTTGCAGCCCATGTGGCGCCGGTACTTCTCCGGGTTGTGTCCGGCGGGGATGTTCTTGCACGGGTCGTCGGCGTAACCACGCAGCACCTGGTCGCGCTGGATCTGCTCCGGCCTGAGCAAGGGCACCGTCTTGTGGTGCTGGGACAGGTGAATGAAGCGCAGCTCGGTGCGGGCCGCTTCGGCCTCGGCCAGCAGGCGGCGCAGCGAAGCCTCATCGACCTGGCCGCTGGCAAAGCGTGCCTCGATGGCGGCCTCCGCCGCAATCAGCCGTTCTCCGACGGGAATCGCCGCTTGCTTCATCTGGTCGAAGGGCGACTGGATGCCCCGTGCCTGGTCTTCGGACAACCCGATCTTGTCCTTGAGTTTCAGCAGGTGGGCCGGGCCGGGCATGCCATTGAGTTCGGCCGGCAGGGCCAGGCCCCAGCCACCACCCCGCAGCAGTTCCTCGATGTCCTGGTCCGACAGAGACTTGATGGCGCGGTTCTGCAGGCCCGCATAGGGTGTGTCAGCGCCATGGGCGTGCTGCGCCAGCGTCGGCATTGACAGGGACGAGCCCAGCATCAAACACAAGATCCACGGCTTCACCGAGCACTCCTGAACACCACAAGGAGCCCCATTGTGTTGGGGCGTGGTGTCATCGGCATATGATTCAAGCCATATGAAGGACCAGGGACCTCGTCATCGCAACACCAGCAGACCGTCCCGCCGCACGCGTTGCAAGACCACCATCTGACCCTGCAGGCCCGCGCGTTCGAGCACCACGTCACCGCGGACCACGTAGAACAGCGCGACCGGCTCGACGGCAGCCTGAAGTGACGGCGGCAGCAGCGTCAGCAGTTCGGCCGGCAGGGTCGCGCGGGGCTTCATGGCGCCAGGTCAGGAGAGGCGGTTGACCGGGCACGCCCGGCTTGAGGGCGTGGCTTGTTCGAACGCCCGTGCGCCACGTTGCTCCAGCACGCGGCAGACCAGCGTCGCCCAATACGGCAGCGACTGGATGAACAGAATGGCGATCCAGCCCAGGCGACCGGCGTCGCCTGCGCCACGGGTGAACCACAGCAGCAGCATGCAGAACACCAGGCCGGCCAGCAGGCCCAGTTCTTCTTCGATGCCCTGGGCCACGGGTGGGCCAGGGTAGGCAGCTGCTGGGGCGGCATCCGAGGGCGCCGGTGTGGTCGCTTTGCGGGTGATGTCGAACACGGCATGGCGGCCTCTCAGGCCTTGCCAGACACCCTTGGCGATGCGGTGCGACAAGGCCATGCCCGCCACGGCCGCACCCAGCCGGTCGGCCAGACCACAGGGCACGCAGCGCGCGTAGAGCAGGGGCACAGCCAGCAGGCGCGCGGCAAAAAAAGCCATCAGGGGCGCCACGAACAGCCACAACGGAGGTTCGACCCGGTCGGGCAGGTAGATCATGCCGAGGCTGAACACGATCATGACGAACGAGAACAGCAGGTGCAGCGCGTCGCCCAGCCAGGGCAGCCAGCCGGCCAGGAAGTGGTAGCGCTGGCCCAGGGTCAGCGGTGATCGGCCCAGCAGGGCGCGCGCGTGTTGTCGGAAGATCTGCATGGCCCCCAGCGCCCAGCGTCGGCGCTGGCGGGCGTACGCGACCAGGCCCGCGGGCAGCAGGCCCGTACCCAGGACCTCGTCCACGTACACAGCCCGGTGGCCCTCGCACAGCAGGCGCAGCCCCAGTTCGGTGTCTTCACACACGCCGTCTTCGCGCCAGCGCAGACGCTGCAGGGCCGATGCGCGCACCAGCGTCATGGTGCCGTGCTGGACGATCGCATTGCGCTCGTGCCGGTGGTGCATGCCAATTCGGAAAAAGCCCTCGGTCTCCCAGTTCATCATCCGGTCCAGCGGGCGCTGGTGCCACTGCCGGTGGGCCTGCGGTGCCTGCACCACCCCCACCGACGGGTCCTGCAGGTGGGCCTGCACCGCTCTGAACCAGCGGGGGTCGACGATGTAGTCGGCGTCGACCACTGCCACCCACTGGGCCTCGGGGCGGGTGAGCGCCAGCGCCTGGTTCAGGGCGCCGGCCTTGAAACCCGGCAGATGCACATGCTGCACGAATCGCAGCCGCGGATCCGCGCTGCGGTTCATCCACTGTGCCAAGTGTTCCCGTGCCTGCGGGTCGGTGGTGTTGTTGTCCACCACGATCACCTCGAAGGTCGGCCAGTCGATGGCCAGCAGCGACTCGACCGCCGCGATGACCATCTCCGGTGGTTCGTTGGCGCAGGCCAGATGGATGCTGATGAACGGCGCGGGTGCCTCGGCGGGTGGCGGGGGGGTGGGCGCCGGCAGCGCCCGACCGGTCCAGAACCGGTCCACGAACTCGAAGGCCTGCGCCAGCAGCGTGGCGCAGATGAAGCCCAGGGCCGCCAGCACCAGCGCCAGTCCCAGCAGATCCAGTCCGGTGAGGTAGTGCGACAGGGGTACCGACAGCAGGACGATGGCCAGCGAGGCTATGCCCTGCGCCGCCAGAGCCAGGGCCATGCGGGCGCTCGGCCCCAGGCGCCTGGCGGCCAGCAGGAAGGGCAGCGCCAGCGCCAGGCCAAGCCCGCAGGCCAGCACGGCCTGGTGCGTCCAGAACGGGTTGGACGCAATCGGACCCGCGAGGGCGAACTTGGGTTCGCGCCAGCTGTCCCACAAGCCCCAGTAGGCACCCGCGCGGCCTTCGGTGGCGATCTTCCAGGGCTGGTCGAAGGCCTCGATCAGGAAGTAGTCGATGCCCTGGGCGTCGGCCTGCTGCAGGAAATCGCGGACAAAGCGCGCCTGGTTGGCCGGTGTGGCCCGGGCGCGACCGATGGGCTGACCGTTGCTGGGCCAGCCGATCTCGGCCACCACCACATCACGGCCCGGAAACCGCGCCTGCACCTGGGCAATGCGGTCGAGGCTGGCCTGTACCGCCGACCCGATGGGCTCGCCCTCCCAGTAGGGAAGCACATGGATGGCGATGAAATCGACGTGCTGCGCCAGCTGGGGTTGGTCCAGCCACACATGCCAGGGTTCGGCCGTGGACACCTGAACGGTCGTCGATGCGAGGGCCGAGCGTGCCCGGTCCAGGTAGGACGAAAGACGGTTGGGAGGCAACTGGGCCGTCAGCTGGGTCTCGTTGCCGACGATCAGGCGGCGGATGTTCGGGTGTGCGCGTGCCTGCTCGATGGCGACCTGGAGCTCGCGCTGATTGCTGTCCAGATCGTGACTCAGAAAAGCGCCCAGCATCAGCTCCAGCCCATGTTCCCTGGCCAGCTCGGGCAGTGTGGGGTGGTCGGCAGCCGAGTAGGTGCGGATGCGGTCGGTGTGCCCGGTCAGCAGTTCGAGGTCCCGGGCCACGCGCTCGGGCGAGGGCCGCTGACCCGCCAGCGGGTTCTGCCAGCGGTCCGCAGCGCTGTAGGACAGGCCCGCCAGCCGCCCGTTGTGATCGGGTGCAGACACCTGGGCCTGAAACAGCCACCAGACGCCGAGGTTGAACGCGGCCGCCAACAGGCCGATGGCCATGGCCCCCATCCATCGGGTCGGGCGTGACACGGGGCTGGCTGAAGGCATCGTGTGGCTCGGGCGACAGGCAGGCGCTTGGATCAATGCTGCAGCGCATCCGGCCCGAAGCCACTGAGCAGCAGGCTGGTCAGGTGGTGCATTTCACCGAGCACCTGCCGTTCAGGCCAGAGGCCGTCCGAGAAACCCTGTGACCGGAAGCGGTCCAGCAGGCGCTGGTCGCGGCTGACGATGTGCACCGGCACGTCCCAGGGAGCGCCTTCACCGGTGATGTTGGCCGTGGGCTGGTGGTCACCCACGAGCACATAGATGGTTTCCCTCGGTTCGGGCTGTTCAAGGTGGCCGGCCAGCCAGCGGTAGACGTAATTCACCGCGGACACGTAATGGCTGCGCATGTCGAGCCAGTTCACGGGTTGGTCCAGTGCGGCCTGCAGTTCCTCGGCGTCGAACGGCGTGGCGGTCAGCGCCCGTTGCCAGTCAGGTTGGTAGGGGGGCACCGGGTTGAACGGGAAGTGCGAGGTGATGGTGGGAAAGAACAGGATCCGGGGCGGGCTGTCACCCGTGCGGGGATGGGCCTGTTCAAAACGCGCCAGCGCGATCTGGTCGGGGATCTTCCAGAAGGTGATGGGGGGGCCCTCGTAAGCCAGGGCGGGTCCGTCGAGAAAGTGGTCGAATCCATAGTGCACATGCTCGGGCCAGGGCCATGACACCGCGTGGTAAACACCAAAGGCCTGATAACCTGCCTGCCTGAACAGGTGCATCAGGGTGGGCCGGCGGGTGGTGAGCAAGAGGTCGTGGCGCCGCGGATCGGACAGGTCGACACCGGACAGCAGCGACAGGTGGGCCAGGTCGGACGCGCCGCCGATGACCGGCGAGCGGAAGAAGCCCGAGACCACATGACGGCCACTGCCGGAGATGGCTTGCTGCAGGGCAACACGGCCGCCTTCTGTGGCTGGTCCGATCTGGGGGTGGTCGTACAGGGCGGCGCCGAAGGACTCCAGAAAGATGAGACTCACGTCGCGCTGTCGCAGGGCGGCCAGCGCGTCGATGCCGTGGCTGTTCAGGGCGTCTTCAACCGGCGTCAGCGCGGGCAGGGCGTGGGTGAGCCGGCCCGGCAGGTGGGCGTCCGCGAGCAGCCGCAACTGCTGGGCATAGGTGGGCAGCACGGCGTTGGACACCCAGCGTCCGGTGCCTGGCACCCAGGCCACATGGGCGGCCGCCAGCAAGGCCGCCCCGAAGGTCAACCCCCAGGCCCCGATGGAGCGCAAGGCCCGGGGGGCCAGGGTGTGCAGCAGGGACACAAGGCACCAGCGGATGAGCAGCAACAGCAGCCAGCCCAGCCCCAGCACCAGCGTCACGGCGGCCAGGGACACCCACCACGGGTGACTGCGGGCGGACACCCACAGAAAGCGCGGGATTTGTGGCACGTCCCAGTACAGGCTGACCGGGCGACCGAACAGGCTGGGTGCGGTGACGTCGGCGTAGCGTCCGAGCACCAGCACCAGCACGAGGACAGAGAGCCACCACAGGGCTTGACCCGAGGGTGCGGCCGGGCGGGCCGCCAGCCACAGCAGGAGCAGCCACAGACCGACCATTTCCGGCGCCAGACGCGCCTGCGGCACGATGCCGGGGGTGGGCCACAAAGGCCCGAAACTCAGCATGGTGTTCAGCACCAGCAGCGCCAGCACGGCCGCGCCCAGCCGCAGCCACGGGCTGTTGGCCATCGCCGCCGTGCGCGGGCTGCTCATGCCGGCCTGTCCTTTTTGACGCCCCAGGCGATGTAGCCCATGCCCCACTGGGTGGTGGTCCATTCAAAGCTGTCGCAGTGCTGCGCCACCACGCGCCAGGGCTCCCAGAGGGCGGCGGCCCCCTGGCTGTAGGGGCGGTTCTTCAGCCAGACCAGCAGGTTCAACGGGCCGGTCCACCAGGGGAAAAACTTCATGCCGGCCATGGCCACGCGGCCACCCGTGCGGACCTGGCGAAGGACATTGGCCACCGCGGCGGGCGAGCGGCAGATGTCGTGGGTGTAGTTGAACAGCACGGCGTCGGCCGCGTGGGGCAACTGCACGGTCTCGGCCGGCTCGTTGACCTGCCAGACGTTGGCCCAGCCCTCGCGACGGACCCGGGACTGGGCCAGGGCGAACATGTCGGGACTCTGCTCAAAGGCCAGCACCTGTCCGTGCGTACCGACGGCCTCGCGCAACAAGGCATAGCTCAGGCCTGTGCCTGCACCGGCGTCCAGCACGACCTGTCCCGGCTGCAAACGCAGCAGTCCGATGGTGCGACGGCGAAGTGCCATGGTGCGCCCGGCGGATGCGTCGTAGCGCGAGGCGTGGCGCCGGTAGCGTTCGATCGACAAAGGGTCCTGGGGCGGCGGCGTGAGCATGTGCATCAGGCCCCGGGCTTCACCGGGTGAGCCAGCGCCGTGCGCCATGGCTGCTGGCGTCGACCAGGGCCACCATCAGCAGCATGGCCCCCAGCACCGTCGCGGTCTTGCCCATCTGGAACAGGCCCATGTGGAAGGCCAGCAGCTGGCCCAGGCCACCGGCACCCACCACGCCCAGCACGGCGGCGGCTCGGATGTTGTTTTCCCAGCGGTAGAGCGTGTAGCTCATGAGCTGCGGCAACACCTGCGGCAGGGTGGCGTACAGGAACACGCGGCCATTGCCAACGCCGTGGCTGCGCAAGGCGGCGCCCGGGCCGGGCGGCGCGTTCTCGATGGCTTCGGCGAACAGACGCCCCAGCACGCCGGTGGTATGCAGGGCCAGCGCCAGCGTGCCAGCGAACGGGCCGAGGCCGGCCGAGATCAGCAGCAGGGCGGCCCAGACCAGCTCGGGAATGCTGCGCAGCGCGTTGAGGATGAGCCGGGTGAAGGAACGCGCCCGGGCCGCGTGACCTTCGTACAGCCGGCTGGCCGGCAAGGCCAGGGCCAGCCCGGCCACGGCGGCCAGCCCGGTGCCCAGGGCCGACATGGCCAGCGTTTCCCAGGCGCCCACGGCCACCTTGCGCAGGAACTCGGGCGAGGTGTCGGGCGGGAAGAACTCGCCCACAAAACGGCCCATGCTGCGCATCGCGTCCAGCGACAGGAACTGCGCCCATTGCAGGTCCAGGCTCCAGAAACTGGCCACCACCAGCAACACAACGCCCAGCGTGAACCAGCAGGCCTTGCAGCGCGCGTCAAACAGCGGCGGCGGCAGCCGGTAGGGTTCGTTGGCGGCGCGCTCTCGGGTGTTCACCGGCGCTCTCCTTCAAGCGCACACCGCGGAACTGGCTTCGCCAGGCCGCAGGTGTGGTCCCCTCTTTCAAGGGGGGAAGACGCGAAGCGGCGCAGGGGGGTCATCCAAGTCCTTTCCTGAGCCAGGCGCTGACCTTGTCCGCCAGGGCCACCAGGGCGATGAACACCAGCAGCATGCTGGCCACCTCACCGCCGTTGAACATCTTCATCGAGTTGTCCAGTTGCTGGCCGAGGCCACCCGCGCCCACAAAGCCCAGCACCACCGAGCTGCGAATGGCGCATTCCCAGCGGTAGACGGTGTAGCTGGTCAGCTCGGCCGCGTTGGTGGGCAGCAGCCCGTAGAAAAAGGCCTGCAGCCGCGAGCCGCCGTTGCGCAGCAGGGTTTCGGTGGCATGGGTCTCACCGCTTTCCAGGATCTCGCCGTACACCTTGCCCAGCATGCCGCCGTAGGTGAGCGCGATGGCCAGCACACCCGCCGTGGGTCCCAGACCGACCACGCGAACGAACACCAGCGCCCACACCAGTTCGGGGATGCTGCGCAGAAAGATGAGCAGCCAGCGCACCGACTGGCGCAGCCAGAACGGTCCGCGTGCCATGCGGCCCGAGAGCGCCGAGACCGACAGCACGCGCGTGTTGATGAGGGTCAGCGGAATGGCCACCACCAGGGCCAGCGTGACACCGGCGGTGGCCATGGCCACGGTGCGCCAGGTTTCGCGCGCCACCATGGCCAGGAACTCGGTGTCGAGCGCCAGAGGCCAGAAGGTGCCCAGGAACTGGCCGGTCACCTTCAGGTTGTCGGGCGCCAGCAGCAACCAGGGTTTGAATTCGGTGGCCACGCCCAGCGGCCACAGCAGGACCGCGATGGCGAGCACCCAGAACAGCCGGCCCTGCCAGGCCGGGTCCCGCGAGGGGGCGGTGCGCAGCGTGGTGTTCATCACCGGCAGTGCATGACGACGGGTTGCGGTCCGCTGCTCTCGACTGGGGTCGCCACCGGTACCTCGCCGCGCAGTTCGTGCTCGAACTGGTCATACAGCGCCGCCAGCCGCGCGCGGGTGACGTCCGCCGACGGCAGGTCGAAGGCCAGTTGCCCGTCTCGCAGACCGATGATGCGAGGAAAGTGCGCCAGCGCCACATCCACCTGGTGCAGCGTGGCCACCAGCGTGGCACTCCGTTCGCGTGCGGTGTCCACCAGGGTGCCGATGGCCTGGCGCGAACGGGTCGGGTCCAGCGCCGATAGCGGTTCGTCGATGAGCCATAGCGAAGCCGGCGACAGCAGGGCGCGCGCCAAGCCCACGCGCTGGCGCTCACCGCCCGAGAGGCGGTCGACCCGTTCGAACAGCTTGTCGGCGAGGTCGAAGCGGTCCAGGGCGTCGAACGCAGCCGGGATGTCGGCCGGGTAGAACAGTGAGCGCACGCTCTGCCACAGGCCCATGGCCGGCAGGCGGCCAGCCAGCACGGCGGTGACCACCCGCTGGCGCGGCGGCAGGGGTGGCACCTGGGGTGCCAGAAACAGCCGGCCGCGCAGGCGTTGCAGGGTACGGCGGGGCAACTGCCACGGCGCCTGGGCGTCGACGGTGAATGTGCCGCCCGAAGGGGGCAATGCGCAGGCCAGGACCTGCAGCAGTGTGGTCTTGCCGGCGCCGCTGGGGCCGATCACCGCCACCTGCTCCCCGGCGCCGATCTGCAGCGCCAGGTCACGGATGGCGGGGGCGGCGCCCGGCCGGGCCGCCGGGTGACGCGCCGACACCTGGTGAAGTTCAAGCCTCAATTCGGGCGCCCCGGGCATCAGAGCAGGCCGGCACTGCGGGCAGCGGCTTCCAGGCCCTTGTAGTTCTCGGGCCTGGTCTCGATGTAGCGCGTCGCGCGGTTCAGGCGCAGGATCTCGGCGTGTTGCGGGTTGGCCGGGTCCAGCGCCAGCAGCGCTGCCTTCACCTGGTCCTGCTGGGCCTTGGGCATGTCGGCATGCACCGACCAGTTGTAGTTGAAGAAGCCCGGTGTGGTGTAGAACACGTCCACCGCCTTGGTGTCCACCTTGTTTTCGCTGACGAACTTGCGCCAGACGGTGATGTCCAGTGCGGCCGCGTCCACCCGCCCGCTGACCACCGATGCGATGGTGGCATCGTGCGCGCCGCTGTAGGCGATGCGGCGGAAATCGCGCTCGGGGTTGATGCCGGCTTCCAGCAGGAAGCTGCGCGGCATCAGGTGGCCACTGGTGGAGCTTTGGGAGCCGAAGCTCACCTGCTTGCCTTTCATGTCCGCCAGGCTCTTGATGCCCGAGTCCGTCTTGGCGATGAACACCGACTGGAAGCGGGTGTCTTCCTCGCGCTGGGCCAGGGGAATGATCTTGCCGCCCGAGCGGATGTTGGCCTGCACATGGGTGAAGCCGCCGAACCAGACCAGGTCGACCTTCTTGTTCACCAGCGCTTCCACGGCGGCGGGGTAGTCGTTCACCGGGGTGAACTCCACCTTCATGCCCAGCGCCTGCTCCAGGTAGCTGGCCAGCGGTGTGAACTTGCGGATCTGCTCGGTGGCAGCCTCCTCGGGAATGGTGGTGACGCGGAAAACGGTCTGTGCCTGGGCGAGGGTGCCCAGGCCAAGCGCGGCGCAGGTCAAAAATGCGCTGAATGTGCGGCGGGTGAGGTTCATGGGTTATCCGATCAAGAGGGACAAGGAGCGGCAATTAAAACCCGAAAAACGCCGGTCTCCGGGCGTGGGGTTTTCGGTGCTTTCCCCTGTAAGAAACCGCTGGCCCGTGCGACACACGGTGCTGTCAAGAGCTTCAAGGTATAACAAGCGCATGCACATGAAGCGCCCTCAACATGAGCGAACCGAATGGCCGCGCACGCATTTCATCCAGCAGCATCGCGAGGACATGGCGGCCGTGCGCGCCGAGTTGGCGGCCGGGCTGACGGCGCCGTTGGCCCGCCTGGCCCCCAAGTACTTCTACGATGCGCTGGGCTCGCGCCTGTTCGATGCCATCACCGAACTCGACGAGTACTACCCGACACGCACCGAAGCGGCCATCTTCGACGTCCATGGCCAGGCCATGGCCCGGCAGGTGCCGTCGGGTGCGGTCTGGTTCGACCTGGGCGCTGGCAGCTGTGCCAAGGCGTCCTCGCTGTTCGGGGTGATGCGGCCCGGCGCCTACGTGCCGATCGACATCTCGGTGGACTATCTGCGTGGCTCTGTTGCCGCCGTGCAGGAGCGCCACCCGCAGCTGCCCATGCTGGGACTCGGACTGGACTTTTCGTCGGCGCTGGAACTGCCGGCCGAGGCCGGCGCCTGGCTGAGCGCACATGGCCTGCAGGCCGCACCGCGCTGCGTGTTCTATCCCGGCTCCAGCATCGGCAATTTCGCACCCGACGAGGCCCTGCGGCTGCTGGGCCAGGCGCGTGCCCTGTGTGAAGGGGGCGGGTCAGGGTCTGGTCTGCTGATCGGTGTCGACCGGGTCAAGGAGACGGCGGTGCTGGAGCCGGCCTACGACGATGCGTTGGGTGTGACGGCCGCTTTCAACCGCAACCTGCTGAGGCACGTCAACCGTTTGCTGGGCAGCGACTTCGCGCCCGAGCGCTGGCGCCACGTGGCCTTCTACAGCGAAGCCGAGTCCCGCATCGAAATGCACCTGCAGGCCGACGGCGCGCAGACCGTGAGCTGGCCAGGTGGCCAGCGGACGTTTGCCGACGGCGAGCGCCTGCACACCGAGAACTCCTACAAGTGGACACCCGAAGCCTTTGAGGCCCTGCTGCAGCAGGCCGGCTTCGGTGAGGTCACGCACTGGAGCGACGGGCGCAGCTGGTTCAGTGTGTTCTGGGCGCAGGCCTGATGGGGAGCCTGTTCACAGGGCCACAGAGCGGAATCCGGCAAAGATGTCGTTGCGCTCGGGGGTGAAGTAGTTGCGGTACTGCCGGTGCACCAGGCGCGCGGCGGTGGCGCTGCTCGCGCCCTTGAGCACTGGCCGGCCGTCGAACCAGGGCTGCGAATAGTCGCGGTAGGGGTGGGGTGTGAAGCCGTCGAAGGGGGCGAATGGGCTGGCGGTCCATTCCCAGACCTGACCCCAGACAAAGCCATCCTGGGAGCTGGCGGCGACCCACTCCGCTTCGGTCGGCAGGCGCCGGCCAGCCCACCGGCACCAGGCCTGCGCCTCAAAAAAACTGAGGTGACACGCCGGTGCCAGCGGGTCGATGGGTTGCCATGGTCCCCAGCGCTGCTGTTCCCAGACACCATCGGCGCGCTGGCGCAGGTAGCGCGGCGCCTGCCGTGCCTGTTGCTGACGCCAGGCCCATCCGGCCGTGCTCCAGAAGCGGGTCTGGCTGTAGCTGCCGCTCTCGACAAAGGGCAGAAACTGCGCCCAGCTCACCGCGTGGGTGTCGATGTGCAGGTCCACGACGTCGACGGTGTGTGCGCCCAGCTCGTTGTCGAAAGCAAAACCCTCGCCGTCAAAGCCCAGGCGGACACGGGCAGCATCCACCCGCAGGTCGCGTGGTGGCCAAGCGCGGGTTGCCCCGGAAGCCAGGCCGGTCATGGCCGCATCCTGCGGATCGAAGCCCAGGGTCTGGGCCATGTAGACCGCGGCTTCGGCGTGCATGTCCTCATGGAACAGGGCCAGCCGGAAGAAGTACAGGCCTTGGTCCGTCTCGGGTGCCTGTTCCAGCCGGTTCATCGTGTCTTGCAGGCTCTCGGCCAGGTCCGCCCGGGTGGCATCGGCACCGGGCAGGGACAGCTGCCAGCGGCTGTCGTGCGGCACTTCGCTGGAGTTGTACAGCGCGTCGGCATCAACCCCGCGCCGGGCTTGCCGGGGGGGCGCGCGAGCCACCAGCGGGTCGGCTGCCACACCCTGGTCGCGCTGCGGGTTGCGCGCAATCCACCAGTCGGCAAACCAGCCGATGTGCCCCAATTCCCACAGGGGCGGGTTGAGTTCGGGCGTGCAGGGCACCTGCAGCTGTGGCCCCAGCGCCGATTCACAGGCGTCAAACAGCAGCAGGGTGCGCTCGCGGCTGTTCCTGAGGGCCTGGGACAGTGCGGCTTTGTCCAGGGTCCGGGCCCGCTCACCTGCGTTTGCGTCGACAATCAGCGCAGACTTCACATCCATGACCAGGCAATCCTCCATCTGCATCGTTACGCCGGCCCTGGCGGACGCCAACAACGGCAACTGGCAAACGGCCCGCCGCTGGGCACGCATGCTCCAGGGCCATTATGCGGTGAGACTGGCCAGGTCATGGCCCGATGACCCCACGGCTGCCGATCGAACCGACCTGTTGCTCGCCTTGCACGCCCGGCGCTCCGCCGACAGCATTCAGGCCTGGTCCGTGGCCCATCCGGAACGACCCCTGGTGGTGGCACTCACCGGCACCGACCTGTACCGCGACATCGCCCACGATGCCGACGCGCAGCGCTCGCTGGCGCTGGCGCACCGGCTGATCGTGCTGCAGGACCAGGGGCCCCTGGCGCTGCCCGAAGCGCGGCGCCCCAAGTGCCGTGTGGTGCTGCAGTCCAGCACGCGCCGCCAGACCCTGGACAAGACCGACTCACGCCTTCGCGTGGTTGTGGTCGGGCACCTGCGCGACGAAAAGTGGCCGCAGACCATCTTTGAGGCCGCGCGCCGCTTGTCGCCCAATGAGGGCATCCGCATCGACCACATCGGCCGGGAGCTGGACACGGACCTGGCCGATGCCGCCCGCCACACACAGGCCGCCTGTCCGCACTACCGCTGGTGGGGCGGCCTGCCGCACGGCGCCACGCGCTCGCGCATCCAGCGGGCCCACCTGCTGGTACACCCCAGCCGAATGGAAGGTGGCGCCCATGTCATCATGGAAGCGGTGCAGAGCGGCACGCCGGTGCTGGCCTCCCGCATCGATGGCAATGTCGGCATGCTCGGCAGCGACTATGCGGGCTACTTCCCGCCCGGTGATGCAGACGCCCTGGTGGCGCTCTTGCGCGCCTGCCGGACAGGTCAGGCAAGACCCGATGGCGGCATGCTGGCCGCACTGCAAGCACAATGCGCGTTGAGGGCGCCACTGTTCGATCCACAGGCCGAGCAAGCCGCCTTGCTGCGCGTGATGCAGGAGTTGCTGTCATGCCCGGTCGATTCGGCCGACAGCCGTTCCTGCCCGTCCCCATTTGCCGAACCCCGGAGACCCCGATGAACGCACCCCTGACCACCACCCAACCGCGCCTGACCAGCCTCTCCCACGGGGGCGGCTGTGGCTGCAAGATTGCGCCGGGTGTGCTGTCCGACATCCTCAAGAGCAGCACCGCGATGCCGGTGCCCAAAGAGCTGCTGGTGGGCATCGAGACCGCCGACGACGCCGCCGTTTACCAGCTCAACGACGAGCAGGCCCTGATCGCCACCACCGACTTTTTCATGCCCATCGTCGACGACCCGTTCGACTTCGGCCGCATTGCCGCCACCAACGCCATCAGCGATGTCTACGCCATGGGCGGCACGCCCATCATGGCGCTGGCGCTGGTGGGCATGCCGATCAACGTGCTGTCCACGGAAACCATCGGCAAGATTCTTGAAGGTGGTCGTGCTGTTTGCGCGGCCGCTGGCATCCCCATCGCGGGGGGCCATACCATCGACTCGGTCGAGGCGATCTATGGCCTGGTGGCCATGGGGCTGGTGCATCCCAAACGTGTCAAACGCAATGCCGATGCGAAGGTGGGGGACCGGTTGATCCTGGGCAAGCCGCTGGGAGTGGGTGTGCTCTCGGCTGCTCTCAAGAAGGACGCGCTGAGCGCAGAAGGCTACGCGCAGATGATCGCCAACACCACCCAGCTCAACACCCCCGGCCCCGAACTGGCGGCCATCGACGGCGTGCACGCCCTGACCGACGTGACCGGCTTTGGTCTGGCCGGTCACGCGCTGGAGATGGCGCGCGGTTCAAACACCACGGTGCGGCTGGAGATGGCCCGGATACCCTTGATTGCGGGCGTGCGCGAGCTGGCCGGTCAGGGCATGGTCACCGGTGCCAGCGGTCGCAACTGGGCCGCCTACGGCCACGAAGCGCAACTGGGGGCGGGCCTGCCCGCCGTGGACCAGGCCTTGCTGACCGACCCCCAGACCAGCGGCGGCCTGCTGGTGGCCTGTGCGCCCGAAGCGGTGCAGCAGGTGCTCGATGTGTTCGCACGGCACGGCTTCGAGGCCGCGGCCGAGGTCGGCGAGATCGCGGCGGCGGAGCCGGGCGGTGTTCGTCTGACGGTGTCCTGATCCGGGTCGGTCTGGATCGCGCGTATGGACATCGCGTTGGGCGCTGCGGTGGAGGAGGGCATCCGCCGATGGGTGCACAGCTTCAACCACGCGGACCTGGAGGGCCTGCTGTCGCTCTACAGCGAACAGGCCGTGCTGGTGCCCACCACCCAGGGGAAGCCGTTGACCGGGACCGCCCAACTGCGCGGGTATTTTGACCGGGTCATGTCGCGGCGCCCTCGATTGCATGTCTGCCTGCACGAACCCCTGGTGGTGCGGGTGCAGACCGACTGGGCCCTGTGCAGCGGGTGCTGCGACTTCGCCGAGGGCGAAGCCCCCGCGGCCTGGCTGCCGGCACGCTTCAGTTTCTGCTGGCGCCTGGAGGGCGATGTCTGGCGCATTCTCGATCACCACTCTTCCTGGGCGCCGGCCGCGGCGCCCGCTTGCGCATGAACCTGTCCGCCACTTCCAGCCCCTTGCCACCCAGCGTGCTGGTGTTCGACATTTTTGGCACCGTGGTCGACTGGCACGGCAGCATCACCCGCGAGGTGTCGTCCCGCTTCCCCCAGGTCGATGCCGACGCCTTTGCCCTGGCCTGGCGGGCGGGTTATCAGCCGGCCATGGAAGCGGTCCGATCGGGAGGTCGGGGTTTCGTCAAGCTTGACGTGCTGCACCGGGAAATCCTCGACGGCATCCTGCCGCGCTTCGGTCTGGCGCATCTGCCCGAGGCCGAACGCGCCGAACTCAACCGGGTCTGGCACCGGCTCGGCGCCTGGCCCGACAGCGTGGCGGGCCTGACGCGGCTGAAGACCCGTTTCACCATCGCCTCGCTGTCCAACGGCAACATCGGGCTGCTGACGAACATGGCCAAGCGCGCCGGCCTGCCCTGGGACTGCGTGCTGTCGGCCGAGGTGTTCCGTGCCTACAAGCCCGACCCGCGCACCTACCTGGGTGTGGCCGAGGTGTTCGATGTGTCGCCGGCCGCGGTGATGCTGGTGGCCGCCCACCAGGACGACCTGACCGCCGCCCGTGCCTGTGGACTGCAGACCGCCTACATCGAGCGTGCGCTGGAGTTCGGCGCCGCGCACGTCAAGGACGTGTCGCCCGACGCGGCCAACACCTGGCACGCACGCGACCTGCTGCATCTGGCTGAGCAACTCGGCTGCTGAGACCACGTGCCGGCAACGTCCGTTCACGCCTGAACCATCATCTTGGCCCCAGCCGGCTCGACCCCCAGCGGTCCAGTTGCCGCTGATCGTGCGCGGCTTCGGCTTCGATGGAGTCCTGTGGCAACAGCTTCAGACAATCTTCCAGCGGCAGGGGGTCGGGTTCGACCGAGGGTGGGGCGAGGTCTTCGCTTGGCTGACCCTGCCCATTCCAGGCGTAGCGGTTGCGGAACCGGGGCGGGTCTGGCAGGCAGTCGTCCTTGTAGACCGGGGGCATTTCGGGGATGAAGGGCGAGAAGTTGATGGTCTTCTCGAACACCAATGGTCTGCCGGTGGGCGTGGGTGGCAGTGGGGGCATGGCTTCGACCGCGCGCCGGGCCAGTTGCTCGACGAAGTCGGACGTGGCCCACAGCGTGTCGAGCCGGCTCAGGCTGCCGTCGGGTGCGATCTCGACCCGAAACCGCACCGCACCCTGCTGAACACCTTCGATCGCGGTGCCCATCTGGCTGCGCACCTGCTGACCCCAGCTGTGGCGGTAGCCCTTGCTGTTCTTCAGCGGGTAGCTGGCGGCAAAGGCCCATTCCTCGGCAGTGGGGGCGGGCGGCGCCGCCATGGACGCGGGCGCGCGATCCGTTGCAGGCACCGTTGGGCTGGGCAACTCGCTTGCTGAAGGGGCAGGTTCCGCAGGCGCAGTCGGGGCCGGGGGCGACAAAAGTGGCGATTCAGCAGGTTCCGGTTCAGGCGGCGCAGGTGCCGCTGCCAGAAAGTCGACGACAAACACCTGTTCTTCGGCTGGCTCGGGCGGTTGTGGCGACTTCGGCAAGCGAAAGCCGTGGACGAGGGCCAGGGTCAGAGCCAGGGCGTGCAGAAGCACGGCCAGGAAGACGGCCAGCAGGGCGCGGTTGATGGGGCGTGGCATGGGCCGCGGTTGTTGTCCGATACGGGCTGGTGCTGCGCGGGGTCGCGGTTGCTTGCCAATAATCTAAAAATCGTTAGAATGTTAACATGAGCAATCGCCAACTCAAAGACCTGCTGTACGAACAAGTGGCCCGCATTGGCAAGGCCTTGGCCAGCCCCAAGCGTCTGGAACTGCTCGAAATGCTGGCGCAGGGCGAGAAGACGGTCGAGGTGCTGGCTGCGGAGCTGTCCATCGACATCAAGCTCGCCAGTGCCCACCTCAAGGCCCTGCGCGACGCGCGCCTGGTGACCAGCCGGCGCGAGGGCAAGTTCATCCACTACAGGCTCACCGGCAAGGACGTGGCCGGCCTGGGCGTGAAGCTGCGCGAGGTGGCCGAGGAACACCTGCTGGAACTGCGCCTGGCGCTGAACCAGATGGCCGCCAACCCGGGTCAGCTCGCACCCGTTGACAAGCAGACGCTGATGGAACAGGCCCGCCGCGGCGATGTGGTGGTGATCGACGTGCGTCCGCCCGGCGAGTACGCGGTGGCGCATCTGCCCTATGCCCGGTCCATGCCCTTGGCCGAGGTGCAGCAGCGTCTGGCGTCGCTGCCACGGGACAAGGAGATCGTCGCCTATTGCCGCGGGCCTTTCTGCCTGATGTCGGACGAGGCCGTGGCGCTGTTGCAGGCGCAGGGCTTTCGCGCGCGCAAGGTGTCCGATGGCGTGAGCGAGTGGCAGGCCGCCGGGCTGCCGCTGGCAACGGGCGCGCTCTGATCACCGCTTCACCAGGCGATGACCATGACAGAGTTCGTTCTTGCCCATGAGCCCCTGATCCGCATGGGCTTTTTCTTCGGCGTGTTCGCGCTGGTGGCTTTGTGGGAGCTGGCCTCGCCGCGCCGGATACGGCTGCTGACACGACGCCAGCGCTGGGCCGCCAACCTGGGTATCGTGCTGCTCAATACCGTGCTCGTGCGCGTGCTGTTTCCGACCGCAGCGGTCGGCATGGCGGTGCTGAGCGCCGAGCGGGGCTGGGGTCTGCTCAACAACTTCGAGCTGCCGTTCTGGCTGGCCTTGGCGCTGGCGGTGGTGGCCATGGACTTCGTGATCTGGCTGCAGCACGTGATGGTGCACGCCGTGCCCGCACTCTGGCGCCTGCACCGGGTGCACCACGCCGACCTGGACTATGACCTGACGACCGGCACACGCTTTCACCCGCTGGAAATCGTGCTCTCCATGGGCATCAAGTTCGCCACCATCACCCTGCTGGGCGCCCCGGTGCTGGCGGTGGTGATCTTTGAGATCCTGCTCAGTGCCTGTGCCACTTTCAACCACGGCAACATCCGTTTGCCCGCCCCACTCGATCGCGTGTTGCGCTGGTTCGTCGTCACCCCCGACATGCACCGGGTGCACCACTCGGTAGAAGACGACGAGAGCAATTCCAATTTCGGCTTCAACCTCACCTGGTGGGACAGGCTGTTCGGTACCTACCGCGAGCAGCCACGCGCCGGCCAGCTGGGCATGAGCATTGGCATTCACGGGCACACCGATCCGCACGAGGTGGCGCGCCTGCCCGGCATGCTGTGGCTGCCCTTCAAAGGAGATGTGTCGGGCTACGCCATCAACCGCCGCAGGTGGCGGGCCGACGAAGGCGAGACGAGCGCCTGACTTTACGCAGAAGGCGATCTCTGCGGCAAAATATCATTACTTGCTAATTTACGGAAATAATAAGGAGACCAACCCATGCGTCCAAACCATCTGGCCTTGACCATTGCCACCGCTGCTAGCCTGTTGCTGACCCCTGCCGCCCACGCCGACAACAAGACCATCGCTGTCGATGAAATGGAGGCATACCTGGAGCTCGTCGATTACGGCGGTGGCGTCATCTTTGCGGAGCAGATTCCCAAGGACGAATGGCCCAAGATGGTGGTGATCGATGCGCGCGACGCTGGACAGTTTGCGAGGGGCCACATTCCCGGCGCCATCAACATGGACTGGCGCCAGGTGCTGGCCAAACGCAACGAGATCCCTAAGGACAAGCCGGTGCTCATCTATTGCAACACCGGTTCCCTGTCGGCCCAGGCCGGCTTTGCCATGCGGGTCGCGGGCTGGGAGAACCTGCGCATCCTGCAGGGTGGCATGGAGGAGTGGAAGGCCAAGGGCGGCTTTGATGCGGCCAGCAAAGCCACGGCACCCGCCAAACACTGAGCAAATATTCATACATTCTTATTGACTTGCATCAACCGTGCTGCCAAACCTGCGCTCCAGAATGGGGCGTCCAGGTCAAAGAGGAGTACGGAGCATGGAGCGGTCGGCTGGTTCGCGCGGGTGGAAGGCCCGTTTTCACCAAGGCATGCCGTGGGCAGTGGCTGCATTGGCTGTGCTGGCTCCACAGGCCACCATGGCCCAGAATGCCCCGCCCGACCTGGCAGCGGGTGAGCGCTTTGCCGTGCAGCACTGCGCGTCCTGCCACGGCAACACGGGTCAGAGCGCAGCGCCCAATTTCCCGCGCCTGGCGGGCCAGAGTGAGGCCTACCTGGTCAAGCAGCTCAAGGACTTTGCCAGTGGTGAGCGCAAGAGCCCGATGATGAAGGAGAAGGTGGCGCTCATGGACGACGCCATGGTCCGCTCACTGGCCGCCTACTATGCTCGTCAGAAGGCCGCCAACACACCGTCCAGCGATACACAGCTGCTGGCCGTGGGGCAGTTCGTCTACGAGCGGGGCAACCCGTGGGCAGGGCTGCCCGCCTGCCAGTCCTGTCACGGCGCAGACGCCCACGGAACACAGCAGCTGCCGCGGCTGGCCGGGCAGCACCCGACCTACATTGCCAACCAGTTGCGCAAGTTCCACCAGACCGAGCGCAGCAACGACGGTGTGGCCATGAAGTTCGTGAGCTCGCGCATGTCCGACCTGGAGATCAACGCGGTGGCTGCCTACCTGGGCAACCTGCAATGAGCCATCAAGGCTCATGGCTTCGCGGTTGACGCCTTGATCTGCCGCACCTTGGCCACATCGCCGAGGAAGACCTGCAGCACATCGCGTTCTTCCGCGCTCAGGTCCTTGCGCTCCAGCAGACCTGATTTTTTCACCACCAGCTCCAAGGCCTCGGCCAGTCGACCGATCTGCCGACCGTAGCTGCCGACGCTCTGCAGCACTTTCTGTTCGACCGCCGGGTTGGTCGATGTCCCCAGGTTCACGTTGAACAGGTGGAACTGCCAGTTTGGCAGAATGGGCTGGGTCAGCGTGTCGGGGGCCAGCTGCCAGCTGACGGGCATGGAAAAGTTCTGCATGGTGCACTCCGTTGAATCAGGGCAAGCGTGCACCAGACGCAAGCAGATTGGGTGCCAGATCGGTCTGCGCTGTCCCCCAGCCAGGGGATGCCCGTCAGAGCGGCAGCAGGTCCAGCACCCAGCCCAAGGCCGCGCAGGCGGCGACCACGGCCCAGGGTGGCCACTTCCAGCGCATCAGGGTGAGCAGGGCGGCCAGCGTCAGCAGCACGTCGGCGATGCTGTGGATGCCGCTGGTGATGACCGGGTTCCAGAGGGCGGCCAGCAACAGGCCAACCACCGCGGCGTTCACGCCCATGAGGGCGGCGCGCACACGGGGTTGCGCGCGCAAGCTTTCCCAGAAGGGCAGCGCGCCCGCCACCAGCAGGAAGGCTGGCAGAAAAATGGCCAGCAGCGCCAGCAGGCCGCCCACCCAGCCGGTGGGTCCGGTCTGCATGCTGGCGCCCAGGAAAGCAGCAAAAGTGAACAGCGGGCCGGGCACGGCCTGGGCGGCGCCGTAGCCGGCCAGGAAGGCGTCGTTGTTGACCCAGCCGGTGGGCACCACGCTGGTCTGCAGCAGCGGCAACACCACATGACCGCCGCCAAATACCAGCGAGCCGGCGCGGTAGAAGGCATCGACCACCGCCAGCGCTTGCGACGGAAACACGAGCGCCAGCAGTGGCAAACCCGCCAGCAGGGCAAAGAACAGAGCCAGCCATGCCGCACCTGCGCGCCGGCTGACCGCCATGGGCAGGGGTTCGTGGATGGCATCGGGTGGTGGGCGCATGGCCGCGATGCCGATCAGCGCCGCCAGCGCGATGGCCAGCAACTGGGCCAGAGTGCCGGGCCACCCGATCAGCAGCGCCGCCGCTGCCAGCATCAGCAGCCGACGGGGGATATCCGGGCACAGACTGCGCGCCATGCCCCAGACCGCCTGTGCCACCACCGCCACGGCCACCACCTTCAGCCCGTGCAGCAGTCCAGTGGGCAATGCGTCGGCCGCCTGGGCGATGCCAAGTGCCAGGGCGACGAGCGCCAGCGCCGAAGGCAGGGTGAACCCGGCCCAGGCGGCCAGGGCCCCGGGGTAGCCGGCGCGCATCAGGCCCAGACCCAGGCCAACCTGGCTGCTGGCCGGGCCGGGCAGGAACTGGCACAGGGCCACCAGGTCGGCGTAGGCGACCTCGCCCAGCCAGCGGCGGCGTTCCACAAATTCGGTGCGAAAGTAGCCCAGGTGGGCCACTGGGCCGCCAAACGAGGTCAGGCCCAGGCGCAGGAAGACCAGAAACACCGACCAGGCACTGCGCGCATCGTCGGCTTTCATGGGGCTGGCAGCGTGTACCTTGCCATGAAGGCGCGGTCGATACGGTCTTTCCAGCGCCAGGCCCAGGCGCCTTCGGCGTGCAGCGGGCCCCAACTGGCGATCGCGTGGCCAGCGCCACAGGACAGCAGGTTGAGCGTGTTGGCGGGCGGGTGGTGGGGCTTGAGGGGCTGGTTCCGGTGGGCGGCCAGCAGGTTATCCGCCAGTGGCGGACCCGCTCGAACCGCGTAGACACCACTTTTTGCGTGTGGCTGATCGGCCCGGCTGCACACGTCGCCTGCTGCGAACACCTCGGGGTGGCTGGCGCTTTGCTGAAAGTGGTTGACCAGCACATGGCCTGTGTCCGACAGCTCAAGTCCACTGCCTTGCAGCCAGGGCGGTGCGTGGGTGCCGATGGCCAGGATGGGCACATCGCAGGCCAGTGTCGCGCCGTTGGCCAGGTGCAGTCGACCGGCTTCGATACCGACGCAGGCCTCGCGCAACACCGTCACCCCATGGCGTTTGAGCTGGCGCAGGATGCGGCGCTGCACGCCGTCCGGGTAGTTGCTGCCCACTTCGACGCCACCCGTGACCAGGGTGAATCGGCAGCCGTCCATGCCTTCGGTCTGCAGCCGTTGCCGCACCGCCAGCATCAGCTCGATACCCGCAGCACCGGCACCGATCACCGCCACCGAAACCGGCTGACGACGGGCCAGCGCGACCACCTCGGGCCACAGGCGCGCAAAAGCTTCGATCGGGCGCACCATGAGGGCGTGCTCGGAGGCACCGGGCATGTCGGCTTCCAGCCGCTCCCGGTCCATGACCGCGCCGGTGTCAATGGACAGCAGGTCGTACGAGAGCTCGGAGGGCACGTTGCCCGGACTGTTCGGATGCGCAGCCACCTGGACCCGACGGCTGCCGGCATTCAGTCCGACACAGCGGCCCGCCAGCCAGCGCGCGCCAGCGGCCTTGAACAGCGGTGCCAGGGGAATCTGGCAGTCGGTTTCGCTGTAGTGTCCGGCCACGAAGCCGGGGGTCATGCCGCTGTAGGTCTGGAAGTTGTACGGCGTCAGCACGGTCACGTCCAGGTCGGCCGGGTGCTGCTGGGCCAGACGGGTGAGCACCTGCACATGGGCATGGCCGGCGCCCAGCAGCAGGAGTTTCTTGATGCCATGGTGCATGCCCCCGATCATAGGGGCAGCTTCTTCCGAAGGCTTGGATGTGGCGCAAAGCTCAGGGAAGCCAGCCGATGCCGGTGACCCAGCCGCTGCTGCGACTGCCGGTGTTGTCGCTGTCCGCGCCCACCAGCACGGTGTGCACGCGCGGCAACTGGGCAGGGGGCGTGGAGGCACCCTGTGGCAGCTCGTCGGCAAACAGCCGCGCGAAGTCGGTGGCCACATCGCGCGACTCGGTGATCCAGCGGGACAGGGGCGCATCGCGGCCCTGAAGCACCACGAAGCGCACCCGCCGCGTGTAGGGGTTGCTGCCCTCGCGCATGGCCGGCCCCGCGCTGTCCCACACATAGCACAGCGTGGCCGCCGGCAGCGGCTCGCCGCTGATGGCGCGGGCCAGACGCAAGGTGGTGCGTTCCCAGAATGGAATTCGGTCCAGCCCATGCTCGAACATCACGCACACCTTCAGCGCAGCGTCGTCCCCGTCCTTGCTCAGGAGATCGGGTGCGCGACGCCCGCCCACCAGAGGCTGGTCCAGCCGCCATCGCCACTGCAGGCGTCCTGCAGGCACCGAAAGGCCATCGAGAACCAGGGTGCCATACGAGGCATCGGTGAGCACATGGATGGCCCGAACACCATCGATCTCGTCGGGTTCAAAACGGGTCAGCGGCAGGTCTGAATGGCTCTTGGGGAACCCCACCACCCGCCATCCGGCGCCGGTTGTTCCGTCGGGGCTAATCAGGGAGGGCAGCGCAGGGCGGTCGGCCGCCCACAATGGGCCAGCCAGCAGGGCCAGTGCGCAACCAGCAGCGAGAGACCAGCTTGACACGCTGCGTGCTCGGGTCACCGCGATTCTGTCAACCGCATGGAGTTGCATGTTTCAGCCCCGCTTCCAGTCGTGGAATTTTTGCACCCAGCCCAGCAGGGTCTGTGGTGCATGCGCGCGCTTCCATTCGCCGGCCGCGTACTTGTTGGCTTCGGCCAGCGTCGGGTAGGTGTGGATGGTACCCATAATTTTGTTCAGGCCAAGACCGTGTTTCATGGCCAGCACGTATTCGGCCAGCAGGTCGCCGGCCTGGGTGCCCACGATGGTCACACCCAGGATGCGGTCCTTGCCGGGGACGGTGAGGACCTTGACAAAGCCGTGCGCCTCGCTGTCGGCAATGGCGCGGTCCAGGTCGTCGATGCTGTATTTCGTGACCTCGTAGGCAATGCCCTTTTCCTTGGCTTCCTGCTCGTTCAGGCCGACGCGTGCCACCTCGGGGTCGATGAAGGTGGCCCAGGGAATGACCGAGTAGTCGGCCTTGAACTTCTTGAAATCACCGAACAGTGCGTTGACGGCCGCGTACCAGGCCTGGTGGGCGGCGACATGGGTGAACTGGTAGGGACCGGCCACGTCACCGGCTGCGTAGATGTTGGGGTAAATCGTCTGCAGGTATTCGTTGGTCTCGATCGTGCGGTTTGTGGATATGCCCAGCTCTTCAAGGCCGTAGCCGGTCAGGCGGGCGCTGCGGCCCACGGCGCACAGCAGCTGGTCGAAGGCGATGCGCTTTTCGGTGCCGTTATGATCGACCACCAGGACCTTTTCACCATCGACCCGTTCGCAGCGCAGGGCCTTGTGGTCGGTGAGCACCGTCACGCCGTCGGCTTCGAGCGAGGCCTTGGCCAGGGCCGACACCTCCTCGTCCTCGCGGATCATGATGCGCGGGGCCATTTCCACCTGCGTCACCTGCGAGCCCAGGCGGGCAAAGCTCTGCGCCAGCTCCGACCCGATGGGGCCTCCACCCAGCACCACCAGGCGCTTGGGCACCTCGTCGAGCTTGGCGAACTCGTCCCACAGCGTGTCGCTGGTGACGTAGCCGACCTCGTCCAACCCCGGCAGTGGCGGCACGAAGGGACGGGCACCGGCGGCAATCACGATGCTGCGCGCGGTCAGGCGCTGGGTGCCGCCACCGTTGAGCGCGATCTCGACCGTCCAGGGGTTGACCAGCTTGGCGTACCCCTGCAGCACCTCCACGCCCAGGCCGGTGTAGCGCTCGATGCTGTCGTGTGGTTCGATGGCCCGGATCACGTCGTGGATGCGCTGCATCACCGCCTTGAAGCTGAAGGTGGGAGCGGTGTCGTTCAGTCCGTAGCTGGTGCCATGGCGCATCTGGTGCGCCAGCTTCGCGCTCTTGATCAGCGCCTTGCTGGGCACACAACCGTAGTTCAGGCAGTCGCCCCCCATCTTGTGGGCCTCGATCAAGGTGACCTTGGCCTTGACGGCGGCGGCGATGTAGGCGGTGACCAGGCCGCCAGCGCCGGCGCCGATGACGACCAGGTTGCGATCGAACGTGCGGGGCCGCACGCTGCTCCAGCGGGCATAGACCTTGCGCTTTTGCACCGCCTCGACGATACGCCGTGCAATCAGCGGAAAGATTCCCAGCAGCACGAAGGAGCCCAGCAGGGCAGGGCTGAGTATGCCTTGCAACGAATCCAGCCGCGCCAGCTGGGTGCCGGCGTTCACATAGACCAGCGTGCCGGCCAGCATGCCGATCTGGCTGACCCAGTAGAAGGTGAGGGCCTTCATGCGGGTCAGGCCCATCAGCAGGTTGATGAGGAAAAAGGGCACGACCGGAATCAGGCGCAGCGTGAACAGGTAGAAGGCGCCGTCCTTTTCGACACCTCGGTTGATCTCGGCCAGGCGCTGGGCGAAGCGGTGCTCGACCGTGCTGCGCAGGATGAATCGCGAGACCAGAAAGGCCAGCGTGGCGCCAAGGGTGCTGGCGAACGAGACAATGACCGTGCCCCATAGCAGGCCGAAGATGGCGCCGCCGGCCAGGGTGATGATGGCCGCTCCGGGCAGCGAGAGCGCGGTGGCTGCCACATAGATGGCGAAGTACGCGCCCGCCACCTGCCACGGATGCTGCGCGTACAGGTTGGCAAAGGCCGCCTGGCTCTGCTTGAGGTAGTCCAGGCTCAGGAACCGGTCCAGGTCAAAGGCAAAAAAGGCACCGATGCCCGCCACAAGCGCGACCAGCAGCAAGATTTTCCGGGTGCTCACGACGTATCCTTGTCTGAATTGTTATGGTGCTGTTGAGTCGCTGTGGATCGCCCATTCTTACACCCCTTGCACAAAGCCCTGCGTGTAGCCCTTGAGGAGGCCGGTCATCCGCTGGCCGGTGCCCGCCTGACCCGGTTGCCCGACAAAGGCCTGGCCCACGACCATGTGCGCCTGAAGGGCAGCGGTTGGCTGGCGCGCGTGCCCAAGCAGAGTCAGATGGGCCTGCCGGCGGCGGACAACCTGGCCTATCAGCAGGCCTGCTTCGAACGGGCAGCAACCGGTGGAAGCACGCCGCAACTGCAGGGTGTGCTGCCGCCATCGGACGCCTTGCCGCGTGGAGCGCTGCTGGTGGAAGAAATCGTGGGCCGACCGGCCCGTCTGCCGCAAGACCTGCCGGCCCTGGCGCAGTCGCTGGCGGCGCTGCATGCCCTGCCACTGCCCTCGGTCGCCGCCAGACCGCCCCTGCGCTCCGACGTCGACCCCTTGCAGGCACTGTCACAGGAGATCCGTGAGCAAGCCGTCTGGTGGCCCCAGGCGCGTGTGCATGACGAGGTGACGCAGCGCCTGCAGGAGGGGCTGGCCGATCTGGCCGCGCACTGTTCGCAGCCCGGTCGACCCGAGATCAGCCTGGTGGCCTTCGATGCCCACCCAGGCAACTTCATCGTGCGGCCGGACGGCAGTGCCGTGCTGGTCGATCTGGAGAAATGCCGCTACAGCCACCCAGGGCTGGATCTGGCGCATGCCACGCTCTACACCTCCACCACCTGGGACATCGACGGGTGCTGCGTGCTGTCGACCGGCGAAGTGGCCGGTTTCTACCGCCAATGGGCCAGCTGTGTGGGACCGGCAGCGGCGCAGAGCGCGTCGGTTTGGCATCTGCCGCTGCGCCGCGCCATGTGGCTGTGGTCGCTGACCTGGTGTGCCAAATGGCGGGTGCTCTCGCAACAGGCTGCCGGCGGCAGTGGCGACGGCGAGGACTGGTCGGCCCAGCGCAGCGATGACCGTCTGGTGGATCACGTGCGCGAGCGGGTCGACCACTACCTCGACCCGGATGTGGTGCGACAGGTTCGCCAGGGATTCGATGAACTGGCGCAAGTCTTGATCGCATGACATTGGCCATCGTGGTTCCGGTGCTGGACGAAGCCGATCAGGTGGCAGCACGCCTGCAGGCGCTGGTACCCTTGCGTGCCCGTGGGGCCCATGTCGTCGTGGTCGATGGCGGCAGTCGCGACGACACGATGCGGCAGGCCGCGTCCCTGGCCGATCAGGTGCTGTTGGCGCCACGCGGGCGCTCCTCGCAGATGAATGCCGGCGCGCGCGCAGTGGTCGCTGCAGGGGTTGATACCCTGTTGTTCCTGCATGCCGACACCCGGCTGCCCGAAGGCGCCGACGCCCTGATCGAGCGCGCGCTGCGGTCGGGCGCAGACTGGGGCCGTTTCGACGTCCGCATCGAAGGCCGCCATCCGTTGCTGCCGCTGGTGGCTGTCATGATGAACCGGCGCTCGCGCCTGACTGGCATCGCCACCGGGGACCAGGCGGTGTTTGTGCGGCGCCGGCTGTTCGAGGCGGTGGGCGGTTTTCCCGAACAGGCGCTGATGGAAGACATTGCGTTGAGTGCTCGTCTGCGTGAAGTTTCACGACCGGCCTGTCTGAGCCAGACGGTGATCACTTCGGGTCGTCGCTGGGACCACCATGGTCTGTGGCAAACCGTTTTGCTGATGTGGCGCCTGCGGGCCGCCTACGCGCTGGGCGCCGACCCGCACGCACTGGCACTGCGCTATGGCTACCGCCCCCGCTCACCCGCGGCGCTGGCCGTCATGGCCAAGGCGCCGGTGCCCGGGCTGGCCAAGACCCGACTGGCGCCCGTGTTGGGCGAGGTCGGCGCGGCCCGTGCGCAGCGCAGCTTCATCCTGCGCACGCTGGCCACGGTGCGGGCGGCCGCCCTGGGGCCGGTGACCCTGTGGTGCGCTCCCGACGAGCGCCACCGCCTGTTTCGCTTGCTGCGCCACCGCCATGGCATCGCCACACAAACCCAACCGGACGGTGATCTGGGCCTTCGCATGAAAATGGCCATGCAGGCGCACTTTGATCGCTCTCCTCATGTGCCGTGGATCGTGGTCGGCACCGATTGCCCGGTCTTGACACCGGACCACCTGCAGGCCATGGCCGATGCCTTGCGGCAGCACAGCGCGGTCGTCTTGCCTGCGGAGGATGGTGGCTACGTGGCCCTGGGTCTGGCGTGCCCCTGTCCAGCCGTCTTCGAGGACCTGGACTGGAGCACACCGCAGGTGTTGGCACAGACCCGTGAGCGCCTGATGACCAGCGGCGCGGGCTGGATCGAGCTTCCACCCTTGTGGGACGTGGACGAGCCCTCGGACTGGTTGCGCTGGCAGGCAAGGCTGGACTCGCATTGACCTCGGTCAACAAGCCGAGCGGTCAGGGGAACCCTGGGCCTTGGGTGTGTCTGATTGGGTTAAGGTTTGAAGATCAGGTTCTGAAGCTTGTCACCAGGAACTCGTGCCCGCATGTCCACCACGTCCACACCGACCCCATTGCAGACCGAAGCAAATCACTGGCACGGCCTCCCGCCCGAGCAGGCGCTGGAGCAGCTGAACGCGTCACCCCGGGGTCTGAGCGCCGCCGAGGCGGCCGAGCGTCTGCAGCGCCACGGCCCGAACCGGCTGGAGATGAGTGAAGGTCCCGGCTTGTGGCGGCGCGTGCTGGCGCAGTTCAACAACCTGCTCATCCTGGTCCTGCTGGCGGCGGTGGTGGTCACCGCACTGATCGGACACCTGCTCGATTCCGCCGTCATCCTCGCGGTGGTGCTGCTCAACGTGTCCATCGGTGTGCTGCAGGAAGGCAAGGCCGAGAAGGCGCTGGCGGCCATACGCCACCTGCTTTCGCCCCACGCCAACGTCTGGCGCGACGGGCGCCTGCAGGACATCGACGCGGCCGACCTGGTGCCGGGTGACGTGGTGCAGGTGGCTTCGGGCGACAGCCTGCCAGCCGACCTGCGCTGGCTGCAGATCAACAACCTGCGGGTCGACGAATCGGCGCTGACCGGCGAGTCGGTCCCGGTTGAGAAGGTCCTGGCGCCGGTGGCGGCCGACGCGGCCCTGGGCGATCGCCTGTCCATGGGCTATGCGGGCACCCTGGTCACGCAGGGCCAGGCGCGTGGTGTGGTGGTGGCCACCGGCGGTGCCACCGAGATGGGGCGCATCGGCCGCTTGCTCGAATCGGTGGAGCAGGTGACCACGCCCCTGGTGCGCAACATGGGCCAGCTGGCCCGCTGGATCACGTTTGCCGTGATGGCGGCGGCCGCGGCGCTGTTTGCCTTCGGCACCCTGGTGCGCGGCATGCCGGCGGCCGAGATGTTCATGACGGCGGTCGGCCTGGCGGTGGCCGCCATCCCCGAGGGCATGCCTGCCATCATGTCCATCACCCTGGCCATCGGCGTGCAGCGCATGGCCTCGCGCAACGCGGTGATCCGCCGGCTGCCGGCGGTCGAGACCCTGGGCTCGGTGACGGTGATCTGCTCCGACAAGACCGGCACACTCACCCGCAACGAGATGACGGTGCAGCAGGTGGTGCTCGCCGGCGGTGTGGTCGATGTCGAAGGCGCGGGTTACGCGCCTGAAGGTGCGCTGCGGCGCAACGGGCACCACCTGCAGCCGGCCGAGCTGTTCCGCGAGGCGCCGGTGCTGCTGGTCCTGGCCGAGGCCGCCGCCCTCTGCAACGACGCCAGCCTGCACCCGGAAGCGGGTCTTTGGCAGCTCACTGGCGACCCGACCGAAGGCGCCTTGCTGACGCTGGCCATGAAGTCCGGTATCGACCCGGCCGAGCTGGCGCGGGAGCGCCCACGCACCGGCGCCATTCCCTTCGAGTCGGAGCACCGCTATATGGCCACGGCGCACGCGGCGGCCGAGGGTGAGCCAGCCGGGCACGATCTGCTGCTCAAGGGCGCACCCGAGCGCGTGCTGGCCATGTGCAGCCACCAGCTGACCGACGACGGCCAGACCGTGCCGCTGGACGACGCCCACTGGCAGCGCGCCATCGACGAGCAGGCCCGCGCCGGCCGCCGGGTGCTGGCCCTGGCGCGGGGTCATGTGGACGCCGCTTCGGCACTGGACAGCCGCAGCGGCGTCGATGGCCTGACGCTGTTGGGCCTGGTCGGCATCATCGACCCGCCACGGCAGGAGGCGATCGAGGCCGTGGCCCAGTGCAAGGAGGCCGGTATCCGCGTCAAGATGATCACCGGCGACCACGCGGTGACCGCCAGCGCCATCGCCACCCAGCTGGGCATGGGCGAGAACCTGCGCGCCGTCACCGGTCCCGAAATCGAGGCCATGGACGATCAGGCCCTGCGGCAGGTGGTGCTGGAGGCGGACGTCTTTGCCCGCGCCAGCCCCGAGCACAAGCTGCGGCTGGTCCAGGCCCTGCAGGCGCGCGGCGAGGTGGTGGCCATGACCGGTGACGGCGTCAACGACGCGCCCGCGCTCAAACAGGCCGACGTCGGTGTGGCCATGGGCCGCAAGGGCACCGAGGCGGCCAAACAGGCCGGCGCCATTGTGCTGGCTGATGACAACTTCGCCTCCATTGCGCACGCGGTGGAAGAGGGCCGTACCGTCTACGACAACCTGCGCAAGACCGTCACCTTCCTGCTGCCCATCAACGGCGGCGAGTCGATGTCGCTGCTGGTGGCCGTGTTGTTCGGGCTGGCCCTGCCCATCATGCCGGTGCAGATCCTGTGGGTGAACATGGTCAGCTCGGTGGCCCTGGCGATGGTGCTGGCCTTCGAACCCACCGAGCCCGGTGTCATGAAGCGGGCACCGCGCCCGCCGGGCGAACCCATGCTGAGCCCGTTCGTGATCTGGCGCATCCTGCTGGTCTCGACCCTGTTCAGCCTGGGCATTTTCGGCATGTACCAATGGTCACTGGCCGGCGGCGCACCGGTCGAAGAGGCGCGCACCATGGCGGTCAACACCCTGGTGGCGATGGAAGTGTTCTACCTGTTCAGTGTGCGTTACCTGAAGGCACCGTCGTTCACCCTGGTCGGTGTGCAAGGCACACCACGGGTGCTGATGGCCGTCGGCGTGGTGGTCGTGTTGCAGACCTTGTTCACCTACGCCCCCTTCATGCAGTTGTGGTTTGGCACGCGTGCCCTGGAGCCGGGACAGGTGCTGCTGTGTGCGCTGGCCGGGCTGACCGTGCTGGTGCTGCTCGAAGGCGAAAAATGGCTGGTGCGTCAGCGAAAGCTGGTGTAACCCCAGCCGATGCGCAGCGCGGTGGTGATGGCGCACAGGGCCGCGAACCCGTAGGCAATGGGGGCGAACCACTGCGGCCACAGGCACATCGCCACAAAGGCGATGAGGGTCTCGGTCGCTTCGGTCAGCCCGCCCAGGAAGTAGAAGCTCTTGTCCGGGAAAGCCAGCGAATGCAGCCGGCGCTTCTCGGCCACGATGGCAAAGGCCAGGAAGCTGCTGCCGGTGCCGATGAAGCTGGCCAGCAGGACCGCGGCGGCCAGGGCATTGGCATCCGGGTTGGCCACCGCGAAGGCCAGTGGAATCGACGCATAGAACACGAAGTCCAGGGTGATGTCCAGGAAGCCGCCCCGGTCGGTTGGCTGCGTGGCCCGGGCCACCGCGCCATCGAGACCGTCCATCAGGCGGGACAGCAGCAGCAGGGCCAGACCGGTCAGGAACCCTCCGGTGGCGATCGCTGCGGCCGCGCCCAGGCCGAGCACAAATCCGGTCCAGGTCAGCGCATCGGCCGTCACACCCAACTGGCACAGCCCCCGGGCGGCCCGCACCAACAGTGGCCGGATGGCCGCCTGCACCGCCTTATCCAGCATGGGCCAGCTCCACCACCCGCGACGGATCCGCGATGTCGGCGTGGTCGTGTGTGACCAGGATGGCCGGGATGTTCGCGGCCCGGATGTGCCCGAACACGAAGTCCCTGAATTGGGCGCGCAGCGCGGCATCCAGCCGCGAGAAAGGCTCGTCCAGCAGCAGGGCCCGCGGCCGCGCGAGCAGGGCGCGCATCAGCGCCACGCGTGCGCGCTGGCCCCCCGAGAGGGTGGCTGGGTCACGATCGCCGTAACCGGCCAGTCCCGCTTCGGCCAGCGCCTGTTCGGCCTGGTCCTTGCGCGCTTCGGGCGTACCGGGCGGCACCGCGAACAGCAGGTTTTCGAGCACGCTCAGGTGGGCGAACAGCAGGTCGTCCTGGAAGATCAGGCCGATGCCGCGTCGCGCCGTCGGCAGCCGGGTCACGTCCTGGCCATCGAGCAGGACCTGTCCCTCGAAGCCCAGCGCCGACTGGCCTTCGGCCACCGCCGCCAGGGTACCGGCGATCGCCGCCAGCACCGAGCTTTTGCCGCAGCCACTCGGGCCCATCAGCGTCAGCACCTGGCCGGGCGGGACATCCAGGATCAGCTCCGAAACCAGGGTGCGCTGCGGACTGCCCAGCCGCCGGATGTGGATGTTCAGGCTCATGGGGGGGAGACTGTAAAGCGTCGCGGTCGCCCGACCCAGGCGGCCAGCGCAAAGCCCAGCACCGGCAGCACGAACTGCAGCCAGGCGTAGGCACCGGTGAGCGAGCGCTGGGCCCCGGAGGCCAGGGTGACCGCCTCGGTGGTCACGGTGTTCCAGCGGCCGGCACCGACGTAGAGTGTCGGCAGGTATTGCGCCACGCTGACCGCAAAGCCGACGGCCGCAGACGCCGCCAGGGCCCGGCGCAGCAGCGGCCACTTGACCCGCCACAAAAAATGCCAGCGACCGTGCCCCAGGCTGGCGGCCAGGCTGCGGTAGCGCGGGTCAAAGCCGAGATAGGCCGGGGACAGCGCCAGCAGCACATAGGGCAGCACCAGCGTGGTGTGGGCCAGCAGCAGGCCGGCCCAGTGGCCTTCCCAGTGCAGCCTCAGCACCAGGCCGTACAGACCCACCACCCAGAGCACGCCGGGCAGCACCAGGGGCAGGTAGAGCAGGGGGCGCAGCGCGCGGTCCCACTGGCGCGGCGCCAGTTCCAGCCAGGCCACACACCACAACAACGAGAGCAGGGACGACGCGCCGGCCAAGAGCAAGGTGTCGGTCACCGTCCCGGCACTGGCCCAGACACTGTGCCAGGCCTGCAGTGTCCAGGCTTCGGGCAGCAGCCGCGGGAAGGGCCAGATACCGGCCACGCTGCCGACCGCCAGCGCCAGCAGGATGGCCGCGTAGGTGAGGACCAGGGCATGCCAGGCCCAGGGGGTGTCGATCCGCACGCGGGAGTCCGAAGCCGACGCCGATGGCAGCTTGCCGCGCCGACCGTCCGGCAGCCGCGGGCGCAGCTGGGCCAGACCCCACCAGCCCAAGCCCCCGGCCAGCACCAGCAAGGCCAGCAGGCCGCCGGCCGCGGCGCCCTGTGCGTTCACCGCCAGGTCGGCATCCTGCAGCCACTGCCAGGCCAGCACCGCCAGCGTGGGCGGGCTGGCCGGCCCGATCACCAGCGCCATGTCGACCACGGTCAGGCCATAGGTCAGCACCGCCATCAGCGGCCACCACAGGCGCGGCGCCAGCTGAGGCCAGACCACCCGCCACCACGCCCGAGAGGGTCCGTAGCCCAGGGTCTGGGCGAGGGTGTGCTCGGCCTGCCAGCGGCGCCGGACGTCCTCTCGCTGCAGTTGGCTGGCGGCCGTCCAGAGCAGGAAGGGCACCTCCTTGAGGACGAGTGCGACGATCAGGCCCAGGCCCCAGGGGTCCTGGGTGGTCGGCCAGGGCGGCGGGAACTCGAAGCCGGTCAGCCAGGGCGAGACGATGCGCAGCAACCAGCCGCTGGGCGCCACCAGAAACACCAGGCCGATGGCCAGCGCCGCATGGGGTGTTGCCAGCATGGCGGGCAGTGCACGGTTCATGTGCGAGAGACCCTGGCGGACAAAGGCCTGCGCCAGCAGCCAGGCGCTGATCCACCAGGCCAGGGCGGTGGAGGCCATGCCGGTCCACAGGGTCAGGGCCAGCGCAGAAGGGGTTTGGGGTGCGCTCCACAGCGCCGCCCATGCGGCCTTGTCACCCAGCGATTGCCCGGCCAGCACCGCCACCGCCAACAGTGGCACCAGTACCACGGTCAGCAGGGCCATGGCGGGCCCATGCGAACGCAACGGGGTCACCGACCGTAGCGTCGGATCCATTCCCGCTCCAGCGGGTCGACCCATGTGGCATGCGGTTCAGGCAGGGTAGGGGCCGGTGCAGTCACCTGACCTGGCAGGGCCTGGGTCGGAAACTCGGTGCGTTCCTCGGGGCTCAGGCGGGCCAGGTCCAGCACCGTCGGGTCGCCCCAGACCGTGATGTCGGCCTTGCGGGCCTGGGCCCTGGCCGACAGCAGGAAGTTGGCCACCACCTGAGCCGCTTCGGGCGCCCGCGCGTTGTAGGGAATGGCGACAAAGTGGGTGTTGCCGATGGTGCCGCCGGCGAACTGCCAACTGCTGATCGTGGCCGGCAGGCGGCGTGCGGCGATCTCGTTGGCCGCCTCGTTGGGGTTGAAGGTCATGCCCAGCAGCAGCTCACCATCGGCCACCATCTGGCGGATGGCCGCCGGGCTTTGCGGGAACTGGCGTCCATTGCGCCACAGGTGCGGGTGCAACTCATCCAGCAGGCGCCACAGGGGCGCGGTGACCCGCTCGAAATCGGCCGCGACGGGCGGTTTGCCCAGCACCGCGCGGTCGACCACGGTCTCGATCAGCGCCTGTTTGAGGAAGGTGGTGCCGGTGAAATCGGGGGGGCGCGGGTAGGTGATGCGTCCGCGCTGCTGCCTGGCCAGCACCAGCAGCTCGTTCATGCTCTGTGGCGGCTCGGGCAGGCGCCGGCTGTCGGCAAAAAAGGTGAACTGCGCCATGCCCCAGGGCGACTCCAGGCCGTCGGTGGATACCGAAAAATCGTTCAAGGTGGTCGGTTTGCCCACCGTGTCCACCTTGGCGAAGTTGGGCAGCTGCTCGGCCCAGGGGGCCAGCAGCAGGTCGTCGGCCTTCATGGCGGCGAAGTTCTCGCCGTTGATCCAGACCAGGTCCACCGTGCCTTGGCGGGGACCGCGCCCAGCCCCTTTTTCGGCGCGCACGCGCTTGACCACATCGGCGGTGTCGGTGATCTTCACGTGCTCCAGCTTGATGCCGTAGGCCCTTTGCACCTCGGACGCCACCCACTGCAGGTAGGCGTTGGTCTGATCGCTGCCGGCCCAGGCATTGAAGTACACGGTCTGGCCGCGCGCCGCCGCTGTCATCTCGGACCAGGAGCGGGGCTGGGCAAAGACCGACAGGGGCGTGACCAGGGTGGTGGCGACGCCGGTCATCCAGGTCAGAGCCTGCCTACGGCCAATGCGGGTGGTTCTGTGTGCTGGGTTCATCGTTTATGGCGCGGATGGTGGACTGAATCATGGCCCAGGTTCGGGCAAACCATCTTACCCATGCTGGAAAATGCCAGGTTATGGGTGGGTCGGCCCGGTGGCCACTTTCTTACAAGGCCCATGCGATGGGGTCGAATGGCCTGGCTCTATCATCTCGGCCACGTCAGCCTGTAGCGCCAAAACTCGCCAATTTCATGACCACCCAGACTCCCGGCTTCGAACAACAGGTGGCCGAACAACGTGCCTACCTGCTCAAGTTCGCCCGATTGCAATTGCGCAACGAAACCTGGGCCGAAGATGCTGTCTCCGAGACGGTGCTGGCGGCGCTGGCCCGGCCGCAGGCCTTTCAGGGACGCTCGCAACTCAAGACCTGGTTGGTGGGCATTCTCAAACACAAGGTGATCGACATCCTGCGCCAGCACCAGCGCGAGGTGGTGATGACCAAGAACGGCGAGGACGATGCCGCAGACCCTCTGGAGGACATCGTCTTCCAGCGCGACGGCCACTTTGTGGAAGCCCCGGCCGACTGGGGCAACCCTGAGCAGGACCTCGGAAGTCGACAGTTCATGGCGGTGCTGGACGCCTGCACCGAGAAACTGCCTCCGGTGCAGGGCCGCCTGTTCCTCATGCGCGAGTGGCTGGAAATGTCCAGTGACGAAATCTGTAAGGAACTGGCGTTGACCCCGACCAACCTTTATGTCCAGCTGCACCGGGCCCGATTGCGCCTGCGCGAGTGTCTGGAGCTCCACTGGTTTGCGACCCGATGAATGCCCTGCTCAGAAAAATGCCCCTGATGCGCAACTGCAAGGAGGTGACCGCCCTGGTCATTGCCCGGGAGGACCGCGACCTGCCGGTGATCGAGCGTGCAGCCTTGCGGGTGCACATGGCCATGTGCAAGGCCTGTCCGAACTTCGAGCGGCAGGTGCTGACCATGCGCAACGCGATGAAGCAGTGGCGCCACTACAGCGACGACGCATAGCCATCCTGCCTCTTGGCGGCTTCTCCCGTCACTCCCGCGCACGCGGGAGTCCATGCAGTTGCGCTCGGGACTGGCCTGGCGTGGACTCCCGCGTGCGCGGGAGTGACGGATGCTCGGGGGGCAGCGACCCGCGCAGCGGTGGAGCGTGGGGGTCAGTTCAGCAATGCCTGCGCAAACTCCCGCGCGTCAAACGTCTCCAAGTCCTCCAGCTTTTCACCCACGCCAACGAAATAGACCGGCACCGGCCGCTCCATGGCGATGGCGCAGATGACCCCGCCCTTGGCCGTGCCGTCCAATTTGGTGATGACCAGGCCTGTCAGCGACAGCGCATCGTCGAAGGCCTTGACCTGGGACAGGGCGTTCTGACCGGTGTTGCCGTCGATCACCAGCAGCACTTCATGAGGCATTGGTGCCCTCACGCTTCCCGCTTCGCGTTGTACGCTGCCCCCCGAGGGGGCTGTTCCCTCTTGGGGCGGCCCGGCGGGGGAACGGTCGCCGTCGTTTCCCGCCTTGGCGATGGTGCGCTTGATCTTGCGCAGCTCTTCCATCAGGTGCAGCTGGGTCGGCAGGCGACCGGCGGTGTCCACCAGCACCACGTCCTTGCCGCGTGCCTTGCCGGCGGTCACGGCGTCGAAGCTCACGGCGGCCGGGTCCCCGCCCTGCTGGGTGATGATCTCCACCGTGTTCCGGTCGGCCCAGACCGCCAGCTGCTCTCGCGCCGCGGCCCGGAAGGTGTCGGCGGCCGCCAGCAGCACACTGGCGCCTTCGTTGGCCATGTGCCGGGTGAGCTTGCCAATGGAGGTGGTCTTGCCGGCGCCATTGACGCCAGCCACCATGATCACTGTGGGTTTGTGCTCGCCGATCACCAGCGTCTTCTGCAACGGCGCCAGCAGGTCGGCAATGGCATCGGCAAGCAAACCCTTGACGGCCGCCGGGTCGGTGACCTTGGCCTCCTTGACGCGCCGGCGCAGGTCCTTGAGCAGGTGTTCGGTGGCCTTCACGCCGGTGTCGGCCATCAGCAGCGCGGCTTCCAGCTCCTCGTACAGGTCCTCGTCAATGCGGGTGCCGGTGAACACCGTGGCAATGCCGCTGCCGGTCTTGCGCAGGCCGGCCTTGAGCCGGTCCAGCCAGCCCTGTCGCGCGGCCGGAGCCGAAGCCGCAGCTGCTTGAGGCAGGTCTTGAGCGGTCATCGGCGCAGCCACTTCAACCGTGGCCTGGGCAGTGGGAACAGGGGTCTGAACCGCTGGCGCTGCCGGTGGTGTGGCGGGCGCTTCGGGGGCGGCTGGCGGTGCGGCAGGTGTTTTCTTGCGGAAGAACGAGAACATTTTTCAATCTCAAGTATCTTCACCATTCTATGAAACCCCCATTCCACCTGCCTGACCGCCTCCGCGTCGTCCTGCTCGCTTCCTGCTCGGCGCTGGCCCTGGCGATGACCCCGTTGCTGCCCGCACACGCTCAGGCGTCGCCGACCACCGGCAATGCAGCGGCCGTCGCCCAGGCCAGCCAGACCCAGCGTTTCACACTGGCCAACGGCATGACCGTCATCGTCCGGCCCGACCGGCGCTCACCCACCGTGGCCCACATGCTGTGGGTGCGGGTGGGGTCCATCGACGAGGTCGACGGCACCTCGGGTGTGGCCCACGTGCTGGAGCACATGATGTTCAAGGGCACGCCGGACCTCAAGCCCGGCGAGTTCTCGCGCCGGGTGGCCGCGCTGGGTGGCCGCGACAACGCCTTCACCAGCCGCGACGCCACCGCCTACCACCAGCAGATCCCGTCCCGGCACCTGGAGGCGGTGATGCGCCTGGAGGCCGACCGCTTTGCCCGCAACCAGTGGCCCGACGACGAATTCACCCGCGAGATCGAGGTGGTCAAGGAAGAGCGGCGCCAGCGCACCGAAGAATCACCGCGGGCCCGCATGTTCGAGTCCTTCAGCGCCATGAGCTTCAAGGCCCACCCCTACCGCCGGCCCATCATTGGCTGGATGAGCGACCTTGACGCCATGACCCCCGAGGACGTGCGGGATTTCTACCGGCAGTGGTACACCCCCTCCAATGCGGCACTCGTGGTGGTCGGTGACGTCGACGTCGACCAGGTGCGGGCACTGGCCGAGGAGCTCTACGGCCATCTTCCGGCACGTGCCACCCCGGCGCGCAAGCCGCGCGACGAGCCGACCCAGGCCGGACCTCGCCGGATGGAGTACCGCGCCGCCGTCGAGCAGGGCATGGTGGTGCTGGGCTGGAGGATGCCTCGCTGGCAGGGTGGCGACACTCCGGATGATCAGGATGCGCTGGCGCTGACCGTGTTGTCGGCCGTGCTCGACGGTTACAGCGGGGCCCGCCTTGACCGGGCGCTGGTGCAAGGCTCGGGTGCCGGGGGCAAGCGCATCGCCGACAGCGCCGGGGCCTCATTCGGACTCATGGGCCGGGGACCGCAGCAGTTCATTCTGAGTGCGGTGCCCGCCCGGGGTGTGAGCGCCGAGATGGCCTCGGCCGCCCTGAAGGCAGAAATTGAACGCATCGCACGCGAAGGCATCACCGAAACCGAGTTGCAACGGGTCAAGACCCAGTGGACGGCGGGCGAAATCTACAAGCTCGACTCCATCTTCAACCAGGCCCGGGAACTGGGCAACTACTGGATCAATGGCCTCGACATCGATGCCGGCGAACGGCTGCTGGCCCGCCTGCAGGAGGTCACCGCGGCCCAGGTGCAATCGGTCGCACAGCGCCTGTTCGGCGACGATGGCCTGAACACCGCCGTGCTGGTGCCCGACCCGAGCCGGCGCGAGGCCCGTGCCGCACCGGGCGGCCAGCGTCCGGCATTGACCCGCCATTGAACCGGCGTTCCACCGTCTTCTGAATCAACCGATGACAACGTCCCGCATCAAACCCCACCTGGCGCCGCCCTGGTTCCTCCGGCTGCGTCGGTTCGCTGCCCTGTATCTGGTTCTGGCCCTGACCGGTGTGGTCGGAACCGCCACCGCGGCCATCCCCATCGAACACTGGGTGCACGCCAGTGGCGCCCGGGTCTACCTGGTGACCAGCCCGACCATCCCCATGCTGGATGTCCAGATCAATGTCGACGGTGGCAGCCGTCGCGATCCGGCTGCGCAGGCCGGACTGGCCAGTGCCACCGCGTCCCTGCTGTCGGCGGGTGTCCAGGCCCAAGGGTCGTTCCCGGCCCTGGACGAGAACCAGCTCAGTGAAGCCTGGGTCGATCTCGGCGCCCAGTTCGGCGCCAGCGCTGGCAGCGACCGTTTCAGCCTGTCCTTGCGCACGCTCACCCGTGATGACCTGCTGTCCGGCGCGGTGCGCCTGGCCGCGCGCCAGATGGCCGCTCCGGCGTGGCCCGAGACCGTCTGGCAGCGCGACCGCGAGCGCCTGTTGGCCAGCCTGCGCGAGGCCGACACCCGACCGGCCACGCATGCCAGCCGGTCCTTTGCGCGCGCGGTCTACCGCGGTCACCCATATGGCCAGGAACCCACCGCCGACACCCTGATGGCCATCGGTGTGGCCGACATGCAGGGCTTCTGGCGCCGTCATGTGGTGGCCTGCCGGGCCCAGGTGAGTCTGGTGGGGGCCATCGACCGGCCCACCGCCGACCGCATTGTGGGTGAACTGATGGCCCCGCTGCAGGCGCACGGGTGCGAGGACCTGCCCGCCGTGTCCGAAGTGCAGCCCCTGGCGCAGGCCATCGAAGAGCGCCTGCCCTTTGATGCCGCCCAGGCCCAGGTGCTGCTCGGTCAGCCCGGTTACCGCCGCAACGACCCCGACTTCTTTGCCCTTCTGGTGGGCAACCACATTCTGGGCGGTGGCGGTTTCACCTCGCGCCTGACCCATGAGGTCCGCGAACGGCGGGGTTTGAGCTACAGCGTCTACAGCTACTTCTCGCCGGGCCTGCATGCCGGTGCCTTCCAGTTGGGCCTGACCACGCGGCCCGACCAGGCCGATCTGGCCCTGTCGGTGGCGCGTGAGGTGGTGTCCGGCTTCGTGGCCGATGGACCCACCGAGGCCGAGCTGCGGGCGGCCAAGGACAACCTGGTCAACGGATTCGGCCTGCGCCTGGACAGCAACCGCAAGCTGCTCGACAACGTGGCCAATATCGC
Organism: Burkholderiales bacterium; assembly: GCA_030604135.1. Taxonomy (GTDB): domain Bacteria; phylum Pseudomonadota; class Gammaproteobacteria; order Burkholderiales; family Burkholderiaceae_C; genus Hydrogenophaga. The sequence goes on along the minus strand of JAUVWL010000005.1, from coordinate 74,135 downwards.
CTGGAACGGCCTGCCGCTGGACTACCTGGAGCACTGGACCGACCGGGTGGAGGCGGTGACGGTGGACGACATCCGCCGCGCCTTCCAGCGCGTGCTGCAACCCGGTCGCATGGTGACCGTTGTGGTTGGCGGGACCTAGCGCAACCTTCAGCCTATTGCGCGTGCCCCTTTGCGGCACGCAGGCTTGGTAAGCTTGCCGCATGAAAAAACCTGCCGCCCGTTCCTCCACCCAGGCGCCTCAGGAGGTGCGCATCATCGGCGGGCGCTTCAAGCGTTCGCGGCTGCCGGTGGCCAACCGGCCGGGCCTGCGCCCCACGCCGTCGCGCGTGCGTGAGACCCTGTTCAACTGGCTGGGCCAGGATCTCACCGGGTGGCGCTGTTTTGATGCCTTTGCCGGCACCGGTGCACTGGGCTTCGAGGCGGCTTCGCGCGGCGCAGCCCAGGTCTGGCTGGCCGAGCAGGATCCGTCTCTGGTGGCCAGTCTGCAGTCGGTACGCCAGCGTCTGCAGGCCGAGGCGGTCGAGGTGATCAAGGGTGACGGAGTCGCGTGGCTGCAGCAGCGGCGCGACCTCGATCTGGTGTTCCTTGATCCACCTTTCGGTGACGGTGGCAACGATGCGCTGTTCTCTGCCGCTCTCAGGGCAGCCCGTGCCGCGCTCAAGCCGGAAGGCTTTGTTTACCTGGAGTCGCCGCGTCTGTGGTCCCCCGATGAGCTGGCGCCTCTGGGTCTGCAGCCCTGGCGACAGGACCGGGCGGGAGCGGTGTCCTTTGCGCTGTTGCGGGCTCTGCCGGCGACCTGAAACCACCGCCGGGCGGGGTCGCCGATAATCGGGCCATGTCGCCTGCGCCCTCAAACCCCCGTATCGCCGTCTACAGCGGCACCTTCGACCCGCTCACCCTGGGCCACGAGGACGTGGTGCGCCGCGCAGCGGCCTTGTTCGATGAACTCATCATCGCGGTGGCCATGGCCCACCACAAGAAGACCCGGTTCACGCTGCACGAACGCCTGGAGATGGCCGGCGAGTTCGCAGCCAGCCTGGAGGGGTCTCGCGTGCGTGTGCTGCCCTTCGATGGTCTGATGATGGATTTCTGCCGCGAGCAGGGCGCGCACGCGGTGGTCCGCGGCATCCGCAACATGGCCGACTTCGACTACGAGGTGCAGATGGCGGCCATGAACCGCAAGCTGCACCCGGGTGTCGAGACGGTGTTTCTGCTGCCCCAGGCCGACCTGCAGTGCATCTCCAGCACCCTGGTGCGCGAGATCGCCACGTTGGGCGGGGATGTGTCGCAGATGGTCAGCACCGCTGTGGCGAGCAGACTGCTGCCGCCAGCGTTGCAGGCCTGAACAGGAAGCTCACCCATGGCCTTGATGATCACCGCCGAGTGCATCAACTGCGACGTCTGCGAGCCCGAGTGCCCGAACCAGGCGATCTCGATGGGCGAGGACTTCTACCAGATCGACCCGAACCGCTGCACCGAGTGTGTCGGTCACTTTGACGAGCCTCAGTGTGTACAGGTCTGCCCGGTCGAGTGCATCCCGGTCGACCCGGCCCATATCGAGAACCACGAGACGCTGTGGCAGCGGTACCAGCGCCTGCAGCAGGCCGGTCAGTCGCTGGCGTCGGCCGGGCCGCTTGTCTCGCCCCCAGCGGCAGGCTGAGCGTCGCCCTTCGGCAGTCTGGGCGGTTTGGGCCGGGGCGGCTTGCTGGTGTGAATCAGGGCCGTGGCCTTGTCCATGTCGCCCTCGATCAGCTGAGGCAGCGCCTTCAGTCCCCGGTCCATGGCCTGAAGAATGGCGATGCGGTCATCCGGTGAGGGTTTCTTGAGCACCCAGTTGGCCACCTCGTTGCGGTTGCCCGGATGGCCGATGCCGATGCGCAGCCGCCAGTAATCCGGGCTGCCCAGCTGGGCATGGATGTCGCGCAGGCCGTTGTGCCCGGCGTGCCCGCCCCCTTTCTTGAGTTTGGCCTCACCCGGTGGCAGGTCCAGCTCGTCGTGTACCACCAGCACCTCTTCGGGCGCAATCTTGTAGAAGCGTGCCACCGAGGCCACCGCCTGGCCCGAGCGGTTCATGAAGGTCTGCGGCTCGACCAGCCACACGCTTTGGCCCCGCACGTTGGCGCGTGCCACCTTGCCGAAATGGCTGCGTTCCATCTGCAAGTTGGTGCCCAGCAGGCGCGAGGCCTCATCCACCCACCAGAAACCGGCGTTGTGGCGTGTCTGTTCGTAGTCGGGGCCGGGGTTGCCCAGGCCAGCTATCAGTCGGATCATGGACAGGGATTATCGGGTGCGTGGCCGGGCGGGCCATAAAAAAGGCCCGCTATAGCGGGCCTTCGGCTCCTCGAAGAGGCAGAGCGTGGGGGCTCTGTTTACTTCTTCTTCTTGCCTTTCTTGTCGTCGGCAGCGGCGGCCACGGGGGCGGCAATGACTTCCTCGACCGGCTCCACCACAGTGGCGATCGTCAGGTCCTTGCGGCCGTGCGTCACGAACTTGACGCCCTTGGGCAGCTTGATGTCGCCGGTGTGGAGGGTGGCGCCCTTTTCAACCGCGCTCAGGTCGACTTCGATGAACTCGGGCAGCTGGGTGGCCAGGCACTCGATTTCGATCTCGGTCATGATGTGGTTGACCAGGCACTTGTCGACCTTGACGGCTGGCGACGTTTCCTCGCCCTTGAAGTGCAGCGGCACCTTCTTGCGCAGGCGGGTCTTTTCGTCCACGCGCTGGAAGTCCACGTGCAGGACCTGGGGCTTGTAGGGGTGGTACTGCACATCGCGCAGCAGCACTTTCTCGACTTTGCCGCCCAACTCCATGTCCAGGATGGAGGCGTGGAAGGCTTCCTTCTTCAGAGCGTGCCACAGGGCGTTGTGGTCCAGCTCGATGGTGGCCGGGGCGGTGTTACCACCAAAAACGATACCGGGCGCGCGACCGGTGTTGCGCAGACGGCGGCTCGCACCCGTTCCCTGCTTGGCGCGCTCAAAAGCGACGAATTGCATGACTGACTCCATTTGAGGGGTTCCGCGACCAGAACGCCTCTGTTTGAAAATGGTCTGATTGAGGCAGACCGGCTTTTTGCTGCCTCAGAACAGGTTGTCCTGATCGGCAAACAAACTCATGACAGACTCGCCCGAGGCGATGCGCGCGATGGTCTCGGCCATCAGCGGTGCCACGGTGAGCTGGCGAATCTTGCCGCAGGCCTGGGCAGCCTGAGACAGGGGAATGGTGTTGGTCACGACCACCTCATCCAGGGCGTTGCCCTTGGCGATGCGTTCAATGGCCGGACCCGAGAAGATCGGGTGTGTGCAGTAGGCGTACACGTTCCTGGCGCCGCGCTCCTTGAGCACCTCGGCCGCCTTCACCAACGTGCCGGCGGTGTCGATCATGTCGTCCATGATCACGCAGTTGCGGCCTTCGATGTCGCCGATGACGTGCATGACCTCGGACACGTTCGCCTTGGGGCGACGCTTGTCAATGATGGCCATGTCGCAGTTGAGCTGCTTGGCCAGGGCACGGGCACGCACCACACCACCGACGTCGGGCGACACCACCAGCAGGTCTTCGTAGTTTTTCTGGCGCAGGTCACCCAGCAGCACCGGCGAGGCATAGATGTTGTCGACCGGAATGTCGAAAAATCCCTGGATCTGGTCGGCGTGCAGGTCCATGGTCAGCACGCGGGCCACGCCCACGGTCTGCAGCATGTTGGCCACCACCTTGGCGGTGATCGGCACGCGGCTGGAGCGCGGGCGACGGTCCTGGCGCGCATAACCGAAGTAGGGGATGACGGCAGAGATGCGCTCGGCCGAGGCGCGCTTGAGCGCGTCGACCATGATGAGCAACTCCATGAGGTTGTCGTTGGTCGGTGCGCAGGTGGACTGGATCACGAACACGTGGCGTGCGCGCACGTTCTGGGTGATTTCCACCGTGACCTCGCCATCCGAGAAGCGGCCCACATTGGCCGCGCCGAGCTGTGTACCCAGGTGCTGGGCTATCTCGGAGGCCAGCACCGGATTGGCGTTGCCGGTGAAGATCATGAAATCCGGGGATTGAACTTGCATGGGTTTCCCAGCTGTCGGTTCGGTTCGGGCCGGGCCCAGCTGACCGAATGACGCCACCGGCGGGTGGCCTGAACGCTCGTGAGGTGCGGTTGTAACGGGTGGCAGGGGAGGAAGGACTCGAACCCTCGCATGCCGGAATCAAAATCCGGTGCCTTAACCAACTTGGCGACTCCCCTACGCAGGTCGATGCTCTGGCACAGGCCCGATCATCAACCCAAAATGTCGCAGGTCACACATCCGCTGTTCCGGCTGTGTCTTCCAATTCTAATCGGAACACCAGTCGGACAATGGATGGGTATCCATGTTGCTGCACTGCCGTACCAGCCAGGGCCCAGGGGGCTCTGGTAGGCGGACCGCAGGCCGCATTGGTGCAAACACCGCAGTCCCTGATCCGGTCATGCGCCCTTGCATTCCCAGGCCTCTCAGCCACTGAATGCATGCGCCCATTTCGGGGCACAGCGCCTGCGCCACGGGTTCGAGGTCGTTGTGCCCTTCATTCAGGACCTTGTTCAGGTCCAGCAGGATGGGCTTTTCCGATCTCTCTGCGTCATTTGCAGCAAAGCCTTGGAGTATAGCAGTTTTTGAGTCTCGCTTGAGGTCGGCAGACGCGAAAATGCGTGGTGTCGAGGCACCGGTCTGTGGCTTGACCACCACGAAGCTTGCCGCAGGCAGGCGCACCGGCGTCAGCTGCTCACCCACGCCTTCGACCCACGCCGTGTGGCCGCCGATGAAGAATGGCACGTCGGCACCCAGGCGCAGGCCGATGGCCGCCAGCTCATGGCGCTTCAGTCCAAGGCCCCAGAGGCGGTTCAGGCCGATCAGACAGGTCGCCGCGTCGGACGACCCCCCGCCCATGCCGGCTTCGGCCGGCAGTTGCTTGTCCAGCCGTATGGTGGCCCCCAGGTCACAGCCGGTGGCCGCCTGCAGTGCGCGTGCCGCCTTAACACAGAGGTCATCGGGCGGTAGGCGGCTGGGCTGGCTGTCGATCCGCTGTATGGTGCCGTCGTGGCGCAGGTCGAGGTGGATGTGGTCGCACCAGTCGACCAGCATGAACACCGATTGCAACAGGTGGTAGCCGTCCGCCCTGCGTCCTGTGACGTGCAGGAACAGGTTCAGCTTGGCCGGTGCCGGCAGGCCGTGCAGGTGGTCCACCGTCCGGTGCTGGTGGTCTGGACGGTTCACAGAGCGGCCCTCGGTGCCGCTCTCACGGCTGAACAACCAGGCGCAGTTGCGCCGCCGGCAGGGGAGCGGACCGCCGAGCCGCAATCCGGCCTTGTTCGTGGCGGGAAAGATCGGCCTCCCAGCCATCGGCGCCGGTGTTGCGGCCGCGCAGCCAGTCGAACATGGCTGCCACCGGCATGGCGGTGCCCGTCAGCAAGCGGGTCAGTTCATCCAGGCTGTCACTGCGGGTCACCTGTTCACCCTGGCGCATTTCGGCGCCGCCGGTGTCCCATCGCACAAAGGCCAGGGTCTGACCCAGTGGTGAGCTCAGCATCAATTCGCCTTGCGCGGGCGAACCCCGCAGCTCGAAGCCACCGGCGTAGGACTGGGGGGGCTCACTGTCCACCTGCAAGGCCAGCCTGCCGGTCCAGAGAGCGCCTTCGGTAGCGGTCTCGCGGGCAGGGCTTGCACAAGCACCGAGGACGAGGGTCATCAGAACAGCCCATAGACCGATCGGCAGACGCCCGAGGGCCTGGCGAAGCCCCAACCCATTGGCGCGTGTCACGGCGTCACACGAAAGCGTTGCAGGGTTTCCTGCAGGGTCTCGTTGTCGTTGGCCAGCAGCAAGCCCTCTCGCCAGATGCGCAGGGCCTGCTCGCGCTCGCCCAGCACCCAGTGCACCTCGCCCAGGTGGGCGGCAATCTCGGCGTCCGGGCGAGAACGGTAGGCGGCCTGCAGGATGTCCAGCGCACGGCGGGTGTTGCCCAGCCGGAATTCGACCCAGCCCAGGCTGTCCTGGATATAGGCATCGGTGGGTGCCAGCTCGACCGCCTTTTCAATCAGGGCTTTGGCTTCGTCCAGGCGAACGTTTCGGTCGGCAAGTGAATAGCCCAGTGCGTTGTAGGCATGGTGATGGTCGGGCTGAGCCGCGATGAGCTGCCGGAGCAGCCGCTCCATCTCGTCGGTCTTGCCGGCCTTCTCGGCCATCATGGCCTGGTCGTACAGCAGGTCGGTCTGCTCGGGGAAGCGGGTCACCGCTTCCCCAAAGACCTCGTAGGCGGCCTGGTACTGTTTCAGATCGCGCAGCAACTGGGCCTCGGCCAGCAGCTTCAGGCGGGCGTCGTCCAGTCGCCTTTCGGGTTGCTGGCGGAGCAAGGCCCGGGCCTGTTCCAGCTGACCCTGTCGAGCCAGCAGGGAGGCGCGCCGCAGTTGGGCGGCCATCACGTCCTCGGCGTTTTCGATCCGGTCCAGCCAGGCGCCGGCGGCTGCAAAGTCGCCCTGCTTCTCGGCGATTTGCGCCATCAGCAGAAAGGCCTGGGTCATGCCCCGTACCGATCGCTCGTCGTCCGACTGGCGGGCCAGTGCCATGAAGGTCTGGAGCGAGGTGGTCGCGGCAGGCAGCGCGTTCTCCTGCACCTGCAGGGTGGCCAGCAACAGCCAGGGCTCGGCCAACTCCGGGTCGTTGCGGGTGAGCTCATCGAGCAGCCCGCGCGCATCGCTGGTGCGTTGCAGATCCAGCAGGATCCGTGCGTAGGTCAACGCCACCGCCGAGCGACGGGGTGCGTCAGTCACCGGCCTGGAAAGATAGCCGCGAACCAAAGATTCTGCCGCTGTGCGACCTTTTTCCAGCAGTTCCAGCGCCAGCATGGCCGGCAAGGGTGAGTCCGGCCTGGCATGTTGCGCTCGCGAGGCCGATTGCAGCGCCTGGTCCAACTGCTCCAACCCCAGTTCAAGTCGACCGAGTGTGGTCCAGGCGGCAGCCGCGCGGGCCGGGTCCTGCAGGCTGTCTCTCAGCGCTTCACGCACCACAGCCAGTGCCTGCTCCTTGTTCGGCACCCGGGCATACGCGGGGGGGATGGCGTTGATCACATCATCCCGGTCGGCCACGGCGCTGGCATGGATGAGCTCACGCAGCACCGGACCCGACTCGGCAACCCGGTTCAGGGCCAGCAGGATCTGCAGGTGGTAGCGACGCGCTTCCATGTCGGCTGGCATGGCGGCCGACCAGTCCCGGGCTGCCATGAGCGCCGCTTCTCCCGAGCGTGCCTGAAGGGCCATTTCCACCGCACGCTGATAGAGGCTCGCATCGCGTTGCCGACGGGCGGCGTCCAGCATCAGCGAGTAGCCGGCGCCCGGGTCGCCGGAGCGCAGCTGAATCTCGCCCAGCAGGATCTGGTAGAACAAGGGTGCCGTCAGGGACGAGTTGACCACCGGCTCGGCAGCGGAGGAAGGTTCGGAGGCCGGTGCCTGCGCCTGCGCCGCCACCGGCACGCCCGCCGCGAGCAAGACGGACAGCGCGACCAGGGCTCGCAATTGTGTCCATCGCCTGGGCGGTGTCGCAGGCGACACACGGCCACCATTCCCCCGGGATTGCTGAGCGGTGCGGCGCGTTCGGTTCATCGTCTCATGATAATGGATGCCTTCCGGGAAGGCGTGTCCGTCCGGGTCTGGACCGAGCCAGGCCAGGGGCCATATGGCTGTTTCTGGGATCCGGTTTTCTTGTCCATGTTCCGCTGCTGATTTTTCGTCCATGCCCGAATTGCCCGAAGTTGAAGTCACCCGGCGCAGCTTTGCCGATCGCATCGCTGGCGCGCGCATCGAAACGGTGCATATGGGCAAGCCCTTGCGCTGGCCGCTGGGGTGCTTGCCGCAGCAACTGTCGGGCCGGCGGGTGCGGGCGGTGGCGCGCCGCGGCAAGTACCTGCTGCTGCACCTGGACACCGGCTGCCTGCTGTTGCACCTGGGCATGTCCGGCAGCCTGCAGTTCGACACCCGCCTGCCTCCTCCCGGGCCGCACGACCATTTCGACCTCACGACCGACCGAGGGGTGCTGCGGCTGCACGACCCCCGTCGCTTCGGGGCGGTGGTTCATGTCCCGTCGCTGGACGATCCCCGCGCCGTTCGCCTGCTGGGTGGACTCGGTTGCGAGCCGCTGGAGGCGGGGTTCGACCCGGCACAGTTCCACCAGTCCCTTCGTCAGCGCCGGGCCTGTATCAAACAGGTGTTGTTGGCCGGGGATGTCGTGGTCGGTGTGGGCAACATCTACGCCAGCGAATCGTTGTTTCTGGCCGGCATTCGACCCACCGTGCGGGCCGATCGACTGAGCCTGCCGCGAGTGACGCGCTTGCACGCGGCCATTGTGGATGTGCTCTCGCGCGCGGTGGCACTGGGTGGAAGCACACTGCGCGATTTCAGCAATGCCGAAGGGCAAGCGGGCTATTTTCAGCTCGATGCCATGGTCTACGGTCGAGCCGGACAGCCCTGCCGTCGCTGCGGCACGCCGATACGGCTGCTCAGACAAGGCCAGCGCTCAAGCTTCTTCTGTCCGGTCTGCCAGAAGCGTTGACCCCGCGAAGGGGACAACCGGTCGTGCATCGCAGCTTGAGGGCGGGGTGCAGATGCTATATTGAACGACCACAAGCATGTGACCGATCTCCGATGGTGCATCAACCCACCGGATGCGCTGGCGCCCAGCAAGGCGTTCGAGCGACCAGAGACAGACGAACCCTATGAGTTTCAATCAGGATTTCGACCGGCATGGCGCGTGGCGCAAGCAGTTTGCGTTGCGCGTGAAGCTGCTCTCCGAGTGGCTCACCGACCACGACCTGATGGAGGCGGGTATCCGCGAGCGGCTGGATCAGTTGCACGAACAGGTGCGCAACGACCGCATCATGGTGGCCTTTGTGGCCGAGTTCTCGCGCGGCAAGTCCGAGATGATCAATGCCGTGTTCTTCGCCGGCTATGGGCGCCGCATCATGCCAGCCAGCGCCGGGCGAACCACCATGTGCCCGACCGAACTGGCCTACGACGCCGACGTTCCACCGTGCCTGCGCCTGCTGCCCATCGAGACGCGCCTGAAGTCCCAGTCCCTGCTCGACTGGCGCAATGCCCCCGAAAAGTGGGAGCGCATCGATCTGGATGTCAACGACCCGGAGCAACTGGCCAAAGCGATCCAGAAGGTGTCCGAGGTGCGTCGCGTGAGCAAGGCCGAGGCGGCGGCCCTGGGTTTCTGGAACGACGAGCTGCCCGATGACAATCCTCTGCCCCAGGCCGACGGCAGCATCGAGGTGCCGCGCTGGCGGCATGCCCTGATCAACATGGCCCACCCGCTGCTGAAGCAGGGGCTGGTCATCCTGGACACACCGGGTCTCAATGCCATTGGTGCCGAACCCGAACTGACGGTCAGCCTGCTGCCACAGGCACATGCGGTGGTGTTCATCCTGGCCGCCGACACGGGGGTCACCAAGTCCGACCTGGGCATCTGGCGCCAGCACCTGTCGGCGCTCGGGGCAGGTCAGGAATCGCGTCTGGTGGTTCTCAACAAGATCGACACCATGTGGGATGGCCTGAGCTCTCCCGAGCAGATCCAGCTGCAAATTGCTTCCCAGCGCACCGACGTGGCCGATATCCTGGGTCTCTCGCCGCGACAGGTTCTGGCCGTGTCCGCCCAGAAAGGTCTGCTGGCCAAGGTCGAGCGCGACGAGGCGCTGCTGGAGGCCAGCAACCTGCTCGAACTCGAGTGTGCCCTGGGCGTTGATCTGCTGGGGCAGCGGCGCCGTCTGCTGCGAACCCGGGTTGCCACAGGGGTACAGGCGCTGCGCCATGAAACCGGTCGACTTGTTCACACCCGGGTGCGCGATCTGGTCGAGCAGGTGCACGAACTCGAAGGCCTGCGCGGCAAGAACGAAGGGGTGATCAAGCAGATGCGTCTGCGCATCGAGCAGGAGCAGGCCGACTTTGACGCCAGCGGCGCGAAGATTCAGGCCGTGCGCTCGGTGCACCTGCGCTTGCTCAAAGATTTGTTCGCTTTGCTGAGCACCACGCACCTGAAGGTAGAGGTCAACAACTTGGCGCGAGCCCTGCGCCAGCCTGGCATCAAGCTGGGCGTGCGACGCGCCTACGGACAGACCTTCGAGCGCTTGCGCGCAGGTCTCGCCCAGACCGAGCGCTTGCGCGACGAAATCCAGGCCATGCTTGAAGGCAGCTTCAAGGGGCTCAACGCCGAGTACGGCTTTTCCCTTCAGGCGCCGCCACCGCCCGTGTTGGCGCGCTTCTACAAAGACCTTGACCAGATCGAGAAGAGCCACCTTCAGTACCTGAGCCTGGGCAATGCCTTGCGACTGGCTCAGCCGGAGTTTGCCGAACGCCTGGCGCGTGCCCTGATGAGCCGGCTGCGGGTGGTCTATGAAGCGGCGGTGGCCGAGGTCGAAATCTGGAACAAGTCGGCAGCGGCCCAGCTCGATGCGCAATTGCGCGAGCGCCGCCGCAACTTCACCCGGCGCATCGAGGCGGTCTCCCGCATCCAGCAGGCCGCCGGTGGACTGGATGACCGCATCCGCGAACTGCAGGCACAGCAGACCGAACTGCACCTGCTCGATGCCAAGCTCGGTGAGCTGACCGACCGCCTGCTCGAAGACACCGAACCCAAGGTGGCCGAAGCGGTCCCGGCATGAAGCCGGGTTCCGAACCGGTGCCGGTCGCTTTACCGGCGGGCTTTGCTGCGCGGCTGATCGAGTGGCAGCGTCGGGCCGGACGGCACGACCTGCCCTGGCAGGGCATCCGCGATCCCTACCGTGTCTGGCTGTCGGAAATCATGCTGCAGCAGACCCAGGTGAGCACGGTGCTGGCGTATTACCCGCGTTTCCTGGCCCGTTTTCCCGATGTGCGCTCGCTGGCGGGGGCGCAGCCCGATGAGGTGATGGCCCTCTGGAGTGGTCTGGGTTACTACAGCCGGGCCCGAAACCTGCACCGCTGTGCCCAGGTGGTGGTGGTTGAGCACGGAGGATGTTTCCCGGACAGCGCCGAATCGCTGCAACGCTTGCCAGGGGTTGGCGCGTCGACGGCGGCTGCCATTGCGGCCTTCTGTTTTGGTGAGCGCGTGTCCATTCTTGACGGCAATGTGCGGCGGGTGTTGGGGCGTCTGCTGGCCTTTGAAGAAGACCTGGCACGTGCCGGACCCCAGCAGCGGCTGTGGGGACTGGCGCAGGCGCTGCTGCCAGAACAAGCCGACGCGAAGGACATGGTGGCCTACACGCAGGGTCTGATGGACCTGGGCGCCACCTTGTGCACCCGCAGCCGTCCGCGTTGCTCGGAGTGCCCGGTGCAGGACCTGTGCCTGGCCCACGCGCGCGACGCGGTGCAGAAATTTCCCATACGGACCCGCCATCTGCGCCGGCAGTCGGTGTCCTGGTGGCTTTTGCTGTGGAGGCGACCGGCGCCAGGCGGCTGGCAGCTGCATTTGCAGCGGCGTCCGGCCTCGGGCATCTGGTCCGGTCTGTTCTGTCCGCCGGTGTACGGGACCGAGGCGGAGCTGCTGGAGGTGGTTCCCGGGCAGTGGCGTGAACGGGTATCCATGCTGCCCGTGATTTCACACAGCCTCACACACCGCGAGATGCGGCTGCACCCCGTGCTGCTGGATCTGCCGACGGAAAGCCATGGGGACGTCCTGTTGCCCGACGGTGGCTGGGTGGATTGCGGTGACCTGACGGGCGTGGGGCTGCCCGCACCGGTGCGCCAGCTGCTGGACCGGCTTTGACCATCAGGGTCTTGTTGGCCAGCCGTTGGCTTCGCGGTGCCTGATGCGGGTGGCCCAGTCGTCGCCGAAGTGGTCCGCCAATTGCTCGGCCAGATAAACCGATCGGTGCTGTCCTCCGGTGCACCCGATGGCCACCGTCACGTAGCTGCGATGGTCGCGCAGCATCTGCGGCAACCAGTGCTGAAGAAAGGTCTGGATATGGTCCTGCATGCGCTGCACCTCGCCCTGTGCAGCCAGAAAGGCCGCCACCGGGGCATCGCGTCCCGTCAGGGGCTTGAGCTCGGGTTCGTAGTGCGGATTCGGCAGCATGCGCACGTCGAACACGAAATCGGCGTCCAGCGGTATGCCACGCTTGAAGGCGAAAGACTCGAACACCAGCGTCAGTGGCGCATGGCTGGTGCCGACCGCATCCTTGACCTGGCTGCGCAACTGGGCCGGGCGGATCAGGCTGGTGTCCATCACCAGCGCCTGCTCGCGCAATTCGGCCAGCAACTCGCGCTCGTGCTCGATGGCATCGGCCAGTGCGCGGCGCTGGTCATTGGTGGTCTTGAGCGAAAGCGGGTGCATGCGCCGGGTTTCCGAGAAGCGGCGCATCAAGGTGTCGGTACTGGCGTCCAGGAACAGCGTGGTCAGGTGCACCGGGCGCTCGGGTCGCTTGCGGATCAGGGACAGGCGCTGCGGCAGACCGGGCAACGAGTCGGCGCTGCGCACGTCCATGGCAATGGCGACTTTGTGGGCCCGGTGTCCCTGCTCCAGCGCAATGAAGGCTTCGAGCAGCTCGGGCGGCAGGTTGTCGACGCAGTAGAAGCCCACGTCTTCCAGGGCCGTCAGGGCCACCGACTTGCCGGAGCCGGACATGCCGGTGATCAGCACGAGTTCCATCGGAGTCGAAGCGCTCATGGTCGTGGCCTCAAGCGGTCAGCAGTTCGCGCGCGTGGGCCAGCGAGACTTCGGAGCGTTCGCCGCCACCGAGCATGCGCGCCAGCTCGGTGACACGCGCTTCGGCCTCGATGGGCAGCACCTCGCTGAAGGTATCTCCCTTGGCCTGCTGTTTGCGAACCAGCAGGTGCCGATCGCCACAGGCGGCCACCTGGGGCAGGTGGGTGACGGCCAGCACCTGCCGGTCGGTCCCAAGCTGCCGCAGCAAGCGACCCACGGTGTGCGCCACCGCACCGCCAATGCCCGAGTCGACCTCGTCGAAGATCAGGGTCGGGGCCTGCCCCAGCTGGCTGGTGACCACCGAAATCGCCAGCGCGATGCGGGAGAGTTCACCGCCGGAGGCGACCTTGCCGACCGGACGCGGCGTCACCCCGGCATGCCCGGCCACCAGGAACTCGACCTGCTCCATACCGTGGGCCTGTGGCTCGGCCAGGGCCTGCAGCCCGACCTCGAAGCGGCCGCCCTGCATGCCGAGCGACTGCATGATCTCGGTCACGGCGGCCGACAGGCGGGGCGCCGCCTTGCGGCGCTGGCGGGTCAGTGCCTGGCACTCGCGTTCGAACACCTGCCAGGCCTTGCGCTCCTCGTTTTCGAGCGCGCCCAGGTCCAGCGCATGGTCCACGTCGGCCAGTTCCTGTTTCCACTGGGCCAGCAGCGTGGCCAGTTCCTGCGGAGGCCGGCGGTAGCGGCGGGCCAGTGAGACCCACTGGCCCAGGCGCTCATCCAGCACCTGAAGACCTTGCGGGTCCAGCTCGGTGTGGCCCAGGCACTGGTGCAAACCATGCACCGCGTCCTCGATCTGGGCCTGCGCGGCTTCCAGTGCCTCGATGGCAGGCGCAAAGCGTGGTTCCAGGTGCACCTGGGTCTGCAGGGCCTGTATCGCACGGTGTAGCAGGGCCCTGGCCGACGGTTCCGATTCGTCCAGGGCATTGACAGCCAGCTGCGCTGCGTCGATCAAGGACTGGGCATTGGCCAGCCGGGCGTGTTGTGCGTTGAGCTCCTCCCACTCGCCATCAGCGGGCGCCAGCTTGTCCAGCTCGCCGATCTGCCAGCTCAGCCGCTCGCTTTCCTGCTGCAACTGGTTCTGCCGCTCGCGCGCTTCATCCAGCGACTTGCGGGCCTGGCGCCAGCGGCCCCAGGCGTCGCGCGCAGCACGCGGGTCGATGCCGCCATAGCCGTCAAGCAGCGCACGCAGCGCGTCGGTGCGGGTCAGGCTCTGCCAGGCATGTTGGCCATGGATGTCGACCAGGCTATCGGCCAGGGCGCGCAACTGGGTCAGGGTGGCGGGGCTGCCATTGATCCAGGCCCGGCTGCGCCCTTCGGTGTCCACCGTGCGGCGCAGCAGCAGGCTGTCTTCGTCGTCACCGAAGCCCTGCTCCTGCAGCCAGGATCGCAGCGAGGCCGGCAGATCGAATTCGGCCGCGATCTCGCAACGGCTGGCGCCTTCGCGGACCACGGTGCTGTCGGAGCGGCCACCCAGGGCCAGCTGCAGGGCGTCGATCAGGATGGATTTGCCGGCGCCGGTCTCGCCGGTTAGCACACAGAACCCTCGCCCCAGCTCAAGGTCGAGCGAGCGCACGATCACGAAATCACGCAGGACGATGCGGCGAAGACTCATGGCGGTTGGCAGGAAACAGGTTCGGGCAGACCCGTATTCTGACCGGGAAATCAGCCGCCTTCGTTCCAGTGGAGTTTCTTGCGCAGGGTGTCGAAATAGCTCCAGCCCACCGGGTGCAGCAGGCGCAGCGAATGGGGTGACCGCCGCACCACGATGCGGTCGCCGTGCATCAGGCTGGTGAGGGTCTGCATGTCGAAATTGGCGCTGGCGTCCTTGCCGGCCACAATCTCCACCGCGATTTCGCTGTGCGAGGACAGCACCACCGGGCGGTTGGACAGGGTATGGGGTGCGATCGGGACCATCACCCAGCCATCGATGGCCGGGTGCAGCATGGGGCCGCCGGCCGACAGGGCGTAGGCGGTCGAGCCGGTGGGGGTGGCGATGATCAGGCCGTCGGCGCGCTGATTGGCCACAAAGTGCCCGTCGACCTCCACCCTCAGCTCGATCATGCTGGCCACGCCGCTGCGGTTGACCACCACGTCATTGAGGGCGGTGGCCTCGAACACGCAATGCCCGTCGCGCCAGACGCTGGCGGCCATCAGGCTGCGCGCCTCTTCTTCGTATTCCCCGCGCAGCATCGGTCCCAGTCGCTCGCGAAAGCCGTCCAGAGGGACGTCGGTGATGAAGCCCAGCCGCCCCTGGTTGATGCCGATCAGCGGCACACCGTAGCGGGCCAGCTGACGTCCGATGCCCAGCATGGTGCCGTCGCCGCCCACCACCAGGGCGAGCTGGCATTCCCGCCCAATGCCGGGCACGTCGAGCGCGGCGTACTGTGCCATGCCCGTGTTCTGCGAGGTTTCCGTCTCCAGCGAGACCTCGCAACCCTGGTCGTGCAGAAAGTCGGCGATTGCCTCGACCGCATGCCGCGACCCGGACGCCTGGTATTTGCCGATGATGCCGACATGGGCAAAACGCAGGGCCTGGACCCTAGGGGCCAGGCCCGAGGGGGCGATGGAGTGGCTCATGTGTGCATTACAGCACAGGGTATTGGCGCTCCAGCCCTGGCAAACCCTTGTGCCGACGGCTGCTGCGCCGGCACTTACTCCGTAAAATGAGTCCACCATGCTGGACGACCGTTCCCAACTGTTGCTCAAGGCGCTGGTCGAGCGCTACATCGCCGACGGACAGCCGGTGGGCTCACGCACATTGGCCAAGGCCGCCGGGCTGGACCTGTCGCCGGCGACCATCCGTAACGTGATGAGCGATCTGGAGGAGCTGGGCCTGATTGCCAGCCCGCACACCTCGGCCGGGCGCATTCCCACTGCCAAGGGATACCGGCTGTTCGTCGACACCATGCTGACGGTGCGGCGCGGCGAGCTGCCCACCCTCAATGAGATCGCGTCAGGCGCCATCGAGGCGGGCAAACCCCAGCGGGTGATCAGCCACGCCGCCCACATGCTGTCGAGCCTGTCGCACTTCGTGGGCGTGGTGATGGCGCCAAGGCGCAGTTCGGTGTTCCGCCACATCGAATTCCTGAGCCTGTCCGAGCACCGGGTGCTCGTGATCATCGTCTCTCCCGATGGCGATGTGCAGAACCGAATCATCCACACCCAGGCCAGCTTCAACCAGTCGCAGCTGCTGGAGGCGGCCAACTTTCTCAACGCCAACTACGCCGGCCTGACCATGGAGGCGGTGCGCGAGCGTCTGCGCAACGAGGTCGAGGCCCTGCGCGGCGAGATCGCAGAACTCATGCAGGCAGCGGTCGAACCCACCGCAGACGAAGAGGCCCAGGCCGATGAGGTCGTGGTGTCGGGTGAGCGCAACCTGCTGTCGGTTACCGAGTTCTCCTCCGACATGGGCAACCTGCGTCGCCTGTTCGACCTGTTCGAGCAGAAGACCCAGTTGATGCGTCTGCTGGATGTGTCGAGCCAGGCCGATGGTGTGCGCATCTACATCGGCGGAGAAAGCCAGGTCGTGCCGTATGAAGATCTGTCGGTGGTGACCGCACCCTACGAGGTCGACGGCCAGGTGGTGGGTACCCTGGGGGTGATCGGTCCGCAGCGCATGCCCTACGACCGCATGATCCAGATCGTGGACGTGACGGCCAAGCTGGTCAGCAACGCCCTGAGCCACGGCAAGTGAGCCCGAGCGCAGGGGCAGCACCTACAATAGCCGGTTCGGTGGGGCGTTAGCTCAGTTGGTCAGAGCAGGGGACTCATAATCCCTTGGTCGCTGGTTCGAGCCCAGCACGCCCTACCACTTTACGCGGTCCTCTTGCAGCCTGACAGCCTCAGTCGATGCGCATGCCCACCCGGGCGATGTGACCGTTGCCGTCAAGACGGCGCACGCTCAGTTCGGCATGGCCCAGAGGAACGCTGTCCCCGATGACCGGCGGGCGGCCCAGCGCGGACTCCATCCAGTTGCCCAGGCTTTGCTGGCTTCCCGTCGGTACTGGCAGACCATAGAACGTGCACAGGCCTTGCACCGGTGTGCTGGCGTCCAGCTCGAAGTCACCGAAAACACGTCGGGCTTCGGATTCGTCGTCCAGGTCGGGCAGCACCACGCCCAGTCGGCGGGCACTCCAGGCAATGGTCGAGCCTTGCAACAGCAACGAGCTGAGCACAACCACAAATGCCACGTTGAAGAAGGTCTTGGCACCTTCCACACCCGCCATCAAGGGGAAGACGGCGAGCACAATCGGCACCGCGCCACGCAGGCCCACCCACGAGATGTAGCCGATCTCGCGTCGAGGAAAGCGCAGCGGTGCCAGACAGAGCCAGACCGAGACCGGTCGCGCCACCAGCATCAGCACCAGGGAGACACCCAGCGCCGGCCACAGTGTGCGCAGCAGGTCGGTGGGGGTGACCAGCAGACCCAGCAGCAGGAACATGCCGGCCTGAGCCAGCCAGGCGTAGCCGTCCATGGCCGTCAGTGAGGAACGAACCACCCGTTTGCCCCGGTTGCCCGCCACCACACCCATGATGTAGACCGCCAGAAACCCGGAGCCGCCCAGCCAGGTGGTGCCGGCGAACACCGCCAGTCCACCCGAGACGATCAGCAGGGCGCGGATGCCGCCGCCGACATCGTGGGTGCCGGCCAGCCGCCGCAGCAGCTCGGCCAGGGCAAAGCCACAACCCAGTCCCAACGCGGTACCCCAGCCAAACTGCTGTAGCAGGTTGTACAGAACGTCCAGAATGCCCACGCCCGCGCCACTGCCCGGGTTGGCCTGCATGAACAGCGCCACGCCGATCAGTGCCAGCGTGAGGTAGACCGCCATCGGGTCGTTCATGCCGGATTCGATCTCCAGCGTGGCGGCCACGCGCTCGTTGAGCTTGACGCCCGAGGTCTTGAGCAGCGCAAACACCGCGGCGGCGTCGGTGGAGCCCACGATGGCGCCCAGCAGCAGCGCCATGGGCCAGCTCAGATCGAGCAGCCAGTGGGCCGCCACGCCGGTGATGGCGGCGCAAATGACCACACCGATGGTGGCCAGCAGAAGCGAGGGTTTGAGTCCGGTTCTGAATGTGGCCAGATCGGTTCTAAGTCCGCCGTCGAGCAGGATCACCGCCAGAGCCACGTTGCCGACCCAGAAACTCACGGTGAAATCGTTGAAGGCGAGCCCCCCGGGGCCGTCTTCACCCGCCAACACCCCCACGACCAGGAACACCAGCAAGAAGGAGAAACCGGCGCGCGTCGAAAACACACCGGCCAGCACGCTGATGAACACCAGGGCCGCAGCGGCGAACAGGGGCAGACTGAGAAAATCCAGGGACAGGGACATGCCCTGAAACTAACAGAAATTGCGCGAAGTTCTGCGCCGGGGCTTCATTCTGAGACTGCCCGCGGGGCATCAGCCCGGGTCAGCCCCGCCCGCATGGGCCGCCTGTGCCGTGCACCCGTGAAGGCGGGCCAAAAAAAGGCTGCCTCTGGCAGCCCTGCATTTGCGTCGCCGAAAAAGCTGATCAGTTCGAAAACGCGGCAATGCCGGTGATGGCCCGCCCCAGAATCAGCGCATGCACGTCGTGTGTGCCCTCGTAGGTGTTGACCACCTCCAGGTTCACCAGGTGGCGTGCCACGCCGTACTCGTCGCTGATGCCGTTGCCGCCCATCATGTCGCGCGCCATGCGGGCGATGTCCAGCGCCTTGCCGCAGCTGTTGCGCTTGAGGATGCTGGTGATCTCGACGGCAGCCGTCCCTTCGTCCTTCATGCGGCCCAGGCGCAGGCAGCCCTGCAGGCCCAGGCTGATTTCGGTCAGCATGTCGGCCAGCTTTTTCTGGATCAGCTGGTTGGCGGCCAGCGGGCGGCCGAACTGCTGGCGGTCCATCACGTACTGGCGGGCGCGGAAGTAGCAGTCTTCGGCGGCCCCCAGTGCGCCCCAGGCGATGCCGTAGCGCGCGCTGTTCAGGCAGGTGAACGGGCCCTTCAAGCCGCGCACATCCGGGAAAGCGTTTTCTTCCGGCACGAAGACCTCGTCCATCACGATTTCACCGGTGATGGAGGCGCGCAGGCCGACCTTGCCGTGCACGGCCGGGGCGGAGAGGCCTTTCCAGCCCTTTTCCAGAATGAAGCCGCGGATCTGGCCGCCGTCGTCCTTGGCCCAGACCACGAACACGTCGGCGATCGGGCTGTTGGTGATCCACATCTTGGCGCCGGACAGGCTGTAGCCGCCGTCGACCTTGCGGGCGCGGGTGATCATGCTGCCGGGGTCGCTGCCGTGGTTGGGTTCGGTCAGGCCGAAGCAGCCGATCCACTCACCCGTGGCCAGCTTGGGCAGGTACTTCTGTTTCTGCGCTTCGCTGCCGAATTCGTTGATCGGCACCATCACCAGCGAGCTCTGGACGCTCATCATCGAACGGTAGCCGGAATCCACGCGCTCGACCTCGCGCGCCACCAGGCCGTAGCAGACGTAGTTCAGGCCGGCGCCGCCGTACTGCTCGGGGATGGTCGGGCCCAGCAGGCCCAGCTCGCCCATCTCGCGGAAGATGGACACATCGGTGGTTTCGTTGCGGAAGGCCAGCTGCACACGCGGCAGCAGCCGTTCCTGGCAGTAGGCACGGGCGGCTTCCTGCACCTGGCGCTCGTCTTCGGTCAGCTGGGCGGTGAGGTGGAAGGGGTCTTCCCAGCTGAAGGTGTTCTTGGTCGTGGCCATGGGGTCTCCTGAGTTTGGGCTGGGTCGATTGTCGCGGCGTCATGAATAGCTGTCTAATATTGATTGCCGATTGATCAATACGTAAGGCGTATTTATGGAGTTCCGCCACCTGCGCTGTTTCACCGTGCTCGCCGAGGAGCTGCATTTCGGGCGCGCGGCCATGCGGCTGGCCATGACCCAGCCGCCCCTGTCCATGGCCATCCAGCAACTGGAAGCCGATGTGGGTGCGCGCCTGTTCGAGCGCAACAGCCGAGGCGTGGCGCTCACCGCAGCCGGCCAGGCTTTTTTGCCGCGCGCCCAAGCCTTGCTGGAACAGGCGGCGCAGGCAGCGCGCGAGGCGCGCGACGTGGGGCAGGGGCTGGCCGGTCAGTTGCAGATCGGCTTTGCCGGCACGGTGCTGTACCGCGGCCTGCCTCAGGTCTTGCGCGACTTTTCAGCAGCGCACCCGCGCTTGCGGCTGGCCTTGCGCGAGCTCAGCAGCAGCGAGCAACTGGTGGAGCTGGTGCACGACCGGCTGGACCTGGGCTTTGTGCACACCACGCGCGTGCCGGCGGGTTTCTCGCAGATCCTGGTGTCCAGCCAACCCTTTGTGGCCTGCCTGCCGGCCAGCCACCCGCTGGCACGGCGCAAGCGGCTGACGCTGGACGGTTTGAAGGATGAGGCCTTCGCCATCGTGATGCGGGCGGTGTCTCCCGACTACCACGACCGCATTCTGGCGGCCTGTGCCGATGCGGGTTTTGAGCCGGCCCTGGCCTTCGAGCTGCGCCACTGGCTGAGTGTGGTGTCGGTGATCGCCCAGGGCCTGGGCGTGGGCCTGGTGCCGGCCGCCCTGCAGCAGGCGGGTCTGCCCGGTGTGACATTTGTGCCCCTGGACCGGCCGCTGGCGCCCTACGACACCCACTGCCTGTGGCGCACGGGCCGGGACGGGGGCCCCATGGGGGCATTTCTGGCGGCGGTGCGCGCTGCGGCTCAGCCGAGGCATGATCCCAAGCACCCATGAGATTGATCGGAGACCGTCCATGAACGATTCACAGACCCTGGTGCTCGGTGGCGGCTGCTTCTGGTGTACCGAAGCCGTCTATAAGGAGGTGCGCGGCGTGCTGGACGTCGAGTCCGGCTACAGCAACGGGCAGGCGGCCCGGCCCACCTACGAGGACGTCTGCACCGGACTGACCGGCTGCAACGAGGTGGTGCGGCTCGTCTACGACCCGGCGCAGGTGAGCACCCGCGAGCTGCTGGAGGTGTTCTTTCTCATCCACGACCCGACCACGCTCAACCGCCAGGGGAACGACGTGGGCACCCAGTACCGCAGCGGCATCTACTTCACGACCGAGGAACAACGGGCGACGGCCCAGGCGCTGATCGATGAACTGACGGCCGATCAGGCCTTTGGCCGGCCGATCGTGACCGAGGTTCTGCCACTGATGCACTACTGGCCCGCCGAGGACTACCACCAGGATTTCTTCGAGCGCAACCCGCACCAGGGCTACTGCCTGGCGGTGGCGGCGCCCAAGGTCGAGAAGCTGCGGCGCAGCTTTGCTCGCCTGGTGAAGTGAGCCGGCGGCCGCCGGTTCAGGTGCGCGCCAGCCGTGCGCGCAGGCGCGGCCATTGCACAATGACCGCCAGGCCGCCCAGCACCAGGGCGCAAGCCCACAGCTTCCAGGCCGGCAGGCTCTCGCCCAGCGCCCAAGCGGACGCGCTCAGGCCGAACACCGGCACCAGCAAGGCCATGGGCGTGACCGTGGCCGCCGGGTGTCGCGCCAGCAGCCAGTTCCAGGCCCCATAGCCGAACAGGGTGTTGCCGACCGCCTGCCAGACCACCGTGGCCCAGATCAGTCCGTCGGCTGCGACCAGCGCCTGGCCAATCTGGGTCGGCCCCTCCAGCCAGAGTGACAGCACCAGCAGCGGGGGCACGGCAAACACGCTGCTCCAGACCATGAAATGCAGCATGTTCACCTGGCCACAGCGCTTGACCACCAGGTTGGCGCCGGTCCAGCACAGGGCCGCCGCCAGCACCAGCGCGATGCCCAGGGGCGTCGCGTCGGCGTCCAGCCGGCTGGCGATCAGTCCCAGCCCGAGCAGGGCCAGCACCAGGCCGACCAACTGGTAGGCATGCACCCGCTCGCGCATCAGCCACAGCGACAGGCCGATGGTGAAGAACACCTGCATCTGGACCACCAGCGAGGCCAGGCCGGGCGAGATGTGGCCATTCATGGCCACGAACAACAGGCCGAACTGGCCCACCCCCAGCAGCGCGCCGAAGGCCGCGAGCATCGGCCAGCCGACCGCGGGGCGCGGCACAAACAGCAGCCAGGGCAGGGCCGACAGGGCAAAACGCAGGGTCGCCAGCAAGAACGGCGGCATACCGTCCAGGCCCCAGCGGATGACGACGAAGTTGGTGCCCCAGACAAACACGACGGCCAGGGCCAAAAGGAGATGCGTGGGCGGCACAGAAAGGGTCAGAGGGCGATGGACCGCGCAGCTTAGCGCATGTGGCCCATCCGATCCGGGACTCAAGCGAAGGTCTGCAGTTGTCCACGGTCGATACGCCATTGACCATGGGTGGTCTTGTGTGCCAGGTGCGGATCGTGGCTCACCAGCAGCATGGCACAAGCGCTCTCGGCCATGGCTTCGCACAAGGCCACCATGGTCTCGCGCTGGGTCAGCGCGTCCAGCCTTGAGGTGGGCTCGTCGGCGAACACGAACACCGGCTGCAGCAGCATGGCACGCAGGATGGCCAGGCGTTGCAGCTCGCCGCCCGACACGTCGCTGGGCAGACGGTCTAGCAGGTCGTCGGTCAGCCGCAGGCGTTGCAGCCAAGTGCCCATGGGAGTTGCATCCAGGTGGTGCAGATGCAGCAGGTCCTGAAGTCCCCGCCGGATCGTCTGGCCGGGGGCGAACGAGGCCACGGGGTCCTGGTAGAGCTTCTGGAAGCGCCAGGCGGGCACGCCTGCACGTCGCCTGACCGAACCCTGGCGGGGCTTGAGCAAGCCCAGCAACACATTGCCCAGTGTGGTCTTGCCGCTGCCACTGGGGCCAACCACGGCGACCGACGCGCCTTCGGCAATGGGCAGGCTGGCACCTTGCAGCACGGCGCGATCGTCGAACTGCACGCTGACCTGGTCGGCAGCGATCACTTCATTGCCCTGCGCCCTTGAGCGCGGCCGAGCCAGCATGGGCCAGTGGCGCGGCTGGGCGGCGACCAGTTCGCGGGTGTAGGCGTGTTCAGGTGCGGCCAGAACCGCCGCCACCTCGCCCGTTTCGACGATGGTGCCCTGGCGCATCACAGCCACGCGCCCGCCCAGGCGCAAGGCCAGGTCCAGGTCGTGCGTGATGGTCAGCAAGGCCTGGCCTTGCTGCTGGGCGCTGCCCAGCAATTGAGCCACCTGCTCGCAGGCGCTGGCGTCCAGGCCTTTGGTGGGTTCGTCGGCGATCAGCACACGCGCGTCGCTCTGGCTGGCACATGCGATGCCCACGCGCTGGGCCATGCCGCCCGAGACCTGGTGCAACCACTGCCGCCCAGCGTGGGACAGGCCCAGCGCAGCCAGGTGCTGGTCGGCCTTCTGGAAAGCCACTGTCCAAGCATGACCGGAGGCGAAACGACCGGCTTCGGCCACCTGGGTGCGCAGGCGCATGACCGGGTTGAGTGCGGTCCAGGGTTCCTGCGGCAGCATCACGATCTGCTTGCCCCACAGCGGCTGCGTGCGCGGGCGCTGGCCATTGGTTTCTCGACCGACGATCTGCACCTGACCGCTGACCTGCATGACGCCGGGCAAGGTGCCCATGATGGCCTGGGCCAGCAGCGACTTGCCTGCACCGGATTCGCCCACCAGGGTGAGCCGTTCACCGGCCCGCAGTTCGAAGCTGCAGCCTTGCAGCAGCTTCCTGCCTTCTGGCAACGCGTGGCTGGGCTTCAGGTGGATGCCCAGGTCCTGCACGCGCAGCACGGTCTGGCCTGGTGAGGCATGTATTGGCATGGTACGCGTGCTCATGCGGGAACGCCGTGAGGAACCTGGTCGGCCGCGCGACCGACCAGCGTCTGCAATGCACCAACCACCAGCACCAGCGCCACCACCGGTGCGGCCAGTAGCCAGGGCGCTTCGTGGTAGTAGGGCAGGGCTTCGGTCATCATCAGACCCAGCTCGGCCTGCGGTGGGCGCAGGCCCACGCTGATGAAGCCCAGCGCCGCGATGGCCAGCACGGCGCCGGCAACGGCATAGGCCCACAGCCGTGCGAGAACACCGGCCACCGGCCTCAGCACATGCCACCAGACGATGTAGGCGGGGCCGAATCCCAGCAGCCGTGCCGCCTGCACCGGTTGGCCCAGCAGGGCCGATCGGCTGTGGGAACGCATCAGCCTGAAGAACTCCACCCAGGCGGTGAGCACCAGGCCGCTGTAGAGCGCCCATTTCTGGCCAGGGGCCATGGCCGCGATCAGCAATACCCAGAGCAGGCCGGGAATGGCGGCCACCGCATCGGCCGCAACCGACGTGGTGCGGTCCACCCAGCCTCCTTGCGCAGCGGCCAGCAGTCCAAGCGCTGTGCCCAGGACGACGGCCAGGCAGGCCGAGGCCAGCGCCAGACCGAGCGAGGTGCGCAGGCCTTCACCCAATCGGGCGAGGTTGTCCCGACCGAGGTGGTCGGTGCCCAGCCAGTGTCGGGCATCGGGTGGCGTCAGTGTGTGGGTCAGGTCCTGCAGATGCGGGTCGGGTGCGAGCGCAGGGGTGAGCAGCGCTGTCGCAGCGACCAGGCCCAGCAAGCCCACGGCCAGGGATGTCGAGTACTTCATGGGAGGGCTTCTGGGTTTGTGCTGCGGTGCTCCAGGGCCTCTTCAGGAGCGTTCTTGCGGCGGCGGGCGTCCGCCAGGCGCGGGTCCATTGCATGCAGCAGCAGATCGACCGCACCGCTGAGCACCACGAACAGCAGGGCCATGGTCAGCGCGGTTCCCTGGATCATGGGCACATCGCGTGCAATGACGGCGTGGACCAGCGCATGACCGATGCCAGGCCAGGCAAACAGGGTTTCCACCACCACCATGCCTTCGATGAGCAAGACCAGTTGAACGCCCGCATAGGCCAGTGTGGCCAACAGCGTTTGGGGCAGCGCGTGGCGCCACAGTGCAGCGTGCGGCGGCAGGCCCTTGACCTGGGCAAATTCGAAGGCATCGGACTGCAAGAGCTTGAGGGAAGCCTCCCGCACCACCTGGGTGAAACCGGGGCACAAGGCCAGGGCCAGTGTCAGTGCCGGCAGGAACACGTGACCGGCCTCTTCGTGGCCAGCCACCGGGAACCAGCCAAGCTCGACCGCCAGCCATGTGGACAACACCAAACCGATCAGAAAAGACGGGCTGGCGCGCAGCACGGTGTTGAGCTGGTCAACGGCGTGGCGGATCCATCCGTCGGGCTTCAGTGCGGTCCAGACACCCAGCGACAGGCCCAGGGCCAGGGCCATGCCCCATGTCACCAGGGACAACCAAAGCGTGTGCCCCAGCTGGAACGCGACCAGCGAAACCACGGTATCGCCCAGCACCATCGATCGCCCCAGGTCGCCTTGTGCGAGCAGCCACAACCATTCGGCCCAGCGCACGATGGCGGGCCGATCGAGACCGAGCTCGGCCCGGACGGCGGCGGCAACATCGGCGCTCACGACATCGTAGCCATAGCGGCCGGCCGCAACGCGGTACGCGGCATCGCCGGGCAGCCATTCGGCCATCACAAAGCACAGCGTGCCCACGGCCAGCAGCACAAACACCACCTGCAGCAGCAGGCGGGACAGCAGACGGCTATGCATCAGGTGGCCCAGCCCATCCGGCTGATGCGGTAGCTGCGCTCCAGCGGATCCACGCTGACCCCGGTCAGCCGGGTGCTGGCGGTCACCGAGTGCTGGTACCAGGCCACTGGAATGACGGGCAGTTCGGCCTGCAGAATGGTGGCGATGGCTCCGCGCATGGAAGATCGACGCTTCGGATCGACCGCCACACCCATGTCGGCGAGGGTCTGGCTGACCTGGGGGCTGTGCCAGCCCATGGCGCCCCAGTCGCCCCCCTTCGGCCCGAAGTCCTGCAGCAGTGAGCCCAGCGGATCGGGTACCAGGCCATAGTTGCGGGCGACCAGAGCCAGCTCCAGCGTGCCGTTCTGGTGGCTGCTCGGGATTTCGCTGGAATTCCCGATGGCCACGGCCACGTCGATTCCCACGGCCTTGAGTTGGGCCTGGATGGCGGTCGCCATGGGCGGCAGTTCGGGTCGATCGGAGAAGGTGCGCAAGCTCAGCCTGAATGGCTCGTTGGACGGACTGCGCAACAGCCCATCACCTCCCGCTTGCCAGCCGGCCTCGCGCAACAGGTTTCGGGCCAGTTCGACGTTCTGGACCAGTGGAGCCAGGCCCGGTACGTGCCACTCAGCCATGATGGGCGGGAACAGCTGGGTTGCGGCTGCATCGGGCGAACGCATCAGGGCGCTTGCCATGCCCCGGCGGTCCAGCGCCAGGCTGATGGCGCGCCTCACACGCAGGTCGGCAAGAAACCGGTGCCCGGCATTGAGCTTGATGTAGATGGTGCGAGGCAGCGGCTGAAGGTGCAACTGGAGCCGGCGGTTGGCGCGCAGCCGAGCGTAGTTCACCGCGTCGTGGGTGAACACGAGATCGGCTTGGCCGGCCATGGCCATCATGCCCCGGGTTTCGCCACGACTTGCGCCCAGGTAGTCCACCGCCTCGATCACCGGTGGTCGGCCGTCGAACCCGCCAAACCGGCGTGTGCGCATGGACTGAGGTGCTTGGACGTCGACCACCTGATAGGGACCTGAACCGATGAGTTTCTGCACCGTTCCGTCGGCCGCGTAGGATGCGGGCGCCAGTACCAGCGTGCTGTTGTGGGCCAGGAACGCCGGCAGGGCGCTGAAGGGCTTGGCCAGTCTGACCACCACCTCGCCCTGGTTCGCAAGAACCTGCTGTGCACCGGTGTTGCGCAACACACCCGGCTGGGCCAGGGCGCGTTGCAGGCTGGCCGCGACCGCTTCGGCGGTGACCGGTGTGTTGTCATGAAAGCGTGCGGTCGGACGAAGGGCGAATCGCCACTCCAGACCGTCGGGAGATGGGGTCCAGCGGCTGGCCAGACCGGCCACCAGCATGCCCTGGTCGTCCACCTCGACCAGGGTTTCGGCGATCTCCAGACGCGCGAAGACATGACCCGTCCTGGATGGATCGAGGTTCATGACCTCCCAGGGGGAGACGACTTTGAGCGTTCGCAAACTGGGGGTCTGGGCCAGCAGGGGCACGGTGGCAGGCAGGGCGGCCATCGCAGTGACGGCGTGGAGCCACCGACGGCGTTCAGGGCTTTTGGGTGACATGTCTTGGGAATTGATAATTATCAATTGCGAATCATTCGCAATAAAGTGAGCATATCACCGGATCAGGTCTGCTCAGCCGTGGCTTCCCACCGCGGGAACGGGTCTGGCAGCTCGGCCCAGGCTTCGAGACCCTTTCGTCCCTCGGTGAAACTCAGGTGCATGGCTTTCCACGCTTGTTCAATCGCCGCCCGGTCCATGTTGCGGCCAATGAACACCACTTCGTTGAGCCGGTCGCCCCAGGGCTCCTGCCAGCGCGTCTCGAGCGCTCCGCGCTGTGGCGAGCCCTTGGGCGGCCCGCGGTCGCGCGGCGCGCTGGCCCACCAGCGCCCCACCGGTTCGTGGGTGGCGGTGTTGCCGGCACGCGAATAACTCACCACCCATTGCGGACGGCTGGCCAGCCAGACGTAGCCTTTGGCGCGGATCAGGCCGGGCAGGGGCAGGTCCATGAAAGTCGAGAAACGCCACGGGTGCAAGGGCTCACGGCTGCGCAGCACGAAGCTCTCGATGCCGTAGGCCTCGGTCTCGGGCGTATGCTCGCCATCCAGTTCGCGGGCCCAGCCGGGCATGCTGCTGGCGCGTTCCAGGTCGAACCGGCCGGTGCCCAGGATCTGCTTGAGCGGCACCTGGCCGTGGTCGGCGTAGACGACCTCGGCGACCGGGTTCAGCGCCTTGACCACGGCGGTGACCTCGTCGCGCCTCGCCGCGTCCACCTTGTCGATTTTGTTGATGACCACCACATCCGCAAATTCGATCTGCTCGGTCAGCAAAGCGGCCAGGCTGCGGTTGTCCTCCGGGCCGGCGGTTTCGCCACGCTGCTCCAGCAGGTCCGTGCTGCTGAAATCGGTCAGCAGGTTGTGCGCGTCCACCACGGTGACCATGGTGTCGATGCGGGCCACGTCGTTGAGGGCGTCGCCGTTCTCGTCCTCGAAATCAAACGTGGCGGCCACCGGCATGGGCTCACCGATGCCGGTCGATTCGATCAGCAGGTAGTCAAACCGGCCTTCGGCGGCCAGTTTGCGCACCTCCAGCAGCAAGTCCTCGCGCAGGGTGCAGCAAATGCAGCCGTTGCTCATCTCGACCATTTTTTCTTCGGTGCGCGAGAGCGCGGCACCTGCGCTCTCGGCCCCGCGCTCGACCAGCGAGGCATCGATGTTGACCTCGCTCATGTCATTGACGATGACCGCCACGCGCAAGCCCTCACGGTTGGCCAGCACGTGGTTGAGCAGCGTCGTCTTGCCGGCGCCCAGAAAGCCCGAGAGCACGGTGACGGGCAACTTGTCGGATCGCCGGTGTGCGGTGTCTGGCAGGTTCAGGTTCATGGCGTGTCCCTCTGCAGCCTCTCTGCAGCTCACTGGCTTGTGATGGCGCCGATCAGCGCAGCGGTGTTGTGGCGCACCATGTCGATGTAGGTGGCAGCGGGCCCGCTGTGATCGGAGAGCGAATCCGAGAACAGCACGCCCGATGGCTGGACGCCGGTTTCGCGGGCGATCTGCTCGATCAGTCGCGGATCCGAGATGTTCTCGACAAAAAGCGCGCGAATGTTCTCGGCCTTGATCTGGCGGATCAGTCGTGCCACGCCTCGTGCCGAGGCTTCGGCTTCGGTGCTGACGCCCTGTGGCGACAGGAACTGCACCCCATAGGCGTGGCCGTAGTAGGCGAATGCGTCGTGCGAGGTGATCACCTTGCGGCGGCCCGCCTCCACGCCATTCCATGCCGCGCGGACCTCGCGGTCGAGCTCCCGCAGGCGTTCGGTGTAGGCCCGCGCATTGGCCTGGTAGCTCTCGCAGCCCTGGGCGTCGACCTCGCACAGGCCCTTGGCGATGTTGCCGACGTACACCATCACGTTCTTCGGGACCTGCCAGGCGTGCGGATCGTGGTGCCCGTGACTGTGGCCATGGCTGTGTCCGTGGCCGTGTTTGCGGTCTTCTTTCATGGCTTCCACCCCCTGCGACACCACGGTGTGCAGGCCCTTGTAGCCAGAGGATCGGATGAGCCGGGTCATCCAGCCTTCAAAGCCCAGTCCGTTGGATAACACGATGGCAGCGCCGGCCACCGTCCTCGCGTGAGAGGGGGAAGGCGAGAAGACGTGGGCGTCTTCGCCGGGTCCGGCCAGCGTGAAGACATCCACACGGTCACCGCCGACCTGGCGGACCAGGTCGCCCAGTATGCTGAAGGTGGCCACAGCCTTGACCTGGGGCGTGTGGGTTTGGGCGCTGGCGGTGGTGGTGTGCAGGGCCATGGCGCCCAGCAGTGCGGCGAGAAGGTGTCGGCGAAGGGTCATGGTTCAGGCTTTCAGGTGGGGTTGCAGGGATGGGCGCTGGCGCAAGAGGCCCTGGCGCCCGACGAACATCGACCCCAGGTACAGTGCACCCAGGGACAGCACGATGGCGGGGCCGGTGGGCAGGTCGGCGTGGTAGGACAGCAGCAGACCGGCGACGCTGGCAAACAGGGCGAACAGGCTGGAGAGCACCAATAAGGCCGTGATTTCACGCACCCAGAAGCGCGCGGCCGCCGCCGGCAGCACCAGAAAGCCCACCGCCATCAGCGTGCCCAGTGCGTGAAAGCCGGCCACCAGGTTGAGCACCAGCAACACCAGGAATCCGTAATGGGCCACAGGGCTCCAGCGACTGACCAAGCGCAGGAAGACCGGGTCCAGGCACTCGAGCACCAAGGGGCGGTACAGGACCGCCAGACCCAGGAGGGTGAAGCTGGCCACCCCGACCATCAGCCACAGGGCGTCGTTGTTCAGAGCGAGCACGGTGCCGAACAGCACATGCAGCAGGTCCACATTGCTGCCGCGCCAGGAGACGATGAGCACCCCGATGGCGAGCGAGATCAGGTAGAAAGCCGCCAGGCTGGTGTCTTCGCGCATGACCGTGCTGCGGGCCACCAGCCCCGACCCGATGGCGACGATCAAGCCGGCCACCAGCCCACCCAAGGTCATGGCCCCGACCGACAGTCCGGACACCAGGTAGCCGACCGCCGCGCCTGGCAGGATGCCGTGGGCCATGGCATCGCCAGTGAGACTCATGCGGCGCAGCATGAGAAACACACCCATCGGAGCCGCACTGACCGACAGTGCCAGGCAACCCAGCAAGGCCCGTTGCATGAAGCCGAACTCGGCGAACGGGGCCAGTCCCAGCCAGTCCAGCCAGATCGAGGTTGGAAGCGCCATCACTGTGTCGTTCATGGCGCTACCTGCCTCTGACGAATAGAAGCCGGAAAGCCCGGAATGGCCTCTGCATGCTGGCAAACGGGCGCGGATTCGTCCCAGGCCTCGGTCATCTGGCGGGCGCGTTGCAGGTTGACCGGGGTGAGCACGTCATGGGTGCGGCCAAAGGCCACGGCCGAGCGGGCCAATAACAGGGTCTCGGGGCAGTGGGCCATCACCTGCGGCAGGTCGTGCAGCACCACCAGCACCGTCTTGCCCGCAAGGTGCCACTGGGACAGGATGGCCAGCAGGTCTTCGGTTGTTCTTGTGTCCACGGCGGCGAAGGGCTCGTCCAGCAGCACCAGGTCGGCGTCCTGAAGCAGCAGGCGGGCGAACAGGGCGCGCTGAAACTGCCCCCCGGACAGCGTGTCCAGCGTCCGGTGACCGAATTCGCCCAGCCCCACGGTTTGCAAGGCGTCCTCGCATCGGTGGCGCTGACCGCGCGTGAGGCCGCCAAGGGCGCCGACTTCGTGCCACAAGCCCATGGCCACCAGATCGGCCGCCCGAATGGGGAAGGTCCGGTCGATCTCGCTGTGCTGAGGAAGGTAGGCGACGCGCAGGCCGCTCAGTCCATGAACCACGCCTTGCATGGGTGGCAGCAGTCCGGCCAGGGCCTTGAGCAGGGTCGTTTTGCCACTGCCATTGGGCCCGACCACACCGACCAGGCTACCGGGTGCCAGGGCGAGCGACAGGTGGTGAACCGCCGGGTGTCGCTCATACCCCAGGGTCAGGTTGTCCAGGTGGATGGGGCGGGCCATGGGCGTGGTTCTCACCCGATCACCAGCCAAAGAGCCAGCCAGAGCCCCAGGCACAGGGGCATGACGAAAGCCAGCCTTCTTGTGAGCGACTGCACGATGGCCGATGCAGGATTGGGATTGGGACGGAAGGGTGGGCGGAACATGGCCTGAGCGGTTAAGATAGCGACTATCGCAACTTGATTGCGTTTGAGGGGCGCATCATAACGCAACCAAGTTGCGTTATGGGTGCTCGGCCGTTGGTTTGTCCATTCCGTTCTTGTTGCTGTTGAGCCGTGGTCTCTTCCCTACCTGACCGTGATTTGTTGATGCAGCGTCTGGACAAGGCGGGGCTCAGGCGCACGCGGGCCACCGAGGCGGTGGTCGGTCTGTTCCAGTCCGATCCAGGGTGGTCACCTTCTCACGCCGAACTGGAGGCGGCGCTGCAGTCGTCGGGGCTGCAGGTCAACCGGGTCACGCTCTACCGCTTGCTCGACCGCCTGGTCGAGGCGGGCATGCTGGAGCGCCACACCACAGGCGACGACAGAAGCTGGCGATTTGCCCTCGCGGCAGACCAGACCGGGGTGGTGCCCCGCTTCGAGTGCGACGCCTGCCACCGACAGTTCAGGCTGACCGATGCCAGCGAACCGACCCAGGCCGTCGCACAGCAGTTGCTGAACACCCTGGCCCACCTGGGTCACCAGGGTCAGCGTGTGGACCTGTCGATCCACGGCACCTGCGCGGTGTGTGTGGACCCGAAGGATCAGGTCGGACCGGGCGGAGAAGCCGCAGCGTGATCGAGTCCCAAGGCTTGGCGGCGCGTTATGCGTCCGGCACCACGCTGGGTTTTCCCGACGTGAGCCTGGCCCAG
The DNA here is from genome assembly GCA_030604135.1 of Burkholderiales bacterium. Lineage (GTDB taxonomy): Bacteria > Pseudomonadota > Gammaproteobacteria > Burkholderiales > Burkholderiaceae_C > Hydrogenophaga. The sequence continues at coordinate 42,584 of JAUVWL010000005.1, read as the reverse complement.
GGACATACCCTGTTGCTGCATGGCCCCTCCGGTTGTGGGAAGTCGACCTGGTTGGCCCTGGCCGCCGGCCTGCTGAGACCCGCAGCCGGTCGACTGACGGTCGCCGGGCAATCGATCGAGGCACTCTCGGGTGCCCAGCTCGATGCCTGGCGAGCGGCCAGCGTCGGGTTCCTGCCCCAGCGGCTGCACCTGAGCGAGGCCTTGACCGTGCAGGACAACCTGGCACTGGCCTATGTGGCTGCCGGTCGGGCCGTCGACCGTCAGGCCGTTGCAGCCACCCTGGAGGCCTTGGGTGTGCTCGATCTGGCCCGTCGGCGACCTTCCGAGCTCTCGGGCGGACAAGCGCAGCGGGTCGCGCTGGCGCGCGCCGTGCTGCGAAAGCCTGCCGTGCTGCTGGTGGACGAACCCACGGCCAGTCTGGACGACGCCTCTTGCGCCCGGGCGCTGGACCTGCTGGCTGGCGCGGCCAAGCTGTCGGGCGCCACCCTGGTTGTCGCCACCCACGACCGGCGTGTCACCCAGGCCTGGCCCGATGTGGCCTGCCTGCCGCTGCCTCCGCTTGCAGCGCGGGAGCCCGCATGAACCTCGTGGGCCTGGCCTGGCGCTACCTGTGGTCCAGACCGCTGACCAGCGGCCTGAACCTGCTGCTGCTGACCCTGGGCCTGTCGGCCCTTGGTCTGGTGGGCCTGTCGCGCGACGCGGTCGACCGCGCCCTGACGCGCGACCTGGCCGGCATCGACCTGGTGGTCGGTGCCAAGGGCAGCCCCATGCAGCTCATTCTGGCCGGGGTGTTTCACCTGGATGTGCCCCCAGGCAACATTCCGCTGACCGAGGCCGAGGCCCTGGCGCGACACCCGCAGGTGGAGCAGCTCATCCCCCTGAGCCTGGGCGACAACGTGGACGGTTTTCGAATCGTCGGCACCACCCACGACTACCCGGCCCATTACGGCGCCACCCTCGCCGCCGGCCGCTGGTGGGCCACCTCGATGGAAGCGGTGCTGGGTGCCCAGGTGGCGCGCCAGACCGGTCTGGCGTTGGGGCAGGCTTTCTTCGGGGCACACGGCCTGGGTCGTGGCGGCATGGTGCACGACGACCTTGCCTACCAGGTGACCGGCATCCTGCGGCCCTGTGGCTGTGTGCTGGACCGGCTGGTGCTGACCGCCACCGAATCGGTCTGGGATGTGCACGACGAGATGCACGGCGCGGCCGACATGGACGAGGCCGACCTGCAGGCCCTGCAGGCCGAACGCGAGATCACGCTGGCGCTGCTGCGCTACAACACGCCGCTGGCGGCGGTGACCTTCCCACGCATGGTCAACGACAGCACCGGCATGCAGGCGGCGGCGCCGGCGGTGGAGGTCACGCGCCTGATGGCCATGCTCGGTGTGGGCCTGCAGGTGCTGCGGGTCATGGGGCTGGTGCTGTTGCTGGTGGCCGGCCTGTCGGTGTTTGTCGGCCTGTGGTCGGCCCTGCGTGAACGGCAGGCCGACCTGGCCTTGTTGCGCCTGCTGGGTGCCCCGCCGCGCCGGGTGGCGGGCGTGCTGCTGGTCGAGGCACTCTGGCTGGGCCTGCTGGCGGCCGCGATCGCCTTGCTGCTCATCCTGACCCTGTCGGCCGGCCTGGGCTGGTGGCTGATGCAGGCCCAGTCGGTCGTGCTGGTCATCGACACACCCTGGCGTGTGTTGTGGCCACTCCCCTTTTTCGCAGTTCTGGTGGCGGTGCTCTCGGCCCTGGTGCCGGTCGTGACCGCCTACCGCCAGGACGTTCATCACCTGCTCAATTCAAGGAGTTGATCCCATGAAACGCCTGTTCTCCATTGCCTGTGCCGCCCTGGTGCTGAGCCTGCCCGCCGCCGCCCAGCACACCCAGAAACAGATCGAAGAAGACATCAAGCGGCACCGCGCCATGGCTGCCGCCCACGAGGCGGCGGCCCAGTGCCTGGAGGCCGGCAAGGGCGAGAAGGTGTGCCTGGCGGAACTTCAGACCGCTTGCCGCGGTCTGGCCATAGGAAAATACTGCGGCATGCGCCACGCGCACTGACCTGGTGGCGGTGGCGCGGCCAGCGCCTCAATGATGAAGCACACTGTCCCGATGCGATCTTCTCTGGCTCAAACCTGGGTCCTGACATTCCTGTGCCTGGCCCAGGGGCCTGTGTTCGCACAGACACTGAGTTCGCCCTTGGGCACTCCGCCCGCACAACCGCCTGGCGTCAGCGCCCAGCCGGCCGCGCCGACCCCGCACGGGCAGGGGGCCGGCGTGCACAGCCCGCTGAGCCCGTTTGCGCCACTGCCGCAGAGAAAGGACGTGGTGCCCTGGTCGGTGCTGACCGACATCAGCACCCGCATCGAGAACCGGCGCATCGTGCCGGTGTACCCGCCAGCCGTGCGTCGGCTCGACCAGAAAACCCAGCGCATCCAGGGCTTCATGATGCCGCTGGAGCCGGGTGAACAGCAGCGCCATTTCCTGCTGTCCTCGGTGCCGCTGACCTGCTCCTTCTGCACGCCTGGCGGGCCCGAGAGCATGGTCGAGGTGCGAACCAAATCGCCGGTCAAGTACAGCCTGGGGGCGGTGGTGGTCGAGGGCAAGTTCCATGTCCTCACCAGCGATCCCTACGGTCTTTACTACCGCATCACCGAGGCGGTGGGCGTCAGGTGAGCAGTTGCATGAAGGCCGGTGGCGCGGGGGGCTGCCCCGCCAGTCCCGCCTGCACTGCCCATGTCCACAGCACGGTGTAGGCACCGACAAACAGCCACAGGCCCAGGCGGGCATGCCGCAGCACGGCCCCGGCCAGCAGCGCGCCGACCAGCGGGATGAATTGCTGGGCATGAATGCCCAGAAAATGCGCCGGCCTCAGGTCACCACCCGAGATATGCCAACCCACCACCGGCAGACCCGCGCCGTCGGGTGGCTGCAACCCGCCCAGCAGGCCACCCACACCGGCGCCCAGCACGAAGGTGGCCACCAGACCGATCAGCACGGCTTCGCGCCAGACCGAGGGCACCTGTGATCGACCGTCGCGCCAGATCTGCCAGGCCAGCAGCGGTTGTGTGGCCGTGAGCAGCAAGGCGCCCAGGCCCATGAGCGCGTACATCACCTGGTGCAGCACGGTGCTGGCGTTGTAGTGCGAAGCCTGCGCCCATGCTGCCTGCCAGGTGATGTAGGCCACCTCGAACAGCCCGGTGGCGATGATCACCACCACCACCACACGGACCAGCGCCGTGTCCCGCCGCTTCGGGGCCAGCAGACCGACGAACCAGGCCGTGGTGAGGGAAAACAGCCCCACCGAGGCCATGAACTTCAGCGGTTTGGTCCAGACGTTGGCCTCGCGCAGGGTGCGTTCGTCCAGGCCCCAGGCAAGCAGGGTGGGCAGCATGGCCAGCCAGAGGGCCAGGCCAAACCAGGCCAGCGTCTGCTGTCGCGCCACCAGTTCGCGCCACAGGTACGTCAAGGACCAGCTGTTGATGGCCGGTGGCTGGGTCGCCACGGTGGGCGGTCGCAGTTGGGTTCTCATGGGGCAACCTGACGCGTCGATGGAACAGTGGCTTTGTTGACTAGACACTGTCTGGTTGCGATGAATGCTACGATGCAGGCTTGACAGTGTCAAGCTGCCTTCGTCTGAATTGCTTTCCGTGTCGCTGTTCGCATGAGCCCACGTCAATCCTCTCACCTGGCAGCCAATACGCCGGCCTTGCGCGATCGCATTCTTGCTGCTGCTGAACAGTTGCTCGACGAAGCAGGCCCTGGCGGCCTGTCCATGCGCGAGGTGGCCCGCCGCATTGGCGTCACCCACCAGGCGCCCTACCACCACTTTCCCGATCGCGAATCCATCCTGGCCGAGCTGGTTACCCGGGGGTTCCAGGACATGGCCGTGCGCCTGGCCCGGGCCAATGATGGTCTGCTGTGTGGCCAACCCCTGCAGGCGGCCCTGGCCTCGGGAGAAGCCTACGTGGGTTACGCCCTGGAACACCCCGGCCTGTTTCGCGTCATGTTCCGACCGGACCTGTGTGACGCGTCCCGCTTTCCGCGGGCCTGGCAGGCCGGTGACGACGCCTACCGGCAGTTGCTTCGCATGGTGAGCACCTTGCACGAAGGCGATGACCCGGACACGATGTCCCACATCTACTGGGCACAGGTGCATGGCCTGGCAAGCCTGCTGATCGATGGCCCGCTGGGCCTGTCCTCGCCGGACATCGGACAGCGCCGTGAGCTGGCCCGGCAGGCCTTGACGGTCTTTGCGCGCCACATGCTCAAGCACGAGGCTTGAGGTCGCATGGCCTGAACATGCGTTTACCATCGGGCCGGTGAACTTCGCGTCCCACCCCGTCTTTGCCTCTCTTACCCCGGTCGTTCTGCTGATTGCCGCCGGCTACCTGGCCGGACGCCGCCAGTGGATCCGCCAGGATGCGGTCAAGGACCTGTCCAACCTGGTTTTCCTGCTGCTGATACCGGCTCTGCTGTTTCGCACCATGAGTGCCGTGCAACTGGAGAACCTGGATCTGCGCCCGATCCTGTCCTACTTTGTGGCCGCCCTCGGGCTGCTGGCGGCGGGCATTGTGTGGCGCGGCTTCAACACCCGCAGCGTGGTGATGGCGCTGGGCGGCGTGTTCTCCAACATGGTCATGATCGGTGTGCCACTGGTCGAACTGGCCTACGGCAAACAGGGGCTGGTCACGCTGCTGACCCTGGTGTCGGTGCACGCCCTCATCCTGCTGACCGTGGCTTCCGTGGTGCTGGAGTTCGCCTCTGCCCGGGCCTCACGGCAGGGCGATGGGGACGTGAAGCGCCTCATGTCGGCGGCCTCGTCGGCCATCAAGGGCACCCTGATCCACCCGATCCCCTTGCCCATCATCTGTGGTCTGCTGTTTGCCCAGACCGGCTGGACCTTGCCGGTGGTGGTCGACAAGCCGATCCAGTGGCTGGGCAGCGCCTTCGGTCCGGTCGCCCTGGTGCTGGTGGGCGTGAGCCTGGCCAACACCCCGCTCAGGGGGCACTGGCGCGATGCCTTGTGGTTGTGTGTCTCCAAGAACCTGGTGTTGCCGGTGCTGGTGGGGCTGAGCGCCTGGTCATTCGGCATCAGTGGTCTGCCGCTGACCGTGATGGTGGTGGCCGCCGCCCTCCCGATCGGCGCCAACGTCTTCATGTTCGCGCAGCGCTACCAGGTGGTGCAGGACCTGACCACCGCGAGCATGGGGCTTTCCACCGTGCTGTCGGTGTTCAGTCTGAGCCTGTTCATGCTGGTGATGTCGGTGCTCTGACCGACATCTTCTGTGCCGTTCAGCCCAGATCCGGCAGTTGGGCGCGGCCGAGCGGGTCGCCATCGACCGCGCAGACTCCTAGGCTCAGTCGGGATCGGGCTGGCTGATCTTGCGGGCCTCTTCGATCTGGTATTCGAAGTAATGCTGGATGCTGAAGGCCAGCGTGCCCATGAAGGCGACCGTGCCCACCAGCAAAGAGAACACCAGGCCGCCGACGGTCAACCACTGGGTGGCGCCCGACGGGTGGTCGGCGGCCGCTGAAGTGTTGAACCATCGGTTCCACTTCTCTCGATCGGTCAGGGCGAACACGATGGCGGTCAGGCAACTGGCCGCGATGCTGGCGCCCAGCAAGGGAATCAATACCCACGACAGCTTGTCGTCCTGGCCGTAGGTGAGCACCCGCTCCACGCCCCACCAGCCGAGGGCGGTGGGCAGGGGGTGCAGCCAGCCGATCCAGTCGCCCATGCCCCTGAGATAGAAGCGGTGCAAACCCAGGGTGCCGCCCAGCAGGGCCAGCCAGACCGCCAAGGTCTTGTTCCTGGTGCTCACCTGATCCCCCTCCGTGCTGCGAGCTGCGGCGCTCATGCGGCGGTTCCCAGGTCTTGCGGCGGGCAGCTGTCGCCCTGGCCCAGGGACTTCTGCATCAGCACGATGTCCAGCCAGCGGTCGAACTTCCAGCCGCAGGACTGCACCACGCCGACGTGTTCGAAGCCCAGGGCCTGGTGCACACCCACCGACCCGGCGTTGGCCGAGTCACCGATCACGGCCATCACCTTGCGGGTGCCGCCACGCTCGAGCACCGCCAGCAGTTCGGCCAGCAAGGCCTTGCCCAGTCCGCGGCCGGCGGCCTCGGGAGCCAGGTAGATCGAGTCCTCGACGGAAAAACGGTAGGCCGGGCGGGGCTTGAACCAGTTGCCGTAGGCAAAACCCAGCACCTGGTCGCCGTCCTCCAGCACCAGCCAGGGCAGAGCCTTGGCCAGCACATCGGCGCGGCGCGCCTTCATCTCGTCGCTCGTGGGAGGAGTGGTTTCAAAGGTGCCCGTGCCATTCAGTACATGGTGGGCGTAAATGCGGGTGATGGCGTCAATGTCGCTGTCTTGACTGGGGCGGATCAGGGGCATGTCGGGCAAGGGCCGGGAGCTTTGGCCGGTATCGTGAACGTGGCGTGAAAGTGACGACCCTTGGCAGTCCGGGTCGCCGGGCTATAATTGCAGGCTTTGCAGCGTTTCGCTGGCCGGGTGGTCAGTCGGTGTCTCAAGCGCTGCGACGAAACGGGTCACAAGACCCAGCGATGTGCCGTGTTGGGCACCTCTCCACCCGAAGGATAAATCATGGTCGTCATCCGACTCTCCCGCGGCGGTGCAAAAGCCCGTCCGTTCTACAACATTGTGGTGGCCGACAAGCGCAACCGCCGCGACGGTCGCTTCATCGAGCGCATCGGTTTCTACAACCCCCTGGCCAAGGGCGGTGAAGAGCCTCTGCGCATCGCCATGGACCGCCTGACCTACTGGACGGGTGTCGGCGCCGAGCCGTCCGATACCGTGGCACGCCTGATCAAGCAGGCCGCCAAGGCCGCCGCCTGATTCTGCAGGCTTCCCCGGGCAGGCCGGTGTCCGTCGCACCCGCACAGACGCTGTTGCCGGCCACCCTGCCGGCCGATGCCATAGAGCTCGGCCGTGTGCAGGAGGCCTGGGGCATCAAGGGCTGGGTTCGCATCCTGCCCCACAGCGCCGACACCGAGGCGCTATTGGCTGCATCCCGCTGGTTTCTTCAGCCGCCCGAGGCCCGCTTCGCGCGTGGCTTTGACGCGTTCACGGCTTGTGTGCAGGTGGGGCTGGCCGAAGCCCGTCACCATGCGGACGGCATCGTGGCCCGCATTGAGGGGGTCAACGACCGCAACCTGGCCGAGGCCCTCAAGGGCGCGCGCATCTACTTGCCGCGCAGCGACTTTCCCCCCACGCCCGAAGGCGAGTACTACTGGGTCGACCTGATCGGTCTGGATGTGGTCAACCGCGAAGGCGAGCACCTGGGCGTGGTGCGCGATCTGCTGAGCACCGGGCCGACTTCGGTGTTGGTGCTGGCGCACCCCGAAGCTCAAACGCCCGACCCCGGAGGCGAAAGCCCCCAAGGGAAGTCGGGTGGACAGGCCCCTGAGCGCATGATTCCCTTCGTGTCGGCCTACGTCGATGAAGTCGATCAGGCCGGCCGGTGCATTCGGGTCGACTGGCAGACCGACTACTTCTGAGCAGCCGGTCGCGCCGACCAGTCCCTGTCCGCCCCTTCTGGTCATGCGCTTCGACGTCATCACCCTTTTCCCGGAGCTGTTTGGCCCGTTTCTGAGCCACGGCATCAACCGGCGCGCGTTCGAGTCCGGGCAGGTTCAGGTGCGCCTGTGGAATCCACGTGATTTTGCTGAGGGCAACTACCGTCGGGTGGACGACCGACCCTTCGGCGGTGGCCCCGGCATGGTCATGATGGCCGAACCCCTGTGGCGCTGCCTGCAGGCCGTGCGGGAAGACCGGGCCGAGGCTGGCGAGGCCCTCGCGCCTGTGCTGCTGTTTTCGCCGGCCGGTGAAAAGCTCGACCACACGGGCGTGCAAACCTGGTCCGACAGCCAGGGCGCGGTCCTGGTCTGCGGGCGCTACGAAGGCATCGACCAGCGGTTCATTGACGCCTGTGTGGATCGGCAGCTCAGCCTGGGCGATTTTGTGCTGTCGGGCGGCGAAGTCCCGGCCATGGCCCTGCTGGACGCCGTGGCCCGCCTGCAACCCGGTGTTCTGGGTGATGAGGGCAGCCACCAGCAGGACAGCTTCAACCCGGCCCTCGACGGCCTGCTTGACAGCCCGCACCACACGCGGCCCGAGGTCTGGCAGGGCCCGCAGGGTCCGATGCCTGTGCCCGCCGTTCTGCTGGGCGGCCACCATGAGCACATTGCCCGTTACCGCCGGGAGCAGAGTCTGCTGGCCACCGCGCGCTCGCGGCCCGACCTGTTGCAGTCCGCCCGCTCGGCCGGCCGACTGGGCGCACGCGACGAGGCTTTTCTCAGGCAGCACGGCCTGTTATAATCAAAGGCTTTTCGATCCTCTGGCCGGCCGCTGCGACCGCCAAAGTCCTTGAAGTCTTTGAGGAGCGCAGCCCTTATCAACCCCATGTCGGGGCCGCGCGGCCATGATCGGTACGAAGGAAAACATGAACCTCATCCAGACCCTCGAGCAGGAAGAAATTGCCCGCCTGAACAAGGACATCCCGGCCTTCGCCCCTGGCGACACCGTGATCGTCAGCGTCAACGTGGTCGAAGGCAACCGCAAGCGTGTGCAGGCCTACGAAGGCGTGGTCATTGCCCGTCGCAACCGCGGCCTGAACTCCAGCTTCATCGTCCGCAAGATCTCCAACGGCGAAGGCGTCGAGCGTACCTTCCCGCTGTACAGCCCCCGCATCGCCAAGATCGAAGTCAAGCGCCGCGGTGATGTGCGTCGTGCCAAGCTGTACTACCTGCGCCAGCGCAGCGGTAAGTCGGCCCGCATCAAGGAAAAGCTGGGCGCCTGATCCGGCCGCTCAGGGCCGTGCGCCGAAGTGCCACTGGCCTCCTAAAAAAAGCCGCTCTCGTGAGCGGCTTTTTTTCGATGGGCTGTCTCGCTGTCGCGGGTGGGGCGACAAGCAAGCCTGACCTGTCCTATGCTTCGTGCCTGATGCTCAATACCGCGTTTCATGTCCCGGCTGTTGCCCACTTTTGACCCCCGGCAGGTGCCTGTGGTGACAGCCGAGGGCGACCGCCTGCTGCGCCCTGCACCGGCAGACCGACTCACGCCAGCGGGCCTGCGTGCCCTGTTTGCCAGTCCACCCGCCTGGACCCCTGAACTGCGTCGTGAGCCTTTGTTCGCCGACCGGTCGCCGGCCCATGCCGCCGTGCTGCTTCCCCTGGTCATGCGCGAAGAACTCACGCTCTTGCTGACCCAGCGCACCGAGCAACTGAGCACCCATGCCGGACAGATCGCCCTGCCGGGTGGCAAGATGGATGAGGGCGATGCCGATGCCACGGCGGCGGCGCTGCGTGAGAGCCACGAGGAAATCGGACTGCCGCCCGAGCGTGTCGAGATCATAGGTTCGCTGCCCGAGTACATCACCGGAACGGCCTTCATCGTGACGCCGGTGGTGGGGTTGGTGCACCCGGATGTGCGGTTTCAACCCAACCCGCACGAGGTGGCCGATGTGTTCGAAGTGCCACTGTCCTTTCTCATGAACCCGGCGCACCACCGCCGCCACCGCATGCAGTTCCAGGGTCATGAGCGCGAGTGGTACTCGATGCCGTTTGCCGACGGCCCGCAGGAACGCTTCATCTGGGGTGCGACCGCGGGCATGTTGCGCAACCTTTACCGCTTCCTGACGGCCTGAAGCCCGGTTGGGCGGGGCGCCGCGTGTCAGGCCCGCAGACCCACGCGGCTATGATTGCTCCATGAGCTTTTTCGCCATCCTTATCGCCCTGGTGCTGGAGCAGGTGCGACCGCTGGCGTACCACAACCCGGTGCATGCGGGTCTGCGCGGCTGGTCGCGCACGGTGCGGCGCAACTTCGACACCGGGCAGACGTCGCACGGCTGGGTCGCCTGGCTGCTGGCGGTGGTGTTTCCTGCCGCGGTGTCGGCGCTGGTCTACTGGGCCTTGTGGCGTGTGAGCCTGGTGCTGGCCTTTGTCTGGCTGGTGCTGGTGCTCTATCTCACGGTCGGTTTTCGCCAGTTCAGCCACCATTTCAGCGACATCCGGCAGGCCCTGGAGGCCGGTGACGAGTCGCTGGCTCGGGAGCGCTTTGCCCGGTGGTTGCGTGTGGACGCTTCCACCCTGCCACGCGCCGAGCTGTTGCGGCAATTCATGGTGCATTCGGTGCTGGCCGCGCACCGGCATGTGTTCGGTGTGCTGGTGGCTTTTGTGGTGTTCTGGGTCATCGGCCTGGGACCGGCCGGGGCCGTGCTCTACCGCCTGGCCGAATACGTCTCGCGCAGCTGGCGCCAGAGAAGCGATGGCACGACCAGCGAAGCCCTGCAGCACGCAGCGGGCACGGTGTGGCGCTGGATCGATCACCTGCCGGCGCGGGTCACGGCGCTGGGTTTTGCCGTGGTGGGCAACTTCGAGGAAGCTGTGGCCGGCTGGCGTTCGCGCGTCAATGCCGGTGAGGCGGGCAGTGACGATGTGGTGCTGGCGGCCGCCGGAGGCGCGATCAATCTGCCCTTGTTGCGCACCGTGTCCACCGACTCGCCCGTTTTGCCAACGGAAACCCCCCAGCTCGCGCACCTGGGCAGTGTGGTCGGCCTGGTCTGGCGGGCCGTGGTGCTGTGGATGTTGCTGCTGGCCTTGCTCAGTCTGGCCCGTCTGATTGGCTGAGATGAGTTGCTGCTCCGGATCACCGAGCCATGGCCGGTGATCAATAGCGCAAGGGGGCCGAGAGTTCGGCAAACAGATCCTGGTAGATCCGGTAGCGGTTGGGACTGATGGCGTGTTCACCGCTGGCCTCGTTGGCAACGGTGCCTTCTGGCAGCACCTGCGCCCGAACCCCGCAACCCGGTTCGTGCAGGTGGGTGCAGTTGTAGAAGCGGCACTCGCCAAGCGTTGCCCGAAGGTCGGGCATCAGGGACGCCAGACGTGAGGGCTCGATGTGGTGTAGACCGAACTCCTGGAACCCGGGCGAGTCGATCAGGGCGGTCTTGTGGGCGTCGTCGGTCCAGTACCAGGTGGTGCTGGTGGTGGTGTGTTTGCCCGAGTTGAGTGCCCGTGAAATCTCGCCCGTCTGGGCGCCTGCGTCCGGGACCAGCCGGTTGACCAGGGTGCTCTTGCCCGCACCGGAAGGGCCGAGCACCAGCGAGTGGTGTCCCTCCAGCGCTGCCCGCAGGGCAGACAGCGTGTCGTCGCCATCACCCTTGAGCTGCAGTGGCAAGACCTTCGCCCCCATGCGGCGGTAGGGTGCCAGTCGCTCCCACGCCAGCTCGAAGGCCGGGTGGAGGTCCCGTTTGTTGAGCACGATGAGCACCGGGATGCCCTCGGCCTCGGCCGCGATCAGGGCCCGGCTGAGCTGGCTTTCCGAGAACACCGGATCGGCTGCCAGCAGCACCAGCACCTGGTCGAGATTGGCGGCAAAGGACTTGGTTCGCAGCTCGTCCTGGCGGTAGAAGAGGTTGCGGCGTTCATGGACGCGCTCGACGCTGCCTTCGTCGCCGCTGGGCAGCCACTGAACCCGGTCGCCCACCACCACCTGGCTCTTCTTGCCGCGCGGATGACAGATGCGCCTCTTGCCATCGGCGCTCTCGACAAGGCAATGGCGCCCGAATGCCGCCACCACGCGGCCATCAACAAGGGTGGCCGCCTCGGGCGTCGGGCGGGTGCCAGCTTTCAAGGGCAGGTCTTTCGCAGGGCCATGGCCGGATTCGCGATTCAGCGGGGCAACAAGGCGTCGACCGCCGCAGCGCAGAAGAAATCGCTGACCGAGACCCCGTTGACGTCGTGGGTGTTGAAGCGCACCACGCACCGGTTGTAGGACACGGCCAGGTCGGGGTGGTGGTCTTCCCGGTTGGCGATCCAGGCCAGGGCATTGACGAAGCCGATGGTCTCGTGAAAGTTGGTGAATCGGTAGGTCTTTTCGATGGCGCCGTCGATCAGTTTCCAGCCATCGGCTTGCTCACCGTTGAGCTGGGTCAGCTGGGAGACGATTTCGGTGGGCCCGAGGGCACGACGGTTCTGGTGGATGGGATTCATGGCAATCGAAGATGCAAGTGGTCGAGGTTGAGGCCTTCCGCCTCTCAGCCTCTCAGGCGAGCCAGGCGTTCGCTGGCGGGCGGGTGCGAATAGTAGAAGCTGGCGAACACCGGGTCGGGTGTGAGGGTGCTCGCGTTGTCCTTGTAGAGCTTGAGCAGGGCATTGGCCAGATCGGAGCCATTGGTCTGGGCCACGGCGTAGGCGTCCGCTTCGAACTCGTGTTTGCGCGAGAGCTGGGCCATCAGCGGCTGCAGGAAGTAGGTGAACAGGGGCACCACCATCACGAACAGCAAGAGGGCCAGGGCGTTGTTGGGCGCGTCCATGGCCGGTTGCACGCCCAGCCCGGTGTAGAACCAGACCTGGCCCGACATCCAGCCCAGCAGCGCAAAGCCAGCCAGGCTCAGCGCAAACATCAGCACAAGCCGTTGCAGGATGTGCCGCCGCTTGTAGTGGCCGAGCTCGTGGGCCAGCACGGCATCCACCTCGGCCGGGTCGAGCTGCTTGAGCAGGGTGTCGAAGAAGACCACCCGCTTGGCCGCGCCGAAGCCGGTGAAGTAGGCGTTGGCATGGGCGCTGCGTTTGCTGCCGTCCATCACGTACAGGCCTTTGGCGGCAAAGCCGCAGCGCTGCATGAGCGCAGTCACCCTGGCCTTGAGCGTTTCGTCTTCCAGCGGCTCGAACTTGTTGAACAGCGGCGCGATCAGCGTGGGGTAGAGCAGCAACATCAGCAGGTTGAAACCCATCCAGACACCCCAGGCCCAGAGCCACCAGGTGGGCCCGGCAGCCCCCATCAGCCACAGCACCAGGGCAATGATGGGCAGACCCACCAGCACACCCACCACGGTACCCTTGAGCAGGTCGCCCAGCCACAGGCCCAGGGTCATGCGGTTGAACCCGAACCGCTCTTCGATGCGAAAGCTGCTCCACCACTCCAGGGGCAAAGTCAGCACGCCGCCGATGAGGGCAAAGGCGCCGATCAGGGCCAGTTGTTGCACCATGCCACCACCCAGCCAGCCCAGCAGAATCTGGTTGAGCCAGTGCAGGCCACCCAGCAATGTCCAGCCCAGCAGCAAGCCGGTCTCGATCGAAGCAGACAGCAGGCCGAACCGCGATTTCACGATGGTGTAGTCGGCGGCCTTGTGGTGGGCCTGCAGTGTCACCGTGTCGGCAAAGGCGGCAGGCACGGCGGCCCGGTGGCTGGCCACGTGGCGGATCTGCCGGCTGGTCAGCCAGGTCCTGAGCACAAGGCCGCCGATCAGGGCAGCACAGAACACGGCCGTGAAGGCCAGGGAAGCGGTATCCATGACCGGGAGTCTAACGAAGTGCCGAAAGCCACGGTGGGGGCGGGGACGGGGTCGCCCGGGCAGCATCGGCGAAAATGGTCGCCATGAGCACGCAAAACCCGACCGCCACGTCCGCCGCCTCCGAAACACCTTCCCTCACCGAACCCGTGTCCGCCACCACCCTGGCGCGCAGCGACCAGAACCTGGTCTGGCTCGATTGCGAAATGAGCGGGCTGGATCCGGAAAAAGAACGGCTGCTGGAGATTGCCGTGGTCATCACCGGACCTGAGCTGACCCCGCGGGTGGATGGCCCGGTGCTGGTGATTCACCAGAGCCAGTCGGTGCTGGATGCCATGGACAACTGGAACAAGGGCACACACGGGCGCAGTGGCCTGATCGACAAGGTCAAGGCCAGCACGCTGGACGAATCGGCTGCAGAGCAGCAATTGCTGGACTTCATCGGCCGATATGTGCCGAAGAACGCTTCGCCCATGTGCGGCAACACCATCAGCCAGGACCGGCGCTTCCTGGTCAAGTACATGCCGAAACTGGAAGCGTATTTCCACTACCGTTGCCTGGACGTGAGCACGCTCAAGGAACTGGCCAAGCGCTGGCGCCCGGCGGTCTATGACGCGTTCAAGAAGCAGCAGCGCCACACCGCCCTGGCCGATGTGCACGAGTCGATTGATGAACTCGAGCACTACCGGGCGCACTTTCTTCGCTGAGGCTCCGAATGCGGCCGACTGGCCTGGCTCGCCCAGAGAAACGGGCTTGCATCGTGTCAAAATCATGAAATTCACATGATAAAACCATGACACGAAAATCCCGCAACCGCTTTGTTTCGCGCCACCTGGAGGTCTTCCAGCTTGGCGGCGCCCTGTTGTTTCTGGGGCTGGTCGGACTGTACGCGTCCCTGACGGGCGCATCCGTGGCCGGACTGCCTGCGGCGTCGGTCGGCCTGCTGATCGTGGCGGCGGTGATCGGTGGCTATATGGCCATGAACATCGGTGCCAACGATGTGGCCAACAACATGGGCCCGTCGGTCGGCTCGGGGGCCCTGACCATGGGCTGGGCCATTGTGATCGCCGCTGTTTTCGAGGCCTTGGGTGCCATCGTTGCCGGCGGTGAGGTGGTCGGCACGATCAAGGGCGGCATCATCGACAGCAAGCAGATCGCCGACCCGGCGCTGTTCGCCTGGGTGATGCTGGCGGCCCTGCTGGCCGGCGCGCTGTGGCTCAACCTGGCCACCGCGCTGGGTGCACCGGTGTCCACCACCCACTCCATCATTGGTGCCGTCATGGGGGCCGGCATCGCCGCCGGTGGCTGGGGCCTGGTGAACTGGGGCACCATCACCAAAATCGTTGCCAGCTGGGTGGCGTCGCCCCTGACGGGGGCGCTGATCGCGGCCCTTTTCCTCTACATCATCAAACGCAGCATCACCTACCGTTCCGAGAAAACCGAGGCTGCGGCTCGCGTGGTACCGGTGCTGATTGCCCTTATGGTCTGGGCCTACGCCACCTTCATGCTGCTCAAAGGTTTGAGTCAGCTGGTGAAGTTCGGGTTCTGGCCAGCGGTTGGGTTGGGCGCCGCGGTGGCCGTGGTGGTCTGGGCCCTGGTCCGCAAGCCGATAGCCCGACTGGCCTTGCGTCAGGACAACAGCAAGGAAGGCGTCAACCGTCTGTTCACTTGGCCGCTCATCTGCGCGGCCGCCCTGCTCAGCTTTGCCCACGGCGCGAACGATGTGGGTAACGCCATCGGTCCACTGGCGGCCATCTATGAAGCGGTCAAGTCGGGCGCCGTGGCGACCCGTGCGGCTTCGCCGATGTGGGTCATGGTGCTGGGGGCTTTGGGTCTGGCAGTAGGTCTGGCGCTTTACGGCGCCAAGCTCATCCGCACGGTGGGCAAAGAGATCACCGAACTGGACAACATGCGGGCCTATTCGATCGCCATGGCCGCCACCCTCACGGTGATCATTGCTGCCGAGCTGGGCATGCCCATTTCGACCACCCACACCACGATTGGTGCAGTTATCGGCGTGGGGTTTCTGCGCGAGTTGCTGAAGGTCAACTACGCGAAGATGGAGGAAGTGGTGTTTGCCGGCCACCAGGGTGAGGACCGGGCCGAGGTGGAGGCCTACCTCAAGCGATTTGAAGCTGCCGAGGTGAGCGAAAAGAAGCGCATGCTGGCCGAAATGAAAAAGCGGGCCAAACAGCGCCAGCTGGTCGATGGCGCGGTGCTGGCCAAAAAGGAGCAGAAAGCCCTGAAAAAGGCCTACAAGAAGGAGCTGGTCAAGCGCTCGACGGTGATGCGCATCGTGGCGGCCTGGATCGTGACCGTGCCGGCCACGGCTGTGCTGGCGGCCATTCTGTTCCACATCGTTCGGGCCATCATGACCTGATCTGATGCGCCGGCGGCAAATACCGCTAGGGTAATCGCTGAAAACATGCCATAATCAAAGGCTGCGCCATAAACAGCGCAGCCTTTGTGCATCTGCCTCACACTCACAGTGCCCCGCAGCCCCGATGCATCGCCTGGCGATGCGCACCGGGGTGATCTGATCGGGGCCATGCGTTGACCGCAGCCGATGCCCCACACCGGGACCCGGCTCGCCTCGCTCTTCGTTTGATGGTTGATGTTGTCTGCAACCACGAACGAAGCAGCCCGTCTGCGCGTTGACCGTTTCTGTTGAAACGGCTCCAACCTGCGCACCGCGTTTCGCTTTGTCCGGATGTGCGCGCCCCACTTTTTTTGGCGCGCCGGGATGATGAAACATGAAAGAACGTATGGATGAAGTCGCCTTCGAGGCGCAGGAACTGGACGCGACCGTCGTTGCCGACAGCGAGGTGGTGGTGCGCGCGCCCAACGCCTTTGAACAGTTGGGTCTGGCTCCCGAACTCGGCCAGGCCTGTGCCGACCTGGGCTACGTGGCACCCACTGCGGTGCAGTCCCAGGTGGTGCCCAAAGCATTGCTGGCCGAAGGCGAGCAGCGCTATGCCGACCTGATGGTCTCCAGCCAGACCGGCAGCGGCAAGACCGCCGCTTTTCTGCTGCCGATGCTGCACACCCTGATCCAGCAGAAAGACGCCGAACAGGCCCGTGAACGCGAAGCCCTGGAACGCGCCACGGCCGAGGCACTGGCGCGGGGCGAAGCCGCTCCCAAGCGCCCCAAGCGCAAAAACCCCACCCTGGCACGCCACTTCAAGCCGGCCACACCCGGCGCCCTGGTGCTGTGCCCGACGCGCGAGCTGGCCCAGCAGGTGGCGCAGGACGCCATCGGTCTGGTGCGCCACTGCCGTGGTCTGCGCATCGCCAACGTGGTGGGTGGTATGCCCTACCAAATCCAGATTGCCCGCCTGCAGAACGCCGATCTGGTGGTCGCCACGCCGGGCCGCCTGCTGGACCTGCAGCGCTCGGGCCAGATCCAGCTCGATCAGGTGCAGTTCCTGGTGGTCGACGAGGCCGACCGCATGCTGGACCTGGGTTTTGCCGACGATCTGGCCGAGGTCAACAACCTGACCAGCCAGCGTCGCCAGACCATGATGTTCAGCGCCACGTTCGCGCCGCGCATCCAGCAACTGGCCCTGCGGGTCATGCACGACGGCGGCAAGCATGTGCAGCGGGTCCAGATCGACACGCCTCAGGAGAAGCACGCCAACATCCGCCAAGAGCTGTACTGGGCCGACGACCAGCAGCACAAGCGTGCTCTGCTCGACCACTGGCTGCGCGATGCCGCCATCGACCAGGCGGTGGTGTTCTGCAGCACCCAGATCGAATGCGATGGGCTGGCCAACGACCTGCAGCAGGCCGGCTTTGCTGCCGTTGCCCTGCACGGTGCCTTGAGTCAGGGCATTCGCAATCGCCGCCTGATGGCGCTGCGCAATGGCCAGGTGCAGTTCCTCGTGGCCACCGATGTGGCGGCCCGCGGTATCGATGTGCCGACCATCACGCACGTGTTCAACTTTGGCCTGCCCATGAAGGCCGAGGACTACACCCACCGCATCGGTCGCACCGGCCGTGCCGGTCGCGATGGCCTGGCCGTGACCTTTGCCGAGTTCCGCGACCGCCGCAAAATCGGTGACATCGAGGCGTTCACCCACCAGCGCATCGAGGTCAAGACGGTGCAAGGTCTGGAGCCACGCCAGCGTCCGCCGCAGAACGACTTCGGTCGTGGCCGGGGCAACGGTCGGCCGGCTGGACGTGGTGGTGACCGCTTCGGCGATCGCCGTGGAGGCCCGCGCATGGGCGGCGGTTTCGGCGATGCACGACCGGCAGAGCGCGACGAGCGCCGCGCCGATCCCCGCTGGGAGCGGCCTGCCCGCGATGAAGCGGCCCGGCCGCGTCAGGGGGCAGGCGCGCATGGCGGTTTCGCGTCTTTTGGGCGCACCGACAAAGGTCGTGAGCGTCCCGTTGCCGCCTTCGCCGATCGTGGTCCGCGCGAGCAACGCTCCGGCGACCGCTTCGGTGGTCGTGGTGCCCCTGCGGAGGGGCGCCGCAACGACGCATTTCGCTCGTCGGCACGCCGCAGCCCGCGCTGAGCACGGCGCGGTGCGCACATGAGAAAGCCGGGCTTGTCCCGGCTTTTTTTGTGGTGGAGACGAGGAGGATCGAACTCCCGACCTTCGCATTGCGAACGCGACGCTCTCCCAGCTGAGCTACGTCCCCGGGTCCATAAATGTTAGCAAAGTCGGGGCCATTCAACCTAGGTCCGGCGGTTGGGCGCGACCGAGCGGGTCGTCATCGGCCGGGCAGGCAAGGCGCGGACCACAGCCATGGCCGGCGCCATGGCGCGGATTCGCAACGCCGCATGCGCGGTTGAGGGCGGCTCGATCGGCTGCGCAGCGATCTCACCCATCGGTGAACCAGAGAATCGTCAATTCCAATCGAAAAATCAACTGCTTGCAGGTGCTCGTGAGCGATCAACTGCCGGATCTAGGTTCAGGGACATCCCGCACATGGCTTCATGCGTCAGTCATTGGCGCGGCTGCACGCGAAATGGCTCCAAAATTTGGGGCGCCAGCCATTGCACATAGTGGGTGACGGCAGCGGGGGCGAGGTGGCCATAGTCGTAGCTCAAGGGCTCGTCTGCGCCTTCGCTCAAACGGGTCAGGCAGCCTTGTTCATTGCAGAACGCATCCATTCCAGAAATGAACTCGATCCCCATGGCCTGGGCACGCGCGCTCATGGCCTGCGTGATGGCCTCCAGTTGCGGATCGAGTTCGTCTTTGAGGCGCAGCGGTGGCAGGCGGCTCACCGGCCCCCTTCGCCAGGCATCGAACAGCACACGAGGCAAAGGACCCTGCCAGTAGGGGGTGGCGCCGAGAAGGACGATGCGGGGAACGCCGGCGGCGCGCAACTCGGCCACGGTGGACTCCAGCGGCGTGAGGTCGTAGCGTGGATGGTGCCACCAGGCATACAGGACAACGATGTCGGGGCGGCTCTGACGTATGGCCCTGATGGCGTTCTCGTTCAGGCTTCGGCACAAGGGCCGGGGTTCGATGCCCAGTATGGGCGGGCAGATGGAGCCGCTGCGCTCGCCAATGCCGAAGTCGTACAAGCCGCTGTCCTGCACGGCCTTGAAGCCCGGATAGAGTGAGCCGGCGTGTGAGTCGCCCCACAGGAAGACCAGAGGTCGCCGCTCTTCGATGCAGAAGTCCTTGAAGTTTCGGGCAGGTTGCCGGAAGTCGAGCATGCAGTCGTTGTGGCGCCAGCCCTGGGTGACCATGCGGGTGCCTCCGCCGGTGGTCAGCGCCCGGATTTCGGGGGGAAAGCGTTGCTCGAAACCTTCGAACTTGAGCACGATGGCGCCAGCCAGGGCCACACCCGCCATGGCGACTGACAGGCCCGAGACCAGCCACCTCGTGTTGACGCGGCCGTGCCGCAGGGGCCTTTCGATGCACACATAGGTCAGCGCGGCCAGAAGAACGCTCAACAGCGCCAGGCCCAGGCGCAGTGTCCATGCCGGCTCACCCGCGGACTGCAGATGGGCCACGCTGAGCAGCGGCCAGTGCCAGAGGTAGAGCGGGTAGCTGATCAGACCGATCCAGACCATGGGACGGCTGGACAGCAGTCGGCGGTTGATCCAGGCCTGGGGTCCGGCGGCGATGAGCAAGGTGGCGCCCAGTGTGGGCAACACGGCCCAGGCACCGGGAAACAGGCGTTCCGGGTGCAGCAGCACCAGGGCCAGCACGATCAGGGCGAGCCCACCCGCAGCCATGGTGTTGGATCCCAGGAAGCCGCGTGGCACAAGGGCCAACAGCTGCATGCCGGGAAAAGCCGCGTTACCGGGGAGGCGCCCTGGGCTTGGCGCATGCGCCGCAGCAGCCTCGGTGCCCTCTGCCGCGCCTTTGTCTGGATGGTCTTGCTTCCGCAGGTGCGGTGCGGCTGCCAGACGAAGGTGCCAGAAGGCCAGCAGTGCGCCCGCCAGCAACTCCCATATCCGTGCCGCCGTGTTGTAGAAGGCCGCCACCGGGTACTCGCCGACCAGTGCCAGATTCAGGGTGAACGATGCCAGTATCAGCAGGATCGTCATTCGGACCACGGCGCCCGGGCGCCAGCGGTAGACGGCAAAAAGCATCAGCGGCCAGAACAGATAGAACTGTTCTTCGATGGCCAGGGACCACAGGTGAAGCAAGGGCTTGCCCACCGATTCAGCGTCGAAGTAGCCTGCCTCTTGCCACAGCACGAAGTTGGATGCGAATGCTGCGCCGGCCAGCAGGTGTTTGCCCAGCAGCGCGTACTCGTCGGCGGTCAGACGATGCCAGCCAATGAGCGCGGTGCTGCCCAGGACCAGCAGCAGGGCAGGGAAGATACGACGTATTCGCCGGCTGTAGAAGCTAGCGAACGAATACCGCCCTTGCTGGAGTTCACCCAGGATGATGCTGCTGATCAGGTAGCCCGATATGACAAAGAAGACATCGACACCGATGAACCCGCCCGGGAGGTATTCGGGGAAAGCGTGGTGCACCAGGACCGCCAGCACGGCCACGGCGCGCAGACCGTCGATGTCGGGTCGGTAGCCGATCGCGGGCGGTGTTGCGTGTGCGGGGGTGAAGGTCAAAGTGCGGGCAGACCTGATGCCTAGGGGTTCAAAGCATAGCGGACGTTGGCCAGCCCGACCGGCGTCGGTCGGGCTGGCAACTGTTCGGGGTTATCGCATGCCGTTTCGGCTGGCCAGTTCGACGAACAGCGCCGAATGGTCCAGATCGGCCAGGCCGTGCTCGACGGCATCGGCGTACAGCCGTTCGAACAGGGCGGTGATGGGGGCGTCGTACCCGACTTCTGCTGCGGTGGACAGGGCGTTGCGCATGTCCTTGAGCTGCACCGAGACGGCGCCACGCTTGGTGAAGTCCCGCTCGATCATGCGTTGACCGTGCACCTGCAGGATGCGGCTGTCGGCAAACCCGCCGGAAATAGCCTCTCTGACCCGTGCCATGTCGGCTCCTCCCCGTTCGCACAGCAACAAAGCCTCTGCCACTGCGCCGATGGTCACGCCAACGATCATCTGGTTCGCCAGCTTGGCCAACTGACCCGCGCCGCTGGGACCGACGTAGGTGGGGCGACCGAGCACCTCCAGCACAGGCAGGGCGCGGTCGAAAGGCGTCTGTCTGCCACCGACCATGATGGCCAGGGTGCCACCTTCTGCGCCGACCGTGCCGCCCGAGACGGGGGCGTCCAGATGGTGAACGCCGCGGGCGGCCAGACGGGCGGCGTGGTCGCGCGCCTCGCGAGGCTGTATGGATGACATGTCGATCAGCGTGGAACCCGGCCGCATGGCTTCGGCCACGCCCTGTTGGAACAGGACGTCTTCGACCGCAGACCCGTCGGTCAGTAGGGTGATCACGATGTCGGCCTGCGACACTGCCTGAGCGGGCGAGTCGACCACCGCTGCGCCTGAAGGCAGCAACCGCTCTGCCTGGCTGTGAGAACGGTTCCAGGCGGTGAGGGGCAAACCGGCTTCGAGCAGCCGTCGCGCTATGGGCAAGCCCATCATGCCGATGCCCAGGACGGCAACGTGCAGAGTGGAGTCAGATGGACCGGGGGTGTTCTCGGTTGGGGTGGCGTTCACGGCAAAAAGCTGGTTTCTGTGGCGTTCAGATCCTGATCACAAGACCTGCTGGGGGCGCATGGTTCCGCTTGGACCGAGTTGGCTTGGGTCTATACGGCGGCGATTCTCTGGCGAAAAAAAGGCGGTCCCCGGTAAGGCCGGGAACCGCCTGCAAGTGGGCCGGCTATGGGAATTGCCGGGAACCACGGAGTTGAACGTTGCCCGAAGTGGTGGGGGCATGGTCCTGGGTGATCTGTCCCTGCAAGTGTTCGCTGGCCTGCCCGCTGTGGTGCTGCATGAGGGCTTCGGCACGGGCGGCATCGCCGCTGGCCACGGCCTGGGCGATGGCTTCGTGTTCGTCCCAGACCGCCTCACGCAGTCGAGAGGTCTGGAGCGCTTCGCCCATGGCGCGGCGGATGTGGTGCCAGTGCAGCAGGGCACTTTGTTCAATCAGCGGGTTGCCAGCGGCGCGGTACAAAGCCTGGTGGAAGGCCAGGTCGGCTTCGATCATGGCCTTGACGTCTCCGGTTCTGACCGCTTCCCGCCCGCGACGAATCAGCTCGGGGTCGAGCCGGGTGGCGTGAGCGGCTGCCAGGCGAACCGCCAGGGCATCAAGGGCTCCGCGCACCTGGTAGACCTGGGCGATCCAGCCGGCTTCGATGGGTGCCACCTGAAGGCCTCGGCTCTTGCCGGGGCCGCCACACACGGCAGGTGCATCGGCGACAAAGCCGTCCTTCTTGAGCAGCCGCAAGGCCTGCATGACCGGCTGGCGGGACACGGACAGGCGCTCGGCCAGTTCTTCCTGCGTCAGACGCTGGCCAGGCGCCAGCTGACCGGTGCTGATGGCGTCCAGCAGCACCCGGTAAACCTGGTCAACCAGGTCGGGCGAATTGGTGATGGCGAGCAGTTGGGCCATATTGTGTACTCCGTATACAGAATACATGAATTCAGGGGGCAGTACCAGTGGAAAGGTGACTTTCCGGCGATCGTGTGCGTGACACAATGTTTCCATGACCACCCAACACAAGCCAACCGACCCGGCCTGGCTGGACAGCCAGTACAACAACCGCGCCCTGGTGCCTGGGCACGCTGCCCACTTCGAGCGCTGGGCCAGCAACTCGGCAGTGGCGCGACGCACGCTCCCGTGCCTGCTGGACCTGGCCTATGGCGTCGAGCCGGGTGAAACGCTGGACGTGTTCCCGGCCCAGGGCCGCCGCTCGGGTGGCCTGGCACCGGTGCTGGTGTTCATCCATGGGGGCTACTGGCGCAGCCTCGACAAGTCAGACCACAGTTTCGTGGCGGCCGGGTTCGCGCGCAAGGGCGTGTGCGTGGTGGTGCCCAACTACGCCTTGTGCCCGGCGGTCACCGTGCCGGACATCTGCCTGCAGATGGTCCGTGCCGTCGCTTGGGTGCACCGGCATATTGCCGTGCACGGCGGCGATCCCGCGCGGATCACCGTGGCCGGCCACTCGGCGGGTGGGCACCTGGCGGCGATGCTGCTGTCGGCCCAGTGGGAAGCGGTGGGGGCGGACCTGCCGGTCTCGGTGGTGCGGCATGCCCTGTCCATCTCGGGCCTGTTCGATCTGGAGCCGCTGCGCCACACTCCGTTCATCCGTGATTCGCTGAAACTGACGCCCGCGCAGGTGAAAATGGCCAGCCCGGCGGGCTTTGCCGCGCCACCCT
The DNA here is from genome assembly GCA_030604135.1 of Burkholderiales bacterium. Taxonomy (GTDB): domain Bacteria; phylum Pseudomonadota; class Gammaproteobacteria; order Burkholderiales; family Burkholderiaceae_C; genus Hydrogenophaga. The sequence continues at coordinate 19,580 of JAUVWL010000005.1, read as the reverse complement.
TGTTCGACGAGGGTACGGGTGTCAGGGGCACACTGGCCTGCGTGGCCGGCGGCGACGAGAGCAGCGAGTTCTTGCGGCAGAACACGCTGCTGCGCCAGGCCTGGGGCGAGCAGGTGGTGCCGGTCTGCGAGGCCTTGCCCGGTTTGAACCACTTCAGCGTGCTGGAGGCCCTGGTCGACCCGCGCCACCGCCTGCACCGGCTGGCGTTGGGCTTGTTGCGCGCCTGATCACCACAGCATGATGGCCGGCCCGGGATGCGGGGGATGAGTGCGGCCGAGCTGTCCTGGGCACTGCCATCTGTGGTGCTGGGGTATCTGGTGCTGGGCATCACGGGGTTTGGATCGGCACTGGTGATCGTCCCCTTGCTGGCCTGGCGCTGGCCATTGACCGAGGTGGTGCCGCTGGTGCTGCTGATCGACGTGTTGGCCTCTGCGCTGATGGGTCGGCTGAACTGGCACCAGGTTCGGTGGGATGTGCTCAAGGTCTTGCTGCCCGGCATCCTCGTCGGTGCCGTCGCAGGCCTGATGATCTGGCGCCTGCACCCGGGCAGCTGGCCTCTGTTGGTCCTGGGGGGCTACGTCGTCTGGGTCGGGCAGCGGGCCTGGCGCGGCGTGGTGGTGGGCGGGCCGGCCAGTGCCTGCATGGGGCATCTTCACGGGCTGGGTGTCGGACTGGTTCAGGTGATGTTCGGCACGGCGGGCCCGCTGGTGCTGGCCTGGATGGCGCGGGCCCGCCTTTCACCGTCGGCCATGCGCGCCAGCACCCCGGCGCTGATGACCGTGGTCGCCCTTGCGGTGTTGGTGATGATGGCTCTTGAAGGACGACTCTCGGCGCCGTCCCTTTGGTTTCGCCTGGCCTGGCTGTTGCCGGCGGGCGTGTTGGCGGTGGTGGTCGGTCACCGCCTGTCGTCGCGCCTGCCGGTGGTCGTTCTGCGCCGTGCGATTGCCGGTCTGCTGGTGTGCAGCGGGCTGCTGTTGATGCTCAATGCCGCCCGCCAGCTGATCTGATCCGCTTCACATGAACAGGTGTTCGCCGGCGTTCTCGCCGCCCAGGATCACATAGTTGACCTTCTTCAGGTCGGTCAGCTGGGTGCCACCGGCGTAGCTGATCGAGCTCTGCACATCCTCCTGCATTTCGCGCAGGGTGTCGGCGAGCCTGCCCTTGATGGGCTCAAGGATGCGTTTGCCCTCGACATGCTTGTATTCGCCCTTGTTGAAGTCGCTGGCCGAGCCGTAGTATTCCTTGTAGCGTTTGCCATCCACCTCAACGGTCTGCCCCGGCGACTCTTCGTGGCCCGCGAACAGGGAGCCGATCATCACCATGGATGCGCCGAAACGCACGCTCTTGGCAATGTCCCCATGGTGGCGGATGCCTCCGTCGGCAATGATGGGCTTGGTCGCCACACGGGCGCACCACTTGAGCGCCGACAGCTGCCAGCCACCGGTGCCGAAACCGGTTTTGAGCTTGGTGATGCAGACCTTGCCCGGACCCACGCCTACCTTGGTCGCGTCGGCGCCCCAGTTCTCCAGGTCGATGACCGCTTCGGGGGTGGCCACGTTGCCCGCAATCACGAAGGCCTGCGGCAACTTGTGCTTGATATGCTCGATCATCTTGCGCACGCTCTCGGCGTGTCCGTGGGCGATGTCGATGGTGATGTAGTCGGCGCCGACGCCATCGGCAGCCAGCCGGTCGATGACCGCGTAGTCGGCCTCCTTGACCCCGGAGCTGATGGAGACGAACAGGCCTTTCTCGCGCATGCGCCGGGCGTAAGCCACGTTGTCCAGATCGAAGCGGTGCATGACGTAGAAGTAGCCATGGGCGGCCAGGTACTCGCTGATCGATTCGTCGAGCACCGTCTTCATGTTGGCCGGCACCACCGGCAGCTTGAAGCGCCGGCCGCCGAACTGCACCGAGGCGTCGCATTCGCTGCGGCTTTCCACGCGGCATTTGCGCGGCAGCAGCAGGATGTTGTCGTAGTCGAAAATTTCCATGGGGGCCTTTCAGAGAGATTGAAAAGGCGCTTGGAACTGGCCGGTGCTCGTTTCCGGTGCCGGAAAAAAGAAACCGGGCGCAATTGCTTGGGCCCGGTGCTTGATTCTAGGCGGGACCGGTGGTGCTTGCCAAGCCGATTCCGGCCATATGACCGTCATACGGCTGCTCATATGGTCGGCGCGGGCGTTCCGGGCTTCCTACAATCCCTTCATGCTGTTTGAAGAACCCTCTTTGCTGGTGGCCGGTCTCAACCCTGAACAGGCCGCGGCCGTCACCCTGCCGCACGAGCACGCCCTCATTCTGGCCGGGGCCGGTTCGGGCAAGACGCGGGTGCTGACCACGCGCATCGCCTGGCTGCTGCAGACCGGGCAGGTCTCGCCCGGTGGCGTGATGGCCGTGACCTTCACCAACAAGGCCGCGCGCGAGATGATGACGCGGCTGACCAGCATGCTGCCGGTCAATGTGCGGGGCATGTGGATCGGCACCTTCCATGGCCTGTGCAACCGCCTGCTGCGCGCCCACCACAAACTGGCCGGCCTGCCGCCGACCTTTCAGATTCTGGACACGCAGGACCAGCTCTCGGCCATCAAACGCCTGTGCAAGCAGCACAACGTGGACGACGAGCGTTTTCCGCCCCGGCAGCTGCAGTGGTTCATCAGCGGGTGCAAGGAGGACGGCCAGCGTCCGCGCGACGTGGTGGCCCGGGACGACGAGACGCGGCGCAAGGTCGAGATCTACCAGCTGTATGAAGAGCAGTGCCAGCGCGAGGGTGTGGTCGATTTTGGCGAGCTGATGCTGCGATCCTACGAGGTGCTGCGCGACAACGACCCGGTTCGTGTGCACTACCAGCGGCGCTTTCGCCACATCCTGATCGACGAGTTCCAGGACACCAACCGCCTGCAGTACGCCTGGATCAAGCTGTTCTCGCCACCGCCCATGGAGGGGCTGCCGCCTTCGGGCAATGTGGTGTTCGCGGTGGGCGACGATGACCAGAGCATCTACGCCTTCCGTGGTGCACGCGTGGGCAACATGGCCGACTTCGTGCGTGAGTTCAGGGTGGCGCACCAGATCAAGCTGGAGCAGAACTACCGCAGCTGCAGCAACATCCTCAACGCCGCCAATGCCTTGATCAGTCACAACAGCCGGCGCCTGGGCAAGAACCTGCGCACCGATGCCGGCGCGGGCGAGCTGGTGCGTGTGTATGAGGCCACCAGCGACCTGGCCGAGGCGCAGTGGATCGTCGACGAGATGAAGCAGCTTGAGCGCGACGGCATGGGCCGCAGCGAGATGGCGGTGCTCTACCGCAGCAACGCGCAGAGCCGGGTTGTGGAAACGGCCTTGTTCAACGCCGGTGTGCCCTACCGCGTCTACGGTGGCCTGCGCTTCTTCGAGCGGGCCGAGATCAAGCACGCCCTGGCCTACCTGCGGCTGCTGGAGAACCCGCACGACGACACCAGCTTTCTTCGGGTGGTGAACTTTCCGGCGCGCGGCATTGGCGCGCGCAGCCTGGAACAGTTGCAGGACGTGGCCCGGGCCAGCGGTTGTTCGCTGCACGATGCGGTCAGTGCGGTGACCGGCCGGGCCGGTGTGGCCATTGGCGCCTTTGTGGCCCTGCTGGACGTGATGCGCGAACGCACGCAGGGCATGACCCTGCGCGAGATCATCGAGCTGGTCATCGACCGCAGCGGCCTGGTCGAACACTACCGGTCGGAGCGAGAAGGACAGGAGCGGGTGGAGAACCTGGAGGAACTGGTCAACGCCGCCGAGAGCTTCGTGACGCTGGAAGGCTTTGGCCGCGATGCCCCGGCCATGCCGACCGATGCAGCGGGTCGCCCCCTGAGCCAGAGCCCGGCCAGCCAGGGGCTGGATCCGTCGCTGCCGGTTCTGGATGAGCCGGTGGCGCCCGATGCCGACACCGGCGAGACGCTCAGCCCCCTGGCGGCCTTCCTGACCCACGCAGCCCTGGAGTCCGGCGACAACCAGGCGCAGGCTGGTCAGGAGGCGGTTCAGCTGATGACGGTGCACGCGGCCAAGGGGCTGGAGTTCGACGCGGTGTTCATCACCGGGCTGGAAGAAGGCCTGTTCCCGCACGAGAACTCGATGAGCGACCGCGACGGCATGGAGGAGGAGCGGCGACTGATGTACGTGGCCATCACACGCGCTCGCCAGCGCCTGTACCTGACCCATGCCCAGACCCGCATGTTGCATGGCCAGACGCGTTACAACATGCGCAGCCGTTTCTTTGATGAGCTGCCGCCCGAAGGGCTGAAATGGCTCACGCCGCCGCAGGCGGCTTGGACCGCCAGTGGTGCGGCATCGGGCTGGGGTGGCCCGTCGCGGGCAGGTGCTGGGCTGGCGCAGCCGGCCTGGTCACCGGGCTGGACGGGCAACACCGCAGCTGCGGCACCGGCGCCCGAGCCCGACCGCGGCACCGACATCCGCGCCGGCATGCAGGTGTTTCACAACAAGTTCGGCGAGGGCAAGGTGCTGTCGGTCGAGGGCGCAGGCATCGACGCCCGGGCGCAGGTCAGCTTTGTGCGCCACGGTGTGAAGTGGCTGGCCCTGTCGGTGGCCAAGCTCACGCCCGTCACCGACTGACCCGGACAGGGCGTTCAGTCACATCGGTGCCGTTGCTGCCGGTGTTTCGGTGGCCACCTGCGCATTGTTCTGCTCAACCTGCATGGACAGGTCGAGCAGCACGGCCTTGCTCGTGTAGTAGCGGTCCAGCCTCCATTCGCCAATCACGGCCAGGGCAAGTTCGAAGTCTTCATAGCCCAGTTTGTACAGGTCGGCCAGTTGGAACGGCGTTTCGGATTCCAGTGCCAGCACCAGCCGCGACAGGGTCTGGGCGGTCTGGTTGCCAGGGTCGGTCTCAATGAGCTTTCGGGCTTTCTTGACGGCTCGCATCGGGGCTTCTCCAACGATGAATGGTGTGTGTACCGGGGTACGCAGGGTTAGACCTAGGATAGCTGCTGAGTGCCCGGATTTCGTGACCGAAAGATGACAAGAAGATGACGTGACCACGACCGGGTGCCGATGGTCTTCGGGCTTACGGTGTGACCTTTCGCAGCAGCCCTTCGCCCATGCGCAGAAGGCGCCCGCAGGCGATGCCTGGCAACAGGGACATGCCCGCGGGTGCCAGCACGATGATGGTGGATCCGTGCTCGAACCAGCCCATTTCCTGTCCACGACGGTAGCTGGCTTCGCAAGGCAGCTCGTTGGGACCCCGGTAGCGCAGGTTCAGCGCGACATCCAGGGCATGCAGCCGCATGCTGGCCACCAGCACGGCAGCCACCGGCACCAGCAGCAACCATTGGCCGTTGGCCAGTTCCAGGTGCAGCACTGCGCGTTCGTTCTTGCAGAACAGCCGCTCGACGCGCTGCAGTGCGATCGGGTTCACATTCCAGGTGTCACCACTGATGTAGGTCACGTGTGTCAGCCGGGCGTCGTCTGGGGCATGGAAGCGGTGGTACATGGCCGAGGTCAGGCGCAGTGTCACGAAGCAGCCACCGGCCAGTTGTTCGGCCCAGTGGTGGGCCCGTGCCGAGTTGCCCAGCAGGTCTTCGAGCAGGTAGGGGAAGCCTTTGGCCTGGAACACCTGGGGCTGGCCCGACTCGCCAGACGCTATGCGCCCGCAGGCGCCCACGATGCCGTCGCTGGGGCTGACGACGACGGACGCCGACCCATCCACCGGGCGCGCCCCGGGCCGCAGTTCACGGGTGAAGCACTCGTGCAGGCTCTGAAAGTCGGTGTGCAGGGCATCGCTGAGGTCCAGTGAGGTGAACCGGGTCCAGAGCCACAGGCAGGGCCGGTAGACCCAGGGGTGGCGAATGCGGCTGATCCAGCCGACGAAATGGGTGGCGGTGATGCGGGGAATGCGGTTGGTCAGCAGGAAGTTGAGGTCTTCGTGCAGCGCAAGACCACGGGTGTGTTGCAGGAGTTTCATGTGTTTGTCACTTCAGGGCCATACAAGGTCTGGGCGGCTGTACCGCAGGAGATTGCTTTCATGTCCGTTCTTCCCTACGCGCTGCCTTTGGGCGCGCTGGCCCTGGGCTGGCCACTGCTCAGCCAGCGGATTGCCCTGTCGCGCGCAAAGCACCGTTCGTTGGCGGGCCACTCGCGCATGGCCAAACGGCTGGCCCGCTGGCTGCCGGCCTACCACTACGACGAAGACGAGTTCTTCCGCTGCGATGGGGCCGATGAGTCGGTTGCCCGGCGGCGTGAGGCCGCCTTTGAAATCCTGGCCACCGGCTATGCGCGCCGCTATGCACGCACCCTGGCGCTGACCCGGCAGGCCCGCGAGGGTCTGGCCGATCTCCAGCTCACCGGGGCCTACCGGGTGCCATTCCAGTTTGCGCCGCTGGTGCGCCGCCAGCTCCCGGTGGGGGCCTTTGTGGCCGCCGCGGAGGGGCACAGCCTGACCGACCTGGATGGCAACCGCTTCATCGACCTGACCGGCTCCTATGGCGTCAATGTGATGGGGGTCGACTTCTACAAGGATTGCATGGCCAAAGGGCTGCGCATGGCCGAGTCGGTCGGGCCGGTGCTGGGTGCCTACCACCCCTGCGTGGCCGACAACGTGGCCCGTCTGCAGGCCATCTCGGGCCTTGACGAGGTCTCCTTTCACATGTCCGGCACCGAGGCGGTGATGCAGGCGGTGCGTCTGGCGCGCTACCACACCGGTCGCAAACACCTGGTGCGCTTCTGCGGTGCCTACCATGGCTGGTGGGACGACGTGCAGCCGGGGCCGGGCAACCCGATGCCGCCGCGCGAGATCTACACGCTGGCCGACATGAGCGAGCGCAGCCTGCAGCTGCTGCGGCGCCGGCGCGACATCGCCTGTGTGCTGGTCAACCCGCTGCAGGCCATGCACCCCAACCGCAACGCCCCGGCCGACTCGGCCCTGCTCGACAGCAGCCGCAGCGCCGGCTTTGACCGCCAGGCCTACACCGACTGGCTGCAGCGTCTGCGCCAGGTGTGCACCGAGCGGGGCATCGTGCTGATCATGGACGAGGTGTTCCTGGGCTTCCGGCTGGCACCCGGTGGGGCGCAGGCCTACTTCGGCGTGCAGGCCGACATGGTGACCTACGGCAAGACGCTGGCCGGCGGCTACCCGGTGGGCGTGCTGTGTGGCCGGCACGAGCTGATGCGCCGCTACCGCGACGACCGGCCGGCCGACCTCTGCCTGGCCCGAGGCACCTTCAATGCCCACCCCTACGTCATGGCCGGCATGGCCGCCTTTTTGCACCGGCTGGACGACCCGCAGCTGCTCGCGGCCTACGAAGGGCAGGACGAACGCTGGGATGCGCGGGCGCGCCACTTCAACGACACCATGGAACGCGAAGGCCTGCCGATTCGGGCCGCCCACCTGCAAAGCATCTGGACCATCAACTACACCGAAGCCTCGCGCTACAACTGGATGCTGCAGTACTACCTGCGCTGGCATGGCCTGGCCTTGAGCTGGGTGGGTACCGGTCGTCTCATCTTCGGCCTGCGCATGGAAGACGACACTTTCGAGCAGGTGGTGGCGTGTTTTGTGAAGGCGGGGCGCGACATGCGGGAGCAGGGCTGGTGGGCGAACCCACCGGGCCTGAGCAACCGCTGGATCCGCCGCCGGGTGCTGCGCGAGCTGCTGCGCACCCGGTTCGGCTTCTGACCTCACAAGGGTCGCCGGAGCGACCGGGTCAGCGTGCCCGGCCGTGCCCGGGGTCCAGCCATTCGCCCCTGAGCAGCTGAAGCGGCGCGCGGTGGTAGAGCTTGATGTCGTGAAACGGGTCGGTGAGGATCTTGGTTGCCCACACCAGCCCGGTCTGCAGGTCCTTGAGGTACCACAGCTGCAGAACGCGGAACACCAGGCCACCCACGCCCAGCAGCAGCCAGGCCGCGCCCACCTGGCGCACATAGCCGTTGAAGTCCTCGTGGGCCTCGATCAGGCCGAAGGCGCCGGGTGAGACGGCCAGCATCAGCGGAATGAAGGCCCACAGCCCCATCAGCACCACCTTGCGCTGCAAGTTGTAGCCCACCTTGATGGCTTCCTTGTGCTCGTGCGTGGCCTGATTGACTTCGTCGTAGCCCTTGGGCTCGAAGAAGAAGTGCCCGACTTGCCGGGTGGTCATGGACACCAGCCAGGCGATCAACGCCGAGACCACCGGATCGATCAACAACCACGCGTAGGCCAGCACGAAACTGACCGCGCTGACCAGGTGCAGCGCCTGGTTGATACGGCTGTGGTGGTAGTAGCGGTGGTCGTCCCAGCGCTGCGTGGCAAGCTCCTTGAAGAATCGGTTCACATGGATCTCCTGGTGTGGTCGGATGCGATACGCCGGCCACGGCGGGACCAGCGCCTGCGCATGTTGGGTCGATGCCGTGAAACCGGTGTGACAGTCGCGGCGTGTCACGCGCCTGGCATGTGGCGGACACATCACGACCGGTCTGTCATCAGTCTGTTGTCTTGTCTTGCGAGACTGAGGCAATGACACCCCAAGACCCCGACATCCTGTTGCAGGACCTGCCCGCTCGCCAACCACGCCTGCATCTGGCGGTGGTGACCGAAACCTGGCCGCCCGAGGTCAACGGGGTGGCACTGACGCTGTCGCGGCTGGTGCAGACGCTGTGCGACCGTGGGCACCGGGTGCAACTGGTGCGACCACGGCAGATGCATGGCGACCAGAGGGCACAAGACCAGGGGTTGGAAGAGAAGCTGATGCGGGGCATGCCGATTCCGAAATACCCGCAACTCAAACTTGGCCTGCCCGCCCGGCGCGCCCTGGTGCGCACCTGGAGCTACCGCCGACCGGATCTGGTGCACATCGCGACCGAAGGCCCGCTGGGCTGGTCAGCCCTGCAGGCGGCGCGGCAGCTGAGGCTGCCGGTGAGCTCGGACTTTCGAACCAACTTCCACAGCTACAGCAGCCATTACGGCCTGGGCTGGTTGAAGAAGCCGATTGCGGCCTACCTGCGCCGCTTTCACAACCAGGCTGGCCTGACCATGGCGCCCACCCGGGCCATGGCCGCCGACCTGATCAACCTCGGCTTCGAGCGGGTGCGCGTGGTGGGGCGGGGCATCGACACCCGGTTGTTTCACCCCGGGCGCCGCGACGAGTGCCTGCGCCAGCGCTGGGGCGCCGACCAGGACGAGACCGTGTTGCTGGCGGTGGGGCGGCTGGCGGCCGAAAAAAACCTGGATCTGGTGGTGAGTGCCTACGAAGCCATGCGATCACGCGATTCACGCACACGCCTGGTGCTGGCGGGTGACGGTCCGATGCGGGCGGCGCTGGAGAGGCGCTGTCCGCAAGCCATCTTCCTGGGGCAGTGCAATCACGATGAACTCGCGGTCTGCTATGCCAGCGCCGACCTCCTGCTCTTTCCCAGCCTCACCGAGACCTTTGGCAACGTGACGCTGGAAGCGATGGCCAGTGGCCTGCCGGTGCTGGCTTTCGACGTGGCGGCGGCGGCCGAGTGGATCGATCATGGTTGTAGCGGCTGGCTGGTGCGCGCTGGTGATGGGGATGCCTACCTGGCCCAGGCCGTGGCGCTGGCCGAAGACCCGAAGGCCTTGCGCATGGCAGGTGAGCAAGCCCGGCTGCAGGTGGCCGGCAACGACTGGCGGCAAGTGGCTGCACAGGTCGAAGCTCTGTGGTCCGATCTGCTCAACCAGCAGGTAAGCCAGATGCCTGAACGGCCATTACCGGTCTACTGAGTGCCACGGCCAGATTGCCTGGCCCTGCCATTCAATAGCGAAAAAGGGGAAGGCAGTCGCCTTCCCCATCAATGCCGTAGCAGGCTGTTCTCGTCCCACGGCTTCCCTAAAGCAAAGGGGGTCAGGCGCCGATCACGCCCCCGTCCCTGCGGCGCACCACCACGGTGGCCGAACGCGGCCGACCGGCGTCGGCCCGGTTGGCGGGCGGGTTGCTCTGGCTGGCCGGCCAGATGGAGAAGGCGGTCGGGTCGCGGGCGACCTGTTCGTCACCATAGCCAGCAGGGCGGTTCGGGTGCGAACCCAGTTCACCCGGGTGCTGCACGTTGACGAACATGGTCTTGCGGTCGGGCGTGAAAGCCAGGCCGGTGATCTCGCAGCCCGAGGGGCCGACCAGGAATCGGCGCACCTCACCGGTCTCGACATCGGCGGCCAGCATCTGGTTGTTGCCCTGGCCCAGGAAATTGCCGGTGTTGGCAAAGGAACCATCGCTCTGGATCCAGAGGCGACCCCCTGTGTCGAAATACAGGCCGTCGGGCGAATTGAACATGTTGTCGACGGTGATGTTGGGCGAACCCGAGCGCGGGTCGTTGCGGTCCGGGAAAGCCAGCGGGTTGCCGGCCAGCAGGAAGATGTCCCAGGTGAAGTTCAGCGACTTCGGATCGCCTTTGGCTTCACTCCAGCGCAGGATGTGGCCCCAGGCGTTGCCTGCGCGCGGGTTGGCTTCGTCGACCGGGAAGGTGGTCCCGCGGTTGGTGTTGTTGGTCAGGGCGATGTACACGTCACCCAGCTTCTTCGGGTTGGCTGCGATCCACTCAGGGCGGTCCATGCGGGTGGCGCCCACGAAGTCGGCGGCCATGCGGGTGCGCACCAGGATGTCGGCCTGGTCGGCGAAGCCGTTTTCCACCGTCAGGCCGTTCTGGCCGTGTTTCAGCGCAATCCACACCCCCGTGCCCTGTCCGTCGCCCTCCACCTCACCGATGTCGAAGCGGGCCACATACAGTGTGCCGCTGTCGAGGATGTCGCGGTTCTTCGCGTTGTTGCCGGGCACCAGCTTGCGGTCGCAGACAAACTTGTAGATGTAGTCGCCGCGCTCGTCGTCGCCCGAGTAGGCCACCACCGTGTTGTCCTTGCCGACCACGATCTCGATGTTCTCGTGCTTGAAGCGGCCCAGGGCGGTGCGCTTCTTTGGCTTGCTGGTCGGGTCGAACGGATCGATCTCCACCACCCAGTGGAAACGGTTGGGTTCATTGGGGTTGGCGTTCAGGTCGAAACGGGGGTCCTGGGTGTGCCACATGTAGCCAAAACCGTTCTGGCTGTAGCCGTAACGGGCTTCGGCGGCGGTGCGACTGTGCGAACCGTTCCAGCCGAAGTAGCCATTCGAGTTCTCCTCGCAGGTCAGGTAGGTGCCCCAGGGGGTCTGGCCATTGGCGCAGTTGTTCAGCGTGCCCAGCACCTCGGTGCCGGCCGGGTCGGCAGAGGTCTTCATTGCATCGGCACCGCGCGCCGGGCCGGTGACCTCCATCGGGGTGTAGCCGGTGATGCGGCGGTTGTAGCGCGAACCCTTGACGTAGGTCCACTGGCCATTCTTCTGACGACGCACCTCCATCACGCTCACGCCGTGACCGGCCAGACCCTTCTTCACCTTGTCGAAGGTGAAGGGTTCGTACCAGGCGCCTTCGCCGGCCGGCAGCTCCGGCGCGTAGTAGTACTCGGGGTTGATGTACTCGTGGTTGATCACCAGCAGGCCCTGGTCGCTGCTCTCCTTGCCCTTGACCATGAAGGGGAAGAAGCTCATGCCATCGTGGTTGTCGCCGACCTGCAGCTCCGCTTCCTGCCAGCCTTCGCTGGCATCACCGCGGAAGTCGGGGCTGTTGGCGAACAGCGGGTCGCCCCAGCTGTTCAGAATCTCGGCGGTATAGCCTTCGGGCACGGTGACCACGTCGCCGCTGTTGACCGGGACCGCACGGAAGCCGAGCATGTTCTCGTCCGGTTTTTTGCCTGGTGTCACGCCTGGCTTGCCTTTGCCCAGGGTTTCGTCGAGTCCACCACCTCCGCAGGCGGTCAGCCCGGTCAGAAACGGCAGGGCGGCCAGGCCCATGCCACTCTTGAGCAGGCGCCGCCGCTGTGGGTCACGGGCAATGGCCTGATCGACCAGCTCGGTCAGGGTCGGGGTCTGGGAGGGGTTGGATGTGTCGTTGTCATCGCGGATGGACTGGGCCATTGGCTTCTCCTGGGTTGAACGAAGCACCCAGTTTCAGCGGTGGTGATGACGCTTTCGTGAAAACCTTGGTCCTCATTCGGCCGCTGACGGCGCGACCCTGTGGACTCTGTGGCGCTCACTGACCGTCGGGCAAGGTCACAGGCTCGTCGGCTGTGTCAAAGCTGTCCCGAAAGGTGAAATAGACCGAGGTGTGGAACATGGCCGCCAGCAGCAGAATGCCCGGGTACATGAACATCGCCAGCGCCTGCACGCCCCCCAGCAGGGTAGCCAGAAAGCTGATGGCCAGGCCGCCCAGCAGGAACACGCCGACCCAGCCTGCTCCATAGACCAGCATGGCCGCCTTGTTGCGCCAGCAGGCCAGGACACTGAAGAACAGGCTCTTGACGGGTGAGACGCCGTGCCAGTGCACCAGGGCCGGCGCGTGCCAGAAGGCCATGAGCACCGGGATATAGAGCAGCATCATCACCAGCATGCCGGGGCCGAACATGGCCTGGCGCAGCATCTCGGGCGTGACCTCGGTGTCAGGTCCGATGACCGGCACATCGGATGGTGCGGCCAGTGTGGCCAGCCCCATGAGCGCGGTCAGCACCACCGCGTAGATGGCGCCCAGCATGAGCATGGGCCTGGCCTTGACCATACCGTCACGGAAGGCGGTGATGAGCAGCACGGGCATGGGAAAACGGCCCGCATGGGCTTCCCTGCTGGCCGCCATCAGGCCAATGGTCGCTGACGGCACCAGGGCCACCGCCAGCAACGAGCCCAACAGGGGAATGACCGACAGCACGGACACCACTGCCATGAACATGAAGAACAGGCCGGCCATGGCCAATGGCTGTCGAAAGAAGGTGCGTGCCCCCAGCTTGACCCACTGCAGGCCCTGAGACGCGGGAACCGGGTGAAGCTTCATGCCGGTGCCACCTCTTGCGGGCGGGGCAGGTCCGCATCAACCGCTGCCACCGCATCCGGTCGGCGGGCGCGCAGCACACGCTCGAAATGGGTCGGGTCGTGGGCTTGCAGCATGCTGGCCTCGCGCGGCAGGTGCAGGTCCCACAGCCGGGAAATCCAGAAACGCAAGGCGCCAGCACGCAGCATCGCCGGCAGCAACTGGTGTTCGGCCGGGCTCAGTGGGCGCACCGATTCATAGGCTTGCAAGAAGGCAAGGGCCAGCGAGGGGACCGGCTGTCCGTCCACGGCAGCGTCGCCGTGCCGCACACACCAGTCGTTGAGGCAGACCGCGATGTCGAACAGGAAACTGTCGCAGCCGGCGAAATAAAAATCGAAGAAACCGGTCAGTGCCTCGCCCTCGAACATCACGTTGTCCCGGAACAGGTCGGCGTGGATCGGTCCGCGAGGAAGAGCCTTGTGAGCGGACGATGCCGCGATATGGTTCTGGTAGGCCAGTTCGCTTCGAATCAGGCGGGCCTGTGCCTCGGTCAGGAAAGGCAGCACGACCGGCACGGTCTCGTTCCACCAGGACAGGCCGCGCAGGTTGTCCTGGCGCATGTTGAAGTCCTGACCCGCAAGGTGCATGCTTGCCAGCATGGCTCCCACCGCCTTGCAGTGGTGCTCCTGAGGGCTGAGCTCGCTGTGGCCGCGAAGTCGGTCAACCACCGCGGCCGGTTTGCCCTGGATGCTGTGCAGGATCTGGCCCGAAGCGGTGACCGCCGGGTTGGGCACGGGGATGCCGCGGTTGGCCAGGTGCTTCATCAGGTGCAGGTAGAAGGGCAACTGCTGAAAGTCCAGGCGTTCGAACACGGTCAGCACGTGCTGCAAGGTCTGCCCCTGCCGCTCGCTGGTGACAAAGTAGTTGGTGTTCTCGATGCCGCCCTTGATGCCCTGCAGTTCGGTCAGGTCTCCCAGATCCAGGGCGTGCAGCAAAGCTGCGGCTTCGTCGAAGCGGACTTCGGTGTAGACGGCCATGGGCTGGCCTGATCAGAAATTCAGCAAGCGCCAGCTGCTGCGACCCGCACTACCCGAGCCTTGCGTTGCGCCCTGGTCGGCTGGCCCCTGGCGGGTGCCGATCTGGTAGCCCGGGGTGCCGGTCTTGGGTTGCACCTCGATGCGCTGAGTCTGCCCCCCCACGCGCAGCTCATCCACGCGGGACAGGGCGTCTTCGTGGGTGATGCGCTCGATGCGGTCGGTGGGCTGGCGCTGCAGGCTGGCCGAGTCGCCTTCGGGCGCCTGGGCCGTGGAAGGCCCGTGAAACATCATGGCCGCAACGGCCAGCAGGGCGGGGATGGTAAGCGCACGCATGCCCGTATTGTAGGCAACTTGCTCCCTGAAGGCCTTTGTGCGGTCTGCCGGGTCGGGGGTGGTCCGAAGAACCGGGATGGCTGTCGCAAATGGCCCACAATGACGCCATGTCCGATTCCGCTGATACCGCTCCCACCCTGCTGCTGGTCGATGGCTCCAGCTACCTGTACCGGGCCTTCTTTGCTGGCGGCGACGCCATGAGCATCAGGCTGGCCGATGGCACCGAACAGAAGACCGGCGCCATCCGCATCATGATCAACATGATGCAGAAGCTGCTCGGCGACTTTCCGCCGACCTATGCGGCCTGCGTGTTCGACGCCAAAGGCCCGACCTTCCGGGACGAGATCTACCCTCAGTACAAGGCCCAGCGCAGCCCCATGCCCGACGACCTGCGCAGCCAGATTGCGCCCATCCACGAGGTGGTGCGGCTGCTGGGCTGGCCGGTGCTGGATGTGCCCGGCGTCGAAGCCGACGATGTGATCGGCACCCTGGCGGTCGCGGCCGCGCGGCAGGGCATCAAGGTGCTCATCAGCAGCGGCGACAAGGACCTGGCCCAGCTGGTCAGCGAGGACATCACCATTCTGGACACCATGAGCGGCAAGAAACGCGACCTGGCCGGGGTGGAGGCCGAGTTCGGTGTCCCGGCCCGCCTGATGCTGGACTACCAGATGCTGGTGGGTGACACGGTGGACAACGTCCCCGGTGTGAACAAGGTCGGTCCCAAGACCGCTGTCAAGCTGTTGCAGGAATACGGATCCATCGACCAGCTGATCGAGCGGGCGGACCAGGTCAAGGGCGCCGTGGGCGAGCACTTGCGTCAGGCGCTGGACTGGCTTCCCGTTGCCCGACAACTGCTGACCATCAAGACCGACTGTGATCTGGACGGATGGGTGCCGGGGTTGCCGGCGCTGGACGCCATTCGCATGGGGGAGCCCGACAGGAAGCCACTCAAGCTGTTCTACGAAACCTACGGATTCAAAGGCCTGGCCAAGGCGCTGGGCGGCGATTCACCCTCCCTCCCCGCAGGGGAGAGTGCAGGGGTGAGGAGCGAGCACACCGACGACCTCTTCAGTGAGGCCGGGCTCGCAGGCGCAGGGGAAACGCGCGCCAGAGACCTTGCCTATGACACCATCCTGAACTGGGAGTCCTTCGACCGCTGGCTGGCGAAAATCGAGGCCGCCGAACTCACCGCCATCGACACCGAGACCACGTCGCTGGACGAAATGGTGGCCCAGATCGTCGGCATCAGCTTCAGTGTCACGCCGGGCGAAGCCGCCTATGTTCCGCTGAAACACGCCGGTCCTGACGCGCCCGAGCAGCTGCCGTTCGATGAGGTGCTTGCCAGGCTCAAGCCCTGGCTGGAAAACCCGTCTCGGCACAAGCTCGGGCAGCACATCAAGTACGACCGCCATGTGTTTGCCAACCATGGCATCGAGGTGCAGGGATATGTGCACGACACGATGCTGCAGAGCTATGTGCTGGAGGTGCACAAGCCGCACAACCTGCAAAGCCTGGCCGAGCGGCACCTCGGTCGACAGGGCATCAGCTACGAAGACCTGTGTGGCAAGGGTGCGCATCAGATCCCGTTTGCGCAGGTCGACGTGGCCAGGGCCGCCGAGTACGCATGCGAAGACAGCGACATGACGCTGGACGTGCACCGGGCGCTGTGGCCACAGATCGAGCAGGACGCCAAGCTGAAGTTCATCTACGAACTCGAGATCGCCAGCAGTGAAGCGCTCTACCGCATCGAGCGCAATGGTGTGCTGATCGACGCCCCCACGCTGGCCAGGCAGAGCCACGAGCTGGGCCAGCGCATCTTCGCGCTGGAACAGGAAGCCTACGAGATCGCCGGGCAACCCTTCAACCTGGGCAGCCCCAAACAGCTGGGTGAGATCTTCTTTGACAAACTCGGTCTGCCGGTGATCAAAAAGACCGCCACCGGTGCCCGCAGCACCGATGAGGAGGTGCTGGAAAAGCTGGCCGAAGACTATCCCTTGCCGGCGAAAATCCTGGAGCACCGCAGCCTGTCCAAACTCAAGGGCACTTACACCGACAAGCTGGCACAACTGGCCTTACCCCGAACCGGTCGCGTGCACACCCACTATGCCCAGGCCGTGGCCGTCACCGGGCGCCTGTCCAGCAACGACCCCAACCTGCAGAACATCCCCATTCGCACACCCGAAGGCCGCCGTGTGCGCGAGGCCTTCGTGGCCGCACCGGGACACCTGATCGCCAGTGCCGACTACTCGCAGATCGAGCTGCGCATCATGGCCCACCTGAGCGACGACGCGGCCCTGCTGCGCGCCTTTCACGAAGGGCAGGACGTGCACCGGGCCACGGCAGCGGAGGTGTTCGGCATCGAACCTGAACAGGTCAGCAGCGAACAGCGACGCTACGCCAAGACCATCAACTTCGGTCTGATCTACGGCATGGGGACCTTCGGCCTGGCCAGGTCGCTGGGCATCGAAAACGCGGCCGCCAAGACCTACATCGACCGCTATTTCGCCCGATTTGCCGGTGTCAAGCAGTACATGGACGACACCCGCTCCCTGGCCAAGGAGCGTGGCTACGTGGAAACCGTGTTCGGTCGCCGACTGGTGCTGCCCGACATCAGGAACGCCAAAGGCGCCAAGCTGGCCGCGCTGGAACGCCAGGCCATCAACGCACCCATGCAGGGCACAGCGGCCGACCTGATCAAGCTGGCCATGGTGGCCGTGCAGCAGGCGCTGGACGCGCAAGGCAAGGCCACGAAGATGATCATGCAGGTGCACGACGAACTGGTGTTCGAGGTGCCCGAGACCGAACTGGACTGGCTGCGCACCGAGATTCCCCGCCTCATGGCCGGTGTCGCCAAACTCAAGGTGCCGCTGGTGGCCGAAGTGGGCGCCGGCGCCAACTGGGACCAGGCGCATTGATCGGAAGACGATCGGCCGGTCGGGATGCGTTGGCCACCCCGGCCGAGAACCGAAGTCGACCAGCCGGCCTGTACTGGACATGAAAAAGAAGTTGCGCATCTGCGAAACCCCGGCCACCACCTGGCTCAAGGCCCACGGCGTGGTGTTCACCGAGCACCCCTACGCGTACGAGGAGCATGGCGGCGCCCAGCACAGCGCAGCAGTGCTGGGACTGGATCCGTACGCGGTCGTCAAAACCCTGATCATGCAGGACGAGGCGGCCAGGCCCTTGGCCGTGCTCATGCACGGCAACCGCACCGTGTCGACCAAGAACCTGGCGCGTCAGATCGGGGTCAAGTCGATCGAACCCTGCAAGCCCGAGGTGGCCAATCGGCACAGTGGCTATCTGGTGGGCGGCACATCGCCGTTCGGTCTACGGCGTGCCATGCCAGTCTGGGTCGAAGAAACGGTGCTGACCTTGCCGATGATCTGGATCAACGGCGGACGACGGGGCTTTCTGGTGGGAATCGATCCCGCCGTGCTCAGCGGACCGCTGGGCGCCCGTCCCGTCCAGTGCGCGCTGGCAGAATAGCGCCTCTTGCGACCGAAGAGGATTCGACTTGGACCAAGCCTACCCATTTATTGCCGTTGTGCTGGCCTACCTGGCCGGCTCGCTGTCGTTTGCCGTTGTGGTCAGCCGGGTCATGGGGCTGTCCGATCCGCGAACCTATGGCAGCAAGAACCCGGGCGCCACCAATGTGCTGCGCTCGGGCAGCAAGGCCGCCGCCATCATCACGCTGCTGCTGGATGCCATCAAAGGCTGGCTGCCTGTGGTGGTGGTCCAAGTCTGGGGCGCGCGCTGGGGGCTGGGTGATGGGACCGAAGCCATGGTGGGCCTGGCCGCTTTTCTGGGCCATCTCTGGCCGGTGTTTTTCCGGTTCCAGGGTGGCAAGGGCGTGGCCACCGCGGCCGGTGTCATCATCGCGTTCAACCCCTGGCTGGGGTTGGCGGGTCTGGCCACCTGGCTGATCATTGCATTCTTCTTCCGCTACTCGTCGCTGGCGTCCATCGTCACGGCGGTGTTTGCGCCGGTGTATTACCTGTTCGGCTCCGGCGTGGCCTGGGACGCGCCTGGCATGAAGGTGCTTGCGTTGGCCGTGATGGCGGTGCTGCTGATCTGGCGTCATGCAGAGAACATCAACCGACTGATTGCTGGCAAGGAAAGCCGCCTGGGAGCCAAAAAATGAGCGACAAAGATATCCAGCGTGTCGGTGTGTCGGCACGCTACTCCGAGCTGGCCGTGTTCAACGGAGTGGTCTACCTTGGGGGCATGGTGCCTGAGCGTGGTGACACCGACATCCGGGGGCAGACCGAAGATGTGCTCCAGCAGGTCGAGCACTGGCTGGTCCAGGCGGGCAGCGACAAGTCGCGCATCCTGCAGGCCCAGATCTTTCTGACCGACATCGGTGAGATCGGGGTCATGAACGAGGTCTGGGATGCCTGGGTGGTGCCCGGAACCGCGCCGCCGCGTGCCACCGTGCAGGCCGCACTGGCCAACCCGACCTACCGCATCGAAATCGTGGTGACTGCAGCACAGAAACCCGCCGCCTGACCGGACCCGTGAATCAATAGCGACGCTCCAGTGTCAGCTGGTCGTTGGTGCGTTGCATCTGGAACCGGGTGAGAAAACTGTTGCCCAGCAGCACATACGGCATGGATTGAGGCAACACGATGCCCGGCACATCGAATATCTGCACATCGCCCACGCGCACGTTGGTCAGACGCACCTGGTAGCCCTGCACCTGCCCATTGGCTGTGGATACCAGCACACGCTGGCCTTGTTCATAGGGCAGGTTGATGCGTCGGGCTTCGGGCTCGCCCAGGATGACCAGGGTGGCGCCGGTGTCGACCATGAACTTCACTGTGCGCCCGTTGATCTGGCCTTGCGGCGTGAAGTGTCCCTGACTGTCGGAGGTCAGAACGATGCGTTGGCCCCCGGGCGCCTCGCCTGAGCGGCCTGCGACACTGACCGGTGCCTGCCCGACCTGCAGCTCCTGTCGTCGTCCATCGACCTCCACCGTTGCGGACTGCCCTTGCACGGCAACCAGCTTCACCCCCTGGTGCGCCTGTCCCGGTGACAGGAACCGCGGCGCTGCCCCATCAATCACCACCAGCGCCCGGCCACCCGCCACACCGCTGAGCGCCACGGACTGTGTCCATGCTGCCTGCGGCAGGAAGCACAGAAAGACCCAGAGAAAGACCAGCTTTGGCATGCGGTAGGTGTGTCCTGTGTGTCGCGAACCCGGCGTTATCAAGCCATCAGCTCGGTGACAAGATCGACTTGAACAGCGGAGCAGCGTGGACTGCCGCGTTCGCGGGAGTGACGGGGTGGTGAGCGGCGGAGCGTGGGGGTCAAACCCGCGCGCCGCAGGGCCGCCCCAAGGCGCGCGAGCCCCCTCGGGGGGCAGCGACCCGCGCAGCGGCGGAGCGTGGGGGTCAAACCCGCGCGCCGCAGGGCCGC
>JAUVWL010000013.1 GCA_030604135.1 Burkholderiales bacterium | reverse complement strand
TCGCCGCCGGGCCGCCCCAAGGCGAAACGCGCCCCCTCGGGGGGCAGCGACCCGCGCAGCGGTGGAGCGTGGGGGCATGGAGTTCAGCGCCGGGCCGCCCCAAGCTGAATTCGCGCCCCCTCGGGGGGCAGCGACCCGCGCAGCGGTGGAGCGTGGGGGCCATCAGTGACTTTTGATCATGGTGCCAAACGGCTGGTCACCCAGCACTTCGAGCAGCAAAGCGTGGGGTACCCGACCATCGAGGATGTGCACCGCATTGACGCCACTCTTGGCGGCATCGAGTGCACCGGCGATCTTGGGGATCATGCCGCCGCTGATGGTGCCGTCCTCGCACAGCTCGTCGATGCGCCTTGGCGTCAGCTCGGTCATGAGCTGCCCCTCCTTGTCGAGCACGCCACGAATGTTGGTGAGCATGAGCAGCTTTTCGGCCTGCAGCACGGTGGCCAGCTTGGCCGCCACCACGTCGGCGTTGATGTTGTAGCTCTCGTTCTGTTCACCGAAACCGATGGGGCTGACGACCGGAATGAACTGGTCGTCCTGCAGCGCCTTGACCGCGCTGGGGTCGATACTGACAATGTCACCGACCTGGCCGACATCGTGCTCCTGCTCGGGGTTCTGCTGGTCGGCCAGGCGCAGCTTGCGCGCACGGATCATGGCGCCGTCGCGTCCGGTCAGGCCCACGGCCTTGCCACCGGCGGCGTTGATCATTCCCACGATGTCCTGCTGCACCTCGCCGGCCAGCACCCACTCGACCACCTCCATGGTCTCGGCATCGGTCACACGCATGCCCTGGATGAACTGGCCCTTCTTGCCCAGCCGCTGCAGCAGGGTCTCGATCTGGGGGCCACCGCCGTGCACCACCACCGGGTTGATGCCCACCAGCTTGAGCAACACCACATCTTCCGCAAAGGCCTGTTGCAGCGTCGGGTCGGTCATGGCGTTGCCACCGTACTTGATGACCATGGTCTTGCCGTGGTACTTGCGGATGTACGGCAGCGCCTGGGCCAGGATCTCGGCCTTTTCTTTCGGCTGGACGTGGGACAGGTCGACGGGGGTGTGGTTGGGGCTGGTCATGGCGGCGCTTGTTTTGAAGGTCAGCGAGGAGTTGTTGGGATTTTAGGCTTCGGCTTTGGGGTGGGGTACGTTGGCCGGTTCTCGCCCCGGCGGGCGAGGCACTTTTCTTTGCTTCGCCAAAGAAAAGTACCCAAAAGAAAGGCGAGCCGAAGCCCGGGCCGCTGCGCGGTTCCTTGCGCTGCCCGGCCTTGACGGCAAAGGGACCTCGCTGGTGGTCAGACTGTGGAGTGCCGAGGTCCAACCGCCGTATGCGCTGGCGAGTAGCACAGGACTGGGCGGATCAGGGGGCGCGCTTGTCTGAGCCGAAGGCGAGTTTGCGCGCCACCCCGCCCAGGCCGAGCAACGCAGTGTGCCCGTAGCGCAGCGAAGGGACAGCGCATCCGGCTCGCCTTTTCTTTGCCTACTTTCTTTTGGCGAAGCAAAAGAAAGCAGGGCGGCCGCCGGGCCGAGACCCGGCCAACCCCTCCACCACAGAAGAATCAGAAGTGAATCCCCCGCATCATCTGCTGCATCGCAATCGCCTCCGGCGACAACTGCGGCTTCGCCCCCTTCTCTCCTTTGGCCGCCGCCGAATCGGGGAACATGCGGAAGCTGGTGTTCATCACGATCTGGGCCACCCTCGGCACAAAGGCGTGCAGGACCTGCCCGGTCACGCCCAGGCGGGTGGCGATGCGCACCGGTTTGAAGATACAGGCCTGCGCGATCATGTCGGCCGCTTCTTCGGGAGAGAGTGTCGGCACGTTCTTGTAGATCTGCGTCGGTGCGATCATGGGCGTGCGCACCAACGGCATGTTGATGGTGGTGAAGGAAATACCCTGGTCGGCAAACTCGCTGGACGCGCAGCGCGTCCAGGCATCGAGTGCCGCCTTGCTGGCCACGTAGGCCGAGAAACGCGGCGCGTTGGTCAGCACGCCGATGGAGCTGATGTTGACCACATGCCCTTTGCGTTTCGCCACCATGCCCGGCAGCAGACCCATGGTCACGCGCAGGCAGCCGAAGTAGTTCAGCTGCATGGTGCGCTCGAAGTCGTGGAAGCGGTCGTAGCTGCCCTCGATCGCCCGCCGGATCGAACGTCCGGCGTTGTTGATCAGGAAATCCACACCACCATGGTCGGCAATGAGCTGCTGCACGAAACGGTCGCAGTCGGCCATGTCCGCCAGGTCGGCCGGATAGGCTACAAAACTGTAGCCTCGGCCCTTGGCTTCGGCGCAGGCCTCGTCCAGCTTGTCCTGGTCCCGACCGCAGATGACGGTGATGGCGCCGGCCTCGGCAAACTTGTGGGCCGCCGCCAGACCAATGCCCGAGCTGCCCCCCGTCACCAACACCACCTTGCCGGCCACGGTGCCGCGCAGGCTACGGTCGATGTGCAGGTCGGGGTCGAGGTGGCGCTCCCAGTAGTCCCACAGCCGCCAGGCGTAATCGTGAAGGTTGGGGCACTCGATGCCGCTGCCCTTGAGCGCTGCCGCGGTCTCGCGGCAATCGAAGCGGGTCGGGTAGTTGACGAAGGTCAGCATGTCCTCGGGCAGACCCAGGTCCTGCATCACCGCGCGGTAGACCCGGCGCACCGGCGCCAGTGCCATCAGGCCCTTCTTGACGCTTTTCGGAATGAAACCCAGCAGCGCGGCGTTCACAAACAGGTTCATCTTGGGCGCATGGGCCGCCTTGCTCAGGATGTCCAGCACATCACCCACCCGGTAGCCCACCGGGTCCACCAGATGGAAGCACTTGCCGCTGGCCCGGTGGTGGTGGCTGAGGTAGTCGAGCGTGCTGACCACGTAGTCCACCGGCACGATGTTGATGCGCCCTCCTTCCAGGCCGACGCTGGGCATCCAGGGCGGCAGGATCTGGCGCAGGCGCTGGATCAGCTTGAAGAAGTAGTAGATGCCATCGATCTTGTCCATCTCGCCGGTTCGGCTGTCGCCCACCACCACGGCCGGGCGGTACACGGTCCACGGCAGCTTGCACTCGGTGCGCACGATCTTCTCGCTCTCGTGTTTGGTGCTGAAGTAAGGGTGGTCCAGCCCTTCGGCTTCGTCGAACATGTCCTCGCGGAACACCCCCTCGTACAGACCGGCCGCAGCGATCGACGACACATGGTGGAAGTGCCCGGCCCCGATCGCCTTGGCGAACTCGACGGTGTTGCGTGTGCCGTCGATGTTCACCGCGATCTGGCTGTCGGCATCGGCGTCCAGGTCGTAGACCGCCGCCAGGTGGTAGAAATGGTCCACCTGGCCCTTGAGGGCTTTGGTGGCATCGGCCGACACACCCAGCCTTTTCTCGGTCAGGTCACCGAACACCGGCACCGCACGTGCAGCACCGGCGCTGCCCTTGAGGCCCCAGTACTCCCGCAGGCCGGCGACCTTGCCTTCGCTTTCGCGGCGGATCAGGAAATGCACCACGGCACCCTTTCTCTCCAGCAGCTTTTTGACAAGGCGCTTGCCGATGAACCCGGTGGCGCCGGTGACGAAATAGTGCATGGGTCAACTCCTCTGTGTGTGGGTGATGTGGAAGCAGCCATTCTTCACGAATTGGCCGCAGCACCGATTCCGCAGAAACCCGGCAAGAGGTCGCCCCCCGCGATCTTTAGTCGACGCTCTCTACAAAGCGGGTGCGGCACGTCCTAAAGTTCAACTACCGAATGACCTCGCCCTGTGGCTGGTCCTGTTGAACCCCGCTCAAGGAGTCACCCCATGGTCAAGAAGATCCAGAAAACCGCCAGCAAGTCCACCAAGGCAGCCGCTGGCAGCAACAGCCCGCTGTCGGGTGCCATCCGCGACTCGGCCCAGCAGATCTGGCTGGCCGGCCTGGGCGCCTTCTCCAAAGCCCAGGAAGAAGGCGGCAAGGTCTTCGAGACCCTGGTCAAGGAAGGTCTGTCCATCCAGCGCAAGACCCAGTCCGTGGCTGAAGACCGCATCAATGAAGCCACCAGCCGCGTCAGCCACATGGCCACCGACATTTCGTCCAAGGCCCAGGGCCAGTGGGACAAGCTGGAGAACATCTTTGAAGAACGCGTGGCCAAAGCCCTTGGCAAGCTGGGTGTGCCAGCCGCGCGCGATGTCGAGGCCCTGGTGGCGCGCATCGACGAACTGGGCCGCATGGTGCAGGAAATGTCAGGCGTGACCCCGGCCAAGCCGGCACGCAAGGCGGCAGCCAGGCCCGCAGCCAAAGCGGCCGCCGCAACGCGCAAGGCGCCTGCGCGCAAAGCCCCGGCCCGCAAGAAGGCGGCCTGAAGCTTCGGGCCAGGCGGGGCATGCCGCAGATTGAACAAAAGGGGCGCGCGACGCCCCTTTCGCGCCTCTGACGGACGTGCTGCAACGCAGCATTGCGGCGTGGTGTCTGGCCCTACACTCAAGCAACCATGAGTTCCAAACGCTCGGCGCCTCTCCACCGTCCCCAGCCAAGAACGGCTGTGGCTCTGGCCTTGGCGGGTGGCGGTCCGCTGGGTGCCATCTACGAAATCGGTGCCCTCTGCGCTCTCGACGACAGCCTGACCGGTCTGGACTTCAATGCCTGCGGCCACTACGTGGGTGTCTCGGCGGGCGGATTCATTGCCGCCGGTCTGGCCAACGGCATGAGCCCACGGCAGCTCTGTGATGCCTTCATCGAAGACCTGCCGACCGAAGAGAATTTCGACCCGGCCTGGCTGATGAAACCGGCCTGGCGCGAGCTGGGCTTGCGCGCGGCCCGTCTGCCACAGTTGCTGGGGTCGGCGCTGTGGACCTGGCTGGCGCACGGCAGGCCACTGAGCCAGGCGGCCGAACAGCTGGGCGCGGTGCTGCCCACCGGTGTGTTCGACAACGAAGACATCCACCGGCAGATCGAGCGCCTGTTCAGCCACGCGGGACGCAGCAACGATTTCCGCCAGTTGCGGGCCCGCCTGACCCTGGTGGCCACGGACCTGGACAGCGGCGAGTCCACACCCTTCGGACGACCGGGTTGGGACCATGTGCCCATCTCACGCGCCATCCAGGCCAGCGCCGCCCTGCCGGGGCTGTTCCCGCCGGTGGAAATCGGGGGCCGGCACTATGTCGATGGCGCCCTGAAGAAAACGCTGCACGCGACGGTGGCGCTGGACGAAGGTGCCAAGCTGCTGATCTGCCTGAACCCGCTGGTGCCCTTTCACGCCGACCCGAAGGCGTCACGGCACCAGCGTATCCCGTCGCTGGTCGACGGGGGTCTGCCGGCGGTGATGAGCCAGACCTTCCGGTCCATGATCCACTCGCGGCTGGCCCTTGGGCTCAAGCATTACGAGCGCGCCTACCCCGACAGCGACATCGTGCTGATCGAACCCGACCAGCGCGACGCCGAGATGTTCTTTGCCAACACCTTCAGCTACCGCCAGCGGCGCCGCTTGGCCGAACACGCCTTTCAGCAGACACGCCAGATGCTGCGCCAGAACGCAGACAACATCTCAGGCAAACTGGAGCGGCACGGCATCGCGCTGGACCATGCGGCGCTTGCCGATCCGGACCGTCGCCTGCTGCACGGACCGGATCAGCCGGTGGCCGACCCGGTGCGGCGCCTGCACGCGACGCTGGACACGCTGGAACAGCGCCTGCGAGAGCGTGCGGCCCATCAGGGAATGGCCTGAGAGGCTGAGAGGACATCGGCCATGGCCCGCAAAGCACCCCGGCGCACCGCCGAGCGCATTCTGGAAACCACGCTGGAGCTGTTCAACCGCTTTGGGGAACCGAACGTCTCGACCACCCTGATCTCGGCCGAGCTGGGCATCAGCCCGGGCAACCTGTACTACCACTACCCGGCCAAGGACGAGCTGATCAACGCCCTGTTCGAACGTTTCGAGCGCGAACTTGACCAGCTCCTGGTCGCCGCCGACGGTGTGCGCAACGTGGAGGACGCCTGGTTCTTTTTCCACTCGCTGTTCGAGACGACCTGGTCCTACCGTTTCCTGTACCGCGACCTCAATGACCTGCTGTCCAAGAACCGGTTGCTGGAAAAGCGCTTCCAGGAGCTGCTGACGCGCAAGGTGCGCGCGGTCCGATTCCTGCTGGCCGGCATGAGCCGCGGCGGTGCGGTCGACATCGACACCCGCGAGGTCGAACCCACTGCCAATTGCATGGTGGTGGTCTTCACCTACTGGCTGAGCTTCGAGTACGTGCGTGATCCCCGCAACGCACTGGAGCCCGACCACGCCCAGAAGGCCTTGCTGCGCGGTGCAAGGCATGTGCTGAACCTGCTGGCGCCGTATCTTGAGCCCGGCCAGAGGCAGCACCTGCTGCAACTCTCGGGCGCCTACGGCACGGCCGACTGAGCTCGCCCCGACAGACCGTCCACCGCCTGGAACAAGGCCTGCCGCGCCTGGGCGATCACCTGGCCTCGCCAGGCATCGGTGTCGGTGTAGAAGGCGTCCATCATCTGCTGGCGCACCTGGGCCCGCAACGCCTTGTCGGCCTGTTGTGGATGCAGATGCAACCAGTGGTCGGCGCGCAAGGCCTGCACCACATCGGTGATCGGCACCGTGCCGTACTCCAGCGCGATGCCGGTGTACTCGGCCTGCGGACACTCCTGGTACACGGAGCACCACATCAGACCGGTCAGTTCGGCCGAACTTGAGCTGCCGTCGTAGACCGAGGTGACCGTGGTATTGCCGCCGCCTCCCCACCAGGCCTGGGCCCGTTCGATGGCCTGCGCGTCGTTTCGACCGGCGTAGATGCGTTCTCCCACCCCGCTGGGCCCCAGGCCGGTGTGCAGGTCGATCCAGGCCATTCGGCGGGCTCGGGCTCCATACTGGCGCAACACCTGCCGAAGGGTCACATGGCTCCAGGTCGGCGTCTGCCCACCAAAAAACAGGCCGTCCGGAAACCGGTACTGCCCTTGGGAAACGGCCGCCTGATACCGGAGCAGACCGTGCCGAGCCACGTAGGCCTCGATGGCGGCCTGGTTGTCGGGGCCGGGCGGCCAGCAAGCCGGCAGCAGCAGTTCGTGCAGCTCGGCATACGCCGGGTTCTCTGGCAGGGGCGCTGAAAAATCGGGGAAATTCCGGTTCAGGTCCACGTTCTCATGGGTCACCCGGCGACGGTAGGAAAACCCGTGGGGATTGAGTGCGTGGATGTAGAGAACCGCCACGCCCGCCTCACGGGCGTGGGCCCGCCAGTCCTGGTCGTGCAGCGCATGCACCTGCACCCCAGAACCACAGAAACCCTCGACCCCATGGCAGGCGCTGCTGACGATGAGCAGGTGGTCGGCATCGGGCGGGCCATCGAGCGCCACGTCCATGGCCAAAGTCTCACCCTCCAGTCCCTTGAGCGGGTGGTTGTGGCTGCGAATGGCCAGCCCGCCGGCAGCAGCGGCCTCCAGGAAACCCACCCGGGCACGGGCATAACTGGGAGAAAACGCCTCACCGATGGGGATCATGCGCTCTCCCCGGACGTGCGGGGTCGGCCCAGCCACTGCTCGGCCAGCCGCACCCAGAACGTGGCGCCCAGGGGAATGAGGTCGTCGTTGAAATCGTAGTTGGGGTTGTGCAGGGTGCACGGGCCTTCGCCATGTCCCAGGGCGCGGTGGTCGCCGTCGCCATTGGCAATGAACAGGTAGCAGCCCGGCCGGTGCTGCAGCATGTAGGCGAAGTCTTCGGCACCCATGGTGGGCTCCTGATCGAGCACCCGCTCGGCACCCACGATGTCGGCCAGCACCTCGCGCGCGAACGCGGTCTCGGCCGGGTGGTTGATGGTGGGCGGGTAATTGCGGCGGAATTCAAACTCGCAGCCGGCACCGAAGGCGGCACAGGTGTGCTCGGCGATCTCCTGCATGCGCCGCTCGATCAGGTCGAGCACCTCGTAAGTGAAGGTGCGCACCGTGCCCTGGATCTCGCAGCTGTCGGGCACCACATTGGTGGCCTCGCCGGTGTGGATCATGGTCACCGAAATCACACCGGCATCGACCGGTTTCTTGTTGCGCGTGATGATGGTCTGGAAGGCCTGCACCATCTGGCAGGCCACCGGCACAGGGTCGATACCGTTGTGCGGCAGGGCGGCGTGCGCACCCTTGCCCCGGATGACGATGCGGAACTCGTTGCTCGACGCCATGACCGGGCCCGTGCTGGCGGCAAAGCTGCCGACCGGCATGCCTGGCCAGTTGTGCATGCCGAACACAGACTCCATGGGGAACCGCTCGAACAGGCCATCCTTGATCATCTCGCGAGCGCCGCCACCGCCTTCCTCGGCCGGCTGGAAAATCAGGTAGACCGTGCCGTCGAACTCGCGGTGCCGCGCGAAATGCTGGGCTGCGGCCAGCAGCATGGCGGTGTGGCCATCGTGGCCACAGGCGTGCATCTTGCCCGCGTGCCGACTGGCGTGCTCGAAGCGGTTGTGCTCCTGCATCGGCAGTGCGTCCATGTCGGCGCGCAGGCCGATGGCCCGGCCACAGGCCCCCCCGTCACGGCCATGCACGATGCCCACCACCCCGGTGGTGCCCATGCCTCGGTGGATGGGAATGCCCCACTCTGTCAGTTTGGCCGCCACCAGATCTGCGGTTCGGACTTCTTCGAAACACAGTTCGGGGTGGGCGTGGATGTCACGGCGAACAGCGGCAATGGACGCAGCCTGCGTCAGAATGGAATCGATCAGTTGCATGGGGTCTCCGGCCACAACACGTGAACCAGTGACCATACTACCCAATCGGCAGCCATGCACGTCACCGCGTGTGACACCCCCGTCCGGACGCGGGGACTTTGGATCAATTTGCCAGGCCGGTCAGCGCCGAATCCGACCGTCAGGTGTGAGCAGCGTCAACTCGACAAAGCGAGAACCGGTGTGCTTGTTCGGTCCGAAGTCGATGGGGAAACCGCCCAGGTCCAGGTTTCGCAGGGTCTGTATCGCGCCAATGAAGCCCTCACGGGTCAGGTTGCGACCGGCCTTGCGGACCGCCTCGGTGAACACTTTGGCTGCCACATAGCCTTCGATGCCCGAGTAATTCGGACGCAAACCCTGTTTTGAGCGCACGGCCGAGAGGTACTCGCTGGCGATCGGCGTGACCGGGCTGTAGGGAAAGGGCATGACCTGACTGACCACCACCCCGCGGGCCGATGCACCCAGCTCGTCCAGCAGCGCCTGGGTGCCCACAAAAGACACGTTGTAGAGGTTGCCCGCAAACCCGCCCTGGCGGGCCTGTCGTATGAAAGTGGCACAGGCCTTGTAGGCCCCGATCTGCACAATCGCCTCGGGCCTTCCAGCCAGAATGTCCGTCAGCGCCTTGCCCACCTCCACGGTGTTGCGCTCGAAGGAGCCGGTTGACGCCGGCTCCAGATCAAGTTCCTTGAGGGCGCGGGTGACGCCTTCCAGCCCGGCCTTGCCGTAGGCATCGTTCTGGTAGAAGACCGAAACCCTGCGGATGCCGGTACCGGTGACCTGGCGAACAATGGCCGCGGTTTCCTCGAAGTAGGAGGCGCGAACGTGAATCGCATAGCGATTGAACGGGGTACGCAACACCTCGGCACCGGTGAAGGGTGCAAAAAACGGCACCTTGGCTTCGGTTGCCAACGGCAAGGCCACCACGCCGGTGGGCGTGCCGATGTAGCCAAACAGGGCGAACACACCCTCGGAGATGAGCTGACGCGTGTTCGCCGCGCAGCGGTCGGGCTCGTAGCCATCGTCCAGCCGACGGATCTCGATGCTGCGGCCATTGACACCGCCGCGGGCGTTGAGGGCATCGAAGTACAGCTGCGCACCCAGGTAGAACTGCACGCCCAGCTGCTCGGCCGCACCGCTGAACGGCGCCGACTGCCCCAGAACGATGCGCGTGTCGCTCAGCCCCGCCGCCTGGGCGGCCGCCGATCCGGACCACGCCGTCAGTGCCGGCGCTGCCAGACAGGTCCCCAGGGTAGAAATGAGCTGACGACGCTGCATGGAGTTTCTCCTGATATGCTGAAGGCCCATGGGAGCGGACTGATCCGTGCGCGCCCCGGCCATGGGCTCACAGCCTAATCGCATCTCGCCCCTCCCGAAGCCTCCCGCCGCCCTTCGGTATGACTTTTCCGACGAACTCCACGATTCTTTCGGTCCGCGGCACCTGTCCGCACGACTGCCCGGACACCTGCGCCTTCATCACCACGGTGAACATCGAGGGCCGCGCCCTGCGGGTGCAGGGCGATCCGGACCACCGCCACACCGACGGTGCACTGTGCACCAAGGTCTCGCGCTACACCGAGCGCACCTACCACCCGCAGCGTGTGCTGACCCCATTGCGCCGCACAGGCCCCAGAGGCAGCGGCCGCTTCGAGCCGGTCGGCTGGGACGAGGCCCTGGACGCCATCGCCGCGCGCCTGCAGGCCATTGCCGCCCGCGACCCGCAGTCCATCGTGCCCTACAGCTACGCCGGCACCATGGGTCTGGTGCAGGGCGAGAGCATGGCCGCCCGGTTCTTCCACCGCCTGGGCGCATCCTTGCTGGACCGCACCATCTGTGCGTCGGCCGGTGCCGAGGGCCTGATCCACACGCTGGGCGGCAAGGTCGGAATGAAGGTGGAGCATTTCGCCGAATCGAAGCTGATCCTGATCTGGGGCAGCAATTCGATCGCCAGCAACCTGCATTTCTGGCGCCTGGCCCAGCAGGCCAAACGCGACGGCGCCCGCCTGGTCTGCATCGACCCACGCCGCAGCGAAACCGCCGACAAGTGCCATGAGCACATCGCCCTGCGCCCCGGCACCGACGCCGCGCTGGCCCTGGCGCTCATGCACGAACTCATCGTGCACGACTGGCTGGACCACGACTACATCGAGCGACACACCCTCGGCTGGGACCAGCTGCGCGAGCGTGCGCTGCAGTGGCCGCCTGAGCGGGCCGCCGAGGTCTGTGGCGTGCCGGTCGGGCAGATCCGCCGCCTGGCGCAGGACTATGGCCGCACCAAACCGGCCGCCATCCGCCTGAACTACGGCATGCAGCGCGTGCGCGGCGGCGGCAATGCGGTGCGCGCCATCGCCTGCCTGCCGGCCCTGGTGGGGGCCTGGCGGCACCGGGCCGGCGGACTTCTGCTGTCATCGTCCGGCTTCTTTCCGGTGCAGCGGGCCAGCTTGCAACGCCCCGACCTGCTGGCCGGCCGGCAGCCACGCACCATCAACATGAGCACCATCGGGCAGGACCTGCTGCGCGAGGCATCACCCAGCTTCGGGCCGAAGATCGAGGCCCTCATCGTCTACAACAGCAACCCGGTCGCGGTGGCGCCCGAGTCGCCACAGGTGGTGCGCGGCTTCCAGCGCCAGGACCTGTTCACCGTGGTGCTGGAGCATTTCCGAACCGACACCGCCGACCAGGCCGACTTCATCCTGCCGGCCACCACCCAGCTGGAGCACTGGGACATCCACGCCAGCTATGGGCACACCGACGTGCTGCTGAATCGCCCGGCCATTGCGCCGTTGGGGGAGGCCCGGACCAACACCGACATCTTCCGCGCCCTGGCCCGGCGCATGGGCTTCACCGACGCCTGCTTCGACGACGACGACGAAACCCTGTGCCGCCAGGCCTACGGTGACGCGGTTGACTTCGGTATGTTGCTGGATCGCGGCCATGTCACGCTGCCGGTGCCTGAGGCGCCCTTTGCCGACGGAGGCTTCCCTTCTCCATCCGGCCGCTGCGAGTTCTTCAGCGAACGCCTGGCGGCCATGGGCCTGGACGGCCTGCCCGACCACCTGCCCAACCACGAGCTGGGCGGCACCGACCCCGAGCACCCGCTGGCCATGATTTCGCCGCCGGCGCGCAACTTCCTCAACTCCAGCTTCGTGAATGTGCAAAGCCTGCGCGACATCGAGGGCGAGCCCTGGCTGGAAATCCACCCCGACGACGCCACCTCGCGCGGCATCGCTGACGGCCAGGCCGTGCGGGTCTACAACCGACGCGGCGACTACCACTGCCGTGCCCGGGTCACCGAGCGGGCACGCCCGGGTGTGGTCAACGGCCTGGGCATCTGGTGGCGCAAGCTGGGCATGAACGGCACCAACGTCAACGAGGTGACCCACCAGGGCCTGACCGACCTCGGACGCGCACCGGTGTTCTACGACTGCTGCGTCGAGGTGGAAGGAACGTGATCCCCCCTGCGCCGCTTCGCGTCTCCCCCCCAGGGGAGCCACGCCAACGGCCTGGCAAAGCCGGTTCTCGGGCGTGTGCCGGACTGGGGACGCGCGCTTCGGCGGCTTGTCGCCGGCACATGCTCGCGCTGGGCTTTGTTGCGCTGCTGCTGTCTGGCTGTGCGTCGATCGAAACAGGGGCAGGCTACTACTGGCAGTCGGTCACCGGTCACCTGCAATTGATGCGGGCTGCGAAACCGGTGCAAGCCTGGCTCGATGACCCGGCGACCAGCCCCACGCTGCGCCAGCGGCTCGAACTGACCCAGCGCATCCGGGACTTCGCCTCCGAAGCGCTGGCCTTGCCCGACAACGCCAGCTACCGGCGCTACGCCGATCTGGGGCGCAAGGCCGCGGTCTACAACGTGGTGGCCACGGGCGAGTTCTCGCTGGAGCTCAAGACCTGGTGCTTTCCGGTGGCCGGCTGCGTCGGGTACCGGGGCTACTACGACGAAGCCGCAGCAAGGCGCTTTGCCGCCACGCTGCCAGCCGGCCTGGATGTGCAGGTCTACCCCGTCCCGGCCTATTCCACCCTCGGCTGGCTCAACTGGCTGGGCGGGGATCCGCTGCTCAACACCTTCATCGGCTATCCGGAAGGCGAACTGGCCCGCCTGATCTTTCACGAGCTGGCGCACCAGGTGCTGTACGTCAAGGACGACACCGTGTTCAACGAGTCCTTCGCCACCGCCGTGGAGCGGCTGGGTGGCCAGCGGTGGCTGCAAGAGCACGCCTCGGACCAGGCGCGCGACGAGTACCGGCGCTTTGATGCGCGCCGGCAGGCGTTTCGGGCGCTGACCCGCGACGTGAGGGCCCGCCTGCTGGAGGTGTTCGAGGCCCCGTCTCTCGGCGATGACGAACGCCGCCAGGCGAAAGCAGCGGTGATGGAACGGTTTCGCACCGACTACGCCCGCTTGCGCGAGAGCTGGGACGGTCACGCCGGCTATGACGCCTGGGTGGAGCGTGCCAACAATGCCAGCTTTGCCACACTGGCCGCCTATGAGGATCTGGTGCCGGCGTTCGAGGCCTTGTTCGTGGCGTCGGGCAGCGACTTTCCTCGCTTCTACCAGGCAGTGCGAGACCTGTCCCGGCATCCGCTGCCCGAGCGACACGACCGCTTGCGACAACTGGCCTTGCAGGACGCCCAGGCAAGTGCCGAGCGGCTACCATCGGGCCCACACGCTCCCATGACGCCTCCAGCCTTCACCCACCCCGACTGACCATGGCAGACATCCACATCCGACGCGATCACCAACTCGGCATGGCCGAAGCCCGCAAGGTGGCCTGGCGCTGGGCCGAGGAAGCCGAGCAGGACTTCGACATGAGTTGCACCTACGAGGAAGGCCGGTCCTGCGACGAGGTGCACTTCACCCGCAGCGGGGTCAGCGGCACCCTCAAGGTGACCAAGGACCACTTCGAGCTCGACGCCAGGCTGGGCTTTTTGCTGGGCGCCTTCAAGGACCGCATTGAGAGCGAGATCGTGCGCAATCTGGACGATCTGCTCAAGGCCAAAAAACCGAAGCCGGCCAGCAAGACGGCCACCGCCAACCGCAAGAAATGAGGTTCGGCTGGCAGCCGGCCAGCGACAGCGTCGGTTTCAGCTCAGCGAATCGATCAGGTCGATGTACTGCTGCATGGCCTCTTCGGACGCCGTGCCCTTGCAGTTGTTCCAGGCATCCCACTTGGCCCGACCCACCATGTCACCAAAGCCGGGCTTCTTCTCGGTCACATCACCGGCGGTGGCCTGCTTGTACAGACCATAGATTTTCAACAGGGTCGCGTTGTCGGGGCGTTCGCTGAGTTTTTTGGAGTTGGCAACAGCGGCTTCGAAACGGCTTGTGAGATCGGACACGGGTGACTCCTTGTTGTGGGTTTGTTCAGACGGCCACCGCCTGCAGCGGCCGCACGTTCGAGCTTGCTGCGGTATCTTACGGCCGGCACAGCCCGCAAAATAGACAGAGACATCCACAACACCGGCCCGGCCTCACCCCTGGGCGACAACGAGGAGACAGCATGGTCCAGCGCAAGGCTGCTAGTCCTGCCCCATCAGCCACGCCGACCCCGGTCCGCCGACGCCGAACCCGGTCGCCCGGTCTGACCGAGGAACTGGCCGCGACCCTGGGCCTCGATGGTGAACGCATGAGCAAGGTGGACACCGCCTGGCTGCGCATGGACTCTGCCAGCAACCGCATGGTGATCGTGGGCGTGTGGCTGCTGCGCCCGGGCATCTCGATCGTCGACCTGCGCGAGCGGGTGCGCGAACGCCTGCTGCCGTACCGACGCTTCGTGCAGGTGGCACGACAGGACATGGCCGGCGCGGCCTGGGTCGATGACCCGCACTTTCGCATCGACCACCATGTGCTGGCCCGCCCCCTGGCACGCCAGCGGGGCCAGACGGCCCGTCAGGCCTTGCAGGCCCGCGTGGGCAAGCTGGCCCTGGAGCCACTGGACCCCGAGCGCCCCCTGTGGCAGTTCGAGCTGGTGGAGGAGCACGAGGGTGGATCGGCACTGATCGCCCGCATCCACCACTGCATTGCCGACGGCATCGCACTGATCAGTGTGATGATGAGCCTGGTCGATGGCGGGGCAGAGCCGCCCAGACGGCCGCGCCGTGCGCGCAAAGGCGGTATCGAGGGGGCGGAAGACTGGCTGGCCGACATGCTGATCCGACCGCTGGGTGACATCACCGCCCGGGCGCTGGAGGTGGCCGGCGGCGGCGCCGCGCGTTCACTGGCCATGGTGGCCTCCCCTCAGCAAGGCCTGAACGAGTCGATCGACCAGGCTGCCCAGGTGGCCCGCCTGGGCAGCCAGCTGGTCAGCGACCTGGCCGACCTGGCCCTGATGCCGGACGACTCACCGACGCGCCTGAAGGGGCAGCCCGGCATGAACAAACAGGTGGCCTGGTGCGAGCCGATTTCGCTGGATCGGGTCAAGGCCATCGGCAAGGCGCTGAACTGCTCGGTCAACGATGTGCTGCTGTCCTGCGTGGCCGGCGCCCTCGGCGCCTACCTGCGCGAGCTGGGGGATGACACCCGGGGGCTCGAGATCCGCGCCATGGTGCCAATCAACCTGCGCCCCATGTCCGAAGCCTGGAAACTGGGCAACCGTTTCGGCCTGGTGCCCCTGGTGCTGCCCATCGGACTGGACAACCCGATCGAGCGGGTGTACGCAGTTCGAACGCGCATGAACGCGCTCAAGGGCAGCATGCAACCGATTCTGACGTTTGGCCTGCTGTCGCTGGCCGGCCTGCTGGTCAAACCGGCGCAGGATGCCATGCTGGCCCTGTTCGGGCGCAAGACCACGGCAGTGATGACCAATGTGCCCGGCCCCGGCGAGAAGCTGAAGGTCTGCGGCGCGACCCTGGAACAGATCATGTTCTGGGTGCCCCAGACCGGCACCGTGGGCCTGGGTGTTTCGATTCTGAGTTATGGCGGCGGCGTCCAGTTCGGCGTCATCGCCGATGCCGGCCTGTGCCCGCAGCCGCAGCGCGTGATTGACCGCTTCGAGCCCGAGTTCGATCGGCTGCTCACCCTCACCCTGATGCTGCCCTGGGGCGAGGGCTGAGAGGCGGAGCGCTCAGACCGCCAGTAACCGTCGGTCGGCAATTTCCAGAAGACCGTCGAAGATGAGGCTGTCGACCAGCTCGAAGTCGGTCGACATGCTCGGCGCCATCTTCCAGCCGGCACCACCGGTCATGTAGCAGACGGGGTCTTGACCACAGTGCTGCCGCAGGTTCTCGACCATGCGCTGCACGGCCCCGGCGATGGCAAAGGTGCCACCGCTGGTCAGGGCATCGCTGGTGTTGGTGGGAAAGTTGCGGACTTCACCCGTGGGCACGTGCAGGCCGGCGGTGCCCGACTCCAGCGCCCGCAGCATGATGCCGTGACCGGGCAGGATGATGCCGCCCAGGAAACGCCCGTCGGTATCGATGGCTTCGACCGTGACGGCCGTGCCAACCATCACGACCACACAAGGCCGGGCTGGCCCACTGGCCAGCAGGCGCTGGCGGGCACCGACCATGGCCACCCAGCGGTCCGAACCGAGCCGGGCCGGGTGGTCATAGCCGTTGCTCAGGCCGGCTTCGGCACTGCTGGAGACCACCCACTGGGGGGCTACGTCCCACAGTTCAAGCTGCTCTTCGACACGGCGCTTGACAGCGTCACCGGCGACCACACAGCCCACCACCCAGCGGGGGGCCGGCAGCGAGCTCCAGTCGCCCTCGGCCAGTTTCTCGATGTTCTCGAGAAACTGCGCACCATGGGCCACCAATCGTGCCCCGACACGCGGCTCCTCGTACAGCGCCCACTTCAGGCGGGTGTTCCCCACGTCCAGAGCCAGGAAAGTCATGGCCGCATTATGACAACGGCCCAGGGCCGGACATGCTGCAATGCAGCATCGCGCTGCGTGCGCTTCAGAGCAAGCCCATCCAGCAGGCACGCTGGATGGCGGCCAGCTTGCTGTCGGTCTTGAGCTTGGCCATCGCGTTGGCCAGGTGGTAGTTGACCGTGCGCTCGGAGCACTCCATGCGCTGCGCGGTCTCGCGCGCGGTCAGGCCTTCAAAGGCCAGGTTGAGGCTCTGCTGCTCGCGGGGGCTGAGGTTGAGCCGCTGCTCGGCGATGGAGCGCTTGAGCAGGGGCCAGATGTTCAGCGCTGTCCACGCCAGGGCAGACGCCTCGCTGCGCCCCGAGAAGGCGCGCGGACTGAACATGAAACACTCGAATGCCCGGCCCGCCGGCAGCTCGAAAGCCACCCGCACCAGGGTCTGCTGGCCATGGGCCAGCCAGAGGCGCCGCCAGCGGCTGTCGGCATCGAAAGCCGACTTGGCGATCTCCTGCCAGGCCACCAGGGGGGCATCGCTGTCGCGCCAGCCGGCGCCGAAATCCTGGCTTTCTGCCAGAGCCTGTCCAGCGCTGTAGAGCCGCGGCGGATGGACGGCAAGCACCTGCCGGTCGTCCTGTCCCCCCATGGGGTCCGGACCCAGCACCAACAAGGCCTCCACGCCCTGATCTTTCAGGGCGCAGAGCCAGTCGGCCAGCACGGCATCCAGGCCGATGCTGTCAAAGTTGACAGGCAGGGTCATGACAAGCGGGTGGTTTTAAGGTGAGAATGATAAATAGTTCTTAATGGAAGTCCCTCCCCCGGGCATCCGCTGTCCGACACCGACGGTCGGAGAATCCCATCCATGACCCCGCTTAACAGAACATGACACCGAACCGGCTGTGGCTTAACAGTGTGCGCCGGAGGCTGGGACGGTGGCTGATGGACGAGGTGGTTCGCACCCCCCTTGAGGTCATCCTGCACCCATCGCGCACCCGGCTGCAATGGCTCGGGGTGTTCACCTTCGTCGGACACCTGTTCTTTGCCTGGTTCTGGGGTCACCATCTGCCCCAGCCTTATGAAAACGTCTGGTTGCGCGTGGCCATCGCCTGCAGCGGTCTGCTGCTGGTGCTGCCCTCCGTGACGCGGGATCTGCATGCCCGACAGACCATCCTGGTCTTTTCCATGGTCGCCTGGATCCAGTTGCCACTGTTCTTTTCCTGGATGTACTGGATGAACCACGGCAACGCGGTCTGGCTGGGTTCCATGGCCTGCATGATCGTGATCTACTACCACCTCACCGACTGGCGGCTGGCCAGCCTGGGCCTGTTGCTGGGCCTGACCGTCAGCCACCTTGGCGCGTCACCCGAGCTCAACGTGCCCCAGCGCGCCACCACGGCGGCCGACCAGCTGGCCGTTCTGGGCTTTGCCTGGGTATCGGCGCTGCTGCTGGGCGCCTCCAGCGCCAACCTCAGGCGCACCCGGCTGCTCAACACCTTGAGCACCATCGGGGTGCTGGCGCACGAGCTGCGCACGCCGCTGGCCACGCTGAACCTGCTGGCCGACGTGTTGCGCAACCTGGGGCAACAAGATGTTCCCGAAGCCAAGCGGCGGCGCATCGAGGAACTGGCCGGACGGCTGCAGACCCTGGCCAAGTCCATGCACCGCCAGATAGACACCCAGATCGCCAACGCCCAGTTGATGCGTCTGCCCCGCGATTCGGCCCCGATCCAGGCGGCCGACCTGGTCCGGGAAGTGATCGATACTTATCCTTATCGGTCCAGCCGGGAGCGTGACTGCGTCCAGATACACATCCAGAACGACTTCTGCTTCAAGGGCTCTCGGCAGCTGTTCAGCCAGACGCTGAACAACCTGCTCAAGAACGCGCTGCACGCGCTGGCGGCGGCCAGCTCCTCACCGACACCGGGCGCCTTGCGGATCGAGGTCGGTCTCCACCATGGGCGTGGCCGCATCGCCGTGACCGATGAAGGGGTTGGCATCGCCCACGAACACCAGTCGCGGGTGTTCGAGCCTTTTTTTTCAACCCAGTCGGGGGCCGGCAGTGGATTGGGCCTGACCTTCTGCAAGAATGTGGTCGAATCGGCCGGCGGCGACATCTCGCTGATGTCCGAACCCCATCACGGGACCGTTTTCATGATCGACCTGCCTCTGTACACCACCCCATGACAACGGCCCCTGTCCCGGCCTTGCACTGCATGGACCCGGTACACATCAGATGAACCCGACCTTCCCGCTCTTTCACCGCTCCGGCAGCACGGTGTTCGTCGACGACGACCCGGACTACCTGGAGATGCTGGGCATGGTCATGCCGTCCCACTGGCAGGTGGAACTGTATTCACGCCCCGCCCGGTTCCTGGAACGCATGGCGGACGAGCCTGCGCGCTGGGAGGCGGATGCGGCCCATCAACTGCAGATGATTGACCGTGCGCGGCAAGGCCATTTCATGGCGCCCCAGATTCTGCGCTACTGGGCCGACCACCCTGCCCGCTACCAGCTGATCAAGACCTGTGTGATCGACTATGTGATGCCTGGCATCAATGGTCTGCAGGTGCTCAACACCTTGCTGGACTGGCCCGGCTCGCGCGTGTTGCTGACCGGGCAGGCCGACGAGCAGGTGGCCATCGACGCATTCAACCGCGGCCTGATCGACCAGTACATCCCCAAGCACGCTGACGACATCAGCACCCAGCTTATGGGCAAGCTGCGCACGCTGCACCAGGCCGCCCATGCCCGGTTGAACGGGCAGTGGCGAGGCACGCTCAGCAGTGCCCAGTACGCCTGGTTGCAGGTGCCCTCGGTGATGGGCGCCCTCAGAGAACACAGCGATCGCCACTGGGTGGAGCACGTGGTGCTGGCCAATCCGTTCGGCTTGCTGGCCATGGATGCCGAAGGCCGCTGCCACTGGTTGCAACTGGAACCGGCCGATCGCCTGGAAGAACTGGCCGAGGTGGCGACCACAGCAGGCCTGGGCCCATCCATCGCGCGGGAGATCGAGGCCGGTCGGCAACTGGCCGCGATCGAGCTGCACCAGCAGATCGGCATGTCCGGGCCGGTGCCACTGTCCAAGGCATTTGCAGTCGACCGGGAGCGCAAGTTGCTGGGGGCCCACTTTGTGCTGCCGCCGACGGCACTGCCGCGCCCCATCCACCCCTACCGGCACTTTCTGGAAAACCAGCGGCAGCGTCGGGTTCAGGACATCTGAGCCTAGATCCGGCAGTTGGGCGCGGCTGAGGGCAACTCGATCGGCTGCGCAGCGCTTTCACCCCATCGGTGAATCAATGAATGATCGGTTTTCATCGCAAAATCAACGGCTTGTGTGTGCAAGTGAGCGATCAACTGCCGGATCTAGGCTAGGCTGAGAGGAAATCGGTCATGCCCGCCTTGCCACCCCAAACCACCCCCTGCGGCGTTGCAGATGCGCGCCGTAGCCCGAGCCACGGCTGTGCATTGCGCCCTGCCTGCGGCGCTTTGGGGCGCGCTTTCGGCCTCGCCCTGTTCCCTCTCAGCCACTAAGCCGGCGCGGCTACGCGCGCTCGGCGCGCGATCGGCCAGTTCCACGGGCACACCGTCTCGGCCACGGCGGCGGTGACGGCTTCCAGGTGCTCAAGCTCGGCATCGGTCAGCGCCGCGTGCAGCGTCAGGCGAACCATGGTGCGGTTCCGGCTGGTGGCCGGAGCGCAGAACACGGCACCGAAGACACCTCGCGATTCGAGTTCATCACGCAAAATCATGGTGGCCGGCTCGGTGCCGGCTTCCAGCGCGATGATCTGCTCGCTCCCCTGGTGGATGGGGTAACCCTGGGCCTCCAGAAAGCCGCGCACGCGCCGGGTGTGAGCCTGCAGTTGCTGACGCTCGAAGTCGCTGCGGCGAATCAGCTCGAGAGTGGCATCCAGCGCGGCGATCTCGTGCGGCAGCAGGCAGGAGCTGAACATATTCGGGTAGCTGCTGCTGAGCACGTAGTTACGCATCTCGGCGGGCAAGGTCATGAAACCGGCGCGGCCGGCAAAGGCCTTGGCCAGGCTGGCGGTGAT
Organism: Burkholderiales bacterium; assembly: GCA_030604135.1. GTDB lineage: Bacteria > Pseudomonadota > Gammaproteobacteria > Burkholderiales > Burkholderiaceae_C > Hydrogenophaga. The sequence goes on along the minus strand of JAUVWL010000013.1, from coordinate 86,635 downwards.
GAAATGCACCCGATGGGTCAGGCCCAGCGCCACGCAAAGGCCCGCGCCTTCGGGGCCATGGGTACCCAGCGAGTGCGACTCGTCGACCAGAATCATGCAGCCACCGGCCTCGGCCACCTCGACCATCTCGGTCAGCGGACACAGGGCACCGGTGGTGCTGTAGACCGAGTCGACCACCACGATGCCCGGGCCATGGCGCTCAATCTGGCGGCGCAGGTGCTGGGGGTCGTTGTGCCGAAACGGCTGCGCCGACGCGCCGGCGCGGCGGGCCCCCTCCCACAACGAGGTGTGGGCCAGGCTGTCCATGTGGATCACGGTGTGCTCGTCGGCAATCGCCTGCAGCAAGCCCAGGTTGGCGGCATAGCCGGACTGGCAGATCAGGCCGTCCTCCTTGCCCAGCAAGCGGGCCAGCTTGAGTTCCAGCTGCCGGGCGGGGTGTGCATCCAGCAGGAACACACCGGACTGTATCACAAACTCGGCGTCGGTACGAATCGCCTGCGTCTGCGCCCGGACGATCTCGGGGTGTCCGGTCAGGGCCAGGTAATCATTGCCGTTCAGGCGCACCGCGCCGGGTCCTGCATCGCGACCGTGCAAAAGGGAACGTCCACCCCAGGGCCCGTTCCAGCGCTCCCAGAACTCGCGACCGATGCGGGCCTGCAGGTGCCGTGAAACAGGCGGGTTGACAGGCGGATTGACAGGAAGGGCGACAGCAGCGCTCATGGCAGACTCCTTGGGGGGTTGGAAAACCCCATTGGAGAAAGCCATGCGTGATCAAAGTCACACAACCTGTCAGATCTGACAGGGGTTGTTACGCTTTAGGCTCTGTTTTAAGCTAAGCGTCCGGCCCGACACCCACCTTCACGCAACAAGAGCGTGACATTGTTCACACCCCATCGGCTCAGCCCAGCGCCCCCGTTCGGGCGAAATCAGTTCTGGCGCCATGGCAAGCCATGGAATCGCCAGCCACCGCGGCGCCCCCGCTGGGCCTGCGCGTCCGGGTCGCCCTCGAAACCTTCGAGGATGTTGTAGGCCTCAAGACCCAGCTCTGTGGCCCGCTGCGCGGCGGCGATGGAGCGCACGCCGCTGCGGCACAGCAGCACCAGTTTGAGCCCCCCTTCGGCCGCCTGCCGGATGCCCGCATCGAACTGGGGGTTGGGCTGCATGCCAGGCCACTGTTTCCAGGCCAGGGGGATGGCGCCCGGCACAAAGCCGACCCATTCGCGCTCGGCATCGGTGCGCACATCGACCAGCGCGGCCTCGCCCGACTGGACCCACTGCCAGGCCAACTGGGGCGAGACGTCGCCGGCGTAGCCCCCTTTGGCGGGCGGGCGCGGCTGCATCAGCAAGGCACCGTCGGCGTCGTGGCGAAGACCGGATGTGAGGTTGGCCGGCACCGCTTCGTCAATGCGCCGGGGCTTGGGCAGGTTCAGTGCTTCCATGATGGCCACGAACTCGGCCTCGCTCCTGCCGGCCACGCGGGCATTCGATGCCTTTTCCTGGCCGATGGTCGAGTGGGTGCGCCCCTGGTAGTCGTGCCCGGGCCAGACGGAGGTGTAGTCCGGCAGGGCAAACAGCACCTGGGTGATGCTGTGGTAGAGGTCCTGGGCGCTGCCCGACTGAAAGTCGGTGCGGCCGCAGCCATTGATAAGCAGGGTGTCGCCGGTGAACACATGGTCGCGCCAGACAAAACTCATGCTGCCGGCGGTGTGACCCGGTGTTTGCAAGGCACGCAGGCTTTCGCCGCCGAAACTCAATGTGTCCCCGTGCTGCAATTGCACGGCAGCGGTGCCGATGCCGCAGCCGGCCGGTGCCGCTGTTCGGGCGCCGGCCATTTCGGCCAGCTTGCCGGCGCTGGTGATGTGGTCGGCGTGGGCATGGGTCTCGACGGTCCAGACCAGCTTCAGGCCGTACTCCCGCAGACAGGCCAGGTCGCGCTCGATCTGCTCTTCGACCGGATCGATGATGACGGCCTCGCGGGTGGACTGGTCGAACAGCACATAGGTGTAGGTGCTGGAATCGGGATCAAAGAGCTGGATCGGTTTCATGGGCATCTCCAGGCGGTGACTCAGGAAAAACGGGACAGCATGTCGGCGACATCGTCCGGCGGCACGTCGCCCTGCGCGATGACACAGCCGACCATGGCAAAGAAGGACTTGTCCAGCGCCTTGCGGGCGGCGGCCAGCTGCTGGGCCACCTTCTCGCAGTCGGCATCGTCCTCGATCAACTTCTGGATGCCGCGCAGCTGGCCTTCGACACGCTTGAGGCGCAGCACCAGCGCGCGCTTGCGCTCAGGATCGTGAACAGTGGTCATGGTGAATCTCCGGCGGTGAACGGCAGTGCTGCCGCGGCCACACCGCCGCAACATACCCCGCCAAGTATTGTAATGTGGCCTGCCCGAGATCGGTATCACAGGGTCAGCACCCATGGTGCGAGCGGCCACACTGCGGTAACATCGAAAGTTGACGTTTACGTAAACGTAAATCAAACTCACGCCATGCCCCAACCGGATCCATCCGCCCTGCCCTTTCCGGCGCGCGCCTTGCGACCGTCCGATGCCAGCGTCTGGCGGCCCTGGCAGCCCGAAGCCGGCACCCAGGTCCGTCTGAGCGACCTCCGACCGGCTGAGCAGCCCTTGTCGGATGGCAGCAAGAACGACAACAAAGCCCGCGTGGAGGCCCTGGCGGCCGAACTGGACGGGCTGCAGGAGCTGTTCTACGCCGACGGCCGCTTCAAGCTGCTGCTGGTGCTGCAGGGTATGGACACCTCAGGCAAGGACGGCACGGTGCGTGGCGTGTTCTCGCGCACCAGCCCGCTCGGTGTGCGCACCGTGGGCTGGAAAGCCCCCACCGATCGCGAACGGGCCCACGACTATCTGTGGCGTATCCACCAGCAGGTGCCGGGTGCGGGCGAGATCATGGTGTTCAACCGCAGCCACTACGAAGACGTGCTGGTGCCGGTGGTCAACCGCTGGATCACGCCCGAACAAACACGCCAGCGCTACCGGCACATCAACGAGTTCGAGCGCCTGCTGGCCGAGACCGGCACCGTGGTTCTCAAGTGCATGTTGCACATCAGCCGCGACGAGCAGCGCAAGCGCCTGCAGGCCCGCATCGACAACCCGGCCAAGCACTGGAAGTTCAGCACCGGCGACGTCGAGGTGCGCCGCCAGTGGGACGACTACCAGCAGGCCTATGAAGACCTGCTCAACGCCACCAACACCCCCTGGGCACCCTGGACCGTCGTGCCGGCCGACAGCAAGACCCACCGCAACCTGATGGTCGCCACCCTGGTGCGCGACTGCCTCAAGGCCCTGCCGCTGCGCTACCCGCCCGAAGACCCGACACTGGCGGGATTGCGCATCGAATGAATTCCATCCAACGAGACAAGCCATGACCCAGCTCAACGCCGAATACCAGGCCCTGGCCAGCTACCGCCCTACGAACAAGGTGCGCTTTGTCACCGCTGCCAGCCTGTTCGACGGGCACGACGCGGCCATCAACATCATGCGCCGCATCCTGCAGGGCATGGGCGCCGAGGTGATCCACCTGGGACACAACCGCTCGGTCGACGAAGTGGTGACTGCGGCCCTGCAGGAAGACGCCCAGGGCATCGCGATCAGCTCCTACCAGGGCGGTCACGTCGAGTACTTCAAGTACATGATCGACCTGCTCAGGGCGCGCGGCGGCGAGCACATCCAGGTGTTCGGAGGCGGTGGCGGTGTGATCGTGCCGGCCGAAATCCGCGAGCTGCACGCCTACGGCGTGGGCCGCATCTACAGCCCGGAAGACGGCCAGAAGATGGGTCTGCAGGGCATGATCGGCGAGATGATCATGCGCTGCGACAAGGACATCAGCGCACTGGCACCCAAGGCGCTGGAGGCCATCCAGGGCCATGGCGAGATGAACTGGCGCGCCCTGGCCCAGCTGATCACCGCGCTGGAGAACCAGAAGGCCGACACCGCACTGGTCGACGCCCTGCGCCAGGCCGCCACCGACAGCACAACCCCGGTGCTGGGCATCACCGGCACGGGTGGTGCGGGCAAGTCCAGCCTGACCGACGAGCTGATCCGCCGCCTGCGTCTGGACCAGGACGATGAACTGCGGGTGGCCGTGATCTCCATCGACCCCTCGCGCCGCAAGAGCGGCGGCGCGCTGCTGGGGGACCGCATCCGCATGAACGCCATCGGTCCGTGGCAGAAGGGCTCGCGGGTCTACATGCGTTCGCTGGCCACGCGCGAGGCGGGCAGCGAGATCAGCGCCGCCCTGCCCGACGTGGTGGCGGCATGCAAGGTGGCCGGCTTCGACCTGATCATCGTCGAGACCTCGGGCATCGGCCAGGGCGACGCGGCCATCGTGCCGCATGTGGACATCCCGATGTACGTCATGACGCCTGAGTTCGGCGCGGCCAGCCAGCTGGAGAAGATCGACATGCTCGACTTCGCCGAGTTCGTGGCCATCAACAAGTTCGACCGCAAGGGCGCCCTGGACGCGCTGCGCGACGTGGCCAAGCAGGTGCAGCGCAACCGAGAAGCCTTCACCATGATGCCCGATCAGATGCCGGTGTTCGGCACCATGGCCAGCCGCTTCAACGACGACGGAGTGACCGCCCTCTACCAGGCCATCAAGGCGCGCCTGATCGAGAAGGGACTGCCGCTGACCGACGGACGCCTGCCGCTGGTGAATGTGCACCACAGCACCAACCAGCGCGCCATCGTGCCCGGCGCACGCAGCCGCTACCTGGCCGAGATTGCCGACACGGTGCGCGGCTACAAGCAGCGGGCCCGGCAGCAGGCCCGCCTGGCCCGAGAAATCCAGCAACTGCGGGCGGCGGCGGCCATGCTGTCGGTGGACAAACCCCAGCGCCCCAAGGCGGCCGAAGCGACCATCGACCTGGCCCAGACGCGCGAATTGCAGCTGGACGCCGACGCAAGAAAGCTGCTGGCCCAGTGGCCTGAAATGCAAAAGGCCTACGCTGGTGACGAGTACGTGGTGAAGATCCGCGACAAGGAGATCCGCACCCAGCTGACCCACACCACGCTGTCGGGCAACAAGATCCGCAAGGTGGCCCTGCCCCAGTACGAGGACCATGGCGAAATCCTGAAGTGGCTGATGCTGGAGAACGTGCCGGGCAGCTACCCCTACACCGCCGGTGTGTTCGCCTTCAAGCGCGAGGGCGAAGACCCGACCCGCATGTTCGCCGGAGAGGGCGACGCCTTCCGCACCAACCGGCGCTTCAAACTGGTCAGCGAAGGCATGCCGGCCAAGCGCCTGTCCACCGCCTTCGACTCGGTCACGCTGTACGGCAACGACCCGGACCCGCGCCCGGACATCTACGGCAAGGTGGGCAACTCGGGGGTCAGCATCGCCACGCTGGACGACATGAAGGTGCTGTATTCGGGTTTTGACCTGTGCAACCCGAGCACCAGCGTGTCCATGACCATCAACGGCCCGGCGCCGTCCATCCTGGCGATGTTCATGAACACGGCCATCGACCAGAACATCGAGAAGTTCAAGACCGACAACGGCCGCGAGCCGACCGACACCGAAGCCGCCAAGATCCGGGAATGGGTGCTGGCCAATGTGCGCGGCACGGTGCAGGCCGACATCCTCAAGGAAGACCAGGGCCAGAACACCTGCATCTTCAGCACCGAGTTCAGCCTCAAAGTGATGGGCGACATCGCCGAGTACTTCGTGCACCACGACGTGCGCAACTTCTACTCGGTGTCCATCTCCGGCTACCACATCGCCGAGGCCGGCGCCAACCCGATCAGCCAGCTCGCGTTCACTTTGTCCAATGGCTTCACTTTCGTGGAGGCCTACCTCGCGCGCGGCATGCACATCGACGATTTCGCGCCCAACCTGAGCTTCTTCTTCAGCAACGGCATGGACCCGGAGTACACCGTGCTCGGCCGTGTGGCGCGCCGCATCTGGGCGGTGGCCATGAAGGAGAAGTACGGCGCCAACGAGCGGTCCCAGAAGCTGAAATACCACATCCAGACCAGCGGCCGCAGCCTGCATGCGCAGGAGATCGCCTTCAACGACATCCGCACCACGCTGCAGGCGCTGATCGCCATCTACGACAACTGCAACAGCCTGCACACCAACGCCTACGACGAGGCGATCACCACGCCGACCGAGGAATCGGTGCGCCGCGCGATGGCGATCCAGCTCGTCATCAACCGCGAATGGGGCCTGGCCAAGAATGAGAACCCCAACCAGGGCGCCTTCATCATCGACGAGCTGACCGAGCTGGTCGAGGAGGCCGTGCTGGCCGAGTTCGAGAAGATCGCCGAGCGCGGGGGTGTGCTGGGTGCGATGGAGACCGGCTACCAGCGCAGCAAGATCCAGGAAGAGAGCATGCACTACGAGATGCTCAAACACACCGGTGAGTACCCGATCATCGGTGTCAACACCTTCCGCAACCCGCACGGCGACCCGGTGCCCGAGCACATCGAGCTGGCGCGCTCGACCGAGGAAGAAAAGCAGTCGCAGCTGACCCGCCTGAACGACTTCCACACCCGTCATGCCGCCGAGGCGCCAGCGATGCTGGCGCGCCTGAAACAGGCCGTGATCGACAATGCCAACGTGTTCGAGGTGCTGATGGACGCGGTGCGGGTCTGCTCGCTGGGGCAGATCACCAATGCCCTGTTCGAGGTGGGCGGGCAGTACCGCCGCAGCATGTGAGCGCCGCTTGATTCGAGGGCGCCGGCAAGCCCGATAACAGGCAGGGTTTTCAAGGTCAAATGGCAGGGTGGCGCTTGGGATGCCCTGCTAGACTGCCGGCCAGGCACCACCCAGGTGCTTGAGTTGTCACGCCCGAGCCACCCATGCCTCCTTCCGACGACGCGCCCGCACGCCAGCCACCCGGTTGGCAGGGGCATGCGCTGGCGGGATACGCAGATGGCCTGCCCATGAGAGGGAGGGTATGGCTCGGCGTGGTCGCGGTGCTGGCCTTTGCCCTGCTGCTGATGCTGTCGTTCGGCCTGATGATGGCCCAGCGCGATGCCAGCCTGGATCGGGCCCAGGCCCAGGCCAAACGGGAAGTCCTGCGTCTGGCGACCGAGCTCAACCAGACCTTGCGGCTTGCCAAGGCAGCGATCGAGGCGGCCGAGCGATCGCAGGAGCCCTTCACGGGCTCCCTGCTGGGTGATCAACAACCGCTTGTGCAGTTGCTCAACCTGCCATTCGAGCTGGAACGCATCGACCCGTCAGCCGACGACGCCAGTTTCGCGAGGTCCAGCGGCAAGTGGTGGCCAGGACTGCCCCGACAGGTCGACGAACGATGGGTGGTGCCTCTGTTCTGGCAGCAACCCGATTCGGCGGGCGGCCGTGTCTACGTCATTCGCCTGGACCGCAAGGCCTTGCTGGACCGGTTTGCATTCGAAGGTTTCTCTGCCGGCAACAGCATGAGCCTCTTCCGGCTGGAAGAGGACGGCGCGACCACGGTGCTGGCGCGCTACCCACTGGTCGAGCGCGAACAGGGGCAAACCCTGAGGGGGAACCTGGCTCAGGCGGTGAAACTGCAGCCATCGGGCGTCTTCCAGGCGGCGGCCACGATTGACGGCATCCATCGCATCGTCGGCTATGAGCGGCTGTCCGGCGATGCGGATCGGCTCATGATCGCCTACGGATTGGGTATCGATGACATCCTCAGCACCTGGTCGTCCCTGTTGCCGTGGGCAGCAGGCTTGACCCTGCTGGTGGCCGCGACCATGGCCTGGGGGGCGTGGCGGCTGGACCGCTCGATGCTGGCCTTGCGGCGCAGCGAACGTCATTTTCATGCGCTGGCCCGACACCTGCCGGACGTGATCGTCCGGCACGCCCCCGACGGTCGCCTGCTGTACGCCAACCCGGCCATCAAGGAAGCTGTCGGACTCGACCCCGAGGAGGTCATCGGGCGCAAGCTCAGTGATCTGGGCGCGTCGGCCGAGTTGGTGTCACTCTGGAAAGCATGCCTGGACCGGGTACTGACTTCCGGTAAGGGCGAAACCCTGTATTTCGAGTTCCCGGGACCGATCGGCACCCGACACTGGGAGTCGCAGGTCACGCCAGAACCCGGCGAACCGGGGCAATCGCCCACCGCCCTGGTGGTCAGCCGCGACATCACCGAGCGCCGAGAGGCCGAGCTGCGGCACGCGGCCGCCCAGCAGCTGTTTGAAACCGTGTTCCGCTCGGCGCCTGAGGCCATGTCGCTCAGCGAACGGGACACCGGGCGCATCCTGCTGGTCAACGACGCCTTCTGTGAGCTGTTCGACCGGCCACGGGAAGCCGTGATCGGCCGGACGTCGGTCGAGCTGGGCCTGTGGCGGCGTGCCGAGCTCCGCCAGCAGATGTGGCAAGCCTTGATGGAAGGCGGCGCCATGCGTGACGTCGAGGGGCTGGGTGTGCGTCCGGACGGCCAGATCATCAATGTGCGCTACAGCGCCGAGCGCGTTCAGGTCAATGACGAAGAGTGCCTGTTGCTGATGTTTCGCGACGTCACCGAGCGCAAACGTGCGGAGGAGGCCTTGGCACGCAGCGAGCTGCGGTTCCGTCTGGCCGCAACCCAGGGACAGGTCTGGGAGTGGGATTTCGAGAATGGCGACTTCAGCCCCAGCCGCGAGTTCTTTGTCCGCCTGGGGCACAACTTCGCGCAGGAATTCCGGCTGGACCAGGCTTTTGGCCAGATCGTGCACCCGGAAGACCTGCCGCGCCTGCGCTGGTTGCTGCACCGCTTCCTGAAAGGAGAGACCGGGTTCCACATGGAGTTCCGGGCGCAGGACGCCAACGGAAAATGGCACTGGTTCGACGCCCAGGGCAGCGGGCTGCGGGATGACAACGGCCGGGTCACCTACATGGCCGGCACCGCCTTCGACATCAGCGACCGCAAGGCCCTTGAGGAAGCGCAGCGCCAGACCCTCAAGCACCTGGAGACGGTGACCGACGCATCTTCGGCGCTGTTCTGGACCAGTGGCACCGACAAGGGTTGCGAATGGGTCAGCCAGCGTTGGCTCGACATGACCGGCCGGACAATGGAAGACGAACGCGGAGAAGGCTGGCGCCACGGGATCCATCCCGACGACCTGGAACACTGCGCACGGGCCTACGAGGAGGCCTTCGAAGAAAGGGAGCCCTACACCACCGAGTACCGGGAACGCAATGCCCAGGGGGAATACCGGTGGCTGCTCGAACAGGGAACCCCGCGCTACGATGCCGACAACCGCTTCATCGGTTACATCGGCTCCTGCCTGGACATCACGGAGCTCAAACAGGCCCAGGCCACGGCCCGTGAGCGCGGCGCCATGCTCGAGCAAGTGTTCGACGTGCTGCAGGACATGCTGTTCGTGGTCGACGCGCAAGAGCGCTTCGTGTTCTACCAGGCTGGCCGTGGCGACCGGCTCTACCGGGCACCTGAGGAGTTTCTCGGCAAGACGTTGGGGGAGGTCATGCCGCCGGCGCTGACGGGCCGCCTGCACGAGGCCATGGACCGTGCCTGGACGGCCGGCATGCAGGAGGTCAACTACGAACTCGACCTCCCCGACGGCCGCCGCCATTTCAATGCACGCCTGGCCTGGCTGCCCGGTGGCGACCAATGCATGTTCCTGGTTCGCGACACATCCGAACAGCAGATCGCCCAGCATGAGCGTGAACGCCTGAGCCAGTTTGTACTGCTGCTGTTCCGCCTGGCCAGCCGGTTCATCAACCTGCCGGTCGACCAGATGGACCAGGCCATCGACGAGGCCCTGGGCGACATGGGACACTTTGTCGATGTCGACCGGGCCTACCTGTTCTCCTATGACCACACGGCATGCACCGCATCCAACACCCACGAATGGTGCGGCGCGAACGTGAGCCCGCAGAAGGACACGCTGCAGGACCTGCCGATGTCGATGATTCCGGACTGGATCGAGACCCACCGGCAAGGCCTGCGCCTGCAGGTGCCAGACGTTCAGGCGCTGCCCATTGGCGCTTTGCGCGAATTGCTTGAACTGCAAGGCATCAGGAGCCTGCTGACCCTGCCTCTGATGGCCGGCGACGAATGCCTGGGCTTCGTGGGTCTGGACTCGGTGCAAAAGGTGCACGACTACGTGGACGACGAGGTCGTGCTGCTGGAGCTGTTTGCGCAGATGCTGGTGAACATGCAGCTGCGGGCCAAGACCGAGGCGCGCATCCACGAACTGACCGGACAGCTCGAGCAGAAGGTGGCCGATCGCACCGCCCAGCTTGAATCGACCGTCAACCGCCTGCAGGCGGCCAACCGGGAGCTGGAGTCCTTCACCTACTCGGCCTCGCACGATTTGCGCACCCCCTTGCGCGGCATCGAGGGATTCAGCGCGCTGTTGCTGGAGGAACATGCGGCCCAGCTCGATGCGCAGGGCATGGAGTACCTGCGACGCATCCAGCGCGCCACCATGCACATGGCCCAGCTGATCACCGACCTGCTGGCGTACGCCAGGCTGGAGCAGATGACGGAACATGTGGCACCGGTGCCGATGGAGCCACTGGTGCGGGACGTTCTGGGCACCGTGCAGGACGCGCTGGACGAGCGCCAGGCCCGTGTCGTGGTCGATGTGCCCGCCAGGCTGCAGGCGGCCGCCGACCCGCGGGGCCTGACCATGGTCCTGCGCAACCTCATCGACAACGCGCTGAAGTTCACCCCCGCCGACCGGACCCCGGAAATCCGGATCGAGGCCCGGACGGACAACGGTCTGGTGCATCTGCAGGTGGCCGATAACGGCATGGGCTTTGACATGAAGCACCACGACCGGATCTTCGGCATGTTCCAGCGGCTGCACCGGCAGGACCAGATTCCCGGTACCGGCATCGGTCTGGCCATGGTGAACAAGGCGGTGACCCGCATGGGCGGCCACATCCGGGCCGAAAGTGCGCCCGGCCAGGGCGCACGTTTTCACATCACGCTGACAGCGGCAGGTTGAGCAACAGGTTCTGCGGCTTGAGGCGAAGGCGACCCTCACCATCCATGGCCAGTCCCAGGTAGACCGGACGCCTGCGCATGTCTATCTGCACCACCGACGGATCGCCAAAGTCAAGGCGGAACAGGCTGATGAGGCAACGCAGGGTCTCTTCGGGCAGGCTTTGTCCCTGGTACAGGGCATCCAGCAGCGCGCTGGCCTGGACATCCAGCCCGATGTGCCAGCGCCAGGCCGGATCGTCCACGCGCGCCTCGGGCCGGATCGACACGGCCAGACCCAGCAGGTGGCGCAGCCACAGTTCCAGCACGCGGGCCAGGGAGCGCAGGCCCGAGCGCGCATTGTCCAGCTGCAGCACCAGGCCGCGGGACAGCGTCTGCGAAAGGCCATGGGTCAGGTCCAGCAGGTGGCGGTGGCAACCGTCGTTGCAACGGTCGGCCAGGTAACGGGCTGCATTCTCCGTAGAGAGCACCTGAAGCTGCGTATCGGCCAGGGTCACACCGCCCTCGCGCAACAGGCGCCCCAGTTCGCCGAATCCGCCGTGCTGCTGCGCCTGGTCCAGGGCCTGCTGGTCACCACACAACACCCTGCCCTCGAAGACCGTCACACGCTGGGGGCGAAACAGCAGCTCGGCAGCACGCCAGACTTGCGCGTCTTCCTCATCCGCCAGCAGCCGGGCCACGATGGCCTGCACCACCAGGTCCATGAACAGGGGCGGCAGATCGAACCGCCGGGACCGCACCCAGCCCAGGTAGGCCGCCTCCAGCGTGCCCGCCGAGGACACCGCCTCGCGCAGGCGCAGGAAGTGGCGGTAGTTCTCCGCCACGTCCTGATCGGCCAGCGTTTCCAGCTCGATAGCGGCCACGGGTCGGCCGGGCTCCACCAGCAGCCGAGCATGCAGTTGGCGCTCGGCCACGCAGGAATCATCCACCGGCGCCAGTTCGGGACGGCTCAGCCAGAGGCGCCAGTAGCCGTCCGTGGGTCGGTGCCAGCCACGTTCGTCGGGGCGGAGCAGGTGCTGGCCACAGCCGGGCCAGATCGCAACCGGCGTGTTGTTGGTTGGGGTGGTGTTCATGGGTGAGTGGCAGTGCGTAGCGTGCATTGTCCCAGCCAACGGACCGACGGCTTGTCCACCCCGGACAAGCCCTGCCTGCGGCAGGGCCACGCTTGCCTGACAATGACGCCATGCAGCCCACACAAGTCAGCCTGATCGGCGTACCCACCGACATCGGCGCAGGCGCCCGGGGCGCCTCGATGGGCCCTGAAGCCCTGCGTGTGGCCGGCCTGGCCGCCGTGCTGGAAAGCCACGGACTGGCGGTGACCGACCGGGGCAACCTGGGCGGCCCTGCCAACCCCTGGCTGGGGCCGGTCGACGGGCACCGTCACCTGCCCGAGGTGCTGGCCTGGAACCGGGCGGTGCACCAGGCGGTGAGCGCGGAGCTGGATGCGGGCCACCTGCCCATCGTGATGGGCGGCGACCACTGTCTGTCCATCGGCTCGATTGGGGCGGTGGCCCGCCACTGCCGGGCCGCAGGTCGCCGCTTACGGGTGCTCTGGCTCGATGCCCACGCCGACTTCAACACCGCCGCCCTGACGCCGAGCGGCAACATCCACGGCATGCCGGTCGCCATCCTGTGCGGACACGGTCCGCGCGAGCTGGTCGAGCTGGGCGGGCCAGGTCCGGCCCTGTCCGCCATCGAGGTGCGGCAGATCGGTATCCGCAGCGTGGACCCGGGGGAGAAACGCTTTGTGCACGAACAGGGGCTGGAGGTGTTCGACATGCGCTACATCGACGAGATGGGCATGCGCCACACCATGGAGCAGGCCCTGTCCGGCATGGACGAGAACACCCACCTTCATGTGAGCTTCGACGTGGACTTCCTGGACCCGGAGATCGCCCCGGGTGTGGGGACCACGGTGCCGGGCGGACCGACCTACCGCGAGGCGCAGCTGTGCATGGAAATGATCGCCGACACCGGACGGCTGGCCTCACTGGACGTGATGGAACTGAACCCTGCGCTGGATGTGCGCAACCGCACCGCCCTGCTGGCGGTCGACCTGATCGAGAGCCTGTTCGGCAAGTCGACCCTGATGAGGAAGGGCTGAGCTCAGAGGCTGAGAGGGAATGGGGCGTGCCCGAAAGGGTGCCCCAAAGCGCCGCCGGCAAGGCGCAAAGCACAGCCGTAGCTCGGGCTACGGCGCGCATTTGCAACGCCGCAGGCGGTGGTTTGGGGTGGCAAGACGGGCATGACCGATTCCCTCTCAGCCTCTCAGCTCTTCCCGACCAGCTCCAGGTGCTCGACCCCCGGCGGCTGGGCAAAGAACGGACCGACAATGGCGCGCCACTGCGCAAACGCGTCCGAGCCGCGGAAACCCACCGTGTGGTCTTCCAGCGTGTCCCAGTAGATCATCAGCAGGTAGCGGCCCGGGCTTTCGATGCTGCGGTTGACCTTGAAGCCTCGGAAGCCCTTCGCCTGGGCGATGACGGTGCTGGCGCCGCGCAGGATGGCCTCTTCGAATTCGGCTGCCTTCGCAGGGTCGATGCGGATGTCGGCGTGTTCAAGAATCATGCGGTCCTCAGGCTCGGGGTTGGTCGTGCCGGATCATATCCGCCGCCTTCTCGGCGATCATGATGGTCGGGGCATTGGTGTTGCCGCCCACCACACTGGGCATGACGGAGGCGTCCACCACCCGCAGGCCGGCCACCCCATGCACCCGCAGGCGCGCGTCGACCACCGCGCCGGCGTCCGGCCCCATGCGGCAGGTGCCCACCGGATGGTAGATGGTGTCGGCATGCAGGCGGATGAACTGCTCGATCTGCGCATCCGTGCGCGCGCCAGCCGATGCGGCCGACTCTTTGCCGCCCAAACGGGCCAGCGCCGGCTGGGTGAGCAGCGAGCGCGTCAGCTTGAAGCCCCGCACCATGCGGGCCATGTCGTCCGGGTCCTGCAGGAAGGCCGGATCGATCAGGGGCATGGCCAGCGGATCCTGGCTGGCCAGCCGCAGCGTGCCGCGGCTGCGGGGCCGCAACAGGCAGACATGGCATGAGTAGCCGTGGCCGAACACGGTCTTGCGGCCGTGGTCGACCAGCTTGCCCACGACGAAATGCCATTGCAGGTCGGGAATCGGCTCGTCCGGTGTGCTGCGGATGAAGCCGCCCGCCTCGGCGAAGTTGGTGGTCAGCATGCCGCTGCGCGAGCGTCGCCATTCGAACACCCCGCGGACCATGCGGGCCACACCCGCCAGTGACAGTCCGAACAGGTCGGTCAGCTGCGGTGCATTGACCACCATCACCACGTCGGGGTGGTCGTGCAGGTTGCCGCCGACACCGGGCAGGTGGTGCACCACCGGAATGCCCAGTTCCCGCAGGTGGTCCGCCGGACCGATGCCCGAGAGCATCAGCAGCTGCGGCGAGCCGAAAGCACCGGCGCTGAGCACCACCTGGCCACCGGAGTTGAGCAGCAGGCGCTGCTCCTCGCCCCGGCCTTGCGGGCGGAAGGCCACGCCGGTGGCGCGCACCTGTCCGTCGGCCACCTCGGTCAGCACGCGGGTGGTGGTGACCGAGGTCAACACGTTCAGGTTGCGGCGGTCCAGGTTGGGCGTGATGTAGGCCTTGGCGGCGCTGAAGCGCTCGCCGTTGCGGTGGGTCACCTGGTAGACCCCCACGCCCTCCTGATCCGGGCCATTGAAGTCGGTGTTCAGCGGATAGCCGGCTTCCTGTCCGGCCTTCAGGAAATGGGGCAGCACCGGGTTGGGGCTGCGCAGGTCCATCACGTTCAGCGGACCGCCCTGTCCATGCCAGTCGTCAGCGCCACGTTCGTTGTGTTCCGACCGCTTGAAGTAGGGCAGCACCTCGGCAAAGGACCAGCCGGGGTTGCCCTGCGCGGCCCAGTCGTCGTAGTCGCGGGCATGGCCACGTGCGTAAATCATGGCGTTGATGGAGCTGGAGCCCCCCATCACCCTGCCGCGCGGCTGGTAGCCGCGCCGGCCACCCAGTCCGGGTTGGGGCACCGTGTGGTAGCCCCAGCCGTTGAGCTGGTACTTGGCCATCACCGCCAGGCCGCCCGGGCAATGGATCAGCACGCTGCGGTCCGGCGGACCGGCTTCCAGCAAGGCGACGCGGTGCCCGGGGTCCTCGCTCAGGCGTCCGGCCAGCGTGCAGCCCGCCGATCCGCCACCGACGATGATGGTGTCGTACATGGTGTTCGTGTCTCCTGCGTCGCACCCGCCTGTCATACCCTTGCAAGGCGCTGCGCGACAATCGGCTCAAATTAGCACAGGCCTGATCGCAAGGGTAGGCTCCCCTGCCTAGCTGCGACGCCTGTGTGACCGTCACGGACGGCCAAACTGTCCGGCCGACCTACCATCGTCATTTCCGTTCAAAAAGCAGGAGTCATCATCATGAGCAACATCCAGACCGTCGGCATCATCGGCGCCGGCACCATGGGCAACGGCATCGCGCAGGCCTGCGCGGTCAGCGGTATCCGCGTCGTCATGGTCGACGTGGCCCAGGCAGCGGTCGACAAGGGACTGGCCACTGTGGCCGGCAGCCTGGACCGCCTGATCAAGAAAGAGAAACTCACCGCCGAGGGCAAGGCCGCCGCGCTGGGGCTGATCAAAGGCTCCACCAGCTACGACGACCTCAAGGGCGCGCAACTGGTGATCGAGGCGGCCACCGAGAACGAAGCCCTGAAGGTCAAGATCCTGCAGCAGCTGGACGGCATCCTGGCGTCCGAGGTGATCGTGGCCACCAACACCAGCTCGATCAGCATCACCAAGCTGGCCGCCGCCACCCAGCGCGCCGACCGATTCATCGGCATGCACTTCTTCAACCCGGTGCCCATGATGGCGCTGGTGGAAATCATCCGCGGCCTTCAGACCAGCGACGCCACCCACGACGCGGTCAAGGCGCTGGCCGAGGCCCTGGGCAAGACGCCGATCACAGTGAAGAACGCCCCCGGCTTTGTGGTCAACCGCATTCTGGTGCCCATGATCAACGAGGCCTTCTTCGTGCTGGCCGAAGGCCTGGCCACCCCGGAAGACATCGACGCCGGCATGAAGCTGGGCACCAACCAGCCCATCGGCCCGCTGGCGCTGGCCGACATGATCGGTCTGGACGTGTGCCTGGCGGTGATGAACGTCTACATGGCCGAGTTCAACGACAGCAAGTACCGCCCGGCACCCTTGCTCAAGGAAATGGTGGCTGCGGGCTGGCTGGGCCGCAAGACGGGGCGCGGGGTGTACACCTACTGACCCGGCGCAGCTCATCGGAAGCCCGCTTCAGCGGGCTTGCTGTTTGAGGCAGATCAAGTTGCGGCAGCGCAGCACGCCCAGAATGGACCCATTACTTGCATGGAGTCCTGTCATGAGCGCACAACCTGTATCGATTGCCGTCTTCGAGTTCCTGGACGACACGCACCGCGAAATCCAGAGCCATCTGGTTCGCTTGCATGCCCTGGTCGATGCCATCGAATCGAGCGGTCTGAACCAGGCCAACCGGGAGACGGCACGACGCGTGCTGGACTACTTCAACGGCGAGGCCCGCCAGCACCACCTGGACGAAGAAAAGCACATCTTTCCGGCGCTGCTGGCCAGCCAGGACGAACACATCGTGCAGACCACCGAACACCTGATCCAGGACCACGGCTGGCTTGAGGAGAACTGGATCCAGATCGCCCCCAGCCTGGAGGCGGCCACGCTGGGCAACCTGTGGTTCGACCCGGCCGAGCTGCGCCACGCGCTGGAGGTGTTCGAGGCGCTCTACCTGGATCACATCCTGCTGGAGGAGTCGATCGCCTATCCCGAAGCACGCAAGCGTCTGCTTGAATGCGACACGGTGGGCATGGGACGGGAAATGGCCCGCCGCCGTGTCCTGCGCAAGCAGGAGGTGATGGCGCACTGACCCGCCCCGCCCCCCAGCGTTCACCAGGGCAAGGGCAATCCGTTCGGGTCAAAAAACTGCCCGGAACTGCTGGCTGGCAGACCGTCCAGCACCGCCAGCAGCTCGCCAGCCGCCACATCCGGCGGACGCACGTTCAGGCCCTGGCGCGCAAACGGCTGCGACAGGGGGGTGTCCACGGTACCCGGGTGCAGGGCCACACACAGCGCCTCGCGGTTGCGCCGCGCCAGTTCGATCGAGGCCGTGCGCACCATCTGGTTGAGCGCGGCCTTGGACGCGCGGTAGGCATACCAGCCGCCCAGGGCGTTGTCGCCAATGCTGCCAACCCGCGCCGAAACGAATGCCGCGACCGCCCGCCCCTGGCGCGGCAACAGCGGCAGAAAATGCCGCATCACCAGCGCAGGGCCAATGGCATTGACCTGCATCACATGGGCCAGCGCGTCCGGGTCGATCTGCTGCCAGCTGCGCTCGGGTCCGTAGGCCCGCCCGTCCGGCAACTGGCCGTGCAGCACGCCGGTGGCCACGATCAGCCGGGACAGCACCTGACCGCTGCGTTCCAGCTGCTGCGCGACATGTTCCGCGCAGGCCGCGACCGTCGGCGCCTGGGTGAAGTCGAGCACCGGCGTGGTGCGCCGTCCCAGCACCAGCACCGCCTCGCCGCGCTCGGACAACCGGCCCACCAGGGCCTGACCCAGTCCACCGTGGCCACCCAGCACCACATTGAGCCCTTTGGGCGGCTGGGCGTCAGCCGTTTGTGCGTCTGTCATGCCGCCGATTGTGAGCACGCAAGACAGGCCTTGCCATCCGGGCATAAGATCACCCCCATGAGTACCCATGATTTCGACCTTTTTGTGATCGGCGGTGGCAGCGGTGGTGTGCGCGCCGCCCGCATGGCCGCGCAGCGCGGCGCCCGTGTGGCCCTGGCCGAGTGCCTGGGTGACGAGGGCCTGGGAGGCACCTGCGTCAACGTCGGCTGCATCCCCAAGAAGCTCTACAGCTACGCGGCGCATTACCACGACGCGTTCGCCGAATCGCGCGGTTTCGGCTGGGAGCTGGACGTCGAGCCCAGGCTCAACTGGGCCACGCTCAAGGCCAACCGGGCACAGGAGATCACCCGCCTCAACGGCGTCTACGGCAAGCTGCTGCGCGGATCGGGTGTGACCGTGTTCAACGGCTTTGCCCGCATCGACGGTGCGCACGAGATCACGCTGGCCACGCTGAACGCCGACGGCAGTCCAGGCCACCAGCGCTTCACGGCCAGGCACATCCTGATCGCCACCGGTGGCACGCCCCACATCCCGCATTTCACCGGGCGTGAGCATGTCA
Organism: Burkholderiales bacterium; assembly: GCA_030604135.1. Lineage (GTDB taxonomy): Bacteria > Pseudomonadota > Gammaproteobacteria > Burkholderiales > Burkholderiaceae_C > Hydrogenophaga. The sequence continues at coordinate 68,501 of JAUVWL010000013.1, read as the reverse complement.
TCACCTCCAACGAGATCTTCGATCTGGAGCCTTTCCCGAAGCGCCTGCTGATCGTCGGTGGCGGTTACATCGCCTGCGAGTTTGCATCCATCTTCAACGGGCTGGGTTCGCAGGTGGTGCAGCTTTACCGCGGCGAGCAGGTGCTGCGCGGCTTCGACAGCGAGATCCGGCATTTCGTGGCAGAAGAAATGCGCAAGAGCGGCGTCGACCTGCGGCTGAACGCCGGCGTGGTCGACATCCGGCGGACTGGCGACGGCTTGCGGGTCGAACTGGAAGACCGCAATGTGGTAATGGCCGACGCGGTGCTGTACGCCACGGGTCGCCAACCCAACGTGCAGGGCCTGGGCCTGGGCCTGGAGCAGGTGGGTGTGGCCCAGGGGGCGCAGGGCGAGGTCCTGGTCGACGAACACTACCGCACCAATGTGCCGTCCATCTTGGCGGTCGGCGATGTCACCAACCGGGTGCAGCTCACCCCGGTGGCGCTGGGCGAGGCCATGGTGGTGGTGGACGCGCTGTTCGGTCCGCCCGCGGGCAAGAACGCCCGCCAGATGAGCTACGAGTTCATCCCGACCGCCGTCTTCACCCACCCCAACATCGGCACCGTCGGACTGACCGAAGAACAGGCGCGCGAGCGCCTGGGCGACATCACCGTGTTTCGCAGCGAGTTCAAGGCGCTGCGGCACACCCTCTCGGGCAGCACCGAGCGCACGTTGATGAAACTGGTGGTCGAGACCGCCAGCGACCGGGTGGTGGGCCTGCACATGGTGGGCGCCGAGGCCGGCGAAATCGTCCAGGGTTTTGCTGTGGCCATGAAAGCCGGGGCGACCAAGGCGGTTTTCGACAGCACCATCGGCATCCACCCCACGGCGGCCGAAGAGTTCGTGACCATGCGCGAACCCACACGTCGCTGATCACCGTCGCGCCGGTTCAGGTTCGCAGGCCCGTGGCCATCAGCAGCCCGACCGCCAGAGCGGTGTGCAGCCAAAGACCGGGCGACAGCCAGCGCAGGTAATGCCACCCGCCCGACAGCCCGGCGGTGACGGTTTTGCTCGCTGCGTGAACCAGCAGGGCCAGGGACAGCACCCATCCTCCACCCCCCGGCTGGCCAGGCACACCAGACAGATACACGGCAGCGGCGGCCGCATGCAGGTCCGCCAGTGCGGCCAGCAGCACGCCCGCCAGCAGACCGCCCGTCCCCAGCCAGCCCTGCAGCAGCATCACGCCGGTCTGAACCGATACCAGCAGCACCGCCACCGCAGCCGCACCGCGCAGGTTGAACATGCGGTCGTCAGCCGGTCGCACCTGGCCTTCGATGCGCGGTGAGGCCAATGGGGTGCCGGGCGCGGTGCCACGGACCCCGCGCACCAACCAGACACCCCAGAGCAGGGCCAGTGCCGCACCGGCCAGGCAAGGCAGCCACAGCGCGCCCAGCCAGGCGGGGCGCACGGCGGCCGCCACCAGCAGCAGTTGCAGCAGCGTCGATACGCAGGACAGCAAGGCACCACCGGCCAGCAGCCGGGTCGGGGTCCGGCCTTCTCGGACCAACAGCCCCAGACTGGCGATGGTCGCGGTGCTGGAGACAAAGCCCGAGGCCAGTGCCGACAGCGCGACGGCCTGGCGCGACTCCAGCAGGCGACGGCTCAGGTGGGCCAGCGACTGCACACCCAGCAGCACCACCAGCAGCTTCACGATCAGGTGGGGATTGGGACCATCGCCCCAGAGCGGACGGTCGGGCACCAGGGGCAAGGCCATGAGCACCAGGGCCGCCAGCAGCAGGCCGTCGCGCACCTCGCCGTCACGCAGCCATTCACTGGCCCAGCGATGCAGGCGCTGCCGGGCTGCCAGCAGCCCGGTCAGGGCGACTGCCAGCGCCGCGGCCAGCACGGGACGCGTCGCGCAAAGCACCCCTATCAGGTAGGTCAGCAGCAAGGCCACCTCGGTGGTGACGCCAGGGTCGTCGGAGCGGTCGCGCCAGGCGGCCACCAGCGACAGGCCGGCGATGGCCAGCGCCCCCACGACCACCAGCGCCTGTACACCGGAGAGGGCAGCCGCGGCCCCGAGCACGGCCGTCAGCGCAAAGGTGCGCAGGCCGGCAAAGGCGCGGGACGGGCCTTGCCCCTTGCGGCGTTCGCGCTCGATGCCCACCAGCAGCCCGCAGCCCAGCGCGGCCGCCAGCACGGCAGCGGCGGCCAGCAGCTCATCGGGATGGGGGATCGGGAGTCGGGACATCGGTTGGTGGCCGGCACCGGTCACAGGACAAGGCCACAATAGGCCCATGCACAAGACCCCCGACTTTAACGCGCCCCTGCTGTTCAACGACCCCGCCGCCGCGCTGGCCCAGGTGCACCACATTTACCGCCAAAGCGTGGCCTTCCTGCGCGAGGCCATGCACGATTACGTCGGCGGCGGCGACTACGACGGCGTGCGGGTGCGGGCCTGCTACCCCTTCGTGCGCCTGCACACCCACAGTGTGACGCGCCAGACCGACCTGCCGGTGGGGCGGCTGAGCTACGGTTTTGTGGCCGGTCCGGGACGTTTCGAGACCACGCTGACCCGGCCCGACCTGTATGCCGACTATTACCTGGAGCAGTTTCGCCTGCTGCTGGCCAACCACGGCGGTCAGCTGGAAGTGGGCACCAGCACCCAGCCCATCCCCATCCATTTCTCGTTTGCCGAGCACGACCATGTCGAAGGCCAGCTGGACGCTGCCCGGCGTGCGCTGATGCGTGACGTGTTCGACCTGCCGGACCTGACCGTGATGGACGACGGCATCGCCAACGGCACCCACGAGCCACGTCCCGGGGAAGCCCTGCCGCTGTCGCTGTTCACCGCGCCGCGGGTCGACTACTCGCTGCAGCGCTTGCGCCACTACACCGGCACCTCGCCCGAGTGGTTCCAGAATTTCGTGCTGTTCACCAACTACCAGTTCTACATCGACGAGTTCGTGCGCCTGGGTCGCGCCGCCATGGCCGACCCGGACAGCGGCTACATCGCCTTCGTCGAACCGGGAAACGTGGTCACGCGTCGCGTCGGCCTCTCGCCGCAGCCGGGCGATGAACTGGGCGCCGAGCCGCCGCGACTGCCGCAGATGCCGGCCTACCACCTGATGCGCGAGGACCGCAGCGGCATCACCATGGTCAACATCGGGGTGGGCCCCGCCAATGCCAAGACCATCACCGACCACATCGCGGTGCTGCGGCCGCACGCCTGGCTGATGCTGGGCCACTGCGCCGGCCTGCGCAACAGCCAGCAGCTGGGCGACTACGTGCTCGCGCACGCCTATGTCCGTGAGGACCATGTGCTCGACGAAGAATTGCCGCTGTGGGTCCCGATTCCGGCGCTGGCCGAGATCCAGCTGGCGCTGGAAGCCGCGGTTGCCGACGTCACCGGTGTGCCGCCGCAGGAGCTCAAGCGCATCATGCGCACCGGCACCGTGGCCAGCACCGACAACCGCAACTGGGAGCTGCTGCCCGACAACACCCCGCAACGCCGCTTCAGCCAGAGCCGCGCCGTGGCCCTGGACATGGAAAGCGCCACCATCGCCGCCAACGGCTTCCGTTTCCGGGTGCCCTACGGTACGCTGCTGTGCGTGAGCGACAAGCCGCTGCACGGCGAGATCAAGCTGCCCGGCATGGCCAACCACTTCTATCGCGAGCGCGTGGACCAGCACCTGCGCATCGGCATCCGCGCCATCGAACGTCTGCGCACCGGCGGCGCTGACCAGCTGCACAGCCGCAAGCTGCGCAGCTTCGCCGAAGTCGCTTTCCAGTGAGGGTTTCCTGTCATGAGCTCCACCCGTCGCAAGTTCATTCTGGGCAGCCTGGGTGGCATCGGGGCCCTGGTGGTGGGCTGGTCGGTGATGCCGCCCCGACAGCGACTGACCACCGGATCCCCTCTGCCGACGTCGCCCGGTGAACAGGCCTTCAACGGCTGGGTGAAGCTCGCCCGCGACGGATCGGTGACGGTGATGCTGGCCAAGAGCGAGATGGGTCAGGGGGTATCCACCTCGCTGGCGATGCTGCTGGCCGACGAGCTCGATGCCGACTGGTCGAAGGTGCAGGTCGAGGCCTCACCCATCGACCGTATCTACAACAACATCAGCATGGTGGTCGATGGCCTGCCGGTGCACCCCGACACCGACCACCTGGTGCTGGACGCCGCCCGCTGGATGACGGCCAAAACCATGCGCGAGATCGGTGTCATGGCCACCGGCGGGTCGTCCAGCATCAAGGACCTGTGGCTGCCGATGCGCCAGGCCGGCGCGTCGGCGCGCGAGATGCTGGTGGCGACGGCGGCACGCCGCTGGGGCCTGACCCCGACCGACTGTCGAACCGAGGCCAGCGAAGTCGTGGCCGCGGACGGGCGGCGGCTGGCATACGGCGATCTGGTGGACGAAGCGGCTGGTGGCCCGCTGCCGCGCCGCCCCCGCCTGAAGGCGCCCCAGGAATTCCGCCTCATCGGCCAGCCCACCCGCCGCATCGACGCCGCTGCCAAACTCGACGGCCGGGCCCGCTTCGGCATCGACGCCCTGCCCGATGGCCTGCTTTACGCGGCCGTGCGCCTGTGCCCGACCCTCGGGGGTCGGGTGGCCAGCTTCGATGAGGCGGCGGCGCACCAGCAGCCCGGCGTGCGCACGGTGACCCGCTTCGACCCGCTGGCCGGAGGCACCGGCGGTGTCGCGGTGGTGGCCGATCACCCCTGGCATGCACGCCAGGCCGCCGATGCGCTCGCCATCGAATGGGACCACGGCCCGCTGCAAGGCTTCGACAGCCAGGCCTTCATGGACGGGCTCTCCCGCACGCTGGACCAGGAAAAGGGCTACGCGTATTTCCGTCGGGGCGATGTCCAACAGGCGCTGGCGGCCGCGCCCCGGCGGGTGTCGGCCGAGTACCGGGCGCCCTACCTGGCCCACGCCGCGCTGGAGCCCATCAACTGCACGGTGCGCTTTGACCAGGACCGCGCCATGGTCTGGGTGTCGACCCAGGTGCCCGGCCTGGCCCGCAAGGCCGCGGCCGAGGCCCTTGGCCTGCCGGCCGCGGCGGTCGACGTGCAGGTGCTGCAACTGGGCGGCGGCTTCGGGCGCCGGCTGGAAGTCGACTTCATCGCCCAGGCTGCGGCCATCGCCCGCGCGGTGCCCGGCCAACCGGTACAGACGATCTGGACCCGGGAGCAGGACACGCGCCACGACCTGTTCCGACCGGCCTGCGTGGCCCGGTTCGAGGCCGGCCTGGACGAACAGGGCCGGCTCACCGCCTGGAACAACACCAGCGCCAGCCCGTCCATCGTGCCCCAGGCGCTGCGGCGCCTGTTCGGCCTGCCCGGCCGCGGCCCCGACAAGACGGCCTCCGAAGGCGCTTTTGACCAGGCCTACGAATGGCCAACCGCGCGCATCGCCCACGTCAATGTGGCTGGCGGCCCCCAGGTCGGATTCTGGCGTGCCGTGGGTCACTCGCACCAGGCTTTCTTCAAGGAGTGCTTTCTCGACGAGGTGGCGCATGCCGCTGGCGCCGACCCGATGGCCTTCCGCGAGGCCTTGCTGAAGGCCCACCCGCGCCAGCGGCGGGTGCTGCGTGCCGCGGCCGAAGCGGCCAGCTGGGGTCAGACACCTCCCCCGGCGCCCGACGGCGCGACCACCGCGCTGGGGGTGGCCCTGCACGACTCTTTTGGCTCCAGTGTGGCCCAGATCGCCCAGGTGTCGCTGGCGCCGGACCGGCAAAGCATTCGGGTGCACCGGGTCTGGTGCGCCATCGACTGCGGTACCGTGGTCAACCCGGCGGGCGTGCGCCAGCAGATGGAAAGCGGCATCCTGTACGGCCTGTCGGCCGCGCTGTACGGGCAGATCGACATCGTCGATGGCCAGGTGCGTACCGGCAACTTCCACGACCAGCCGGTGTTGCGCCTGAACGAGGCGCCCGAGGTCGAATGCCTCATCCTGCCCAGCCAGGCGCATCCCGAAGGGGTGGGCGAACCCGGCCTGCCGCCCATAGCGCCGGCCGTGGCCAACGCGCTGTTCGCCCTCACTGGCCAGCGCCTGCGCCAGCTGCCCCTGAAGCTGTCCGCCCCAGTCCCGGCCATGACCCCAACCCAGGAGAGGACATGAACGAGTTGCGCGTCAATGGAAATGTCATGCGTGTGGAGGCGCCCGCCGACACCCCGCTGCTGTGGGTGCTGCGGGCCGATCTGGGCATGACCGGCACGAAGTTCGGCTGCGGCCTGGCCCTGTGCGGCGCCTGCACCGTGCACCTGGACGGGCAAGCGGCGCGTTCCTGTGTGACACCGCTGGCAGCCGTTGGCAACGCCGAGGTCACCACCATCGAAGGACTGGACAGCCGGGAGGGGCAGGCGCTGCGGGCGGCCTGGCAGGAACTGGATGTGGTGCAGTGTGGCTACTGCCAGGGAGGCCAGATCATGGGGGCCAGCGCCTTGCTGCGACAGAACCCCGAGCCCGACGACGATGCCATCGAGGCCGCCATGAACGGCCACATCTGCCGTTGTGGCACCTACCCGCGCATCCGCGCGGCGATCCACCTGGCGGCCAGGAAACTGCGCGGCTGACGATGGGGCAATGGTTTCCGAAGCCGCTCAGGCGGCGCGGGGACGCACCCGGCTGGCGGCCAGCTTGGCGTTGGCCCGAGCGGCGTCGGTATCGGTGGCCCGTGCCAGCGCCACACCCATGCGGCGTTTGACAAAACTCTCGGGCTTGCCGAACAGACGCAGGTCGGTGCCGGGCACACGCAGCGCCTCATCCACGCCATCGAACACAATGCCCTGCGCCTCGACGGCGCCATAGATCACGGCACTGGCCCCCGGGTTGCGCAGCGAGGTGTCCACCGGCAGCCCGAGGATGGCCCGGGCGTGCAGTTCGAACTCGCTCTGGTGCTGGGTGCACAGCGTCACCAGACCGGTGTCATGCGGGCGCGGGCTGACCTCGCTGAACCAGACCTGCTCGCCCTTGACGAACAGCTCGACACCGAACAGCCCCAGGCCGCCCAGGTTGTCAGTCACGGCCCTGGCGATCTCGCGCGACCTCTGGATGGCCGCGGACTGCATGGCCATGGGCTGCCAGCTTTCCACATAGTCACCGCTGACCTGCACATGGCCGATGGGTTCGCAGAAGTGGGTTTCGGTCTCGCCGTTCCCAGCTTTGGCGCGCACGGTCAGCTGGGTGATCTCGTAGTCGAAGTCGATGAAGCCCTCGACGATGACCCGGCCGTGGCTGACGCGGCCGCCGGCCATCGCGCAGTCCCAGGCCTTCTGCACATCGGCCGGCCCGTCGATCTTGCTCTGGCCCTTGCCGCTGGAGCTCATGACGGGTTTGACAATGCAGGGATAGCCGATGCCGGCGTCGATGGCGGCCTGCAGCTCGGCCAGCGAATCGCAGAATTGGTAGGGGCTGGTGGGCAGGCCCAGGGTCTCGGCCGCCAGGCGGCGGATGCCCTCCCGGTCCATGGTCAGGCGGGCCGCGCGCGCGGTCGGGATCACCGTCACCGTGCCCGCGGCTTCGAGCTGCTCCAGCATGGGCGTGGCAATCGCCTCGATTTCGGGCACCACCAGGTGCGGGCGCTCGGCCTCGATCAGCGCCTTCAACTGCGCCGGGTCGCTCATGGTGATGGTGCGCGCGTGGTGGGCCACCTGCTGGCCCGGCGCGTTCTCGTAGCGGTCGACCGCGATCGTCTCCACACCCAGGCGCTGCAGGGCGATCAGCACCTCCTTGCCCAGCTCACCGCTGCCCAGCAGCATGACACGGGTGGCGGCGGGGGACAGGGGGGTTCCAAGGGTGGTCATGGTGTCGGCTCGAACAGAATCAGAATGTGGTCATCGGGGCGTCGAAGGCCTTGCCCATGGTTTCGCCCATGCGCACGGCTTTTTCAGGCAGCCACTGCGGGTTGAAGCGGATGGTGTCCCGGGGCCAGAGCATCACCACGGTCGAGCCGAGCAGGAAGCAGCCCATTTCCTCGCCCTTGAGCTGGTGGAACTCCTGCTCGTCGTACACCCACTCGCGCACCTCGCCGGATCGCGGCGGGTTGACCACGCCATGCCAGACGGTGGCCATGCTGCCGACAATGGTGGCGCCCACCAGCACCAGGGCGAAGGGCCGCATCTCAGGTCCTTCAGGGCCTTCACACAGGATGTCGTAGATGCAGACAACCCGCTCGTTGCGGGCAAAAAGACCTGGCACACCACGCGCCGTGGCCGGGTTGACCGAGAACAGCTCACCCGGCACATGGATCATGCGGCGCAGACGCCCGGCGCTGGGCATGTGGATGCGGTGGTAGTCGCGCGGACTCAGGTAGATGGTGGCGAAATCGCCGTTCTCGAAGCGGGCAGCCAGGTCCTCGTCACCGCCGAGCAGGGCGGTGGTGCTGTAGACATGGCCTTTGGCCTGGAAGATCTGGTCGTGCTCGATGCTGCCGAACTGGCTGATGGCGCCATCGACCGGGCAGACATAGTCGGCGTGGGAGATCGGCCTGGCGCCGGCCTTCAGCGCACGGGTGAAAAAGGCGTTGAAACTGTCGTAGCTGCGCACATCCGGGTTGGCCGCCTCATCCATGTTCACACCGTAACGGCGGATGAATCGGCGGATCAGCGCATGGGTGAGGCCACCCCAGCGGGCACGAGCCACCCGACCGGCCAGCACGGTCAGCGCGCGCTTGGGCATCAGGTGCTGCAACAGGATGAACAAGGAATCGGACACGGGCTTCGGGATGGAGGTGAGAGGCGTCCGGCGGTAGGTGTGGCAGGACAGTGCTCGTCATTGTAGGCTGCGGTCTCGGGGCACAATCACACCATGCAAGATGCCCTGTTCAGCTGCACCGACCTGGTCAAACGCTACGGCAACAGCACGGTGGTCAACCAACTGTCGTTCGCCATCCATCCGGGCGAGTGCCTGGGGGTGATCGGGCCGAACGGGGCCGGCAAGACCACCACCATCCGCATGTGCCTGGGTCTGACCGCACCCGACGCTGGCCGCATCACCGCCTTCGGTCAGCACATGCCGCGCGAGGCGCTGGCCATCAAGCAGCGGTTGGGGGTCGTCAGCCAGATGGACACGCTGGATCCGGATTTCGACTGCGCCGAGAACCTGATGGTCTATGGCCGCTATTTTGGGTTGGCCGATGCGGTGATCCGCGAGCGCATTCCGCGTCTGCTCGAATTCGCCGCCCTCACGCACAAGGCCGGAGCCAGGCCGGGCGAGCTCTCGGGCGGCATGAAGCGGCGCCTGTCACTGGCCAGGGCCCTGGTTAACGACCCTCAACTGCTGCTGCTCGACGAGCCGACCACAGGACTGGACCCGCAGGCCCGGCACCTGATGTGGGAGCGTCTGCAGTGGCTGCTGCAACAGGGCAAGAGCATCTTGCTGACCACCCATTTCATGGACGAGGCCGAGCGCCTGTGCTCGCGCCTGCTGGTGCTCGACCACGGCCGCAAGATCGCAGAGGGGCGACCGCGCGAACTGATTGCAGAGCACCTGGAGCCGGATGTGGTCGAGGTGTATGGGGATGGCGCGCGGGATCTTGTCGAGAGAGACGAGTTCGCCTCGGTGCGATCGCTGGCCGCACGCATCGAGACCAGCGGCGAGACCGTGTTTTTCTACACAGGCTCGGCCATGCCCCTGCTGACTGCCCTGTCGGTGTATCCCCAGCTGCGCACCCTGCACAGACCAGCCAACCTGGAAGACCTGTTCCTCAAACTGACCGGGCGGCAGATCAGGGAAGAAGGATGACTGTGAGCAAACCCGTCTCCCCCTGGTCGGTGGCTCGGCTTTCGATGCGTTGGTGGCCGGTGTTCCAGCGCAACCTGCTGGTGTGGAAGAAGCTGGCCCTGCCCAGCCTGGTCGGCAACATCGCCGAACCGCTGATGTGGCTGGTGGCCTTTGGCTACGGCATGGGAGCGTTGGTGGGGCAGGTCAACATGGCCACACCCCAGGGCACCGTCGCGGTGCCCTACATCCTGTTCCTGGCCAGCGGCAGCATCTGCATGAGCGCCATGAACGCGGCCAGCTTCGAAGCCCTTTACTCAGCCTTCTCGCGCATGCACGTCCAAAAGACCTGGGACGGCATCATGAATGCCCCGGTCCGGCTGGACGACGTGGTGCTGGCGGAGATGCTGTGGGCCGCCTTCAAGGCGCTGTTCACCGTGACGGCCATTTTGGGGGTGATGCTCGCGCTGGGCATCAGTCACTCACCGAAACTGATTCTGGCCTGGCCCGCCCTGTTGCTGGCGGGCATCACGTTTTCCTGCATTGCCCTGGTCTTCAATGCGCTGGCCCAGGGCTACGACTTCTTCACCTACTACTTCACCCTGTTCCTGACACCGATGATGTTCCTTTCCGGTGTCTTTTTCCCGCGTGAGCAATTGCCGGAGGTGGTGCGCCTGGTGTCGGACTGGCTGCCCTTGACCAACGCGGTGGAACTGGTGCGTCCCTTGTTCATGGACCAGTGGCCTGCCCATCCCGGATTGCATCTGACCGTGCTGCTGGTCTATGCCGTCGCCGCCTTCTGGCTGGCGCTGGCCCTGACACGCCGGCGCTTCGCGCGCTAACGCAGCAGCGATCAGTGAAACGAGCTGCGCAGGGCCGGCTGCGCTTCGACGTAGCACTCACTGCCACTGTCCATGAACTCCTCGGCGTCGATCATGGCGTCGTAGTCGCGAACCACGGCATGCGTCTTGGGGATCAGCGGCTTGTCCAGCGGGCGGCAGACGCGGTTGCGCAGGCCACGCAGGCTGATGCTGCATTCCATGGCGTTGATGACGGCTTCAGGGTCGAGCATGAGGACAAAGGGGTTAAGGCTGGTGGAGGCTTTCATGGCGACTTCCTTCGTGTGCGGTGGGCGGCGAGACAATCTGAGATCCGATGTGACGAACTGTATTTGTGTCGTTTCAAATCGTTAAGTCGGCGCCCTGCCATTCCGTCTGTAGGAAGTTGCCTGACAAGCGTGGAAATGGCCGGAAAACCCGGCCATTTCCAACCCGTTCTTGGACGGAACGCCAACCACACTCGTCACACCCGCGCACGCGGGTGACCACGAACCCGGACCCAAGGTGCATGTGGATGCCCGCGTACGCGGGCATGACGAAGGGGCTGGGGTGCCCGTGGATGCCCGCCCCACGCTTTCGCGGGGCAGACTGTTCGCGCCAGGGGTGCGCTGGGGCACGCCCAGTTCCCTCTCAGCCTCTCAGCCTCTCAGCTCAGCCTGGCCCTTTTCGCAGCGCGTCCACGCTGGCACGCACCACCGCCTGCACGCTGCCACTGTCGGCAAAACAGCGACGCAGCCAGGTGGCGTGGTTGCCCTGGGCCACCGTGCGTTCGATTTCATCGAGAGCCATCTGTGAACCCAGGGCTTCGGCGTGCGGAGCCAGATGACGCACGGTCGCCAGCACATCCTCGCGGATGCTGATCTGCTCGCGTGTCTTGGGATTGACCATCATGCCGTCCAGGCCGAATCGGCAGGCCTGGAATCGGTTGTAGGTGTAGACCAGATAGTCGTCCTCTTCGGGTGCTGCTTCCTTGCGCTCAAGCAGATGGCGGCACAAGGCCTGCAGGTAGCAGGCGAGCGCGGCCGCCCGTTCCACGGTGAGGGGTGTGTCACAGACCCGCAGCTCGATGGTGCCGTACTCGGGCTTGGGCCGGATGTCCCAGTAGAAGTCCTTCATGGACTTGACCACGCCGGTGGACTCCATCTTGGTGAAGTAGCCACCGGCGAATTCGTCCCAGCTCAGCACGAAAGGCGCGCGACCGCTGAGCGGAAAGGCAAACACCGAGTTCAGGCGCGCCGAGTCGAACAAGGTGTCCACCCCTTGCGAAAACGGCGAGGAGGCCGACAGGGCGATGAAGTGCGGCACATAACGGTTGAGTGAATGCAGCAGGAACAAGGCCTCGTCGGCACTCGCACAGCCGATGTGCACGTGTTGACCGAATACGGTGAACTGCTTGGCCAGGTAACCGTACAGGCCCGAGAGCTCCTGAAACCGGGGTTTGGAGAAGATGCGCTGCTCGAACCAGCGCTGGAACGGGTGTGTGCCGCCCCCGGCCAGCTCGATGTTGAGCCGGTCGCCGGCCACCACGAGGGTGTCGCGGATCTGCTGCAGCTGCGCCAGCAGCGGCCCGTGCTCGCGTTGCACGCTGGTGGCGATCTCGATCATGCTCTGCGTCATCTCGGGCGTGACCACCCCGGGAAACGGCTTGCGACCCAACAGCTCCAGCAGGTCGTTGGCGCTGCTGGACAGGTCCATGTCGTAGGTGTTGACCAGTTGCAGTTCGAGCTCCACCCCCATGGTCAGGGAGTCGGAGGCCTTGAAAGGTTCAAGTGGCATGGGGTCTCCTGGCTCGTGTCACGCCTGGCGGGTCACATGGGTTTCGTGCGCCGCCATCAGGGTGCGCTGGGTGACCACTGGACCCAGCAACTCCTGCAGCAGCATCATGGCAGCCATCACTGACAGCACCTGCACCGCCGGGTCGAAGCCATACAGACGGCTCTGTTCAAGCAGCAGGATGGCAAAGGCCGACATCGGTGTCAGCGCCAGACCGGTCATCAAACCCTTGCGTTCGGTGATGCCGGACAGACGCGCCGCCGCCACGTTGCAGGCCACCTTGGACACCGTGCGCACGGCGATCAGCACCAGACCCAGCACCAGCCCCGTGGCCACATCGGCCCAGTTGAGCAAAGAAGCGATGTAGACGAACAGGAACACCGACAACAGGTCGCCCGCCGTGCCAAAGTCCCGCTGTGCGTTGGTCAGGTGAACCCGCCTGCCACGGGCCACAATGCCAAAGGTCAGCGCCGCCAGCAGCGGCGACAGCTTGAGCCCGTAAGCCATGGTGGTCAGCAACACCACAGACAGGGCGAACACCACGGTGACACCACGCTCCTGCGTGGCCCGCTGCCGCAGCAGGAGCGGGACCACCACACCCAGCAGAACACCCACACCGACCGAGGTGACCAGCACGTGGATGCTGCCAAAGGCTGCCAGCACCAGATCGCCCGAAGTGCTCAGGTGCCAATAGCCCACCACCAGCTTGAGCGCCAGCACCGACAGCATGCAGTTGATGGCACACAGGTGCAGGACGCGCTCGGACACCTGCCCAGCGCTGCGAAGTTCGTTGGCCACTCGAACGATACCCGCCGGCGAGGCCGAAATGGACAAGGCCGCGATGATGAGCGAGACGTCCTGTGCCAGACCGAAGTGGTCGCACACCAAGTAGATCAGACCGAAAGTGACAAAGGACTCGACCACCCCGATCACCGCCACCCAGGGGTTGTGCTGGAACCAGCGCAGGTTGATGCGGTAGCCCAGTTCGAAAAGCACCAGCGACAGGGCCACATTGGCCAGGAATGGCAGCCCCGGCACGGCACCGGTCAGACCCGGCAGATTGACCAACCCGCCCAGCAGGCCCACGGCCACATAGCTGGAGACACGGGGAATCAGCCACAGCTCGTGCAGTCGTTCACCGACAAACCAGGCCAGCAGCAGCACCAGTGGCCAGGCCATGGATTGCAGCAAAAAATTGAAATCGGTCACCATGCAGGTCTCCATTGGGGCTGCGGCATTCAGGCCAGCGGGCACAGGAGCCTGCGCGGCAGAAGGCACATCGGGTCGTCACGACCGGGCACCCGTGTTCTATTTCTGGCCCTCCGCTCGGGCAGGACAGGCTCGTCGTTTCAGACCGCAAAACGGGTGGCAAGTTCTGGCAGGTGCAATTCCTGCAGCATCTCACGCAGCCTGACTGCGGCCTTTTCCTGCGCCTTCGGGCGCGGGGGTGTGATTTTACGGGCGAGGATGAGCTCGTTCTTCATCGAGTGCTCCCAGCCCACCAGCTCGGTCACGGTCACCTCGTAGCCGTGGGCTTCGAGCTGCAGGCAGCGCAGCACATTCGTGATCTGGCTGCCGAACTCGCGCGTGTGCAGCGGGTGTCGCCAGATCTCGGCCAGCGGCGTGCGCGACAGACTCAGGGCTTTGTGGCGTCGCAGGATGGCGGCCACCTCGGCCTGGCAGCAGGGCACCAGCACCATGAAACGTGCCTGCCGGGCCAGGCCGAAGGCGATCGCGTCGTCGGTGGCGGTGTCACAGGCGTGCAAGGCCGTCACCACATCAATGCCGGGTGGCAGGTCCGGGTGGTCAAGTGATTCCTGCACCGTGGTGGCCAGAAATTGCATGCGCTCGAAGCCCAGTTGCAACGCAAGTGCCCGCGATTTCTCCACCAGCTCGCTGCGGACCTCGATGCCCCAGACCGTGCCCACACGCTGCGGCCTGAAGAACAGGTCGTACAGGATGAAGCCCAGGTAGGACTTGCCGGCGCCGTGGTCGGCGAGCGTGACATCGCCTCGGTCGTCCAGTACCTGCTGCAGCAGCGGCTCGATGAACTGGACCAGGTGGTAGACCTGCTTGAGCTTGCGACGGGTGTCCTGGTTGAGCTTGCCCTCGCGGGTGAGGATGTGCAACTCCTTGAGCAACTCCACCGACTGGCCCTCGCGCAGTTCGGGCAACTGTTCCTGCAGGGTCGGGGCACGCTTTGGACGGGACGGGTTCACACGCATGCGCCGATCATACGGAATGCGGTGTCAGGCCGACGACAATCGGGCATGGCAACAGAAGACCACACCGATCTGCACCCTTACACCCGGCTCACCCCTGACCTCGTCCAGGACGCACTGGAGGGGCTTGGGCTCTGGGGTGACGGCCGCCTGAGCTCGCTCAACAGCTTCGAGAACCGCGTATACCAGGTGGGCCTTGACGAGCCGGTCGAAGGTAACAGCCAGGTGGTGCTCAAGTTCTACCGTCCCGGCCGCTGGACGCAGGAACAGATCCTGGAAGAACACACCTTCTCGGCCGAACTGCTGGCCGCCGAGGTCCCCGTGGTCGCCCCACTGACCATCCGGGGGCAGACGCTGCATGAGCATGCCGGCTTTCAATTTTCGGTCAGCCCCCGTCGCGGCGGTCGACGCCCCGAGCTGGACGACTTCGAGGTGCTTGAATGGATTGGCCGCTTTCTGGCGCGCATACACAGCGTGGGTGAGGTCCATGCTTTCCGGAGCAGGCCGGCGCTGGACCTGGCCAGCTATGGAGCACAGGCGCGTGAAGAACTGCTGCACAGCGGCGCCATCGCGCCCGAAGTCGAACGCGCCTGGGGTGTGGCCTGTGACGAGGCATTGGCCCTGGTCGCGCAGCACCCCAGCCTCAACGGCACCATGCCATCGGTCTTGCGCCTGCATGGCGATTGCCACCCAGGCAATATCCTGTGGACGCCGGTCGATCTGCCTGGCGGCGGGCCCCACTTCGTCGACCTTGACGACGCGCGCAGCGGACCTGCCGTGCAGGACCTGTGGATGCTGCTGTCGGGCGAACGGCGTCAGCAAACCCTGCAGCTGTCGGCGCTGCTGGACGGCTATGAGCAATTCCGCCCCTTTGACCGCCGCGAACTGGCACTGATTGAACCGCTGCGCACCCTGCGACTGATCCACTACAGCGCCTGGCTGGCCCGGCGCTGGGAGGACCCGGCCTTTCCGGTCAGCTTTCCGTGGTTCGGCACGCGCGACTACTGGCAGGGCCAGGTCGACATGCTGCATGAGCAGATCGAAGCCATGCAGGCAACCGCGCTGGTGGCCTGAGGCCCATCACCCCGCACAAGACAGGGTCATTTGCATTTACATTGTGCGCAATTTAATTGCGAACAATACTATAGGCATGAAACCACCATCAGACGCCCTGCTTCAGCTCGATCATCAGCTGTGTTTTGCGCTGCACTCGGCCTCGCTGGCCATGACACGGCTGTACAAGCCCCTCCTCGACGAGCTGGGCCTGACCTACCCCCAGTACCTGACCCTGCTGGTGCTGTGGGAACGTGATGGCCTCACGGTCTCGGAACTCGGCGAACGCCTGTTTCTCGACTCGGGCACGCTGACGCCCTTGCTCAAGCGGATGGAAAGCCAGGGCCTGCTGACCCGCCTGCGCGACGCGCAGGACGAACGGCGTGTGCTGATCCGGCTGACCGCCAAGGGGCGCCAACTCAAGATCCCGGCCGGCCGCATCCCTGGCTGCATTCTTCAGGCCGTGCAATGCGATGTGGACGAAGTCGCCGCCCTCACCGGCCAGATCCGGCGCCTGCGCGAACGGCTGATGGCCTGACCCTCATCTCCAACCGCTGGCCAGAGCGCCGGCACCACCCAAAGGAAGTCACATGACCACCCGTCTCGACAAGGTTCTCTACACCGCCCGCGCACACACCACCGGCGGCCGAGAAGGCAGCTCGCGCAGCAACGATGGCTTGCTGGATGTCCGCCTGACCCCACCGAAAGAGATGGGCGGCGCAGGCACCGCCACCAACCCGGAACAACTGTTTGCAGCCGGCTACTCGGCCTGCTTCATGGGCGCCCTCAAGCACGTGGCCAGTATGAAAAAAATCGCCGTTCCGGCCGACGCATCCATCGACGCCGAAGTCGACATCGGCCCGATCCCGGCCGGCTTTGGCATTGCCGTTCGGCTGGCCATCAGCTTGCCAGGCATGGACCGGGCTGTGGCCCAGGACCTGGTTGACACGGCGCACCAGGTGTGCCCCTACTCGAACGCCACCCGGGGCAACATCGAGGTGGTGATTTCGCTCGCCTGATGGTGTGCGCGCCGGGACACCGGCGCCGCCGGAACGCTCAGTTCTTGCCGGGCTGGTGACCCAGGCGCTCCATCGCGTCGGCCAGCCAGTCGCCGGGCAGCACACCGGTGGCGGCAAGGGTCACCTTCCATGCATCGCCCTCGGATTCGACGCGGGCAAACCCCTCCTGCCACAGCAGCCAGGCCAGCCACGCGCATTGGGCGTCCGTGACCACCTGGCCAGCGGGTGCGGTCAACAGACCGCTGAACAGGGCCGGGTCCCGCACAATGACCGAGGCCCCCTTGAGCTCGGCTTGCAGGGCCGCCGCCAGCACCGACAGAGCCTGCCCGTCGTCGCTGCGCAGACCAAAGGCCTTGAGCCAGTGGCGCACATGGTCGGCAATCGCCACGCCACGCTGGGCCTCGGCCTGCAGCAGGTCGGCGTGCTCCCATCGGTGCCAGTCCAGTTGCGGCTCGCGGCTCTTGCAAACCAACGCCGCCTGGGCGAACTGGTGCAAGGCGGTTTCCTGTGACCCCGGCTGCACCGCCGCACAAATCATGAGCAGCGAGCCCAGGCGCGCGGCCAGCAACTGGTTCTGCTGCGCCAGCAGCTTGTCGCGCAGCAGTTCGTCGCGTTCGCTGCGCAAGGATGCCAGCTCCAGCGCATTGCGCAAGTCGGCCCGCATGGCTTCGAGCGACCAGGGTTTGCTTATGTAGCGGAAGATCTCGCCGGTGTTGATGGCCTCGATGGCGTCACCCAGTTCGGAATAGGCCGTGGTGAGCATGCGCACGATGTGCGGGTGGTACATGCGGGCATGGCGCAGCAGCTCGTTACCGTAGGCACCGGGCATGCGCTGGTCCGTCACCAGCACGGCGATCTCGGCAGCCCGGTCACGCAGCACCACCTTGCCTTCCTCCACCGACGTGGCCGTGATCACGGGGGCGATCGGGCTGACCAGGCGCTCGAAATACTTCAGCGCCATCGCCTCGTCATCAACGTAGAGGATCTTGTCGGGTTTCATGGGGACTCCTGCTGCTGCGACTGTGGCGTCCATGCATCCGCGGTCGCAGGAAAAAACAACATGATGGTTGTGCCGGCACCCGAGCGAGACTCGACATGGACACGCCCTCCCAGTGATGCCATCACACGATGACAGAACAGCAACCCCATGCCTGTGCCACCTTCGCCTTCTCGGGTGGTGGCAGGCTCGCGACCCAGTCGAGGCAACACAGACGGATCGACCCCCGGACCGTTGTCCCTGACGGCGAGACACGGCAACAGTGGGCCCTTCGCACCGGAGGCCTTGACTGCCAGCGACAGACTTAGCCGGGGATGAGCCACGTGGTGGTCATGCAAGGCCTGCAAGGCGTTCTTGATCAGCGTGCAGACGACCAGATACAAGAGGTCATGCCGACCGGGCAAATCGAAGTCGCACTCGACCTCCTGCGAGACCCAGCTGGCCTCGCCACCTTCGAACGGGTAGGTCCGCAACACCTCGTCAAGCAGCCGGCTGCCCTTCATCGGCCCCACGGTTTCCACCAGACAGGCATTGCGTGCGCTGTGCAGAAAAGTGGTGACCAGGGCTTGCGCGTAGTCAGCGCGCCGCCGTGCAGCCTCGATCATGTACAGGACCTGTCCAGGCCGTTCCTGCGCAAAGCGCGCCACCGCTTCCTGTTGGTCGGCGAGGTGGCGTTCGCTGAGTGCCCCCAGATAGCCCCGAACGGTGGCCAGTGGCGTGGTGACCTCGTGGGCCAGGAACCCCAGCGTGTCACGCAAGGCTGAAGCCCGACTGGCCGCCAGCAGGCCATCTTGTACCCGCCGAACACTGCCGGTCAGGGAGCGGCGCAGTGCCTGACGCGTCAAGGCTTCGTCCAGCGGTTTTTCCAGGATGTGCTCGACCTGGCCTTCGTTGATTGCCGACATCGCCACCGCCTTGTCGGCGTAGGCCGACGCCAACAGCCGGCCGACATGTCCATGGGCGCGCCGCGCCAGCGCGAGCAACTCCACGCCATCGCGGCCGGGCATGCGGTAGTCGGTCAGCAAAACGCCGATCTCGGACGACCGCCGATCCAGGATATCCAGCGCCTCATCCGCTCCCCCGGCCGTCCAGACGGTGAATTCGTTGCCAAACAGCCGGGCAAACCACTTGCACGCCTGGGGTTCATCATCGACCATGAGGACCGCAAATGGCAGGTCGGTCGCCAACTGTTCAGACGACGGTTTCACTGGATCCCCCTGCATGCCGAGTTCATGGATGAGGCCTCGCCAGGTCAAAGCTGAACTCGGTCCAGGCACCGAACTCGCTGGCCACAGCCAGCGTACCGCCGTGGCGCTGAACAATGCCGTAGCTGACGCTCAGTCCCAGCCCCAGGCCAGATCCCACCTCGCGTGTGGTGAAAAAGGGCTCGAACACATGGTCGATGTGTTCAGGCGCAATGCCTTGTCCATTGTCCCTGACACGAATGACCATGCGATCTCCGTCGATGACGGCACTGACCATGATCTCGGGCCTTTCGCGCCCAGCATTGGACAAAGCATGGGCGGCGTTGCTCAGCAAATTGATCATCACCCCGATGATGGCGGGCTCTTCGCCCACCACGTGAGAATCCTGCGGCATCGTGACGCTCACCGCCATGCCCTTGAGCTCGAACCCTGCCAGGCGCCGAGCCGAATGCACGGCCTTTTCAAGCAGAAACGGGCGCAGCACGTCCGCCCCTGGCTTCTGGTAGGCGAAGGTCTTGAGGTCGGAGACGATGCTCTGCACCCGCTCCATGCCCTCACGCGCATCGTTCAGGCTTTCCTTGAGCAACTCGTCCTTGGACGCCGCTGGCGCGGTCAGCCCCATGTTGATGGCCATCAGGCTGTAATTGACCGGGTTGTTCAACTCATGCAGCAGCCCGGCCGACAACGTGCCCAGTGCCGCCATTTTTTCGCGCTGCACCAGTTGACCTTTCACTTCGGCCAGTGTCTGATTGACCTGCTGCAAATCGGCATTCTGGTGGACAACCTGTTCTCTCAACTGGAACAGCCGCACCCGGCTGACCTCGTTGAAATAGGTGCACCCGGTGGAGATGATGGCCGCAAAAAGGATGAAGATCACATGGGCCAGCAACTCGGCACCATCTCCGAGGCCTGCCGGATGCACGTAACAGGCCAGCACGTAAACCACAACGGTGAACAGGCCGAACCCGATGCTCTCCAGGTAGCTGATGGGCACAATCATCCCCACGCCGTAGAGTGCCAACTGCAGTCCGACAAAGTAGACCGAAGACACCCCTTCGGTCTGCTGGATCATCCAGGCGATCATCACCTGTGGAAGCACCAACCATGCCAGCGTGAGAAAGCGGGTGTTCCCGCGACCATACCGGCTGAACAGGACGGCCAGGATCACCAGGCTCAACCCGGCAACCCCCAGCCGAACCAGGAAGAACTCGGTCAACCGGTCGGGATAGGTGGCCCAGTCCAGTCCGAAACCCAGAAGGATCAGAGACGCAGAGGTGATGCACCCGATCTTGCTGAATTCCAGGCGGACGTCCTGAATGGCCTCGTAGTGCCGCGAGGCACCGTCTGGCCTCACGTCAGAACCTCGGCTTTCGCCACGGGTTTGACGAACTCGGCGAACACGTTCACCCCGGTGTCATCCGTGTACAGGCGCTCATGTTGCCTGGACTTGGGCAGGACAGAGGCCAGCTGCGCCTCGTCACGGTAGATCAGGTGCCACTCAAGGACGTGATCCATCACCCCTTTTTGCTGGTTGCTCGGATGCACGTTCGTCACCAGCACCCTCCCGCCCGGACGCGTGCGGGCGTTCAGGTAGTCCAGCAGCCGTGAGCAAACTTTGTCGGACAGGTAATCGAACAGGCCTGCACAGTAGACGAAGTCAAAGTCGGTCGGCTCATCCGAAGCCACACTGCGGACCGAGCGCTTCAGCAGGTTGTGTACCGAATCGTTGACGTAGTCCACAGGCGCTTCAGCGGACACATCGCGACAGGCCTGCTCCACCTTGCTGCGCGTGTAGGCCAAGGTTTCCTGGCTGAAGTCCAGCAGCCGGAACGACAACATGCAGTCGGACCCGAGATGGCGAATCACACGCTGGATCTCGACCGCAGGGCCGCAACCGATGTTCAACACCCGTGCGGGGCGTTGCCGTTCTTTCGCCTCGGCATTCAGACGCAACAAATGGTCCACCAGGATGTCGATGCGATTGCGGTGCGCCTGGGCCACCGCCGATTGCAGGAACAAGGTGTTGATCAGCTGGAAGTAGGTGGTCGGACCCTGTTGTGGGTCACCCAGAATCTGGTTGACCATCTCATAGTCACCGGCGTAACCCAGCGGCTTGGCAAACGTGCGGTAAACAAATGGGGCGCGCAGGATCAAGGGGTGCAGTGAAGTCTGTGCAAACACCTTGTAGCTGGACTCCTCCTCCGCTCCGACAGCGGCAATCTCCTGCTCGAGGGCGGCGAAATAGTTGGCGCCCGCACGCAGAATCGGCGAGGCCAGCTCCTGGAACACGGCCGCGTCCAGGCGCCCATCTTCATCACGCGGGAGCGAATGGGCCAGGTCCGCCTGGTCGGTCCAGCGTGAGACCTCCGCCAGAAAGGCCCGAATCTCGCTGACAGCCACCAAATAGCCACGCCTGAGCCGAAACCGGTCGAACCAGCCTTCGACAAATCGCTGCGCTTCGGTACCCACCTCAGGCGCCCTGCCACCGGTCACCTCCAGATCTGCCCACTCTTCAACCAGGGCAATCGAGACCACCGCCATCAAGCCCGTGTTGAGCAGACTGGACACCACGGCCTTCCCACTGTAGACCACCTGCTCGCTAGAGCGCACGGTGAGTTCATTGAGCACCTCGCTGACCTGCACGATGGAGTACGGGTTGTACACCTCCATCACCAGCGAGTGCCTTTGCAGGCTGGTGATCGTGCCGCGGGCCGATTCGCCCTGGCTGTTGCGAAAGGTCACGACGGGGTCGAACGGACGCTGGAGTTGCACGATGTTCTGTGGGTGGGCGACGGGACAGTTTTTCACCGCGCCCCGTGGTCGGATTTCAGCCCGCAGTGTAGTCATCTGAAGCCTGTTCGCACAGCAACCCGCGCAAGAAAAAAGCCCCTCGGTGCGATCGAGGGGCCAGACGTACACACAGCACGCAATCTCAGGTCAGGTGAGCAAGGCCGTCACCCGACGCACGTAGCTGGCCGGGTCCTCCGGCAGCCCTCCCTCGGCAAGCAGGGCCTGATCAAACAGGATGTGGGCCAGATCGTCGAAGTGAGCACTTCCCTCCAACTTGCGCACCAGAGCGTGTTCGGCATTGACCTCCAGAATCGGCTTGACGTCGGGCGCCTTCTGGCCGGCCGACTTGAGCAGGCGCGCCAGCTGCGTCGAGTATTCGCCGTCCTCGACGACCAGACAGGCGGGAGAATCCACCAGCCGGGTGGTCACGCGCACATCCTTGGCCTTGTCCTTGAGGCTGTCCTTCAGCCTGTCCAGCACCGGCTTGAATGCCTCGGCCGCCTGCTCGGCCGCCTTCTTTTCTTCTTCGTCCTGAAGCTTGCCCAGGTCCACCGCGCCCTTGGCCACGCTCTGCAGCGGCGTGCCGTCGAACTCGTGCAGGAAGGACAGCGCCCACTCGTCGACCCGGTCGGTCATGAGCAGCACCTCGATGCCCTTCTTGCGGAAGACCTCCAGCTGCGGGCTGTTTTGGGCCGCCGCCAGGCTGTCGGCGGTGATGTAGAAGATGGCCTCCTGGCCTTCTTTCATGCGGGCCTTGTAGTCGGCAAACCCGACGCTGACGGTGTCACTGCGGGTGGAGGCAAACCGCAACAGCCGGGCGAGTTTGTCGCGGTTGGCGAAGTCCTCGCCCAGGCCCTCCTTGAGCACCGCACCGAATTCGGCGTAGAAGGTGCTGTACTTGCCCGCCTGGGCCTTGTCTTCCTCGCTCACGACATCGGTCACGCCGTCCTGACCCTCGGCCGCCTCGGGCGCTTTGTCTTTTTTGGCCAGGTCTTCCAGCATGGCCAGCACGCGGCGGGTGTTGCCTTCGCGGATGGCCTTGACGTCGCGGCTTTCCTGCAGCAGTTCGCGGCTGACGTTCAGCGGCAGATCGGCCGAGTCAACCACGCCCTTGACCCAGCGCAGGTAGGAGGGCATCAGCGCCTCGGCTTCGTCCATGATGAACACACGCTTGACGTAGAGCTTGACGCCGGCCTTTTTGTCGCGGTTGAACAGGTCCATCGGGGCCTTGGCCGGGATGTAGAGCAGTTGCGTGTACTCGGTGCTGCCTTCGACGCGGTTGTGGCTCCAGGCCAGCGGAGCCTCGCTGTCGTAGCTGATGGCCTTGTAGAAGTCGGCGTACTGCTCGTCACTGATATCCTTCTTCGGACGGGTCCAGAGGGCCGAAGCGGAATTGACTGCCTCCCACTCGTCCTTCTGCACGTACTCGCTCTTCTCGGCGTCCCACTCCTCTTTCTGCATCAGGATGGGCAGGCTGATGTGGTCGGAGTACTTGCCGATGATCTGCTTGAGCTTCCAGTGGCTCAGGTACTCGGTGGCGTCCTCGCGCAGGTGCAGGATCACGCTGGTGCCGCGCGCGGCGCGCTCGATGGTCTCGACCTCGAAGTCGCCCGTGCCGCCGCTGGCCCAGCGCACGCCCTCGGCCGCCGGCAGGCCGGCGCGACGGCTTTCGACCGTGATGCGGTCGGCCACGATGAAGCCCGAATAGAAACCGACGCCGAACTGGCCGATCAGCTGCGCGTCCTTCTTCTGGTCTCCACTGAGACGGCCCATGAATTCCTTGGTGCCGCTCTTGGCGATGGTGCCCAGGTGCTCCACGGCCTCGGCCTGGCTCATGCCGATGCCGTTGTCGGTGATGGTGATGGTCCGGGCTTCCTTGTCGAAAGCCACACGAACCTCCAGGTTGGGTGCATCCTCGTAGAGCACGGGATTGTCCAATGCTTCGAAACGCAGCTTGTCGCAAGCGTCCGACGCATTGGAAACCAGCTCACGCAGGAAGATTTCCTTGTTGGAATACAGCGAGTGGGTGACGAGGTGCAGCAGCTGGGCCACTTCGGCCTGGAAGTTCAGGGTTTGTTTGCTCATGTCGTGATCATGATGTACGGTGTTGGATGTCGGAGGGCGCCCGGCGCCACGCGCGACATCTGGGGCCGGGCGCCCACAATTCAAGGGGTCGCCAGCCAGTCAAGAAGCTGCTGGGCCACCTTCGGGCTGTTCAGCAGGTCAAGGTGGCCGGTGCGGTACACGATGCGCTGCCGTTGCGCGGCAAACGCCAGCTGGTGCTCTGGCCTGTCGTGCTGGCCCAGGGCGCTGCGCAGGGGGACCAGGCCGTCGCCCACCAGCCGCTCCGCCAGCATGCTGCGCTGCCCGGCCAGCGTGGCCGCCAGGGCAAAACAGGCCACACCTTCGGGCAGCGGCAGCGGCACGCGGTGGTCCTCAGCGGAAACAAACGGGTCGCGCCCTTGCCAGTCGGCGTCCTGCACATGGCCGTGGCGCAGGTCTGTGATGCCGGCACTGCGGATCTTGCCCAGGCGGGCAAAGGGCGCGGTGAACGGATTGGAGGCCAGCAGCCAGTCCACGCCATGTCCGGCCCGCTCCAGCGGTGCCCCGTGGTGCGGTGTGCCCAGGAACACCAGGTCACGCAGCAGCGTCGGCCAATGTTGCCCGGTGGCCTGCCCGACGGCCACCGCCGACCGGGCCACCAATCCGCCCATGCTGTGACCGACGATGCTGATGCGCTCCAGCGGACCCGGCCAGGCCGCCATCAGTTGCTCCAGCTTCAAGGCCAGTTCATGTCCGTTCACGGAGGTGTGCAGACCGGTGTTGTAGCGCAGGTAAACAGCCGTGGCACCCAGCGACTGCGCCAGGAAGGCGCCATGGTCATGGCCTCGGCGGTGCCACTGGACATCGTTCATGCACAGGCCGTGCACCAACAGAATCAGGTGCCTGCCGCCCTGGGAAACGCCGGGCGGGCGCAGATCCATGTGTTGTGCCAGCGGGCTGCCCATGGCCTGCAGGCGGTCGCCCAGCACACCGTTGAGGGCGGCCAGAATCGCCTCGCGCTGCGGGGAGGGGTCGGGGTGCGCAGCCGGATCGTCCAGCAGGGGCAGCAAGGCACCCAGCACCGCGTCGGTGCTTCGCCCGACCAGCCGGGTCACGCCCCGGACTGCCTGGTAGACCTGCCCGGTCAACCCGCCGGTGCGTTGACCCGAAGACTCTCCAGGCAGTCCGAGCCGGCCGTGCACCGCCTGGTGCACACCTTCGGTGATGTCGATCACGCCATGCGTGGCCTCGGCCACCAGCTGGGCCAGGGCCTTCAGATCCGACGGGCGCAGGTGCCGAAGGACCTGGCGGGCCGGGCTCGGACTCGGGTTCAAAAGGCCTCGCCCGGTCGCAGGTAGCGCCACTGGCCCACCGGCAACTTGCCCAGTACGACGCGGCCCATGCGCACGCGCTTGAGTCCGACCACGTGCAGGCCCACCTGCTCGCACATGCGGCGGATCTGGCGCTTCTTGCCTTCTATGAGCACGAAGCGCAGTTGTTCGGGGTTCTGCCAGTCCACTTGCGCCGGCTTCAGCGGCTTTTCGTCCAGGCTCAGCCCGTGGCGCAGGCGCTCGAGGACACCGGCCGGCACCACCGCCTGCACATCCTGCTCGACCAGCCCTTCGCCCCTGGGGCCGTTGGGTGCCCACTGCACACGCACCAGGTACTCTTTCTCGACCTCCGAGTCTTCGCCGATCAGCTGACGGGCAATGCGCCCATCCTGCGTCAGCACCAGCAGCCCGGTTGAATCGATGTCCAGCCGCCCGGCGGGTGCCAGACCATGCGCATGATGCGGCTGCCAGGACGGCCCCTGGCGGATCTGCGGATCACTGCGCCACTGGTTCCTGGCCTGCACCAGCACGGCCGCACTCTCGTGCCCGTCCTCGGGCTGGCCACTCACATATCCGACCGGCTTGTGCAGCAGGATGGTGACCCGGCTTTCCTGGCGCTTCTGGGCAGCCGGCAGCACCTCGACCCGGTCACCCTCGGCCACAGCCTGACCCATGCTGGCCACCTGGCCATTGACCAGCACCCAGCCACGCTCGATCCATTCATCGGCTTCGCGGCGCGAGCACAGGTCCAGGTCGGCCAGGCGTTTGTTCAGGCGGACCTGTCCATCGGATCGGGGCGCAGGCCTCGCGGGGCGCGGGGCTGGTGTCGTCGTCGTCGTCGGACCGGCACGGCGAGCCGGCGCCCGCTCGGCCGCGCGTGGTGGGCGGGCGGCTTCGGTCCCCGCAGGACGAGCGGACCGGGCCGGGCCCGCCGTTGGTCCGGGACGGCCGGACCTGGCAGGGCGCTCGCTGGCGTCCCTTCCACCAGCGGACTGCGGTGCACGCCGACCTGGGTACGGCTCGGCTCGGCGCCCCCGGGCGTCGCTGCTGCCAGCAGGAACCCGCGAGGCTTCGCGCGCCTCCCAGGCCGCCTGTCGCTCGGCGCGCTCGGCCTGCACTTCTGACAATGGCCGGGCCCGTGCCGGTCCGCGAGGCCGCACCGGCTTGCGCAATGGGTCGGCCGCCGGCGTGGCTCGCGGGCTCAGTTGCAGGGTTTTCTTGGGCTTCTCGTTCATGTGGCGATCATCCCATGCATTGGGGCGCGCTGCGCGCTGCGAGGCTGCGATGGCCTGTTTGGGCTCGCCTGGATTCCCGCGTGCGCGGGAATGACGATGCCGGGTGGAGATGACGACGATGGCGGGGCGGTTGAAGATGGCCGGGTTGCCGCAGCGCAGGGGCTACAACTCGCCCGACCGCAAGGCCTGCAGGTTCAGCACCCGCAGACCTCCGTACTCAATCTGGATCCACCCCCTGTCCGACAGGGCCGACAAGGCCTCATTGACCCGCTGACGCGACAGGCCCACCAGGTAGGCCAGCTCCTGCTGGGTGATGCGCAGCACACCACCCACGTTGGGAGAAAGCAGCGGGTGGAACAGCGCCGCCAGGTTGCGCGCCACGCGCAGATCCGGGTTGTTGATGCGATCGATTTCGCGCGCCGCAATGAACTGACCGAGGCGCTCGTTGAGCTGGTTCATCACGAACCGGTTGAACCCGATCGAGTGGTCCAGTAACCAGTGAAACGTGTCCACCGGCAAGCCCGCCACGAGGCTCTTGCGCAAAGCCTGGATGTTGTAGCGGTAGTGTTCGCGCTTGAGCACCGTGCCCTCGCCGAACCAGCCGCCGGGCGCCACCCCGGTGAAGGTGATGACCGGCCCCATCGAATCGTCGTTGCTCATCTTGAGCAAGCCATCAAGCAGCCCAAACCAGTAAGTGACGGGACGGCCGACGCGGCAGATGTAATCGCCAGCCGGCGTGTCACCCACCACCAGGGCGGCTTCTGCACGCTCACGTGCCAAGCCATCCAGTCCGCCCAGCCAGGGAATCTCCGACAGCTCCCGGTCAGTGGGTGCCCGCGCCCGTTCGCGCAGGGAGTGGCCTGAAGATGGCGGGAAATTCATGGTTGGCCCTTGGTTCGCATCAGGGAAAGTCCTAGGCGGAATACCCCTTCAATTGTCGTCGAACCGACAACATGACGTCAAACAACACCCTACCATCGCGACCAGAATGTTGCAGGGTGTTGCGCAGGCACACGGCGACCTTGCACCCGGAATGACATCAGGAGACAACATGCGAACCACATTTCCCCGGCTTTTGCTGGAACACGCCAAGCGACGCCCCGACGCGCCCGCCATGCGTGAAAAGGAATACGGCATCTGGCAGACCTTCACCTGGTCGGGCATGGCCCAGCTGGTGGAGGCCATCGCCTGCGGCCTGCACCAGGCCGGACTGCAACGGGGCGAACACCTGGTGGTGATTGGCTCCAATCGGCCGCGCCTGTACGCCACCATGCTGGCCGCCCAGTCGCTGGGGGCAATACCGGTACCGCTCTACCAGGACGCTGTGGGTGCCGAGTGCGTGTTCCCCATCAACAACGCCGAAGTGCGCTTCGTGGTGGTGGAGGACCAGGAGCAGGTCGACAAGATGCTCGAGATCCAGCCGCAATGCCCGCAACTGTCCCACATCTACTACGACGATCCGCGCGGCCTGCGCAACTACGACCAGGCCGGTCTGGCCGGTCTGGATGAACTCATCGGGGCCGGTCAGGCGCATGCCAAGGCGCACCCCGACCTGTTCGTCGAAGAGATCGAGAAAGCCAGCCCCGATGATGTGGCGTCCATGTTCTTCACCTCCGGCACCACGGGCAACCCCAAAGGCGTGGTCCACACCCACAACACCCTGATCGACCGGGCGTCCGTGGGCAGCAAGTTCGACAAGCTGACCGACAAAGACGAGGTGCTGGCATACCTGCCACCAGCATGGATCGGGCAGAACATCTTCAGCTATGCTCAGTGGCTGGTGGCCGGCTATGTGGTCAACTGCCCCGAGTCCGGCGCCACCGTCACCATCGACCTCAAGGAAGTCGGACCCACCTACTACTTCGCACCGCCCCGGGTGTTCGAAGGTCTGCTCACCAGCGTCATGATCCGCATGGAAGACGCAGGAGCCCTCAAGCGCAAGATGTTCCACGCCTTCATGGACGTGGCGCGTCGCGTCGGCCCCAACCTGCTCGATGGAAAACCGGTCGGCCTGGCGGACAAGCTCAAATACATGCTGGGCGACCTGATGGTCTACGGCCCGCTGCGAAACAATCTGGGCATGAGCCGCGTGCGTGTGGCCTACACCGCCGGCGAAGCCATCGGCCCCGACCTGTTCAGCTTCTACCGCTCCATCGGAGTCAACCTCAAGCAGCTGTACGGCTCCACCGAGACCGCCGTGTTCGTCTGTCTGCAACCCGACCACGAGGCGCGGGCCGACACCGTGGGCGTTCCCTGCGAAGGTGTCGAGATCAAGTTGTCGGAGACCGGCGAGATCCTGGTCAAGTCACCCGGTCTGCTCAAGGAGTACTACAAGAACCCGAAGGCCACCGAAGAGGTGCTGACCGCCGACGGCTGGTACCACACCAGCGACGCGGGCTTCATCGACGCCTCCGGCCACCTGAAGATCATCGACCGGGTCAAGGACGTGGGCCGCATCAAGGGCGGCGCGCACGATGGGGCGATGTTCGCGCCCAAGTACGTCGAGAACAAGCTGAAATTCTTCTCGCACATCAAGGAGGTGGTGGCCTTCGGTGACGGCCGTGAAAAGGTCTGCGTGATGATCAACATCGACTTCGATGCCGTGGGCAACTGGGCCGAACGCCGCAATCTGCCCTATGCCGGCTACACCGACCTGGCCGCCAAACCCGAGGTCTACCAGCTCATCAAAGAGTGCGTCGAAAAGGTCAACGCCGATCTCAGCCGCGACGAACTGCTGGCCGGCAGCCAGATCAGCCGCTTTCTGGTGCTGCACAAGGAGCTGGACGCCGACGACGGCGAGCTCACCCGCACCAACAAGGTCCGCCGCGGCTTCATCGGCGAGAAATACGACGTGCTGGTCGGGGCCCTGTATGGCGGCCAGACCGAGCAGTACATCGAGACCCAGGTCAAGTTCGAGGACGGTCGCACCGGCAAGGTCAGCGCCACGCTCAAGATCATGGACGCCAAGACCTTCGCCCCGGTGAAGGCCGCCGCCTGAGCACACAGCACGGAACCCCGCCATGAGCAAAAAACAAGTCGGCGACGTCATCCTGGACGTCAACAACATCAGCCTGCGGTTCGGTGGCGTCAAGGCCCTGACCGACATCTCCTTCAACGTGAAGGAGCACGAGATCCGCGCCATCATCGGCCCCAACGGCGCCGGCAAGAGCTCCATGCTCAACTGCATCAACGGCGTCTACACACCACAGGAAGGCACCATCACCTTCCGCGGCAAGACCTTCAAGGGGATGAACAGCCGCCAGGTGGCCGAAATGGGCGTGGCCCGCACCTTCCAGAACCTGGCGCTGTTCAAGGGCATGAGCGTGATCGACAACATCATGTCCGGCCGCAACCTGCGCATCAAGAGCAACATCTTCCTGCAGGCCCTGCGCATCGGACCGGCCCAGCGCGAGGAAGAAGAACACCGCGAGTTCGTCGAGCGCATCATCGACTTCCTGGAGATCCAGGCCTACCGCAAGACGCCGGTCGGCCAACTCCCGTACGGCCTGCAAAAGCGGGTGGACCTGGGCCGCGCCCTGGCCATGGAGCCGCAGGTGCTGCTGCTGGACGAACCCATGGCCGGCATGAACGTGGAAGAAAAGCAGGACATGAGCCGCTTCGTGCTCGACGTCAACGACGAGTTCGGCACCACCATCGTGCTGATCGAACACGACATGGGGGTGGTGATGGACATTTCCGACCGCGTGGTGGTGCTGGACTACGGCAAGAAGATCGGCGACGGCACACCGGACGAGGTGCGCAGCAACGAAGACGTGATCAGCGCCTATCTGGGCACCAGCCACTGAGCGAGGAGACAAAACATGGCCTTCTTCATAGAAACCCTTTTCGGCGGCCTCATGGCCGGCATGCTCTATTCGCTGGTGGCGCTGGGCTTCGTGCTCATTTTCAAGGCGTCTGGCGTGTTCAACTTTGCTCAGGGCGCGATGGTGCTGTTTGCCGCCCTGGCCATGGCCCGCTTCTCCGAGTGGATCCCGGGCTGGCTGGGCCTGGAGGGCAAAGTGATCGGCAACGTGATCGCCTTCATCGTGGCCGCCTTCCTGATGTTCGTGCTGGCCTGGCTCATTGAACGTCTGGTGCTTCGGCACCTGGTCAACCAGGAGGGCGTGACCCTGCTGATGGCCACCCTGGGCATCACCTACTTCATCGACGGCGCGGGTCAGACCATCTTTGGCAGCGACATCTACAAGATCGATGTCGGCATGCCCAAGGACCCGGTGTTCCTGTTCGAGAACATTTTCGAAGGTGGTGTCCTGCTCAACCTGGAGGACGTCTACGCCGCCGGCGTGGCCGCCTTGCTGGTCGCGGTGCTGTCGCTGTTCTTCCAGAAGACACCGACCGGACGCGCACTGCGCGCAGTGGCCGACGACCACCAGGCCGCCCAATCGATCGGCATCCCCCTGGGCCGCATGTGGGTCATCGTCTGGTTTGTCGCCGGTATCACGGCTCTGGTGGCCGGCATCATCTGGGGCTCCAAGATCGGTGTGCAGTTCACCCTCACCACCGTCGCCCTGAAGGCACTCCCCGTGATCATCCTGGGCGGGCTCACTTCGGTGCCGGGCGCCATCATCGGCGGCCTGATCATTGGCGTCGGCGAGAAGATGTCCGAGGTCTACATCGGCCCCATGGTCGGTGGCGGCATCGAGATCTGGTTCGCCTACATGCTCGCCCTGGTGTTCCTGCTGTTCCGGCCGCAAGGCCTGTTCGGCGAAAAAATCATCGACCGGGTGTGACCACGGCCCCACAGACACATCCCCTCGTCATTTCTGCGGAAGCGGGAATCCAAACCCAACCGACACAGACCTGTCCTACTGGATCCCCGCTTTCGCGGGGATGACACCCGGAGACACACAGCATGTTCTACAGAGAAAACGGTCAGTTCAAGACCTCTTACCGTGCCGACCAGCAGATCTTTCCGATCGCGCAGGACCGGTGGGCCATCCTGGGCATCATTGCGTTTGCCGCCATCGGCGTTCCCTTGCTGGCCGATGAGTACCTGTTCCGCGCCATCCTGATTCCCTTTCTCATCCTGTCGCTGGCAGCCATCGGAGTGAACATTCTGGTGGGTTACTGTGGCCAGATATCGCTCGGTTCGGGCGCCTTCATGGCGGTGGGGGCCTACATGGCCTACAACACCCTGCTGCGCATCGACGGCATGCCCCTGATCGTCGCCTTGCTGTCCGGCGGGTTCTTTGCAGCTCTGGCGGGTATCGTCTTCGGGATTCCCAGTTTGCGCGTCAAAGGCCTGTATCTGGCCGTGGCCACCCTGGCCGCCCAGTTCTTTTTCGACTGGGCCTTTCTGCGCATCGGCTGGTTCACCAACTACACGCCGTCGGGGTCGGTCTCGGTGTCCAACCTGAGCGTGCTGGGCTGGCGCATCGACACGCCGGTGGAAAAGTACCTCTTCTGCCTGGGCTTTCTGGTGGTTTTCGCGCTGCTGGCCAAGAACCTGGTGCGCAGCGCCATCGGACGCGAATGGATGGCCATCCGCGACATGGACGTGGCGGCCTCGGTCATCGGCATTCGGCCCATGTACGCCAAGCTGAGCGCCTTTGCGGTGTCTTCCTTCATCGTCGGCGTGGCCGGCGGACTCTGGGGTTTTGTGCACCTGGGCGCCTGGGAGCCCGCCGCCTTTTCCATCGACCGCTCGTTCCAGCTGCTGTTCATGGTCATCATCGGCGGCATGGGCTCGATCATGGGCTGCTTCTTTGGTGCCGCCTTCATCATCGTGCTGCCCATCTTTCTCAACCAGTTCCTGCCCTGGCTCGGCTCCCTGTTCGGCATGTCCATCTCGACCGCCATGGTGTCCCACACAGAATTCATGATCTTCGGCGCCCTGATTGTCTGGTTCCTGATCAAGGAGCCACATGGTCTGGCCAAGCTCTGGAGCATCGGCAAGCAAAAACTGCGTCTCTGGCCATTCCCGCATTGATGCCGGAGCGACTTTTTCTCGGGCAAGCCCCTAGGTGAAACGCCCGATGTGCCAGCCGGCCCGTCGCGCTTTACTGAGTGTCTTGGTGTTCTTTCAGTGGCTCACTTTTTCTTAGGAGACAAACGCATGAAGCTACGCAATCTCGCCCTGTCCATGTCGGTGGCCTGCGCCACGCTGAGCGCCGCCCTGGTCGCTCCAGCGGTGCATGCCCAGGCAGCCGAACAGTTCTTTCCATCGCTGGTGTACCGCACTGGCGCCTACGCTCCCAACGGCATCCCCTTCGCCAATGGCTACGCCGACTACCTCAAGCTGACCAACGAACGTGGCGGCATCAACGGGGTGCGTGTGTCGTTCGAGGAGTGCGAAACGGGCTACGCCACCGACCGCGGTGTCGAGTGCTACGAGCGCCTGAAGAACCGCAACGGCGGCGCCACCGTCTTCCAGCCTCTTTCCACCGGCATCACCTTCGCCCTGACGGAAAAGGCCCCGGTTGACAAGATTCCGCTGATCACCGCTGGTTATGGTCGCAGCGAGTCGGCCGACGGTGGTGTGTTCAAGTGGAACTTTCCGCTGGCCGGCACCTACTGGGTGGCCGCCGACGTGCTGATCCAGCACCTGGCCAAGAAGGAAGGCGGCTACGACAAGCTGCGGGGCAAGAAGATCGCACTGGTCTACCACGACAGCCCGTTTGGCAAAGAGCCCATTCCCCTGTTGCAGGAACGCGCGGCCATGCACGGCTTCCAGCTGAGCCTGCTGCCTGTCACCCATCCAGGCGTGGAGCAGAAAGCCACCTGGCTGCAGATCCGCCGGGACCGCCCCGACTATGTGCTCAACTGGGGCTGGGGCGTGATGAACTCCACCCTGCTCAAGGAAGCCCAGGCCACCGGCTACCCGCGCGAAAAGATCTACGGTGTGTGGTGGGCCGGCGCCGAACCGGACGTCAAGGACGTGGGCATGGGTGCCAAGGGCTACAACGCCATCACCATGCAGCACGGCACCGAAAAGGGCTCCGACATTGCCAAGGAAATCCTGGCCAAACTGCACGACAAGAACCAGGGCACCGGGCCTCGGGACGAAGTCGGCGAAGTGCTCTACATGCGTGGCCTGATCAGCGCCATGCTGGCCGTCGAGGGTGTTCGCACCGCGCAGGAGCGCTTTGGCAAAGGCAAGGTGATGACCGGTGAACAGACCCGCTGGGGCCTGGAAAACCTCAACCTGACACAGGCCAAGCTCGATGCCCTGGGCTTCAAGGGTGTGATGCGCCCCATTTCGACCAGTTGCAATGACCACATGGGTGCAGCCTGGGCGCGGATTCACACCTGGGACGGCACCAAGTGGGAGTTCTCCAGCGACTGGTACCAGGGCGACGAGCAGATCATCAAGCCCATGGTGAAGAAGGCGGCCGATGCGTATGCGGCAGAAAAAGGTCTGACCCGCCGGGCACCGGCCGACTGCCAGTCTTGACCCACCCCCGCGCCGAAACAAGCAACACCCCCGCGCGCTTCGCGCTCCCCCTCCAAGGGGGCGCCACCGTAGGGCCGGCAAAGCCGGACCCTTGGTGGCCTGCGACGGGGGACGTTGCGGCGCTACGCAGCGGCTGACCACAGCCGCCATTCGCAAGACCGGCCTGTCGTGTCTTGCGAATGGTCCAGCAGGAACACAACATGAGCAATTCCAATATCGTTCTCAACGTCAACGGCATCGAGGTCATCTACAACCACGTGATCCTGGTCCTCAAGGGCGTGTCGCTGCAGGTCGCCGAGGGGCAGATCGCCGCCATCCTGGGCGGCAATGGCGCCGGCAAGACCACCACACTGCGCGCGGTCTCGAACCTGCTCAAGGGCGAGCGGGGTGAGGTCACCAAGGGCAGCATCGAGCTGCGCGGCGAGCGCATCGAAAACCTGACGCCGGCCGACCTCGTTCAACGAGGCGTGGTGCAGGTGATGGAGGGGCGCCACTGCTTCGCCCACCTGACCATCGAGGAAAACCTGTTGACCGGCGCCTACACCCGCAAGGACAAGGCCGAAGTCGACCGGAACCTGGAGAAGGTCTACAACTACTTCCCGCGCCTGAAGACCCGGCGCACCAGCCAGGCGGCCTACACCTCGGGCGGCGAGCAGCAGATGTGCGCCATCGGCCGCGCGCTCATGGCCAACCCCAGCGTCGTGTTGCTGGACGAGCCCTCCATGGGCCTGGCACCGCAGATCGTCGAAGAGGTGTTCGAGATCGTCAAAGACCTCAACACCAAGGAAAAGGTGACCTTCCTGCTGGCCGAGCAGAACACCAACATGGCGCTGCGTTACGCCGACTACGGCTACATCATGGAGTCGGGCCGCATCGTGATGGACGGCAAGGCCGAAGAACTGCGCAACAACGAGGACGTCAAGGAGTTCTACCTGGGTGTGGGCGGCGGCGAGCGCAAGTCCTTCAAGGACGTCAAGAGCTACAAGCGCAGGAAGCGTTGGCTCGCGTAGCGAGCACCCCCGCGCCGCAGGAAACTGACCTCCCCCGCGCCGCCTGCGGCGTCACCCCCTCAAGGGGGCAACACCTGCGGACCGGCAAAGCCGGTTCCGCGGTGTTCTGGATTGGATTCACCTCACTCAGACATCTCTGGTTTCTGCCATGACCGATTTTTTCGATGCCCTGGAAACCCGATCACCTGCAGAGCGGGAGGCGGTGCAGATGGCTGCTCTTTCGCAGCAAGTGGCCCACGCACGGACGAACACGGCGGCCTTCGCCGAACTGCTCAAGGATGTGGACCCAGCCGGCGTGAACAGCCGCGAGGCCCTGGCCCGCTTGCCAGTGACGCGCAAGTCGGAGCTGCTGCAACGCCAGCAGGCCACCCGGGCCGCCGGCGGTGACGCCTTTGGCGGCTTTTCGGCCCTGGTCCGCGGTCCGCAGATGCAGCGCATTTTTGCCTCGCCGGGTCCGATCTACGAGCCCGAGGGCAGCGCCCGAGATTACTGGCGCGCCGGCCGTGCGCTCTATGCTGCGGGCTTTCGGGCCGGTGACCTGGTGCACAACAGCTTCAGCTACCACATGACGCCAGGGGCGTTCATCCTCGAATCGGGTGCACTGGCGGTGGGCTGCACCGTGTTCCCTGCCGGCACCGGGCAGACCGAGCAGCAGCTGGAGGCGATGGCCGAGCTGCGCCCCGACGCCTACACCGGCACACCCAGCTTTCTGCGCATCCTGCTGGAAAAGGCAGCCGAGGCCGGCACCGACATCCGCAGCCTGAAGAAGGCTTCGGTCGGCGGCGAGGCCTGTCCGCCCAGTCTGACCGCCTGGTTCCGTGAACAAGGGGTGGAGGTGTTCCAGACCTACGCCACCGCCGACCTGGGTCTGGTGGCCTACGAAACAGCGGCCCGCGAAGGCCTGGTGCTGGACGAAGGCGTGATTGTCGAAATCGTGCGACCAGGCACCGGTGACCCGGTCCCCGAAGGCGAGGTGGGCGAGTTGGTGGTCACCACCCTGAATCCTGCATACCCTCTGATCCGTTTTGGCACCGGCGACCTGTCGGCGATCCTGCCAGGGCAGTGTCCGACCGGCCGGACCGCGCCACGCATCAAGGGCTGGATGGGCCGCGCCGACCAGACCACCAAGATCAAGGGGATGTTCGTTCACCCCTCGCAGGTGGCCGAGATCGTGCGCCGCTTTCCAGAGATCCTCCGGGCCCGGCTGGTGGTTTCAGGCGAAATGGCCAATGATCGCATGACACTGCAGGTCGAGACCGACTGTTCGGGCCCCGACAGCTTCCAGCAGCGGGTCGGCGAGGCCATACGGGAGGTGACCAAGCTGCGCGGGGACGTGGAGGTGCTGGCCCCTGGCAGCCTGCCCAACGACGGCAAGGTCATCGAAGACGCCCGCAGTTACCAGTAGCGGGACACAGCCTGACCGCAGAGGGTTTTCCCCAGCGGCTGGCTACGTAATATCCGCGATGGCCCCGGCGCGGGGCGAAGGTACGATTCCTTCATCGTCAACCGAAGGAGTCTCCGCATGAAGAAGGTTCTCGCTCTCGCCCTGTCCACCCTGGTGGCTGGCGGCGCATTCGCCCAGAGTTTCCCCAGCAAGCCCATCACCATCGTGGTGCCCTTCGCTGCCGGTGGCCCGACCGACCTGGTGGCCCGACAGCTGGCCGAAGCCATGCGCGGCCCACTCGGTGGTGCCACCATCGTGGTGGAAAACGCAGCCGGTGCCGGCGGCACCATTGGCGCGACCAAAGTGGCACGTGCCCAGCCCGACGGCTACACCCTGCTGGTCTGGCACATCGGTATGGCCTCCACGGCCAGCCTGTACCGCCGCCTGCAGTTCAAGGCTCTGGAAGACTTCGAATACCTGGGCATGATCAATGACGTGCCCATGACCCTGCTGGGCTCACCCAAGCTGCCGGCCAACACCTACCGCGACTTCGAAAACTACATCCGCGCCAACGGCGGCAAACTCAACCTGGCCCATGCCGGTCTGGGTTCGACATCTCACCTGTGCGGCCTGATGTGGCAGTCGGCGGTCAAGCTCGACAAGTCCATGACCACCATCGCCTACCGCGGTACCGCGCCGGCCATGAACGACCTGATCGGTGGACAGGTGGACGTCATGTGTGACCAGACCACCAACACCACCAGCCAGATCGAGGCCGGCCGCGTGAAGGCATTTGCCGTCACCACCGCCAAACCCCTGTCCGGCCACAAGCTCCTCAAAGACTACCCCTCGCTGCAGGAAATGGGCCTGAAGGACTTCAACCTGACCATCTGGCACGGCATGTACGCCCCCAAGGGCACCCCGGCCGAAGTGACCAAGAAGCTCAACGATGCCCTGCAAGTGGCCCTGAAGGATCCCGACTTCATCCAGAAGCAGGCAGCGCTCGGCGCCATGGTGGTGACCGACAACCGTGTGTCGCCAGCGGGTCACAAGGCCTTTGTGGCCGACCAGATCACCCGCCTCAAGACCGTCATCGAAGCGGCCGGGCAGTTTGCGGACTGACCCTGTCTCACGATCATCACCCGCAGACCTGCCGGTCTTGCGGGTGGTGGATTCGATCACCGAATTGCAGCCCGCCGACGCGGGCTGCATTGCTTTGAGCGGGTCGCACGGCGGCTTGAGCTCCGCACGCTACGCCCTTGCGGTCCGCCCCCTGCTGTCGGTGTTCAACGATGCGGGCGTGGGCAAGGACGCCGCCGGCATCGCCGGCCTGGAGCTGCTGCAAGCCCAGGGGCTGGCCGCCTGCACCGTGTCGCACATGAGCGCGCGAATCGGTTTGGCCACCAGTACATTTGCAGACGGTGTGGTCAGCCACGCCAACGACGCGGCGCGAGCGCTGGGCATCTGTGTCGGGCAGGCGCTGCATCCCCAGGTATCAAGCATCACAAGGAGACGAACATGAGCCTTTCCCGCCGCCATCTGCTGGCCCTGCCCGCTGTTCTCGCATGCCCTGGCATGGTCCTGGCCCAGAACAACTGGCCGACCAAGCCGGTGCGCATTGTGGTGCCTTTTGCCGCGGGCGGCACCACCGACATCCTGGCCCGGCTGCTGGCGCCCGAACTCTCCAAGGCCTTCGGGCAACAGTTCATCGTCGACAACCGGGGCGGTGCTGGTGGCAACATCGGCGCCGACCATGTCGCCAAATCACCCGGCGACGGCTACACGCTGCTCATGGGCACAGTCGGCACGCACGGCATCAACAAGTCGCTGTACGCGCGCCTGCCCTACGATCCGCAGAAGGACTTTGCCCCCATCACCCTGGTGGCCGGCGTACCCAACGTGATGGTCATGAACGCTGCCACCGCGCAGCGCCTGGGCATCAACTCGGTGCAGGACTTCATCCGCTACGCCAGGGCCAACCCGGGCAAGCTCAACATGGCCTCCAGTGGCAACGGCACGTCCATCCACCTGGCCGGCGAGTTGTTCAAGGTCAAGAACAGCATCTTCATGACGCACATCCCCTACCGCGGATCTGCACCCGCGATCCGTGACCTGCTGGCGGGCACCATGGACGTGATGTTCGACAACCTGCCCTCGGCCATGCCGCACATCCAGGCCGGCACGCTCAAGGCCTTTGCAGTGAGCAGCTCGGTGCGCTCTCAGGCCCTGCCAGACCTGCCAACCGTCGCCGAGGCCACGAACCAGCCCGACTTTGAGGCCAGCTCCTGGTTCGGCATGCTGGCGCCTGCCGGCACACCAGCCGACATCGTCAACCGGCTGCAGCAGGAAATCGCCAAGGCATTGCAACTGCCCGAGATCAGCTCCCGCCTCAATGGCTTGGGCGCCATTCCGAGCGGCAACACGCCCGCCGAGTTCGCAAAACTGATCGAGACGGAGATCGCCAAGTGGGCGCCCGTCGTTCAGGCCTCAGGCGCACGGGTCGACTGAGGCAAACTGAAAACCTGGCGCCGGGCTGGCGCCAGGTTTGACTGGGCAGCATCACGGCGCCGTCAGATTCCCCAGACGATCTCCACACCCGCCTTCTGGCAGCGGTCGATCATTTCGAACAGCGGTGCGCAACGCATGCGCAGGCTGACCACCTCGAACTCGGGGGGTGGCTCGCCGTTGACCCGGGCCTCTTCCTTCAGGCGCTTCTGCTCTGCCTCTTCCTGCTCGATCGCTGCCTGCAGGGCCGCCACCGCCGCTGGCATCTGCTCGACCAGAAGAACGCCTGGGCCATCCGGATCTTTGCCAATGATCTGCAGCACACGTTTTCCCGTGTGGTGCAGCATCACCACGTCGCCGGTGTCTCTGGATTTGAAGCGGTAAGGGTTCATGTTCTATCTCCTTGAGTGTGGATGGGGCCTGGTGTCCACGACCAGAACAACACCGTGTGCAGTTCGATCTGGGCACGTCCTGATGTCATTCTGGCACCAAGCCGGTCGGCCGGATGCGATCTGCGTCAAGCCCGGTGTACTTCACACCGGATGCCAGCGCGCAAGATGTCAGGGTTTCCCCGGTGGCCCTGGTTTAATTTAGGCCTAAACTAATTGACCATGAACACCGAATCCCTCGATCTGGAAGCGCGCGCCCACAGCGAGCACGCCCAGGAGCTGCGACTGTGGTTGCGTCTGCTGACCTGCTCGCAACTGATCGAGAAGCGCGTGCGGGCGGGCCTGCGCGAGCAGTTCGACACCACCCTGCCGCGCTTCGACCTGATGGCCCAGCTGGAACGCCACCCCGAAGGGCTGAAGATGAAGGAGCTGTCCCAGCGCCTCATGGTCACGGGTGGCAACGTCACCGGCATCACCGATCAGCTGGTGTCCGAGGGCCTGGTCGAGCGAGTGAACGTGGAGGGCGATCGCCGCGCCTTCCTGGTACGGCTCACACCCGCGGGCCGAGAGACCTTCGAACGCATGGCCGGGCAGCACGAGCAATGGATTGTTCAGGCCTTCGAAGGCCTGTCTTCACGCGATCTCGATCAACTGCACAAGCTGCTGGGCAAGGTCAAGCAGCACCAACTGGACCTCGAATGAAACACCCCATTCCCGACCACAACCCCATGCGCGGGCAGTACCGCGCCGTGGGCGGCGAGCAGCCCACCCACTTTGCGCTGGGCGTGGCCGACGGCGTGGCCACCGTCATCCTCAACCGGCCCGAGCGCAAGAACCCGCTGACCTTCGATTCCTACGCCGAGCTGCGCGACTGGTTCCTGGGCCTGCAGCGCGCCACCGACATCAAGGCGGTGGTGGTCACCGGGGCAGGGGGCAATTTCTGCTCGGGCGGCGACGTGCACGAGATCATCGGCCCGCTCACGAAGATGAGCATGCCCGAGCTACTGGCCTTCACCCGCATGACGGGTGCGCTGGTCAGCGCCATGCGCGCCTGCCCACAGCCGGTCATCGCAGCCCTTGACGGCGTGTGCGCCGGGGCCGGCGCCATGATGGCGCTGGCCTCCGACATGCGGCTGGGCACACCCTCGGCCACCGTCGCCTTTCTGTTCACCCGCGTCGGCCTGGCCGGCGCCGACATGGGTGCCTGCGCCCTGCTGCCGCGCATGATCGGCCAGGGCCGCGCCAGCGAGCTGCTGTTCACCGGCCGCGCCATGAGTGCGCAGGAAGGCCACGCCTGGGGTTTCTTCAACGCGCTGCACGACAGCGAAGCCCTGCTGCCCGCCGCGCACAAGCTGGCCGCGCAGCTGGCGCAAGGACCGACCTTCGCGCACGGCATGACCAAGACGATGCTGCACCAGGAATGGGCCATGACGCTGGACCAGGCCATCGAGGCCGAAGCGCAGGCACAGGCCATCTGCATGCAGACGCAGGACTTCCGGCGCGCCTACGAGGCCTTTGCGGCCAAGCAGCGCCCGCAGTTCGAAGGCGACTAGTCATGAATACCCCCTGCGCCGCTTCGCGTCTTCCCCCGAGGGGGACCGCACCTGCGGCCCGGCAAAGCCGGTTCCGCGGTGCGTGCTGGATCAACTCCCCCTCACGCCGAGAGTGCTGACATGGTTGCCTTTGAACACCCCCACCCGCACGGCGCGCTGGCACCGACCGCGCACCTCGAACTGCCCTTCTTCGACGACGCCCACCGTGCACTGGCCAACGCCCTGGTGGCCTGGACGCGGGAGCAGCAGGTCGACGAGACCGACGACCGCGCCGCGTGCAAGGACTGGGTGCAGCGCCTGGGCGCGGCCGGCTGGCTGCGCTACTGCGTGCCCGCTTCGCAGGGCGGTGCCCTGCCCGCCCTCGATTCGCGTGCCCTGGTCATCCTGCGCGAAACCCTGGCCTTCCACTCACCGCTGGCCGATTTTGCGTTTGCCATGCAGGGCCTGGGCAGTGGCGCCATCACACTGGCGGGCACACCGGAACAACAGGCGCGCTACCTGCCGGCGGTGGCCGCCGGCGAGAAGATCGCCGCGTTCGCCCTGAGCGAACCCGAGGCCGGCTCGGATGTGGCCGCCATGCAGCTGCGGGCCACGTCCGCCGGCAGCGGCTGGCAACTCGACGGCCAGAAGACCTGGATCAGCAACGGCGGCATGGCCGACTTCTACCTCACCTTCGCCAAGACCGACCCCGACGGTGGATCCCGAGGCATCAGCGCCTTCATCGTCGATGCCGACGCGTCCGGCCTGGACGCCAGCGCGCACATCCAGGTGATGGCGCCGCACCCGCTGGCCACGCTCAGCTTCAGCGGCTGCACCTTGGGTCGGGACGCGCTCGTCGGCCAGGTCAACGGCGGCTTCAAGCTCGCCATGCAGACACTGGACATCTTCCGCGCATCGGTCGCCGGGGCTGCCCTGGGCATGGCCCGCCGCGCTTTTGCCGAGGCGGTCGCCCACGCAAAGAAGCGCAAGATGTTCGGCCAGACCCTGTCTGACTTCCAGCTCACCCAGGCACGCCTGGGCGAAATGAGCGCGCTCATCGACGCCGGCGCCCTGCTCACCTACCGCGCCGCCTGGATGC
The DNA here is from genome assembly GCA_030604135.1 of Burkholderiales bacterium. Taxonomy (GTDB): domain Bacteria; phylum Pseudomonadota; class Gammaproteobacteria; order Burkholderiales; family Burkholderiaceae_C; genus Hydrogenophaga. The sequence continues at coordinate 26,961 of JAUVWL010000013.1, read as the reverse complement.
GCGACCGCAGCAGCACCAGCGGCGCCGGCACCCCGGCCTACACCGCCGCCGCGGCCAGTGCCAAGCTGACCGCGACCGAAAACGCACAGAAAGTGATCGACATGGCCTTGCAGATGTTCGGTGGCCGCGGTGTGCAGGTGGGCAACGTGGTCGAGCACCTGTACCGCGACATCCGCTCGCTGCGCATCTACGAGGGCGCGAGCGAGGTGCAGCTGCTGATTCTCGGCAAGCATGCTCTGAAGGCCTGACAAGGAGACGCTCATGGCCCAGCCCCCATCCGCCCAGACCGACCGCTTCGTTCACGACCGACTTCCCCCGCGAGATCAATGGCCGGATCTGCGCTACGACCTGCCCGAACTGCAGGCCCTGCCGGCGCAGCTCAACGCGGTGCAATGGCTGTTCGACCGCGCGATGGCCAATGGCCATGCCGAGAGGCCGTTCCTGCGAAGCGACGAACGCACGTTGACCTACGTCCAGGCCCGCGCCGAAGTCACCCGCATCGCACAGGTGTTGATGGGCATGGGCCTGCAGCCTGGCAACCGGGTGCTGCTGCGCGGCGGCAACTCGGTGGCCATGGCGCTGGCCTGGCTCGCCGTGGTTCAAAGCGGGCTGATCGCGGTGGCCACCATGCCGCTGCTACGGGCCACCGAACTCAAGGCCATCATCGACAAGGCCCGGCCGTCGGCCGCCCTGTGTGACGTGAAGCTGCAGGACGAGCTCAAGGCTGCGCTGGCGCAGAACGCAGACACGGCCGAACTGCCGCTGCGCCTGTTCAACACCGGCGACGCCGCGGTGGTGCTGCCGGACTCGCTGGAAGCCCTGGCCCGCCACGCCGGCGAGGCGGTCAGCCCCTGCCCCACCAGCGCCGACGACATCGCGCTGCTGGCCTTCACCTCCGGCACCACCGGCAGCCCGAAGGCCGCCGTGCACACCCACCGCGACGTCATCGCGGCCTGCGAGACCTGGCCCCGGCATGTGCTCCGCGCCACATCCGACGACATCGTCATGGGCTCGCCACCGCTGGCCTTCACCTTCGGCCTGGGGGGTCTGCTGGTGTTCCCCATGTGGGCCGGCGCCTCGGTGTACTTTCCGAGCATTCCTTACACACCCGAGGCCATGGTGCGCCTCATTGGCCAGGTCGGTGCCACCATCTGCTACACCGCGCCCACCTTCTACCGCCAGATGGCGCCCTTTGCCAAGCAGCTGGGCATCGGTCGGCTGCGCATCAGCGTGAGCGCGGGCGAGGGCCTGCCCGACGCCACCCGCCAGTTGTGGAAGGAAGCCAGCGGCATCGAGATACTCGACGGCATCGGCGCCACCGAGATGTTCCACATCTTCATCTCGGCCGCGCCCGACGACGTCCGGCGCGGCGCCATTGGCACGGTCGTGCCGGGCTACCTGGCGAAGATCGTCGGAGACGATGGTCAGGAACTGCCGCTCGGTCAGGTCGGCCGGCTGGCGGTCAAGGGACCGACCGGCTGCAAGTACCTGGACGATGCCCGTCAGGCCAACTATGTGCAGAACGGCTGGAACTTCCCCGGCGATGCCTTCCTGCAGGACGAAGACGGTTACTTCTTCTACCAGGCGCGCACCGACGACATGATCATCACCGCCGGCTACAACGTGGCCGGCCCGGAGGTGGAAGCCTGTTTGCTGTTGCACCCGGCGGTGGCCGAGTGCGGCGTGGTCGGCAAGCCCGACGACGAGCGCGGCATGGTCATCCTGGCTTATGTGGTGCTCAAGCCCGGGCAGGCGGCCGACGCCGCGCAGGTCAAGGCCCTGCAGGACCATGTCAAGCACAACCTGGCCCCCTACAAATACCCGCGCCAGGTGCTCTTCGTCGAGCGCCTGCCCCGCACCGAAACCGGCAAGCTGCAACGCTTCGCCCTGCGCCAGATGGCCAAGGACTCCGCATGAACATCCTGCAACCGCCCGGCTGGGCACAACCCAAGGGCTACGCCAACGGCGTGACCGCGCGTGGCACGCTCGTCTTTGTCGGTGGCCAGATCGGCTGGAACGGTGCGCAGGTCTTCGAAAGCGACGACTTCATCGACCAGACGCGCCAGACCCTGTTGAACATCCGCGAAGTGCTCGCCTGCGCCGGCGCAGGCCCCGAGCACATGGTGCGCATGACCTGGTATGTGATCGACCGAGTGGAATACAACAGCCGGCTGCGCGAGCTGGGCACGGTCTACCGCGAGGTCATGGGCAAGCACTTCCCGGCCATGACCTGCATCGAGGTCGCCGGCCTCATGGAAGACCGGGCCAAGATCGAGATCGAGGTCACCGCCGTGCTGCCCGACGCCTGAGCGTCGCGCGAAACACGGTCAGCCGCCGGCTGCCAGCGGCAACGCGCGCAGCGCCCGGCGGCGCGCGGCATGGTCGGGCATGACGCTGGCCACCACGTCCCAGAACTGCGGGCTGTGGTCCATGTGGCGCAGGTGACTCAGCTCGTGCACCACGACATAGTCGATCATGTCCAGGCTCAGGTGCACCAGCCGCCAGTTCAGCCGGATGGTGCCGTCCACGCTGGCGCTGCCCCATCGGGTGCCGGCACTGGACAGGCGAAGCACGCGCCATTGCACACCGAGCAAGGGCGCAAAATGGGCCAGCCGTTCTTCGAACACCCGCCGCGCCTCGCGCATCAGCCAGGCCTGGGCCGCATCGCGGATCTGCGCCTCGCTGGCTGAAGCCGACAGGCCCAGACGCAGGGTGAGGTTCTGCGCCGATCCGCCCGCCGGCACATCGGCCCCGTCCAGCACGGCGCCCGCCTGGCGAAAGTCATGCGTCGGGTCCAGCCGCAGCAGCACCCGTCGCCCGAGCCAGTCGAATGGCGCGCCGTCTGCCCAGACCGTGCGCGCCTGCGCCAGTTGCTGAGAGCGCTCGCGCGCCCGTCGCAGCTTCTCCAGCACCCAGTCGGACTTGCTGTGCAACAGGCTGTCCACCTCGCCGACGGGTGTCCAGCGCGGGGCACGCACACTCAGGCCTTCGTGACTGACCGACAGGCCGATGGTGCGGCGCTTGCCACGCTTGAACTCATAGGCGACTTCGCAACCGGCCAGCTGCACCCGCCGGTTGGCGCGGGGATGCTGCCAAACGCCCGGCTGGAACACCACCTCCATGGGCTCGGCCGGCAGCGACGGGGACGTATCCTGCACCCGCCGAGCTGGCGGCTCAGCCGCGGGCGCGTGAACACCCGACAGGAAATCCAGCGCCAGCTGCACAAAGCGCTGCATGGGCGCCGGCGCACTCACCGATAGGCCTCCGGGTCCAGCCGCCGCATCTCGGCCTCGATCCAGGCCTCGACCTCGCGCATCAGCTCGTCCGGTTCGCGGCCCTGGCTGGGAATCGGCTTGCCGATAGAGAAATCCACCACACCCGGCCGCTTGATCAGCGCCTTGCGCGGCCAGCAGCGCCCCGAGGTCACCGCCACCGGAATCACCGGCGCACCGGTGGCCACGGCCAGGCGGGTGCCGCCGCTCTTGTAGCTGCCCTGCTGCCCGCGTGCAGTGCGGGTGCCCTCGGGAAACATGATCACCCAGGTGCCCTGGTCCAGCAGGCGCTGCCCCTGCGAGACCACCTTGTTGAAGGCCTGCGCGCGCTTGCTCCGGTCGATGTGGATCATGTCCATGCGGGCCATGGCCCAGCCAAAGAAAGGCACATAGAGCAACTCCTTCTTGAACACGTAGGCCAGCGGGTGTGGCATGAGTGTGGGCATGCAGAAGGTTTCCCAGGTCGACTGGTGCTTGACCAGCAGGATGGCCGGCGCGGTGCTGCCCACCGGCAGGTTTTCGTAGCCGGTGATGCGGTTCCGAATCCCCAGAATGAGCTCGCCGCTGCGCACCGCGACGCGCAGCCAGCCCACACACATCCAGTAGATCTGCGTGCTGTTGAGAAAAGGCGCTGCCAGCAGGACGGCAATGGCCCAGGGCACCACGGTCACCACCATGACCAGCAAATGAAGAATCGAGCGCAGCAGGTTCATGAAATCGGACCGAAGGTCAGGCCAAGGTGAGTGAAAAGAGCGCCGGGATCAGCCGACGGGCGTCGGAGCAGGGTCTGACGCCAGCGTTTCCTGGGCCAGCAGCCAGTCGACAAAGGTCGACAAATCCTCGTGCAGATGGGTGCCCGACGGCAGCTCGGGCAGCAGCGTGGCCAGATCGGCATCGGCGGCCTGGCCGACACGTCCACGCAGGTGTTCCGACTTGCCGGTCAGCAACAGGTGGGTCGGACAACCGGCCGCTGCGGCGGCCTGCACATGCCGCAGTGCATTGCCAGCGGCGGGCATGGCCGCCAGAGGCAGGTTGAAGCGTTCGCCGATCTGGTGGAACAGGCCGGGCGCCGGTTTGCGACAGCTGCAGTTGTCTTCCGGGCCGTGCGGACAGAAGAACACCGCTTCGACCCGCGCGCCGGCCGCGGCCAGCTGGCGGTGCATCTTGGCGTGGATGGCGTTGAGGGAAGCCATGTCGAACATGCCCCGGCCCAGGCCACTCTGGTTGGTCGCCAGCACCACCCGCCAGCCACCCTGGTTGAGCCGGGCCACCGCCTCCAGCGCGCCCGGCAGGGGCTCCCACTCCTCGGGCGAGGCCACGTAATCGTCGCGGTTGCGGTTGAGCGTGCCGTCGCGGTCCAGGATGATCAGTTTCATGCCGTAATCCTCAGATGGTGCTGCGACCGTGGGGCGTGGGGGCAGCAGGACCGCAGCGCAGGGCCGCCCCAAGCAAGCTCAGCCCCCCTGGGGGGCAGCGACCCGCGAAGCGGCGGAGCGTGGGGGCCACAGGACCGCCGCGCAGGGCCGCCCCAAGCAAGGTCAGCCCCCCTGGGGGGCAGCGACCCGCGAAGCGGCGGAGCGTAGGGGCCACAGGACCGCAGCGCAGGGCCGCCCCAAGCAAGCTCAGCCCCCCTGGGGGGCAGCGACCCGCGAAGCGGCGGAGCGTGGGGGCCACAGGACCGCCGCGCAGGGCCGCCCCAAGCAAGCTCAGCCCCCTTGGGGGGCAGCGACCCGCGAAGCGGCGGAGCGTGGGGGCCATCATTTCTCTCATGCGGACAGGCGAGACAGGTCCGCCACGCGGTTCATGGCCTCGTGCAGCGACTTCAGCAGCCCCAGGCGGTTGGCCTTGAGCGCGGGGTCATCGGCATTGACCATCACGCCGTCGAAGAAGGCGTCGACCGGTGTGCGCAGTGCGGCCAGCTTCTGCAGGCTGGCGGTGTGGTCTCCGGCGTCGAACTTCGCGTCGGCGGCGGGCACGGTGGCCTGCATCGCGGCGTAGAGGTCTTTTTCGGCCGTCTCCACGAACAGCGCCGGGTTGACCGTGGCCCCTTCGCCTTCGGATTTCTTGAGGATGTTCCCAATGCGCTTGTTGGCCGCCGCCAGCGCCGGCGCCTCGGGCAGCGCCGCAAAGGCCCGCACCGCCTGCAGGCGTTGGGCCACCTCGGCGAGCCGCTGCGGGCGCAGCGCCAGCACGGCATCCACCTCCTGGGCGCTGAAGCCCTGCTCGCGCAAGCTGCCCGCCAGGCGGTCATAGATGAAATCTGTCAGGGCAAGGCTTGCATCGGTGATCCGGTCACCGAACACGGGCGCCGCACCGGCCACCAAGGCAGCCAGGTCCAGCGGGAGGTCCTTCTCGACCAGCATGCGGATCACCCCCAGCGCATGGCGCCGCAAGGCAAACGGGTCCTTGTCGCCGGTCGGGAGGTTGCCGATGCCGAACATGCCCACCAGGGTCTCCAGCTTGTCGGCGAGCGCCACCACCACACCGGTCGGGGTGCGCGGCAGATCGTCGCCAGCAAAACGTGGCTTGTAGTGGTCCTCGATGGCAAAGGCGATGTCTTCGGACAGGCCGTCGTGGCGCGCGTAGTAGCCCCCCATGATGCCCTGCAGCTCGGGGAACTCGCCCACCATGTCGGTCAGCAGGTCGGTCTTGGCCAGGCGGGCCGCGGTGTCGGCGCTGGCAGCCAGCGTCGCGCCACCGACTTGCTCGCCGATGGCGCGGGCGATCGCGCGCACCCGCTCGACACGCTCACCCTGGGTGCCCAGCTTGTTGTGATAGACCACCTTGCCCAGGCCTTCAACGCGGCTGTCCAGCGTCTTCTTGCGGTCCTGGTCGAAGAAAAACTTGGCATCGGCCAGGCGGGGGCGCACCACGCGCTCGTTGCCGCCGGTCACGGCGCTGGCGTCGTCGGGCCGGATGTTGCTGACCACCAGAAAGCGGTTTGTCAGCCGACCCTGCGCGTCCAGCAGCGGGAAGTACTTCTGGTTGGCCTTCATGGTCAGGATCAGGCATTCCTGCGGCACATCCAGGAACTGCTTCTCGAATTCGCAAACCAGCACATTCGGTCGCTCGACCAGCGCGGTCACCTCGTCCAGCAGGGCCTCGTCCTCGATCGGCCGGCAGCCGTCCCCCACCTCGGCGGCACGCGCGGCCAGCTGGCGCTCGATCTCGGCACGGCGCTCGTCAAAGCTGGCGATCACCGCGCCATCGTCGCGCAGCGTCTGGGCATAGGCGTCGGCGTTGGTGATCTCCAGCACCGGCGTGCGCGCCTCAAAACGGTGTCCCTGGGTGGTGTTGCCGGCCCGCAGACCCAACGCCCGCACCGGCACCACGGTTTCGCCGTGCAGCGCCACCAGCCCGTGCGCCGGGCGCACGAAATGCACACTGCTCCAGCCGGGCAGCTCACAATCGCTCTCCAGCTGGTAGGTCATGACCTTGGGGATGGGCAGCAGACGGATCGCCTCGTCCAGCGCCTTCTGCAGGCCCGCGTCCAGCGTGGCACCCGTGACCAGGCTGTCCCAGAACAGGGCCTCGGCCTTGCCCTCGCCCTGGCGCTTCAGGGCGGCCAGCAGGGCTTTGGGGTCGGAGGTGTCGGCGCCCAGCGACTGCAGCTTCTTGATCAGCGCGGGCGTGGGCATGCCATCGGCCCCCAGGCCAACCGAGGCGGGCATGAGCTTTTGCTGCACCGCCTTGTCCTCGGCCTTGAGCCAGACGTGGCTGATGTGGGCGGCCAGGCGGCGCGGCGAGGCGTAGGGTGTCACGACCGAGTCGGCACCGGCCAGCCCCTGGGCACGCAGCTGATCGGCCAGGGTGGCGGCAAAGGCGTCGCCCAGCCTGCGCAGGGCCTTGGGGGGCAGTTCTTCGACAAAAAGCTCGACGAGCAGGTTCTTGGTGGTCATTCGGGGTGCTTCCTCAGGCGGCTTTTTTCTCGATCTGGTCCACCCACTCGCGCGGTGCCATCGGGAAACCCAGCCGCTCGCGGCTCTCGTAGTAGGCCTGGGCCACGCTGCGTGCCAGGTTGCGGATGCGGCCGATGTAGGCCGCGCGCTCGGTCACCGAGATGGCACCACGCGCGTCCAGCAGGTTGAAGGTGTGCGCCGCCTTGAGCACCTGCTCGTAGGCCGGCAGCGCCAGCTGCTGCTCGATCAGGTATTTGGCCTGCTTCTCGTGGGCACCGAAGGCGGTGAACAGGAAGTCGGCGTCCGAATGCTCGAAGTTGTAGGTCGACTGCTCGACCTCGTTCTGGTGGAACACGTCGCCGTACTTGAGGCCAGGCGCATAGACCAGGTCGTAAACGTTGTCCACGCCCTGCAGATACATGGCCAGGCGTTCCAGGCCGTAGGTGATCTCGCCGGTGATGGGCTTGCAGTCGATGCCACCGACCTGCTGGAAGTAGGTGAACTGCGTGACCTCCATGCCGTTGAGCCAGACCTCCCAGCCCAGGCCCCAGGCGCCCAGCGTCGGGTTTTCCCAGTCGTCCTCGACGAAGCGAATGTCGTTTTTCCTCAGGTCGAAACCGAGTGCCTGGAGCGAGCCCAGGTACAGCTCCAGGATGTTGCTGGGCGCTGGCTTGAGCACCACCTGATACTGGTAGTAGTGCTGCAGCCGGTTGGGGTTCTCGCCATAGCGGCCGTCCTTGGGGCGGCGGCTGGGCTGCACGTAGGCGGCTTTCCAGGGCTCGGGCCCGAGCGCACGCAGGAAGGTGGCGGTGTGGCTGGTGCCGGCGCCGACCTCCATGTCGTAGGGCTGGAGCAGGGCGCAGCCCTGTTGGTCCCAGTAGGACTGCAGGGTCAGGATGATTTGCTGGAAGGTCAACATGCGAAGCGGCCGGCGCAAGCCGGCCTGGTGGGCAATAGAAATAGAGCGGTCGCGCACGGCAGGCGCAGTCCTTGCGCGATTTTACGGGGCGCCCGTCCGTGTCTACCTCGACCGGTCAGCGCGAGCGGCGGCGAGAACGCACACGGCCAGCCAGGGCCACGGTCGCCACCACACCCAGGCAGGCCAGCCAGAGGGGCCACAAACCCCAGCGCGAAGCCCAGCGGGCATACGGCGTGAGGCCTTCGCGCCCCTGAACCTGGGCCTCCAGGCGACCCCGTGTCAGGCGGGGCAACAGATGGGTCACCTGACCGCGGTGGTCGATGGCCGCCGTGGCCCCGGTGTTGGTGGCCCGCAGCATGGGGCGCCCCAGCTCCATCGCACGCAGGCGCGAGATGTGCAAGTGCTGGTCGATGGCCACCGTGTCGCCGAACCAGCCGATGTTGCTCAGGTTGACCAGCACTGTGGGGGCCTGCGCAGCATCCGCGAAACCGGCCGCCAGCTCCTCGCCGAACAGGTCTTCGTAGCAGATGTTGGGCGCAATGCGTTGACCCGCAACCGACCACGGGGCCTGTGCCAGCGGACCCCGGTCGAAGTCACCCAGCGGAATGTTCATCAGGTCGGTGAACCAGCGGAACAGCGGCGGGATGAACTCGCCAAAGGGCACGAGGTGGTGCTTGTCGTAACGGAAAAAAGGAGCACGCGCCAGGTCCACGCCCCCGGCAAGCACCTGTGCTGCCGAGGCCCGGTCGATACCCCAGGCCGAGTTCGTGTAGCCGCGCTCGAAGCTGCCCAGCGGCAGACCGATGAGCACCCCCACCTCCGGGCCTTGCGCCGGCTGTTGCGCCATGGCCCTGAGCAAGGGCTCCCAGAAGGCAGCGCCGAGCTGCTGCGGCAGCAAGGGCAAGGCCGTCTCGGGCGCCACCACCAGCTGCGGCAGCGTCGGGCCAGCTTGCGCCAGCGCCTCGGCCAGCTGGGCCGGGTACCAGCTCAGCGCATCGGCCACACCCGTGCCGGCCTCGAACTTTTCATCCTGCGGCACATTTCCCTGCAAAAGCCAGACGCGCAATGGGCCAGCGTCCCGGGTCTCGGACAAGCCAAGAGCCTGCATGCGCGGCGCCAGCGCCAGACTCGCCAGCAGACCGCCCCACAGCAGCAGTGCCAGCAGGCCGTGCCCCGCACGCACCCAAACGCTTTCGCTGGCGCGACGGCGACGCACGGCGCGACGGCGGTCCGGGGCTTGGAGCGATCGCTGCAGCGCCCGAAACGCCACCGTCAGCACTGTGGCCGCGCCATAGGCCAGCAAGGCCGCCACAAATCCCATTCCGTACACGCCGACCCAGGGCGCCCAGGCACCCAGCAGATCCACCTGTGCGTAGCCCGCAGCACCCCAAGGGAAGCCGGTGAACCAGCGTCCGCGCGCCAGTTCGGCAAGTGTCCACAGCGCAGCAAAAAGCAGCGCCTGCAACCAGCGCGCATGCGGTGCCCAGAGCCAGAGTGCGCAGGTGGCCAAGGCGTAGAACAAGGCCAGCGCCGACGCCAAGGCAAGAACCGCCAAGGCCGCCAGCCAGGCGGGCAGGCCGCCGTAGGTGTGCATGGAAACGAACAGCCACCAGAAACTGCCGCCCAACCAGGCGGTGGCGAACAGCGCACCACGCCAGGCGGCCTGGCCGGCCCGATCCGACCATTGCACCGACAACACCAGTGTGGTCATCGCCACCCCTTGCCACCACCCCGATGCCTGGCCCGGCGTGCTGCCAGGCAAAGCCCAAGCCACGGCTGGCCAGGCCAGGGATGCCGCGTGCAGTCCCCCTGCCAGCAGACAAAGCAGCGCCCATATCCAGCCGCCAGCAGAACTGTGGCGGCCAGGCGCCCGACCACTCAGCGGAGAAAATGTCGAAGGCGAATGCAGCGAGCCGAACAGGCTGCGCACCGGAGTCGCCGACCGCTCTCTGGCCATCGGATCAGGGCTCGACTGGGCGCGGCATCACCTTGAACCACTTGACCGCGCCACCCTTGGTGTGCAGCACCACAAACTGCAGCGACTCGAGTTCGTGCGTTTCGCCGCGTTTGGGCACGTGCCCCATGTTGTGCGCGATCAGGCCACCGATGGTGTCGAAGTCGTCCTCTGGCAAGTCCAGCTCGAAGGACTCATTGATGCGCTCGATCGGCGTGTCGCCGCTGACCCGCCAGGTGCTGTCGGCCAGGGCGAAGATGTCGCCCTCGTCCTCGGCCACATCGAATTCGTCCTCGATCTCACCGACGATTTCCTCCAGCACGTCCTCGATGGTGATCAGGCCCGCCACACGACCGAACTCGTCGATCACGATGGCCAGGTGGTTTCGGTTGCCCCGGAACTCGCGCAGCAAATCGTTCAGTCCCTTGCTCTCGGGAACAAAGGTGGCCGGCCGCAACAGGGCACGCAGGTTCAGCTCCGGCGCCCGCTGCAGCTTGAGCAGGTCCTTGGCCAGCAGGATGCCGATGATGTTCTCGCGTTCGCCTTCGTAGACCGGAAAACGCGAGTGGGCGGTGTCGATGACGAGGTGCAGCAGTTCCTCGTAGGGCGCATCGATGTTGAGCACGTCCATGCGAGGGGCTGCCACCATCACGTCGCCTGCCGTCATGTCGGCGATGCGGATCACGCCTTCGAGCATGACGCGCGATTCGGCGTTGATGATCTCGTTGTCCTCGGCCTCGGCCAGGGTCTCGATCAACTCGTCCTTGGAATCGGGTCCGGGGTGCAGGAACTCGGCGAGTTTCTGGAGCAGACCACGCTTGTCGGGTTGCCGCAGGCTGCGCTGCGGCCCGCTACTGGGAGGGGAGTCGGCCACTGAAGGAGGGCGGTAGTTGCATCAGGGGGCAAGGATAACCCAAGGGGTCCCCGGCGCGCAAAGACACCGCGCGGCGGGTGTCCGCCCACGATCAGGAACGGATGCGGCGCAGCACGTCTTGCGGCAGACTCTGCAAACCGCGCAGCACGCGCCAGAACCGGCGCGCCTGGGCCTTGAGGTGGTAGTCGGTGAGCGCCAGCTGGCGGTCGACGATCTCGCTGATCTGCGAACTGAAATCGGCCGGCGGCAGGCGCAGGTGCGCCTCGCTTTCGGGGCCATCGCGCTCGATGGTGGCGCCGGCCTTGCGCGCGATGCGCAGCATGGCGGTGTTCTCGCTCAGGGCGTGGATGAACAGCATCTGCACACCCTCGTTGCGAGCGTGCACCACGGCCCGCTCGAACAACTGGCTGCCATAACCCCGGCCACGCGCATTGCGGGAGACCGAGACGCCGAACTCGGCGCAACTGAGGCAGCGCGGGTCGGTCGAGAACGCCAGGTGGGCCATGGCGATCAGCTCCAGCCGGCGGTTGAAGATACCCAGCAGTTCGTCGCGATCGAAATTCAGGCGCTCGACATAGCGCCGGATCTGCTCGTCGGTGGCGGCGTAGCCAAAACGCAGGTAGCGGTCCTGCGGCGACAGCGACAGCAGGTGGCGGGTGATGATTCGGGCGTGCGAGCTTGACAGCGAGCGGATCGGCACGGCGGCCTGGGCGTCGGCACGACCAGGCTCGTTGGCGGGGGCGGCGGCGGGCGGCTGCTCCAGTGCGTGAGCAGCGGGAGGGGCCGAACCCAGCCATTCGGCTTCTCGGTTCATGGGCCGAATATAAGGGTTAACCCTATACCTGAAAGTGCCAGTGGTCACTCAGAAGGCGATCCATGGTGCAAACGGTGACAAATGTCCGCCACACGGCCACCGGGCGACCGTTCAGACCGGCAAGGCTGTGGTGCTCTTGACACGGTCCATCACAAAACTGGTCTTGCAGTCCTGCACGCTGGGGTGTTTGAGCAGGGTGTCCATCATGAAACGCGAGTAGGCGGCCATGTCGGCCACCAACAGTCTGAGCTGGTAGTCCATTTCACCGGTCAGCGCCACGCATTCGACCACCTCCTGCCAGGCCTGCACGCTGGCTCGGAATTCATCCATCGGATTGCGTTTGTTGCCTTCGGCGTGTTTCTCCAGCCTCACATTCACATAGGCGGTCAGTCCCAGTCCGACCGATTCGGGCCGGACCAGGGCCACGTAACGGTCAATCACCCCCACCTCCTCCAGCCGGCGCACGCGCCTGAGCACGGCACTGGCCGACAGACCGACCTGCTCGGCGATCTGGTCGTAGGTGGCCCGGCCATCGGCCTGCAACTTGCGCAGTATCTGCCGATCGAGCTTGTCGAGTGCTTGCATGACGAACATTCTGCAGTTTTTGTGCAATGAGGACAAGCGGCACGCCCCAAAACGCAGCAATCGTGACATCCTGCGCCGATACAGTGATGCTTTCGCGCCAACCACCAGGAGACAGCCATGAACGCCGCATTGCCAGAGACCGCCACAGCCAATGAACCGAGCCCCACCGGGTCGCCCCAAGGGGCGAGTGCCCCCTCGGGGGGCAGCGCCGCGCGCGAAGCGGTGAGCGCGGGTGCCTGGACCAACCCGATGGGCACCGATGGCTTCGAGTTCATCGAATACGCCGCCCCCGATCCGGTCGCCATGGGCCAGCTGTTCGAGAACATGGGCTTCAAGGCCATCGCGAAACACCGCCACAAGAACGTGACGCTGTACCGCCAGGGCGAAATCAACTTCATCATCAACGCCGAGCCCGACAGCTTCGCCCAGCGCTTTGCCCGCCTGCACGGCCCCAGCGTCTGCGCCATCGCCTTCCGCGTCAAGGACGCCAAGGCGGCCTACGAACGCGCCATTTCGCTCGGCGCCTGGGGCTATGCCAACGCCGCCGGCCCGGGCGAGCTGAACATCCCGGCCATCAAGGGCATCGGCGACTCCATCATCTATTTCATCGACAAGTGGCGCGGCAAGAACGGCGCCAAAGAGGGGGACATCGGCAACATCGGCTTCTACGACGTCGACTTCTACCCGCTGCCGGGCGCCGAACTCAACCCGGTCGGTCATGGTCTGACCTACATCGACCACCTCACGCACAACGTGCACCGTGGCCGCATGGCCGAGTGGGCCGATTTTTACGAGCGGATCTTCAACTTCCGCGAAATCCGCTACTTCGACCTCGAAGGCCAGCAGACCGGCATCAAGAGCAAGGCCATGACCAGCCCTTGCGGCAAAATCCGCATCCCGATCAACGAAGAAGGCAACGACAAGGCCGGACAGATCCAGGAATACCTGGACCGCTACCACGGCGAGGGCATCCAGCACATCGCCCTGGGCTCGACCAATCTGTACGACACGGTCGATGCCCTTGAGCTCAGCGGCATCAAGCTGCTCAACACCAGCGAGACCTACTACGAGCTGCTGCCCAAGCGCATTCCCAACCACGGCGAAGACCTGGAGGCCCTCAAGCAGCGCAACATCCTGGTGGACGGCAGCCCCGGCGAGCTGCTGCTGCAGATCTTCAGCGAGAACCAGCTGGGCCCCATCTTCTTCGAGTTCATCCAGCGCAAGGGCAACGACGGTTTCGGCGAAGGCAACTTCAAGGCGCTGTTCGAAACCATGGAACTGGACCAGGTGCGCCGCGGCGTGCTCAAGGGTTGACATGGCGGTCGAACCTGTTGTCTATGGCGCCAGCGACCGCCCGCCGCGCGGCGACTATGCCCGCGCGCGCGACGACTACACCTGCGAGCAGGACTGGGCGGCCTACACCGCCACCGACCACGACACCTACCGACGCTTGTACGAACGGCAGTCGGCCCTGCTGCCGGGGCTGGCCTGTGACGCTTTCATCCGCGCCCTGCCCTCCCTCGGCATCAAGGACCACATCCCGCGTTTCGAGGAAATCAATGCCCGCCTGCGTCCGGCCACCGGCTGGGAAATTGTGGCCGTGCCAGGTCTGATCCCGGAGCGGCCTTTCTTCGAACTGCTGGCCAACCGGCGCTTTCCGGTCACCGACTGGATGCGCAGCCCCGAGGAGTTCGACTACATCGTCGAGCCGGACGTGTTCCACGACCTGTTCGGCCATGTGCCGCTGCTGTTCGACCCGGTGTTTGCCGATTACGTGCAACGCTACGGCGAAGGCGGGCTCAAGGCCCACGACCTGGGCGCTGGCGAGTTGCTGTCACGGCTGTACTGGTACACCATCGAGTTCGGGCTGATCCGCCAGGCCGACGGGTTGCGGGCCTACGGCGCCGGCATCCTGAGCTCGCCCGGTGAACTGCAGCACAGTGTGCGCACGCCCGGCGTGCAGCGCATCGCCCTGGACCTGCTGCGCTGCATGCGCACCCGCTACAAGATCGACGACTACCAAGCCACCTATTTCGTCATCGACAGCTTCGAACAGCTGTTCGAGATGACTGCGCCGGACTTCACGCCTCTCTACGAAGCGGTGCGCTCGGCCGGCGAGATCGCGGCGGGCGAACACATCGCCAGCGACTCGGCCATCACCGTGGGATGAAAGGCCATGGCCACATGGGGTGTGGCGGGCAGGAACCGGTTGTCCGCCCCCTCCAGCGTGGCCGTTGAGGCCGGCAGCACGATGTTGTCGGCACTCGAATACCAGCAAACGAAGCGGGCATAGGTCTGCTGGGGTCGCTGGTCTCGTTCGCGCTGCTGCAGACGGGACAACCACTCCCCTGCGATGCGCATCTGCCGCCCGTTGGGCACATGACTGAACTGGCCCAGCCAGGTGCCATGGTGCGGTGTGCCGATGGTGATCACCCGGGACACGCGCATTTCATTCGACGGCTGCACCGCCAGCCAGGCGCGCGCGGCCAAGCCACCCATGCTGTGGCAGACCAGCACCGGCGGCTGCCCCCCTGCCTGTTCGGCACGGATCACCGCCGCCTCGATCAGCGGGACATAGTCGTCGATGGAGCCGAACACCGGCTCCAGGTTGACCGACACATAGGCTTGGCCACGGGCGCGCAGTTGCTCCATCCATGGCAGCCAGAAGCCCCGGTTGCACACAAATCCGTGCACCAGCACCAGCACCGGCAGGCCCCCTGCGTTGGCGCCGGCATCGGTGTCCGGCAGGCTGCGCCAGCGAAATGGTTGCCGCCAGGCAAACACCAGCGGCGCGACCCGCGCCTCCTGCCACCAGGCGGTCAACAGCTGGATGGCGCTGGCGCGGGGTGCCGGATCGTTCTGGTGCAGCCATGCCACCAGCACGAACTCCAGCGCCAGCACCAGCGCATAACCGAACAGGATCAGCGTCGCGCCGCCCAGCACCCATGCAGCGCCCCGGTCGCCAAAGACCAGAGCCCAGCCCAACGCCAGGGCCAGGGCCATCAGCAACAGCACCTGCTGCAGACGGGCCAGGCGTGACGAAGATGAGGTCATGGGCTGGAAGGGTCCTCGCGGATGTCCTTGCCCAGCTTGGCCAGCAGGGCACGGGCTTCTTTTTCGTGGACCTTGACCTCCTCCAGGTTGGCCACCAGATCGGCCATCTGTTCTTCAAGCTGCCGCCGGTGCTCGGCCAGCACCACCAGGAACTTGCGCAGCTGCGGCCCGGTGTCACGCGGGCTGTCGTACATCTCGATGATGTCCTTGGCTTCGGTCAGCGACAGCCCAAGGCGCTTGGCCCGCAGGGTCAGTTTGAGGCGGGTGCGATCGCGTGCGCTGTAGACCCGGTTGCGCCCGCCCGGGCCCTCGCGCTTTGGCTGCAACAGCCCCATGTCTTCGTAGAAACGGATGGCACGCGTGGTCAGGTCGAACTCGCGCGCCAGGTCGCCGATGGTGTAGGTGGGCTGTGTGGCCATGTGGGTGGGCAGGCGTGTCGGGTGGCGGACAGGCGAGGCCGATGGGCCTCCGTAGAATGCCTCCAGGGTTGACGTTTACGTTCACGTCAATACCCGATGTTAACGGAAGGCCACCGGCATGACACCTGATCGCGATGCGCTGGAGCGCCAGCTGCACTACCCGCTGGGTGACCAGCTGCCTGTCGCTGGTCAGACACTTACCGTGGCGCCCGGTGTCAAGTGGGTGCGCATGGCGCTGCCGTTCGCCCTGGACCACATCAACCTCTGGCTGCTGCGCGACCAGATCGAGGGCACCGACGGCTGGACTGTGGTCGACTGCTGCATCGCCCACGACAGCGCCCGCGCGCAGTGGGAGCAGATTTTCGCCCGTGAACTGGACGGCCTGCCAGTGCTGCGCGTGGTCGTGACCCACATGCACCCGGACCACATCGGTCTGGCGCAATGGCTGTGCGAGCGCTGGCAGGCGCCCCTTTGCATCAGCGCCACCGACTACCACATGGCCTGCCTGGGCTCGCAGAGCACCACCGGCTTTGGCGGTGACTCGGCGGCCCGACACTTCGCCCTGCACGGCCTGAACGACCCTGAAAGCCAGCAACGCATCCGGGCCCGGTCGGCCTACTACCCGGGCCTGGTGCCCGGCGTGCCGGCCACGTTCCGCCGCCTGCTGGACGGAACGGTGTTGCCGGTCGGTGGTCACAGCTGGCGCTGCATCGCCGGCTACGGCCATGCACCCGAGCACATGGCCTTGCACTGCGAGGCGCTGGGGGTGCTCATCAGCGGCGACATGGTGTTGCCCCGCATATCCACCAATGTGAGCGTCTACGACCAGGAACCCGAGGCCGACGCGCTGGCCCTGTTTCTCGGTTCGCTGGAACGCTTCCTGCCCCTGCCTGCGGACACACTGGTCCTGCCGTCCCACGGCAAACCTTTCACCGGCCTGCACGAGCGCATACGGCAGCTGCAGGAGCACCACGAGGACCGGCTCGAAGAGGTGTTGCAAGCCTGCGGGCAGCGAGCCTGTTCGGCCATGGACATCATTCCGGTGCTGTTTCCACGCCCGCTGGACCTGCACCAGACCACCTTTGCCATGGGCGAGGCCATTGCCCACCTGCACCGGCTCTGGTACCTCGGCCAGCTGGACCGTGAAATGGGCAGCGATGGGGTCCTGAGGTTCGCCGCCAGCACCGGGTAGCACAGCGGAAGGCATCGGCCGCGACACGCGGGAAAGGCAAGGATCCCACCGTGCCAGCGGCACGCCCAGGGGAGCGCCGATGGGCCAATGCCCTGTTGCCCGGCTGCAACAGGGGTGTCACAGCCGGCGCCCAATTGGTTGATTCTCATTCGCATTGAAATGACTCCCCGTTTCCTTGGCTTTCCTGTTCCGAAGCAGGTCGGCCCACCCGACGACAGGCGAGCAGGCCCGCAGCCAAACACATCGGCGCTCCACTTGCGCAAGCCAGGGTGGAAACAGCTCTCATTTACTTATCCATGTCCACACGCGGCCGCCGGCCCCTCAAAGAAACCGGGCCCGGACAAGCTTCACACCTACCGCACACGGGCACTGGCCGAGCCTTCACAGACGCGATAAGTTGTGGCCCTGAACCCAACCTCCGATCTTTCATCCGTCCACATTCGCACCCCCATGTTGATGACATCGCAGGTCGACCACGAGCGGCACGGCCTGGAACAGGAAGCCGTTCGGGCATGGCATGAACTATTCAGGTTCACCCGGCAATCGGTGCGCACGGTCGTCGCCCAGGTGGTCCGAGACGGCGCCGAAGTGCTGGCCGACGAGTTTTACCAGCGCATGATGGCCGACAGCCGCGCAACCCGTTTTCTGGATCAGGAGCGGGTCCAGACCCGGCTTCGAAGTTCGATGCGCCGCTGGATGGTCGAGTTGTTCGGCACCTTGGCCGACGACGAGATCCCGGTCGCCATTCGGCGGCAAATCGAGGTGGGGGTGGTGCACGCCCGAATCCGCCTGCCCATTGACCTGATCTCGGCCGGCATCCGCGTGCTCAAGCGTGGCATCCGCCGGCGCCTTGACTTCGCGCCGTTGGATTCGAGCGACCGCCTCGTCGCACTGCTCTACATATCCGACCTGCTTCACCTGGCCGACAGCCTGATGAACCAGGGCTACCTGCACAACACACAGGACGTGGTTCGAAACGATGAGGCCTACCGCCTGGTGGCCCAGAGAAAGAGCAGCACCGTGGAGCTGACCCGCCAGCGCGCGGCCCTGTCCGAGTGGGCGGAGTCGGTCCTCATGTCGGTGTGGGAATCGGGTGGTGGAACCCCGCCACAACCCCTGCGAGACACCGCCTTCGGCATTTGGATGCACCACAAAGGCCCGGTCTTTTTCGGTCAGGACAGCGAGTTTCAGGCACTGCGCGAGGCCATCGACATCATGGACCTCCAGCTCTTGCCGCGTCTGCAGGCAGCACGTGGCCAGCAAGACAGGCTGGAGCCCACGATCGGCAGCATACGCAAGCTGCTGGACATGATCCGCTTTCGCATGAACGAACTCTTTGCCGGCATGGCCTTGCGCGACGAGGGGCTGGACACCGAAACCCAGCTACCGGACCGGCAATACCTGCCGGCAATCCTCTCGCGCACCATGCAGACCCACCTGGACAACGGGCGGCCGTGTTGCCTCCTGCTCATCGAGATCGGCTTGGCAGGGGTGGCCGAACCGGTTCAGGCGGGGCTCACCGCCCGGGTCATGCACACGGCGGCCCACATCCTGACCGAATGTGTCCGAACAACCGACCATGTATTCCGCTTCGCCGAGCGGCAGTTCATGGTGGTCGCGGTGGAGACCCCGCGGGTGTCGGCCAACCAGCTGGGCAGCCAGATCAGCGAACAGCTGAGGCACGGACTTCAGTCGATGTACGTCAACGGCAGCATCACGCCAGCCTCGCCCAGCGTGCACATTGGTGTGTGCGAGTACGATCGTCACCCCGACTACCAGTACTTCATTCAACGCTGTGTGGATGCGCTGGCCAAGGCTGTGGCCAGATCCCGCGGCAAGCGCAGCCTGCCCGAGTCCCTGGTGCAGACGGCCCGCGCAAACGCCCAGCCTGAGCACTGAGCCTGCGCCTCAGCACAAGCCCGTGTCTGCGTCGAGGTCTCAGCCCGGATCCGGCCGTTGGGCGCGACCGAGCGTGTGGTTATCGGCCGGGTCTGGGATCAGCCGCCCACCGCCTCCCGGACGCACTTGTTCACGTGGCTGGAGCGGGCGGCGCCGTGCAGTTTCCTCTCGGTTGCGCCCACCTCGCACCGAGCGCGCGCGTCGCGCTCACATTTGGTGAGGAAGGAGTTTTTGGCCGCTCCCGACAGTTTACGCTCGGCCGAGGCGGCCGTGCAGGTGGTTTCCTGATCCTGCGCCAGCAAAGGCCCTGAAGTCAGCAGGCACACGACAAGAACGAAGGCCCATGGATTGTTCATCTCAAACTCCTGTGGGGTGGCATCGCCCTTCGGATGAGGACCACTGCCCGCCCCCGCATGAGCATACATGCCACAGGAGTCGTTGGCGCCGAGAATCGCGTTCCGCACACTTCGGCATCCTGAGCCCGGTCTTCCTTTGTGATGAAAGTGGGCTACGGATGGGCTGCCAACAAAAAACCCGCCTTGCGGCGGGTTTTATGACAAGCTAAGTGCTTGATTTTGTTGGTTGCGGAGGCAAGATTTGAACTTGCGACCTTTGGGTTATGAGGCTAAGAATCTGGGTGTGTATACACAGCGAACTGCGTCGGCGGCACGAGGCGCTGATCGGTCTTCATGCCTTCTAACCCCCGAAAAATCAACAACTTGCATAGCTACACCAATCAGCGCCGCATGATACAAGGTGACACGGTTTGAGGTGGATACGCCCCGCAGCACGTCGATCTGTCACAACGACCATCTCAAAGACGCGAAATCGCGTCGTTCTTATTGTGACCTTTGGGTGCTACCGGTCACATGATTTCTCGGCACATCCTGGGCTACAGCGGCAGGTCGATACCCATCAACTCCATCAAGTTGGACGGTGTTCAACAGCCTGCCCGAGCTCGGCAAGTGCAGATCCCAAATCAGACCCTGAGCGACGCTGGGCCATGCAACTCATGCATCAGGGCAGAAGGCAACCAGTTGGACGGATGGCCAGCAAGCCGAGCGACGGGGCTCGGACATGGTGCGAAACACAGATCTGAGCAGCAAATGGCCAGCTCACACCGCCCGCTAAGGCACCTCAATCGAGAAATTGCGCGGATCACGCGCCATCAACCAGTCCCCGCAATACCCGGGCCGCTGTTTTGCTCTGACTGCAATCACACAGAGACTCTTTGAGACCCTATGGAATGCGGTGAATCGCTCCCTCCTGGCCGAGCCTCGTCCCTTTAATGAGGAAATCGGTATCTCCCCGAAAGCCTCGCACAGAACGTCCGAGGCCATTGTCCAAGGAGGTTGGTGCTGGGCCAGCCACTTCGAGGAAGCATGGCGGTCTAGAGATCGACCCCAGCCAGACCAAATCGACCCTGCCACCGATCCATCTGTCAAGCAAAGTCCTGTCGCATGACTCGGTCATTGCATTGTTCCGACTGTCCTTGAGCGGCATCCTTCGAGGCCTGTGACCGTCCGTCCCTTCAGCGCCCTGGCTGTGCTGAACACGGCGGTTTTTTCATGGGCGAACGAAACACGAAGGAGTGGCCGTCATGCAGGATCTGGACGCGATCGAACAGCAATTGATGCGGGAGTGGGAAGCTGGTCGGGACGATCCGCACAAGAGCGCTTGCGAGCGCACGGTGCCACATCCTCTGCCAGATGTCCTGGCACGGGTGACCCTGGTGAATGACCGTCTGGGTCGAGCCCGCTTCCGCTACTGGTTTGGCCCCAGCCGGGTGGACCGCAGCACCTTCGCCACCCTGACCTGCCCCGAGACCCGGTGCCCCAGGCGCCAGGAGATGCTCGTCCAGTGGAAGGCCCAGGCGATGGGAGAGCGAACCTCGCGCGTGCCAAGACACACCGACGCTGGCGCTCCGACACTGACCCGAGAGGTGGCCCTTGAGGTCAACGGTGCGCACTACCTGGCCCGAGAGGCGGTCTTCACATTGCGCCTGCAGTGTCCGCGCCAGGCCCACCAACCAGTGAACATCCAGCTGACAGGCTGGGATGTGTTCAGCCCTTCGGGCAAAGGCCTTGCGGGTGGATGGGACGGTGAGCAACCCCACCTGCAGACGCTGGACGCCGTCAAGAACTGGCTGTTGCAACACACCGCCGAGATGGCCTGAGCCAGCTGGAGACCTGAACCATGATCTACGTGACCGAAACCAAACGCCTGTACACCGACGATGGCCAGTTCATCAAGGAGGTGCACTGCCCCCTGGCCACACAGTTGGCAAGAACCGTGAGCGCGGCCGAACCCGATCGCAGCTTTCGTTGCATGCACTGCCGGACCGAGGTCAAGAACCTCGCCTACCTGAGCGATGAACAGGCGCTGAGCTCGGCGAAGCAGAACCCCAGTGTGTGCTTCTTTGCCACCCAGGCCGCCCAGAATGTGATTCACATCAACACTCCAAGGCAGGGCTTCTGTTTCAGAAGGCAGGCGCACCGGGACAAGGTCCAGGGTCCTTCGCCCATCCCGGTTGTCCGCACGGCCCGCACGCTGGAGGAAATGAATTTTGCAGCTGCCAATGGGTTCAGGCTTCTGTTCCAGCAGGCAGGAAGCGGCAGACGCCTGCGGCGGTCCTTGGGTATCTACCGAACAACCGAAACCGGCGAACTCCACCTCTGCAACGACTACCGCAAGGCCCACGACATTGCATGGGTGTCCGCACAACCCGACCCCAAGGAGGTGGGTGGCGAGCATTGCGAGTTCGTGATCCCCATGTTCCAGTTCATTCCTCAGGGACCGGCCTCGCCCGTGGCCGCCTACCTGATCCCGGAGGACCTGCCGGACAACACCGAGGTGTTTGTCGAAGACGTCATCGAAGACAAGGTCAAGGCCTACCCGCAAGGCACGCGTGTGCGCACCGAGTACTGGTTCGCCACATGGACGGGGCAGGATCTTGTGTTCGCCCCCGAAGAGAGAGAGATGGTACTGGGATGACCTGCGCAAGCACGGGACCGTGACCCCGCTCCTTCAGATGTGCAGAGCGTGATCTTCCTCCAAACGACCCAAACCGAATAACACGACATGCAAAAGAAACTTTTCGAACCTCGCGGGCTGAACGAGATCGGCTATTCATCCATTGGCTGCCTTGCCCAGTACCTGTATGAGTACTTCGGGCAGCAGGGACGCCGTGCGAGGGATACAGCCGCAGAGCTGCGAGAACAAGTCCAGACCCTTGCAACCAAAATCACAGAACAAAGGGGCGAGTGGCAGGCACCGGAAAGCTACTTGATGAACCACCTGGAAGACCTGCTGCTGGAGGTCCAGGCGCACGAATGGGTTTCGAGGCTGTTCGAGGACTTTGGTAACGGCACGAACCCGCTGGAGGACAAACACCCGATCGACTTCAACGATGTCTACACACCCGATGTCTTTCCGAAGATCAGCGCATTGCTGCGGGCCCTACGCACCGACATGGAATGGCGGGTCAGAGAATCCTTGCGGGCCCAGCTTGCGAAGGACGATGCGACTGACCGCAACCGGACTTCAGGAGCTGCTCTCATCCTTCAGAACAAGGAAGCCTTGGCCAAGGCAAGGATCCTGGCGCGCTACGAGAACGATTGGAACTACCTGCACACCTCGGTGGCAGGGAGCCTGGGGATCAGCTTGCGCAGAACCAGCGTTGATTGAGTGCGCGTACGGCGCCTGTATGCTTTCGTTGAAAGCTCAACCCATCAATCACCATGAGGAACATCCATGCCCACTTCCACCAGCTGGTGGCAACAATTTGAGGCCGAGCTCACAAGGGTGACCCTGCTGGTCGCGGCGGTCGAGTTACTTGCCGTGATCTTCGGATTTGTCATCCTGTACTTCGTGCTCAAAGCAGCCATCAGGGACGGCATCAACGAGTCGCGGCTCGGTGATGAGAGGCGCCGGACGGTTCTGACAGCAAGGCAGGCTGATCAGGCCGAGAAGCTGCCTCCCATCCGGGCGACCGATTGAGACCCTGCGCAGGCGAATCTGCTCTCAGGCGCTGCTATCCGCACGACTTTTGTGCGAACCGGGCTCGGCTGGTGAGTGTCCTCCGACCGAAAAACCAGCACAGCCTGTGAAGCATTACCTCGTCGGAGATCCCTTGCACACCCTATATTCAGGTGAGCGTTGCAATCACATCCTGCAACGGGCTCGTATCGAATCTGGAGAGTGAGAATTCCATGAAAAACCTACTCCTGTGTTGTCTGGCATTGGCCATGACCGCCTGTGCCAACAGTGGAGCTCAACCTATCGGCAAGGACACCTACATGACCACAGTCCGGGTGGCCTGGAGCGGCATCACCGGTGCCAAGACGGAGGCGCTTGCAACCGCCAACGCCGACTGTGCATCCAAGGGCAAAGCCATGCTTCTCGGAGACATCAGGAGCAGCGAATGCATGATGCGAGGTGGGTGTGCAGAGGCACAGATCGTCTATTCCTGCCTTGACGGAGACGACCCTCGCTACCAGGAGCCTCGCATGCAGCGAGGCCCCGACTCATTGATTCAAATCCAGGGACCGTCCTACTGAACGGATGTGCCTCGAGCGTCGGGCGCCTTCGCAAGGAAAGCAGACCCCACGCCAACACTCCCCTGGAAAGGTGGGCTGCGCGGCACGAGGCAACGGTAGATCGAAGCCGCACAAAGCTCGAAGTGACCCAGTGATTCACTCGAAGCGTGTCCTGCCGCATCAGGCGCTCGTCCCCCCGGGTGGACCTGGTGCGTCCGCCAATACCATGTCAACGCAACCGGCAGCAGCGCAATCAACGTCCTTGCGTCAACCGTGAACACGTTGACTCACAGCTGTGTTCACCACTGACCATCGGTCCTCGAGGATGCCGTCGCTTCCAGCCCACCTGCAACTCGTTAACCCGGCTCGCCGACGAATTCGAGGTTGAGGTCGGCTACAGCCTTGCGGGCGTCGGTCGGCCAGATGAACAGACGGTTCCATGGTTTGACGCTGACGTAGTCCTGCGGGCGGTACATCTTGGCCGTCGAAATGTCAGCGCAGTATCGGTCGATCCACCCGCTCCACTCCCTGGCAGAGGGCTGGGTGGCTGAGCGGGCCTTGATCATGAGCTTGATGAGCTTGGTGCACATCCGGTACTCATAGCCGGTCAGGCACCAGGGGTCGGCCCAAGTCCCCTTTCCCTGCTCCACCGCCAAGCGCGCTTCCTGCTGCAGCATGGGCAAGTCGACCTCATTGGGAATGGAGGGGTAGATCACAAAAGTGGCAGCCCACCCCCCAGAGACCATTTCCAGGTTGAAGGTGGCCCTGTCCCGGCGAGAAAGCGTCTGCAGCTCGGCCGCCGAGTACTGGGGTGCCACATAGGCCAACAATCGACCGTAGCTGTCAAAGGGCTGATCGGCGATTCGCACAAACATCGGTCGATAGGTGCCGCTGGCTCGCTTCAGGCGTGCCGTGGTCAGCGCCTCGAAAGCCTGGGTGGCCTGCTTGCCCTGGGCCATGTGCACCTCAAACGGATCCTGAGCATCTGCACGGCGCAGGCGGGGCAGCAGATGGGAGCGCAGGGGCTCCTGAACGGGTGAACTTCCCGACTCGATCCAGTCGGCAAGTGCAACAAAGTGACCTGCCATCTCAGCCCGCTTGAGTTGCATGGTGCTGGTCTCAGGCGTATCGATGGACAACATCCGGACATTCATGCGGATGTTGGGGGTATCACCGTCACTGATGTCCACCAGGCGCTTCTGGCCGATCTGGTCCAGGCTGAAGGAATGCGGCTGCCAGAAAACCTTGACGCTCATCAGATACCTCCCATGATGCTGCTTGATCACATTTCACTGTAGTGCGCGCCGGGTGCGCACGAAAGCCCCATTTTGGGGATCCATCCATGACAGGCACGTGGCGCCACCACGCTGCCTCATCAGTTTCCGCACTGCCGGAACAAGCACCACCACGGCCACCGCGTTGCCTTCAAAGGAGCATGTCCATGCAATCATTCAAGAGATCGGTCTTGCACGCGATGGTCTGGTCCAAACCGCTCACGCAATTGGGAAAGGAGCTTGGCATCTCCGATGTTGGACTGGCCAAGGCGTGCCGAAGGCATGGCATCCCGGTGCCCCCTCGAGGTCACTGGGCCAAACTGGCTGCTGGCAAGCGCTCTGAACAGACACCTCTGCCGGAACCAGACAAGGACTTCACCGTCTCCCTGAGAAGCACGGACCCGCGGATTCGTGAACAAAGCAAGGCAGCGCTCAGCGAGGAGGCCACAGTCATCCTGGCCAAGGCACGGGAAATGATGCAAAAACCCGAGCTTTCGCCCACCGCGAAGAAGCGGCCAGATCGTCCACACCCCTTGATCCGGACAACACGCCGCTATGTTGCGCAGATTCCAGCCATGAGACGGCGACACGAAAGAGGCCTTCGAACAGGGCTCGCCGGAGCAGGTACGCCCTACCCGCCCTTCCCAGACAAGGGGCGCGTGCGCCTGCGAGTTCCCGATGGGTTGAACATGACCGTCTCCGAGGATGCCTTCGTATGGGCCATCGACTGGCACGAGCAGCTCTTTCGGATACTCGTTAAACACAAAATTCAGATCAGCGCCCCAGCCGGGGCTGTCCGAATTTTTGTGTTCGAGGCGCTGAGAGACTTGTCCACGGTGGCGGGCGTCGCTTGGCGACGAACGACCGACGCGGTGGGCAAGTCGGTGCCACATCTTACGTGGCAGCCTTCGTGAAACGATCTTCATAGAGGATCGCAAACTGGTTCATCGCATCCTTCCAGTTGTGCGCTGCACGGCCCCATTCGGCCGTGATGTTGCGCAGCGCCAGCCAGATCAGCTTGGCTGCAGCATCGTCGCTGGGGAAGTGCCCGCGCGTCTTGATGATTTTGCGCAGGCGCGCGTTGACGCTCTCGATCGCATTGGTCGTGTAGATCACCCGACGAATCTGCGGCGGGAAGGCAAAGAACGGAATCACGTGGCTCCAGGCCCGGCGCCAGGCCGCCACCACAGTGGGAAACTTCTGACCCCACGTGCCTTGCTCGAACGCGTCGAGCTCGGCCAATGCGGCCTCGGCATTGGCCGCCGTGTAGATCGGGCGGATCGCCGCAGCCAGCAGCTTCCTGTCCTTCCAGCTCGCGTAGTCCAGGCTGTTCCTGATCAGGTGCACGATGCAGGTCTGCAGGGTGGTGGCCGGGAACACCGCGCCCAGCGCCTCGGGCATGCCCTTCAAGCCATCGGTGACGGCGATCAGGATGTCGTTGACGCCACGCGTCTTCAGATCGTTGAAGACCTTCATCCAGAACTTGGCACCCTCGGTGCCCTCGATCCACAGACCAAGAATGTCGCGCGTGCCGTCGGGCAGCACGCCCAGGGCCAGGTAGATGGCCTTGTTGCGTACCACCGCGTCTTCCTTGATCTTCACGCGCAGCGCATCAAAGAACACCACCGGATACATCGGCTCCAGCGGACGGGCCTGCCAAGCAGTGACCTCGGCCATGACCGCCTCGGTCACGCTGCTGATGAACTCGGCCGACACCTCGGTGCCGTAGGACTCCAGCAGAAACCCCTGGATCTCGCGCATGGTCATGCCGCGCGCGTACAGAGCGATGATGTGATCGTCAAAGCCGGTGAAGCGGCGCTCGTGCTTGGGGATGAGCACAGGCTCGAAGCTGCCGTCTCGGTCGCGCGGCACCTCGATGCGCAGCGGCCCTTCGCCCGTAAGCACGGTCTTGCCCGTCTTGCCGTTGCGCTGGTTGAGCACCGCATCGGGCTTGGCCGTGCCGGCCGGGTAGCCCAGATGGTGCCCCAGTTCGGCACCCATGGCTCGCTCGATGAGGGCTTTCTTGAACGCCATGGAGGCAGCATTCACGGCCTCTGCCGTCATCGGCCCGGTCACGAACTGGTCAATCAGCTCGTTCGATATCTCGGGCAGCGCCGCACTTCTGGCGGCAATCGCCGCGTTCGGTAATCCCCCCGAAAAACCAGCGGGGCGAGAAGTAGAAGTTTTCGAAGGAGAATTTCTACATGAAGAAGTCAAGGTTTACCGACAGCCAGATCATGGACGCGCTCAAGCGGGTGGAGGCCGGTT
>JAUVWL010000047.1 GCA_030604135.1 Burkholderiales bacterium | reverse complement strand
TGGCCTGCGGTGTCATCGACTGCAGCCACAAGCGCTGCACCGGCTTGTTGAGACCTTTGGCCCCACCAGCGTATTGCTCGATCAAGCGGAAGATCAGCTCGCCCTCGCGCCCGGCGTCGCAGGCGTTGACCAGCGCGCTCACGTCCTTGCGCTTGGCCTGTTTGACCACCGCGCTCAGGCGGGACTTGGTCTTGTCGATCGGCTTGAGGTCGAAGTGCGGCGGGATGACGGGCAGCTGTGCAAAGCTCCATTTGCCGCGCTTGATGTCATACGCCTCTGGCGCGGCAATCTCGACCAAATGGCCCACTGCCGACGTCACGACATAGCGGTCGTTCTCGAAGTGGTCCTCGTGCTTCTCGAACTTGCCCGAGACGGGCGTCAGTGCCCGCACAATGTCCTGAGCCACAGATGGCTTTTCAGCAATGATCAGCGTTTTTGTCATGTTGGTCGTTTTCGTCTCTACAATCCACTCCCATGCGCGCGCACGCGCACCGGTGTGCGCACACCTGCGCGCACATGCATGAAATAACGTTACCAAATTTCCGCACGTGCCTGCAAAACCCGCCCCACATGCCCCCCCAGTCACTGGGCGCCGCCTGCAAGTTCGCCGCTCAGGCGTCCACGGGAAAGGGGTTTATGCACTGCGGCCGTTGCGGGCAGGCGAGCGTCTGATCGAATATACCGGCGAGGTCATTTCATGGGCGCAAGCCCTGGAACGCCACCCGCACGACCCGGCCCACCCGACGCACACGTTCTATTTCCACATTGATGATGAGCGCGTCATTGACGCCAAATTCGGGGGCAATTCATCCCGCTGGATCAACCACAGCTGTGCCCCCAACTGCGAAGCCGAGCAAACCGAGTCGGGCCGGGTGTACATCAAGGCGTTGCGCGACATTGCTGCTGGCGAAGAGCTGTTCTATGACTACGGACTGGTGATTGACGAACCCTATACCCGTCGACTCAAGGCCGATTACCCGTGCTGGTGCGGGGCAACGCGTTGCCGGGGCACCTTGCTGGCCCCGAAAAGGCGTGCGTCATCATGACCTTGTCTCGGGTGCTGGCCGATCTCCATGGCGCTGCAGAGAGTGTCTGGCAAGCCGTGGCGACGCGCCTGCCGGGTTTCGCGGTGGAGGTCCTCCCCTCCATCGATTCCACCAACTCCGAACTGATGCGTCGTGCCCATACCGGTGTGGCGGATCCGGTTTTGCTGGTGGCGGCTGAACAGACCGCTGGCCGGGGCCGGCGCGGGCGAGGCTGGGTCAGCGAGCCGGGAGCCTCCCTGACCTTCTCGCTCGGTCTGCCACTGAACCCGGCCGACTGGTCGGGTTTGTCGCTCGCCGTGGGCGTGAGTCTGGCGGAATCCCTGGACCCTGCTGTCCAGCTGAAATGGCCCAATGATTTGTGGTGGGAAGACCGCAAACTGGGCGGCATTCTGGTGGAGACAGCGAATGTGGGGTCGCAACGCTACGCCATCATCGGTGTGGGCCTGAACGTGGTGGCCCCTGCGACGGTAAACCCAGCGGCCGGGACCGATGGTGTGTTGCCTGTTGCTCCAGCCGGACTGAGTGATCTGCCGAGCGCGTCACTGGCGACAGCGGGGGCCTGCCTGAGCCGTGTCATTCCCCCTTTGGTTGAGGATATGTTCGACTTTGAACGCGATGGCTTTGGCACGTTCTTGTCCCGATTCCAGGCCCGAGATGCATTGAGGGGGCGACCCGTTCGCCTGTCGGATGGCCAGACAGGCATCGCCGACGGCTTGCGGCCTGATGGAGCCCTGTGGATCAGCCAGTCGCAGGGGCGACTCGCGGTGATTCAACACGAAGTGAGTGTGCGCCTGTGCTGAGAACGCTGGCGCTCGCCCTGCTTTTCGCCAACCTGCTGTACTGGGCCTATGCGCAGGGCCATCTCGTCCCGCTCGGTCTGGCCCCGCACGATCCGCGAGAGCCTCAACGTCTGGCGCAGCAGGTGTCACCCGGCGCGTTGGAGGTCCTGAATGCCACTCCCCCACAGCCGGTGCAGCCCACTCAGCCCCCGGCTCCCATATCCCCGCCGCTGGTTGCGCACCAGGCCACGCCTGAACCCGCGTCCGTTCAATCGCCCGGGCCCGTCATGACCATTCTCCCCCCGACGTGTTGGCAGGCGACCGCCATGCCGGAGGCACAAGCCTTGCTCGTGCGTGCAGCGCTGGACAACATGGAGGGGATGTCGGGCTTGTGGGCCTTGTCCGAAACCCTGCTCAATGCGCGCTGGATCGTCTATCTTGGCCCTTTCCCCAGCGACGCCGCATTGCAGCAACGCCGCGCCGAGCTGCGCCGCGCGAATGTGGATCACCGGGAACTGCCAGCGTCCAGCCTGTTCCCAGGCTTGGCGTTAGGCACCTTCTCTACCGAAGAGGCGGCTCAGCGGGCACTGGCGGCGGTGACCCGGCAAGGCGTCAGCGCGGCTCGTGTGGTGCAAGAGCGGCCGGATACCCGGTTGTTCACCCTGCGGCTGGAAGGCGTGACCGAGGCACAGCGCCGCCGCATCGAGGCCACCGGCATCCTGCGCGACCGCCCCCTCCAGTCGTGCCTCTGAATCGTTCATTCGGCTTGCGACACACCATCCATTTTCAACGAGTCAATTCACTCCATGCACATCACCAAAGACACCGTCGTGACCCTCAGCTACCAGGTGCGTGACGCCCAAGGCAAACTCCTGGAAGCCAGCGAACAGCCCATGGCTTATCTGCATGGCGGGTACGGCAACACCTTCGAGAAGATCGAAGCGGCCCTGGAGGGTCAGGCTGTGGGTTTTGCCACCACCGTGAAGCTGCTTCCTGCCGATGCCTTCGGTGAGCGGGACGAGGCTTTGGTGCAGACCATCAGCAAGGCCGATTTCCCGCCCGGCGTGAAGGTGGGGGGCACCCTGCGCGGGGTGACTGATGACGGGCATGAGCGCGTTTTCACCGTGATGAAGATCAAGGGCCAGCAGGTGATCCTGGACGGCAACCACCCGCACGCAGGCAAAACCCTGCAATTTGCACTCAAGGTGCTGGAGGTGCGGCCTGCAGTCCCCGAAGAGATCGCGCATGGCCATGCGCATGGTGCGCACGGCCATCAGCACTGACGCGGCTTACCTGGCGACCACGCGCACCATTTCCAGGCACTTGGCCGCGTAGCCCCATTCGTTGTCGTACCACGCCACGACCTTCACGAACGTGCTGTCCAGCGCAATGCCTGCCTCGGCGTCGAACACGCTGGTGCAGTTCTCGCCGCGGAAGTCGGTGGAAACGACCTTGTCGGTGGTGTAACCCAGCACGCCCTGCAAGCCGCCTTCGCTCACGGGCTTCTCGCTCATGGCCTTCATGTGGGCGCAAATCTCGTCATAGCTGGCTTCATTGGCCAGTTCCACGGTCAGGTCCACCACCGATACGTCGGAAGTGGGCACGCGCAAGCTCATGCCAGTCAGCTTCTTGTTCAGCTCAGGGATGACCTTGCCCACCGCCTTGGCCGCGCCTGTGCTGCTGGGGATGATGTTTTCCAGAATGCCACGGCCACCACGCCAGTCCTTCTTGGACGTGCCGTCCACCGTTTTCTGGCTGGCAGTGGCAGCGTGCACCGTGGTCATGAGGCCGCGCTTGATGCCCCAGCGATCGTTCAGCACCTTGGCCACCGGGGCCAGGGCGTTGGTGGTGCAGCTGGCGTTGCTGATGATGGCCTGCCCGGCATAGGTGGTGTGGTTGACGCCGTAGACAAACATGGGCACGTCGTCTTTCGACGGGGCCGAGATCACCACTTTCTTCGCGCCCGCGTCCAGGTGGACCTGGCAGGTCTCGGCGGTCAGGAAGGCGCCGGTGCACTCCAGCACGATGTCCACGCCCATCTCGCCCCATTTGAGCTGCGGGTTGTCGCGCTCGTGCGTGAGGGGAATGTGCTTGCCGTTGACGATCAGGGCCTCATTGCCCTCGTGGCTCACGGTGCCCTGGAAGCGGCCGTGCACGCTGTCGTACTTCAGCATGTAGGCCAGGTAGTCGGCCGACTTGGGGTCGTTGATACCGACGACTTCGATGTCAGAAAAATCGCGAATGGCGGCGCGCAGCGCCAGGCGGCCGATGCGGCCAAAACCGTTGATGCCCAGTTTGATGGTCATGTTGCGTCCTGTGTATGCCAAAAATCAAAGGGTCACTGGCCCAGCACGGCCTGCACGGTAGCGGCCACGTTCTCGGGCGTGAATCCAAAATGCTCGAACAGCACCGGTGCTGGCGCCGATTCGCCGTAGGTGTCGATGCCCACGACGGCCGCGCAGCCGTACTTCCACCAGCCGTCGGTCGATCCCATTTCCACCGCAATGCGCGGCAGGCCCTTGGGCAGCACGGCGGATTTGTAGTCGATGGTCTGGCGGTCGAACGTGGTGGTGCTGGGCATGGACACCACGCGCACCGGCACCTTCCGTTCGGCCAGCTGCCGCTGGGCCTTCAGTGCCAGTTGCACTTCCGACCCGGTGGCGATGATCACCGCCTTCGCCTTCTTGCCCGCCTTGAAACCGACGTCCTGCGGCTCGCTCAGCACATACGCCCCCTTGTTGATGTCACTTAGGTCTTTCTTGGGCGCGTAGGCCAGGTTCTGGCGGCTCAACAGCAGGGCGGTCGGCTTGCTCTCGTTGCGCAGCGCCACGGCCCAGGCAATCGCGGTTTCGGCGGTGTCTGCGGGGCGCCAGACGTCCAGGTTGGGGATGAGGCGCAGACTGGCGGCATGCTCGATGGACTGGTGGGTGGGGCCATCTTCGCCCAGACCGATGGAGTCGTGGGTGAAGACATGCACCACACGCTGCTTCATCAGCGCAGCCATGCGGATGGCGTTGCGCGAATAGTCAGAGAACGTGAGGAACGTGCCGCCGTAGGGAATGAAGCCCCCGTGCAGCGCCACGCCGTTCATGATGGCGGCCATGCCGAATTCGCGCACGCCGTAGTTGATGTGGCGGCCTCCCTGGCCTTGCTCGTTCTTTACCACGGCACCGGCGGCATCGAAGCGCAGGCTGGGCGTGCTCTTGGTGTTGGTGAGGTTGGAGCCAGTGAGGTCGGCGCTGCCGCCCAGCAGCTCGGGCAGTGTGGCGGTGAAGGCTTCGAGCGCCAATTGGCTGGCCTTTCGGCTGGCCACGGTCTCGGCTTTGGTGTGGGCCGCCACGGCGGTGTCCACCACCAGCTGGTCAAAGCCCTTGGGCAGCTCACCCTTCATGCGGCGGGTGAATTCGCGGGCCAGGTCCGGGAAAGCCTTTTTGTAGGCAGCGAAACGGTCGTTCCAGGCTTTCTCAGCAGCCTTGCCCGCGGCCTTGGCGTCCCAGGCGGCGTAGATGTCCTTGGGGATCACGAAAGGTGCGTGCGGCCAGCCCAGGGCTTCACGGGTGAGCTGGATTTCTTCGGTGCCCAGCGGCTCGCCGTGGGCCTTGGCGGTGTTCGCCCGGTTGGGGCTGCCCTTGCCGATGTGCGTCTTGCAACAGATCAGCGTGGGTTGGTCGGTGCTTTGCTTGGCCTGAGCAATCGCGGCATCCACCGCATCGGCGTCGTGGCCATCGACAGCGCGGATCACGTTCCAGCCGCAGGCCTCGAAACGTTGTGGGGTGTTGTCAATGAACCAGGGCGTGACCTGGCCGTCGATCGAAATGCCGTTGTCGTCATACAGCGCGATCAGCTTGTTCAGCTTCCAGGCGCCGGCGAGGGCCACGGCCTCGTGGCTGATGCCTTCCATCAGGCAGCCATCGCCCAGGAACACGTAGGTGTGGTGATCGACAATCGCATGGCCTTCGCGATTGAATTCGGCCGCCAGCAGCTTCTCGGCCAGCGCCATGCCCACCGCGTTGGTGATGCCTTGTCCGAGCGGACCGGTCGTGGTTTCCACACCGGGGGTGATACCCACTTCGGGGTGACCGGCCGTCTTGCTGTGCAGCTGGCGGAACGCTTTCAGCTCGGTGATGGGCAGCTTGTAGCCGGTCAGGTGCAGCAGCGCGTATATCAGCATGGAGCCGTGCCCGTTGGACAACACGAAGCGGTCGCGATTGGCCCACTGCGGATTCGCAGGGTTGTGCTTGAGATGGCGTGTCCATAAAGCGACGGCCATGTCGGCCATGCCCATGGGGGCGCCAGGATGGCCGGAATTGGCTTGTTGCACCGCGTCCATGGCAAGGGCGCGGATGGCGTTGGCCAGTGTCTGGGCCGAAACGGGAGTGGGGGCGGAAGCGGTCATCAAAACCTCAGGGTGGGCACAGTCAGGTAAACCCCTGATTTTACTAGGGCTGACGCGCGGGGGTGCCGCGACGGTGTGCCCGGCGCTTGA
>JAUVWL010000008.1 GCA_030604135.1 Burkholderiales bacterium | reverse complement strand
ACCGCCGAACTTGGAAGCCAGCACGGTCGTGATGGCAGCTGTCAGCGTCGTCTTGCCGTGGTCCACGTGACCGATGGTGCCGACGTTCACGTGCGGCTTGGTCCGCTCGAATTTCTCTTTTGCCATTCTTCAGCTCCAAAAACAAAAATGCCGAAACACCGAACTTGTTGACGGATTCGTTGGTGCCCTTGGCGGGAATCGGACCCGCGACCTCTCCCTTACCAAGGGAGTGCTCTACCACTGAGCCACAAGGGCGTGAACCACCCGACCGAAGCCGAGCCGCTCGAAATACTTGTACCACCACCCCGAAGGGCAACCCGACACGGCAGCACGACTGGAGCGGGAGACGGG
Organism: Burkholderiales bacterium; assembly: GCA_030604135.1. Taxonomy (GTDB): domain Bacteria; phylum Pseudomonadota; class Gammaproteobacteria; order Burkholderiales; family Burkholderiaceae_C; genus Hydrogenophaga. The sequence continues at coordinate 128,751 of JAUVWL010000008.1, read as the reverse complement.
AATCGAACCCGCGTCATCAGCTTGGAAGGCTGGGGTTCTACCATTGAACTACTCCCGCCCGTGTCAACCGGTCAGCACCGGCCAACGAAACGAGCGCGATCACTCGCCCCGGACTCGTCCTGTCGCACTGCGCATTTGGTGGAGGAGGCTGGATTCGAACCAGCGTAGGCGTAAGCCAACAGATTTACAGTCTGCCCCCTTTAGCCACTCGGGCACCCCTCCGTAGCGCAGCCCGTCATTATGCCATGGTTTTTTCTTCGGCAACAGGCCGCAGCAGAAAAGGGGGTTTCACCAGGCCACCGGCTGGCGCCCCTGGGACTGCAGCCATTGGTTGACCGCCCTGAAATGACCACAACCCAGAAACGGCGTCGGACCTCGCCTGGCGGACAGTGGCGACGGGTGGTTGGCCTGCAGCACCAGGTGGCGCCTGGCATCGATGAGGCCCACCTTCTTCTGGGCGTGGCCCCCCCACAACAGAAAGGCCTTGGGCTGACCGGTCTGGCTGCAATGCGCTATCAGGTGGTCGGTCAAAGACTCCCAACCCCAACCGGCATGGGAGGCCGGCTGCCCATCCTCGACCGTGAGGCAGGTGTTGAGCAGAAACACACCCTGACCGGCCCAACGCGCCAGCGATCCGTCCTTGGGGGGCAACTGCCCCGACTCCCGCTCGAGTTCGCGAAAAATGTTGCGCAGGCTGGGTGGCAGTCTCACCCCCGGCGCCACGGAGAAGGCCAGGCCCTCGGCCTGGCCGGGACCGTGGTAGGGGTCCTGACCCAGAATCACCACATTCAGGGTTTCTGGCCCGCACAGCTCGAGCGCACGCAGTGGCCGTGGCGGATACACCACGGCACCCTGGTTCAGACGGGCCGCCAGCTGCACCTGCAAGCTCCGCCCCGCTGCAGTGGTCCAGAAAGCATCGACCAGGGGCTTCCAGCCCGAAGCCACTGGCCAGGCCTGCGGATCCGCCGCAGCCAAGCGGTCCGATACGGACGTGGCCAGAGCACCCCAGGGCAAATCGGCCTGAGACGGGCCGGGCATCAGGCGAACAGCTCGGCCAGCGCCAGCCCGGGCTCGGGCGCCCGCATGAAAGCCTCACCCACCAGAAAGGCGTTCACACCGGCCTCCCGCATGCGCTGCACATCGGATCGGGTGTGGATACCCGACTCGGTGACCAGGATCTTGTCGGCCGAAACCTCGGGCAGCAGATCCAGCGTGGTCTGCAGGCTGACCTCGAAGCTGCGCAGGTTGCGGTTGTTGATGCCCAGCAGCGGCGTCTTCAGCTTCAGTGCGCGGTGCAGCTCGTCGCGGTCGTGCACCTCCACCAGCACGGCCATGTTCAAGCCCAGAGCGATCGCTTCCAGCTCGGCCATTCGGGCATCCTCCAGACAGGCCGCGATCAGCAGAATGCAGTCGGCACCCATGGAGCGGGCTTCGTAGACCTGGTAGGGGTCGACCATGAAGTCCTTGCGCAGCACCGGCAGCTCGCAGCTGGCCCGGGCCTGCTTGAGGTGGTCGGTACTGCCCTGGAAGAACTGCCGGTCGGTCAACACCGACAGGCAGGCGGCGCTGACCTTGCCGTCGCCTTCCGCGTAGCTCTGGGCGATGTCGGCCGGGATGAAATCCTCGCGAATGACGCCTTTGCTGGGACTGGCCTTCTTCACCTCGGCGATGACCGCGGCCTGGCCGGCGCTCAGCTTGGCGCGCAAGGCGCCCACAAAATCGCGGGTGAGCACCCGGCTCTCGGCATCCTCACGCACAGTGGCCAGCGGCTTCTTTTTCTGCGCTGCGGCGATCTCTTCGTGTTTGACCGCAACGATCTTCTGCAGGATGTCACTCATGGGGATCGGTTTCCTTGGGTGCGGGTGCCTTGAGCACCTTGACGATGACATGGTGCATCACCACGGCGGCCACAATGAAGAGCACGGACACACCGATGGCGATCCAGGCGGCTTCGTTCTGCAACCAGACGGGCATGACCGATTTTCTCCAGGTCGCTGGGTCTCTCAGGGTCCGATGGAGGCGGTCGCAGTCTGGGTGAACGCCTGCAGCTCGCGCAGCTTGGTGGCGGCCGAGCCCGACTCGATGGTGCGCTGCGCCAGGGCGATACCTTGACCCATGTCCGACACCACATTGGCAGCATACAGCGCCACACCCGCATTCAGCGCCACGATGTCACGGGCCGCCTTGAGAGCCGGGTCGTCCCGGTTGTCCAGCACCCCCAGCAGCATGGTCTTCGAGTCCTCGGGGGTTTCGACGCGCAGTGCGCGGCTGCTGGCCATGGTCAGGCCGAAGTCTTCCGGGTGAATCTCGTACTCGGCGATCTCGCCGTCTTTGAGCTCGCCGACCATGGTCGCGGCGCCCAGCGACACCTCGTCCATGCCGTCCCGTCCATAGACCACCACCGCATGCTCGGCGCCCAGGCGCTGCAAGGCCCGCACCTGGATGCCGACCAGGTCGGGGTGGAACACGCCCATCAGGATGTTGGGCGCCGAGGCCGGGTTGGTCAGGGGCCCCAGGATGTTGAAGATGGTCTTGATGCCCAGCTCGCGGCGCACCGGCGCCACGTTCTTCATGGCCGGGTGGTGGTTGGGCGCGAACATGAAACCCACGCCCACCTCGGCGATGCTGCGGGCAATGAGGTCCGGTGGCAGGTTGATGTTGACGCCCAGGCTTTCCAGCACGTCGGCGCTGCCGCTCTTGCTGGACACGCTGCGCCCACCGTGCTTGCTGACCTTGGCGCCTGCGGCGGCGGCCACGAACATCGAACAGGTGGAGATGTTGAAGGTGTGCGAACCGTCGCCACCCGTGCCCACGATGTCCACCAGGTGGGTCTTGTCGGCCACATGCACCTTGGTCGAGAACTCGCGCATGACCTGCGCGGCGGCGGTGATCTCGCCAATGGTTTCCTTCTTCACGCGAAGGCCGGTGATGAGCGCGGCCATCACCACGGGTGACATCTCGCCACTCATGATGAGCCGCATCAGGTGCAGCATCTCGTCGTGAAAGATTTCGCGGTGCTCGATGGTGCGCAGCAGGGCTTCCTGCGGGGTGATCTTGTGGCTGTGGGGCATGGCGGTCTCCAGATTCAAAAATTCGGGGCGAAGCGGCGCAGGGGGTTGCTCACGGCCTATTCTCGGCCATGGCCAGACGCAGGCCGAAACCAATGAACATCGCACCGGCGGCCTTGTCCAGCCAGTGCAGGGTGCGCTGCACGGCCCCGACCCGGCGCGAGGCCCATCCGGCCAGCCAGGCGTAGCCGAAGCTGATGGGCAGCGAGTTGATGTTGAACAGCAGGCCGAGCAGCAGGAAGACCTGCACCTTGTTCTCGGTGCCCGGCGCGATGAACTGTGGCACAAAGGCCAGAAAGAACAACGCCACCTTGGGATTGAGCACATTGGTCAGAAAACCCTGGCGGTACACACGCCAGAGGCTGGTCCTCGGCAAGGCAGGCAAGGTGCCAGCGGCAGGCACCACCGATCCACCCGCCCCTCGGACCAGCAGCAGGCGCAGCCCCATCCACACCAGGTAGGCGGCCCCAACCCACTTGAGCACGGTGAACGCGGTGGCCGAGGTGGCCAGCAAGGCACCCACCCCGAGCGCTGCGGCGAACACGTGCACAAAGCAGCCGCTGACGATGCCCAGCGCCGCCACCACGCCGGCGCGCACGCCGCTGCGCAGTGCCTGGCTCACGATGTAGAGCACATCCGGGCCAGGCGTGAGGTTGAGCAGCCAGCCCGCCGCGATGAACACCAGAAGCTGGGTCGTGTCGGGCATGGGCGTCTCCTCGGCTCGACTCAGTAGGGCCCGGTGCGTGCGGCCTCGGCCGATCGGGCGGGCGCCTCTGCGAAGAAACGGCGCACTGTGGTCACCGCGCGGTCGATGCCGGCCCTGTCCACATCGAGGTGGGTGACAAAGCGCAGGCCGATCAGTCCGGTGGCCAGCACGCCGTGGGCCTTCAGAAATTCCATCAGCGCGGGGCCGCGACCCTCGGCCACGTCGACGAACACGATGTTGGTCTGCGCCGACTTCACTGTCAGCCCGTCAATGCCAGCCAGTCCCTCGGCCAGACGACGGGCGTTCGCGTGGTCGTCGGCCAGCCGGTCCACGTGGTGGTCCAGCGCGTGCAGCGCACAGGCGGCCAGCAGCCCGGCCTGCCGCAGGCCGCCGCCAGCCATTTTGCGGATGCGGCGGGCGCGGTCGATGAGTTCACGCGAGCCGCACAGGGCCGAGCCGACCGGCGCGCCCAGCCCCTTGCTGAAGCACACCGAGAGGCTGTCGAAATGGTCCGCGATCTCGCGCAGGCGCGCCAGGGTCCCCTGCCCCGGCGCGGCCGAGGCCACGGCTGCGTTGAACACGCGCGCGCCGTCGAGGTGGGTGTTCAAGCCCTTTTCCCGCGCCAGCGCCGTGGCGCTGTGCAGGTAGTCGTCGGGCATCACATGGCCATTCCAGGTGTTTTCCAGGCACAGCAGGCGGGTGCGCGCAAAGTGCGGGTCGTCGGGCTTGATCGCCGCCGCGATGTCGGCCAGTTGCATGCGGCCTTGGGCGTCCTGCGTCAGAGGTTGGGGCTGCACGCTTCCAAACACCGCCGCACCGCCGCCTTCGTAGCGGTAGGTGTGGGCCAGCTGGCCAACGATGTACTCGTCGCCGCGGCCGCAGTGTGCCAGGATGCCGCACAGGTTGCTTTGCGTACCCGAGGGCATGAACAGCGCGGCTTCCTTGCCGGTGAGCTCGGCGATGCGCGCCTGCAGTGCGTTGACCGTCGGGTCGTCGCCAAAAACGTCGTCACCCAGCGGGGCTGCCATCATGGCCACACGCATGGCCGCCGTCGGCTGGGTGACGGTGTCGCTGCGCAGGTCAACGGTTTTCATGCGGCTTGCTCAAGAAAATTCTTCAACATCGCGTGGCCGTGTTCGGTCAGGATGCTTTCTGGGTGGAACTGCACGCCTTCGATGGCCAGGGTCTTGTGCTTGACGCCCATGATCTCGCCGTCGGGCGTCCAAGCTGTGACCTTGAGGCAGTCCGGGCAGCTGTCGCGTTCGATGGCCAGCGAGTGGTAGCGGTTGACCGTGAACTGGCCGGGCAGGTTCGCGAACACGCCTTCCTGCGTGGTGGTGATGACGCTGGTCTTGCCGTGCATCAGCTCCTGCGCTCGGACGATCTTGCCACCGAAGGCCGCGCCGATGCTCTGATGCCCCAGGCAGACACCCAGAATGGGCAGCTTGCCCGCGAAGTGCTGGATCGTCGGCACCGAGATGCCTGCCTCGGCCGGCGAGCAGGGACCGGGGGAAATGACCAGGCGTTCGATCTGCCCCGCGTCGACCCGCCGCTGGATTTCGTCCACGCTGATTTCGTCGTTGCGCACCACGGTCACATCGGCACCCAACTCGCCGAAATACTGCACGATGTTGAAGGTGAACGAGTCGTAGTTGTCGATCATCAAGAGTTTCATTCCAGCCCCTCCTCGACCAGCTCGGCCGCCCGCAACAAGGCCCGTGCCTTGTGTTCGGTTTCCCGCCACTCCATCTCGGGCACCGAATCGGCCACCACGCCGGCCGCGGCCTGCACATGCAGGGTCTGGTCCTTGATGATGGCGGTGCGAATGGCAATGGCCACGTCCATGTCGCCGGCGTAGCTCAGGTAGCCGCAGGCGCCACCGTAGATGCCGCGCTTGACCGGTTCGAGCTGGTCGATCAGCTCCATGGCGTGCACCTTGGGCGCGCCGGTCAGCGTACCGGCCGGGAAGGTGGCCTTGAGCACGTCCATGTTGGTCATGCCGTCGTTCAATACGCCTTCCACGTTGCTCACGATGTGCATCACGTGGCTGTAGCGCTCGACCACGAAGGCCTCGGTCACCTTGACCGAGCCGATTTTCGCGATGCGGCCGATGTCGTTTCGCGCCAGGTCGATCAGCATCACGTGTTCGGCACGCTCCTTGGGGTCGGCCAGCAGCTCGACCTCGGTGGCCTTGTCTTTCTCCGGCGTGGCGCCGCGCGGGCGGGTGCCGGCCAGCGGGCGGATGATGACCTTTTCGCCATCCTCTGTCTTCTCCTGGCGCACCAGGATCTCGGGCGAGGCCCCCACCACGTGGAAATCCCCAAAGTGGTAGTAGTACATGTAGGGCGAGGGGTTCAGCGATCGCAGCGCGCGGTAGAGCGACAGCGGGGATTCGGTGTAGCGCTTGCTGATGCGCTGGCCGACCTGCACCTGCATGAAGTCGCCTGCGGCGATCAGCTCCTTGGCGCGTTCGACCGACTTCAGGTAATCGTCTTTGGCGAAGCTGCGCTGCGCCGGGTGGTTTTGGCTGGGCTTGACCACCGGAGCGGCCACCGAGTACTTGAGCGCCTCCTTGAGTTCGCGCAGGCGCTTCTTGGCATTGGCATAGGCCTCGGGCTGGGCCGGGTCGGCATAGACGATGAGGTAGAGCTTGCCCGAGAGGTTGTCGATGACCGCCAGCTCCTCGCACTGCAGCAGCAAGATGTCCGGTGTGCCCAGGGTGTCGGGCGGGCAGCTGTTTTCCAGCTTCTTTTCGATGTAGCGCACCGCGTCGTAGCCGAAGTAGCCGGCCAGGCCGCCACAGAAGCGCGGCAGGCCGGGCCGCAGCGCGACCTTGAAGCGCTGCTGGTAAGCCGCGATGAAATCCAGCGGGTTGCCCTGGTGCGTCTCGACCACGGCGCCGTCGCGGACCACCTCGGTCTTGGCGGCAGCGCCGAAGCCGCTGGCCCGCAGCAAGGTGCGCGCGGGCAGGCCGATGAAGCTGTAGCGACCGAAGCGCTCGCCGCCGACGACGGATTCGAGCAGGAAGCTGTGGGCACCGTCACCTCGGCCGTGGGCCAGCTTGAGGTAGAGCGAGAGGGGGGTTTCGAGGTCCGCGAAGGCCTCGGTCATCAGCGGGATGCGGTTGTAGCCCTGGCTGGCCAGGCTCTTGAATTCCAGTTCGGTGATCATGTGGTCTTCTCCGGCACACCGCAGGCCTGATGCCTGCACGGTGGCTTCCTGATTCGGGGAGTGGCAACCCAGGTGACAAGGCTGCCGTCTATGGGTTTCAAAACGACCAGTGACACTGGCCCGAAACCCTGGGGAGGAGGCTTGTTACGCTGGCTTGCGCCAGGGCCAGGCTCCCCGGCCACAGCGGCCAGGCACGACACCAGCGGAAAGCGTGCAGGAAGCGAACATGATGTGCACAGTGTAGCAAAGCCCGTCACGGGCTTGCCTCAAGCCACTCCGCCCAGGTCCGGCCGACCACCGATCGTCCGGTACGGCCTTGTACCAGACGATCGATTTCGGGAGAATTTCGTCCGTTTCTGGATGTTTCACGGGCCGCCATCCACCGCAGCCCTGCTTGGGGACTTCCGCGTTCTTTGCCCCGGAGCCGCATATGCCCTTGCACCGTATCTTCACCACCCGCTCCTGGCTGCTGTCGGCAGCCCTTGCCCTGGGCGCCGGCATCGCCCCAGCCCAGACCGTGGATGTCGGTGGCGTGAAACTGGATGCGCGCGTCAGCGTCGCCGGCAAACCGCTCCAGCTCAACGGCGCCGGCGTGCGCTACCGGGCTGTCTTCAGGGTCTACACGGCGGGCTTGTACCTTGAGCAGAAAGCCGACACCCCCGAGGCGGTGCTGGGTCAGACGGGCCCCAAACGCATGACCATCACCATGTTGCGCGACATCGACTCGGCCGAGCTGGGCAAACTGTTCGCCCGGGGCATGGAGGACAACATGGACCGCAGGCAGTTCTCACGCCTGATTCCGGGGGTGATGCGCATGAGCCAGGTGTTCACCGACCACAAACAGCTCAAGTCAGGGGAGTCTTTCGTCCTGGACTGGATTCCGGGAACCGGAACCGTGCTCACCGTCAAAGGGCGGGTGGAAGGCGAACCCTTCAGGGAGCCCGAGTTTTTCGAAGCGCTGATGCGCATCTGGCTGGGCCCCAAGCCGGCCGACTGGCAGCTCAAGGACGCCTTGCTGGGCAAGCCAACGGCCAGCTGACGCTCAGGCGCCCAGCCAGGCTGGCAGCTCGGTCAACGAATCGATCAACCCGTCATGGGGCGCGCCCGTGACGGGCTGTCCATGGTTGTAGCCGTAGGTGACGAGAACCACAGGGCACCCGGCTGCCCGGGCGGCACGCCCGTCGTTTTCGGAGTCCCCCACCATCAGTGTGTGTGGCGGCAAGCTGCCCAGCGCTTCGCAGGTCCTGATCAGCGGCAGTGGGTCGGGCTTCTTGCGTTCAAAGCTGTCACCGCCGAACACCTGCGAAAAGAAGCCGTTCAGCCCTTTGATCTCCAGCAGTGTCTGGGCAAACGAGAATGGCTTGTTGGTCAGGCAGGCCAAGGGTAAGCCGAGGGAACGCAGCCGCTGCAGGCCCTCGATCACACCCGGGTACACGTCTGCGTACTGCCCATTGATGAAAAGGTAGTGGTGTTGGTAGCGTTCCAACGCCAGCGCATCAAGCTGTTCGCGCGGCCAGTCCAGCGCCACGGCACCGGCCACCATCAACTCGGGCAGCGCCAATTGGTGGTCCAGCACGGTACGCACCAGGTGCTCGGAACCCTTGCCCACGGAGCGCTCCACCAGGGCGCGGTCCACGGGGGGCAGGCGCAGGTCGTCCAGCGTGTGGTTGAGCGCCGCGACAAAATCACCGAGGGTGTCGACCATGGTGCCGTCAAGATCCACGATGATGGCCCCCACGCTCCGCCGCTGCGCGGGTCGCTGCCCCCCAAGGGGGCTCGTTTCGCCTTGGGGCGGCCCGGCGGCGAAACCTTCTGCCCCCACGCTCCGCCGCTGCGCGGGTCGCTGCCCCCCAAGGGGGCTCATTTCGCCTTGGGGCGGCCCGGCGGCGAAACCTTCTGCCTGCTCTTCGTCCAAGGACATCAGGCGAGCGCCGCGCGCATCTGATCGATCACGGTCTTGTAGTCCGGTTTGCCGAAGATGGCGCTGCCAGCAACGAAGGTGTCGGCGCCAGCATCGGCCACGCGGCGGATGTTGTCGGCCTTGATGCCACCGTCCACCTCGAGCCGGATGTCCTTGCCGCTGGCCTCGATGCGTTTTCGCGCCTGCTCGATCTTTCGCAGGGCGGAGTCGATGAAGCTTTGTCCACCAAAGCCCGGATTGACGCTCATGATCAGGATCAGATCGATGTCCTCGATCACCCAGTCCAGCACGTCCAGTGGCTGCGCCGGGTTGAATGTCAGACCCGCCTTGGCGCCCCTGGCCTTGATGGCTTGGACGCTGCGGTGCACGTGGGCACTTGCATCGGGGTGAAAACTCACCAGATCGGCGCCCGCATCGATGAACGCGCCAGCCAGCGCATCCACCGGCTGGATCATCAGGTGGACATCGATCGGCACCGGCGCGCCGTCGGCCGTCCTGGCATGGGGCTTGAGCGCCTGGCAGACCATGGGACCGAAGGTGAGGTTGGGCACGTAATGGTTGTCCATCACGTCGAAGTGGATCCAGTCGGCGCCAGCGGCGATGACATGCTTCACCTCTTCACCCAAACGGGCAAAGTCGGCAGACAGGATGGAAGGGGCGATGCGGAACTGGGTCGACATGCGGGCGTCCGGATTGACAAAAGCCCCATTTTCGCAGGCCATGCCGGACGACCAGGCCTGGGGGTCTTGCCGACTGGCGTTAACATGCCGCCCATGGCGCGATACCAGTTCACCTGCGAAGTCGAACCGCAATACCTCAGCGAACAGTCTTTGCCTGAGGAGGCGGTCTATGCCTACGCCTACACGGTGACCATCACCAACACGGGCGACGTCACGGCGCAACTGATCGCACGCCACTGGATCATCGACGACGCCCGCGGCCATACCGAGGAGGTCAAGGGTCTGGGGGTGGTTGGGCACCAGCCGTTGCTGCGGCCCGGCGAGTCGTTCCAGTACACCAGCGGCACCCGCCTTCAGACGCCGACCGGCAGCATGCGTGGCAGCTTCTTCTGCGTGGCCGAGGACGGCGAACGCTTCGAAGCGCCCGTCGGTGAGTTTGCGCTGGTGCCCGGTGACGCCGCACCGGGTGCCGGGACGGCACCACGCGTGCTGCACTGACTCGGACCACCCGAACCGGGCCTGCGCCCGCACCACCATGCGCTCTGACCTGCAGACCCTGCTTGACGCCCTGGATCCGGACGCGCCGCTGGCCGAGCGCCATCTGTGGCTGATCGAACTGCTGCGCTGGATCCGGGGCGAAGGTGTGGACCCCCAGGCCAGCGTTGGCCATGTCCGCCAGATTCTGGAAACCGTGCAGGACGATGCGGCCTGGCTGGCGCGCTGGCAGCGCTGGTGGGACAGGTTTGAGCAGACGGTGGATGTGACCCCCCTGCTGGCCGATCACGGTTTCGCCCCCCGGACGGCGTTCCTGAGCGAGCTGGGACACCGGCTGCGGCGCAAGCTGCTGCCCGGCACACCCGAAACCAACGACATGAGCGACCTGTTCGGCCTGCTGCTGCCGAGCCGCTTCGATGTCCGCTGGTTGCAGGCGCTTGACACCCGCACGCTGCAGAGGATCCGGCAACTGCTGCTGCCCGCTCCGTCCCCGGACGTGCCGGAGGCCGAGTCCGTGCGGACCGAGGCAGCCACGACCTGGCAGACCGCCCTGCTGGACGCCCTGGTGTTTTCGGTGGGTCAGATCAGCGCAACCGGGTTTGCCAGCGAGATCCGCGTGCGCATGAGCCACGAGGAGCAGGCCCGTCGCGCCTTCCACTCCTTGCCGGTACAGGCCGAGGCCCTGCGCCGCAGCGCCCTCCGGCATGGCCCCCGCAGCGGGCAGGCCCGCTACGAGGCGGACAAACTCAAGAACCAGCTGGGTGTCTGCCAGGTGGCGGCTGAGACCGTCTACACCCACCTGGAGGAACACGGGGTGTCGGTTGGCATCGTGTTCCGCCTGCGGCAGTTGTCGGAGCGCGTGGTGCGCATCCACCAGTTGCTCGACTGCCTGCTCTCCGACCAGCCCGAGCGCGCCACCGCCGCCCTGCTGGCCGACATGGCCCAGCTCGGCCTGGACAACCGCAGCATCCGCGCCCTGATCACGAACAGCAGCGGCCTGACGGCGGCCAAGGTGGCCGAGCGCAGCGCCGAAACCGGGGAGCGCTACATCACCCGCAATGCCACCGAATACCGGCAGATGCTCGGCATGGCCGCTGGAGGGGGCGCCTTGCTGGGCCTGACCACCTGGGCCAAGTTCGGCGTGACCGCCCTGGCCCTGTCGGCTTTCTGGGCCGGTTTTGCAGCCGGTCTGAACTACGCCGTGTCCTTCGTGGTGATCCAGTTGCTGCATTTCACGGTTGCCACCAAGCAGCCCGCAGTGACCGCCCCGGCCATGGCCGCCAAGCTCAAGCACATCCGCCGGCCCGGTGCCGTGCGCGAGTTTGTCGACGAGGTGGCCCATCTCTTCCGCTCGCAGATGGCGGCCATTTTCGGGAACGTGGGCATGGTGATTCCGGTGGTGCTGCTGATCAGTGTGCTGCTGGCCCTGGTGTCGGGGCAGCACATGATTGGGCCGGAGAAGGCCGACCATGTGATCCACAGCCTGGATCTGCTGGGCGCAAGCGCCCTCTTCGCGGCCTTCACCGGTGTGCTGCTGTTTGCCTCCAGCATCATCGCCGGCTGGGTGGAGAACTGGTTTGTCTACTACCGGCTCGATTCGGCCATCCGCCACAACCCGCGCTTCACGGGCTGGCTGGGCAAGGAACGCGCGGCACGCTGGGCCAGCTTCTTCCGTGACAACATTTCCGGCCTGGCGGCCAACATCTCGCTGGGCATGATGCTGGGCCTGGTGCCCGCCTTTGCCCAGTTCTTCGGACTGGGACTGGACATCCGGCACGTGACCCTGGCGGCCGGCCAGCTCGCCGCGGCCGGGGCCGCCATCGGTCCGGACGTGCTGGTTCGGCCGGACTTCTGGTGGGCGGTGGCGGGTGTGCTGGTCATCGGCCCCCTCAATCTGCTGGTGAGCTTCTACCTGGCGTTCCGGCTGGCCCTCAAGGCCCAGGGGATTGGCGAAGTCAACCGCGGCCTGATTCACATGGCCCTGCGACGCCGCCTGCGCAGCCATCCCTTGGGCTTTTTCCTGCCACCCCGCACCGAGGTCGCAATCGAACCTGAGGATGTGAGCGACATCGAGGCGGCCTGGCAACACCACGGCCAACGCGACGTGCTGGACGAAGACAGCCGACGCTGGGCGGAGGCCTACCTGGAACGCGCCGCCCGGGCACGGGACATGGGGCAGGAATCGTGGACACAGGCAGGCCCGCTGGACCCCGACGGCCAGGACGGCGGCGCCAGAACATGATGCCTGCGCCATTCGCTTCACCACCACTTCTGGAAGGACCTGCCCGTTGAGCGGTGAGTTTGACCTGATCGAGCGCCACTTCCGACGCCCCGCAACGAACGGGCAGGACGCGGTGTTGCTGGGCATTGGCGACGACTGCGCGCTGCTGCGCACCCAGCCCGGCCAACAGCTGGCCATCTCCAGCGACATGCTGGTTGAAGGCCGACACTTTCTGCCCGGCACCGATCCGGCACGGCTGGGTCACAAGGCGCTCGCCGTCAACCTGAGCGATCTGGCGGCCATGGGGGCCCGCCCGCTGGGCTTCACCCTCGCACTGTCCCTGCCCGAAATCGACGATGCCTGGTTGGCCGGGTTCTCCCAGGGTCTGCGCGCCCTGGCGAACGAACACGGCTGCCCGCTGGTGGGCGGCGACACCACGCGCGGTCCCTTGAACATCTGCATCACCGTCTTTGGTGAGGTCGCCCATGGACAGGCCTTGCGGCGGGACGCGGCGCAGCCGGGCGACGACATCTGGATCAGTGGACGCACCGGTGAGGCGCGGCTGGCCCTGGAAGCTCTGCTGGGTCACGAGTGGGCCCGGCAGGCGGCCTGCGATCAGCTGCCCACGCTGCGCCAGCGTCTGGAGGCGCCCCAGCCCCGGCTGGCGCTCGGTCGCGCACTGGCCGGCCTGGCCCATGCGGCCATCGACCTCAGCGACGGCCTTGTCGGTGACCTCGGGCACATCCTGGGCCGCAGCGGGCGCGGGGCACGCCTGGATACCGGGCAGATGCCAGTGGCTCCGGCACTGGCCAGGCTGCCCCCCGATCGGCGCTGGCAATGCCTGCTGGCCGGCGGCGACGACTACGAACTGCTGTTCACCGCTGCCACCGTGCACCGTGAACGGGTCGAACAGGCGGCCCGAATCACCGGTACGCCGGTCACACGCATCGGCGAGATCACGTCCGTGCCCGGCCTGGTGATCGTGGACGCGCACGGCCAGACCCTGCAAGGCCGCTTTGGCGGCTACGACCATTTCGGCTGAGCACCAGCCACCGATAATCGGTCCATGTCCGATACGACCAGCGCTGCACCACCTGTCACACGACCGGGCTGGTCCTTCCTGACCGCCCACCTTGCCCACTTCATTGCCCTGGGCGCTGGCTCCGGCCTGTCCCGTCTGGCCCCGGGCACCGCGGGCACGCTCTGGGCCTGGGCCAGCTTTGTGGTGCTCGACCCCTTTCTGGACGACACCGCCTGGGGCTGGCTGATTGCTGCCGCCACACTGATCGGCTGGTGGGCTTGCACCCACACGGCCCGGGCCATGCAGGTGGCCGACTCCGGTCACATCGTGATCGACGAGATCGTGGCATTCTGGCTGGTGCTGTGGCTGGTCATGCCGACCGGTTTCTGGGGACAGCTGGCCGCCTTCGGCCTGTTCCGGCTGTTCGATGCGGTCAAGGTGGGCCCCATGGCCTGGGCCGACCGGACCTTCAAGGGCTTTGGTCTCAAGGGGGGGTTCGGCATCATGCTGGACGATTTCGCCGCAGCACTTTGCACCTTGCTGGTGATTGCACTCTGGCGCTACTGACACCCCCACCATGACGTCGGACGCGCCTGCTTCCGAGCGGTATGGTGTTGGCTGCTTGAACTTCAAAGGATTGGCTGAACATGCCCTCCATCCCCGATCTGGTTGAACGCCTGGCTGCTGAGCTCAAGTCACGTGGCCAGATGATGGCGACGGCAGAGAGCTGCACTGGTGGCCTGATCGCGGGCGCCTGCACCGATCTCAGCGGCTCCAGCGACTGGTTCGAACGGGGCCTGGTGAGCTATTCCAACCGGGCCAAAACCGAGTTGCTGGGCGTGTCACCCGACTTGATTGCAACACATGGTGCGGTCAGCGAGGCGGTGGCGCGGGCCATGGCCGAGGGCGCGCGGGAGCGCAGTGGCGTGGACTGGGCGGTGGCTGTCACCGGTGTGGCCGGTCCCCAGGGTGGCAGCCCGGACAAACCGGTGGGCACGGTCTGGTTTGCGTGGGCCACACCGGCCGGCAGCCACAGCGAGCGGCGGCTGTTCGAAGGAAACCGCGCCGCTGTCCGCCACGCCACTGTCATGCACGCCCTGCAAGGGTTGCTGACACGCGTCACTTCCGTGTGATTTTTCCGGTCGGGTGCGGGCCGAAAAACTCTCAACAGCACCGTCCGTCGTCAAAATGTAATGCGCAGGCTAGCGACACACTGACACACCTTCCTCTTTTTGATACATTTCGACTGACAAGAATCGAACAAGCGCATTAAGCTGTCAGCTGAGTCAGTGGAGGACGGCCCATGGTCCCACAAGGGGACGTGTGAACCCAGGTTCCGATGAACATTCCCCAACTCCTGCAACACCTGTACCGGCGCCGGCCGTCCGAGGCCTCTTCCAGCGGCCATGGCGACCTGCCGTCGACAGCACGAACCGCGCCCCAGACCGTTGCAGCCAACCCGGCTCCGGCGCGGCTGTGCGCCGATCCGGTACACATCCCCGGCCTGGACAGGCTGGATCTCAAGCAGGCCATCATCACGCACCTCGAATGGTGTGTGCTGTTCAACGAGCACCTGGGGGCCGACAAGTCGCTGCCTCCGCCCAAGCAGGATTTGCCCGGAGAACGGGCCAGCGGGCTGGGTCTGTGGCTGACACAGGCACGTCAGCGCCCCCCCGGCCAACATCCGCTGTTCGGTGAGTTGCTGCGAGAGCATCAGCGCTTTCACGAACTGGCCAACCAGGCCCTGGGTCTGGCCCGCATCGGCCGCATGGACGCGGCCAGCACCCTGCTGAACACCGACTTCGAGCGCAGCCGGGCCCGGGTGCTGGAAATCCTGCGCGCAATACAGAAAAGTGCCGGCTGAACCCTGAGCCGGCCCGGAGGCCAGGGCTATTCTTCTCCGGTCGTTGACCAGGTCGGCTTATCATGCGAGCGCCCCAGCGTGCGCGGGGGCGCCCGACAAAGGAAGCCGATGCTCGACCGCCTCAACGCGCTGTACCCGGTGCGCTACACCGCGCTGGCCCTGTGTGTCTTCACCGCCCTGCTCAGCCTGTTGGCCTGGGTGATCTCGGGCCAGGGCGGCGGACTGTTCCTGCTCACGGCAGCGCTGTCGGTCCTGGGCTGGCGGGACCTGACCCAAACCCGGAGTTCGGTGCTGCGCAACTACCCGCTGATCGGGCATTTCCGGTTCATGCTGGAAAAGATCCGGCCCGAGCTGCGCCAGTATTTTCTGGAAAGCGACACCGAGGCCACACCCTTCTCGCGCAGCCAGCGCAGCCTGGCGTATGCGCGCGCCAAGAACGAGACAGACAAACGCCCGTTCGGCACCCAGCTGGACCTGCGGAACGAGGGCCACGAGTGGATCAACCATTCGCTGGCGCCCACCCAAACAGCGTCACACGATTTCAGGGTGACCATCGGAGGGCCGGACTGCACCCAGCCCTACGCGGCCAGCATCTTCAACATCTCGGCCATGAGTTTCGGTTCGCTCTCGGCCAACGCCATCCAGGCTCTGAACGCAGGCGCGCAACGCGGACGTTTCGCGCACGACACCGGCGAGGGATCGATTTCGGTGCACCACCGCCAGCACGGCGGCGACCTGATCTGGGAAATCGGCTCCGGCTACTTTGGCTGTCGCGACGAAGCGGGGCGCTTCAGCGAAGAGCGCTTTCGCGACCAGGCCAGTTCATCCCAGGTCCGGATGATCGAGATCAAGCTGAGCCAGGGCGCCAAGCCGGGCCACGGCGGTGTGCTGCCCGGCCCGAAGGTGACGGCCGAGATCGCGACCGCCCGCGGTGTTCCCATGGGCACGGACTGCATATCGCCAGCGGCCCACAGCGCCTTCGACACACCCACCGGACTGCTTGAGTTCGTGGCCCGGCTGCGGGAGCTCTCCGGTGGCAAACCGACCGGGTTCAAGCTGTGCATCGGCCATCCCTGGGAATGGTTTGCCATCGTCAAGGCCATGCGGGCCACGGGCATCACGCCCGATTTCATCGTTGTCGACGGCGCTGAGGGCGGCACCGGAGCGGCACCGCTGGAGTTCGCCGACCACGTGGGTGCCCCCTTGCAAGAGGGTCTGCGCCTGGTGCACAACACGCTGGTGGGTGTCGGCCTGCGCGACCGCATCCGGCTGGGCGCCTCGGGCAAGATCATCAGTGCCTTCGACATTGCCCGGGCCATGGCCCTGGGCGCCGACTGGTGCAACAGCGCCCGCGGCTTCATGTTTGCCCTGGGCTGCATCCAGGCACAAAGCTGCCACACCGGCCAGTGCCCCACCGGCGTGACCACGCAGGACCCCTTGCGGCAGCAGGCCCTGGTGGTGCCCGACAAGGCCACACGGGTCTACCACTTTCACCAACAGACCCTCCAGGCCCTGCAGGAACTGGTGCAGGCAGCGGGACTGCAGCACCCCGGCGAAATCGGTGCCCATCACATCGTGCGCCGGGTCAACGAAAACGAGGTGCGCCTGCTGGCCAACCTGCTGCCCGCCCTGGCACACGGTGCCTTGCTGGGCGAGCGCGTGGACCACCTGCCGGCGGTGTTCTCGACCTATTGGCCCATGGCGCAGGCCGACCGGTTTTCTCCTGGCCCGGTCACCTGAGGATCCGCCCTGGGCGGCCTCCGCCCTCAGGTGGTGCCAGCGTCTTCCCGGATGCGCTCGTCCTGCTGCACCTGCCCGTCGGGGCTGTAGCGACGCGTGCGCAGCAAGTCTCCCCGGTCGCCGTACTCGTCCTCACGGACCAGGCGCCCCTGTTCGTCAAAGATGCGCTGCCAGCCCCACAGGCGTCCGTTGCGCTCGGTGACCACCGCGGACTTCGAGCCGTCCGGACGGAAGCTTTCACTGACCCGCCAGCGGTGGCGGCCTTCGCGCGCCATCTGCTGCAGCAGCTTGCGCTGCCCACCGGGATGCCACTGCTCCAGCCGACGCTCCTCGCCATCGACCCAGGTCAGTTCCTGGGTCAGCTGTCCGTCTTCACTCCACTCCCGGGCCACGCCTTCACGCCCCTGCGCGCCACCAGGGTCACGCTCCAGCAAATCCGTCTCGGAGCGCAGCTGGCCAGACGGGTAGTGGACCCGCTTGACGCGCCGTCCGTCCGCCAAGGTTTCGCTCCGGACCACGCGGCCCTGTTCGTCCAGCACGGACTGGTGAATCAACTGCCCCGCTCGGTAACGGACCACCGACAGCAGCTGCCCCGGCGATCGGTACAGGCGGGACTCGGACACCGCATTCTGATGGCCACAGAGCTGACGATCTTCCGGCAGCAGGCTGGCGGGCGCGCAACGCAGCGCGCGCAGACTGCCATCCTCGTGATACTCGATCAGCACCGCTTGCCGGCCGCTGGTGGCATACACCAGCTGGCGCAGCCGTCCCTGTTCGTCATATTGCCGCTGAGGTCCGATCGGCTGACCTTCGCGCCAGATACCACGCTGACGAAGCACGCCTTCGCTGTCCACACACACCCGCTCGCCGCTTCTGCCAGCCATGGCACGTGGGGTATCGCCCGCGAGCGGCTCGCTGTCGAGCCGGCACTCCAGTGCCGGGGCCGCCTTCACGGCCATTGGCACCAGCACAGCCACCCAAATCCACAGCCACAGCCCTATCCGCCCCGTCGACACGGGGCACCCGTGACCGGGGGCCGGTTCAGTGGGCGGTCGACACGAGCCTGTCAAGTTCATGAACCTCACCCCAGGTTCGGGCCACCTTCACCCCCAGGCGAGCCAGACGCCGGGCCATGCGCAACACCTGGCTGTCCTTGCTGAGCAGGCAGGCCCGATGCTCGACCGCCAGATCGACGAACTTCTGGTCATCGGGGTCCTTGCAGACGTAGCAGGACCTGGGCGCCACCGGCACGGTCGTGACCTGCCGGTCGAAGGTCTTCAGCAAGGCATCGGCAGCGTGCCCGCGCTGCTGCAGCCGGACGGCGATCTGGGGGTAGGCCAGCACCCGCGCAAGCTCCTCGCGCATGGCCGGTGTGGCACACCAGTTCAGACGGCCTTGCTGCAGTGCCTCCTGCAGACCCGCGGTCTGCGGATCGTCGAACAGGAGCAGGTCCAGCACCACATTGGTGTCGAGCACCAGGGCCTGTTCAACCTGGCTCACGATCCGTTTCTCCGGGCGCCCCGGGCGAAGCCCTGCGCGCCTGCACATCGAAGCGGAACAAACGGCATTCGATGGGTCCGTTCCACAGCGGGACGCGCCGCGACTCCTTGAAGCGCATCTTGCCGGGCAGTTTCAGGTCCGGTGTCAGCAGCCAGGCCATCCAGCCAGCGAAGTGGCTTTTCCAGTGGGCGGCCAGTTGCCGGAAGAAGTCGGCATCGTCCCCACCGTCACGCATCTGTGCACTTTCGCGCCCGCCCTGGGCCCGGGTGGCAGCGCGCTGCTCGGCTCGCTGCCCGGCCACGCCAGCCGCCGCGATACGCTCGCCGTAGGGCGGGTTGAGCAGCAGCATGCCCGGCCTGCCCACCGGCGGCGGGCGCTGCAGGGCATCGCCCCCGCGCAGTTCGATGGCATGTGCCACACCTGCCCGTTCGGCATTGCGGCGGGCGAAGTCGACCATTCGGAAAGACACGTCGCTGCCGAAGACGATGGGCGGGTGGCCGGTTGGCCATTCACGCTGCGCGCGCTGCGCCTCGTCGCGCACCGACTGCCACACGTGCGGCTGGAAGGGCAGCAGCTTCTCGAAGGCAAAACGGCGCAGCAGGCCGGCCGGCATGCGCAGGGCGATCTGGGCGGCTTCGATGACCAGCGTGCCGCTGCCGCAGCAGGGGTCATACAGCGGCAACACCTCGTCCAGCGAATCGGCCTGGGCGCCGTTCCATCCGCTGGCCGCGATCATCGCGGCGGCCAGGGTTTCCTTCAGCGGGGCGTCACCCGTGTCCTCCCGCCAGCCGCGCTTGAACAGCGGTTCGCCCGAGGTGTCGAGGTAGAGGGTGAGGGCGTCGGTGGTCAGGTGGGCGTGGATCCGCACCTGCGGCCAGTGGGTGTCCACACTCGGGCGCTCACCCCGACGCTCGCGGAAGCGGTCGCAGATGGCGTCCTTGATGCGCAGCGCGGCAAAGTTCAGGCTGGTCAGCGGACTGTGCTGGGCGGTCACCTCGACCTTGATGGTCTGTGCCGGGGTGAACCAGATCTCCCAGGCCACATCGGAAGCGGCCCGGTACAGGTCCTGCTCGTTGCGGTAGTCGCCGTGCCAGAGCTGGATCATCACGCGCTGGGCCAGCCGCGAATGCAGGTTCAGCCGCAGCACGTCGCGCCAGCCCAGCAACACACCGACACCGGCGCGCGCCTTGAAAGCCGGTTCCCGGTTGGTGATGGCCGCGATCTCGGCGGCGAGAAAATCTTCGACGCCGGCGCCGCAGGGAAGGTAGACCTTGAGGTCGTTCATGAGGGAGGGCTGGCGTTCAGCGCTTGCGCAGGTTGGCCGGCGCAATGCGCATGGCCTCGCGGTATTTGGCCACCGTGCGACGAGCGCACTCGATGCCCTGCTCTTTCAGCAGGTCGGACAGCTGGTTGTCGGACAGGGGTCGCGACTGCTCTTCGGAGGCAATGAACTGGCGAAGCAGGGCCCGCACCGCCGTGCTGGATGCGTTGCCTCCGGTCTCGGTACCCAGCGCCGAGCCAAAGAAGTACTTGAGCTCGTAGGTGCCAAAAGGCGTGGCCATGTACTTGGCCGTGGTCACGCGGCTGATGGTCGATTCGTGCAGCCCCAGCTCGTCGGCAATCTCGCGCAGCACCAACGGCCGCATGGCCAGCTCCCCGTGCATGAAGAAGTTGCGCTGGCGCTCGACGATGGCACTGGAGACGCGCAGGATGGTGTCAAAACGCTGCTGGATGTTCTTGATGAACCATCGGGCCTCCTGCAGGCGCTGCTGCATGGCCGCGTGCCCGGCCTCGCCCTCACGCCCGCCACGCCCTTGACGCACCGCGCTGGCGTAGACGTCGTGCACCCGCAGGCGCGGCATGACCTCGGGGTTGAGCTGCACCTTGAAGCCGCGACCGGCGCGGGTGACGATGACGTCGGGAACCACCACATTGCGCTCGAGGTCGGCAAAACGCCGCCCGGGCTTGGGCTCCAGCCGCGCAATCAGGTCCAGGGCTTCGCGCAGCCGCTCGGTCTCCAGCCCGCACAGGGCGCCCAGTCGCTTGACGTCCCGCTTGGCCAGCAGTTCAAGCGGTTGCTGGCAGACCAGCAGCGCCGCCTGGGCCTGCGGCGTGTTGCGCATCTCCAGTATCTGCAGGCGCAGACACTCGCCCAGATCACGGGCACCCACTCCGGCTGGCTCCAGGTGCTGCAACCAGTGCAAGGCGGTGCTCAGACGCTGCTCCAGAGCCTCCAGCAGTTCAGGGTCGGCGGCGGCGGCTTCGATCAGGTTTTCCAAGCGCAGCCAGGCCAGGGCCAGGTCGTGCAGGCTGTCTTCCAGGTAGCCGTCGTCGTTGAGCGATTCGATCAGGAAACCCAATGCCGCGCGGTCCTCGTCGGACAGGCGCAGGCAGCGCGCCTGTTCGTGCAGGTAGGCATGCAGGCCCACGTGCTCGCTGGCCAGATCGGCTGCGCTGGCGGTTTCTTCGTCATCACCGGTCGCACCGCGCGGCGGAGCGTCGCCACCCCATTCGCTGTCATCGGGTGCCATTTCGACCGAGCCGTCGCCCTCCCAGCTCTCCTCCAGCGGAGCGTCGCCGTCAGCACTGCGCTCAATGTTGTCCGCGCCATCGTTGTCAGATGCCGAGGGACTGTCGCCCGCTGTTGGCGCAGCCTGAAATTCCGTTTGCCCCACCTCCGCGATCTGCTCACCAGCGCTCACCGGTGCATCGGTCTGCTCCAGCCCGAAGGCTTCGCGTTCGGCGGTTTCGTCCGAACGTTCGAGGAAGGGGTTTTCGTCGAGCATCTGCTCGACTTCCTGCGCCATTTCAAGCGTGGACAGCTGCAGCAGGCGGATGGACTGCTGCAGTTGCGGCGTCAGCGCCAGGTGCTGCGAAACCCGAAGCGAGAGTCCCTGCTTCATGGCGCAGCCTCAATACAGCCACTCAACGGACCAGAGGATCCCCGGCCCGCTCGGGCGTTGAAGGTGAACACCTTGACCATCACATCCTGAAGTGCTCACCGAGGTAGACCCGGCGCACATCGGCGTTCTCGACAATTTCCGCCGGGGTTCCACTGGCCAGCACATGGCCGTCGCTGATGATGTAGGCGCGATCGCAGATACCCAGGGTTTCGCGCACGTTGTGGTCGGTGATGAGCACGCCGATGCCGCGCGCCTTCAGGAAACCGATGATGCGCTGGATCTCGATCACGGCGATCGGGTCAATGCCAGCGAAGGGCTCATCCAGCAGAATGAAGCGCGGGTCGGTGGCCAGTGCACGCGCGATTTCGACTCGCCGCCGCTCACCACCCGACAAGGCAGGCGCCGGCGAATCACGCAAGTGCTCGACATGCAGGTCGCGCAGCAGGTTGTCCAGGCGCCGCTCCACTTCGGCCGCAGGTAATGGGCGTCCCTGGGCATCGACCTGCAGCTCAAGGACAGCACGCACGTTGTCCGCCACATTCAACTTCCGAAAAATCGAGGCTTCCTGCGGCAGGTAGCCCAGACCCATGCGGGCTCGACGGTGGATGGGCAGACGCTCGATGGCCTGCCCATCAAGCAGTATGCGGCCCGCATCAGATCGCAACAGGCCGACAATCATGTAAAAGGAGGTCGTCTTGCCGGCCCCATTGGGTCCAAGCAGACCCACCACCTCACCTTTGTCGACCGACAATGAGACATCCTTGACCACACGACGGCCACCATAGGATTTCTTCAGGCCACTGGCTTCCAGCCGGCTGTGCGCCGGTTCGGCCGGTGGCCTGCTGGCCACGTCTGCTGTCACGGGCGTTTCTCGTCAATCTGGGGGCTTGACCGCAAGGTCGCCGGTTCGGCCGGCGGTGCGGAGCCGGCGGCTTCGTCCTTGGGAATGGGCGTGAGCATGGCGCGAACCCGCCCTGAGGGGTTCTCGGCATTGCGCCCCGACCCGCCGCCTTGTACGGTGAACACCTCGGTGGCGCTGTTGTAGGTGATGACGCTGCCCAGCGACTCGTCATTGAGCTGGGTGCCCCGAAAACGCCTCAGTGCCGCATTGCCCAGAAAGCGAACGGTTTCCTTCTGGCTGTCGTACTCGATGCGATCGCCATGGCCTTCGATCCATTCCTCCAGCCCCTCCCGCTTCTGACGGAAAAAGCCCTGGGCCTTGTCATCGCCGCTGATGGTGCCGAACTGGTTGCCCTGCTCGTCCTGCTTGACCACCACCCGGTTGCCACGCATCACGATGCTGCCCTTGGTGATCACCACGTTGCCCGTGAAGGTGCTGGTGCGGCTGGCATCGTCATGGCGAAGTGCATCCGCCTCGATGTTCATGGGTGCGTTCTTGTCGGCCAGTTCCGCGTGCGCGAAACCCGCCAGCAAGGGCAGGGTCAGGACCACAGCGAGGACCGATGCGGACAGTCGGTGTTTGCGAGGAACAGGCATGGTGATTCGAGGGCACGAAACTTGCATGAAGTTCATTGTAGCGGGGCTCTCAAGGCTTGCGCCCCGTTCCGCCAAATTTCGTTCTTCACCAGCCCGGCCAACTCCGACATCTCAGCCACGAACAGCCTTTGGGGGCACCTGCAAGGGCACTCCAAAGTGCCCGCAGGCTCCTAGGCGGGCACACCGGTTGGCACTCAGCTCATCATCCAGGTGCGAAGGCCGATCAGCCGCGGCGGACCTCATCGATCAGTGCGTTGGCCACCACCAGCGTGCGGGGACCCTGGCCGGACACGTAGAAGCGCCCGGCGATACCCAGAGCGGGCGTCCCTTCCACCTGGTAGGCATCCTGCAACTGCACGGCACGCCGGATTCTGCCCGCCACCGCAAAGGAGTTGAAGAACTCGGTGAACTTCTGGGTGTCGATACCCTGCTTGCCTACCCAGGACACAATCGCATCCGGTGTGGTCAGGCGCTGTTTGTCTTCATGGATGGCCTGGAACACCTTTCTGTGCAGGGCGTCGAGTTGCCCCATGCCCTCCAGGGCGTAGTAGAGACGTTGCATGGGCACAAAGGCTTCGCTGAAAGCCACCGGCACGCGGCGCGCCACCACATCGGAGCGTATGCCCTTCTTCCAATCTTCGAACAGAGGCTCGAAGTTGTAGCAATGGATGCAACTGTAGGCAAAGAACTCCAGCACCTCGATCTGACCGGCCGGTGCGTCGACCGGGGCCGGCCTGGACAGACGAACAAAGTCGCGCCCCTCTCGCAACGCCGGCTGCCCCTGCGCAAAGGCCGGACTGGCCAGCAGGCTCGCCCCCGCCGAAGCGAGCAGTCCCATGGAAAAATGACGTCGCTGCATGTGAAGAACTCCTTGATTCAAGGCCTTGGAGGGATCCGGTCGCGGGAAAAGTTCCCCGACACAGCCGTCAAGGCTGGACACGCACCAACGCGGCGTCGATGCCATTGGTGGCCAGTTGCTCTTTGGTCAGGTCGGCCGTCGCCCGTTGACCAAACGGGCCCACCCGAACCCGGTAGAAGATCTGGCCCGACTGAAGACGCTCGCTGACCACCCCCTCGATGCCCAGCATGGCCAGACGGGCACGCTGGGCATGGGCATCGTCAGGGTTGCGGAACGCACCGGCCTGCACATAGTAAACAAAACCGTCCCCCCCCGGATCCACGGTCACCACGGGCTGCTCCTCGACGGCCGCGCCCAGACGCGAACGGACCAGGTCACCCAGCGGGTCGGCAGAGCTTCCCGGCGACGATCCGTCCGCACCAGGCTGCACCACAATGTCCCCCTCCTGCCGCGACGCTGGCGGCTGCATCGGCGCCACCGGCCCGCCTCCCAGCGAGGCGTTGGGGTTCCAGTCCCGGTTGCGCTCGGCCTCGAGCAGGTCCTGACCCGGATTGCGGGACACCCCCCGGTCGACAAAAGGCACAGGTACCTTGGTCACGTAAACAGCCACAGCCAGGGCAGCCGCCAGGCCCACCAACACGCCGATGACGAAGCCCATCAGGGTGCCGCCGCGTCCGCGCGAAGGCCGTTTGTGTGATTTCTTCATGTCGGTAGGGTCTTCACATTTTCGCCGGGGCACTCACACCCAGCACGGCCAGTCCATTGTGCAGGACTTGCGCCGTTGCGGCGACCAGGGCCAGACGGGCCAGCCTGACCGGCTCTTCGTCGACCAGAATCCGTTCGGCGTCGTAGTAGCTGTGGTAAGTCGCGGCCAGCTCGCGCAGGTAGAAGGTGATGTCGTGCGGGGCGAATCCCGATGCCGCAGCGGTGAGGACCTCAGGGTATCGGGCCAGCTGCAGCATCAGCGACTGGGCAGCTGGCGTATCCAGGGCCGACAGATCCACCGAGGCCAGCTGCGCCGCATCGCCCCCCCAACCTGCCAGCACCGAGCAGATGCGCGCATGGGCATACTGCACATAGTAGACCGGGTTGTCGTTGTTCTTCTGAACCGCGAGGTCGACGTCAAAGGTGTACTCGGTGTCGGGCTTGCGCGAGAGCAGGAAGAAGCGCACCGCATCCTTGCTGGTCCACTCGATCAGATCACGCAGCGTGACATAGCTGCCCGCCCGTTTGCTGATCTTCACCTCTTCGCCATTGCGCACCACGCGAACCATCGTGTGCAGCACATAGTCAGGGTAACCCTCAGGGATACCCACACCGGCTGCCTGAAGACCGGCCCGCACGCGGGCGATGGTGCCGTGGTGATCCGTGCCCTGGATGTTGATGACCTTGTCGAATCCCCGTTCCCACTTGGTGATGTGGTAGGCCACATCGGGCACGAAGTAGGTGTAGGACCCGTCACCCTTGCGCATGACGCGGTCCTTGTCGTCACCATAGTCGGTGGTTCTGAGCCACAGAGCGCCGTCCTGCTCGTAGGTCTTGCCGGCCTCACGCAGCTTCTGTACCGTGGCGTCCACCTTGCCACTGGTGTAGAGGCTGGACTCCAGGTAGTAGTTGTCGAACTTGACAGAGAAGGCTTTCAGATCCAGGTCCTGCTCGTGACGCAGGTAGGCCACGGCGAACAGGCGGATGTCGTCCAGGGCCTGGGGGTCGCCGCTGGCGGTGAATTCGCGGTCGTCCGAATGCACCGATCGCTTGGCCAGATAGTCGTTGGCAATATCCTGGATGTAGTCGCCGTTGTAGGCGGCTTCAGGCCACTCGGCATCACCAGGTTTGAAGCCCTGGATGCGCAGCTGTGTGCTGGAGGCCAGTGTGCCGATCTGCACACCCGCGTCGTTGTAGTAGAACTCGCGGTACACATCCCAGCCCTGGGTCTCGTACAGGTTGCAGATGGCATCACCCAGCGCGGCCTGCCGGCCGTGTCCCACGTGCAGCGGCCCCGTGGGGTTGGCGGACACGAACTCGACCATCAGGCGGCGTCCGTGGGCTGCCTGGCGACCAAATTCAGCCCCTTCGGCCAGCACCTCATGCACCACCTGCTGTTTGGCCGCCGGACGCAGGCGGATGTTGATGAAGCCCGGTCCGGCAATCTCGATATCGGACACCCAGCGCTGGTAGGCCGGCAAGGTCAGCAGATCGGCCTTGATCCGCTCGGCCAACTGCCGCGGATTGGCCTTGAGCGGTTTGGCCAGCTGCATGGCCGCCGTGACGGCCAGATCACCGTGCGCCGCCACTTTGGGTGACTCGAAAGCCGCCTTCTCGTTCGCACCGGGCGAAATACGGTCGAGCGTGGCGGCGAGGCCTGCCAGCAGTTCCTGTTTGATTCTGAGCATGGGTGGGGATTCTAAGGTGCCATCCCAAACGCAATGATCGCGTGCGAAACGGTCCAGGCTGATGCATTTTTGATGCAAAAGTGTGCGCAAAGTGCATTTTCAGCAGCACCCATGGCGCCAGGCGAGGGGCGCTCGAGGCGCAAAATTGTTAGCAACTGTGAACGCGAGCACACAAATAGGGGATCTGGGCTCCCTTCAGCGCCATGCGCCGCGGCGACAAGGAAAACCGCACGCAAGCCAAAGTCCTATGCCCATCGGGTGTCCGGTCGATTTGCAAGGACAGGCGGGCGGAGTTTTTACGAGCGCTTACGGGTCCATCCGTTCGCCCGTCGAGATAATCCACTCAGCGGCGTTTAACACGCCTGTGCATGGCCCTGACTACATTGAGTCCAACGCAGTCCTGAGTTGCCATTCCGTGTTCCGGACCGGCCCCAGGGACAGGCGGGAACTTCCCGCTCGGCCCGGCCACCCCCTACAACGGCGCCCGACCTGCCATCGCCGAAGGCACAGTCCTTGCGATGCGGTGTTGGATGTTGGCCTCTCGACCCGCTGGCATGATCAGGCCGGTGCAGCCGCAAAGCGCTGTACAACCTGATGTTCTGGCAGGGGATTGCATGTGACGCCAGCCTTTTTGATACGTTTGCCAGACAGCTTTACGACCATGAACCGACTGAACCTCAAGATGCCCAAGCGTCTGAACCGCGTGACACTGGGAATTTCCTCGGCCCTGATGATGTCAACCCTTGCGCCTGCCGCACATGCGGCACCGGGTTGGGGAATTGGCCTGGACTCCACATACGCTCTGGCGGTCAGTACTCAAAGCGTGTCCCGCCTGGAGCGCCTCTACCAGGATGCCCTGGTGCGAGCCCAGCGCCTGGCAGACCGTGCCGCCCGTCTGGCACAGCGTGCTGAAGCAGCCACCGAAGCCGCCGCCTCGGCAGCGAATCGGGCACGCGCCCGTGCCCACGAAGCCCGCGCGCGATCGCTCGAACGCGCGTCGGCGCTGGCCGCGCAGCGTGCCTCGAATCAGACCACCCGCGCTGAAGACTTGCTGATCAAGATCGGTGAGCAAGGAGCACCGCTTCCGGCGTCAGACTACAAAGCCATCGACGGCGAACTTTTCTTCGCTGCCGCCTGTGCCGACGAAAACCAGACTTGCAATTTCTCAGGCGCACGCAAGGTGGCCTACGGCGCCAATGCCAATTACTCGGTAAGAACGGTGAGTGGTCCGGTGAACTGCTCCAATAGCACCTTTGGTGATCCCGTTGTCGGGTCCAGGAAGGCCTGCTACCTGAGCTCCAAGGTGGCGACTGCACCGGCACCCGCACCCGCACCCGCACCGGCTCCTGCGCCCGCACCGGCTCCCGCACCGGCTCCTGCGCCCGCACCCGCACCGGCTCCCGCTCCCGCACCGGCTCCTGCGCCCGCACCCGCACCCGCACCGGCTCCGGCTCCTGCGCCCGAACCGTCAAACCCCGGCGCCGACAGCAGTGTTCTTTCGCCGGCCATGCAGGTTGAATACGTGGACGCACAAGGCGTTCGGCAGTCTATACCTGTTGACTCAGGGAGAACCACCATCTCTGGCGTTGCTCCATTCCTGGTGAAGTTTGACGCGTCTGCCACACGCGCTCCAGCAGCCTTCAGCGCACAAACAGCCATGCCGGATCCGGAGGCCTACTCGTTCCTGATGACTGGTTACCGCCTGAACTACGGAGAAAACAGGGGTGGAACCTGGCCATATCCCCAGGGGTCGGCTTTTTCAAGGGATGAAGATACGGGTCCGCCGGTCTTCTCCTATGTGTACCGGACACCAGGGTCATACACGGTCCGCCTGAAAACCCGGGACACATTGGGCAACGAAGCAACGCTTCAGTTCAATGTGGTGGTCAACAACCCTCCTCCACCAGTTCTGATTCGCGCAAGCGACGGCCGTTGGCCCAACTTTGTCAGCGGCACCCGCTACACGCTCGAGGCCAATGGGGACTACCGTTCGTTTGGCACCCTTGAGACCGGTGGTCGCCACAACATCGTGTTCGAAAAGGTGGGAACGGGCGCCGATCCTCGGATCGCAACCTTCAGCCCTGACGGCCGCAGCAAGTTCGACGCCACCCGTCAGAGCGAGTACCGCGCTTCGCACATCCGACTGGTCAATATCGACGTCGGGCACTTCTTCTCTGGACAACGCGGCTACGACTACGTCGGCATCATTGGCGGCATGGTTCGCCGTTTCTCGGACGGCGGACAGGCCTTCCTCTGGCACGAGGGCAGCGAAATCGTGAAGTCCAACGTCCGCTACCCGAGAGGTCTGTTCCTGCAGGACACGGAAATGCGGAATGCGGGTGATGACGGGTTTATCATGTTCGGAACCTTCAACGGACTGCACGCCAGAAACACCCGATTCGTTCACACCTCCAACGGTTCAGGCACTTACCTGATGCTGAGGGTTTACGGTTCCAACTTCAGCTTCCGAAACAACCTCTGGTACTCTCAGGTCAATGGAGGCTCTGCAAATGGTACTGTGATTGGCATGCTGGCGGTTGCCGGAAGAACACCGGTACAGTGGCGAGAAGACGATCTGGTCGGGCCGCTCAGCGCCAGCAGCAACAGCCAGAATTACGGCTATATCTCCGAGAAGCAGATCCTGCAGAACAACCAGATTTACGCAGAAGGTTCGTTTTTGACCAATGCAATCGCCTCCGTAGGTGGCGGAAATCCAAGCGGCAGCAATCTTGTTTACCCGAGACTGATTGGCATGGAAGACAATGTCTTCTTCCCGAACGGAAACGTGGCCATCACCATCCAGAATGGCGAACTCTACGGTCAATACATGTTCTGGCGAAACAACAGGAAAAGCATGGGTTCGGGGGCCTACATCCCAGCGAACACAGCGCCACCCAACAGAAATGTGGGCGACAACACCACTTTCAGCGGTCCCGTGCTCAACGAGTCGGCCAACAGCAGGCCTGTTCCCAGCCGATTCTGAGCATCGTCAGATACGCTCTTGAAGCAAGGCGTCTGCCAACGGTCAAGTTGGCAGACGCTTTTTTCTTGGCATGCAGCAATGTCGCGGCATGTGCAAGACTGTCTGAGGCCGGACCGACACAAAACCGAACGATGATCTCGTCTGCAGGCACGCAAGGTTTCTAGAAGAGCGAGCTGCAACTGAACAGGTCGGTATCCGGCATTGCTTCACATGTCGTCCAGACAAGCCTGGTCAGCCGCAGCTGCAGGCACCCGCGCCGTCGGGAAACACCTCTACAGCTCGCCGGGATTCAATGAGCCCCCGTCGATACTGCCATCGATATAATGGCCGCGAACCGTCACGCCGAAGATCGGGGTACAAATTGAATCGCATAGGATATCTTGTGCCAGAGTTTCCTGGCCAAACCCACAATTTTTTTTGGCGTGAGGTCGGTGCACTCAAGGGACTTGAAACAGAGGTTGAACTCTACTCGACCAAACGGCCAGCACTGGGGCTGCAGTCCACCTCCTGGGGATCAGAGGCAGCATCAAGAACCGTTTATCTCCACCCAATTTCCATTGGGCAAGCACTGTGCATCGCCAGATTGCTGCTGACATCGCCCTCACGCAGCATCAGATGCCTGAGCGCTTGGATCGGTTCATTCAAGTATTTGAACAAGGGTGAAAGCAAAGTCCGTCTTTTTGCCCTGATGTTGCTGGGAATCTGGCTTGGGTATGACCTGAGAAGACGAGCTGTCTCGCATGTGCACGTGCACTCATGCGCTGATGCAGCAAACATAGCCTTTTTTGCGAACAAGGCTTTTGGAATCACCTACAGCATGACTTTGCACAATCCGATCGGCATCTGGGGGGGGAACCAACAGAACAAGTGGGGAAATGCCTCATTCGGAATCATCATCACCGAATGGATCCGCAAGGAGCTGCTCGCAAAGCTGCACCCGAATTTGCCAGACGATCTGCCGCTTGCCCCTATGGGCGTGGATGTCTCCAAATTTCAGAGGCGCCGCCCGTATGAGCCATACAAGGCTGGTGAATTACAGCTTTTCTGCTGTGCGAGACTCAACCCGGCCAAAGGTTTCGACATACTCCTCAAAGCGACAGCCTTGCTCAATGAGTCGGGGCTCGTCACCTGCCTGACCATCGCCGGCGAAGACGACACGGGGGGTCTGGGATACCGCAGGGAGATTGAACGTCTGATTCTGAGCCTGGGACTTCAGGACAAGGTGAGACTGCTCGGTTCGGTCGCAGAAGAAGTGGTCAAGGAAGAGCTGGAGCAGGCCCATCTGTTCGTGTTGGCGAGCATCGAAGAACCACTGGGTGTGGCCATCATGGAAGCCATGGCCATGGAGGTTCCTGTGGTGTCAACACAAGCGGGAGGTGTTCCTGAACTACTGTCCAACGGATTTGGCGTCATGGTTCCGCCTGGAGACGAGTCGGCATTGGCATCCGCCATTCGCGCCACGGCTACTGACGAAGAGATGTCCAGGAGCCTGAGCAAGAACGGCAGGTCATTGATCACCGAAAAGTTTCACCACCGCTTAAGTGCCGAACTGATTGCTGCTCTGACGAAGGGTCTGCAACAAAGTCGAAGCGAGCCTCAGAAACAGGATTGAGGTGGTTTCCAGGGTCCACGAACACCGCCCGTCTTGCTGGGCGAAGCGGGCACCATTGAGGCCCATGGCCCAACGCGTTCGTACAGTGGCGCTCCTGGTCGATCCTCCATCAAGTGGAACCGGAAAACGATCTACCCGTTCCGATCGACGCCGCACCCTGTTCGGCACGGCCTAACTGACGACGGGTCGCGTGCCAACCAACCACCTGTGTGCTGCGGCCTTCACTGCGGCCGTCAGTCTTTGGGCCGACGGGGCTTCCTTGGCCCAGTGCTGCCAGTACAGCGTCACGTCGACGGCAGCACCAGGCAGCACCTCCTGCAAGGCCGAGCGGGCCGTCGACAGGTGCTGTTCGGGAACCATGCCCCAGCCCAGACCCAGTTCAATGGCCTTCTCAAAGGCGTCAACAGCGGGCGCGTAATGCCGCGGGTAATGGGGCTGCTGCAATCCGAAGTGCTGTAGCAGGAAGGCGTCCTGCAGGGCGTCCTTGCGGTTGAAGATGATGGCCGGCTGGGCCAGCAGGCGGTGCACCGAGATCTGGCCAGAGGCCGTGGTGCACCGCATCACGACGGCTGGCGCGGCCACACAGCGGTAGCGCATGACGCCCAGGGGCTCTGCCACACATCCACGCATCGGTTCGGCCAGGGTGGTGACACACCCGACCACTTCCCCGCTGCGCAGCGCGTCGTGTGTGTGGTCCTGGTCATCGATCAGGATCTCCAGCAGCAGGCGCTGGGTTTTGAGCAAGTCGACCACGCCCGGAAGGAACCAACCGGCCACCGAGTCGGCGTTGATGGCCACGCTCAGGCTCTGCCATCCGGCGCCAGCCCGCGCCCCGCCTGCCATCAGGCCTTCGAGCAGGTCGGCTTCCATCAGGCGAACCTGTTTGGCATGGGCCATCAGGGCCTGCCCGGCGGCGGTGGCGCGCACGCGCTTGCCCCGCACCAGCAGTCGCTGGCCCAGCTGCTCCTCCAA
Source organism: Burkholderiales bacterium (assembly GCA_030604135.1). Taxonomy (GTDB): domain Bacteria; phylum Pseudomonadota; class Gammaproteobacteria; order Burkholderiales; family Burkholderiaceae_C; genus Hydrogenophaga. The sequence goes on along the minus strand of JAUVWL010000008.1, from coordinate 97,145 downwards.
GGATTTGATGCGCAGGGAGACCGCGGACAAGGTCAGCGACAGCGACTTGGCCGCAGGACCAAAGCCGCCGTGCTCCACCACGGCGACCAGGGCATCGAGTTGTCGTGCGTCCAACATTTGAGAATTTTTTGACTGATCAAACTTCAATTTAACTCAGTTCAATTTTATGACCAGGTAGACGACACTCCAGGTTCGTATCCATCGCGCAAACCGAGAACAACCATGGCCTTCGCACTTCCCACCTTCACCGCCGGCATGGTGCTGAGCATGTCCCTGATCATGGCCATTGGCCCGCAGAACGCCCATGTGCTGCGCATGGGGCTGCAGCGCCAGCACCTGTGGCTGACCGTGGCGGTCTGCGCCCTGGCCGATATCGTGCTGATTTCGCTGGGTGTGTTGGGCCTGGCCCAGCTGGGCGGCCTCAGCGACAAGCTCATGGGCGCCATGATCGGTGCTGGCGTGCTGTTCCTCTCGGTGTATGGCTGGAAAGCGTTCCGACGTTTCCTGTCACCGGTCGCCAGCCCGGGAGCCAGCAACGAGCGTGCACCGGCCGGGTCAGCGCCGGCCAGCCGCCGGCAGGCGGTGATGTCGGCCCTGGCCTTTTCCTGGCTGAACCCGCACGCCTGGCTGGACACCGCCGTGCTGATCGGGACCGCCTCGCTGGCCTACGGACAGGGCAGCACGACTTTCGGCCTCGGCGCGGCCACCGGCTCGCTGGTGTGGTTTGCCCTGCTGGGCGGCGCAGCCTTCTGGATGGGGCGCCGCCTGAATTCGCTGCACGTCTGGCGCGCCCTGGATGGCGCCGTGGCGCTGATGATGTGGGGTACGGCCCTGTGGCTGCTGGCCGGCCTGTTCTGATCAAGGAGACTTCCATGACGTCTGCAACTCCCCTGGCGCCCGTCACCGTGTTCGGCCCCGACTTTCCCTTCGCCTACGACGACTGGATCAGGCACCCAGCCGGGCTGGCCCATTTGCCCGACCAGGCCCACGGACAGGAGGTGGCGGTCATCGGTGCGGGTATGGCCGGCATGACCGCCGCCTATGAGTTGATGAAAATCGGCCTCAGGCCCGTCATCTACGAAGCGTCGCGCATGGGGGGACGCCTGCGTTCACAGGCCTTCGAAGGTGGACAGGGTGTTGTCGCCGAGCTCGGCGGCATGCGCTTCCCGGCCTCTTCAACAACGTTTTTCCACTATGTCGGCCTGCTGGGCCTGCAGACTCAACCCTTTCCCAACCCGCTGACGGAGGCCGCCGGCAGCACGGTGATCGATCTGGAAGGCCAGACCCACTACGCCCGACGCCTGGATGACCTGCCGCCGCTGTTCCGCGAGGTAGCCCAGGCCTGGGACGAAGCACTGCAGGAACTGGGCTTCGGCGAACTGCAGCAGGCACTGCGCGAGCGCGACGTGCCCCGCCTCAAAGCCTTGTGGGATGCGCTGGTGCCGCTGTGGGACGACCGCACCTTCTACGATTTTGTGGCCCAGTCGCGCGCCTTCTCGCGGCTGAGTTTCCGGCACCGGGAGGTGTTCGGACAGGTGGGCTTCGGGACCGGCGGCTGGGATTCGGACTTTCCCAACACCCTGCTGGAAATCCTGCGTGTGGTGCTGACCGGCTGTGACGAGAACCAGCACCTGATCGTCGGCGGGGCCCAGCAGGTGCCGCTGGGCCTGTGGCAGCATGCTCCGTCACACCTGGTGCACTGGCCGGCCGGCACCTCGCTGGCACGATTGCACGGCGGCGCCACGCGCCCCGGCGTCAAGGCCATTGCGAGGGCCGATGACGGCCGACTGGCCGTCACCGATGCCTGGGGACACACGCGCCACTACGCGGCGGTGCTGGCCACCTGCCAGAGCTGGTTGTTGACGACGCAGATCGCGGTCGAGGAAAGCCTGTTCTCCCAGCCGCTGTGGATGGCACTGGACCGCACCCGCTACATGCAGTCGAGCAAGACCTTCGTGATGGTCGACCGGCCGTTCTGGAAAGACCCGGATCCGGCCACCGGGCGCGACACCCTGAGCATGACGCTGACCGACCGGCTGACACGCGGCACCTACCTGTTCGACAACGGGCCGGACAAGCCGGCGGTGATCTGCCTGTCGTATGCCTGGATGAGCGACGCGCTCAAGATGCTGCCACACCCGCCGGAAAGGCGCGTGCAACTGGCTCTGGACGCCCTGCGCAAGATCTACCCGAAGGTCGATATCGCCAGCCACATCGTCGGCGACCCGATCACCATTTCGTGGGAAGCCGACCCGCATTTTCTGGGCGCCTTCAAGGGCGCCCTGCCTGGCCACTACCGGTACAACCGCCGCATGTACACCCACTTCATGCAGGAGCACCTGCCGGCCGCCGAGCGGGGCATGTTCCTGGCCGGCGACGACGTCTCGTTCACCCCGGCCTGGGTGGAAGGGGCGGTGCAGACCGCGCTGAACGCGGTCTGGGGCATCGCCCACCAGTTCGGGGGCCGTTGCCACCCGGCCAACCCAGGGCCAGGCAACCGCTTCGACGAACTGGCCCCGGTGGACTTGCCGGACTGATGTCCTGGCTGGCACACTGGACCGCACCCAACATCCGAAACGGGTTCACGCGATGAGCATCCCACAGGCACTGTGTCTGGCCCTCTGGCAATGCGCCTACGACGCCGATATCGCCGGGTCACTGACCCGGCTGGACCACGCTGCGGCGCGCGCGCGAAAACTCGGTGCAGACCTGCTGGTCTGCCCTGAGATGTCGCTCACCGGTTACGCCATCGGTGCCGAGGCGGTGCAGGCGCTGTCCGAGCCGGCAGATGGCCCGCTGGCACTGGCCGTGGGGGAAGTGGCCCGTCGCCATCGGCTGGCAATCGTGTACGGTTATCCGGAGCGGCATCCTGAAGGTCGGCAACCGTTCAATGCGGTGCAGCTGATCGATGATCAGGGGCAACGGCTGATCCGCTATGCCAAAACGCACCTGTTCGGCGATGTGGACCGGGCCCAGTTCAGCCCGGGGACCGAGCTTTCAGGGGTGTGTGAATGGCGCGGCTGGCGCCTGGGTCTGCTGATCTGCTACGACGTGGAGTTTCCGGAGACGGTGCGGGTGCTGGGGCTGCAGGGGGCCGATCTGGTTCTGGTGCCGACGGCCAACATGCGGGACTTCGACGTCGTGCCCCGCCTGCTGGTGCCAGCACGTGCATGCGAGAACCGCTTGTGGGTGGCTTACGCCAATGCATGCGGACACGACGCCGTGTTCGACTACGGTGGCCTGAGCACCGTGGCCGACCCCGAGGGGGCAGTGCGGGCCCAGGCAGACCGGGAGGAGGACCTGTTGACCGTCGTGCTGCGCCCAGGCAACCGGCAAGGCGGCCTCGGACAGGGCCAATGGCCTTGCAGGCGGCCCGAGCTGTACCGGGCCCTGGTCAGGCGCTGAATTCGCCCAGGATCAGAACACCTGGGCCTCGGGCGCCTGGGCCCGGATGAAGTTGAGCACCTCGGGCGTCTGGATGTTGGTGAACAAGGCCTGGTCGCGTTCGCCGCAATTGGGCGCGGTTCCGGTGGAGGTGATGCCCAGCAAACCCATGCGACCACCGATGCTGCGGTAGAGCGGACCGCCCGAGTCACCCCGGCAGGTGTTGCTGTCACGCCCGGTGTAGATATAACCAACGTGGTTGCTGTTGACGATGGACAGTGTGGCATTCCCTGCCACGATGTCGTAGACCGGCTCGCCCCAGCCGGCAATGAACACCGACTGACCGACAGCAGCAGGCTCGCTGATGAGCAAGGCCATGTTCGGGTTGGGCAACGGGCCTGACAAGGTCACCACCGCCGCGTCGTTGTAGAAGCCGTCGGACTGGACACGAAACCCCGGGTGCAGCACCCAGCGGCTGGCCAGCACGTCGGCCACACTGCCATCGGACAACAGAACTGGAATGCCGATGCGACGCGTGCCTGCAGAAATGCAGTGGGCCGCAGTCAGAATGCGGTTCGGGCTGAGCACCGTGCCCGAACAAAGCCCCATTTGTCCTGAGGCACTCTGAATGAGCACGGGCACCACCGGCGAACTGGGGGAGTAGGCACACTCGGTGCCGTTGAAGATCTTGGGCGTCAAACCCAGCGTCCCGCAGCGCGAGGCCGGACTCGATGGGTTGTCGCCACCACCGCCCCCACCACAGGCTGCCAGAAAAACCGTCACCAGTGCCGCCAGGCACCACTTCATGCTTCGAGCCATGCGCTCACCTCCGCTGGGCACCATACATGGCGCCTGATTGATCGATTGGGTCGGGGTGTCCGGCCATTGGACCGCTCCCGCCGTGCATCTTAGTGCACCTGCCCTGCGCTCAGTTCCTCGACCCCGCCCAGTAGTCGGGCTGCCCGTAATGGTGCTTGAGGTAGTCGATCCACAGGCGCACCCGCAGGGCGAGGTGGCGGCGCTGGGGAAACAGGGCGTAGATGCCGTTGGGCGGTGCCGCATAGTCGTCAAGAACCGTTTCCAGGCGACCGGCAGCGATGTCCGACTCGACCTCCCAGGTGCTGCGCCAGGCGATGCCCCAGCCGCCCAGGCACCACTCGTGCAACACCTGACCGTCGCTGCAGTCGAGCGGGCCACCGGGCCGAAGGTAGCTGATTTCCCGTTCGCTGCTGCCCTCGGCCACCGGCATGGAGAACGCCCAGCCGCGCGTCTGCGAAGCGTCGCTGCTGAGCACCAGGCAGTCGAAACGCGCCAGATCGGCCGGCGCTGCCGGACGGCCGTGGCGCTGCAGATAGGCCGGGGTGGCCACACACAGGCGTCGGTTGTCGGCCAGGCGCACACTCACCAGGGACGAGTCGGGCAAGTCACCCACCCGGACGGCGCAGTCATAGCCCTCCCCCGCGACGTCGACCACCCGGTCGCTGAGGTTGAGGGAAATGGTGACCTCCGGATGCAGCTCGCGAAAACGCGGCACCAGCGGCGCCACATGGCGACGACCGAAGCCGGCCGGCGCGGTGATGCGCAGGTGGCCGCTGGCCTTGACGCCGCCCGCGCTGACGCTGGCCTCGGCATTGGCCAGGTCGACCAGCAGGCGCTGGCCGTCCTCCAGAAAGGCGCTGCCCTCGTGGGTCAGCGAAATGCGCCGGGTGGTGCGCACCAGCAGCTTGACGCCCAGGCGCGCCTCCAGCGCATCGAGCCGGCGGCCAATGATGGCCGGCGCCACCCCTTCGGCCCGGGCGGCGGCCGTCAGGCTGCCCCGGGTGGCCACCGACACGAAGGTCTCGATCTGCTTGAGCTTGTCCATGGCCTCTCAGCCTATCAGTCGCCGGTGCGACGGGACAGCTCGGCCGCCGTGGCCTCGTCGTAGCCGAGCTCGGCCAGCAGGGTGGCACTGTGCTCACCCAGGCGGGGCGGGTTCTGTCGCACCCCCAGGCGCCGGCCGTCCAGGCTGAGCGGGAACAGCACCGTGCGCGCGCTCTGGCCGGCGCGCTCGCCGTCGGTCAGCGTGATGTCGGCCAGGCTGCCGGTGGCCAGCAGGTGCGGGTCGTCCAGCAGATCGTGGGGTCGGGCAATCGGCGCATAGGGCAGTCCCACCCGTTCAAGCAGGGCGGTGAGTTCGCCGGCCCGCCAGGATGCCAGCCGTTCGCGCAGGGCGGGCAGCAGCCAGTCGCGGGCGCGCACCCGGTCGTTGTTGGTGGCCAGGCGACCATCGGCGCGCCAGTCGGCAAAACCCATGGCCTCGCAGAACAGGGCCCACTGGGTGTCGGTAACCACCGCCACAAACACCTGGGCGGCCTCGTCGCCCGTGCCTCGCACCTGGAACACATCGTAGATGCCCCAGGGCGAGATGCGCGCGGGCATGGGCGCGGCCGGCTGGCCGGTCACCGCGTACTGCATCATGTGCTGCGCCACCAGAAAGACGTTGTTCTCGAAAAGCGCGCTCTGCACCTCCTGGCCCAGACCGGTGCGCTCGCGCTCGCGCAGGGCCGCCATCACGCCGATGGCGCCGAACATGCCACCCATGATGTCGTTGACGCTGCTGCCGGCGCGCAAGGGGTCGCCCGGCCGCCCGGTCATGTAGGCCAGGCCGCCCATCATCTGCACCACCTCGTCGAGCGCGGTGCGGTGCTCGTAGGGGCCGGGCAGGAATCCCTTGTGGCTCACGTAGATCAGCCGCGGGTGGCGCTGGTGCAGGGCCTCCCAGTCGAGTCCGAGCTTGCGCATGGTGCCGGGCTTGAAGTTCTCGCTGACCACATCGGCGGTGGCGATCAGCCGGTGCACGGCCTCCAGCCCTTCGGGCGTATGCAGGTCCAGCACCAGGCTTTTTTTGTTGCGGTTGAACAGCGGATAAAAGCCGGCACCGGCGCCCAGCAGGTGGCGTGTGCGGTCGCCCGAGGGCGGTTCGACCTTGATCACCTCGGCCCCCAGATCGGCCAGCACCATGCCGCAGGTCGGGCCCATGACCATGTGGGTGAACTCGACCACGCGGATGCCGGCATAGGGCAGTTGCGCTGGATCGCGCTGAGCAGGTATGGCCGTGTTCATGGGGGTGTCGGCAGGGTTCATGGGCGCATTGTGGCAAAGCAGCGTGTGGCCATGCCGCTCGATGGCGGTGATTGAACGCAGATTACACATGCAAAAGTCACAGATCAATGAAGAAACATGGAACAAATAACTGGCTTTGTTTCGAATACAGTGCAGTGATGGAAAAACCCCGTGCGGTCCTGTTCGACGCCTATGGCACGCTGTTCGACGTGTACAGCGTGGGCCTGCTCGCGGAACAGCTTTTCCCCGGCCAGGGTAGCCGCCTGGCCCAGGTCTGGCGCGACAAGCAGATCGAATACACCCGGCTGGTGACCACCAGCAACCACGGTGCCCACTACCAGCCCTTCTGGGCCTTGACCGAGCAATCGCTGCGCTACGCCATCAAACTGGTCGAGCCGCAGGCGCGGACAGACTGGCCGGCCTACGAGGCGCGCGCCCAGCAGCTGATGAACCAGTACCGTCACCTGTCGGCCTTTCCGGAAAACCGCGAGGTGCTGCAGGCGCTGAAGGCACGCGGCCTGGCCACCGGCATCCTGAGCAACGGCGACCCGCAGATGCTGGGCATCGCGGTGCGCAGCGCGGGGCTGGACGGCCTGCTGGACCATGTCATCAGCGCCGACCCGGTGCGGCGCTTCAAGACCCACCCCGAGGCCTACGCGCTGGGCGAAAAGGCCACCGGCCTGAAGGCCAGCCAAATCGTGTTCGTCAGCAGCAACGCCTGGGACGCGCTGGCCGCCACCTGGTATGGCTACCGCACGCTCTGGGTGAACCGCCAGAACCTGCCGTTTGAGGAACTGGGCACCCAGCCCACGCGCACAGCAACGAACCTGCGCGAAGTCCTCGAGATGCTATGAACTCCCCCCTGCGCCGCTTCGCGTCTTCCCCCCTCTCTCGCGCGCCTGTCGGCGCTGGGAGGGGGGACGCAACCTGTGGCCCGGCGAAGCCGGTTCCACGGCTGCCCTGACCTGATCACCCCTCATTGCCACTTGTCTTGTTTTTCCAGGAGTCAATCGATGTCTGATCGCACCCAAGTCCACGGTCTGCAGGTTTCCACCGACCTGTACCAGTTCATCAACGAGCAGGTCCTGCCCGGCACCGGTGTGAGCGCCGAGGCCTTCTGGAAAGGCTTCGACAGCATCGTGGCGGACCTGGCGCCCAAGAACGCCGCCTTGCTGGCCGAGCGCGATCGCCTGCAGGCCGAGCTGGACAAGTGGCACAGCGCCAACCCCGGCCCGATCACCGACATGGTGGCCTACCGCAAGTTCCTGGAAACCATCGGCTACCTGGTGCCCGAGCCCAGGAAGGTCAAGGCCACCACCAAGAACGTGGACGACGAGCTGGCCACCCAGGCCGGCCCGCAGCTGGTGGTGCCCATCCTGAACGCCCGCTACGCGCTGAACGCGGCCAACGCGCGCTGGGGCAGCCTGTACGACGCGCTGTACGGCACCGACGTCATCAGCGAGGACAAGGGTTGCGAGAAGGTCGGCAAGAAGGGCGGCTACAACCCCAAGCGCGGCGCCAAGGTCATCGAGTACTGCCGTTACGTGCTGGACCGCTGCGCCCCACTGAAGAAGGGTTCGCACGTCAAGTCGACCGGCTACAAGGTCAACAAGGACGGTGAGCTGGTGGTGGGTCTGGCCGAAGGCGGCACCAGCAAACTGGCCGACAAGAGCCAGTTCATCGGCTTCCAGGGCGAAGCCAAGGCACCGACTGCCGTGCTGCTCAAGCACAACGGCCTGCACCTGGAGATCCAGATCAACCGCGCCACCGCCATCGGCAAGACCGACCCGGCCGGCGTGAGCGACCTGGTGGTCGAAGCCGCGCTGTCCACCATCCTGGACCTGGAAGACTCCGTGGCCGCCGTGGACGCCGAAGACAAGGTGCTGGCCTACCGCAACTGGCTGGGCATCCTGCAGGGCACGCTGACCGAATCGTTCGAAAAGGGCGGCAAGACCATGACCCGCGGCCTGAATGCCGACCGCGAGTACACCGGCGCCAACGGCAAGAAAGTCCGCCTGCACGGCCGATCGCTCATGTTCGTGCGCAACGTGGGCCACCTGATGACCAACCCCGCCATCCTGTGGGGCACGGAGGGCAAGGAGATTCCCGAAGGCATCATGGACGCGATGGTCACCACCGCCATCGCCATCCACGACCTGAAGAAGGGGAAGAAGGACGCGATCCGCAACTCGCGCAAGGGTTCGGTCTACATCGTCAAGCCCAAGATGCACGGCCCGCGCGAAGTGGCCTTTGCCTGCGAGCTGTTCAGCCGCGTCGAGAAGGTGCTGGGCCTGGCCGACAGCACGGTCAAGCTGGGCATCATGGACGAAGAGCGCCGCACCTCGGTCAACCTCAAGGCCTGCATTGAAGCCGCTGCCAGCCGCGTGGCCTTCATCAACACCGGCTTCCTGGACCGCACCGGCGACGAGATGCACACCGCCATGCTGGCCGGCCCCATGGTGCGCAAGGGTGACATGAAGACCAGCGCCTGGATCCAGAGTTACGAGCGCAACAACGTGCTGGTGGGCCTGAGCTGCGGCCTGCGCGGCAAGGCGCAGATCGGCAAGGGCATGTGGGCCATGCCCGACCTGATGAAAGCCATGCTGGAGCAGAAGATCGCCCACCCCAAGGCAGGCGCCAACACCGCCTGGGTGCCCTCACCCACCGGCGCCACGCTGCACGCCCTGCACTACCACCAGGTGCTGGTGTCCGACGTGCAGAAGGAGCTGGAGAAGACCGACGCCAGCAAGGAGCGCGACAACCTGCTGACCGGTCTGCTGACCGTGCCGGTGAGCGCCAACCCGAACTGGACCGAGGCCGAGAAGCAGGCCGAGCTGGACAACAACATCCAGGGCATCCTGGGTTATGTGGTGCGCTGGGTCGACCAGGGCGTGGGCTGCTCCAAGGTGCCCGACATCAACGACGTGGGCCTGATGGAAGACCGCGCCACGCTGCGCATCTCCAGCCAGCACGTGGCCAACTGGCTGCACCACGGCATTGTCACGGAAAAGCAGGTGCGCGAGACCTACGAGCGGATGGCCGCCAAGGTGGACAAGCAAAATGCGGGCGACAAGCTCTACCAACCCATGGCCGGCAACGTGAAGACCAGCAAGGCCTACCAGGCCGCGCTGGACCTGGTGTTCAAGGGCAAGGAACAGCCCAGCGGCTACACCGAGCCGTTGCTGCACGCGTGGCGCCTGAAAGTGAAACAGGGCTGACATCCCCGCGCCGCACCTGCGGTGCGTCACCCCCTCAAGGGTGCAAGGCCTGCGGCCTGGCAAAGCCAGTTCCGCGGCGTGCTGAACGGAGACACGGCGCCTTGGGGCGCCGTTGTGCTTTTCGCAAGAGGACAATCGCCGCTATGCAGCTTCAGTACCTGATCTTCGATGCCTGCGATGATGGCGAAGGCACGGGCAGCTGGGAGGCCATGGCCAGCGTGCGTGCTGACGTGTTGCCGATCGTGATGGACGAGGTGCGCGCGGTCGAGGCGGCGGCGCAGACCGATGCGCCCGGGCCGCGTGGCGCGCTGGACGACGGTGGGGTGTGGGACTTGGACATCCAGACCCTGCCCGATGGGGACGGCCGGGTGTCGGTCACGATCACGCTGACCGGGCCCTGGGACTGGGGCGAGGCCCTGATCGGACGGCTCAGCGGCCTTTGAACAGGGGCGGGCGCTTCTCGCGAAACGCCGCCACGCCCTCGGCCGCGTCTTCGCTGAGCGCCAGGCGCTGCTGGGTGGCGTCGAAGTCGGCCATGGCGGCCAGCGGCCCCTGTTCGACCGCCTTGAGGGCGTTCAGCCGGGTGGCGATCACGGCCAGCGGTGCCTGTTGCGCAATCTGGCCGGCGATGCGCATGGCTTCATCCAGTTCCTGACCCGCCGGCACCACGCGCTGCACGAAATTCAGGCGCAGGGCCTCGGCGCTGTCGAATTCGTCACCCGTCAGCAGGTGCAGCAGGGCATTGCCCAGGCCGGCGCGCTCGGCCATGCGCAGGGTGGCGCCGCCCGTGGCCATGATGCCGCGCGCCACCTCCAGCTGCGAGAAGCGGCAGTCGTCCGCAGCGACCACGATGTCGGCCGCCAGCATCAGTTCGATGCCCAGGGTGAAGTTGATGCCCTTGACCGCCACCACCAGGGGTTTGGTGCGGCGGCGCCAGCCGGCATCGCCCAGGTTCAGCGGGTCGACCAGGCCATGGGGCACGGCGTATTCGCCGCGCTGCATCAGTGGCGCGAAACTCGGCAGGTCCAGCCCGGCGGTGAAATGATCCCCCATGGCGTGCAGCACGCCCACGCGCAATGCCGGATCGTCGTCCAGCCGGGTGTAGGTCTCGGCCAGGGCCCGCATCATGGCCGGCGTGAAGCCGTTGCGCTTGGCCGGGCGGTCGATGCCGATCAGCAGGGTATGGCCACGCACCTCGGTGAGGATGCGGCCTTCGGGGGGTGGGGTGTCTGGTGGCATTGGCATGGATGCATCGTAGGCGAGTGGCAAGGCCTGCGGCGTCACCTCGGCGTCGGCCCCCAGGGCGGGTCAACGCACCCGCTGCACGTCCAGCGGGGACACCGGCCCCGCCCGGTTGCCCCAGGACTGTCGAATGAAGCTGGTGACGGCCGCCACTTCGGTGTCGGACAGCAGGGTGCGAAATGGCGGCATGCCGTAGGGCTGCGGATTGCCTGCTGTGGCCGGCGAGAAGCCCCCGCTGAAGATGGCCTGAATGGCGTTGACGGGTGAGGCCATGAGCAAGGCGCGGTTGCCGGCCAGCGGCAGGTAGGCCTTGGCCGCCCCCTGCCCCTGCTGACCATGGCAGTCGACACAGTGTTGCTCGTAAACCTGGGCGCCCAGGCGCAACAGGCCCGGCTCGGCGGCTTTGAAGTCGGGCACGCGGGCCGCCTGCACCGGCAGTTCGCGCAGGTAGGTGGTCATGGCCAGCAGGTCCGCCTCGGGCAGGTGCGAGGTGCCGTGAAAGACCACCTCGGCCATGGGCCCCATGGTGGTGGCGTGGTCCAGGTGGCCGTCACGCAACAGGCCCAGCACCTGCTCGACCGGCCAGTTCTGGACGCCGGCCTCGGCCGGGTCCAGCAGCGAAGGTGCGTACCAGCGGCCGTCGGGCATGAGCCCACCCGAAAAGGCCTGGCCGCTGCCGCCCCAGGCATTGCGCGGGCTGTGACAGGCGGCACAGTGCGCCACACCCTGCACCAAGTAGGCACCCCGGTTCCATTCGGCGCTTCGGTTGATCTCACTCTGGTGCCGGGCTGGTTCAAAGTTCAAAAGGCGCCACAACGCCAGCGCCACCTGCGTGTTGTACGGAGAACGCAGCGCGTGGGCGTCGTTCGGACGGTGCACCGGCGGCAAACTGCGCAGGTAGGCATACAGGGCATCGACATCCGCGTCTTGCAGGCGGGTCGTGTGCTCGTAGGGGAAGACCGGGTAAAGCAGACGGCCATCACGCGAGATGCCCTGGTGCAGGGCACGCCGGAAGGCCTCTGACGACCAGCCGCCCAGACCGGTTTCAAGCTCGGGCGTGAGATTGCCGGCCATCAGCGTGCCGAACGGAGTCCGGATGGCGTGCCCCCCTGCATAGGGTTCGCCGCCACGCGCGGTGTGGCAGGCCATGCAGTTGCCGGCGCGGGCCAGCGCAGCGCCACGGGCCAGGGTGTCGTTGTCGGTCGACTCGGGGGTTCCAGCCAGGGGTGGCAGCGCCGGGGCTGACAACTCGCGTCCCACCAGGCCAAGCAGCAACACAATCGCCGCCAGGAACACACCGGCAGCGATTCCCATCCGTGCACGGCGGGTCATGGCTGACGACTCCGGGCTGGCGGGGTCAGGCCACAGTCCATGGGCATGGGCCCCGACGGCGCCGCTTGGGGGTGGGCAGGGACGGGCACCGGCTGGGCCGCCAGCCAGCTGGCCACCGCCGACACATCTTCTGGCGCCATCTGCCGGGCGATGCGGGCCATGCAGTCGGGATCGAAAGCCTTGCGCAGACCGGTCTGCCAGGCACCCAGCTGGCCGATCAGGTAATCACGAGGCAGGCCCAGCAGGCCGGGCACGGCCGGTGCCACACCCGTCATGCGCACGCCGTGACAGTCGTTGCAAGCGGGCAGGCCCCGCACCGGATCGCCCTGGCGCACCAGTTGCTCACCGCGCGCCAACACCGCGGGGGATGCGGCCGGTGGCAACGGCGGCGGATACGGCAGGTCCAGGTTGGCATAGTGCGCCGCGATGTCGCGCAGGTAGGTGTCGCTCATGTGGTCGAGCAGGTAGCTCATGCCGGCGTTGTTTCGGCGCCCGTCACGAAAGTGCAGCAACTGGTGATAGAGGTAGTCGGCCGGCTTGCCCGCGATGCGCGGGAAGTAGCCACCCGGGGTGGCGCGCCCTTGGGCACCATGGCAGACGGTACAGGCCTGCAGGCGCTGGGCCAGGGTGTCGGGCACGCGGTGAGGCGGGTTCGCCGAGACCAGCGGGGTGGCCAGCCCCAGAACCAGCAAAACAAGGACACGGATCATGGCCGCCGACCATATCACGCGCCCGATCCCCGGATGAGCCTCTACACTGCGATGCATGGAAGTACCCAATCCATCCGAAACCCACCGCTGCCCGCTGTGCGGGGGCGACAACCGCTGCGCCATGGAAGTCGAGCGCACCACCGGCGTGCCCCAGGGTCCCTGCTGGTGTGTCAGTGCGTCCTTTCCACCAAAGTTGCTGGCGCGCCTGCCCGATGAAGCCCGCGGCAAGGCCTGCATCTGCAGTGCCTGCGTAGCCCGGTTTGCCGTAGATCAGGACGCATGATGGGCTGGCTTGACCGCTTCCCGCTCGGGTTGCTGATCGCCCTCGCGCTCTGGCTCGCCGTGGCCCCCATCGTGCCCGAGCCGCATCTGATCGAGAAGCTGCGCATGCTGTCGCAGGGCACCCTGACGAAACCGCTGGACATCTTCGACCTGTTCCTGCACAGCGCACCGCTGGTGCTGCTGGGCATCCGGCTGTGGCGGATGTGGCGCCGCCCACGCACCTGAGACGCTCAGAGGCTGAAATTTGGCGCACCCGCCCGGCACCCTGCCCGCCCTGCGCGAGCGCTACGGCGAGCGCTACCGCTGGCTCCTGCTGCTGTCGGTGATGGTCGGCACCATGGCCGCCATCATGTCCTCGACCATCATCAATGTGGCCATCCCGGACATGAGCCAGCACTTCGTGCTGGGCCAGGAGCGTGCCCAGTGGGTCACCTCGGCTTTCATGGCGGCGATGACGGTGTCCATGCTGACCACGCCCTGGCTGCTGGCCCGCTACGGCTACCGCCGCACCTATGTCGCCTGCATCTGGTTGCTGCTGGCCGGGGGCGTGGTGGGCGGTTTCGCCAACGACTACCCGCTGGTGCTGGGGGCTCGCGTGGCCGAGGGCCTGGCCGCCGGGGTGTTGCAACCCATCCCGGCCATCATCATCCTGCGCGCCTTCGAACCCCATGAGCAGGGCCGGGCCAGCGGCATCTTCGGCATGGGCGTGGTGCTGGCGCCGGCCATCGGACCCAGCATCGGCGGCCTGCTGGTCGACGGTTTCGGCTGGCGCTCGATCTTCTTCATGGTGGTGCCCTTCTGCATCGCCTCGCTCTGGCTGGCGCGCCGCTTCGTACCGGTGACCAGCCCGGGCGGTGTGGCCGCCAACCGGGCGGGCTCGGGCCTGGACTGGGTGGGCCTGGCCCTGGCCGCGGCGGGCACCCTGTGCCTGCTCAACGGTCTGGTCGAACTGCAGGGCGGCACACCGACGCTGGGGCTGGGCCTGCTGCTGGCGGCCCTGGTCGTGCTGCTGGTTTTCATCTGGTTGCAGCGCCGCACCCTCAAGGCACGCCGGCGCCGGCCCGACCAGGGCGTCGATCCGCTGATGAACCTGTCCCTGTTCAGGGACCGGCGTTTCACCATGGGCAGCCTGGTGGCCTTCATCTATGGCATCGCCCTGTTCGGCTCGACCTACCTGCTGCCGGTCTACATGCAGATGGGGCTGGGCCTGTCGGCGTCCTACGTCGGCACAATCCTGCTGCCGGCCGGCCTGGTGCTGGCGGTGACCATTGCCCTGGTGGGCCGCCTGGCCGACCGCCAGCCGACACACCGGCTGGTGAGCATCGGTCTGGTGCTGCTGGCCGCGTCCTTTGCACTGGTGGTCACCATCGACCTGGACCGCCCGGGCCAGGTGATTCCCTTGCTGGTGGCCTGGGCCATCCTGGGTCGCATCGGGCTGGGTTTCATCCTGCCTTCGCTCAACATCGGAGCCATGCGGACCCTGGACCGCACCGACATTCCCCAGGGTGCCAGCGTGATCAACTTCCTGCGCATGCTCGGTGGCGCCGCTGGCGTCAGCCTGTGCGGTATCGTGCTGGAGTGGCGCGCCCGGGCCCACGGCTTTTCGCTGGAGACCCCAGGCGGCGGGTCCGAGCGTCTGGCCGCATTCAACGAGACTTTTGTCATGCTGGCGCTGATCTGCGCCGCCGCCCTCTGGGCGGCCTGGCGCCTGCGCGAGGGCAAGTCTGCGGGACAATAGGGCCCATCTCCACAACAACCCTGTGCTGCAGCTATGCCCGCTGGATAAGGGGTCTTCGTCCAGCACACGCCGTGGAACCGGCTTTGCCGGGCCACAGGCGTGGTCCCCCCTCGCAGGGGGAAAGACGCGCAGCGGCGCAGGGGGGTCTTCCAGATGTGCCAACTGCTCGGACTCAATTGCGCGACGCCCACCGATGCGTCGTTCAGCTTCACCGGTTTCTGCCAGCGGGGCGGCCGAACCGACCACCACGCCGATGGCTGGGGCATCGCCTTCTTCGAGGGTCGCGGCTTGCGCCTGTTCGTCGACCATGGAAGTGCCGCCGACTCACGCATGGCGGAATTCCTGCGCAGCTACCCGCTCAAGAGCAAGAACATCGTGGCCCATGTGCGCAAGGCCACCATCGGCGAGGTCAGCCTGGAGAACGCCCACCCCTTCACCCGCGAGCTCTGGGGCCGGCACTGGGTGTTTGCCCACAACGGCGATCTCAAGGACTACCACCCCAAGCTGCACAGTGCCTTCCGCCCGGTGGGCAGCACCGACAGCGAGCGCGCCTTCTGCTGGCTGATGCAGGAACTGGCCAAGTCCCATGCCGGCCTGCCCAGCGTCTGTGAGCTCACCCGCACTCTGCGTGAGCTCATCCCCCAATTGACCACCTTCGGCACGGCCAACTTTCTGCTGTCCAATGGCGAGGCCATGTGGGCCCACTGCAGCACCAAGCTGCACCACCTGACGCGCCAGTTCCCGTTTGCTCAAGCCACGCTGATGGACCAGGACTGGACCGTCAACTTTGCCGAGGTCAACCAGCCCGGCGACCGCGCCACGGTCATCGTCACCACCCCGCTGACCTCGAACGAAACCTGGACCGCCTTCGACCCCGGTGAGCTCAAGGTGTTTGTGGACGGCCTGCATGTGGCCTGAGAGGCTGGGAGGAAAGCCCATGATCTCTGCCGCGAACCCCTGGCTGGTACTGGGCCTGGCCATCGTGGCCGAGGTCATCGGCACCAGTGCACTCAAGGCCAGCGATGGCTTCACCCGAGTGGGACCCTCACTGGTCGTGGTGGTGGGCTACGCGATCTCGTTCTACTGTCTGTCGCTGGTGCTGCGCAGTATTCCGGTCGGTGTGGCTTATGCGGTCTGGTCCGGCCTGGGCATTGTGCTGATCACCCTGGTAGCCTACGTTGTCTATCACCAGACCATCGACCTGGCGGGCCTGATCGGCATGGGCCTGATCGTGGCTGGGGTGCTGGTGCTCAACCTGTTTTCCAAGAGCGCACCGCACTGAGAGGGCACAAGGAAACGGGGCCGGGTCAGAGAACCTTCAACAGCTTTTCGCGCAGCTCCGGCAGACGTTTGGCCCCGATACGGTCCTCTTCCATGGCCTGCAGCCAGGACAGATAGGCCTCTCGCAATCCATCCGTGCCCTTCGCTCTTGAAATGGTTTCAATCAGCGTCAGACGCGAATGTTGCCCGAAGACGGTGTTGACCGTGTTGATCATGAAGTTGCGCGCCATCTCGTTCTCGCTCGATGTGCGGGTGGCAGCGTCGGGCAGTGCGGCCATGCCTGCGCTGCCGCCCTTGGGTTTCGCGCTCTCGGACGCTGCCGGCTCAGGCGTTCGGGTACGTGCTCTGGCCTCGACACACCCCTTGTCGATCAGCTCCTGCAGCAATGGCTCGACCTCGGTGCCACCGGCAAACACAGCCAGGTCCTTGCCGGTCTTCTGCCCGTCCACCAGCACCAGCAGGCGGCGAACCAGGGGCGCAAGGCCCAGCGAGCGGGTCTGGATCTCGCGTTGACCAACCTCGGTCTTGGCGAAAGAGGCACTGAACAGATCGAGGACTTCGGACATGGGCAGGAATGGTTCGGCTGGGGCCAGGCAGAGCAGATTCGAAGATGGCGAGTTACACGCAGATGCAGGCGCCGCGGCATTCAGACCTTCCGGGTCCTTACCCGGCCGGGACGAGCAAGACCCTCGGTCTCAAGGAGGCGGCGACCCAGTCAAGCCGCAGATTCTGGTTACGCGGCGTGACCGTCACAAGAGGACTTACGCCAACCCTCGCTCCGTCCATCGCCAGCAGGTGACCGCACAGCGCCAAACATCAGGAGAGTGCGACCTGCGTCACGGTCTCCAGGGCATCGACAAACATGGCCGCCACGTCGAAACCGGTCTGCTGCTGGATCTCCTGGAAGCAGGTCGGGCTGGTGACATTGATCTCGGTCACCCGGTTGCCGATCATGTCCAGCCCCACCAGCAGCAGGCCACGGGCGGCCAGTTCCGGCGCCATGGCCTCGGCTACCGTCCGGTCCTCGTCCCGCAGGGGCTGGGCCACGCCCTTGCCGCCGGCCGCCAGATTGCCGCGCACCTCGCTGCCTTGCGGAATGCGCGCGAGCACAAAGGGTGCCACCTGGCCACCGATCAGCAGCAGGCGCTTGTCGCCGTCGACAATCTCGGGCAGGTAGCGCTGCACCATCACGCTGGTGTGCCCGCCCCGATTCAGCGTCTCGATGATGGAGCCCAGGTTCATGCCGTCCGGTCCGACGCGGAAGATGCCCATGCCGCCCATGCCGTCGAGCGGCTTGAGGATGATGTCCTTGTGCTCGTCGTGGAAATGGCGGATGGCCTCTGCCGAGCGGGTCACCAGCGTCGCTGGCGCATGTTGCGCAAACTCCATCAGGGCCAGTTTCTCAGGGTGGTCACGCAGCGCCCGCGGGCTGTTGTAGACCCTGGCGCCGTCGCGCTCGGCCTGCTCCAGCAGGTGGGTCGCATAAAAGTATTCGCTGTCGAACGGCGGGTCCTTGCGCATCAGCACAGCGTCATAGTCCCGCAGCGCCTCACGCCCCTGGTGGGTCACACGGTACCAGTCGTCGGCCTGCCCGGTCAGCTCGATGCGCCGCACCAGCGCCGTGACCGGCTGGCCCGACTGCCATTGCAGGTGCTGCGGTTCGCAGGCGGCCAAGCGGTGGCCTCGGCGCTGCAGCTCGCGCATCATGGCAAATGTGGTGTCCTTGTAGGTCTTGAAGCTGGACAGCGGATCGGCGACGAAGAGGATGTTCATGAGCATCGGTTTCTACGTGAAGTGACAAGGGTACCGTGGAACCGGCTCTGCCGGGCCACAGGTGCCGTCCCCCTCCCGCCGAAGGCGAGCGAGGGGGAAGACGCGAAGCGGCGCAGGGGGTCTCATCGTTTGCTCACAAACAGCGCCAAGGCGCCGGCGACCACGCCCCAGAAGGCCGAGCCGATCCCGGCCAGCACCACGCCACTGAGGGTGACAAGGAAGGTTATGAGGGCCGCTTCGCGGTGCGTGTCGTCCTTCAGGGCGGTGTGCAGCCCCCCCCCGATGCTGCCCAGCAGCGCCAGGCCTGCAATGGCCAGCACCAGTTCCTTCGGAAAGGCCAGCAGCACCCCGGTCACGGCCGCGCCGACCAGCCCGATGGCGACATACAGCCCGCCGCACACCACGGCTGCGCTGTAGCGCTTTTTCGGGTCCGTGTGGGCCTCCTCGCCCATGCAGATGGCCGCAGTGATGGCGCTGAGGTTCAGCGCGAACGCGCCGAACGGGGCCAGCAGCAGTGTGGTCACACCGGTGAGCGTGATGATGCGCGAGATCGGCATGGTGTAGCCGGCCGCGCGGATGGCCGCCACCCCGGGCAGGTTCTGCGAGGCCATGGTGACGATGAACAGCGGCAACGCAAGGCTGACCAGGGCCGAAACCGTGAACACCGGCGCGGTGAACACCGGGCGGGCCCACTCCAGCGTCAGCGCCTCGGATTGCAGGCGGCCCTGCAGCACGACCCAGCACACCGCCGCCAGCAGGGTCAGCGGCACCGCGTACCGCGGCAGCCAGCGGCGCCCGAGCAGATAGGCCAACAGCATCAGTACCACCAGCGGCCAGTCGGACTGGGCGGCACCGAAGGCCTGCAGGCCAAAACGCGCCAGCACGCCGGCCAGCAAGGCCGATGCGATGGCCATCGGGATGCGGTTCATCACCCGTTCGAACCAACCGGTGGCGCCAGCCAGGACGATCAGCACCGCGCAGGCCATGAAGGCACCCACCGCCTCCGCCATGGAAAAACCGCCCGCGAGACCTGCGGTGGCGAGCACCGCAGCACCCGGCGTGCTCCAGGCCACCATGACCGGCTGGCGCAGGATCAGCGATGGCACGGCGGTGCACAAGCCCATACTCAAGCCCAGCGCCCACATCCAGGACGTCAGCTGCTCCGGCGTGGCGCCAAAGGCCTGCGCCGCCTGGAACACGATGGCCACCGAGCTGGTGAAGCCCACCAGCACCGCCACGAAACCGGCCGTGGCCGCCGGCAGGCTCAGATCACGAAAGAACGACATCCGGCGATTGTGCCGATCAGTCGTAAGTCTCGGCGTTCGGGTCGGTGGCTTCGAGCTCGTAGCTGGCCGCCAGCATGGCCAGTCGGCCGATCACGCCGTACATGTAGAAGCGGTTGGGTACGCTGGCGCCCGGTTTGACACCCGGCTGCGGCAATTGCGCACTCTGCTCGAAGGCCAGCGGGACGAAACTGGAGCCGGGCGCGTTGAGGTTCTCGTCAACCCCCCGGTCGGCGTGGATGCGGTAGTAGCCACCGACCACGTAGCGGTCCATCAGCGTGACCACCGGTTCGGCCACGGCCGAATTGATGCGCTCCTGGGTCAGCACGCCCTCCTGGATGATGACCTCGCTGACCGGCTGCCCCGCCTGCACGGTGGCCATGCGCTCGCGCGCCGCCGGGCTCAGGGCATCGATGTCCTTGGCATCACGCACGGTCATGATGCCCATGCCGCCGGTGCCGTTGTCGGCCTTGATCACCACAAAGGGCTTCTCGTTGATGCCGTATTCCTTGTACTTGCGACGGATTTTGGCGATCAGGGCATCGGTGTTGCTGCGCAGGCACTCCAGTCCGTCGGCCTGGCTGAAGTCGACTGCGCCGCACTGGTTGAACAGCGGCGTGATCAGCCAGGGGTCCATGCCCAGCAGCTTGCCGAAACGCTTGGCGACCTCTTCATAGGCCTTGAAGTGGTGGCTCTTGCGGCGCGTGGCCCAGCCCGCGTGCAGGGGCGGCAGCAGGTACTGCTCGTGCAGGTCTTCCAGAATGCCGGGCACACCGGCGCTCAGGTCGTTGTTGAGCACAATGGTGCACGGATCGAAGTTCTTCAGGCCGAGCCGGCGCCGGCTGCGCACCAGGGGTTCGAGGGTGATCGTTTCGCCGCCGGGCAGTTCGAGCGTGGTCGGTGCCTTGATGTCGTTCGACAGCGAGCCCAGGCGCACGTTCAGGCCCGCCTGGTAGAAGATGCGCTGCAGCTGCAGCAAGTTGCTCAGGTAGAAGGTGTCGGTGCTGTTCTCGGGAATCAGCAGCAGGTTCTTGGCCTCGGGGCAGATCTTCTCGATTGCCGCCATGGCCGCCTGCACCGCCAGCGGCAGCATCTCGGGCGTGAGGTGGTTCCAGCCGGCCGGAAACAGGTTGGTGTCGACCGGCGCCAGCTTGAAACCGGCGTTGCGGATGTCCACCGACGTGTAGAACGGCGGCGTGTGCTCCATCCACTCCAGCCGAAACCAGCGCTCGATCACCGGGGTGGATTCGAGGATGCGCTGCTCCAGCTCGTTGATGGGACCCTTGAGAGCGGTGACGAGGTGCGGAACCATAGGATTGAATGCCCCCGCGCCGCCTGTGGCGTCACCCCACACTGGGGGGCACCAGCTGAGGACCGTCCTGAGCTTGTCGAAGGACGGCCCCCTGCTGGCCCGGACGCCCAGCCGACCCGCTTGGGCTGGTGGTTGGATTATCGGGTACTGTAAGGCAGTGAATGTGGGGCCAGAAGCCCCAGCTGCAAGTCTCAGGTGCGGATTTCGCCCTCGCCCAGCACCACGTACTTCAGCGAGGTCAGCCCTTCGACGCCGACCGGGCCACGGGCATGGAATTTGTCGGTGCTGATACCGATTTCAGCGCCCAGCCCGTACTCGAACCCGTCTGCGAAGCGGGTACTCGCATTCACCATGACACTGGACGAATCGACCTCGCGCAAAAACCGCTGGGCATGCAAATGGTCGGTGGTGAGGATGGATTCGGTGTGGTGGCTGGAATAGCGGTTGATGTGGGCAATCGCTTCGTCGATGCCACCCACCACCTTGATGCTGATGACCGGCGCCAGGTATTCCTCGCTCCAGTCCTGCTCGGTGGCGGCTTTCAAGCTGGCGCCCGCCATGGCGGCCAGGATGGCCATGGCCTCGGGGCAGGCTCGCATCTCCACGCCCTTGGCGGCGAAGACAGCCCCGATCTTGGGCAGAAACGCGTTCGCCACACCGCGCGCCACCAGCAGGCTCTCGGTCGCGTTGCAGGGGCTGTATTTCTGCGTCTTGGCGTTGTCGGCCACCTTGACCGCCATGGCGATGTCGCAGGGGTCGTCCACATAGGTGTGGCAGTTGCCATCCAGGTGCTTGATGACCGGCACCTTGGCTTCGGCGCTGATGCGCTCGATCAGGCCCTTGCCGCCGCGCGGGATGATCACGTCCACGTACTGCGGCATGGTGATGAGCTGACCAACGGCGGCGCGGTCGGTGGTCGGCACCAGCTGCACCGCGTCGGCTGGCAGGCCAGCGGCCACCAGCGCCTGCTGCACCAGCGCGGCCAGGGCGCGGTTGGAATCGATGGCCTCGGAGCCACCACGCAGGATGCAGGCGTTGCCGCTCTTGATCGACAGGCTCGCGGCCTCGATGGTCACGTTCGGGCGGCTCTCGTAGATCATGCCGAACACGCCGATGGGCACCCGCATCTGGCCCACACGGATGCCGCTGGGCTGCTGCTTCATGCCCATGACCTCGCCGATGATGTCCGGCATCGCGGCCAGCTGCTCGCAGCCCTCGGCGCAGGTCTGAAGCACCTTGGGGGTGAGCTTGAGTCGGTCCACCATCGGCTCGGCCAGGCCGGCGGCGCGGGCCCGCTCCAGGTCCTTGGCGTTCTCCACCTGCAGTGGCCCCACGTTCTCGCGCAGCAGCCGCGCCAGCTCACGCAGGGCCTTGACCTTGGTCGCAGCGCCGGCCTTGGCCATCAGGACCGAGGCAAGCTTGGCCTGGGCGCCCAGGGTGTTCATGAGTTCGGAGGTGGAGGTCGCATTCATCCTGGCATTTTCTCACCTTCGCCCTGCCTGGACACGGAGAGCGCCTGATCGGCGAGGCCACCCGGGTCGCCGCAGGCGGGCTCAGAGGCTGAGAGGGAGTTGGACGTTCCCGAAAGGGTGCCCCAAAGCACCGCCGGCAAGGTACAAAGCACAGCCCTAGCTCGGGCTACGGCGCGCATTTGCAGCGCCGCAGGTGGGGGTTTGGGGTGCCAAGGCTGGCACGACCGATTCCCTCTCAGACCTCAGCATCGGCGTCTGGCGCCACCGAAGCACCTTCGATGCCATGGCGCTGCAGCGCCCGCGCAACGAAACCCGAGGTCTTCATCTCCTCGACAAAGGCCTTGAGGTAGGCCACGGCCGCAGCGCTGCGCCCTCTGGGCAGCCCCATGGCTTGCTGGATCACCATGAATCGACCGGGTAGCAGGCGGTAACCGGGAAAGCGCAGCAGATCGGCTTCGAGTTGCTGCTTGACGCCAGCGGCCACATCGGCCTGGGTCTGCACGAACACGTCGACCACCGTGGGCGAGGTGGGGGCGCGCTCGATGGTCGCGGCCTTGAGTTCGCGGGTGAGGTAAAGGTCGTAGGCGCTGCCCAGGCCGACCACCACGCGAGTGCCTGCACGGTCCACCTCATCGTTGCTTTGCAATGGCGAAGCATCGCGCACCAGGTAACTGCCTTCGATCAGCACATAGGGGGCCGTGAAGGCGATGCCCTGGCCACGCACCGGATCCACGGCAAAAAAGCCGAAGTCGGCCTGTTCGGCGGTCACGGCTTCGACCGATTTGCCTGCCGCGTCGAACACCACCAGATCCAGCTCAAGGCCCAGCCGCTGCGCCAGCTCACGCGCCAGATCCACCGAAACACCTCCGACCTCGCCTGTGGCTGCATGGCGGTGGGTCAGGATCGGGTTGCCCAGGTTGATGGCGGCCCGCAGACGACCGGAGGGGGCAAAATCGGAGCGCAATGCATCGCTGATGTTCATGTTCTGCGGATGAAATGGGTCATCGGTCGCCACCAGGCCTGTCGCTGACGTTTGGCGTGGCGTGGCGTGGCGTGGCCTTGCAGGGTAGCTCAAGTCCTTGAGCTTGACCACATGTCGGCATGGCGACCGTGTGCGCAGGTGCTGCACAATCGAACACTCGAATTCCCTTGCTTCTTCAAAGTGAGTCAGCCATGAAATCCGCCCTCGACCTCGTTGCTGCCGCCAAAGCCCATGTCACCGAAGTCCCCCTGGCCGAGGCAGAAGCCGCCATCCAGGCCGCCGACGTGCTGATCGATGTGCGCGAGGCCGACGAGTTTGCCGCCGGCCACCTGCCGGGCGCCATCCATGCCTCGCGCGGCATGTTGGAGTTCAAGCTCAGCGCCACCCCGGCGCTGGCGGCCCGCGACCTGAAGGTGGTGCTGTATTGCAAGACCAGTGGCCGGGCCGCACTGGCGGCAGTCGCCATGCAGGACATGGGCTACCTCAACGTGCAATCGATCGCTGGCGGCTACGACGCCTGGTTAGCGGCCGGCAAGCCGGTGCACAAGCCCGAGCTGCCCTCCTTCGGCTGACCCCGAGCTGGGGTCATCGAATGGGGATCGGCGTTGCCCGGTCAACCGGCACGGCCGTGACCGAGTTCTGGGGTGAGCCCTCAATCACCCGGTCGGAATAGGTCAGGTACACCAGTGCATGGCGTTTCGTGTCCACCATGCGAACAATGCGCAGGCGCTTGAAGACCAGACTGATGCGCTCGCTGAAGATCTCCTCCTGCTGGCGGATTGGCTTCGCAATGGCTAGCGGACCGACCTGCCGGCAGGCAATGGACGCCTCGGACTTGTCCTCGGCCACCCCGAACGCGCCCTTGAGCCCCCCGGTGCGGGCGCGCGAGATGTAGCAGGTCACGCCCTCGACCCCGGGGTCGTCGAAAGCCTCGACCACGATCTTGTGGTCGGGGCCGATGAACTTGAACACGGTGTCCACCGAGCCGATTTCCTCGGCGTGCAAGCTGGCAGCAGCCCACAACAGGAACAGGACAGACAGACTGCGCATGGCAACTTCCCACAGATCAGAGGCTCCATTGTGAGCCCTCTGGCCGGCCCGCGCCGCCGGACCCCGCTCAGAACGGGTAGTGACGCGGCGTGGTCTGCACCGTGATCCAGCGCAGCTCGGTGAACTCGGCGATGCCGGCCTTGCCGCCGAAACGGCCGATGCCGCTGCCCTTGACGCCACCGAAGGGCATCTGCGCCTCGTCGTGCACCGTGGGGCCGTTGACGTGGCAGATGCCGGAATCGATCTTGCGGGCCACGTTGAAGGCCCGGGCGATATCGCGGCCGAAAACCGCGGCACTCAGGCCGTATTCGTTGTCGTTGGCACAGGCGATGGCCTCTTGTGTGTCCTTCACGCGCACGATGCACTTGACCGGGCCGAAGGTCTCCTCGTGGTAGATGCGCATCTCGGGCGTGACGTGGTCCAGCACCGTGGCCGGCATGAGCGTGTTCTCGGCCTTGCCGCCGCAGACCAGCTTGGCGCCCTTGGCCAGCGCATCGTCGATCAGTGCGTTGCAGTGGTGCACCGTGCCCATGCCGATGACCGAACCCAGCACCGCCGGGTCGGGCTTGCGCGGATCACCCAGCGGCAGCGCCTTGGCCTTGTCGCCGAACTTCTGCACGAACGCGTCGGCCACCTTCTGGTCGACGATGATGCGCTCGGTGCTCATGCAGATCTGGCCGCTGTTGGCGAAGCAGCCGAAGGCCGCACCATTGACCGCGTCGTCCAGGTCGGCATCGTCCAGCACCACCAGCGGTGCCTTGCCACCGAGCTCCAGCACCACAGGCTTGAGGTATTTGGCGCAGGTCTGGGCGATGATCTTGCCCACCTTGGTGGAGCCGGTGAAGTTCACGCGCCGCACCGCCGGGTGCGCCACCATGGCTTCAACCACAGCGCCGGCGTCGGCAGGTGCGTTGGTCACGTAGTTCACCACGCCCGGTGGGAAACCGGCCTCCTGCAGCGCCTCGATGATCAGGCCGTGGGTGCGCGGGCAGTTCTCGCTGCCTTTGAGGATGACCGTGTTGCCGCAGGCCAGCGGTGTGGCGATGGCGCGCACACCCAGGATGATGGGCGCGTTCCAGGGCGCAATGCCCAGCACCACGCCGGCCGGCTGGCGCACGCCCATGGCCAGGCTGCCCGGCACGTCGGACGGGATCACTTCGCCCGCCACCTGCGTGGTCAGCGCCGCAGCCTCGCGCAGCATGCCGGCCGCCAGGAAGACGTTGAAGCCGGCCCACATGCCGGTGGCACCGGTTTCGGCCGGCACGGCCTCGATGAACTGGGGTGTCTTGGCCTCCAGCGCGGCGGCCGCCTTGAGCAGCAGGGCGCGGCGCTCGGACGGGCCAGTTTCGCTCCAGGTCTTGAAGGCTTCGGCGGCGGCCTCCACCGCCATCACGGCGTCGGCTTCAGAGGCAGCGGGGGCGCGCGTGGCCACGCTGCCATCGAGCGGGTTGCGGCGCTCGAAGCTGGCGCCGTGTTCGGCGCTGACTTTCAGGCCGTTGATGAGCATGGACAGATCGGACATGAAAACTCTCCTGTGTGGTGTATGGAAAAAATCAGGCCACAGCGGGGCGTCTGACGGCTGTGTTGGCGGTGGAAGGCGTCGCTGCGCTGTCGGCGCCCAGATAGGCCTCGCGCACGACACTGGAGCGTGCGAGCAACCGGGCCGGACCGCTGGCCACCAGCGTGCCGCGTTCCAGCACGTAGCCGCGGTCGGCCACGGCGAGTGCCTTCTTCACGTTCTGCTCGACCATCAACACCGTGGTGCCGGCGTCGGCGATGCGCCGCGCCATGCCCAGCAGTTCATCGACCATGCGAGGCGCCAGGCCGAGCGAGGGTTCGTCGAGCATCAGCAGGCGCGGCGCGCTCATCATGGCGCGTGCGACTGCCACCATCTGCTGCTCCCCCCCGCTCATGGTGCCGGCCAGCTGCTGGGCGCGGTCGCGCAGCTTGGGGAAGCCGGCAAAGGCCTGCTCCAGCCGACGCGCGCGTTCGGCCTTGGGGACCAGCCAGCCGCCGAGTTCCAGGTTCTCCAGCACCGTCATCTGCGGAAACAGCTGGCGGCCTTCGGGCACCAGGGCCACACCGGCCTTGACGATGCGGTCGGTCTTTTCGGGCAGGTCTTCGCCATCGAGCGTGACCACGCCCTGGCGGCGGATCAGGCCGTTGAGCGCCTTGAGCAGCGTCGTCTTGCCCGCGCCGTTGGGGCCCAGCACCACCGTGAGGCCGGGCCTGACCTCCAGGCTCAGGTCGCGCAGCACCAGGAAGGCGCCGTAACCGGCGCTCAAGCCCTGCACCTTCAGGTGCGCCTGCGGCGCGCCACCGAGCACGAAGGGGGTGTCGCGGTACCACATCATGCGACGGCCTCTTCGCTCATTTCGTCGCCCAGGTAGGCCTCGATCACCTCGGGGTTGCGCACCACGGCGGCAGGCACATCGTCGGCAATCTTGCGGCCCTGGTGCAGCACGATCACCCGCTCCACATGGCGCAGCAGGGTGGTCACCGCGTGTTCGATCCAGACCACCGTCAAATCCAGTTCATCGCGCAGGCGGCGAATGAGCTGGGCCATGGCCTCGACCTCGGATTCGGTCAGCCCGGCGGCCACCTCGTCCAGCAGCAACAGACGCGGGCGGGTGGCCAGCGCCATGCCGATCTCCAGCAGGCGCTGCTGAGAGGGTGTGATGGCCGCTGCCGGCAGCTCGGCCTGATCCGACAGGCCGATCAGCGCCAGGATGCTTTCGGGTGTGCGCAGGGTCCAGGGCACGGAAGACTCTTCACCCCACAGCCAGTATTTGCGCGGCCGTCGGCCCGCAAATTTCAGCCCGAAGTCGATGTTTTCGCGCACCGGCATGTCGCCGAACACCCGCGGCGTCTGGAAGGTGCGCGCCAGACCGCGCGCGGCAAAACGGTGTGGCGCCTGGCCGCTCAGGTCGCGGCCCTCGACCACAAGGCGACCGCTGGTGGGCCGGATCACACCCGAGATGGCGTTGAAGAAGGTGGTCTTGCCGGCCCCGTTGGGGCCGATGATGCCCACCAGCTCTCCCGGCATGAAGACCGCGTCCACGTGGTCCACCGCGGTCAGACCACCGAATCGCACAGTGACCCCGCGGGCATCGAGAAGGGGGCGAACATGCGCATCAGAGGACATGGTTGCGCTCCCGCTGTTGTTTCTCGCGAAGCTTGCGCCGGTTCGTCTCGCCACTGAGGTCCTCGCGCAGCTCGCGCCACCACCGCCGGCTGGCCTGGCCCCAGTCCCTGAAGGTCTGCCAGCGCAGCGAGGCCAGGCCACCGGGCAGGTACAGCACAGAGAGAATGAGCAGCACACCCAGCGACATCATGTACAGCTGCGGCACCTGCAGGCGCAGGGTCTCGGCCAGTACGCTGAACACGATGGCGGCGATCAGCGGCCCCCACAGCGTCATGGCACCACCGATGAGCGCGATCAGCACGGTCTGGAAGCCGATGAAGGGGTTGAAGACGGTGTGCGGGTCAATGTAGGTCCAGCGCACCGACATGGTCGCACCGACCGCACCGGCCACGGCCGCGGTCAGGGCAAAACCGACGATCTTGACCAGGCGGGTGTTCACCCCCAGGGTCTGGGCACGTTGCTCGTCGGCACCAATGCCGGCCAGGGCCAGGCCGAAGCGCGTGCGTCGCACCACGATGGACAGGCCCACCGCCAGCACCGCAATGGTCAGCACCGTGAGGTAGACCGTGCGGTCTTCGGGCACCTCCAGCAACACCCGCCCCACGGTTCCCGTCACACTCTTTTCGAAGTAGCTGATGGCATGGCGGATCAGCTCGGTCATGCCAAAAGTGAGCACGGCAAAGTAGGTGCCGCGCAGGTGCAACACGGCCGCACCCATCACCACCGCCACGGTGGCAGCGATCAGAGCGCCGAGCATGACCACCTGGGGCCAGGCCATCGACTCCACCAGCAAGGCACTGGTGTAGGCTCCGATGCCGAAGAAGGCCGAGGTGGCCAGCGAGAGGTAGCGCGTGACGCCGCAGAACATCGACCAGCTGGACGACAGCGCGACGTACATCAGGCAGGTCATGGCCATGGAGACCACGAACTCGCTGGCCATTCCCGGAATGGCCAGGGCCCAGCCGGTGAAGGCCAGCAAGACCAGCAGGTCGCGAATGAGAAGCTGTCGGGAGTTCATGCTTTTCGGGTCTTGCGGGCGAACAGGCCTTCAGGGCGCAGCATCAGCACACCGATGAAGACCACATAGCTCAGCAGGGCCTTGAGCGAGGGGTTGGTGTAGTGCATGCCGATGGCCTCGATGACCCCCAGCAGCAGGCCACCGGCGAGCGCACCGCCCATGCTGCCGAATCCGCCGAGGGTGATGACGATCAGGGCGGTGACCGTGTAGGGTTCACCCATGGAAGGGCTGATGGTGTAGGCCATGGACAGCAGGCAGCCGGCCACACCCGAGAGCCCCAGACCGATGCCGAACATCAGCGGATGCAGGCGATGCGTGTCGATGCCAACCAGTTGAGCGCCGGTGGGTGACTGCATCAGCGCCCGCACCGCCTTGCCCAGCAGAGTCATGCGCAGCAGCGCAATCAGCGCGCCGGCGAACACCAGAGCCAGCGCAAACACCAGCAGCTTGTTGGCCGCGAACTGGGCCTGCCCGCCAGGCAGCGGAATCACCACCGGCGCCGTCAGGTAGTCGTAGCCACGCAGATCACCACCCCAGATGTAGGACACCACGTTCTGCACCAGAAACATCAGACCGAAGGCCACCATGAGTCCACGGGCCTCGAAGACGTCCAGGTTCGGCGAGGTCGCCGTCAGACGCCGGAAGCACAGCCAGTGCACCGCCAGTCCCAACGTCAGCAGCAGGACAAAGGACACCGGAATCATCAGCAGCGGCGAGAGCCCGAACTGGGTCTGCACCATCCAGGTCAGGAAGGCGCCGACCATCAGGAACTCGCCGTGCGCGATGTTGAGGATGCGCATCAGGCCATACTGGAGGTTCAGCCCCAGGGCGACCAGCGCATAAATGCCCCCGGTGATGAGACCGGAGGCGATCAGTTCTAGCCAGGCAGATAAGGACATGGGTGTGCGGGAAGGCGATGGGGCCCGCAGCGAACCGGCCGTTGCCGGTCCGCAGGTGGGTGCCCCCTGCAGTGGTGGTTGCCCTCAGGCCCGTTCGCGGGTCATCAGCTCCAGTTCGGTTTGGCCGGGTTGAGCCTGGCGGTGGCCATCGACTGCGGCCAGACCACCTCGAACTCGCCGTTCTGCCACTGGCCCACCGAGCCGGGGGTGCCCACGTTCTCGCTGCCATCGAAGCGGATGTCGCCGATGATGGACTTGTGCGTGGTGCCCGCCACATAGTCCCGGATCGCCTTGCGGTCCAGGCCCACCTGCTTGACAGCGCTGGTCAGGATCTCCAGACCGGCCCAGCAGGCCCCGCTGGCCCAGCGATCCGGTTCCTTTTTCTGGCTGGCCACGTGGGCATCGAAATAGGCCTTGGCGCCCGGGCTGCTCTTGCTGTTCCATGAACCCATGCCCAGCACACCCTCGGCGCCAGCAGGTGTCATCACGTTCTTGTAGAGTGGGAAAGCGGTGCCCACCGAGGCGTAGAAGAACTTCGGATTGAAGCCGATCTCCTTGGACTGGCGGCTGGCCAGAATCGTGTCGGGCGGGTAGGTGAAGCCGACGAAGGCGTCGGGGTTCTTGTCCTTGATGCTGCGCAACACCGGCGAGAGGTCCTTCACGCCGCCCGGGTAACTCTTGTCCTCCACCATCTGGATGCCGCTGCCCTGCAGCGCCACCTTGAGCGCAGCGTAGTTCTCCAGGCCAAAGAGGTCGTCCACGTAAATGCAGGCCAGGGTTTTGCATCCGTTGGCCTTGAGCATGTCCACCAGCGCGTTGGTCATGGGCGCGGGCTGCTGCAACAGCAGGAAAAAATACGGCAACTTCATCTCAGCCAGACGCCGCGACAGCGCCGTGGGCGCCAGGAAGGGGTATCCCAGACGGTTGGCCAGCGGCGCAACGGCAAAGTTGGCGTTGCTGCCCCAGGGCGGCAAGACCAGGTCCACCTTGTCGGTGGCCATGAGCTTCTGGTAGGTCCGCACACAGGTTTCGACGTCGCTTCGGTCGTCGGAGCTGATCAGCTCGATGGGGCGCCTGACCCCCTTGACGTCCAGGCCACCCGCGGCGTTCTGCTGCTCGGCCCACAGCAGGTAGTTGGGTTCCTGGCTGGTCTGGGCTCCACCGGTCCAGGGGCCGGTGCGGGCCATGGTGTAGCCGATGCGCACCGGCGCAGCCTGGGCCAGCAGGTGGGGAGCGACCGACATGGCGCCGACGGTGACGGCGGCACCCTTGATGATGAGGCGGCGGTTGGTCTGAACCATGGCTTGTCTCCTGTCGTGATGATTGGGAACACTGACCAGCGGATCGTAGAAAAGCGACACCGGGCTCGCTTGGCCCAGGGTGCAAAAAACGCTTGTCTGGCGGCGCAAGACCGTCGGGGTTTTCCCTCAACCTGACACCCCCCGGGGTCTCACGCCGGACTTGATAATGACCGGACCGATACGGTCAGGAGAAGTCCCATGTCTGCAGCGCCCCTCATGAGCACCGACCACGTCGCTGCCGGCGAACGCGCCGCGGCATGGCGCGACTGGGTCTGGAAGCACTTCGGCGGTCTCGAGTCCGACCTGTACGGCGACCAGGACTTCGACGGCCACCTCCATGCGGCGCAAGCGGGTGATGTGGTCCTGACGAAGCTGGAGGCGAACCGCCATCGCGTCATCCGCAGCCCGCACCTGGCTCGCGCCAGCGACACCAGCTACCTCAAGATCGTCGCACCCTGGCAGGGCAGCGCAGCGGTCGAGCAGCAGGGTAGGCAGACCTGGGTGCGTCCGGGCGGCTGGACCATCTACGACACCACGGGCAGCTACGAGATCGCCAACCCGGAGCGGGTCGAACACCTGATCGTCATGCTCCCGCGCGAGCAGCTGGCCGAACGCGGCTTGCGCCTGGAGCCGCTGATGGCGCGTCATGTGGGCGGCGCGCAAGGCATTTCGAGGGTGGCACTGGAGACCATGCGCAGCACCTTCCAGGAGCTGCCATCCATGAGTGGCCCTGCCGCACAAGGCGCGGGAGAACTGATCATCGAACTGGTGCGCCTGTCTCTTCAGGAACTGGCCGGCCGCGAGAGCGCCACCACCCAGATCGAAGCCTTCCGCGACCGCATCCGCGACCACATCGGCCAGCACCTGCGCGACCCGGGCCTGAGCATCGACCGCATCGCCCAGGCCCTCAACTGCAGCAAACGCCACCTGCACAACGCATTCAGCGCCGAAGACGACACCCTGGCCCACTACATCCTGCGCCGCCGTCTACAGGCCTGCATGCGCGACCTGAAGAACCCGACGCTCGCGCACCGCACCCTCACCGACATCGCCTTCTCCTGGGGTTTCAACAGCGGCGCCCATTTCAGCCGCGTGTTCCGGGACCACACCGGGCTGTCACCCAGCGAGTTCCGGGCGGCTGCCATGCGCCAGCCCGCCGAGGCCTGAGCGCCTCCCGGCTGCCACGAAGGGGCTCAGCCCCGCAGCGCACAACCCTGGGTCACCCGCAGGGCCATCTGGTGCAAGGCTTGCCAGGGATCGGCAGGCCAGCCATCCGACTTCAGCCCCTTGACAATGCCGTCCACAGTGTGTGCGTCGTCAAGCCAGCGCACCAGTTGCAGGGGCGAAAGGCGCGGCAAAACGCGTTCCATGAGTTTTTCTCTGACGCCCCAGACCCGGTTCTCCCGCAAGGCCATTGGCAACGGGCGGCCAGCCTCCATGGCACTGCGCACCCGATGGAGGGTGCGAATGTCTTCCGCCAGGGCCCAGTGCACCAGCACCGGCGCTTCACCCTCGGCTTGAAGTCCGTCGAGCATGCGCTGCACCCGCAGCGGCTGCCCCCCTAGCACGGCCTCGGCGAGCTTGAAGGGTGTGTAGCGTGCCACATTGAGCACCGCCCCTTCCACCTGCTCGAAACTCAGTTCCCCAGTCGGGAACAGCAGACCCAGCTTCTGGATTTCCTGGTGCGCCGCCAGCAGATTCCCTTCAACCCTGTCGGCAAAAAACTGCAGAGTGCGCTGGCCAGCCTCACCGGCGGCCACACGTTGACCCTGCTGCTGTAGCCGCTGCGCGATCCAGGTCGGCAGCGCCTGCCGCTCGATAGACTCGACCCGAACCGTCACCCCCTGGCTGTCCAGCGCCCCGAACCAGGCCGACTTGAGCGTGGCGGCATCCAGCCGGGGCAGAATCACCAGGGTCACAGTGGCCTCGTCGCCAGCGGCCGACTCGGCGATCTGCTGCAGGGCCAGCGAGCCGTCCTTGCCCGGCTTGCCTGAAGGAATGCGCACCTCGATCAGTTGGCGGTCGGCAAACAGGCTCATCGAACCGCCACTGGCCAGCACCCCGCTCCAGTCGAAATGGGCACCGGCCACAGTGTGCACCACCCGTTCGGTGCACCCCTGCGCACGCGCTTCGGCCCAAATGGTATCGGCCGCTTCCTGGACCAGAAGGGCTTCGTCGCCGTGCACGGTGTAGAGGCTGCGCAGACCACGCTGGAGCTGCGCCGTCAACTGGGCAGGAGCCACCTGCATGATGGCGGCTTCAGCCCAGACTGACCGCCGCCAGGCGACGCAGCACCTGTTGCACGATGTCGGCCTGCATGTCTCGGAAAGCCAGATCCTGTTCGGCCGACTTCGACAAGGCTGCGGTTTCCGAGAAACTGAGGTCCCGCTCCATCAGCAGCTCGCTCTCCTCAATCAGGGTGCGACCAGAAGGGGCATCCAGCCGGAAGCGGTAGCGCGTGCGCAATTGAAGCTCCCGCACTCGACCGTCGGCAGTCTGACCCACCACCGCGCGTTCGACCTGATCAACCAGCACCGCGAGCACCACCTGGGGCGCCAGACCCTGCGCGGACGCACTGGCCTGGGTACCCAGGGTGCGCACACCGGAAGACTCCAGTGCGCCACGCAAGGCTCGGGTGACACCGCCGCTTTCCAGGCCGGTCACGCGCATCACCTGAAACGGGAAGGTCGGCGCGCCACGCAAGGTGAACCCACAACCGCTCAGCCAGGCAAGTGCACCCAGCCCACCGGCTCCCAGTGCGCTTCTCAGCAGACCCCGCCTGCTGGTGACGGAAAGTGACCGTGACGCCATGTTCTTGTCCTCGTTCAAACCACCACGTTGACCAGACGCCCGGGCACCACCACCACCTTTTTCGGCGATGCGCCCTGGGCATGCTTGATGAAGGCTTCGCAGGCCAGCGCAGCCGCCTCGATGGCCGCCTTGTCGGCGCCGGCGGGCACGGTCACGCTGCCACGCAGCTTGCCGTTGACCTGCAGCACCAGCTCGATCTCGTCCTGCACCAGGGCCGATTCGTCAACTTCCGGCCAGGGCGCGTCGAGCAGGTCACCCACCACCTGGGCATACCCCAGGCCGGTCCACAGTGCATGGCTGATGTGCGGACAGGCAGGGTACAGCAAGCGCAGCAGCAAGGAGGCGCCTTCACAACGCACAGCGCTGTCGCCTTCGCTGTCGTCGAAGTCAAAGTCCTCCAGCGCGTTGAGCAGCTTCATGCAGCCCGACACCACCGTGTTGTACTGCATGCGCTCGTAGTCATAGCTGACCTGCTTGAGCACCAGGTACATCTCGCGGCGCAGCTTTTTGCTCTCGGCGCGCAGGCTGGCCTGGCTCAGGTCACGGCCAGTGGCCGACCGCAGGGCATCCGCGTGTTTGTGGGCAAACGCCCAGACGCGCCTGAGGAAACGATAGCTGCCCTCCACTGCCGCGTCGTTCCACTCCAGCGTGGCCTCGGGTGGTGCGGTGAACATGGTGTACAGGCGCGCGGTGTCGGCGCCGTACTTTTCGATCAGGTCCTGCGGGTCGACACCGTTGTTCTTGGACTTGGACATGGTGCCCACGCCCTCGTAGTCGATGGCCGTGCCCACGGGCAGGTCACCCACCGCCTTGATCAGCTTGGCGCCGACGATTTTGCCCACTTCGTCGTGCACATGCTCCACGTCCTGCGGCCAGAAATACTCTTTGCCGCCTTTCTCGGTGCGGCGCGAGTAGATGTGGTTGAGCACCATGCCCTGCGTCAGCAGTTGGGTGAAGGGCTCGTCCACCTTCACCAGGCCCAGATCGCGCATGACCTTGGTCCAGAAGCGCGCATACAGCAGGTGCAGGATGGCGTGTTCGATGCCACCGATGTACTGGTCCATCGGCATCCAGTAGTCGGCGCCTTCGGCCACCATCGCTTCCGAATTCTTCGGGTCGCAGTAGCGCATGAAATACCAGGACGAGTCCACGAAGGTGTCCATGGTGTCGGTCTCACGCCGCGCGGGCTTGCCGCACACCGGGCAGACCACGCCAGCGTGGAAGGCCTCGTGCTTGTGCAGCGGGTTGCCCGAGCCATCGGGAATGCAGTCCTGCGGCAGCACCACCGGCAGGTCTTTTTCCGGCACCGGCACCGCACCATGTTCTTCGCAGTGGATGATGGGGATGGGCGTGCCCCAGTAACGCTGGCGGCTCACGCCCCAGTCGCGCAGGCGGAAGGTGGTCTTCTTCTCGCCCATGCCCTTGGCGGCCAGCAGCGCGGCCACCTTGTCCACGGCGGCCTTGTGGGACAGGCCATCAAGCACACCGGAGTTGATGCACTCGCCGCGCTGTTTGTCGCCGTACCAGTCGGCCCAGGCATCCAGGCTGAAGGTCTCGCCTTCAACCGCCACCACCTGCTGGATCTTCAGGCCGTATTTCTTCGCGAACGCAAAATCGCGCTCGTCGTGCGCAGGCACACCCATCACCGCGCCGTCGCCGTAACTCATCAGCACATAGTTGCCGACCCACACATCCACCTCGTCACCGGTGAGCGGGTGGGTGACGGACAGGCCGGTGGCCATGCCCTTCTTTTCCTGCGTGGCCAGTTCTGCCTCGGTCGTGCCACCGGTCTTGCATTCTTCGATGAATGCGGCCAGAGCCGGGTTGCTGGCAGCGGCGTGCGTGGCCAGCGGGTGCTCCGGCGCCACGGCGCAGAAGGTCACGCCCATGATGGTGTCGGCACGGGTGGTGAAGACATACATCCGGCCGCCGCCGATCGGTTCACCACTGGCATCCTGGACCGTGTGCGGGAAGGCAAATCGCACGCCCTCGCTCTTGCCGATCCAGTTCTCCTGCATCAGCCGCACCTTGTCGGGCCAGCCGTTGAGCGTGGCTTTTTCGTTGCCGATCTGCACGTGGTCGAGCAGTTCGTCGGCGTAGGCGGTGATGTTCAGGTAGTAGCCGGGGATCTCGCGCTTTTCGACCACGGCGCCGGTGCGCCATCCCTTGCCATCAATCACCTGCTCGTTGGCCAGCACGGTCTGGTCCACCGGGTCCCAGTTCACCACCTGCGTCTTGCGGTAGGCGATGCCTTTCTCCAGCATCTTCAGAAACAGCCACTGGTTCCACTTGTAGTAGCTGGGGTCGCAGGTGGCCACTTCGCGGCTCCAGTCGATGGCCAGCCCCATCGCCTGCATCTGCTGCTTCATGTAGGCGATGTTCTCGTAGGTCCACTTCGCTGGCGGCACCTTGTTCTTCAGTGCCGCGTTCTCGGCGGGTAAACCGAAGGCGTCCCAGCCCATGGGCATCAACACGTTGTAGCCATTCATGCGCAGGTAGCGCGTGAGCATGTCGTTGATGGTGTAGTTGCGCACGTGCCCCATGTGCAGCTTGCCGCTCGGGTAGGGCAGCATGGAGCAGGCATAGAACTTCTTCCTGCCCGCGTCTTCGGTCACACGGTAGGCGTCGGTGGCGGTCCAGTGGTCGTGCGCGGCACGCTCGACTTCGCGGTGTTGGTATTGGGCTTGCATGAGACAGGGGGTGCGGACGGGCGTCGCCAGCCTAGCGCCTGACAGGCAGGCACCGCGGCGGTCAATCCCTGATTTTAGGCCCTGCGCCGCCAGCAGCTCAGCGCAGGTTCTCGGCAGCTTCGACCGGGGTTTCACCCGGCTCGGACACAAAACCGATACGTGACAGCCCCGCCGCCTGGGCCAGGCCGATCACCTGGACCACACGGCCATAGGGCACGCGGGCATCGGCCCGCAGCTGCAATTCGGCATCCGGGTCGGCCGCAGCCGCCTCATTCAGCCGCTGTCGCAGCCGCACGGTGTCGACCGGCTCGTCGTTGAGGTAGACAACGCCGTCGGCGTCCAGGCCCACCGAAACCACCGCCGCGTCGGGCTGGGCCACCGCCAACGGCACATCGGCGCTGGGCAGGTCCAGCTGCAGACGACTGGCCATGACCGGGGCCGCGATGATGAAGATGACCAGCAGCACCAGCATCACGTCCACCAGCGGCGTGACGTTGATGTCGCTCATGGGCCGGT
This sequence comes from Burkholderiales bacterium, assembly GCA_030604135.1. Classification (GTDB taxonomy): domain Bacteria; phylum Pseudomonadota; class Gammaproteobacteria; order Burkholderiales; family Burkholderiaceae_C; genus Hydrogenophaga. Next base: position 60,601 of record JAUVWL010000008.1, on the reverse strand, counting down.
GGCCCTGGGGCTTCTCAAGCCGGCCGAAAGTCATGTGGTCTGTGCTCCGCCGCTGGGCAGGGAAGGCGCCCTTGTGTTCACCTGGACTCCGCTTTGCCAGGGCGGTCCACGCTGGTGTCGCTGTGGCTGAGCAGTTCGCGCAGGTCGCGGGCGAAGCCTTCGAGTTCGGCTTCGATGCGACCGATCTGGCGGCCCAGGACGTTGTAGGCCAGCACCGCCGGGATCGCCACCGCCAGGCCAGCCGCGGTCATGATGAGGGCCTCACCGACCGGACCGGAAACCTGCTCGATGCGAAAAGCCTGGCCATCGGCCCCGATACCGGTCAATGCATGGAAAATGCCCCAGACGGTACCCAGCAAGCCCACAAAGGGAGCGGTGGCGCCAACGGTGGCCAGCAACACCTGACCGAACTGCAAGCGGTGCAGCACGCGGTGCAAGGCGTCGCGCAGCACGCGGGTCAACTGTTGCGCCCGGTCACCGGCGGCGGCCAGGGTGGCGCCACCGCTGGCTGGCAACTCGCGTGCCGCCAGCAGCAAGGGGAGCAGCCAGCGGCGCCGGTCGGCCTGGCGCAGGCGCTGCTGACCATCGTCCAGGTGCTCCCCCTGCCAGAAGGCGGCAGTGGCCGCCTGAAGGTTGTTCACGCCACGCCGCAGGACCCAGGACTTCCAGAGAATCACCACCCAGCTGGACACCGACATGGCCAGCAACAAAAGGGCAATGCCACGGCTGACGGCGTCACCCTGTTGCCAGACGGTCTCCCAGACGCTGCCGCCCATGTTTCAGCGCAGCCCCAGGACGTCGAACATGTCGTACAGCCCGGCTGGGCGCCCGGCCAGGAAACGCACCGCACGCAGGCTGCCCTGGGCGTAGGTGGCCCGGCTGGCCGACTTGTGGGTGATTTCAATGCGCTCACCGGTGCCCGCAAACAACACGGTGTGGTCACCCACGATGTCGCCGCCGCGGATGGTGGCAAAACCGATGCTGGAAGGATCGCGCTCGCCGGTCACGCCCTCGCGGGCGTAGACAGCGCAGTCCTTGAGGTCTCGACCGAGGGCGCTGGCAATCACCTCGCCCATCTTGAGTGCTGTGCCACTGGGCGCGTCGACTTTGTGGCGATGGTGGGCCTCGATGACTTCGATGTCGTAGCCGGTGGACAGCGCTCTGGCCGCCATGTCCAGCAGCTTGAGGGTCACATTGACGCCCACGCTCATGTTGGGCGCCATGACGATGGCGATGGACCGAGCCGCCTCGGCGATCTCGGCCTTTTGTTCTTCAGAGAAGCCCGTGGTACCGATGACCAGGTTCACACCCTGGCGCGCACATTCGCGCAGGTGCACCATGGTGCCTTCGGGCCGCGTGAAGTCGATCAGACACTGGCTGCCGGCCAGGCCGGCGGCAAGATCGGCCGTGATGGCCACGCCCGTGGGCTGCCCGGTTGCGGCGCCCGCGTCCAGGCCGATGGACGGACTGGAGGCGACGTCAAGCGCGCCAGCCAGGACGCAATCGCCGCTGTGGCGCACGGCATCGACCAGCATCTGGCCCATGCGGCCGCTGGCGCCTGCAATGCAGACGCGGTGCTGAAACGGGTGGCTCATCGGTCAGCCTCCAGGGGGGGGAAGCTGCGAGTTGCTGCGGCCGGTGGCGCTGCCGGAGCGGGTGCGACCACCTGGTTGCGCTCCTGGAATCGCCGGAGCTGCTCTTCCGTCGCCTCGAGAGCCGGCGCCCGGCCGGCACGCCGCCGCACATCCAGCGATGCGACGAACTCGGCCTCGCTGGGCAACTCGTCGGACTCGACCCGCTCCAGCAGCCCGTCTCTGAAAAACACCGCCAGCTTGCGTTGCTGGGCAGGTTGCCCCTGGCGCTGGAAGGTGAACACATAGTCCCATCGGTCGGCATGGAAGACGCTGGCCAGCAGTGGCGTTCCCAGAATGTCCCGCACCTGGTCACGCGGCATGCCGGTCTGCAGGGCCTGCGCCTGCTCTCGGGTGACCACATTGCCCTGAATGATGTCGATCCGGTAGGGCGAAACCAGCGAACCCACTTCACCGAAGGAGGGCAAGCCCGAAGCACAACCGGCCAGCAAGGCCGCCAGGCCAAGCAGGGCCGCACGGGCGCGGCATGATGACGGAAACTGAGACATGGGGCAGGCCTGAAAAGTGCGCTTTCCGCAGGCATCTCATGGACTTGGACACTCCGCACGCGCGCTGGCGATATGATCGGTCATTGTAGCCCCGGGGTGTGACCGCCTGCACTAAGCAAGTTGCCCGGCCGCCGCCCGCCGCTTCCCCGCAGTTCGGGGTTCCGTTCCGCTCCCGCCAAGCCGCCATGACGAACATCGAAGAACTCAAGAGCACCGGACTCAAGGCCACCCTGCCCCGGCTGAAGATTCTCGACGTGTTCCAGAACGCCAAGCAGCGGCACATGACCGCCGAAGACGTGTTCCGGGTGTTGCTGGACGACCGCTCCGACATCGGCCTGGCCACGGTGTACCGGGTGCTGATGCAGTTCGAGCAGGCTGGCCTGCTGATCCGCAGCAACTTCGAGTCGGGCAAGGCAGTCTATGAGCTCAACGAAGGGCAACACCACGACCACCTGGTGTGCCTGGATTGTGGTCGGGTCGAGGAGTTCTTCGATGCCGAAATCGAGAAGCGCCAGCAGATGGTGGCCACCACCCGCGGCTTCCAGCTCCAGGAACACGCGCTGTCGCTCTACGCCAACTGCACCAAGGCCGACTGCCCGAACCGCGGCAACAAGCGCTGAGCCTAGATCCACCCCCGCCCAATTCCCGCTTACCCTCTCAGTCACCCTGCTGCATCACCGCCCGGTGGCGGGCCACGAACTCCTGATAGGTATCAATGCCGCGCAGCTGCAGGATGGTGTTGCGCACGGCAGCCTCCACCAGCACGGCAATGTTGCGACCGGCCACCACCTGGATCACCGACTTGCGCACCGGCACACCCAGCACATCCTGGTACAGGGGTTCGTGCGGCATGCGCTCGTAGTCCCGCTCCAGGGTCTCCTTGCGCACCAGGTGCACGATCAGCGAAAGGCGCATCTTGCGGCGCACCGCTGTCTCGCCGAAGATGACCTTGATGTCCAGCAGCCCGATGCCCCGAACTTCGAGCAGGTTTTGCAGCAACTCGGGGCAGCGCCCCTCGATGCTGGTCTGGTTGATGCGGTAGAGGTCGACCGCGTCGTCGGCCACCAGTCCGTGGCCGCGGGAGATCAGTTCCAGCCCGAGCTCGCTCTTGCCCAGACCGGATTCGCCGGTGATCAGCACGCCGGTCCCCAGAATGTCCATGAACACCCCGTGCATGGATGCGCGCTCGGCAAAATGGCGCGAGAGGTAGGCGCGCAACACGTCGATCACAAAGGCAGCTGGCTCCGGCGTGGCAAACATCGGGATTTGCGCCCGCTCGCACATGGCCATGAGCGCATCCGGCACCACCTGGCCATCGGCCACGACCAGCACCGGCGGCTCCAGCGTCACGATGCGCGCCACCCGACGGCGGTTGTCGTCTTCGCTGGGGCTGGTCAGGTAGGCCACCTCACGTTCACCGAAAACCTGCACACGGTAGGGGTGGATGTAATTGAGATAGCCGACCAGGTCGGCACCTGAGCGCGCCGCCCGGATCGCCACCTCGTCAAAGCGGCGCTCGGAAGCCCCAAGGCCGGCCACCCACTGCCATTTGAGGGCCTCGCGGTGGTCTTCGAACAGGACATCGGCACTGACGACGGTCGGTTTCATGACCGCGTTATACCGCGAAGTGGATTTGAAGTTTCGACCCGCGCAGCGGTGGCATGTGAAGCGTGCGCCCCGCGCCGCCGGGGAGCGCGGGCGTACACAGAAGGCCGCGAAGACCTCCAGCACGCACCCTCGTCAATCCCGCGCACGCGGGAGTCCATGTGGTTTGCAGCGAACCGTGACACGTCATGGACTCCCGCGTTCGCGGGAGTGACGGCAAGCGAGCAGCTACCCGCGCAGCGGCGGAGCGTGGGGGCAACAGCCCCAGCGTGGGGGCCAACGGCGACCGCACCGAAGGGCCGCCCCGAGCAAGGTCAGCCCCCGAGGGGCAGAGGGCCGCGGCTCCGAGCCTGCCTGCGCAGGCTTGGACAGCCCGATGTGGCGCAGACTCTGGCTGCGCCCTGCTCAGCGACCCGCGCAGCGGCGGAGCGTGGGGGCCAACAGCTCACACGGCCGCGTGCGCCGACTGCCAGCCGCTGATCATGCCATGCAAGGCTTCGGCCTCGGTCGCCGACTTCATGCGCTCGCGCAGACCTGCGTCGCTGAGCAGCTCGGCAATTTCAGACAGGATCTCCAGGTGCTTCTGGGTCGCCGCTTCTGGCACCAGCAGGAAGATCATCAGTTGCACCGGCTGTTCGTCGGGCGCGTCAAAGCCGATCGGGTGCGACAGCTGAAACACCGCCGCCAGGGGCTGCTTGAGCCCCTTGATGCGGCCATGAGGAATGGCCACGCCATGGCCCAGCCCGGTGGAGCCCAGTCGTTCGCGTGCAAAGAGGCTGTCGGTGATCAGCGCGCGGTTGAGACCGTGCAGGGTTTCAAACAGCAAACCCGCTTCCTCGAACGCGCGTTTCTTGCTTGTGGCATCCACGCTGACGAGCACTTGAGCGGCGGGCAATATGGCAGAAAGTCGGTTCATGGGGCCCTCGTGAACCGTAAATTATGCCCAGATGCGTTGCCTTGGCTAGACATGGGCGACAAAAAAGCCGCTTGACAAATCAAGCGGCCTGTTGCATCGCAACATGCTTGCCCGGCCATTCGTGGCCAAAGCGTGAACAAGCTCACATCAGGCGCTTGGCCGCTGCATGGTGGTGGTCCTGGGTTCTGTCTTTGTAGCGCAACACCTGACGGTCCAGCTTGTCGGCCAGTTCGTCGACCGCCGCATAGAGGTCGGCATGGGCACTTTCAGCGAACAAGTCCTTGCCCTTCACATGGATATTGCATTCGGCCCGCTGTCGCAGGTCCTTTTCCTTGAGGTTGTCGACCGTCAGCAGCACCTTGATGTCGACCACCTGGTCGAAATGACGGGAAATGCGTTCGAGCTTGCTGGTGACATAGCCGCGCAAGGCGGGTGTGACCTCGAGGTGGTGACCGCTGATCGTCAGGTTCATGAAAGAGCCTCCTTATGCTCCGGGTTGACACTGGCCGCCGGCCGGCGAAGACCTCCCGGCGGCCGCGGGGATGTCTTGGAACCACTATGCCCATGATTGCGGTGGCACGCAAGCGTGCACCGCAACAATTCGTGAAAAGACGAACTTCCGACCGAACGGCGGCCGCCGGGAACGGCGGGCGGCGCGCCACCCGGTCACAACCGGCGGACGGCTCCGTCGGTGGCGCCGTGGAGCTTGAGGCGGCGTGCCAGCACGATGGCACCCAGGCTGGCCAGGCAGCCAATCAACCCCGCCCAGCCATAACGATCGACCTGCCCGGCCGCATCGCGGGTGATGATCAGGCCGCCGATCAGCGAAGCCGCCCCCATGGCCACCGATTGCACCGAGGCGTTGAGCACCATGAAAGTGCCTCGACGGGCCGGATCGGCCGCGCTGGTCACCAGGGCCATGCCCGGGATCATGCGGCCACTGAGCAACACGAACAGGCTGGTCGAGACCATCAGCACCACCCAGAGCGGCACGCGCGGCATCAAGGTCGTGGCCATGATGGGCAGTGTCACCGCCACCGCCAGCCAGGTGAAGGTCCGCACCTTGCCGTGGTGGTCGGCCATGCGCCCGAACAGGCGTGCGGTGAACAGGGTAGCGGCACCGCCGACCAGATAGAGGTAGGGAATCTGCTCGTCCACCAGGCCGACGTTGGCCTGCACATAGATGGTGATGAAGGGAATGATGGTGAATCCGGTGAACATCAGCAGGGCCGAGAAGGCAAACGCCCGCAGGTGGTTGGGGTCGGCGAGCACCTGCACGATGCCGCGCCAGACACCGCCGGCACGCGCGGCCCTCAGGTGCTGGTCCAGCACCGGCATGCTCAGGCCGGCAGCCACGGCCAGCAAACCACTCATGAGGGCGATGCCGAAGAACGGGGCCTGCCAGGTCGACAGGTTGGCCAGCCAGAGGCTGGCCGGCACACCGGCCACGGTGGAAACGGAAAATGCCGACATGACGATGCCCATGGCCCGACCGCGCCGCTCGAAGGGCACGACATCGGCCACGATGGTCTGTGACACGGCCGACAGCACACCGCCGAACACACCGGCCGCCACCCGGGCCGCCATGAGGAATCCGTAACCCGGCGCCAGCCCGCAGGCCAGGGTGGCCAGGGCAAACAGGATGTAAAGCGTCAGCAGCAGGCGCTTGCGTCCGAAACGGTCGACATAGGTGGTGGCGACCAGCCCGGACACACCGGCCGACAAGGTGTAGGCCGAGACCAGCAGACCGAACTGGGCGTCGCTGATGCCGAACAGCTGGGTCAGTTGCGGCCCCAGCGGCATCATGATCATGAAGTCGAGGATGTGCGTGAACTGGATACCGGCCAGCGTGATCAGCAGCCAGCGTTCGCGGCGCAAAGTCAGGTGGGCTTGTGTCATGATGAGCGGGCCACTGTACCCGCAGTTGTGGCACTGCCGCACCGCCTACTGCCAGTGTCCCTCGATACCCTGATTTCACACACGCTGATCCAAGACCGGCTACCGGGCGCCGCACAACCGGGCTGCGCCCTGGTGCTGATGGGCGGCGGCGCCCGCACCGCCTACCAGGCCGGGGTGCTCAAGGCGGTGGCGGCCATGCTGGCCCGCCAGGGTGGACACGCGGCCCAGGGCTTTCCTTTCCGCTGGTTGTTCGGTACATCTGCGGGCGCCCTCAACGCGGCCTACCTGGCCGGTCGCAGCGGTGACGGGCTGCAGGCCCTGCCCTCTCTGGCCGCTTTCTGGAGCGGCTTGCGCTCGGCACAGGTCTACCGGCTGGACGCACCGCCCTGGGTGAGAGCGAATCGCCTGCTGGCCGGCTGGACACTGGCACGCCAGGTGCGCCGTCACCGCGCCCTGCTGGACACGCTCCCGCTGGTCGATACGCTGCACCGGCACATTGACCTGCCAGGGCTGGAAAAAGCCCTGCACAACCGGCAGATCGACACACTGGGGGTGACGGCGTCGAGCTACACCACCGGGGAGCACTGGACGTTCTGCCAGACCCGGGACGACAGTGCTGTCCTGCCCTGGCACCGACCCGGTCGCCGAGCCAGCTTCCAGCCGGTGACCATCGAACACCTGATGGCGTCCAGCGCCATTCCTTTCCTGTTCCCGGCGGTCCCCCTGTGGGTGGAAGGGCGCAAGGCGTATTTCGGGGATGGATCCATGCGGCAGCTCACACCCCTGTCCCCGGCGATCCACTTCGGCGCCAGGCGCATTCTGGTGATCGGCGTGGGCCAACCCCAGCGGTCGGGTCTGGTGGGCAGCGACAAAGGCGAAGAGCCCGGAGCAGGCACCATCGCAGGCCACGCCATGGCCAGTGTGTTTCACGACACCCTGCAGTCCGATGTGGAACAGGTTCAGCGGGTCAGTCAGACCCTGGCCAGCCTGCCGCCCGAACTCGCTGCGGCCCTGCCCTACCGTCCTGTGGATGTGCTGGCCATCCAGCCCACCCTGTCACTGGACGAGCTGGCACGCAAACACATCCGAGCCCTGCCCCGCACCACGCGGCACACCCTGATCGGGCTGGGGGCGGTGGACACACAGCACAGCGGGACCGGCAGCGCCGCCGCCCTGGCCAGCTACCTGCTGTTCGAGCCCGATTTCGTCCATGCCCTTATGGCCCTGGGTGAAGCCGATGCGTGGCGACAACACAAAGAACTGATCGGCTTTCTCAAGACGGACCAGACAGCAGCGAACTCGGTCGTGCCAGTGCCATAATTCGGGTTTCCAATCAGGATCTGCAACATGGACAGCACACCTCCCAGTTGTGTGCTTTCAGCCGTCGCCCGCATCACCTGATCTGGCCGCATGCCTGTGGTCGGGACGGTGACGGGACAGGCTGAAAGCGCCTTCTCTCCCTTCAGGCACCCCCGGTGCCCCACCGTACCCAGCCCGTTCCGCAGGAGCCACCATGCTCAATGTCTTCACCCTGGCCAATGGCCGCCTGTTCCAGGAAGAAATCGAATCCCTGGAGGAGCTTGCGCGCTTCAAGCCGATCTGGGTCGATCTCGAGTCGCCCACACCCGAGGAGCGCCGCTGGGTCAAGCAGCACTTTGGTCTGTCGATCCCCGACGACGCCATGGACGATGACATCGAGGAGTCTGCTCGGTTCTTCGAGGAAGACAACGGCGAGCTGCATGTGCGCTCGGACTTTCTGATCGACGACCCGGAATCCCCCCGTGCGGTTCGGGTGGCCTTCATCCTCAACGAACACAACGATGCCCTCAAGAGCCGGGGCGTGCTGTTTTCCATCCACGATGAAGACGTTCCGGTGTTCCGCCTGCTGCGCATGCGGGCACGCCGCATGCCGGGCCTGATCGAGGATGCCAAGGATGTGCTGCTGATGCTGTTCGACGCCGACGCCGAGTACTGCGCCGACACGCTGGAAGACATCTACGACGACCTGGAGGAGGTCAGCCACAAGGTGCTTTCCAGCGACGCCTCGGACAGCACACTGGGTGAGGCCCTGAGCGCGATCGCACGACACGAGGACATGTCGGGCCGCATTCGGCGCAACGTGATGGACACCCGCCGCGCGGTCAGCTTCATGATGCGCAGCCGCCTGCTCAGTGCCGAGCAGTTCGAGGACGCGCGCCAGATCATGCGCGATCTGGACTCGTTGGACGGCCACACCGCCTTCCTGTTCGACAAGATCAACTTCCTGATGGACGCCACCGTCGGTTTCATCAACATCAACCAGAACAAGATCATCAAGATCTTCTCGGTGGCCAGCGTGTCCTTGCTGCCCCCGACCCTGGTGGCCAGCAGCTACGGAATGAACTTCGAATTCATGCCCGAGCTGGAATGGAAGCTGGGCTACCCGTTTGCGATCGGACTGATGATCCTGTCAGCGGCCATTCCGATGCTGTATTTCCGCAAGCGGGGCTGGTTGAGGTAAGGGCAGAGCCCCCACGCTGAAACTGTTGCCCCGACGCTCCGCCGCTGCGCGGGTTGCTTGCCGTCACTCCCGCGCACGCGGGAGTCCACGGCCGTCCATCACCCTGGCGAGCCCACATGGACTCTCGGTGCGCGGGAGCGACGAGCAGGCGATACAAACAGGCATCAATAGTTGAACAAGGCCTCGATGACGGCGCCGCTGTAGCGACTGGCCACTTCGCGCAGAAAGCTTGGAAAATCGACGTGGGCCAGGTCGTCGGCCCGGTCGGAGATGGTGCGCACCACCGCCAGCGGCACACCGAAGTCGTGGCACACCTGGGCAAAGGCCGCGCCCTCCATCTCGACCGCCAGGGCCTCGGGCAGTTCGCGCTGCAGGGCCTGGCTTTCGGCCGTGGTGGCCACGAAGCGGTCGCCGCTGAGCAGCAAACCCTGGTGCAGTCGCGGCGACTGCAGGCCAAAGGCCTGGACGGTGGCGTGGGGCAACTGGCCAGGCAGGGTCTTCAGCATGCGCTCGCAGGCCAGTTCCAGCGCGTCGGCCAGGGCTTCGTCGGCCTCGAATCGGGCCCGACCGTACTGCGGGACCTCGTGACGAGGAAACAGCGGCGAGGCATCCATGTCATGCTGCAGGAAGCTGCGCGCCAGCACCACGTCGCCCACCTTCACACCCGACCCCAGACCACCGGCCACGCCGGTGAAGACGATGCGCTGCACGCCGAAACGCTGAACCAGGAGCGTGGCGGTGGTGGCCGCCGCCACCTTTCCGATGCCGCTGAGCACCGCCACCACGTCCTGGCCATGCAGGTGGCCGACCCAGAACTCGCGGCCGCCGACGAGCTGCCGGTGCTCGTCGGGCATCAGCGCAAGCACGCTGGCCAGTTCGTCGTGCAGGGCCGAGACGATGGCGGTTCGCTTCACGCCTTGTCGCGCAGTTCGCGGCGCAGGATCTTGCCGACCGGGGTCTTGGGCAGTTCGGTGCGGAACTCCACCACCTTGGGCTGCTTGTAGCCGGTGAGGTTCTCCTTGCAGTAGTCGCGCACCTGGGGTTCGGTCAGGCCGGGGTCCTTCCTCACGATGACCAGCTTGACCGCCTCGCCCGACTTCTCGTCGGGCACGCCGACCACGGCACACTCCATGACGCCGGGCATCTGCGCCACCACGTCCTCGACCTCGTTGGGGTAGACGTTGAAGCCGCTGACCAGCACCATGTCCTTCTTGCGGTCGACGATCCTGAAGTAACCCCGCCCATCCATCACACCCACGTCGCCGGTCCTGAAGTAGCCATCCGCGGTCATGACCTTGGCGGTCTCGTCGGGACGCTGCCAGTATCCGGCCATGACCTGCGGCCCCTTGATCGCGATCTCGCCTGGCTGACCCATTGGCACCTCGCGGCCATCGTCATCCACACACTTCATCCAGGTGTTGGGCAGCGGCACGCCGATGGTGCCGCTGAACTCGGTGGCGGTGACGGGGTTGCAACTGGCCGAGGGGCTGGTCTCGGACAGGCCGTAGCCCTCGCAGATCGGGCAGCCGGTCTTCTCCAGCCAAAGCCGGGCCACCGCGCTCTGCACCGCCATGCCCCCACCCACCGAAACCTTGAGGTTCCTCCAGTTGACGGTATTGAAATCCGGGTGATTGGCCAGGCCGTTGAACAGGGTGTTCACCGCCGGAAAGCTGTGGAACGTGTGCTTGCTCAGCTCCTTGAGCACGGCGGGCAGGTCACGCGGGTTGGGAATCAGGATGGTCTTGCCACCGGTGCGCATGCCCAGGACCATGTTCACCGTGAAGGCGAAGATGTGATAGAGCGGCAGCGCGCAGATGCTGGTCGGTTGCTCGCCGGCCGGGATCTGCTTCATGACCGGGTCGTTCCATGCCTCGGATTGCAGCGCGTTGGCGATCACGTTGCGGTGCAGCAGCACCGCACCCTTGGACACACCAGTGGTTCCACCCGTGTACTGCAACACGGCCACGTCGTCGGGTTTGAGCTCGGGGCGCTTGAGGCTGCCCTTGGTGCCGCGGGCGATGGCCTCGTTGAAACGAACCGCCTGCGGCAGGTTGAAAGTGGGCACCATCTTCTTGACGTTGCGCACCACGTAGTTGACGATGCTGCCCTTGAGCAGGCCCAGCAGGTCGCCCATGGCGGCCAGCACCACGTGCTTGACCGGTGTCTGGCCGATGCATTGTTGCAGCGTGTGGGCAAAGTTCTCCACGATGACGATGGCCTTGGCACCCGAATCCTTGAGCTGGTGTTCCAGTTCGCGCGCGGTGTACAGGGGGTTGACGTTCACCACCACCAGGCCTGCCCGCAATATGGCGGCGACGGCCACCGGGTACTGCGGCACGTTGGGCATCATGATGGCGACGCGATCGCCCTTGGCCAGACCCAGGCCCTGCAGGTAGGCGGCAAAAGCCTGCGACAGGCTGTCCACCTGTGCATAGGTCAGCTCCTTGCCCATGAAGCTGTAGGCCGGCCGGCTGGCGAACGTCTGGAAGCTCTCTTCCATCAGGTGGACCAGCGAGGGGTACTGGTCGACGTCGATATCGGCAGGCACGCCGGGCGGATAGGCTCCCAGCCAGGGACGTTCAGCCGTTGCTGCGCTCATTCGGATCTCCATGGATGTTGTTCAGGCGGCCGTTCCAACGGACGGCAACCGCACATTCTGGCCCAACCATCATGGGCCTGGCGATCGTGTTTTACCCTGACCTGAAACTGACGCGACTCACGGGACTGCGGCGGGAGTTCAACCAGCGCTACAAAAAACAAGGCGGACCCCAAGGACCGCCCCTTCAGTTGCTGCCGGGCCCGAAGCGCCCGGCTGTGCCCGGCTGTGCCCGGTCAGCTCTTGAGCGCCACCAGGATTTCGTCCAGCATCTTCTTGGCGTCGCCAAACAGCATGCGGTTGTTGTCCTTGTAGAACAGCGGGTTGTCAACGCCCGCATAGCCCGAGGCCATGGAGCGCTTCATGACGATGCTGGTGCGGGCCTTCCAGACTTCGAGCACCGGCATGCCGGCGATCGGGCTGGTGGGGTCGTCCTGGGCGGCCGGGTTGACGATGTCGTTGGCGCCGATGACCATGGCCACGTCGGTGTCCGGGAAGTCCTCGTTGAGTTCGTCCATCTCGAACACGATGTCGTAGGGCACCTTGGCTTCGGCCAGCAGCACGTTCATGTGGCCGGGCATGCGGCCGGCCACCGGGTGGATGCCGAAGCGCACGTTCACGCCCTTCTCGCGCAGCGTGCGGGTGATCTCGAACACCGTGTGCTGGGCCTGGGCCACCGCCATGCCGTAGCCAGGGACGATGATCACGTTCTTGGCTTCGCGCAGCATCTCGGCGGTCTCGGTGGCGCTGACCGGCGACACCTCGCCCTGCGGCTCGGCGGCGCCGCCGTCGGCCTTGGCGGCCGGCTTGCCACCGCCACTGCCAAAGCCACCTGCGATCACGCTGATGAAGTTGCGGTTCATCGCGTTGCACATGATGTAGGACAGGATGGCACCCGAGGAGCCGACCAGGGCACCGGTGACGATCAGCAGGTCGTTGCTGAGCATGAAGCCGGTGGCCGCCGCCGCCCAGCCAGAGTAGCTGTTGAGCATGGACACCACCACCGGCATGTCGGCACCGCCGATGGCCATGACCATGTGGATGCCGAACAGCAGTGCGAGCACCGTCATGACCGCCAGCGGCAGCATGCCGTCGGCCACGCTGTCGACCCGGATGAACTCGCGGCCGTACCAGATCACCACCAGCAGGGCGATCAGGTTGAGCCAGTGGCGCGCTGGCAGCAGCAAGGGCTTGCCGCCGATCTTGCCCGAGAGCTTGCCAAAGGCGATGAGCGAACCCGAGAACGTGACCGCGCCAATCAGGATGCCGATGTAGATCTCGACATCGTGAATGACCTTTTCGGCCCCTTCGTACTGGATGGAGGTGTCGACGTAGCTGGCAAATCCGACCAGGCAGGCGGCCAGGCCAACCAGGCTGTGCATGAGCGCCACCAGCTCGGGCATCTGGGTCATCTTGACCACTTTGGCCGCGTACAGGCCGATGCTGGCGCCGATGACCAGCGCCACCAGGATCCAGGGGATGCCGGCAGCGCTGACGCGCGGGCCAAAGATGGTGGCCAGCACGGCCAGGGTCATACCGATGATGCCGTACAGGTTGCCGCGTCGCGAGGTTTCCGGGTTGGACAGGCCACCCAGGCTCAGGATGAACAGGATGGCGGCGCCGAGGTAGACCACCGTGGTGAGACTTTGGGACATGATCGTCTTTCGGGGTTCTTGTTGTTTTACTTGCGGAACATGGCGAGCATGCGGCGCGTCACCGAGAAGCCGCCGAACATGTTGATGGCGGTGACCAGCACGCCGACAAAGGCCAGCCAGCGGATCAGCTCATCCGGCCGGCCGCCGGCGGTGGCGTCCGGCGGGGCAATCTGGATCAGCGCGCCGATGGCGATGATGCTGGAGATGGCGTTGGTCACGCTCATGAGCGGGGTGTGCAGCGCGGGGGTCACGTTCCACACCACCATGTAGCCGATGAAACAGGCCAGCACGAACACGGTGAAGTGACCCAGGAAGGCCGCCGGCGCGTAGGCACCGATGAACCAGAAAGCCACCGCGCCCAGGCCGAAGATGATGGCCAGCGACTTGGCCGGCAAGGGGCCAGAGCTGCCATGCCCATGCCCGCCCTTCTTCTCGGCGACCGCTGCCGCCGGCTTGGCGGCCGGCTTGGGTGCCGCCGGCGCCAGCGGCGGGGCCGGCCAGGTGATCTCGCCGTTCTTGATGACGGTCAGGCCACGGATGGCGTCGTCGTCCATGTTGACGTTGATGACACCGTCCTTGGTCTTGCACAGTTCCTCGGTCAGGCGCAGCAGGTTGGTGCCGTACAGCGTGGACGACTGGCGCGCCATGCGCGAGGCCAGGTCGGTGTAGCCGACGATGGTCACCCCGTGTTTGACGACGGCCTTGCCGGGTTCGGTGAGTTCGCAGTTGCCGCCCTGCTCGGCCGCCATGTCGACAATCACGCTGCCGGGCTTCATGCTGCGCACCATCTCGGCGGTGATCAGGCGTGGCGCCGGCTTGCCCGGGATGAGGGCAGTGGTGATGATGATGTCGCACTCCTTGGCCTGTTGCGCGTACATCTCGCGCTGCGCGGCCTGGAAGCCTTCGCTCATGACCTTGGCATAGCCGCCGCCGCCCGAGCCCTCTTCCTCGTAGTCGACCTTGACGAACTCGCCACCGAGCGAGACGACCTGGTCGGCCACCTCGGCGCGGGTGTCGTTGGCGCGCACGATGGCACCCAGGCTGGCCGCCGCACCGATGGCGGCCAGGCCCGCCACGCCGGCGCCGGCAATGAACACCTTGGCCGGCGGCACCTTGCCCGCGGCGGTGATCTGGCCATTGAAGAAGCGACCGAAGGCGTTGGCCGCCTCGACCACCGCGCGGTAGCCGCTCACGCCGGCCATGGAGGTCAGCGCGTCCATCTTCTGCGCACGGCTGAGCGTGCGCGGCAGGCAGTCGATGGCGAGCACCGTGACCCTGCGGGCCGCCAGCTGCTGCATCAGATCCGGGTTCTGAGCCGGCCAGACAAAGCCGATCAGGGTCTGCCCTGCGTGCATCAGCGCCACCTCGTCGGCGGTGGGCGGGCGCACCTTGAAGACGATGTCGCTGCCACTCCACAGCTCGGCGGCGGACCCGGCGATGCTGGCGCCGGCCTCGCGGTAGGCGTCGTCTGACAGGTCGGCCAGTTCACCGGCACCGGTCTCCACCACCACGCCAAAGCCCAGTTTGACCAGCTTGGTCACCACGTCGGGCACCGTCGCGACGCGTTTCTCGCCCGGAAAAACTTCGCGCGGGATGCCGATGCGCTGGGGGGTGGGGACGGCCGCGCTGGCCGAGGCGGTTTCAGTCGATGCGCCAGGAGTCATGGGTAGGTCCTCGGTCGGTTAGTTGGAATTCGGTCAATGGCTGCGCGATGGCGCGTCAGAAGGCAGGAGCAGTTCAGGAACCGGCAGCAGGCCACGAACACTGTAGACGCTGTCCGTCACGGCCTGCTGCAGTTGGCGCCCCCAGTGCACGCTGGCGGCGGACACGCCGGTCGGCAGGACGTCGATCGCAGGGTCAGAGGCACCGGGAAGCGCCGGCAAGGCTTCGGGTACCACCAGGGCCATCAAATCCACGAAGGCGCCGGTCTGCGCATACTGCTTTGCCACCACAACGTGCATGGCGGGAGCCAGCCTCCACCCGTCGCGATGGAGCTCACCCTGAATGTTCTGGAAGAAGGCGTCGGGCACACCCACGGCGCCAGTAGGCAACACCATGAGGCAACGAAAGGACCTCACAGTAGCCCCAGGCGCATCTCCTTCGGAAAACGCGCCCGCCCCGCCCTCACAGCGGGCATCGGGATAAACAATTCTCGAGAAGCGCCCCTTGCCGGTGACGTTCGCCCGCACCATCAAGACCGCATCAATGGTCTGGTCCGCAGCCCGGCGCAGCAGGATCTTGCTCTCGGTTTGCTGCTGCCGGGTCAGGTTGCCTCCTGACAGGACATTGCCTGAATCGCTGGCGGAATACACCTGCCAGCCTTGACCGGGCAATGCGATGCTGACCCGTCCGACCGCCACCACCTCGGACGCGAGACCGGGGCCGCACACGACAAGCAGCAGCCCGGCCAGGGTGGCCGCAAGGCTGGATCTGAGTGTCACAGGCGTCCCTCCGCCCCCGGTGCACCGTTCATGGCTTGCCGTTCGTCTTGTTCGTTGCTGGTCAGTGGCGGCCTAGCTTAACCGATGCCACCGCGAACGCTGCCCCACAAAAACCCTTGTCATTCAACGCGTTACCGGAATCGACCCGATCCCTTGGGGAGCGGGGTTGCCCCTGGGCTTTCACCATGCAACAAGGATTTCCGTTTGAAGGAACCTCATGCAAGCCGCCACATAATGCAGCCATGAACACCCGTTGGAAACCCAGTGTCACCGTGGCGGCCATCGTCGAACGCGAAGGCCGCTATCTGCTGGTGGAGGAGCACACGCCCGAGGGTCTGCGGCTGAACAACCCGGCCGGACACCTGGACCCGGGGGAGAGCCCGCAGCAGGCGGTGGCCCGCGAGGCACTGGAAGAGACGGCCCATCGGTTCACACCCACCGCGCTGGTCGGCGTCTACCTGTCGCGTTTCCAGCGACCGGCCACCGGTGAGGACATCACCTACCTGCGCTTTGCGTTCTGTGGCGAACTGGGCACCTTCGACCCGGACCGCCCGCTGGACGAGGGCATCGTGCGCACACTGTGGATGACGCCGGACGAGGTCCGGGCCAGCACCGACCGGCACCGCAGCCCGCTGGTGCTGCGCTGCATCGAGGACCACCTGGCGGGGCAACGCCATCCGCTGGAGCTGGTGGACACCGACCCGTCGGTGACCCAGGCGGCGGGGGCTGGTCGGGTGGCTGGGGCCTGACTATCATCCGGTGCTCATGGGCCCGTCACCTTTCCCGTGAACACCGAAGCTTCCGCCCCGCTGCTGGATCAGGACCTACTGGCCATGATGAGGCGCGGGGTGTCTGTGATCGTCTCGTCCAGCGGCGTCGATCTGTCACCCAGCCTGATGCGGGCGGTGGGCAGCGAGGTCTCGGCCGATGGCCAGCGCATCACCGTGTTTCTGAGCCGGCAGCAGTCGGCTCGCCTGTTGCAGGATGTGGCGCGTTCTGGCCGGGTGGCGGTGGTCTTCAGCGAGCCGCACAGCCACCGTTCGGTGCAGGTCAAGTCGGATCGGGCGCGCGTGCGCGAGGCCACCGCGGACGACGCGTCCGGCCTGCAGCGCTACCTGCAGGCCATGCAGGGCGAACTGGCCCGGGTCGGCTTCGGCGCCGACTTCGCGGCGGCGATGCTGGCGCACCGGATCGAGGACGTCAGCGCGATCGAATTCACGCCGGGCCAGGCCTATGACCAGACACCCGGCCCCAGGGCTGGCCAGCGCCTGGGAGGCGCATGAACAGCGGCATTTCGCTGGACGACGTGCGGCCCTGCCTGGAGGGTGTGGTGCCGTCGATGATCGCCACCGTGGCTGCCGACGGCACACCCAATGTGGCCTACCTGTCGCAGGTGTTCTATGTGGACGCGCAACATGTGGCGGTGTCGTTCCAGTTCTTCAACAAGACACGCCAGAATATCCTGGCCCACCCGCGGGCCACGGTGCTGCTGCTGCACCCGGTGACGGCGCAGTTCTATCGGCTGCATCTGCGCTACCTGCGCACGGAAACGGCCGGTCCTGTCTTTGAGCGCATGAAGGCCTTGCTGGCCGGCATCGCCTCGCACGCCGGCATGGCCGACGTGTTCGTGCTGCAGGGCTCGGACATCTACGAGGTGCTGGAAGTCGAACCGGTGCCTGGCGCGACCCAACCGGCGCTGCCCAGCCGCTGCGGCATGCTGGGGGCCCTGCGCCGGACCAGCTCGCGGCTGTCGCAGGCGGCCTCGCTGGACAGCGCCCTGGACACGCTGCTGCGCTGCCTGCAGGATGACCTGGGCATCGGCCATGCCATGGTGCTGATCCTGGACCCAAACACCCAGCGTCTGTACACCGTGGCCAGCTGTGGTTACGCCACCTCCGGTGTCGGCTCGGAGATCGCACTGGGCGATGGTGTCATCGGGGTGGCGGCGCGTGAGCGGGTGCCGGTCCGCATCATGCACATGGCCAGCGCCTACCTGTACGGGCACGCCGTTCGGCAAGGCATGGCCGACCGGGGTCTGGTGCCGGTCGAGGCGACCGAGATTCCCTACCCGGGCCTGGCCGCGCCCCACAGCCAGCTGGCCGTGCCCCTGATTTCCTGTGGCCGGACGCTGGGCGTGCTGTTCGTCGAAAGCCCCGAGGACCTGCGCTTCGGCTTTGAGGACGAGGACCTGCTGGTGATGCTGGGTGGCCAGCTGGCGGCGGCCATTGACCTGATGCGCGTAGAACCCGAATCGCCGCCCGGCGAAAGCCTGGCGGTGCTGCCGGGGGCCCCGTCGTCAAGCGGCCCGCAGCTGCGGGTGCGCCACTACGAGGCCAACAACAGCGTCTTCCTGAACGACGACTACCTGATCAAAGGGGTGGCCGGCGCCATTCTGTGGAAGCTACTGCGCGAGCACCAGCGCTCGGGTCGCTGCGATTACAGCAACCGCGAGTTGCGGCTGGACCCGGACCTGGGCCTGCCCGATGTGAGCGACAACCTGGAGGCGCGCTTGCTGCTGCTCTCGCGCCGCCTGCAGGAACAGGGCCGGGGCCTGTCGATAGAGAAAAGCGGGCGGGGCCGGTTCCGGCTTTGTGTGGCCGCCCGGCTGGAGCTGGTGTCAACGCCGGACTGAAACAGCCGCTCAGGCCTGCACCAGCCCGGGCACCGGCCCACGGCCGAGCCCGCCCATCAGCTTGGCCCAGTCACCCTGGCTCAGCAGCGGCTGCACCAGGTCGAGCACGGCCTCGAAAGCCGGCGGAGGCGCCGAGGCCTGCATGCCCTGCAGCACCTGCAGACGCTGCGGCGCGTTCAGGCTGGGCAGCATCCAGCGCATGACCTGCATCATCTCGGGCGGCTCGATGGTGGACACCAGGGCATCGTGCAGCCCGCGCAGCTCGTCGTCGCCGTAATGGGCCCAGAGCGCCTGGTTCAGCCGTGTTTCCTCCACGTGCATGTGCTGGAAGTTTTCGGCCACGAAACCGGCCAGGGCCAGGTAGAGCACGTGCAGCGCGGCCGGGCGCTCCGCCTCGGACAGGGTGGGCAGCGCCTGGGCCTGCGCACGCAGGCAGGTGATGTGGTGCAGGTGTCCGTCATGGTCACCGGTCACCGAAGCCGAGACGCCGGGCGCACGCGACTCGATGGCCGGGTGCATGTGCTCGTTCTCGTGGTGCACGTGCGAGGCGCACAGCGCCAGCAGGGCCACGACGCGATCGACGGCGCCGACGACCTCCCCGGCATCGGTCGGGTCGGTGCGGCCGATGGCGACCAGGGTGTCGGCCATGTAGGCGCGCAAGGCCTTGTGGATGCCGG
Organism: Burkholderiales bacterium; assembly: GCA_030604135.1. Lineage (GTDB taxonomy): Bacteria > Pseudomonadota > Gammaproteobacteria > Burkholderiales > Burkholderiaceae_C > Hydrogenophaga. Next base: position 41,540 of record JAUVWL010000008.1, on the reverse strand, counting down.
CGTAGAGATCTTCGCGGCCGGCGCGGTTGCTCGCTTCGGCGAGTTTGTGCATTTCTGCTGGGTCGATGTGCATGATGACTTCCTTGGGCGGACGCGGTCCGCCTCGCTTCGCTGGCGGCAACGCCCCATGCGTCGCCGTCCACGCAGGAAGTCTAGGAACGGGGCCGTTCGCCCGTTCTTCAATTGCGCTTAAACAAACCCTAAAAACTGCTTAAGCGGGTGGTCGAAGAGCTGAACGCACTCCATCCACCGAAAAGAGAAAGGGGGCCAAAGCCCCCTTGCATCCGTACATTCGCCGACGGCTGACTCGTCAATAGCTGGCGTCGGGGTTCAGGTCAACCCAACCGGCTCCACTGAGGCCGACTTGCATGGCCGAGGAAGACTCGACTACCTCGGGCTCACCTGCGGGCGTCGTGAGTGTCCAAGGACCCGACGGGCAAGAGTTCAGCGCAGGCCCGTCCGAAGTGCTGCCCGATGACGACGTGCTCGAATACCCGGTGAGATTGAAACCAGTGATCTGGTTGCGCTCGCGGGCGACCGAAGACAGCACACCTTGTGCGGTGGTTGTGGTGGTTCTCTCGCGTTGCTGTTCGTTCTGGTTGTTCGAGTTGGTGCAGGTCCAGTTCACTTCCGTTACGGTGGTCGAGACCGCCCGGAAGGTCACGTTGTTGGCGTTGTCCTGCAACTGCTTGTTGTTCCAGCCCAAAGCCAGCTGAACATCCCCTTTGCCGACGAATCCCCATCCGTCAGCATCAACGGTCCAGGCCTTCGCCGTGGCGTCCAACCCGGTGTCGCTGCCACCACCACAACCCACCAGCACACCCACTGCCGCGGCCACCGCAGCGGCACGCATCGTCTTTGCAAATTTCATGGAATCCTCCTGATCAAAAGTTGACGTTGTTGGTTACCCACCCACCGGACATGGCAACCCGAACGTGCCGGGCGCTGACCCCGCACCACCCCAAGCCAGGTGCCCACCCTCCCACCAGTGGCAAGAAAAGCACACCCTTGGCGTAAGCAGTCTCACCTCATGCAGTTACTTCTACTTACGCTTCTGAATTTTTCCATATCTTTGGGTTAATTGGAACAATTTGTTGCGCCGGCACACGTGCCGGCGACAAGCGGTTGTTGCCGCCAGGGGATGGAGGTCTGGCGATGCAGGCTGGGTCAGTCGCCAGCAGCCGACACCCGCCCGCGCGCCTGCTTGGTTCGTGCGCGCTGGGCCTTGCCTTCCAGCCGCCGCGCCTGCGAGGCGCGTGTCGGCCGGGTGGGCCGACGCTGACGTGGGGGCGTGGCCACGCTGTCGACCATGGCCTGCAGGCGGGCCAGGGCGTCGGCCCTGTTCTGCTCCAGGCTGCGGCTGGACTGGGCCTTGATGACAATGACACCTTCGGTGGTGATGCGCTGGTCGCTCAGGGCCAGCAGGCGCCGCTTGATCTCATCGGGCAGCGACGAGGCGTGCACTGCAAAACGCAGGTGGATGGCGTTGGACACCTTGTTGACGTTCTGCCCGCCCGCGCCCTGAGCCCGGATGGCGGTGAACTCGACGTCGGCGGGATCGATGCGCGGCATGGCCGCAGTGTGCCATGGGCGGTCACCCTGCTTCGTCCATGCGTGGAATCTTCAACCGATCCGGACGGAAGGTTCGTCGCTCTCTTCTTTGAGTGACACCCCGGTGAGCTGCATCTGCCGCGCCCGGCCCAGCAGGGCATACAGGCGCGCAGCCGCCTGTGCCGGGGCCAGGCCAGCGGGCCGCACGTTGGAGATGCAGTTGCGCTGGGCGTCGGTGAGGCCGGGTCGCGGGTCCCAGCTGAAATAAATGCCCATGCTGTCGGGCGAACTCAGGCCCGGCCGCTCACCGATCAGGACCACCACCATGCGTGCCTTGAGTGCCAACCCGATCGGGTCACCCACCGCCACACGCCCCTGCTCGACCAGCACCACCGGCGCCAGTGTCCAGGGCTGCACGGTGTCTGCCCGCAGCCGCTGCAGCAACGGCCGCAACAGCGCCACGGCGTTCTGCATGACACCCAGCGCCGACAGCCCGTCGGCCACCACCAGCGCCAGGTCCACCGATGAGGCGCCGGCCCGGCGGGTCAGCACGTCCTGCGAAGCCGGGTCCAATCGGCGCCCGAGATCGGGCCGCTGCAGGTAGGTGGGCCGGTCGCGCGCAGCGCTGCGCAAGGTCAGCACCTCCAGGTCCAGCCCACGGAGGTCGTCGGCCAGGCCGGCCACATCCAGCGGCAGGTGCACCGCGTCGCGCGCCTGCGCATGGGCCAGCTGAAAGGCCAGGTGGGCCTCGGTCGGCAGGCTGTGGCCGGCGCGGCCCAGGGCAATGCGTGCATCGGTGAAACGGCGCAGTCCGTCCCAGGCAGCGGGCAGAACCCCAGGCGTGTCGCGCGCGCTCACGAGGCCTCCAGCCGCCGCACCGCCGATGTCAGCGCATCCGGCAAGGCCGGTGCCAGGCGCATCGCTCCGCCCGGCTCGCGAATGCCCATGCGCAGCAGCCAGTCCTCGAACTCGGGCGCGGCGCGCAGGCCCAGCAGCTGGCGCATGGCCAGCGCGTCGTGGAACGAGGTGCTCTGGTAGTTGAGCATGATGTCGTCGGCCCCCGGCACACCCATGATGAAGTTGACGCCCGCCGCGCACAACAGGGTCAGCAGCGCATCCATGTCGTCGCTGTCGGCCTCCGCGTGGTTGGTGTAGCAAACGTCGCAGCCCATGGGCACACCCAGCAGCTTGCCGCAGAAATGGTCCTCCAACCCCGCGCGCAGGATCTGTTTGCCGTCGAACAGGTACTCGGGCCCGATGAAGCCGACCACGGTGTTGACCAGCAGCGGCTGGAAGCACCGAGCCACTGCGTAGGCCCGCGCCTCGATGGTCTGCTGGTCGCAGCCATGGTGCGCATTGGCCGACAGCGCGCTGCCCTGGCCGGTCTCGAAGTACATGACGTGGTCGCCGCGGTGGCCGTTGTCAAATACCGCCCCGCGCTGCAGCGACAGCGCCGCCTCGCGCGCCTCGTGCAACAAGGCCAGGTCGATGCCGAAACTGCGGTTGGTGGCTTCGGTGCCGCCGATGGACTGGAACACCAGATCCACCGGCACCCCGGCCTCGATCGCCTGCAGCGTGTTGGTCACATGGGTGAGCACGCAGCTTTGTGTGGGAATACCGTGGCGGGCCACCACCTCGTCCAGCATGGCCAGCAAACGCCTGACCTGGGGCACGTTGTCGGTGGCCGGGTTGATGCCGATCACCGCGTCACCGCTGCCCATGAGCAGGCCATCGAGCAGGCTGGCGGCAATGCCGGCCAGGTCGTCGGTCGGGTGATTGGGCTGCAGGCGCGTGGCCAGCCGGCCCGGCAGGCCCAGGGTGCCCCGAAAACGCGTCACCACCGAACACTTGCGTGCGATCAGCGCCAGGTCCTGCACCCGACAGAGCTTGCTCACCGCCGCCACCATCTCGGGCGTCAGGCCCGGCGCCAGCGCGGTCAGGGTGGCCGTGTCGGCCGCCTCGCCCAGCAGCCAGTTGCGAAAATCGCCCACCGTCAAATGAGCCACGGGCGCAAAGGCGGCGCGGTCGTGCATGTCGATGATCAGGCGCGTGACCTCGTCGTCCTCATACGGCACCACCGCCTCGTTCAGAAAGGCCGCCAGCGGCACCTCGGCCAACGCCATCTGCGCGGCCACCCGCTCCTGGCTGTCGGCCGCCGCCACGCCCGCCAGCCGGTCACCCGAACGCATTGGCGAGGCACGCGCCATGAGGGTGCGCAGGTCGTCGAAAACGTATTCGCGCAGACCAATGCGGTGGCGGTAGGCCATGGCTTTGTTCATCCTCTCGGTCAACGCCAGCACACACCAGGACAGCCGAAGCGTTGCGGCCAGCTTGCCGCGGTGGCACAGCCTGATGGACATCTCACAATGCTGGCCTCATTGGGCACCGGCGCACAGCAGGCACACATGCTTTTGTGGCCTCATGCCACCGCATCATAGAGACTGGCATGAACAGGCTCAAGTGCGTCCAGCGAGGATAATCGCCCCATGTCCGAGTCCCGCCTGCCCACCCCCCACTACCTGATCGACAAAGCCCGCCTGCTGCCCAACCTGGAGAAGATCGCCTGGCTGCGCCAGACCTCCGGCGCCAAGTCGCTGCTGGCTCTCAAGTGTTTTGCCACCTGGTCGGTTTTCGACTTCATGTCCGAGTACATGGACGGCACCACCAGTTCGTCGCTGTACGAGGTGCGCCTGGGGCGCGAGAAGTTTCCGGGCGAGACCCACGCCTACTCCGTGGCCTGGGCCGACCACGAAATCGACGAGGTGGTGGGCCACTGCGACAAGATCATTTTCAACACCCTGGGCCAGTTGCGCTGCTTCGACGCGGCTTCGCGCTCGAAAGTGCGCGGCCTGCGCGTGAACCCCGGTGTCAGTTCGTCCAGCTTCGACCTGGCCGACCCGGCGCGGCCCTTTTCGCGCCTGGGTGAGCACGATCCGGCTGCCATCGAGCGCGCGCTGGGTGAGGTCGGTGGCGTCAGCGGCTTCATGTTCCACAACAACTGCGAGAACGGCCGACTGGAGCGCTTTGGCGAGATGCTCGACCACATCGAGCATCGCTTCGGCCACCTGATCCGCCGCATGGACTGGATCAGCCTGGGTGGCGGCATTGCCTTCACCCACCCCGACTACCCGCTGGCGGCCTTTGCCGAACGCCTCAAACGCTTTGCCGGCGAATACGGCGTGCAGGTCTACCTGGAGCCCGGTGAAGCGGCTGTGGCCAACTCGACCACGCTGGAAGTCACCGTGCTGGACACCCTGCACAACGGCAAGAACCTGGCCATTGTGGACAGCTCGATCGAGGCCCACATGCTGGACCTGCTGGTCTACCGCTACAGCGGCCGCATCGAGCCCAACCAGGGCGCACACGAATGGATGGTCTGCGGCAAGTCCTGCCTGGCCGGCGACATCGTTGGTGAATTCCGGTTTGAGCAGCCCCTGCAGGTGGGCGACCGCCTGTCCATCGAGGACGCGGCCGCCTACACCATGGTCAAGAAGAACTGGTTCAACGGCGTGAAGATGCCGGCCATCGCGGTGCGCGAACTTGACGGCCACGTTCGCCTGGTGCGCGACTTCGGCTACGCCGACTTCGCTTCAGCTTTGTCCTGAAGCCCCCTTGACGAACTGACCCGCCGCAGGGCGGGCGGGCCCGTTTTTCTTCAACCCCCCTCCGACGAAAGGATTTCGACGACATGAAGCGCAATGTGCTCATCATCGGCGCCGGCGGCGTGGCTCAAGTGGCGGCCCACAAATGCGCCCAGAACAACGACGTGCTGGGCGACATCCACATCGCCTCGCGCAAGATCGCCAAGTGCGAGGCCATCATCGCCTCGGTACACGCCAAAGGCAGCCTCAAGGTGCCCGGGGTGCTGCAGGCCCACACCATCGACGCCATGGACACCCCAGCCGTGGCCGAACTGATCCGCCGCACCGGCGCTCAGATCGTCATCAACCTGGGCAGCGCCTTCGTCAACATGTCGGTGCTGGAGGCCTGCATCGACACCGGCGCGGCCTACATGGATACCGCCATCCACGAAGACCCGCTGAAAATCTGCGAGCCGCCACCCTGGTACGCCAACCACGAGTGGAAACGGCGTGAGCGCTGCGCAGAGGCCGGTGTCACCGCCGTGCTTGGCGTCGGCTTCGACCCCGGGGTGGTCAACGCCTATGCGCGCCTGGCCGAAGACCGTTTCTTCGACACCATCCGCAGCATCGACATCGTCGACATCAACGCGGGCAAGCACGACCGCTGGTTTGCCACCAACTTCGACCCGGAAGTCAACTTCCGCGAGTTCACCGGCACGGTGCTGTCCTGGCAGAACGGGCAGTGGACGCCGAACAAGATGTTCGAGGTCAGCCAGACCTGGAACCTGCCGGTGGTCGGCCCGCAAAAAGCCTATCTGACCGGCCACGACGAACTGCACTCGCTGGCCAGCCGCTACCCACAGGCCGACCTGCGTTTCTGGATGGGTTTTGGCGAGCACTACATCAACGTCTTCACCGTGCTCAACAACCTGGGCCTGCTGTCCGAACAACCGGTGAAAACCGCCGAAGGGCTGGAAGTGGTGCCGCTGAAAGTCGTCAAGGCCGTGCTGCCCGACCCCGCCAGCCTGGCACCGAGCTACAGCGGCAAGACCTGCATCGGCAACTGGGTCAAAGGCAGCAAGGACGGCAAAGACGCCGAGGCCTTCATCTACAACGTGGCCGACCACGCCGAGGCCTACGCCGAGGTCGGCAGCCAGGGCATCTCGTACACCGCCGGTGTGCCGCCGGTGGCCGCTGCCCTGCTGATTGCCGACGGCACCTGGGACACCGGCACCATGGTCAACGTGGAGGACCTGGACCCGGCGCCCTTCCTGCGCCTGATGGACCGCATGGGCCTGCCGACGCGGGTCAAGGACGCGCGGGGCGACCGCGCCTGGGACGAAGCCGTCGCGGGATAATCCGGTCCATGACAGACAAGCAACGTGTGGTGGTGGGCCTGAGCGGCGGCGTGGATTCCGCCGTCAGCGCCTGGCTGCTCAAACAGCAGGGCCACGAGGTGATCGGCATCTTCATGAAGAACTGGGAAGATGACGACGACAGCGAGTACTGCTCCAGCCGGCAGGACTGGCTGGACGCGGCCAGCGTGGCCGACGTGATCGGCATCGACATCGAACACGTGAACTTCGCGTCCGAATACAAGGACCGTGTCTTCGCCGAGTTCCTGCGGGAGTATCAGGCCGGGCGCACGCCCAACCCCGACATCCTGTGCAACGCCGAGATCAAGTTCAAGGCCTTCCTCGACCACGCCATGCGCCTGGGCGCCGAGAAGATCGCCACCGGCCACTATGCCCGGGTACGCTTGAACCAGGCGACGGGACGACACGAACTGCTCAAGGGCCTGGACCCCTTGAAGGACCAGAGCTACTTCCTGCATCGGCTCAACCAGGCGCAGCTGTCCAAGACGATGTTCCCGGTGGGTGAACTTCCCAAGACCGAGGTGCGCCGCATCGCGGCCGAGATCCCGCTGCCCAACGCGAGGAAGAAAGACAGCACCGGCATCTGCTTCATCGGCGAGCGACCGTTTCGCGACTTCCTGAATCGCTACATCAGCAAGGAACCGGGCCCGATCAAGGACCCGACGGGCCGCACCATCGGCCAGCACGTGGGCCTGAGTTTCTACACCCTGGGCCAGCGCCAGGGCCTGGGCATCGGTGGTGTGAAGGCCAAGGGTGCACAAAAAGGCGGCAGCGAACACGAACCCTGGTTCGTGGCGCGCAAGGACGTCGAGAAAAACACCTTGTGGGTGGTGCAGGGCCACGACCACCCCTGGCTGCTGGCGCCCAGCCTGCGCGCCGAAGACCTGAGCTGGGTGGCGGGAGCGCCCCCTGCCAGCACACAGATCGCCGCCAAGACGCGCTACCGCCAGACCGACGCGCCCTGCGCGCTGGCACTGGACGAAACCGGCTTCACGCTTCGTTTTGCCGAGCCCCAATGGGCGGTGACACCCGGCCAGAGCGCGGTGCTGTACGACGGTGAGGTGTGCCTGGGTGGTGGCGTGATCCACACCGAGGCGGCCAACGCGCCGAGCTGAACCGTGGACAGCAAGGGCTGGACGTCCTGGTTCCCCGTGCTGCGCTGGTCGCGCGGGTACGGGCGCCCTCAGATGGCGGGTGACCTCACAGCAGCTGCTGTACTGACCCTGTTGCTCATTCCGCAAAGCCTGGCCTACGCGCTGCTGGCGGGCATGCCCGCCGTCACCGGCCTGTACGCCGCCATGCTGCCGCTGGTGGTCTATGCCCTGATGGGCACCAGCCCGGTGCTGGGCGTCGGCCCCGCGGCCCTGCGCTCCATCATGTCGCTGGCGGCGGTGGGGGCGGTGGCCAGTGCCGGCAGCGCCGAGTTCGTGGCGACCAGTGCGCTGCTGGCGCTGCTGGTGGGGGCGTTGTTGCTGCTGATGGGCACGCTGCGCATGGGCTTCATTGCGAGCTTTCTGAGCACGCCTGTGCTCTCGGGTTTTGTCACCGCCTCGGGCCTGCTGATCGGCATGAGCCAGTTCACGCACCTGTTGGGCACACCCCTGGCCAGCGGCAATCTCTGGGTTTTTCTGAACAGCCTTTGGCAGCAGGCCGCCCAGGCGCAGGGTTTGACCGTGGCGGTGGCAACCGGCGCCTTGCTGGCGCTGTGGGCCACCAAACGCTGGCTCAAGGCTCTGCTGTCCCGGCTGGGTCTGCCACCGGGTGCCGCCGATCTGGTGGCCAAGGCCGCGCCGCTGCTGGTGATGCTGGCCGCCATTGCACTGACCTCGGTGCTCGGCTGGGCCGACCGGGGGCTGGCGGTGGTGGGAGACATTCCCCAGGGCCTGCCGGCGCTGGCCATGGGCGCCTTGCTGAACGTCAGCCCCGGGACGGTTCAGGCCCTGCTGCTGCCGGCCTTGCTGATCGCCATGCTCACCTTCGTCGAGCAGATCTCCATTGTCCAGGGGCTGGCCGCCAAACGCCGTGAGCGCGTGAACCCAAGCGCCGAAATGCGGGCCATGGGTGGGGCCAATCTGGCGGCCGGCTTCACCGGCGCGTTTGCAGTGGGGGCCAGTTTTTCACGCAGCGTCGTGCTGCACGAGGGTGGCGCCCGCACACCCACGGCCGGCCTGCTTGCGGCGCTGCTGCTGGCCTTGACCGCCCTGTTCTTCACCCCCTGGCTGCGTGACCTGCCGCTGGCGGTGCTGGCGGCCAGCATCGTCATGGCCCTGGGCAGCCTGATCGACCTGCGGGGTTTTTCCAAATCCTGGCGCATCTCCCGTGCCGACTTCGCTGCCCACGCGCTGACCTTTGCGGTCACGCTGCTGGTCGACCTGGTCAGCGGCCTGATGACCGGGGTGGTGGTCTCGCTGCTCATGCACCTGTGGATCAGCAGCCGCCCCCACATTGCGGTGGTGGGCAATGTGCCCGGCACCGAGCACTACCGCAACGTGCTGCGGCACGAGGTGGTGACCCACCCGAATGTGCTTGGCCTGCGGGTGGACGAGAGCCTGTTCTTTGCCAACGCCCGTTACCTGGAAGACCATGTGGCCGAGGCCGTGGCCGCTGCCGACCCTGGCCTGCGGCACGTGGTGCTGCAATGCACGGCGGTCAACGACATCGACGCCAGCGCACTCGACAGCCTGGTGGTCATCATGCAGCGCCTGTCCGACCAGGGCATTGCCCTGCACCTGAGCGAGGTCAAGGGCCCGGTCATGGACCGGCTCCAGCGCACCGACTTTCTGCAACAGCTCAGCGGTCAGGTGTTCCTGACCCACCACCAGGCCATCACCGCACTGGCGCAGGACTGAGACTAGGAGTCAGGGGACGCGCTGCAACAGGCGCACATGCATGGGCCGCACAAAACGCGCACCGTCGGCCGTCTGGTGCGGCTGGTAAGCCTGACGGACACGCTCACGCAGGTCGTCGGTGATGCCGTGATCGGCAAAGCTCGGGTACAACATGCGTTGCGCAAAGTCGTCGAAGTCCCGGTAGTGCACCGGCTGGGCAAAACGCCGTTCGGCGGCCGCACGCCACAGCCGGCCATCGGCCACGGCCCGGTTCACCGCGGCCTGTGCCTCGCGCCGCACCCGGCCTTCGTCGTTGTACAGCCGAACGATTTCGTTGAGCGCACCACCGTAGATGGGCTCCGACACATAGAGCCAGCCGCCGGGCCTAACCACGCGTGCCAGCTCGTTCAGGGCCGTGTCCATCTGGTCCAGCGGCACATGGTGCAAGGACTTGAGCATGAGTGCGAGATCGGCATCGGCATCGGGCAGGGGAATGGACTGCGCGCCCGCTTCGATGAAGCACAGGCGCGCTTGCGGCGCGGCCAGGTTTCTGGCGTGCTGCACCCCATCAACCTCCAGGCCGACGCCGGTGGCCATGGGATGGCGCTTCAGCATGTCGCGCAGCAAGCGGGCGTTGCCGCAGCCAGCTTCGACCACCCTCACCTGGTCCAGAGCCACCCACGCGGCCAGCACGTCGAGCTCGTCGTCGAGCAACGGGAGCTGGTCGGGATGCACCGGGGATTCAAGGTCGTGGGTCATGGCGGGCTTTCGTGCTCTGCATTGCGATTTGTCAAAGATACTCTGGTCAGTATATGAAGAATCGGCTGTTCGGTGGCGCCGTCACTGAAATTTCCACCCGATTCAATCAAGGAGTTTGCGCATGAAATCGCTGATCGCCCTCGGCACCGCCGCCCTGCTGGCCACCGGAACCGCCCACGCCCAGGACCTGTTCGTCAACATCCACAGCGGCAACGCCATGGCCCAGGGCGCCGGTCTGGTGCTGGCCGGACAGGCCCTGGAGCAGAAAGCCAATGTGCGCGTCCTGCTGTGCGATGCTGCTGGCGACATCGCCGTCAAGGGCGCCGAACTGCCCAAGCTCAAGCCGCGCGACGTCACCACCCAGCAGATGCTGCAGGGCGTGATCAAGGCCGGCGCCAAGGTCGAAGTCTGCGCACTCTACCTGCCCAACACCGGCAAGCAGCCGGCCGATCTGATCGAAGGCGTGACCCCGGCCAAACCCGCCGATGTCGCCGCCCACCTGCTCAAGCCGGGTCTGAACACGCTGGCGTTCTGACAGCAGACAAGCTTCGACGTCAGGCACTCACCACCCGGCTGTGCACCTTGTGCACCGCAAACAGGTCATGCGTCAGCCCGCAAATGTGCGGATTCCAGCTGCGCTGCTCCAGAACGATGCTGACGAAAGGCCGTGCGCAAAATCAGGCGCCTGCACCGTCCTCGCCGATCTGCAGTGTGCCGTCAACAAGGTAGTGGTGCGGCGGCACCACCAGGTTGGTCGGCGCAGGCTTGTTGCGGAACACGCGCCCAGCGAAGTCAAAGGTCGATCCATGACACGGACAGAAGAAGCCACCCTTCCAGTCGGCAGGCACGCTGGGGTTGGAGCTGCCCTGTGCGATGGTCACGGGTGAACAGCCCAGGTGGGTGCAAATGCCCACGGTCACCAGCAGCTCTGGGCGGATCGACCGATGTGTGTTGGCGGCATAGGGTGGCTGCTGACGGACCTTCGAGTCCGGATCGGCCAAGCCCTCCATGCCTTCCAGGGTGGCCAGCATCTGCGGGGTTCGGCGCATCACCCAGACCGGTTGCCCGCGCCATTCGACCACGCGCACCTCACCAGGCGCAATACCGGCCGGATCGATGTGCACGCTGGCGCCCAGTGCCTTGGCGCGCTCGCTGGGGGCAAAGCTGGACACCAGCGGCAGCGCCACTGCGGTGACCGCAGTGGCGCCCATGGCACCGGTGGCCAACAGCCAGGTTCTGCGATCGGGGTCCATCGCAGCGTCGGACGGGCCGGAAATGGGCGGGGTGGACGCTTGGGACATACAGCCTCCTTATGAGAATGCACATGGGGTGCGGTTGGGCAAGGATGAGCGCCAGTGCTTGGACCATTCCAATATCTGTGCCAACCCTAGAGCGCAAAAAAAGCCTTTCGAGACAAAGACTTTCAACCCACCAACACAGCAGACCCCATGACAACAACGGGGCATGACTGCCACATATGACAGACAATGGCAGACGACCACCCTTGCCCCGTCAGCCGCCCCACATGAAACCCCTGCCCGAACTCACAGCCTTTCTCGAAGGCCTGCCCGAGCCGCACATCCTGTTCGACGCGCAGTACCGCATCCTGGCCGCCAACGCGGCCTACCGGCGCCAGTTCAGTCCGCAGCGCAGCGTGGTCGGCCGTCGCTGCTACGAGGTCTCGCACCAGTTCGCCGTACCCTGCGACCAGGCGGGCGAGTCCTGCCCGCTGGCCCAGTCGCGCCAGTCGGGGCAGCGCGAACGGGTGCTGCACCTGCACCACACGCCCCAGGGCGAGGAGTACGTCAACATCGAACTCTCGCCCCTGCCTGGCGAGGACGGACAGCCGGCCTTCTACGTCGAGAAGATGGAGCCCCTGAAGGTGGCCCAGGGACAGGCGGCTGGCCAGGGGCTGATCGGTCGTTCTCCGGCCTTCCAGCGCATGCTGGGCCTGGTCTCGCGCGTGGCACCGTCACGGGCCAGTGTCCTGCTGCTGGGTGAGTCGGGCACCGGCAAGGAACTGGTGGCACGTGCCATCCACGAGGCCAGCCCCCGCGCGGGCAAACCGCTGGTGGCAGTGGACTGCTCCAGCCTGCCCGAAACCCTGTTCGAATCCGAGCTTTTCGGCCACGAGCGCGGCGCCTTCACCGGCGCCACCACCAGCAAGGGCGGCCTGGTCGAGGCGGCCAGCGGCGGCACGCTGTTTCTGGACGAGGTCGGCGACATTCCCCTGCCCATGCAGGTCAAGCTGCTGCGCCTGCTGGAGACCGGCACCTACCGGCGTGTGGGCAGCACCGAGCTGCGACACACCGACATCCGCATCGTCTCCGCCACCCACCGCGACATCGAGGCCATGGTGCAGAACGGGCGCTTCCGAGAAGACCTGTTCTACCGGCTGTGCACCTTCCCCATCCCATTGCCGCCGCTGCGCGAGCGCGCCGGCGATGTGGCGCTGCTGGCCACCGCCCTGCTGGAGCGGGTGGCGGCCCCGCGCCGGCTGGAGATCGCACCGGCGGCACTGCGCCTGCTGGAAACCCAGCCGTTCCCGGGCAATGTGCGCGAGCTGCGCAACCTGCTGGAACGCGCCGCCCTGCTGTGCGATGGCGACCGCATCGACGCCGACCATGTGTCGGAAGCCATTGCCACCGGGCGCCGCCTGCGGCACCCATCCGCTCTACCGGACAACGACACCCCGGTCACCAACCTGCGCAGCCTGGAGCGACAGACCCTGCAGGAAGCCGTGGCCCGGCACCAGGGCAGCCGGGCGGCCCTGGCCGCCCGGCTGGGCATGAGCGAACGCACCTTGTACCGCAAGCTCAAGCAACTGGGTCTGGACAGGCCAGATACCTGAAATCGGCTCCTCTCAGCCGTTCAGGAGCCCGCGTGCAGCTTCTCGTGGATCTTGCGCGTGGTGCGCCACACCGCCCAGAGCACCAGCGGAATCAGCGCACCGGCCGCCAGCTCGGGGTGGATCGGCAGGCCGGCCGCCTTGCCGGCTTTGCCCAGGTACAGCAGCAGGCTGACCACGTAGTAGCTGATGGCCGCGATCGACAGGCCTTCCACCGTGCTCTGCAGGCGCAGCTGCAGTTCCTGGCCCTTGGTGAGTTTCTCCAGCAACTGGCGGTTCTGCCCTTCGGTGGCGATGTCGACCCGGGTGCGCAGCAGCGAGCTGGCCCGGTTGACCCGTTCGGACAGCGAGGCCAGGCGCTGTGCAGTGGCCGCCACCGTCGCCATCGCCGGTGACAGGCGCCGCTGCATGAACTCGCCGATGGTCTGGGTGCCCGGTATCGGCTGCTCGCGCAGCTCGGCGATGCGCTGACCCACCAGGGCATCGTAGGCCCGTGTGGCCGAGAAGCGGTAGGCATGCTCGGCCGTTGCACGCTCGATGCCCGCCGCCAGCGACACCAGGGTCTCCAGCAGGTCTTCGTCGCTGGTGGTCTTGTTCTCCAGCTGGGCGGTGATGTCGGCCAGGCGGCGTTCGCTTTCGGCCAGGAAAGGCCCCAGTTCCTTGACCACCGGCAGACCGCGCAAGGCCATCAGGCGGTAGGTCTCGATCTCGAGCACGCGCTGCGAGATGCGCCCGGCGCGTGTTTCCGTGGTCGACGGCGGCGCCACCACCAGCACGCGCTCGAAGCCGCTGTCGCGCAGCATGAAATCGGTCACCACCATCGAATGGGCCTGGTTGCCCATGATCGAACCGACCACCGTGTGTTCACCCAGCCAGGTTCGCGCCATGTCCAGCGTGGCCTGCGGCTCGGACAGATCGCCGTGCAGCATGGCCAGCTTGATGGCGGCGAAGGTGCGGCCGGGAATGCCGGCCAGCCAGTCCGACGGCAGCACGATGTGGGACAGCAGTTCGGGGTCGCGCGCACCCAGGGTGGCACCCTCCGGCAGGGGTTGCACCAGGGAATAGCGGGTGAACTCGGTGTGGCGCTCCCACTTGAGGGTGTAGCCCGGCATGCGCAAGCGCAGAAAATGGCCCTGCAGGTCCTGCGGCTGCAGACCCTGCTGGCCCGGCAAGCGCCGCAGGTGCTCGCACTCCTGCTCGCGGCTCACGTCTTCATTGGCCACCGCCACGAAGACGACCAATGCAGGCAGCCGGATGCGCGCCGTCGGCCGCGCGTGCACCTCGTCGTGCAACAGGCGACGCAAAGGGTCATCGTGCGGCAGGGAGCGGGTGGCAGCGTCTGAGGGATTCATGACATTCATTGTGCCGGGTTTGGCCCCGGCACTTGCACGGCGCGGGCAAAAGAAAACCCGCCAGACAGCGAAGCCGGGCGGGTCAAAGGCCGCGCCAGGGAGGACGGCGCGGCATCAGGGTATCCGCTATCGTATGCAGAACGCAGTCTGTCCGTCAAGGCCTGCCTGGCTGCCCATCCCTCACAAGTGTTCGAACACGATTCTCGTCAGCGGTGCGCCCCGCATGCCTGCCTGCATCCAGCCGACGGGCACCGTGCTCGCCGCTGTCGACAAACCGCCGGTCGAGAAGGAGTCCTAAGAAGCTGCGCGGGCGCGAAGCCAGGCCACGATATCGGCCGTCACTTCTTCACGGTTGGTCTCATTCAGGATTTCGTGGCGCGCGGCCGGGTACAGCCTGACCGACACATCGACCAGGCCTGCATCGCGGTAGCGCTTGCCCAGCAACTGAATCAGCGCACCACCGCCCGCCAGCGGATCGGCGTCACCCGAAGCGATCAACACAGGCAGCTCGCTTCGGATACCCGCCAGCAAGGCCGGGTCCGCCAGCCGGGGCGCAGGCGCAAACAAGGCGGGAATCACATCGTCCGGCACATCCCAACCGCACCAGGGATCAGCAACGTAGGCATCGACCTCGGCGGCGTCGCGAGAAAGCCATTCGTATCCCGTGCGGTTCTCGAAGCCTGCGTTGAACGCTGCCAGCCCGGCCGGCGCGTCCGCCGGCGCATTGGCCATGGCGGCCACAAACAGGTCCAGCGCGGTCGAACCCGACAGAACCACGCCCGACCAGGTTGATGCGTGATCGAGCATGGCCACCTGTGCGGCAAACGAGCCCATCGAATGGGCGAACAGGAACACGGGAAGGCCCTCGTGTTGCGCCCGAAGCAGACCACCGAACTGGGCCACATCGGCAATCAGGCCATCAAAGCCCACTGCGCCAAAGTCACCCAGCCGCCCATCGGCTGTGCGCCCGTGCCCACGGTGGTCGACCGCGTGGACCACGAAACCGGCGGCATTCAGCGCCCTGGCAAACCGGTCATAGCGTTGACCATGTTCGGCAAGCCCGTGGGCAATCTGCACCACGCCTGTGGGCTCGCCGGCCACATCGGCCCAGGTGTAGGTGACGACCCGGGTGCCGTCCGCGTCGGAGAGAAAGGAGGATGTCGAGGTGCTCATCAAGCCATTCTCACACGCCAGACGTTCAGACCGAACTGGTGAAAACGGCAAGGCCCCCGGCGACGACCCGGTCGTGAGGTCACAAGCTGCGCGCGTATTTCACAGGCCGTCATGACCCTGTTCAGGCCCCTGCCCCGGACGCAACGGGGGGCGTGAAAAAGCCCGCTCCCCAGAGGGGAAGCGGGCTTGGTCATCAACAAAAAATCTCTAGGGCGGAGTCAGAACGGAATGTCGTCGTCCATGTCGTCAAAGCCGCTGGACTGGCGTGCCGGCGCTGGCGCCGGCGCCTGGCGCGGCGCCGGGGCAGCTGCGCGCGGCGCGGCGGCCGGGCGGCTGTAGCCACCGCCATCGTCTCCGCTGGGGCCGCCCATGCCCTGGCGACCGCCGAGCAGCTGCATCTCGCTGGCGATGATGTCGGTGGCGTTCTTCTCGATGCCGTCCTTGTCGGTGTACTTGCGGTAGGTCAGTCGCCCTTCCACGTAGATCGGGGTGCCCTTCTTCACGTACTCGCCGACGACTTCGGCCAGGCGCTCGAAGAAGGTGACGCGGTGCCACTGGGTCTCTTCAACGAACTCGCCGGAATTGCGGTCCTTGCGGCGGCTGGTGGTGGCGATGCTCACGTTGGCCACGGCCTGACCGGAAGGCAGGTAACGGATTTCGGGGTCGCGGCCACAGTTGCCGACGAGGATGACTTTGTTGACGGATGCCATGTGAACAAGCCCTGGTGAAACGGGCGCAGCGGCCACCGCCGGCGCCCCGATACAAAACAGTCATTGTGCCCCATCCGCCCTGCCTCGCCCAGCCGCTCATCCCACGCTCTGGCGATGGTTCACGCCAACTGGAACCAAAGCACATCCCACAAGATGAGGTCAGATTGCCACACCGCGGCACACCGCCGTGCCAGAGCACGTACACTGACCCCTCAATGAAAGGTGAGCCGGATTTCCTGCAAAACGTGCGCGACGAGGTCAGCGATGCACGCCAGTGGCTGGACCGGGCCATCATCATCGCCTACGCCGTGCTGGCCGGGCTTGCGGTGGTGGTCTTCACCCTGCTTGCCGACGCCGCTTTTGGCGCCTACCAGGACATGCGCAGCACCGCCTGGTGGTCGCCCCTGATCTGGACACCGGCCGTCACCGCCCTGGTGGTCTGGCTGGTGCGCCGCTGGGCTCCCGGTGCGGCCGGCTCGGGTGTGCCGCAGGTGCTTACCGCACTCGCACCTGAAACCCCGCTCGACACCCGCGGGCGCTTTGTCTCACTCAAGCTGAGTTTCGCCAAGATCCTGGCCGTCTCCGGGGGCCTGCTGGCCGGTCTGTCGATCGGTCGTCAGGGGCCGTCGGTGCAGGTGGCGGCCGGCGTCATGTTGCACGCGCGCCGCTGGCTCTCGCCGCGTTCGGGCATCTCCGATCGGGAACTTCTGGTGGCCGGCGGTGCGGCCGGCATTGCTGCGGCCTTCAACACGCCGCTCGGTGGCATCGTGTTCGCCATCGAGGAACTCTCACGCCGGCTCATGGAGCGCAGCAGTGCGCTGATGCTGGTGGCCATCGTGGTGGCCGGTCTGGTGGCCGTCTCGGCCTTTGGCAACCTGTCCTACTTCGGGCGGGTGCGCACCGATGGCCTGTCCTGGTGGGACCTGATCGGGCCGGGCACGGTGGTGGCCGTGGCCTGCGGCCTGCTCGGTGGCCTGCTGGCCCGCCTGATGCTGGCCTCCTTCACCGGCATGCCCGACCGCTTCTGCGCCTACCGGCGCAAGCGCCCGGTGGCCTTCGCCGCCATCTGTGGCTTTGTGGTGGCGGTCATTGCAGTGATCAGTGGCGGGGCTGCGGTGGGCGTGGGCCACCAGCACACCCACCTGTTGCTGGAACAGGCGGCCAACGATCCGTCCGCCCACACGCCGCTGCTGTTCACCGGCCTGAAGTTCATCGCCTCCTGGTTGTCGGCCTGGACCGGCATACCCGGCGGCATCTTCGGCCCCAGCCTGTCGCTGGGCGCTGGCGTGGGTGCCGACATCGCCTGGCTGCTGGATTCGCCCCATGGCATGGCCCTGATCGCCCTGGGCATGTGCGGCTTCCTCGCCGCGGTCACCCAGACCCCCATCACCGCCATGATCATCGTGATGGAAATGACCGACGGCCATGGCATGGTGCTCAGCCTGATGGCCTGTGCCCTGGTGGCCAGTGGCGTCTCGCGCATGATCAGCCGCCCGCTCTACAGCACCATGTCGGCGCTGATGCTGCGCTCGGTGCGCCCGGCCGACGAATCAGAGGACAGCCGCCCGACCGAACCGGGTCCGTACTCCCGGCCCGGGACCGACTCAGCGCCGCGATGACGCCGGCGCCTTCATGGGCCAGGCCAGCAGCAGCCAAAGCAGCATGAGGCCACTGCAGGCCACGAACAGGCCTTGTGCGCCCCAGCCCCTGAGCACCAGGCCACCGAGCAACCCGCCCGAGAAGATGCCCAGCGACATCAGCGTGTTGTAGACGCCCAGGGCGGCGCCGCGCTGCGCAGCGGGCGCGATCTGCGAGACCAGGCTGGGCTGGCTGGCCTCCTGGGTGTTGAAGCCCACAAAATACAAAGTCAGCAGCAGGCCCAGGGCCCAGAGCGACGGCTGCCCCAGGCTGCCCAGAAAACCCAGCTGCACCAGCACCATCAGGGCCACCGTGCCCAGGTAAACCGCCCGGAAGTAGCCGCGCCGCTCCAGCCGGAACAGGAAACCACCCATGATCAGCAGCGACACCACCACCGCCGGTAGGTAGACCTGCCAGTGGCCGGCCGTTTCGATGCCGGCCTGCACCAGCAAGGTGGGCACGGCCATCCACATGGCAATCTGCACCGCGTGCAGCACGAACACCCCGAGGTCCACGCGCAGCAGCTCCCGGTTCGCCAGCACCTGCCGCAAGCCCCCGCGCGGTTGCAGGCGGTGTTCGGCCGGCTCCGGTGGCACCACCCAGGCCACCACCGCCATGCCCGTCAGGGCCAGCCCACCGGTGATCGCAAACAGGCCGGCCAGGCCGATCAGCGGGGTCAGCAGCGGCGCCAGCACCAGCGAGAGCACGAACATGAGTGCGATGCTGATGCCGATCAGGGCCATGGATTTGGTGCGCACTTGGTCGCGCGTCAGGTCGGCCAGCAAGGCGGTGACGGCGGCCGAAATGGCGCCCGCCCCCTGCAGGGCGCGGCCAACCACCAGCCAGTGCAGGCTGGGCGCCCAGGCTGCCACAAGGCTGCCGATGGCAAACACGGCCAGCCCGGCCAGGATGACCGGCTTGCGCCCCAGCCGGTCCGAAGCCAGCCCCAGTGGCAACTGCAGCAGGGCCTGGGTCAGGCCATAAACACCCATGGCCAGCCCGATCAGGGCCGCGTCGTCGCCACCCGGGTAGTGGCGCGCCTCCAGCACAAACACCGGCATCACCAGGAACAGGCCCAGCATGCGCAAGGCATAAATGGACGCCAGCGACCAGGTCGAGCGCAGCTCGGCCGACGTCATGCGGGCGGCATCCGGGGTGCCGGCATCGGCGGTGGTGGCGGGAGAAACGGGCACGAAAAGCTGGTGAGAAGACGGATCGACGACGGCCGAAGGGTGACCGCATACCCCGGGGTGCAGGGCAACCCGGTATTGTGCGTCAAAGCGCCTGACCGGACACGCGGTCGGACACGGCGTGGCCCAGCGGGTGCGCCAAGCCCTGTGGCGGCTTATCATGGTGGGTTGCCCGTCCGACGCCGGCCTTCCTGCCTTCTTGCCGTGAACCTCACCCCGCCCCCTCTGTCCAGCGACGCCGACCTGCCCCGACAGGCGGCGGCCGACCGCGCCCGCCTGGCCTCGACCACTCTGACGGTGCGAGGAGCGCGCACGCACAACCTCAAGAACATCGATCTGGACATCCCGAAGAACGCGCTGGTGGTGATCACCGGTTTGTCGGGCTCGGGCAAGTCCAGCCTGGCTTTCGACACGCTGTACGCCGAGGGGCAACGCCGCTATGTGGAGAGCCTGTCGGCCTACGCGCGGCAGTTCCTGCAGCTGATGGACAAACCCGACGTGGACCTGATCGAGGGTCTGTCGCCCGCCATCGCCATCGAGCAGAAGGCCACCAGCCACAACCCGCGCTCGACCGTGGGCACGGTGACCGAGATCCACGACTACCTGCGCCTGCTTTACGCCCGCGCCGGCACGCCCTACTGCCCCGAACACGACCTGCCGCTGGCCTCTCAGAGCGTGGCCCAGATGGTGGACACCGTGCTGGCCCTGCCCGAGGGCACCCGGCTGATGATCCTGGCGCCGGTGGTGCGCGAGAAGAAAGGCGAGTTCCACGACCTGTTCGCCGACATGCAGGCCCAGGGCTATGTGCGGTTTCGCCTGAACGGCGAGGTGGTGGAGGCCGAAGCCCTGCCCGCGCTCAAGAAGACCGAGAAGCACAGCATCGACGTGGTGATCGACCGCATCAAGGTGCGCTCGGTCGATGAAGAGGGCACGAATCCACAGCGGCAAAGATTGGCCGAAAGCTTCGAAGCCGCGCTGCGCCTGGCCGACGGCCGCGCCATCGCGCTGGACATGGACACCGGCGCCGAGCAAGCGTTCTCCGCCAAGTTTGCCTGCCCGGTCTGCCACCACACGGTGGGTGAGCTGGAGCCGCGCCTGTTCTCCTTCAACTCGCCGCTCGGTGCCTGCCCGGCCTGTGACGGCCTGGGCCACACCGACATTTTTGACCCGGCCCGGGTGGTCGCCTTTCCGACGCTCAGCCTGGCCAGCGGTGCCATCAAGGGCTGGGACCGGCGCAACGGCTACTACTTCGCCATGATCGAAAGCCTGGCGGCGCACTACGGGTTCAACGCCGAGGCGCCCTGGGAGGATCTGCCCGAGTCCATCCGCCAGGTGCTGCTGTTCGGCTCCGGTGAGGAAGAAATCAAGTTCAGCTACGCGCTGGAGTCCGGCGAGCGCGCCGGCAAGAAGATCAGCAAGAAGCACCCGTTCGAGGGCATCATCCGCAACTTCGAACGCCGCTGGCGCGAGACCGATTCGGCCAACGTGCGCGAGGAGCTCTCGCGCTACCGCAGCACCCATCCCTGCCCCGAGTGCGGCGGCACCCGCCTGCGCAAAGAGGCGCGCCACGTGTTCATCGGCGAGGGCGAGCAGCGCCAGCCCATCTACAAGGTCAGCCACATCACGCTGGGTGAAGCGCTGGCCTACTTCCAGCGGCTGCAGCTGCAGGGTGCAAAGGCCGACATCGCCGCGCGCGTGGTCAACGAAATCCGCCAGCGCCTGAAATTCCTCAACGACGTCGGTCTGAACTACCTCAGCCTGGACCGCAGCGCTGAAACCCTGTCGGGGGGCGAGGCCCAGCGCATCCGCCTGGCCAGCCAGATCGGCAGCGGACTGACCGGCGTGATGTACGTGCTGGACGAGCCCAGCATCGGCCTGCACCAGCGCGACAACGACCGCCTCATCGGCACGCTGCAGCACCTGCGCGACCTGGGCAACACGGTGCTGGTGGTCGAGCACGACGAGGACATGATCCGCACGGCCGACTACTGCATCGACATCGGCCCCGGCGCAGGGGTGCACGGCGGCCGCATCATGGCCCAGGGCACGCCGGCCGAGGTCATGGCCCACCCCGGCTCGCTGACCGGCCAGTACCTCAGTGGCGCCAAACAGATTGCCGTGCCGGCGCGCCGCACGCCCTGGCTGCCGGTCGTCAAGCCGGCGGTGAAGGTGGCACCGGTCAAGTCGAAGTTCCCCATCAGCCCAGCCGCTGAAAGGCGCGCCGAGCGCCAGGCCGCGCACGAAGCCACCCTGGGTGAACTGCAGGAAATCCGCGTGCGCGGCGCGCGCGGCCACAACCTCAAGGACGTCAGCGTCGCCTTCCCGGTCGGCCTGCTGACCTGCGTGACCGGTGTCTCCGGCTCCGGCAAGTCGACCCTGGTCAACGACACCCTGTACGCCGCCGTCGCCCGCACGCTCTACCGCTCGCACGACGAGCCGGCCGAGCACGACGCGATCGAGGGCATCGAACACTTCGACAAGGTCATCAACGTCGACCAGAGCCCGATCGGCCGCACGCCGCGCAGCAACCCGGCCACCTACACCGGCCTGTTCACCGGCATCCGCGAGCTGATGGCCGAGGTGCCCACCGCGCGCGAGCGCGGCTACGGGCCGGGACGCTTCAGTTTCAACGTGGCCGGGGGCCGCTGCGAAGCCTGCCAGGGCGACGGCGTGGTCAAGGTCGAGATGCACTTCTTGCCCGACGTCTACGTGCCCTGCGAGGTCTGCCACGGCCAGCGCTACAACCGCGAGACGCTGGAGGTCCAGTACAAGGGCAGGAACATCGCGCAGATTCTGGACATGACGGTCGAACAGGCGCACGCCTTCTTCGGCGCCGTGCCGACCCTGCACCGCAAGCTGCAGACGCTGCTGGACGTGGGCCTGTCCTACATCCAGCTCGGCCAGAGCGCCACCACGCTCTCGGGCGGCGAGGCGCAGCGCGTCAAGCTGGCGTTGGAGTTGTCCAAGCGCGACACCGGCCGCACGCTCTACATCCTCGACGAGCCCACCACGGGACTGCACTTCGCCGACATCGAGCTGCTGCTCAAGGTGCTGCACCAGCTGCGCGACGCCGGCAACACCATCGTCGTCATCGAGCACAACCTGGACGTCATCAAGACCGCCGACTGGCTGATCGACATGGGCCCCGAAGGCGGCAACGGAGGCGGCACCGTGGTGGTCAGCGGCACGCCGGAGGACGTAGCGGCCTGCGAGGCCAGCCACACCGGGCGGTACCTGGCGCGGCTGCTCACACGCTGAAGCGTTATCTTTCGATGAACTGTTCCCAGAACTACTTCAAATAGAACATCATCGGGAACGCCGCTGTGAACAAGCTGTTGATATCCGGTGCAGTGCCTGTGTAAAATACAGATTGATCGGAGACGAAATTCGGCTCCATGCCGTGTGTGATTCAGGCCTTGGTGCCCGACACCTATACCTCCGACACCTTTTCTCAACCGCTGCCTTTGAGCAGCGGTTTTTTCTTGGTGTAGTACACACCGTATGGCGCCACAGCCGTTTCATCGACGGCGCGCACCAAGCCCACCTGGGACCAGAGCATCTCGATGTAGCGCGACTCACCGCGCTCGAAGTGCCGCTGCAAAGCCCACAGAAAATAGTCCGTCGCTTGCAAAGGCACCTCGCGCCGGGGTGACGACTGACGCGCCCGGATCACCGCGGCATTGTTGCGTTGCCACTGGGCTGCAAAGCGTTTGCGGGCCGTCTCCAGCGCCTGGCCGAGGGCCGCCGTCCGGTCCGACTGCCCCCGCTCCGCAAAACACACATGCACTTCCGGCGTCAGGTGCAGCCGGTTCTTGAACAACCGAGCCACCATGGTGTCGTACAGCTCGTTCGGGTGGTAGCGGTAGCGTTCATCCAGCCGATTGCGCTGGCGCACGTAGTCCAGCACGGTGTGCTTGTCGCGCACCGCGGCAAAGAACTGCACCGGGTGGCGCATCAGCACCCGGAATGCCTCGCGGCGCACCTCGGGCACATCGTCCTTGGCGTGGAACATCCAGGCGGTCTTGCGCCGTTCGGGCTGCATCGATGGCACATCACGGAAGTACGGGTCGGCCAGCACCTCAGCACGCAAACTTTCCAGCTCTGCGCCCAGGGCCACCGGGTCCGCCACATCCAGTACCCCCAGAATGAAGTGGCGCGAGCATCCTTCCAGCCCTGGCAGCGCGCGGCCTCTTGCATCGAACAGCACCGGATCACCGGCCTCGCCCGCGAAATAGTGGCGCTGTACCGGCGCGGCCTCGCTCACCGTGCCACCCCCTTCATCGCTTCGGTGATCCGCACCGTCTCCACGCTCACCGTGGTCACGCGTTGCAGCAGGTCGATGACTTTTTCCTTGTGATCGGCAAAGCGGTAGGTGTCGAATTTCTCGCGGATGGTCGGGTCCTTGAGTTTCTTTTCCTTGTGCTGGTCCAGCACCCAGTCAATGGCGCAGCGATTGCCCAGCCTGTAGGCCCAGGCTTCGGGCGGCACGCCGCGCAACGTGGTTTCGCCATCCACGCTGATGTTGGCCTTGGTGGCGGTCTTGAGCGGATACTCGGCCAAAAACACCAGGTCGTGCTGCCGACCCCATGCCTTGAGCAGAGCGATGAAGGCTTCGCGGGCGATGGTCTGGCGCTGGCTGCCGCCGACCTTTTTGATGAGGTCAAGCTGGCTGAGGTCGTCGTGGATGAGGAGCTGGCTCATGGATTCCCTGCGGTCCGGCGGCGGCGGACTCAGCGGGGACTATCGAGTGCCAGCGAGCAGGCCCGGCTCAGGGCCCGCGCCACCGGCGATGCGCCAACCGTCAGCGCCGGTTGCGGTAGGCCACACCCAGTGTGACGCTGGAGGTGGTGTTGCGCGAGACCAGCGGGCTGCGGGCCGCATCGCCGCGCAGATTGGAGATGCCCACCCCACCGAACAGCACCCAGTGCGTGCTCAAGGCCGTGCTCGCGTTCCAGCCAGCGTGCAGGCTCTCCCAGCCGCCGCCCAGCGCGTACGGCGCGCGCCCCACCGCAGCGGCGCCGGTCGGCGATATGCCAAAGTGCGTCTGCATGTAGCGCGCATTGCCCCAGGTGGCCGACAGGCCCACATCCCACCGTGTTCGCTCGGACACCGGATAAACATAGCTCACACCCGAGTTCAGCCGCAGGCCGCCGTCACGGCCCAGCAGGTCCTGATCGAAGCTGGCGCTCCAGCCCCAGCGTTCGTCCAGCGGACGCCGCACCGACACGCGCGCGCGCAAGGTGGTGCGGATGTCGGGCAGCCCGCGCCAGACCGGGTCGTCGTCAAAGGTGCGGCCGTTGTCCATGCGCAAGGATGCGCTCAGGCGCCAGTCGTCGAGTGAGAAGATGTCGGCGCTGACACCGGTTTCTCCCGACTTGCGGCCCGTGCCCAGCAAGGTGCTGGCGCGCGATCTCGAGACCCGCACCGAGCCGACCTGAAAGTGCCAGACCGGCTTGAGGCTGAGACTGCGACCACCGTCTCCGATGTGGCCGGAGCTCGACTCGAGAGAAGCGCCGATCAGGAACTCCCGGCCAGGCCCATCGTCCCGGGAGGGGTCGGCCACCGCCCAGCCAGTGGCGGCAAGCAACAACAGGGGCAGAAAACGGGCATGGGTGCGTCGCATGAACACATCTTATCGGGTCGCCCAGCGGGGAGCGGCGCATGCCCGAGGTGGATCGATGGGCACAAGGCTGGCAGACTGTGGCCAGCAGTTTGCGGGGCAGAACCCTTCCCGCTGTCCGCGCGCGAGCCAACGCGCTCCCACGGCCGCGCCAAGGCCCGACCGCTCAAGTGTTGCGAAAAAACCACCTTCACCCATGTCCCGAGAAACCGAACTCAAGCTGAGCCTGACCGCCACCGATCTGCCCCGGCTGCTTGCACATCCGCTGCTGGCCGCCCGGCGACCGCGGCCACAGCAGCTGCGCAACGTTTACTACGACACGCCGACGCTGGACCTGATGCGCGAGCGCATCGCCTTGCGCGAGCGCCACATCGGCCGGCGCACCTGGCTGACCGTCAAGACCGCAGGCCAGTCCGCTGGCGGCCTGAGCCGGCGGCAGGAGTGGGAAGCGCCCACGCGGGCAGGGGCCCTGGATGTGGACCGGGTCGTCACGGACGCGGCGCTGGCCACCCGCCTGATGGCCCTGCAGCCGCGCCTGGTCCCCTTGTTTCACACCGATTTCCGACGACAGACGTGGGTGCTTGCTCACGGCATATCCCGCATCGAAGTGGCCCTAGACCAGGGCGAGATCGGAACCGATGGGACTGGGCACGCCGCGCCGCGCCGGCTGCCCTTGCTGGAGCTGGAACTGGAGCTGCTCGAAGGCCAACCCAGCGACCTGCTGGATCTGGGTCACACCCTGGCGCTGGGCCCACCGGGGCAGAACGGGCTCTGGCTGCACCCGGACGACCGCAGCAAGGCCGAGCGTGGGCTGCGCCTGTTCACGGGGGAACGGGCCGGCCCCGCCATGGCGGCACCCCTGGCCCTGGCGGCCGATGTGCACCCGAGAGAAGCCTGGCGGACCACCAGTCTGGCCTGTCTGTCGCAGCTGCAGGCCAATGCGGTCCAGCTGCTGGAGCAGGATGCCCATGCCACCCTGCCCGACCCGGAGTTCATCCACCAGGCCCGTGTGGCCTTGCGCCGCCTTCGCAGTGGCCTGCGCCTGTTTGCCCCCTGGCTGCCGCGCCGCTTCACGGCCCACTGGGCCAGGCATTGGCAGTTGCTGGCGCAGCGCCTGGGTGAAGCACGCAACTGGGATGTGCTGACCACCGAGCAACTCCCCGACTTGCTGGCACAAGCCGAACAGGCCGAGGTCGATCTGTGGATCCGCTGGAGCCAGGGCGAACGCGAAGCCGCCAACCTGCGCGCCTGCGAAGCCTTGCGCGAACCGGCCCACGCCCAGGCCTTGCTGGCTTTCATGCACGGCGTGCTGAGCCTGCCGCCGCACCCGGACAAACAGGCCCGGCTCAGGGACTGGGCGCCCGAGGCGCTGACCGCCCTGCACCGGCGCCTGCAGCGAATAGCCCGCCGAGCCCTGCGCGCCGGCCCCGAAGCACGACACGGGCTGCGCATCGCGGTCAAACGGCTGCGCTACGCGCTGGATTTCCTGTCCGACGTGGCCCCGACGAAGATGCTGCGGCGCGGTATGCCCAGGCTGTCCCGGGCGCAGGACCAGCTGGGTCACCTGAACGACCTGGACCAGGCCCGCCAACTATTGTCTTCCTGTTCGGTGGCCAATCCGGCGCCGCTGCTGACCGCAGTCGAGGTCCAGACCCGACGCGGACTGCAGGGCCTGCAACGCCTGGAACACCAGCTGCTGCGGATGCCTGGGCCCGCCTGAATCAGGTCTTACGTGGGGTCACATGCCCATGACTTGGCAAACCGGCACGCCAGGAACACAATGTGCGCAGCGATGTGATCCACACAACGTGGTTTTGCTGTGCCCGGGAGGGGCCGGCAAGGGCTGTCCAGAACGGGGGTGAACATGTCTTCGGTCACACTGCGTTTCCTTGTGGAGCCGGCCCATGCGGGTTCCAGCGGCCAGGTGCAGGCCGGCACCGTCATGAAATGGATGGACGACGCCGGTCAGGCCTGTGCCACCTCGTGGGCGCGCAGCAGCTGCCGCACCGTCTACACCAGCAGCATCCGCTTCCAGCGCACCGTGCACGTGGGTGACCTGGTGGAAGTGCGGGCCCGGCTGGCCTTCACCGGGGAGACCAACATGAACATCACGGTCGAGCTGGTCAGTGGCGATCTGCGCACCGGCCGCATGGAAAAAACCGCCGAAGCCCTGGTGGTGCTGGTGGCCGTCGATCAGGAAGGCCGCGCGGTCCAGGTCGACACCTGGACGCCCGAGACCCCGGGCGAAATGGCCCTGGCCAGCAGCGCCCGTGCCCAGTTCGACAGCACGCGACCAGCGCCGCTCTGATCCTGCCGGGGATCAGACCAGCGCGCTGGGGCGCGCCAGCACCCGCTGGTGCCAGTCGTGCAGCGCCGCCAGGCCCGCCTCGGCCGGCTTGAAACGCATCAGGCGCGCAAACTCCACCGTGCAGAAAGCCGTGATGTCGGCGATGGTGAAGCGATCCCCCGCCACCCAGGGGTGCTTCTGCAGTTCGCCGTCAAGCCAGACCGCCGCCTCCCGGAATTTCAGGCCCTGCGACTGGCCGAAATCGGGAAACTGCGGCTGCTCCAGCGGGGCCAGACCCGGGTGGGTGTGGCGGATGCAGTTGGCGGCCGCCAGCATCAGGTGCCACTCCACCCGCCGGTCGGCCATCTCGATGAAGGCCCGCTCTTCGGCGCTGCGCCCCATCAGGTTGGGCTCTGGGTGCAGGCCTTCCATGTAGGTGCAGATGGCACGTGTCTCGGTCAGCACCCGACCGTCGTCCAGTTCCAGGGCGGGCACCCGGGCCAGCGGGCTCTTGGCCCGGTAGGCCTGGGTCTTGTGCTCCTGGGCATTGAGGTCGACGTTCACCAGGTCCAGGCCCTGCACCTGCTTCTCGACCAGGAACATCAGCACCCGCCGCGGGTTGGGCGCACGTGGCGACACATACAGCTTCATGCACGATCTCCTATGCCCTCTGGCGTGAACGGCGCATGGTAGGGACGGCGACCGGTTCTGTCGCCCCCCGGACTGTCGCGCGGGTGTCAGTCTGCCTTGGCGGCTTCGAGCAGTTCGCGCGTGCGCTGGGCCTCGCGCCGTGCGGCGGCAGCGAAGTCCTCGCCCGACGAGGCGTACAGCACGGCCCGGGACGAATTGACGATCACCGCGCCGGTGGTATCAGCGCCTCGTGCGCGGTAACCGGCGCGGACCGTGGCCACGGCATCCCCGCCCTGCGCCCCCACACCCGGAATCAGCAGCGGCAGCGTGGGCGCGAGCTCGCGCACGCGCTCGATTTCGGCCGGGTAGGTGGCGCCCACCACCAGCCCGAGCTGACCGTTGAGGTTCCAGGGGCCCTGCGCCAGCCGGGCCACATGCTCGTACAGGCGGGGCTGGCCCTCGATCGAGGCCAGGTGCTGGTTCTGCAGGTCGTCACCGCCCGGGTTGGAGGTGCGGCACAGCAGAAAGGCGCCCTTGCCCGCGTACTTCAGGTAAGGCTGCACCGAGTCGAAACCCATGAAGGGCGAGAGCGTGACCGCGTCGGCACCGTAGCGCTCGAAGGCCTCGATGGCGTACTGCTCGGCGGTGCTGCCGATGTCGCCGCGCTTGGCATCCAGGATGACCGGCACCTGCGGCGCCACCGATCGCATGTGCCGCATCAGCTTCTCCAGCTGGTCTTCGGCCCGGTGCGCCGCGAAGTAGGCGATCTGCGGTTTGAAAGCGATGACCTGATCGGCCGTGGCCTCGACGATGGCGGCGCAGAAGTCGTAGATGCGGGACGCGTCGCCCTTCATGCCGGCCGGAAACCGCGCCGGATCGGGGTCCAGGCCCACGCACAGCAGGGATCGGTTCTGGCGCTCGGCGCCACGCAGCATGTCGAGGAAGGTCATGCCACCGATTTTAAGTGGCGCCTTCGGGCCGATCAGCGCAGGCTCCCAGCCACTACCATCGGTACATGCACGCGCTTTCCCGTCAGCAGCTGGTTCTGCTGGTTCTGCTCACCCTGGTCTGGGGCATCAACTGGCCCATCATGAAGCTGGGGGTCACCGGCTTTCCGCCTCTGAGCTTCCGCTCGATGTCCATGTGGATCGGCCTGCCGGTGCTGGCCGGCGTGCTGGTCTGGCGCAAGGTACCGTTTCGCGTGGGACGCGAGCACTGGCCCGAACTGCTGCTGCTGACCGTCTTCAACATGCTGTTCTGGCACACGCTGGCCATCCTGGCGGTGCAGTCGCTCTCCAGTGGTCGTGCCGCCATCCTGGGCTACACCATGCCGGTGTTCTCGGCCCTGGTGGGTTCCGTCTGGTTCGGTCAGAAACTGGCCGGGCGGGCCTGGGGAGGTGTGCTCGCTGCCGCCCTGGGCGTGGTGCTGCTGCTCTGGCACGAGTTCACCGCCCTGAGCGGCCGACCCCAGGGTGTGGCCCTGATGCTCACCGCTGCCGCCGCGTGGGCTGTCGGCACACAACTCATGCGCCGAACGCGCATCCCGCACCCCACGCTGGCGCTGTCGTTCTGGATGACCCTGCTGACCACCCTCTGGATGAGCGCGCTGGCCATCGTGTTCGAACGCGGTGCCTGGACCGTGCCCAGCCCGACCGTCTGGGGATCCGTCGTCTACAACGCCCTGGGCGTGTTCGCCTTTGCCCAGGTGGCCTGGCTCTCGCTGGCGCGCGACCTGCCTCCGATCGCGTCCACCCTGTCGGTGATGTTCATCCCGGTGCTGGGCGTTTTCAGTGGCGCCTGGTGGCTGGGCGAGGTGCTGCACTGGCAGGACTGGGCTGCCGTGGGCCTGGTGGTGGTGGCGATCTTCGCCGTGCTGGGACGGCCGTCTTCCGCCAGGGCGTCATGAGCACCGCAGCAGCACGCCAGAGGGATGACGGCATCCCGGACCGCACGGTGCCTGCGGGACATGCACACTTGGGCTACCGCAGGGAGATCGATGGCCTGCGAGCGGTTGCCGTGCTGGCTGTGGTGCTGTTTCACGCCGGTGTTCCCGGGTTCGGCGGCGGCTATGTGGGCGTGGATGTTTTTTTCGTGATCAGCGGTTACCTGATCACGCGGATCATCCTCAATGACCTCGCCAACGGGTCGTTTTCGCTGAGCAGCTTCTATGCCCGTCGCGCGCGGCGTATCCTTCCAGCGCTGTTCCTTGTCCTGGCGGCCTGCCTGCCCGTCGCCTGGCTGACCCTGCAGCCGACCGATCTGGCCGATTTCGGCCAGAGCCTGCTGGCGACGGTGCTGTTCGGCTCGAACCTTTTGTTCGCGTTCAGAGACAGCTATTTCGACGCCGGAGCGGAACTCAACCCCCTGCTTCACACTTGGAGCCTGTCGGTCGAGGAACAGTTTTACCTGGTGTTCCCGGCCGCGCTCTGGTGGCTGAGCCGATCGCCACGCGCCCGGTGGCGCGGCGCCGTGGTGGCCGCGCTGACCCTGCTGAGCCTGGCAGTGGCCAGCCATCAGGCCCTGCAGCAATCGTCGGCTGCGTTCTACCTGCCCCACACCCGCGTCTGGGAGCTGGCGCTGGGCAGCCTGGCCGCCATGCTGGTGGAGCCACACCTGGCGTCGCCGCGCTGGAACCGCTGGCGGGCGCCGTTGGCCCTGCTTGGGCTCATCCTCATCGTGGTGAGCGTCGGGTGGTACGACAACCGGACGCCGTTTCCCGGACTGTATGCGCTGGCGCCCACGCTGGGAGCCGCACTCATCATCCTGTTTGCCTCACCTCGCGACCCGGTGGGTCGCCTGCTGGGTACCCGGGGCGCGGTGGCGGTGGGACTGATCAGCTACAGCCTCTACCTGTGGCATCAGCCCGTCTTCGCCTTCTTCCGGCATGTCGAGGTCGAGCCCGCCGGTGCACCGGTCTGGGGCGGTCTGATCCTGCTCTGTGTGGGCCTGTCCTACCTGTCCTGGCGCTTCGTGGAAACGCCGGCCCGCCAGGGCGGCCGCGGCCTGCCCACGCGCCAAATCCTGGGCGCCGCGGCGCTGGTGTCCTTGCTGTTCGCCGCGATCGGCTGGACCCTGCACGCGAAGGCGGGCTTCCCGTCGCGCATCCAGCACATCATCGAGCGCGTGCCAGCCTACCAGCCCGACAACCGCCAGCTGCAGATCGAATCGTGGACGCCCTTGCGCACCCTGCACGAAGCACCGAGATACCGGGTGGCCGACAACCCCTCCGACCGGGTCAACCGGTTCAGCGACGATGTGACGTCCATCAAGGTGCTGGTGGTCGGCAACTCGCATGCCAAGGACACCTTCAATGCCCTGTATCTGAACCGGGACCGTTTCTCCGGCTACGAGTTTGCGCGCTACGGGCTCCAGCTGGCCTGCCTCGACGCGTCGTCGGACCTGTTCGACGCGCCGTCCTACCAGGCCGCAGACGTGATCCTGGTGTCCACCCGCTGGGCCGACCGGCCTTGCCCGGGTTCGGCCATGTCCCGGCACGACCTGCACGGCCTGGACCCGTTGCACGAACGAACCCGGGCCGATGGCAAGCTGCTGGTGCTGACCACCTCGGCCCCTGAGTTCCGCCTGTTCCACAACAAGACGGTGGCCGACGTGATGATCATGGAGCATGCACTGCGTGGACCACAGCTGGCCGGCGCACAGGACATCCAGTCACTGGCACAACGCATCAACCGGCGTTACCACGAAGCCCGCTCGAACGATCCGCAGTTGCTGGACGTCAACCGCCGACTGCAGCAGTGGGTGCAGACGCGCCAGCTGCCGGTCCTGGACAAGGCCACACTGATGTGCGACGAATCGGCGCGCTCCTGCATGGGCGTGTCGGACGGGCTGGGCAAGACCCTGTTCGACCATTCCCACTACACCCTTGAGGGCGCACGCCTGCTCGGGCAACGGGCGCACGAACTGCGCTGGCTGGACCCGGTTGAACAGGCCCTGCGCAACCGGGCGCCCTGAGTCCAGTCAACGCCTGACGCGGTCGATGTGGTGGGTGCCCGGAGATTCCCGCGCGCGCGGGAGTCCACGTCAACCGGCTTCCGCTGTGTCCATGGCCAGGCACAGGTCGGCCCAGGCCTTGCGCTTGTCGATCGGGTTGCGCAGCAGGTAGGCCGGGTGGTAGGTCACCACCACAGGCACGCCCTGGTAATGGTGCACCTGGCCGCGCAGGCGACCGATGGGCTCGGTGCTGCCCAGCAGGGTCTGAACCGCAAAGCGCCCCATGGCCAGGATGAGCCGGGGTTTGAGCAGCGCCACCTGGCGCGCCAGAAAGGGCTCGCACTGCGCGATTTCGGCCGGCTGGGGGTTGCGGTTGGCCGGCGGGCGGCATTTGAGCACATTGGCGATGTAGGCCCCCTGGCTGCCTTGGCCCTGGCGGCTGCGGCCCGCCGCCTGCAGCATGCGGTCGAGCAGCTGGCCGGCCGCACCCACAAAAGGTTCGCCTTGCAGATCCTCGTTCTCGCCGGGCGCTTCGCCCACCACCATCCAGTCGGCCGACTCGTCGCCCGCACTGAACACGGTGTTCGATCGGCCTCGGTGCAACGGGCAGGCCTGGCAGCCGGCCACGGCCTGGCGCAAGGCATCCCAATCCATCTGGTCGACGCCCCGCGGACGCAAAGCCGGGTCTGCCGCCGGGCTTGCTGCGGGCAACCGGTGCTGCGCGGGTTCGACCGGCGCGGATCGGGCCGGCGGCGACACGCGCACCGCATCGGACTGGACAGCGGGCCGGGTCGCAACCGTCTCGCGTGAAACCGGCTGGGCTGGCTCACCAGCAGGGGCGGGCTCGGCAAGCACCGGCGCCGCCCTGGGCGCCCAGACGCGCACACCCATCTCGGCCAGCATGGCGCGCTGGCGGACGTCCAGGTCGGCCACGAAGGACCGACGCTCGCTCATGGCGCCTCTCCAGCGACCGTCCGGTCCAGCAGCAGGCTCATGACGATGGCGTGTTCGCGTTCGCGCGGGCCGTTGGGGTAGTAGCCCTTGCGCAGGCCAACCTGACAGAAGCCGTAGCGCGTGTAGAGGGCGCGTGCCGGGGTGTTGCTCTCGCGCACCTCCAGCCACAGGCAGTGTGCGCCCTGGCCCCGTGACCAGAGCGCCAGCGCGTCGAGCAGGAACCGCGCCCAGCCCTGGCGGCGGTGATCCGGCGAGACGGTGATGTTCAACAGATGCACCTCGTCGACCCCGCGCATGGCCACCATGTAGCCCAGCAGGACCTGGCCATCGACAGGCGCCAGCAACACCTCGCCAGGCAAGGCCTCACCCAGCAGCAACACCACCGGATGGCCGGCGGCCAGCGAGTCCTGGAAATGGCGCGCCGACCACGGATGGGCATAGGCGCGCTTCTCCAGCTCACACACGGCGTCCAGATCGGCCAAGGCCATGGGCCTGAACCGCACACGGCGCTCGACCGGCGCCGCCGGCGGAACCGGCCACAGGCCACCCATTTCCGACGGATCTGCAGAGGGGAGCGCGTTCATGGCGGTATTGCTTTGCTCAGTGGGCCACGCGAGGCGGCTGACCCTCGCGTTCTGCGGTGGTCCGGGCCACCTTGTCCCGCACATACAGGGGCTGGGCTTCGTGTGCCGTCACGGCTGCGCCGCTGGCCAGCAGCGCCGGTGCCAGACGCAGCAAGGCGGTGGCATCGGGAAGCGCGGTGCGGCGCTCGGCCGGCAGGGCCAGAAGGCGTTCGCCATACACATCGAACACGTTGCCGGCCAGCAAGCCTCCACCCGCCGTGGGCCACCAGGGCGCGAGGTGGTCGGCCAGCATTTCGGGCCGGCACAGTCCCGGCGGGGCCAGCAAGGACCAGCCCACCGCTTCGAGGGCATAGGGCGCGACGTAGATCTCGTCCATGCGCGCGTCGAGCAGGGCCACCACCAGCGAGGGCTCGGCATGACCGTCGGCCAGTTGATCGTGGCGGGCCTGCTCGGCCAGCGCCAGCAGGGTGTCGACCGGCAACACCGGCCGCCGGGCGCCGTAGGCCAGGCCCTGGGCCACCGCGCAGGCGGTGCGCAGCCCGGTGAAGGCCCCCGGACCACGCCCGAACACCACCGCATCGAGCGACGGCAGGGTCCAGCCGGCCTCGTCCAGCAGCTGATGCACGGCGGGCAACAGGTCGGTCGAGGCCTGGGCTCCGCCGGCGCCCACCCGGGTCCACACCGGCTCACCCGGCCGGCCACTGCCCACGGCCACGCTCAGGCGGTCGGTGCTGGATTCAATGGCCAGGAAACGGGGGCTACTGGCACCGGCCAGGACAGCTGGCTGCGCGGATTCGGTCATGCGTCGATTATCGGCCAGTGCGACCGCCCGGCGCCCCCTGGGCAAAGCAGCGCCGGCGGGCTGGACATAATGGAGACCATCATGTTCAAGCCCCGCTCGTCAACCCCGGCTTTCGCGACCGCACGCAGGCGCCTGGCCGGCCTGCTGGCTGCGGTGAGTCTGGGCCTGCCCGGTCTGGTATCGGCGGCCGTCGACACCCTGCCCGCTGCGGTGCGGGTGGCGCTGCAAAAGGCGGGGGTGCCCTCGGGCGCCATGTCGGCGCTGGTGGTGGCCGCCGAAGGACCCGCCGTCGAGCGCCTGCGCCACCGCGCCGAGGCCTCGGTGAACCCGGCATCGGTCATGAAGCTGGTGACCACCTACGCCGCGCTGGACCTGCTCGGGCCGGACTACACCTGGAACACCGAGTTCCACACCGACGGCGAGGTGTTCGAGGGGGTGCTGCGCGGCAACCTGTATGTGCGCGGCGGGGGCGACCCCAAGCTGGTGCTGGAGCGCCTCGAAGAAGCTTTTGTTCGGCTGCAGGAAAAAGGTGTGCGCGTGATTCTGGGCGACATGGTGCTGGACCAGAGCGCCTTCGACCTGCCCCCGCACGACCCCGGCGCCTTCGATGGCGAGGCCCTGCGGCCGTACAACGCCGCGCCCGAGGCGCTGCTGGTGAATTTCAAGTCGGTGGTGCTGCACTTCACCCCTGACACCCGCCAGGGCGTGGCCCACGTGCGCAGCGAACCCCCGATGGAAGGCCTGCAGATCGACACCACGGTGCCACTGGCCCGGGTCGCCTGTGGCGACTGGCGCGGCGCACTTAGGGCCCGTTTCGACGATCCGGACCGCATCCGTTTCCAGGGCCAGTTTCCCCAAAGCTGCGGCGAACGCGTGTGGCCGGTGGCCTACCAGGACCCGGCAAGCTATGCGGCCCGGGCCATGGAAGGCATGTGGCGCGCCACCGGCGGCTCGATCACCGGCCAGGTGCGCCAGGGTCTGACACCCCCCGGCACCCGCCTGCTGCACGAGGCGCAGTCGCTGCCCCTGTCGGACATCATCACCGACGTCAACCAGTGGAGCAACAACGTGATGGCCCAGCAGGTGTTCCTGACCCTGGGCCGGCTCACCCCCACCCAGGTCATGACCGAAAGCCGGCTGGCGGACCGCCTGACACCGGTGCGCACCGCCCGCTTCGAAAGTGCGCGCGAGGTGGTGGGTGCCTGGTGGCGCCGCACGCTGGGCATCCGCCACGAGGTACCGGTGATGGAGAACGGCGCCGGCCTGTCGCGTGTCGAGCGCATCACCCCGGACGCGCTGGGTGCCCTGCTGCGGCACGCGGCCGTGCACCCGCGCGGCGACCAGTTCGTGCAGTCGCTCGCGCTGGCCGGCGTCAACGGCACCGCGGCCCGCTATGCCCGCTCACCGGGCAGCCAGGCCCGCGGCCACGCCTGGCTCAAGACCGGCACCCTGCGCGACGTGATCGGCGTGGCCGGTTATGTGCAGGCGACCAACGGCCGACGGTACGCGGTGGTCGCCCTGGTGAACCACGACCAGGCGCCAGCGGCCCGACCGGCGATCGACGCCCTGATCGACTGGGTGGCGGCACAGCCGAACTGAAACCCCAGGCATACGCTGCGCAACCGATTGCGGGACAATCCGGGCTGGCGCCCGATTTTGCGCTGTCACCCCTGTCCACCATGGCACTGCAAGACACCATTGGCTACCTGGCCGCCAGCCTGACCACGCTGAGCTTTCTACCCCAGGCCCTGCACACCTTCCGCACCCGGGACGTGTCGGGCATCTCGCTGGGCATGTACAGCAGCTTCACGCTCGGCATCGCGCTGTGGCTGGTCTATGGCTGGATGATTTCGGCCTGGCCGGTGGTGGTGGCCAATGTCATCACGCTGGGGCTGGCCAGCAGCATCCTGGTGATGAAGCTGCACTACCACCCGCGCGGTTGAGCCTGGGCCGTTCAGGCCGCGGCGCGCTGCAGCCGGTCGCGCACACCGTCCCAGGCGGCGCCTTCAGGCGGAGTTTCAACCCAGATCAGGCGGACCCCGCCGCCGTCCAGCTCGCGCAGCACGGCAAACAGCTCCTGGGCCACCAGCGCCGGGTCATCGGGCATGCGGCGCAGCGTCACACCTCGGGCGGTTTTCAGCGGCGCACGGGCATAGACAGCGATGTGTTTCGCATCGGCACCCAGCACATCCAGCGCCGCCTGCAGGGGTCCGGCATCCATCAGACGCACCGGCACCGACGGCGCGTAGTGGGATTCGAGCGTACCGGAGGCACGCGGCGCCGCCTCGTCGCGCTCACGCACCGGCAGGCCGCAGGCCGCCGACAGCTGGGCCGGCGTGATCATGCCCGGGCGCAGCAGCACCGGCTGGCCACGCGAGCAGTCGACGATGGTCGACTCGATGCCCACCGGGCAGGCGCCGCCGTCCAGAACCAGCAAGGCGTCGTCGGACAGGCCGGCGAATTCTTCGGCCACATGGGCTGCCGTGGTGGGACTGACACGGCCGAACCGGTTGGCACTGGGGGCGGCCACACCGTTCACGCCATGCGCGTGGGCAGCCACCAGCAGCGCCTGGGCCACCGGGTGCGAGGGGCAACGCAGGCCGACCGAGTCCTGGCCGCCAGCAGCCACCGCCGCCACCTCGGGTCGGCGCGGCAGGATCAGGGTCAGCGGCCCAGGCCAGAAGGCCTGCATCAGCCGCACGGCAAAGTCCGGTACGTCGCGGGCCAACGGGGCCACCGCCACACGCCAGTTGCCACCCTCGGCCGGCGGAAGGTGCACGATCAGCGGGTGGTCGCTGGGCCGGCCCTTGGCCTCAAAAATGCCGCGCACCGCACTGGCGTTGCCGGCATCGGCCGCCAGGCCGTAGACGGTCTCGGTCGGCATGCCCACCAGACCACCCGCAGCCAGCCGAAGTGCGGCCGCCTCGATGGCGGTCGGAGCGGCGGCGTTGAGCACCAGCGGCATCGGCGGTGCACCTTCAGAGCGGGGGGAGGCCGAGCAGCACAAGCACCTGCGACGCGGTCTCGCGCACCTGCGCCACCGTGGCGCCGGTGATGTTCAGGTGGCCCATCTTGCGGCCCGGGCGCGCACTGAGCTTGCCGTACAGGTGCAGGTGGGTGCCCGGCAGCGCCAGCACCTGCGCCCAGGGCGGCGACACCGGCTGCTCGCTGGCCTGCGGGCGCACGCCATTGGGGTTGAACCACAGGTCGCCCAGCAGGTTGACCATGATGGCCGGGCTGTGCTGGCGCGGCGTGGGCAGCGGCAGGCCGGCCAGGGCCCGCACCTGGGCCTCGAACTGCGACAGGTCGCAGGCGTTCTGCGTGTAGTGGCCGCTGTTGTGCGGGCGCGGCGCCATCTCGTTGACGATCAGGTCGCTGCCTCCCTGGCCGTTGTCGACGATGAAGTACTCGACACACAGCACACCGACGTAGTTCAGGTGGTGGGCGATGGCCACCGTGCTGGCCTGGGCGCGCACCGCCAGGTCGGCCGGCACCGCGCCTTCGTGCACCTCGGTGATGGCCAGAATGCCGTCGTGGTGGGTGTTCTTTTGCACCGGAAAGGACACCACCTGGCCGTCGGCGCCACGCGCCACCAGCACCGAGCACTCGCCCTGCAGCGGCATCCGCTTTTCCAGCACGCAGGGCACACGCCCCAGTTGGTCCCAGGCCACCGCCAGCGCGGCGCGGTCCTGCACCCGGACCTGGCCCTTGCCGTCGTAGCCCAGGCGCGCGGTCTTCAGGATGCCGGGCAGCAGTTCGTCCGGAACCGCCGCCAGCAGTTCAGGCGACTCGATGGCGGCGCAGGGCGCCGGGTGCACACCGCTGACCGGCGCGCACTGCACGAAGTGCGCCTTTTCCTGGATGCGGTCCTGCGCCACCGCCACACAGGCGGCCGAGGGGGCCACCGGCCGGTGGGCGCCCAGGGTGACCAGCGCGGGCGCTGGCACGTTCTCGAACTCGGTGGTGATGGCGTCGCAGCGCTGCATCAACTGCGCCAGGCCCTGCTCGTCGTCGTAAGCGGCCTGGATGTGCCAGTGCGCCACCAGCCCGGCCGGGCTGGCGGGGTCAGGG
This sequence comes from Burkholderiales bacterium, assembly GCA_030604135.1. GTDB lineage: Bacteria > Pseudomonadota > Gammaproteobacteria > Burkholderiales > Burkholderiaceae_C > Hydrogenophaga. Next base: position 3,635 of record JAUVWL010000008.1, on the reverse strand, counting down.
TCCAGCACCGCCGTGAAATAACCCATGGCCTGCGCGGCCTGCACGAACATGCGGCCCAGCTGGCCGCCGCCCATGACGCCCAGGGTCATCTGCTGGCCACGGTCGGACAGGGCGCCGGGCAACAAGGTCTTGACACTCATGAAATCGTTCCAGTTAACAGCTGCTTCAAGCCAGCAAGCGACAAGTCCGGTCGCGCGCAGCGCGGCAGGGGTGGGTCATTTCGGTGGAACCGTCATGCCACGCGCCAGTTCGGTCTGCGCGACGCGGAAAGCTTCGAGCGTGCGACGCAGGGCCGGGTCTTCGTTGGCCAGCAGGGCCACCGCGAACAGGGCCGCGTTGGCGGCCCCGGCCGCGCCAATGGCGAACGTGGCCACCGGAATGCCCTTGGGCATCTGCACGATGCTGTGCAGGGAATCGACGCCCGACAGCGCCTTGGTCTGCACCGGCACACCCAGCACCGGCACCACTGTCTTGGCCGCCAGCATGCCCGGCAGGTGCGCGGCGCCACCGGCCCCGGCGATGATGGCCTTCAGGCCGCGGCCGGCCGCCGCTTCGGCGTAAGCAAACATGTCGTCGGGCATGCGGTGCGCCGAGACCACCCGGGCCTCGTGCGCGATGCCGAAGTCCGCAAGAATCTGCACAGCGTGCTGCATGGTGTCCCAGTCGCTGCTGGAACCCATGACCACGCCCACCTGGATGTCACTCATGGCAAGGGCTTTCTGGGGAGACCGGACGGGCCGGCCGGGGCGCATGCGGGAGCAGCGGCATGACCCCCTGCTCTCCGGTAAAGTGTCGATTTTACGATTTGGCCCCGTTCGCCCACCGGGGCTTGTAGCAACGCGCACCCGCCATGATCAACGTCACCGTCGCCAATTTCGAAGCCGAAGTCATCGAAGCCTCCATGCACACCCCCGTGCTGGTGGATTTCTGGGCCCCCTGGTGCGGCCCTTGCAAGGTCATCGGCCCCATTCTGGAAAAGGTCGAGGCCGAATACGGGGGCCGCTTCAAGCTGGTCAAGATCGACTCCGACCAGGAGCAGCAACTGGCCGCGGCCTTCGGCATCCGCAGCATCCCGACCTGCGTGCTGCTGATGGGCGGCCAGCCGGTGGACGGCTTCATGGGCGCCCTGCCCGAAGGGCAGATCAAGGCCTTCCTGGACAAGCACCTGCCCGGCGAAGACGAACTGGCCGCCCAGGCCGAAGCCGAAGAAGCCCAGCAGATGCTGGCCCAGGGCCAGGGCGACCCCGACAGCGCACTGGACAGGCTGGCCCAGGCCGTGGCCCAGGCGCCCGACAACAACGACCTGCGCTTCGAGCTGGTCAAGCAGTACATCGGCCACGGCCGTTTTGCCGAGGCGGCCGGCGCCCTGGCCCCCGCCATGGCCCAGATCCCGGTGCAGCTGCGCTTCGAGGCCCTGGCCCAGTGGCTCAACGCGCTGGAGTTTGTGGCCAACGACCCGCGCGGCCAGTGGCCGCTGGAAAAGTTCGACGAACTGATTGCCCAGAACAAGCGCGACTTCGAAACCCGCTTTTCCAAAAGCCGTGTGCTGATCGCCATGGGCGAATGGCCCGACGCGCTGGACGAGCTGCTGGAAATCATCATGCGCGACAAGAAGTGGGACGACGAGGCGCCCCGCAAGACCTATGTCGGCCTGCTGGAGCTGATGACCCCGCCGCGCCCCAAAACCGACCCGGCCGCCGCCGGCAAAAGCGCCGGTGGCATCGAGCTGGCCGGCAAGGCCGCCGTGCAGGAAGACCCGCAGGCCCAGCTGGTGTCGCAGTACCGGCGCAAGCTCAGCATGGCGCTGAACTGAGGCCCCCGGCGCGCCGCCGCACAGCGGCGCTGTCAAAGCCAGGAATTGCGCCCCTTCACCGCCGCTGCTGCACCCATTGCCCGCCACCGGCAGGCGCAAGATGCCGGTACGCCTTGCCCGAGCGACGCAAGGCGACCGTGCCGCGCCGGGCCTGGGCCGCACGGACCCCGTGTCGCCGCTCGATCAAGGAGAACGGCCTTGACTGACGCCCTCAGCCACTGCACCCACGAACTGCGGTTCCAGTCCCTGTTTCAACCCGGCCGCGCCATCGCCGTGCCCTGCGACGCCACCGGCCAGGTGCCCCTGGACGCCCTGTCCGAGCGCCTGAAAAACGCCTACCTGGGCGCCAGGGCACTGGTGGGGCGGGAGTATGCGTATCCGGCGATTGAGCGGAGGTGCTGAGGCGCGCCAGTGAGGGACCGCAGCAGCGCCGGATCCTCCCACACCGCCACACGCCAATAACTCTTCTGGCTTGAAAACAGCCGCTTGCAACGTGTGGCGACGCGGTGACGCAGATTCTTTTGGCGCCACGGGACATTCAGGATCCCACAGCAGATGCCGGACAGACGACTGCAGGTGCTCTACCCCAAGGTCCCCCATCGGTCAGTCCCTTACCGTTGAGGGGGAGTCCATTTAGGAAAGGTTAGGCATGCTGTTGAGCACAAGCTGAACCCTCTCTTCGACAGTCAGATCTCCTTCAAGCTTGACAATCTGACAACCCCGTGCGGCGAGCCAATCGTGCTGCTTCTTCAGCGAGCGACCCTCCAATGTGCCGTAGTCGTACTGAGCCGCCCACTCCAGGAATTCAGCATCAACCGCGCCGAAGCGCTGCATCTCGCGATTTCGAAGACGATCGATTCGTATACCTGTGCTCAGATACAAGAACACTATTAGGTCGAATGACTCTTCCAGTTCCGTGCCCCATCCCTCAACCGACCCCGCAAGCACAAAGTCGCCAGCATTTTTTACATCCTCTAGCAGCAACTTGAGGCGTTCTTCCGGTGTGCGTTTGGCAGTGAACGGAGGCTCCGGCTTTACCCAAAAGTAGTTGTCGCCATCTAGATAGGTACAGCCGAGCCGATTGGCCAATGCTGAGCCGAGAGTGGAGGCTCCAGATCCGGAGGCTCCCGTAACGAGGATACGCATTGCAGGCCTAACGCTCAGAATCAGCGGCGGCGCCTTGCTCCGTCCGATGCATGCTGTTGTTAGGCTAAAACTTCCGAGCTTGATAGTGAATGCCTGCCCCTTCTTCACAGTATTTCTTAAGACTTAAAAGAAACATCGCCCAATTGTAATTACAGAAACGATAGAACTCGGTGACTTCACGCCAGTCTGTATGCCGAAGGGTGACAGCTGTTTTATTACCCCTACCATCGATATCGAAACTAACATTGGTTCCAATCCACTCTGGGTCTGAATCAACACAGTGCCAGGTCATTTTGGTGTCGCGGATCAGCTCCGTAACTTTCATCTTTGTCGGATGCTCGTCGCCAAACCGAAATTCATTGACCGCATCAATTTGAGCAATGAACTGTAAATCTTGCGTCCACACCTCAGCCAACCCGCGCGCCGTCGTCAACGCTTCGTAAACGAATGATAGAGGAGCATTCACGTACTGAATATGTTCAATGTTTGCCATAAGCATGACTCCTTGTATGCGCCTAACGTAGAGGTGACGGCGGCCGCGCTACTCCATCGGTAATCCCCCCGAAAAACCAGCGGGGCGAGAAGTAGAAGTTTTCGAAGGAGAATTTCTACATGAAGAAGTCAAGGTTTACCGACAGCCAGATCATGGACGCGCTCAAGCGGGTGGAGGCCGGTT
>JAUVWL010000021.1 GCA_030604135.1 Burkholderiales bacterium | reverse complement strand
CGATATACATTGTAGAATCTCAAAAGCGTCCGAGAAGCGGTCCTTTAGCCATCATGCCTTTGTAATGGCAAGCCGGGCTTGTTGCTTTGGGTGGGCCTGGCGCTTCCAGCATGAATCGCGGTGTGATCGCGGACATCGTCCAAGCCACTACCCGGTGATGAAAAAAAAGCCCGAACGCCATCGGACGTGCGGGCTGAATGAACTGCAGTGACCCAGCCAATGGCGGCTGTCAGTTCTGGGCTTCCGGAAAATCGGCCTTGCGCTCGCTGGCCCGCACTGTGCGCTTGAGAGCGCCCCACACCGACCACAGAAGCAGCGCGCCACCAAAGGCCAGCAACCCCCCGCTGATGGGTCTCTCGACAAAGGTCATCATGTCGCCGCGGGACAGCAGCAAGGCGCGTCGCAAGTTTTCCTCCATCAGCGGGCCCAGCACAAATCCCAGCAGCATCGGTGCGGCTTCAAATCGAAACACGGCCATCGCATAACCCAGTGCACCGATGGCAGCCACCATCAACACGTCGAAGGTGTTGTTGTTGACGCTGTACACCCCCAGGCTGATGAACACCAGAATCGCCGGGTACAGCACACGGTAAGGAATGCGAAGAATGGCGACCCAGATACCGATGAGCGGGAGGTTCAGGATCACCAGCATGATGTTGCCAATGCCGAAGCTGACGATCAGACCCCAGAACAGGTCGGGCTGCTGGGTCATGAGCAAGGGACCGGGCTGGATGCCGTGGATGATCAGTGCACCCAGCATCAGCGCCATCACCGCGTCACCGGGAATGCCCAGCGACAGGGTCGGCACGAAGGCCGTCTGAGCCGCCGCGTTGTTGGCGGATTCAGGCGCAGTGACGCCTTCAATGGCGCCATTGCCGAAACGGGACGGGTCTTTTGCCACCTTCTTCTCGACCGCGTAGGACATGAATGACGCAATCGATGCCCCGGTGCCGGGCAAGGCACCAAAGAAGCTGCCGATACCGGTGCCGCGGAGCATGGGCATGATCGAGTCGCGCATATCCTTGCCGGTGGGCAGCATGCCCCGGAAAGTGATCTTCTCCTGCACTTTGCCCTCGCGGACCTGGTTGATACTGGAGATCACCTCGGCAATGCCGAAGACCCCCATGGCCAGGGCGACCAGGTTGATGCCGTCCATCAGCTCGGGAACGCCAAAGTCGAAGCGAGCCACACCCGAGTTGACGTCTGTCCCCACCGTGCCCAGCAACAGACCCACCGCGACCATAGCCAAACCCTTGGCTGGCGAGCCTGAAGCCAGCGTGGACGCCGCGATCAGGCCCAGAAGCATCATGGAGAAATACTCGGCCGGCCCGAACTTCAACCCCAGCTCGGCAATGCTCGGCGCAAACAGGGCCAACACCAGAATGCCCAGCATGGAGCCGACAAACGATGCCACCGTGGTCATGAACAAGGCCACACCAGCCCTGCCCTGCTTGGCCATCGGGTAGCCGTCGAGACAGGCCACGGCCGAGGATGGGGTGCCAGGCAGGTTGAGCAGGATGGAGGCCGTCGAGCCGCCATACTGGGCACCGTAGTACACACCAGCCAGCATCACAATGGCCGCCGTCGGCGGGATGTGGTAGGTGATGGGCAGCAGCAGCGAGATGGTGGCCAGCGCACCGATACCGGGAAGCACCCCGATGAGCGTGCCCAGGAACACGCCGATGAAGCAATAGAGCAATGTGGTCGGCTGCATCGCCGACTGCAGACCGATGAGAAGACCGTTGACGACGTCCATGGATATCTCTTTTCTTTGGTGGAGTTTTTTCGGGCCGTGTCAGGGGATCAGTTGCTCCACGGCCAGACTGGCAGGACCATGCTCAAACCGCGAATGAAGACCAGATAGGTGATGGTGGCCACACCGGCCGCAATGATCAGCCTGCCCTTCCAGCGGGTGTCGTTGTCGGCCAGCGAAGAGATGATCACCGCCAGAACGGTGGCCAGGACCAGTCCCAATGTCTTGAGGGTCAGTGCGAATGCCACAATGCTGCCAAGCACCAGTGCCAGGGTTTTCCATTCAATATGGATGGGCTCTCCGCGTCTGAAGAAAGCCGGTACCGCAATGAAAAGCCCCAACACCGCGACGATCAGCCCAAGAGCCACCGGGAAGTAGCCGGGGCCCATGCGGTTGAGCGACCCGAACTCGTACTGTTGACCGTAGAAGGCGGCAAAGGCGCCCAGGGCCGTGAGGGCCAGGCCGCCGACGATGTCGTGTGTGTCCTTGTGACTCATGGTGTCTCCGTTGGCATATCAGGACGAACACAGTACTTGAGCACAGCGTTCGACTTCCAAGCATTGGAAGCCCAAACGCCCTGCCCGTCTTTAAGTAATTGCACGTAGAGACGTCACGCCCGAGACGGGGACCGTTGCCCGCCTGGCCAGGTGATCACCAGCGGCCCGAGGGCTGTCTCTGGCGCACGGCGCCAGCAATGTTGTCGACATCGCGTTGTCGACCTGCACGACGCGCGAAATCGATCGCCGTCAGACCCTGCTCGTTGCGCATGAGAGGATCTGCCCCCTCTTCCAGCAGCAAATCGACCATTTCGGTGCGCCCGTAAAAGGCTGCCATCATCAGAGGTGTCGTGCCGTTGGGTGACTGGGCATCGATGAATGCGTGGTGCTCCAGCAGCAGCCTGGCTATCGCCACGCTCTGGGGCAGTTCTGTCGAGGCCGCGTAGTGCAAGGGTGCCCAGCCCGGTTTGTTGACCTGGGCGCCGCGCTCAATCAGTCGAGCCACCATGCGTTCGTGACCTTTGAGCGCGGCGATCATGAGCGCGTTCTCGTTGTGCTGGTTGAGGGCATCCAACTCCAAGTTCAGCTGGTCGAGCAGAAACCCGGCCACCTTGAGCGACCCTTGACGCAAGGCAATGATCAAGGCGTGTTCGCCTTCGGGACTGCGGGTGTTGAGGTCGAAGTCGCGCAAGGCCAAGGCGATGACGGCAGACTCATTGTCTCTTTGCACTGCGGTGAAGAAAGCGTCGTAAGAGCTGCCTTGCGCCCAGACCGAAAGAGACGAGAAGCTTATTAAAACAAAGATCTTCTTGGCAAAGTTAAGGTTCATCGTCACGGTTCCACGTCGCTGCTGGCTACTGCGGCTGGCCACAGGTGACCTGGGTGAACAAGGCCTCGAAGTTGTGGCTGGTCTGTTCCCCGACCGACTCGACCGACAGGCCCTTGATGTCGGCAACCTGTGCGGCCACGTGCGGCACCAGCGCGGGGGTGTTGGTCTTGCCACGGTGTGGCACGGGCGCCAGGTAGGGGCTGTCGGTCTCGATGAGCAGGCGATCCATGGGTACCAGCTTCACCACCTCACGGAGGTCGGCCGCATTGCGAAAGGTGATGATGCCTGAGAACGAGATGTACATGCCAAGTTCCAGTGCCGCTCGTGCCACCTCCCGGGATTCGGTGAAGCAATGGAACACCCCCCGGACCGGGGCCCCATGCGCCGAGCCATTCAACGACTGGAAGCCGCCCTCTTCTTTCAAAATCTGCAATGTGTCGTCGGATGCGCTTCGGGTGTGGATCACCAGCGGCAACTGCGTCTGTCGGCCCGCACGGATATGTACCCGAAAGCGCTCGCGCTGCCAGGCCATGTCTTCCACACTGCGCTCGCCCAGGCGGTAGTAGTCCAGGCCGGTTTCCCCGATACCCACCACCCTGGGCATTGCCGCGCGAACCAGGAGATCGGACAGGCTGGGTTCGCACACACCTTCGTTGTCCGGATGCACACCCACTGTGGCCCACAGGTTTTCGTGCTGCAGGGCCAGACCATGCACGGTGTCGAACTCTTCCAGCGTTGTGCAAATGCACAGCGCACGATCCACCTTGGCCTGCTGCATGGCCAACTGGATGTCGGGCAACTGCGAGTACAGTTCTGGAAAGCTCAGGTGGCAGTGGGAGTCGGTGAACATGGCAATGAAGGGCGCAAGGCGATGCGCGCATCCGGGAGCACGTAGATGGCTGGACGTACCGGCCGGGACCGACCGGTGGCGTCAGATGGTCTGGGTGGGGCGGTCGGAGCCGAGATTGGCGCCCAGAATTTCTTCGATCTTGAGCTTGAGCAGACGCGATTTTTCGTCGGCGGGAAAGCGTATGCCAACCCCTTGTGTACGCCCCCCCTGTGCCTTGGCCGGCGTGACCCAGGCGACCTTGCCAGCCACGGGGTAGCGCTGGGGGTCGTCGGGGAGGCTGAGCAGCACGTACACGTCGTCGCCGAGACGGTAGTCTCGTGAAGAGGGGATGAAGATGCCGCCGTCGGAAAACAGGGGGATGTAGGCGGCGTACAGCGCAGCCTTCTCTTTGATCGAAAGCTGGATGACGCTGGGGCGGGCTGCACCGGTGGACGCGGGAGACGTGCTCATGTGACTCAAGTTTAGCGGCATTCCCACTGAGCGGGGCTGTGCTCGGGCGCACAATGCCCGCCGGTGTGGCGGGAATCACGACACGTACGGCGTTTCGCCTTCGAGGTCGAGGGATTGAGTCGCTGCGCCAAGGTGGTCATGGCTGCCTGATGCTCAGCCTCTTGCCACAGCGAGGCGCTCTCGCGTGATTGCCGCCCAGGCCTGTTGGGTCAGCGCGGCCTGAAACGGGTGCTCGACCGTTCGCGCCGCTTTCAGCAACTCCCGAGACCAGCGGGCCAGGGATCGCCATGGTGGCGACGGGGGCAGATCGGCCCGATCAAAGTAGCGCGAATGACCTCCGCTGGCCACTGACATCAGGTCATGACACAGCTTCTGCATCACGTCCAGTTGCAGATGGGCCGGCCAATCGCTCAACAGGGTCCAGTCTCCAGCCGCCATGCTCCGTGGCAGACGCGACCAGATGCCTGCGGTGAGCCCGGCGCGGGCCCAGTGCAGGGCGTCCTGGGGACGTCCACCAGCAGCACACAGCCAGGTCCTGACCTCAGCAGCATCTGGCCCTGCTCGTCCCTGGGTGACAGCGGTGTGTGCGAGCCAATCCAGTGCCTCGGGTTCCGACGGCCAGCGCAAGGCATGGCCCTGGCAGCGGCTGCGGATGGTGGGCAACAGCAGGTGGGCCGCTTCACTGGCAAGAATGAAGCGGACATCGCCCGAGGGCTCCTCCAGTGTCTTGAGCAAGGTGTTGGCCGACTCGATGTTCATTCGCTCTGCCGGGTAAACCAGCACCACCTTGCCGGCCCCGCGGGCGCGGGTAAGCTGGGTGAAGGCGATCACGTCGCGGGCGGCCTCGACCCGAATGAAGCGGCTGGGCTTGCGCTTCTTGTCGTCCAGTTCTTTTTGGGTCTTCTCGTCCAGCGGCCAGCCCAATTCGAGGCTCATTGTCTCCGGCAGCAGCGCCGCCATGTCCGGGTGCGTGCGCACATCAATGGCGTGGCAGCTGCTGCAGCTGCCGCAGGCGCCCTGCTCCCCCGGCTGCTCGCACAGCCAGGCCCTTGCCAGGGCCAAACCCAGGTCGTACTGTCCCAGGCCAGAGGGGCCGTGCAACAACAAGGCATGGCCCTTCTGTCGCAACAGGAGCTGCAGCTGTTCCTGCAGCCAGGGCGCCAGACTCGGCGATTCGGTCATGGGTTGGTGCGACCGCCCAGCCACCCGCGAGCCACCAGCGCAGCCTGGACACTGCGCCAGACCGCCTCGATCGACTGGTTGGCTTCGATGCGTTCGAAACGATCCGGATCGGCCTGCTGACGCTGGTGGTAGCCGCCGGCCACACGGGAAAAGAACTCGACCGGCAGTGCCTCGAAACGGTCGGGCGAGCGTGCATCGGCGAGACGGGCGGCCGCGATGGCCGGGTCAAGATCGAACCAGAGGGTCAGGTCGGGCTGCCTCACACCCTCTCCATCATCGCGGCCCTGGACCCATTGTTCAAGCTGACGCAGCACCGCAAGGTCAAACCCCCGGCCATATCCCTGGTAGGCAAAGGTGGCGTCGGTGAACCGGTCGCACAAGACCACTTCACCGCGCTGCAGAGCCGGCTCGATGACTTGTCGAAGATGGTCCCGTCGCGCGGCGAACATCAATAGGGCCTCGCAGAGCGGGTCCATGGCGTCGTTGAGGACCAGGGTCCTGAGCTTCTCGGCCAGAGGCGTGCCGCCGGGCTCGCGCGTGAGCACCACGGCACGCCCCAGTTCACGAAAGGCGTCTGCCAGGCCTTGGATATGGGTCGACTTGCCTGCGCCGTCAATGCCCTCGAAACTGATGAACAGACCTGCCTGGACACCCTTGGTGTGTATTCTCATGGCTGCTTCAGCGGTTCAGGATGTACCGACGAACCGCGGCGTTGTGTTCGTCCAGCGTGGCACTGAACTGGCTGGAGCCGTCACCCCGCGCGACAAAATACATGGCCCGGGTTCTGGCGGGTCGAACGGCAGCCAACAAAGAGGCCTCCCCGGGCATGGCAATGGGTGTGGGCGGCAGTCCGGCACGGGTGTAGGTGTTGTAAGGGGTGTCGGTCTGCAGATGCACGCGCCGCAAACGCCCGTCAAAGTCTTCGCCCAAGCCATATATGACTGTCGGATCGGTTTGCAACCGCATGCCGATTCTCAGGCGGTTGGCAAACACACCGGCCACCAGCGGACGGTCGCTTTCCAGACCCGTTTCTTTTTCGATGATGCTGGCCAGGATGAGCATTTCTTCCGGCGAGCGCAGCGGCACATCGGTGTCGCGCCCATCCCAGACCGCCGCCAGCCTGCGGTCCATGGCGTCGGCAGCCTGTGTCAGCACCTGGGAAGCCGGGGTTCGTTTGGGGAACCTGTAAGTGTCCGGGAAGAATCGGCCTTCAGGGTGAGCCTCAGGGCGACCGAGGCGGGCCATCAGCCCGTCCAGGGTCACGCCCTGCAGATCCTGGGTCAGATGTGGATGGGACTGCACGGCCGACATCACCTGTCGGATGTTCCAGCCTTCAACCAGAGTGAGACTACGCAGCGCCTGCTCGCCACGCACCAGTTTGCCCAACAGCTGGCGGGGGGTGGTACCGGGTTCGAACTCGTAGCTGCCAGCCTTGATCAATCGGGCATCGCCCGAGAGCCTGAACCACGCAAAGAGCAGCCGCTCATCGGTCTTCACCCCAGCGGCCACGGCCGCTGAAGCCACCGTGCGTGCCACCATGCCGGGTTCGACTGTCAACTCGACGGCCGCGCCTTCGGCCTCGGGGGATGGCGCCATGGCCAGGGGCTTGTCGACCCACCACTGCGCCACCACCCACAGCACAATGAGGCCCACGGTGAACGTCAGGAAGAAGCGAAGCAACCAACGCATCATGGACGGGTGGCCGGCAGGGCGATGAGCGGCAGGCGGAGACGGTTCATGGTGGCCGCATGATAATCGACCACCGCAGCCTCATGCCTTTGTCCCTATGGTCCGAATTCACAGAAGTCCGACACCATGACCCACATCGATTCCCGGATACCCCGAACCACGTCCACGACGGGCCACACGCTCTCCGGAGTATGCCGCCTGAACCACCTGGGGGTGATCCGCGCACGGGGTGCCGACGCGGCCAAGTTCCTTCAAGGCCAGCTCACCCAGGACTTTGTCCTGCTCAAGACCGGACAGGCAAGGCTGGCGGCTTTCTGCTCGGCCAAGGGTCGCATGCAGGCCAGTTTTGTGGGCATCAGGCTCGCCGAGGACGATGTGCTGCTGGTGCTGTCGGCCGATTTGTTGGCCCAGACGCTCAAGCGACTGGGCATGTTCGTGTTGCGGGCACAGGTGAAACTGGTCGACGACACCGCTGCCTGGCAGGTGTGGGGCCTGGCGGACCGGGCGGTCCCGCAGGAACTTGATAGGCAGCCCTGGAGCGGCTGTCCATGGGGAGCCGGAGTGGCTGTGCGCCTGTATCCTGCCGCTGGCGTGTCCCGTGCACTGGCCTTGCTGCCGGTGCAAACGCCCGCTCCATCGGGCGACACCCTGGATCAGGGCCTCTGGAACTGGCTGGAGGTGCGAAGCGGTGTGGCCATGGTCAGCGCACCGGTGTTCGAGGCCTTTGTGCCGCAGATGCTCAATTACGAGTCGGTGGGTGGGGTAAACTTCAAGAAGGGCTGCTACCCGGGACAGGAGGTGGTGGCGCGCAGCCAGTTTCGCGGCACGCTCAAGCGACGGGCCTTCCTGCTGCGGGGGGAAGAACCCATGGCGGTCGGCCAGGAAGTCTTTCACAGCTCGGACGAAACACAAGCCTGTGGCACCGTGGTTGCTGCTGCCGCCAACCCGAACGGCGGTTTCGAGGCCGTGGTGTCCATGCAGGTGAGCGCGAGCGAGAATGGTGACCTGCGCCTGGACAGCGCCAGTGGTCCCGCCTTGTCCCTGCTGCCCCTGCCCTACCCGTTGGTTGACGACGTTTGACCAACGGCGTTCGCTAAGCCCATGTGCCTGATTGCGTTTGCAGTGAACGCACGGCCCGGCTTGCCGCTGTTGCTGGCGGCCAACCGGGACGAGTTTTTCGACCGCCCCACGGCGCGGCTTCATCGCTGGGCACTGGCCGATGGGACGCAGGTGCTGGCCGGGCGTGATCTGCGCGATGGCGGAACCTGGCTGGGTGTGTCACTCGCGGGCCGGGTGGCCATGCTGACCAATGTTCGTTCGACAGACATGCCGGCCACCCGTTCGAGTCGGGGTGAGCTGGCCACCAACTGGCTGAGTGGGCGCTTCTCCGACGTGGCCGACTTCGCCAAGGCGATCGAACCAATTGCCTACGGCGGATTCAACCTGGTTGTGGGCGACATGAAGCGCGATGCATGGTGTTTCCTGAGCAACCGGGACCCGGCCCGTCCGCATGACACGCACAAGCCTGCACTGTGGCAGCAGACGCTGGGACCAGGTGTTTATTGCCTGTCCAACGCCAGCCTGGACACCGGATGGCCCAAGGCCCTGCGCTTGCGTTCGGCTTTGTCCGAGGCACTGGAGGCCGCCCATGGCCCCGACGACCACTGGCAGCCTCGACTGTTCGATGCGCTTGGCTGTCGAACTGAGGCAGATCCGCAGACGCTGCCAAGCACCGGCGTCCCCCTGGATCTCGAGCGGGCCCTGTCCAGCCCCTTTGTCTACATGCCAGAGCGTGGCTACGGCACCTTGTCCAGCCTCATCATGAGGACAAGGCAGGTCCAGTCCGCTTGGGAACTGACCCTGGACGAGTGGTGGCACCACCGGCCGGAACCTGCCTGCGAAGCGGGTCCCGCGTGGTCGGCGGAAAACCGCCGCCGAGAGACCGTTCTGTGGCGCCTCTGATCAGAGCCGCAGCGCCATCTCCTGGTGCTCGATGCCGGCTTCCATGAAGAGGGCTCCCCGGTTCTCAAAGCCCATTCGGCGGTAAAAGCCGACGGCGCTGCGCTGGGCGTGCAGCCGAACCTCGCGGTCGCCGCGCTCCCGGGCCGCGGTCATCAGGGCCTGCAACACAGCGGCGCCTATCTGACTGCCACGCATGACACGGGACACCGCCATGCGGCCGATTTTTCCGACACCCTGCTCCGCGACCAGCAGGCGCCCGGTGGCCAGGGGTTGGCCCAGCCGGTTCACCGCCAGTGCGTGCACCGCGCTGGCATCGGCTTCGTCAAGCTCGATTTCGGGGGAAATGCCCTGCTCCTGCACGAACACCTCGGTGCGGATCCGGCTGGCGTCTCGCCCGAGGTCGGCCCAGCCACCTGTCTTGACCGAGAACACGGGTTCACCCGCTTCGTAGCCCAGCAGAATGTCGCGCAGCACCTGCGGCACCGGTTGAGAACGCTGTGTGGCGGGATCGGCAAACACGTAAATGAGCTCGCCGCTGATCAGGTGCTCCTCACCCCGGAAGATGGCGCCGGTGAAAGTCAGCGACGAATTGCCGATGCGACTGCACTTCATGCCCACCTCCAGCAGGTCGTCCATGCGTGCCGAGGCGTGAAATTCGACGGTGGCCTTGGCCACGAAGATGTCGCCATTCAGCTGGTGCATGGCCGCCTCGTAGGGCAAGGCAACCGCCCGCCAATAGTCGGTGACGGCCGTGTCGAAGTACATCAGGTAGTGGGCATTGAACACGATTTTCTGCATGTCCACCTCGGCCCACCGCACGCGCAGGCGGTGCAGACAGCGAAAGTCGGATCGTTGAAGTTCTGGCATGGGGTTGTCTCCTGCTCCTTTAGATGAAGTTGGTCATTCGAAGGCATGGCGCAGCGCCCTGGCCGCGTCGTTGTGCGACTGCAGGGCCTGCGGTATGGCCCGCCCGAACTGGATGAACCCGTGGACCACGCCGGCGTAAATTTCCAGATCGACTGGCACGCCCGCCATGCGCAGCCGGTCGGCATACAGGATGCCTTCGTCGGTCAGCGGGTCGCACTCGGCCAGGCCGATCCAGGCCGGCGTCGCCCCGTCGAGTTCGCGCACCTGGCCTTGTGCATCGACGCCGTCCAGCGGAGCGAACCGCCAGTCGTTGCGGTCCTGGGGGGTGCGCAGGTAGTGATTGAAAAAATAACTGATGTGCGCTTCTTCCAGCAGGAAGCCCGTGGCAAAGGTCTTGTGGCTCGGCGTGTTCTGGTGGCCGGCACAACCGGGGTAGAAAAGCAACTGCAGGGCAAGTGGCCAACCGGCGTCGCGCGCTTCGATGGCAGTCACCGCCGCCAGCGTGCCGCCGGCGCTGTCGCCCCCGACCGCGATGCGGGAGCCGTCCAGGCCCAGCCTGCCGGCGTGTTCACGCAACCAGCTCAGGCTGTCCCAGGCATCGAGCACAGCGGTCGGGAATTTCCATTCTGGCGCCAGCCGGTAGTCCACGGACAGAACCGCGCAATGTGCCAAGTGCGCCAGGTGACGGCACAAGGGCTCATGGGTGGCCACACTGCCGACAGTGAACCCGCCGCCATGAAAGTACAGCAGCACGGGCAAGGGGGTCTCCGATGCCGGGGCGAACAGGCGCGCCGGCATCGCCGACCCGTCGCGCGCCATGATCTGGAGGTCTTCCACCCTGTCCAGCTTGTGCGCAGCGATGTCCAGCACACCCGCCCCTGCGGCATAAGCCAGCTTGGCCTGGGCCGGTGACAGGGCGTGCATGGGGACGTGGCCGGCGCGCTCGATCCGGTCGAGCACACCCCGCATGGCGGGCGTCAGCAGGGCTCGGGGGTTCTGGTGGTGCGATGACATGGAGCCGCATTGTGGCTGTCTTTTTCGCGACCGGGCGTCGCCCGTGTGGCATTGGCGCCTGGCGGCTGTGCCCGTATAGTTTTCTGGTTCACCTCCATCCAACAGCGAGACAAACCCATGGCCCAGATCCTGTATGTGACCAATGTCCTGATCGACTTCGGTGTGCTGGCGCAATTGCCGGCCGAGTGCGAGCGTGCCGGCATGCGCCGGCCCCTCATCGTCACCGACGCCGGCGTCAAGGCGGCGGGCCTGCTGGACAAGGCCTTGGCTGCCCTGCCCGGCTGGCAGCCCGCCGTGTTCGACCAGACGCCCAGCAACCCGACCGAGGCGGCCGTGCGGGCCGCGGTGGCCATCTACAAGGCGCAGGCCTGTGACGGCCTGATCGCCCTGGGCGGGGGCAGCGCCATCGACTGCGCCAAGGGGGTGGCCATTGCGGCGGCCCACGAAGGGCCCCTCAAGACCTACGCCACGATCGAAGGGGGGTCTCCCAGGATCACGGCCGCCGTGCCCCCCCTGATCGCCATTCCCACCACCGCCGGCACCGGCAGCGAGGTCGCCCGCGGTGCCATTGTCATTGTGGACGACGGCCGGAAACTGGGTTTTCACAGCTGGCACCTGGTGCCCAAGACGGCACTGCTTGACCCTGAAATGACCCTGGGCCTGCCTCCCCTGCTGACGGCCGCCACCGGTATGGACGCGATTGCGCACTGCATGGAAACCTTCATGGCGCCGGCCTTCAACCCACCCGCCGACGGCATCGGGCTGGACGGGCTGCAGCGCGGCTGGTCCCACATTGAACGGGCCACCCGGAACGGGCAGGACCGCGAGGCCCGCCTGAACATGATGAGTGCATCCATGCAGGGGGCCATGGCGTTTCAGAAGGGCCTGGGCTGTGTGCACAGCCTCAGCCACAGCCTGGGGGGAGTCAATCCGCGCCTGCACCATGGCACCCTCAACGCCCTGTTCCTGCCGGCGGTGATTGCCTTCAATGCCGGGGCCGAGAGCGTGCAGAAAGAGCGCCGGCTTGAACGCATGGCCCAGTCCATGGGCATCGGGGGCGCCGCCGACCTCGGACCTGCCATCCGCGACATGAACGCCCGTCTGGGCCTGCCCAAGGGGCTGGCCGAACTGGGCGTCACGCCCGACCTGTTCGACAAGGTCATCGAGGGCGCTCTGGCGGATCACTGCCACAAGACCAATCCCCGCATCGCCACGGCCGACGAGTACCGTGGCATGCTCGAAGCTTCGATGTAACACGGGCGTCCGCCCAGATGGCGGACGCAGAGGCCTGCATGAAAGCTCTTCACCAGACACCCTTATCCATGCTCGACCTGGTCGCCGTTCGTGAGGGTGGTACGGTGGCCGATGCCTTGGCCATCGCCCTTCGCACGGCGCAGCATGGCGAGAGCCTGGGCTTCACCCGGTACTGGCTGGCCGAGCACCACAACATGAGCGGCATTGCCAGTTCGGCCACGGCGGTGCTGGTGGGCCACATCGCCGGCGGCACCCGGCGCATCCGCGTCGGCTCGGGCGGGGTGATGTTGCCCAACCACGCGCCGCTGGTGGTGGCCGAGGCCTTCGGGACCCTGGCCGAGCTGTACCCCGGTCGCATCGACTTGGGGTTGGGCCGCGCGCCCGGCACCGACCCGCTGACCATGCGCGCCCTGCGCCGCGACCGGGTCGAGTCGGAACAGGATTTCCCCCGCGATGTGGCCGAATTGCAGCGGCTGCTGGCACCAGCCGAACCCGGCCAGCGGCTGATTGCCATGCCCGGGGCCGGCACCGAGGTGCCGATCTGGCTGCTGGGCTCCAGCCTGTTTTCGGCCCAACTCGCGGCCGAGCGCGGGCTGCCCTACGCCTTTGCATCGCACTTCGCGCCCCGCTACCTGTTGCAGGCGCTGGAGATGTACCGGCACAGCTTTCGTCCGTCGAAGCACCTGGCCAAACCCTACGCCATTGTTGGCGTGCCACTGATTGCAGCACCCACCGACGAAGAGGCCGAATTCCTGGCCAGCAGCACCTACCAGCGGGTGCTGGGCATTCTGACCGGCCGGCGCGGGCAGCTGCCTGCCCCGGTGGAGCACTACATGAAGCGCATTCACCCGCAGGAGCGGGCGGCGATTGCGGACTTCCTGGCCTGTGCCGTGGTGGGCGGTCCCGACACCGTGCGCGAGGGGCTGCAGGCGCTGTTGCGAAGCACCGAAGCCGATGAGTTCATGCTGGTCAGCGATGTGTTCGACCCGGCTTTGCGACTCAGATCGATCAGCATCGCTGCCGAGGCCATGAAAAAGCCTGCTGCCGAAACGACCGCAGCAGATTGACAATTACAGGCGGTTGAGAACTTCGTCGTAGAACGAGGTCGGGTAGCCGTCTGCGTCTTTGCCTTCGTCCGGATCTCCTATGCGCAGCTGGTTGCCCGACACGGAGAGCACCAGTTTGCCGTTACCCTGGGCCGACGAGCCAGAAAACCGCTCAGCGGCCAACCCGGAAACGGTGGTGGGCCCAACCAGAGTCAGATTCAGATCGGTCAGGACCTTTCGCTCCCTGAGACTCGGACCGGAACACGATGTGCCCGCATAGGCGTAGGCAATCACGTCACCCGACAGGCCCGTTGGCGAAACCTTGCTGAAATCGGCGCGAACGTGGGCGGATGCGCCGCTGTCAGACACGCAGCGGCTCAGCCACGAACCCACGTACTTGGCCACCGGGTCACCCGTTGGGTCACCTGGGAGAGGGTCATCTTTTCCTCCTCCACAGGCTGCCAGCAAGGCAACTCCGAGGGAAACAGCAGCAATCTTGAAAGTACGCAGGGGACGGGTCAAAGGCATTGACGGATCTTTCGGTGAGACAGGTGTGCACTTTGGCCCCATCGGGCCTGGCCCGAAGCGGGTGGCAATTCAGCCGCGAATTTTGCACGCACACAAGAGCGGTCAAGAACACTTACATCCTGATCAGGCAGGCCCGGTTGCTTCGGTTCTGAAAGCGGGTCAGGACATCAACTGCGCGATACGTCGATGGCATCCTGCGTCGATCTCAAGATGCCGCGAACCAGAGGGAACATCTCACCGATGGCATCCAGCAGGCTGCCTACCGTCAGGCTGCAGACCCAGAGCAGGTGGATTTGACTGTCGGTGCAATGGCTCTGCCCCTCGACGGCGACCGCTCGCTCGTTCAGGCTTTGACGTATGGCGGCACTCAGGCCATCCAGCTCCATGATCTTCAGGCGCGCCGGCTGTGAAGTGGACGTCATGCCCATGCGTGACCAGTAGGCCATGGCCACCTGCTCGACAAACACCCGGTCCATGGAAGCCGACATCACTTCGCTGACCCACGGAACCAAGGGGCTCAGGTGGGCCTTGGTGGCTTCGTCGGAAAGCACCCAATCGACCAGCGCGCTGGTCTGCTCCAGGAATGCGGCCAGCGAAATCTTGAAACTTTCGAATTGTTCGTCGTCGTTCATGTCGTTTCCTCTGCTTGAATCTGACGGTGGACCCGCGACCACGCAGGACCAGACTCCCTACCTATATCGGTTGCAGTGGCGAAAACTTGTGTTTGGGCCCTAGGAGTCTGCGCGGCGGAAGGCATCGAAGCGAAACGCACGAAAACCGAGGCTCATGTGGTGCTACCGACAAGCCCAGGATGGCCCCCTGGGCGCAGGAAGTAGTACCGCAGGAGACCGGTTTGTCGTGTGTTGCAGCCGATGCTCCTTCTGCCGCGCAGGCTCCCAGGCACAGCTGTATTCAAGCAAGGGGCGATAATCCGGGCATGCGTTTCCTGATTGACTTCTTCCCCATCGCGCTGTTCGTTGCAGCCTACAAGATGCACGACATCTACACCGCCACCGCGGTGTTGATGGCGGCCACCGTGGTGCAGACCGGCGTCATCTACGCCGTTGATCGCAAGCTTCAGACCCTGCACAAGGTGACCTTGTTGCTGGTCCTGGCCTTTGGTGCCCTCACCTTGTTGCTGCAAGACGAACGCTTCATCAAGTGGAAGCCGACCGTCCTCTACGCCAGCCTGGCCATCGTGTTGGGGGCCGCTCTCTGGATCTGGAAGAAGAATTTCCTGCAGATCCTGCTGGGCAGCCAGTTGCAGTTGCCGAACTTTGTGTGGGGACGCCTGACGGTGATCTGGATCGCCTACTTTCTGTTCATGGCCAGCATCAACGCCTACGTGGCGGCCTATTTCTCCACAGATTTCTGGGTCGACTTCAAGATCTGGGGTTACGCATTTCCCGTCATCTTCATCATCGGCCAGGGGCTGTACATCGCGCGCTACCTCAAGGACGAGTCGACCGGCGACCAGCCCGGCAAACCATGAGAACCAGCATGCAGACGCCCCCTGTTCCCACCGCCGCCGCTCTGGAAGTGGCGTTGCGAGCCGCACTCGCACCCACCTCGCTGCAGGTGATAGACGAAAGCGCGGCCCACGCCGGCCATGCGGGATCCAATGGTCTCGGTCATGGAACCCACTTCCGTATCCGTATTGCCAGCCCCCTGTTCGCCGGCCGTACTCGTGTCGCCCAGCATCGGCTTGTGTATGATGCGCTGCGCGATTTCACGGCTGCCGGGCTGCACGCCTTGGCGATCGAAGTCCACGCCTGAGGCGGCCAGACGGCTACCTTTGGATACCAGCGCATCGAAACCGCTGGTCCGCAACCGGCTCCAACGCTTTTTACTCCTTAGGATCACCATGAAAGTCGCTCTTACGGCCCTGGCAGCCGCCCTGCTGATGGCCGCCAGCCCCTGGGCCAGCGCTCAGAACATCGCCATCGTCAACGGCAAGGCCGTGCCCAAGGCCCGGGTCGAAGTGCTGGTCAAACAGATCGAAGCCAGTGGCCGCCCGGTGGACGACAGCATCCGAGAACAATTGCGGGAAGAGGTCATCCTGCGCGAGATCTTCATGCAGGAGGCCGGGCGCCGGGGCATTGCCGCCACGCCCGAGTACCGCGAACAGATGGAACTGGCCCGCCAGACCATCCTGATCCGTGCCCTGTTCGCCGACTTCCAGAAGCGCAACCCGGTCACCGAGGCAGAGATGAAGGCCGAGTACGACAAGTTTGTCGAAGCCAATGCAGGCAAGGAATACCGGGCACGGCACATCCTGGTTGAGTCGGAAGGCGAGGCCAAGGCGATCATCGCCTCCATCAAGGGGGGTGCCAAATTTGAGGACGTGGCCCGAAAGCAATCCAAAGACCCGGGGTCCGGCGCCAACGGGGGTGACCTCGACTGGGCCATGGCGGCCAGCTACGTGACCGAGTTCTCCGAAGCCATGGTGCAGCTGGACAAGGGGCAAATGACGGATTCGCCTGTGCGCAGCCAGTTCGGTTGGCACGTCATCCGGGTTGACGACATCAGACAGGCCCAGCTGCCGGCATTCGACGACATCAAGGACCAGATCGAGCAGCAGATGAGCCAGCAACGCATGACCGAGTTCCAGATGGAATTGCGCGAAAAAGCCAAGATCCAGTGACAACGGCCCTGAGCCGATGAGCACCTGACGCGACCGCTGGTCGCGTTTTTTATGTGCGATGACGTCCGTCTGGATCCGGGGGCTTTCCGGTGCATTGGCACCATGTGTGTGGATGTGTTGACCTATATTGATAGGACCACTTGGAGCGTTCAACACCATGGATGGCAACAGCACCTCGGCCCCTGCCCATGACCGACCTGGTCGCAAAGGCCTTGACTGGGTACGCGCCCAGCAGTTCGTGGCTCGCGAACGCGAGCGCTATGTCGAAGAGAACCCCCGGTCGGCGGCCCTGGCTGGCCAGGCCCGGCAGCATCTGCTGTTTGGTGTGCCGCTGCACTGGATGAACGACTGGGGCACACCGTTCCCCCTCCATGTCGACCACGCGCGAGGCGCCAAGGTGGTGGACGTGGATGGCTGCGAGCGCATCGATTTCTGTCTGGGGGATACCGGTGCCATGTTCGGTCACGCACCGCAGCCGGTGGCCGATGCCCTTCAGAGACAAGCTTCCCGCGGATACACCGCCATGCTGGCCACCGCCGACGCCTCTGAGGTGGCACGGATGCTGTCCGAGCGCTTTGGGCTGCCGTACTGGCAATTCGCGCTGAGTGCCACCGACGCCAACCGCTACATCGTCCGCTGGATTCGTGCGGCCAGCGGACGTCGCAAGATACTGGTGTTCAACGGATGCTACCACGGCACCATAGAAGACGTTTTCGTGGACCTGGTGGATGGCCAAGCGCAGCAGCGCGACAGCCTGCTGGGCCAGGTGCACGACCTGACCGCACACACCGTGGTGGTCGAATTCAATGACCTGCCCGCGCTGGAAGCGGCCCTGGCCGGCGCAGATGTGGCTTGTGTGCTCGCCGAACCGGTCATGACCAACATCGGCATGGTGCTGCCCGCTGCCGACTACTGGACCCAGGCCCAGCAGATCATCCGCCGCCACGGCGCCCTGCTGGTCATGGACGAAACCCACACCATCAGCACCGGGCCCGGTGGCTACGCCCGGGCACATGGCATTGAGCCGGATGCGCTGGTGTTGGGAAAGCCTGTAGGTGGTGGTGTTCCTTGTGCTGTCTACGGCATGAGTGCAGCCCTGGCAGACCGGGCCGTGGCCGCCAAGCAGAAGGCACCACCCGGCCACAGTGGTATCGGCACCACCTTGACCGGAAACATGCTCAGCATGGCTGCAATGCGCGCTGCACTGAGCGATGTCATGACGCCCGCGGCCTACCGACACATGCTGCCCCTGGCCGAACGCCTGGCCAATGGCATCCGCGCGGCCATTGCGCGCCATGGCCTGCCCTGGTGTGTGACCCAGGTGGGAGCGCGGGTCGAGCTTCAGTTCTGTGCCGCGCCCCCCGTCAATGGAAGCGAGGCCGACGCCGTGCTCGACGGCGAGCTGGAGCACCTGATCCACCTCGGTCTTCTGAATCGGGGCGTGCTCATCACGCCCTTTCACAACATGATGCTGGTGTCCCCCGCGACCACCGAGGATGATGTGGCGCACCTGCTGTGCGCACTCGACGCGGTTCTGACCGAAATCACGCCCGCGAGGTGACCCAGACAAGCAGCATGAGCATGCCGATCATCACTGGCTGGTGCAGCAGGTAGTAGCTCAGGCTCCAGCGTCCCAGCACGACGAAGGCTCGATGGATCGGGCCCGACGCTTTCCCGGCTCCATGCAACCATCCTGGTCGGTGCTGCAAGGTCCACTGACCGGCAGCCATGCCCCACCACATGATGCCAAGCCATGGCAGCAAAGGCACGTAGTCTTCGGTGACTGGCTTGCGACTGATCAGGCCGAGCCAGTTCAGCATCGGCTTGTTGAGCACCTCGGCCGAGGGCCAGGCGGCCATCAGGTGCGGGGCCAGGTGCGGAGCAATCAGGGCCGATGCGCCGGCAATCCAGAGCCAGGGCCCCCATCCTGCGCTCAGTCGCACAATGACAAGCATGGCCGCAATGCCGTGCAACACCCCGAAATAGATGTAGCTGCGGGGAAACATGAGCATGGAGCCGGCGGTGACCAGCAGCGCAGCGGCCAGGATTTGCGCCCAGCGCCGCCAGAAACGTGTCCATGACTGCCCCTGGTGCCAGGCCACCGCCTGGGACAGGCCCGCCGTGAACAGGAAAAGGCTGACGATGGCGGTGCGCTGCCAGGTCCAGAACGGGTCGCGGTAGAAGTTCTGCTCGATGAACCCGAAGTGGTTCAGGTCGAAGCAGAAGTGGAACACCGTCATCCAGACCATGGCGGCGGCGCGCAGCAGGTCGATGCGGTCGAACCGGCCATGCTGGAGCGGCAAGCCGGACCCGCTCATGCCGACAGTGACGCCTGGTGGTGTACAGCCAGCAGCCATTGCGCCAGCTCCCGCGGGGCGCTGACCATGGGGTCGTGGCCGGTTGCCAGTTCATACACTTTCCAGCCGGGTTCGCTGCGCACCCGCCGCCGGGCGGCGTCGATCGTGGCCAGCGGAGGGTTGGTGCAGTCGATGAAGCTGTGCGGGATGCGCCAGACCAGCGCCGGGTCGAACTGAAGAGGCTCGTGGTAGAGCCGGTAGGGTTGGGGCGTCTGTCGGCGGTTGACCCAGTCGCGGTCGTCTCCCTCCAGGCCGAACACCCTGGCATCGGGCGGCGGAAAACTCAGGCCGCCGCTGCTGGCCCGGGCCTCGGCATCGCGCCTGGCGACAGTCTCGGGAGTATGCGGTGTGCTCCAGCTGCTGCCGGGATCGGGAATGCCGGCATCCAGGTACACCAGGTGCCGAAGCAAGCCGGGATGGGCGCGCTCCAGTCGGTCGGCGACGCAGGTGATCAGGTTGCCCGCATAACTGTGTCCGACCAGCACCACCCGTTGCAATTCCTCGGCCTCGATCAGACCGATCACGTCCTGGATGTGGGTTTCGATGCCGACCGCCGGGCTCAGCAGGTGGGCCCGCTCGCCCACCCCCGTGAGGGTCACCGCGTGCGTTTCAACGCCCGCACCCCGCAGCAGGGGCAGCACCCGCTTCCAGCACCAGGCGCCGTGCCACGAGCCGTGTACGAGGACGATGCTGGTGCTGGACAACTGGGCTGGTGCAGACATGGGCGTTCTCCGGGACAATAAGGGGTTGCCCCGCATTCTGCCTGTGGACCGACCAGGCCGATGCCCTGCCCTCACGAATTCCTGAAGCCAGATGCTGCCCCATCAACTTGAACTGCTGTCTCCCGCCCGCGATGCCGACATCGGCGTCGAGGCGGTGAACCATGGGGCCGACGCGGTCTACATTGGCGGACCCTCGTTCGGCGCCCGAGCCAGCGCCGACAACAGCGTGCAGGACATTGCGCGGCTGGCGCGGCATGCGCACCGCTTCAACAGCCGCATCTTCGTGACCATGAACACCATCCTGCGCGACGACGAACTGGAGCCCGCGCGCAAGCTGGCCTGGCAGTTGTACGATGCCGGCGTCGACGCGCTGATCATCCAGGACATGGGGCTGCTGGAGATCGACCTGCCTCCGATCCAGCTGCACGCCAGCACACAGACCGACATCCGAACACCCGAAAAAGCCCGCTTCCTGCAGGACGCGGGCCTGAGCCAGATCGTGTTGGCGCGAGAGCTGACGCTGCAGCAGATCGCCGCCATCGACGCGGCACTCGGCCAGCGCGACGCGCCCGGCCGCGCCGTCCTCGAGTTTTTCGTACACGGCGCGCTCTGCGTGGCCTATAGCGGCCAGTGCTACATCAGCCACGCCCACACCGGCCGCAGCGCCAACCGCGGCGACTGCTCACAGGCCTGCCGCCTGCCCTATGAGGTGAAAGACAGCCAGGGTCGCATCGTCGCGCACGACAAGCACGTGCTGTCGATGAAGGACAACAACCAGAGCGACAACCTGCGCCAGATCATCGACGCTGGCGTGCGCAGCTTCAAGATCGAAGGTCGCTACAAGGACGTGGCCTACGTCAAGAACATCACCGCACACTACCGGCTGTTGCTGGACGAAATCCTGGAGGAGCGACCGGAACTGGCGCGTGCCAGCAGCGGTGAATGCACCTTCCATTTCCGGCCCGACCCCAATCAGAACTTCAACCGTGAGTTCACCGACTACTTCGTGCAGGGCCGCAAGGAAGACATCGGTGCCTTCGACACGCCCAAGAACCCGGGGCGCCCCATCGGTTTTGTCACCGCTACCGGCCCCAACTTCGTCGAGCTGCAGACCGAGGACCCGGCCACGGAGATCCACAACGGTGACGGCCTGTGTTATCTGAATCTGCAAAAAGAGCTCGTGGGTCTGCAGATCAACCGTGCGGAACAACTCCCTGTCCCGCGTGCGGGAGAGGGCCGCGGTGAGGGTCAAGGTGCCAAGCTCTGGCGCGTCTTTCCCAAGGACCCCATGGAGGGTTTCAAGGACCTGCGCAAGGGCGTGCAGGTCAACCGCAACCGCGACATGGACTGGGTGCGCGGTCTGGAAAAGAAATCGGCCGAGCGGCGCATTGGCGCCTGGCTGACATTGGAGGAAACACCCGACGGATTGCGACTGACCATCACGGACGAGGATGGTCACCATGGCGCAGCCACCCTGCCCGGTCCGCTGCAGGATGCCAAAGACCCCGGGCAGGCCGAGATCCGACTGCGTGACAACCTGTCCCGTCTGGGCGACACCCTGCTCCAGCCGCTGGACGTGACGCTTCGCCTGAAGGGGCCGCGATTTGTGCCCGCTTCCCAGCTCAATGCGCTGCGCCGCGAAGCGGTGGATCGCCTCGAGGAGGCCCGCGCTGCGGCCTGGTCGCGTCTGCCGAGATCTACACCGGTCGAGCCACCTGCGCCCTATCCGGAAGACACGCTGACCTACCTGGCCAACGTTTTCAACCACAAGGCGCGGGATTTCTACGCCAGACACGGCGTGAAGGTCATCGCTTCGGCGTATGAAAGCCACGAAGAGGAAGGCGAAGTCAGCCTGATGATCACCAAGCACTGTGTCCGCTTCAGCCTCAGCCTGTGCCCAAAACAGGCCAAGGGTGTGACCGGTGTGCAAGGCACGGTGCGGGCCGAGCCCATGCAGCTGATCAACGGCAAGGAGAAGCTCACGCTGCGCTTCGATTGCAAGCCCTGCGAAATGCACGTGGTGGGAAAGATCAAGCGCAGTGTCCTGAACACCACGCCAGCCAGTCCGGTGACCTTCTACCGCCAACGCCCCGAGCGGCCACAGGTTTCTGGCCGCAGAGGCCCGACCTGAACAACGGTCAGTCGACCAGGTTCTCCCTGGCTTCGATCTGAAGGTGGCGGATGTGGGAGCCCTGGCAGGCGGCCAGGGCACGCACGCGCACGGCCTGCCCGGCCTCCAGACGCAGGCTCAGGTGGTAGTCGAGCCCATCGGTCTGGCCGGGGTTGTGGCTGGGCACCCGCCGCGACCATTGCCGCAGGCCATCGACCTCCAGGGCAAGTTCATGCCATGGGGGTGCTGTGCTGTCATCGGCCCGTTCGGGTACCGTCACGACCAGGCTCACGTCCAGGTCGAAATCGCGTGCCCGGGACAGCAGACCCGGAATGCTCAGCACCACCACCGAGTCACTGCGGGTTTCGGCGAGCCAGTGTTCGGGTGATGCAGACAGACGTGCCAAGACAGAAGCCGAAGTTGAAGTGGTGACTGGAAAGGCCCTGCACAGCGGCGCTCGGCCACATCGGTCCAGTGTAGCCTCACACCAAGGTTTCAGCAAAAATTTTCAACCAATTCAATTGGCTTAGAACTTTATTTCAAGTTGTTTGTCAGGTTTTCTCTGGTTCAGATATAGCCCGGTACAGTCTTCACATGGCGCATGTGCAGGCTCAGGCCCAGGGCCGCCATGTGGTTGCTGTTGCGCCCGAGAATCTGTTCGGACAAGGGCAGGAACTCGGTTTCCTCGTAGTGTGCGTGGGCCTGGTACTCGGTCACCAGGCGCTGCACATCTCCCACGTCCAGTTCGGTGCTCTGTCCTTTGGAGACCTGTTTCAGCCCCTTTTCCAGGCTTTTCCAGAGCTTTTCAATACCACGGTGTTCTTCTGTCAGGCGCTGGGCCATGGCCTTGACCCGCTGCAGTTCCTCCCCGGGCTGCGCGCTGGCGATGACAGCGGGAAACAACTCGCGTTCTTCTTCCAGATGGTGTTCAAAAATTGCCTCGCGGAAGAACTCCAGGGACTCCTCGGCAATGGCCTTGGCTCTGGCTGCGGGCTCCAGCAGGGCTGGCAACTCGCCCAGGGCATTGAGTCGTTTGAGAATGCCAACGTGGCAGTTGTTGAAATTGCTGATCGGGGTGTCGGCAGACATGGATGGCTCCTGAATGAATCGTCTTCGTGCTTTGGCCGCCCGTGTACAGACAGTCAGTACACTGACGTTTGACCAAGTGCCCAGTCTATGGGTTGTGGACCGACAAGGCTTGATACAAGTCAACGTGCGTGGAGTTCAAGCGCCACGCGGCCCCAGGCTTCCCGAGTCTCAGGACAGGGCAGGCCATACCTGAGGAAACAGGGTGTCGTCCATCGGTTGCCCGGCCGGAAGCCTTTGCTCCAGATCGGGAAAGGGTGGCGAGGTGCGCCATGGTCTGGGGGCATGGACGGCGTCGTCGCCCAGGTAGCGGGCCGAGAACACGCGGCGCCTGGCTCCAGGCCCTGTGCCACTGCTGGCGTGCAGGCTGAGCATGTGAAAGGCCACACAGTCCCCGGGCTCCAGCGCCCAGCCCAGCTGCGGATAGGCCTTGGGCTCGGCCTCGATGGGTGGCAATTCGGCGAGTGAGCCCTCAGGGAACCACTTGGCTTGCTGGTCTCTGAAGGTGCGGGGCATGAACCAGGTACCCGTGTGGGAGCCGGCCACGAACCGCAGGGTACTTTCCAGGGACACGGGGTCCACCGGAATCCAGAAACTGACGTTCTGGGCACCGGCCACGTTGTAGTAAGGCTGGTCCTGATGCCAGGGTGTAGGCTGACGGGTGCCCGGCTCCTTGACCAGCAGGTGGTCGTGGTACAGACGCACGGTCCGGCTCTGCATCAGCTGGGCCGCCAGGTGGGGCAGCGCCGAATCTTTCAGGACACGCCAGTAGTCTGGATTGGACTGCCAGGTGCAGAAGTCTTCGACAAAGCGGCCCGGATCGTCGACCTCACTGGCCACCAGGGCCAGCGGGCTCAGGTGGGACAGGTTGTGCTCGATGCCCGCTTCCAGCGAGCGAAGCTCGTCGGCGTTGAGCACGCCCCGCAGGACCACCGCTCCATCTCGGGCATAGGCCTGGACGGTGTCGACCGATAGTGGGTGCAGCCGGGACATGGCGAAGTCAGCCCACCCACCTTCGTGCGTTGCGCCAGATGCGCATCCACGGACTGAGCTCGCTAGGGTCGCCGCTGCTCCAGCTCATCTGGATGTTGCGGAACACCCGCTCGGGGTGCGGCATCATGGCCGTGAAACGGCCATCGGCGGTGGTCACTGCCGTCAGACCGCCCGGACTGCCGTTCGGGTTGAACGGATACTGCTCGGTGGCCGCACCCGAGTTGTCCACGAAACGCATGGCGGTAATGGCCTGGGCCGGATCGCCGCGGTGCCTGAAGTTGGCGTAACCCTCGCCGTGCGCCACCGCGATCGGAAGGCGGCTGCCGGCCATGTCCTGCAGGAACAGACTGGGCGAGTCCAGCACTTCCACCATCGACAGGCGGGCCTCGAAACGCTCGCTCTGGTTGGTCGTGAAACGCGGCCAGGCCTCGGCGCCGGGGATGATGTCGGCCAGCTCGGCGAACATCTGGCAGCCGTTGCACACGCCCAGGCCAAAGGTGTCCTTGCGCGCAAAAAAGCCCTGGAATTGCTCGGACAGGAGCGGGTTGAAGGTGATGCTGCGCGCCCAACCGATGCCGGCACCCAGCGTGTCGCCGTAACTGAAACCACCACAGGCGACCACGCCCTTGAAGTCGGCCAGCTGGGCCCGTCCCGACTGAAGGTCGGTCATGTGCACGTCGAACGCCTCGAAACCCGCCTGGGTGAAGGCGTAGGCCATTTCCACGTGCGAGTTCACGCCCTGCTCGCGCAGGATCGCCACCTTGGGCCGGCTCAGGTTCAGGTACGGCGCGGCCACGTTGTCCTGCGGGTCGAAGGTCAGACTGACATGCAGGCCCGGGTCGTCCGGCCGACCGGCGGCCGCGTGCTCACTGTCGGCGCAGGCCGGGTTGTCGCGCTGCTGGTTGATCTTCCAGCTCACGCTGTCCCAGACCTGCTGCAGGTCGTACAGCGACGCACTGAAAATGACCTTGGTGTCGCGCCAGACCTGCAGCTGGCCCTTGCCCACGTCGATGGACGAGGACACCGGGCGCGTCTTGCCGACAAAGTGGCTGTGCTTGCTCAGGCCGTGCTCCCGCAGGGTCTGCATGACCGCATTGCGGTCTTCGGTCCTGACCTGCAGCACCACGCCCAGCTCTTCGCTGAACAAGGCCTTGAGGGTGAGTTCTTCGCGTCGGGCGCCGATCTGGGTGGCCCAGTTCTTGGCATCACCGGTGTCCATGCGGCTGTCCGAAATGCCGTCGCCCTCCGTGACCAGCATGTCCACGTTCAGCGCCACGCCCACCTGACCGGCAAAAGCCATTTCGGCCGCTGCGGCCAGCAGGCCGCCGTCGGAACGGTCGTGGTAGGCCAGGATCTGGCCTTTCGCGCGCAGCGCATTGACCGCATTGACCAGATGGATCAGGTCCTGCGGGCTGTCCAGGTCGGGCACCTCATCACCGGCCTGGCCCAGGGTCAGGCCGAGCACGCTACCCCCCAGACGGTTGCGACCCTTGCCCAGGTCGACCAGGACCAGGGTGGTGTCATCGATATCGCGGTTGAGCTGCGGCGTGAGCGTGCCGCGAACGTCGGTCAGGGTGGCGAAGGCGCTGACGATGAGGCTCACCGGCGAGGTGACTTTCTTCTTCTCGCCGTCGGCGGTCCACTGTGTGCGCATGGACAGGCTGTCCTTGCCGACCGGGACCGACACGCCCAGCGCCGGGCACAGCTCCATGCCGATGGCCTTGACGGTGGCATACAGGTCGGCGTCTTCACCGGGCTCGCCGCAGGCGGCCATCCAGTTGGCCGACAGCTTGACGCGCGGCAGCTCGATCGGCGCGGCCAGCAGGTTGGTGATCGCCTCGGCCACCGCCATGCGGCCAGAGGCCGCGGCGTTGATGGCCGCCAGCGGCGTGCGCTCGCCCATGGACATGGCTTCACCGGCGAAACCGGCGTAGTCGGCCAGGGTCACGGCGCAGTCGGCCACCGGCACCTGCCAGGGGCCGACCATCTGGTCGCGGTGGGTCAGGCCGCCCACGGTGCGGTCGCCGATGGTGACCAGGAAGCGCTTGGACGCCACGGTCGGGTGGCTCAGCACGTCGATGACCGCCTTTTCCAGCGACACGCCGGTGAGGTCCATGGGCTGGAATTCCCGCTGGACTGTTTTCACGTCGCGGTGCATCTTGGGCGGCTTGCCCAGCAGCACGTCCATCGGCATGTCCACAGGGCTTTCCTTACCCGCGTCCACCAGTTGCAGTTGCCGCTCTTCGGTGGCCACCCCGACCACCGCGAACGGGCAGCGCTCGCGCTCGCAGAAGGCCTTGAACTGTTCGAGCGACTCGGGTGCGATGGCCAGCACGTAGCGTTCCTGGCTCTCGTTGCACCAGATTTCCTTGGGCGCCAGTCCGCTCTCTTCCAGCGGCACAGCGCGAAGATCGAAGCGGGCGCCACGGCCGGCATCGTTCACCAGCTCAGGGAAGGCGTTGGACAGGCCGCCCGCGCCCACGTCGTGGATGAACAGCACCGGGTTCTTCTCGCCCTGCGCCCAGCAGTGGTTGATGACCTCCTGCGCGCGGCGCTCGATCTCGGGGTTGCCGCGCTGCACGCTGTCGAAGTCCAGCGAGGCGGCGTTGGTGCCGGTGGCCATGGAGCTGGCGGCGCCGCCGCCCATGCCGATCTTCATGCCCGGGCCGCCGAGCTGGATCAGCAGCGTGCCGGCGGGGAAATCGATTTTCTTGGTCTGCGTGGCGTCGATCTGGCCCAGGCCGCCCGCGATCATGATGGGCTTGTGGTAGCCGCGGGTCACGCCACCCACGTCCTGCTCGTACTCGCGGAAGTAACCCAGCAGGTTCGGACGGCCGAACTCGTTGTTGAACGCGGCGCCGCCCAGTGGGCCCTCGGTCATGATCTGCAGCGGGCTGGCGATGTGCTCGGGCTTGCCGCCCGGCTGGTCGCTCATACCGCCCCAGAGCTTGGAGACGGTGAAGCCGGTCAGGCCGGCCTTGGGTTTGGAGCCGCGGCCGGTCGCGCCCTCGTCGCGGATCTCGCCGCCCGCGCCGGTGGAGGCGCCGGGGAACGGCGAAATCGCGGTCGGGTGGTTGTGCGTTTCCACCTTCATCAGGATGTGGTGGGTGGCGGCTTCCGCCTGGTAGGCGGGCGCGACAGCGCCATCAACGCGGGCCACGAAGCGCTCCAGCTGGTGGCCTTCCATGATGGAGGCGTTGTCGGAGTACGCCACGATGGTGTGTTGCGGCGACGTCTGGTGCGTGTGGCGGATCATGCCGAACAGGCTCTTGTCCTGCGCCACGCCGTCGATGGTGAACTGCGCGTTGAAGATCTTGTGGCGGCAGTGTTCGCTGTTGGCCTGCGCGAACATCATCAGCTCGACGTCGGTCGGGTTGCGCTTGAGGCCATTGAAGGCGTTGACCAGGTAGTCGATCTCGTCGTCGGCCAGGGCCAGGCCCCAGTCGGTGTTGGCCTTTTCCAGCGCGGCGCGACCACCGCCCAGCACGTCCACGTGCTCCATGGGCGCGGGGTGCAGTTCGGTGAACAGCGCCTCGGCCTGGCTGCGCTCGGTGGTCACGGCCTCGGTCATGCGGTCGTGCAGCAGGTCGGCCACCGCGCGCAGCTGGTCTTCGGACAGGCGCGACTTGCCCAGCAACCCCGATTTCAGACCGATACGGAATTCGACCAATCGTTCAACCCGGTGCAACACCAGACCGCAATTGCGTGCAATATCGGTGGCCTTGGAAGCCCAAGGCGAGACGGTTCCCAGTCGGGGCAGCACGTACAGCGCCGGGGCGCCGGCCTTTTCGGCGGCGACAAAGGCCTCGGTCACCGGTTCGCCATAGCTCATCAGCTGGCCCAGGCGCTCCACCGTGGCGGCATCGGGCGCGGCGTCGAAGGACGCCAGATGCACGAAACGGGCCGACAGGCCCGTGATCTTGTCGGAAACCACCTGCAGGCGGGGCAGGAGTTGCTGGACTTTGAAGTCGCTGACGGCGTTGCCGCCATCGAAAAAGCGCAGGTGCAGGGTCACGTCGGGTGGCCTTGGGCAGGATGACCGGGTATGGTCGGTGGAAACCCGCAATTTTAGCCGCCGCAGGGCACGGCCCCTCTTCCAGCCGGGTCGCCGAAACGCGATGGTGCGCAGTCGCAGACCCAATGGGATAATTGTCGCCATGAGCATCACCTACAAAGACGAGGCCGGCATTGAGGCCATGCGCCTGGCCTGCCGTCTGGCGTCCGAAGTGCTGGACTACCTGACACCGCTGATCAGGCCAGGCATCACCACCGGCGAAATCGACCGCCTGGCTGCCGATTACATGAAGCAGCAGGGCACCGTCTCGGCCACCATCGGTTACCAGCCCAGTGGCTACCCGCCCTTCCCCGGTCACCTGTGCACATCGCTCAACCACGTGGTCTGCCATGGCATTCCGGGCGACAAGGTGCTCAAGAAGGGTGACATCCTCAACGTCGATGTCACCGTCATCAAGAATGGCTGGTTTGGAGACAACAGCCGCATGTTCCTGATCGGTGGCGAGGCGTCCTGCAGCGTGGCGGCACGCCGCCTGTGCCAGGTGACCTATGAAGCCATGTGGAAAGGCATCGAGATGGTGCGTCCGGGCGCTCGCCTGGGAGACATTGGTCATGCCATCCAGACCTTTGCCGAATCGAATGGCTACACGGTGGTGCGCGAGTTCTGCGGGCATGGCATCGGGCAACGCTTCCACGAGGAGCCCCAGGTCCTGCATTACGGCCGCCCAGGCACCATGGAAGAGCTCAAGCCAGGCATGATCTTCACCATCGAGCCCATGATCAACGCAGGCAAACGCGACATCAAGGAAATGGGCGACGGCTGGACCATCGTCACGCGTGATCGTTCGCTGTCCGCGCAGTGGGAGCACACCGTTCTGGTGACACCCACCGGTTACGAGGTGCTCACCCTCTCGGCCGGCAGCATCGCCCCGCCAGCGTTCGTCAAGCCGTCCGCAGCAGCTGTGGCGGCCTGAGTTCCCGGGCATTCACAGATCCATTTTCGGCATGTCCCTGGGTGACCTCCAATCGCTGAGGCAGCAGTACCGCGAGAGCAAGACGGCTCTCTTCGCCCGCCTGGGCGTGCAAGGGTCATCGACCCGCGGCATTGCCAGTGCCCTCCGGCAGCTGGCCCGCCTGACCGACCACACGCTGACCGAGCTGTGGCGCCGGGCCGCACTGGGCTCCGGTTTTTCGCTGGTGGCGGTGGGCGGCTACGGTCGCGGCGAACTGTTCCCGCACTCCGATGTCGACGTGCTGGTGCTGCTGCCCGACGTTGCAAGTCCGGACCAGGACGAAGCCCTCAAGGGCCGCCTGGAGGCCTTCATCGGTGCCTGCTGGGACCTGGGCCTGGAGATCGGTTCCAGCGTTCGCTCCGTAGCCGACTGCGTCGACGAAGCCCGCCGCGATGTGACCGTGCAGACCTCCCTGCTGGAGTCCCGCCTGATCTGTGGTCACCGTCCCGGATTCCGGCGCCTGGTCGAAGCCCTGGGCGAGGCCATGGACCCGCGGGCCTTTTTTGTGGCCAAGATGCTGGAAATGCGCCAGCGCCACAACAAGTTCGAGAACACGCCTTACGCGCTGGAACCCAACTGCAAGGAATCACCAGGGGGCTTGCGAGACCTGCAGGTGATTCTGTGGGTGTCCAAGGCTGCGGGCTTCGGTCGCAGCTGGGATGAACTCGCGCGCCGCGGTCTGGCCACGCCCCTGGAGGCCCGGCAGATCAAAGCCAACGAAGCGCTGCTCACCCTCATCAGGGCCCGCTTGCACCTGTTGGCCAACCGGCGTGAAGACCGCCTGGTGTTCGACCTGCAGAACACCGTGGCCGAGTCCTTCGGTTACCGCACCCAGATGCCTGAGCCACCTGTGCCAGGTGCGCGCCGTTCGACTCAGCTGCGTCGGGCCAGCGAGGCGCTGATGAAGCGCTACTACTGGGCTGCCAAGGCGGTGGCCCAGCTCAACCAGATCCTCCTGCTGAACATCGAAGAGCGGCTCAAGCAGGACGAAGCCAGCGCCGGTGACCTGCTGCGCCCGATCAATGAGCGTTTCTTCGACAAGGCAGGCATGCTGGAGGTGGCCAGTGACCACCTGTATGTCCAGCAGCCCCACGCCATCCTGGAGACATTTCTGGTCTACCAGACCACGGTCGGCATCAAGGGCCTGTCAGCACGCACACTGCGTGCGCTGTACAACGCCCGCCCGGTGATGAACGCGTCGTTCCGGCGCGACCCGGTCAACCGCCAGACCTTTCTGCGCATCCTCCAGGAGCCTGAAGGCATCACCCATGCCATGCGCCTGATGAACCAGACCTCGGTGCTCGGGCGCTACCTCTGGGTGTTCCGCAACATCGTGGGCCAGATGCAGCACGATCTGTTCCACGTCTACACAGTGGATCAGCACATCCTGATGGTGCTGCGCAACGTGCGCCGCTTCTTCATCGCCGACCATTCGCACGAGTACCCGTTCTGCTCTCAGCTGGCTGCGGGCTGGGACAAGCCCTGGATCCTGTATATCGCCGCCATCTTCCATGACATCGCCAAAGGACGCGGTGGCGACCATTCCGATCTGGGCGCCCGCGACGTGCGAAGTTTCTGCAGACAGCACGGCATCGACCGTGCCGACGCCCGGCTGATCGAGTTTCTGGTGGCCGAGCACCTGACCATGAGCCGCATGGCCCAGAAAGAGGACCTGAGCGACCCGGAGGTGATTGCCGCGTTCGCCAGGCGGGTGGGCAACGAGCGCTACCTGACCGCCCTCTACCTGCTCACGGTGGCCGACATCCGAGGCACCAGCCCCAAGGTGTGGAATGCCTGGAAAGGCAAGCTGCTGGAAGACCTGTACCGATACACCTCGCGCGTGCTCGGTGGACGGGCGCCGGATCCCGGTGCCGTGGTGGAGGGTCGCAAGCGCGAGGCGCTGTCCATTCTGGCTCTTCATGCCCTGCCCCACCTGGCCCACAAAGCCCTGTGGGATACCCTGGACGTCAGTTACTTCATGCGACACCAGGCCGACGACATTGCCTGGCACACGCGGGTATTGACGCGGCAACTGGCGCAGCAGGCGCGCCTGACCGCGTCTTCGGACACGACCCAGGCGTCGCCCGGTGACCGCACCATCGTGCGCGCCCGGCTGTCACCTGAGGGCGAGGGCCTGCAGGTGCTGGTCTACGCGGCGGACCAAAGCGACTTGTTTGCCCGCATCTGCGGCTATTTCGACACGTCCGACTTCAGCATTCTGGATGCGCGCATCCATACCACGCGCGATGGCCATGTGCTCGACACCTTCCAGGTTGTCGCACCCAGTCTGGCCGACCACTACCGGGAACTGATCGCGATGGTCGAGCGCAACCTGGCCCAGACAATTGATGCCCGCGGCCCACTGCCACCGCCGAGCCGGGGGCGGCTGTCCCGGCGCGTGAAGAGTTTTCCGGTTGCGCCGAGGGTCGACCTGCGGCCCGACGAAAAAGCCCAGCGCTGGCTGCTCAGCGTCTCGGCCAGTGACCGATCGGGTTTGCTGTATGGCATTTCCCGGGTGCTGGCCCGGCACCAGATCAGCGTGCAACTGGCCAAGATCACCACATTGGGCGAACGGGTGGAAGACACGTTCCTGATCAGTGGACCGTCGCTGCAGGTCAACAAACGGCAGATCGAGATCGAGACCGAACTGCTCGAATCCCTGGCGGGCGCTGCCTGAAGGGCCGTTCGCGCCCACGGATCTGGCCAACAACAGGAAAAGGCCTTATAATTTAAGGCTTTGCAACTTGCGGCAAGTACAGCAACACATCCCAAAGACGGATTTGCTGCGGCTGTCGCACCTGAACCTCGAGGACGCGCCATGAAAGAAGGCATTCACCCCAATTACCGCGAAGTCTGCTTCGTGGACTTGTCCAACAACTTCAAGTTTGTGACCCGCTCCTGCGTGAACACCAAAGAGATGGTCAAGATGGACGATGGCCGTGAGCTGCCGCTGTTCAAGCTGGATACCTCGAGCGAATCGCACCCCTTTTACACCGGCACCCAGAAAAGTGTCGACAACATGGGTGGTCGCGTCGAGAAGTTCCGCAACCGCTACGCCAAGGCCGCCAAGTGATGCGCGGCCGGGCGACGTGCCCGGCCAGTCTGTCCTTGCAGAAAGGCAGCCCCAGTGGCTGCCTTTTTTTTTGCACCCACGCTGTAAGCGGCGATACTCGCAAGAGTTTGCCTCCATCGACCCAGATCGATTCCGACGCCCGTGTCCAGTCCAACCCCCGCCATCGTCACGCAGTCGGCTGTTCGCCCGCTGCCTCGCCTGGTGCTTCTGGTCTTCTGCCTGGCTTACGTGTTGCCCGGATTTCTGGGGCGTGAGCCCTGGAAGGTGGAGGATCTGGCCGCCTTCGGGGTGATGCTGGAGCTCGCATCAGGCGACAGCAACTGGTGGCAGCCCCAGCTGCTTGGCTTGCCGCCTGAAGAACCTGGATGGCTGCCCTACTGGCTGGGTGCCCTGGCCATTCAGTGGCTGCCGTTCATCGACCCCGAAACGGCGTCACGCCTGCCCTTCATCGGCTTGCTGGGCATGACCCTGGCGTGTACCTGGTACGCGGTCTACCACCTCGCCCGGCAACCGGCAGCCCAACCGGTGGCCTTCGCTTTCGGCGGTGAAGCCCATCCGCGCGACTATGCCCGCGCCATGGCGGATGCCGGCCTGCTGGCCCTGATCGCCAGCCTGGGGCTGGCCCGGCTGTCGCACGAGACCACGCCAGAGCTAACCCGCCTCGCGTTTGGCGCCTTGATGCTGATGGCCATAGCCAGACTGGGCCGGGGTGGTTCTCCCTGGAGGCCGGTGCTCGCTGCCACGCTGGCACTGCTGGCGCTGCTGCTCAGTGGCATGGGCTGGTCGGCCGTGGCCCTCATGATTGGCTGGTGGCTGTTGTTGCTGGCCAAGCCGGCCGGTGAACAAACAGCGGTTGCAGAGCCTTCTGTACACAGCGAGGCTCGCCGACGGGCTTCTCTGCTCGCTCTGGTCTTGCTCACGCTGCTGGCGGTGTCTCTGGCGCTGCGTCAGGAGTGGCTGACGCCGCCAGCCTGGCCGCTTGTTCCATCGCTTCCCGACACCGGGGAAGCCGCCATTCCTGCGGGCTGGCTCAGCTTTGCCCGCATGCTGGTCTGGTTCACCTGGCCAGCCTGGCCTCTGGCCTTGTGGACAATGTGGCGCTGGCGACGGCAACTGGGCAGCCCACACCTGGCACTGCCGTTTTGGGGTGTGCTGGTGGGCCTTCTGAACAGTGCCGCCTCAGAAAACAGCGATCGCGCCTTGCTGGTGGCCTTGCCGGCTCTGGCCGTGCTGGCCGCTTTCGCCCTTCCCACACTCAAGCGCAGCGCCGCCGCCCTGATCGACTGGTTCACCCTGCTGTTTTTCAGCTTCTGTGCCCTGGTGATCTGGGTGATCTGGGTGGCCATGCAAACCGGCGTGCCGGCCAAGCCGGCGGCCAATGTGGCCAAACTCGCACCCGGGTTCGCCCCCGAGTTTTCGTTTGGTCTGTTCCTGTTGGCCACCCTGGCGACCCTGGCCTGGCTGGCGCTCGTGGCCTGGCGGGTCGGTCGACATCCGCAGGCCATCTGGAAAAGCCTGGTTCTGCCTGCCAGTGGTGCCACCCTGTGCTGGTTGCTGCTCATGACCCTGTGGCTGCCCTTGCTGGATTTTGGCCGCAGTTATGGACCGATGTCGCGTCGCCTGGCCGCCCTGCTGCCCAATGAGTCATGTGTGCTGGTCGACGGCTTGTCCCAGGCCCAGATTGCTGCCCTCAAGCACCATGGCAAGCTGGACATCCACCGCATCCACTCGTCAGATGCCAGTCAATGCCGAAGTCTGCTGGTGGATCTGGAACAGCAGCCCACCCTGGATCAACGGGTCGAACTGACCCACTGGGCCTTCAAGGCCACGGTCAGGCGGCTCAACGACGACCGACGCGAGACCGTTCTGCTGTACCTGCGGGTCGGTGGCTGAACACTTGGTGGCTCAGGCGACCTGACGGCGCACCCGAGAAGCTGGCAGGCTGATCGAAAAGGTGGACCCCTTGCCCAGCTCGCTTTGCACATCGACTCGGCCGCCGTGGCGCTGTGCCACGTGCTTGACAATCGCCAGGCCCAGCCCGGTGCCACCGGTTTCCCGTGACCGACTGCGATCGACACGGTAAAACCGCTCGGTCAGACGCGGCAGGTGCTCGGCGGCAATGCCGGGGCCCGAATCGGTGACAAAGAACTCGCCACTGCCATCGCTGTGCAGACGCCAACCCGCCCGGATCTGGCCACCACCCGGTGTGTAGCGCACGGCATTGCTCATGAGGTTGGACATGGCGCTGAGCAGCTCGGTCTTGGCGCCAGACACCCAGAATGCACGGCCACCCTCGGCTTCGATGGCGTGCGGAGGGTGGGCAATGGTCTGCGTCAAGCCGCGCGCCTCCTGCAACACATGCTGCAGAAGCTCATCGCTGTCGATCCAGTCACCCTGGCCCGGCGCAGGGCTGCCTTCCAGGCGAGACAGCGTGAGCAGGTCGCTGACCAGTACCTGCATCCGATGGGCCTGCTGGCTCATCAGGCTCAGGTATCGCTGCCGCTCTTCCTCATCCAGCGGGATGCTCTGCATGGTCTCCACAAAGCCACTGAGCACGGTCAGCGGGGTTCGGATCTCGTGCGACACATTGGCCACGAAGTCCCTCCGCATGGCCTCGGCCAACTGAACGGCGGTGACGTCCCGGGACAACAGGAGCTTGCGCTTCTTGCCGTAGGGGTGAACCTGGATCAGGATCTTCGTCGGCTGCGATGGTTTGGGCCCAGGTCCGTCGATCTGGATCTCGCGGTCGAAGTCACCCGCGTTCAGGTATCCGACAAAAGCAGGATGTCGCACCAGATTTCGTATGTACTGACCCAGGTCCCTTTGGGCATCGAATCCCAACTGACTGGCAGCCGTCAGGTTGGACCACTCAATGCGGCCTGCCGAGTCAAGCAGCACCACCCCATTCGGGGATGCCTGGATCGCAGCCAGAAAATCTTCGAGACGCGTTTCGCTGTTCTGAACCTTCTTGTCCAGCTTCTTGATGATCTTTCGTGTGCGGTCGACCAGGTCTCCCCATAAGCCGGGCAGCCTGGGAGACTCATTGGGGCTCCCTTTGGCCAGCCAGCGCAGCAGCTTGCGTGCCCGCAGTCCATCGAGAATGGTCCAGCCCAGGCCACCCGCCATTGCCCCGCCAAACACCCACCCCGGGTGGTCGGCGGCCCAGCCCCACACCGCTCCGGCAGCAATCCAGAGCACCAGCTCAATGGCCCGACGCGTCATGCCGATGGCGTGACGTCGGGTGTGGCGGATTTGCCCGCTTGATTCAACGCTGTCAGGCGGTATCCGGCGCCTCGCACGGTTTCCACCATGCCAGCCGCCTCGCCCAGTGACTCTCTCAGCCGCTTGACATGAACGTCCACGGTACGCTCCTCGATGAAGACATGATCTCCCCAGATCTTGTCAAGCAGCGTACCACGGGTGTGCACCCTTTCTGCATGTTTCATCAGGTAGTGCAGCAGTTTGAATTCGGTCGGTCCGACCTTGAGCTCCTTGCCCCGGAAGCTCACCCGGTAGGTGGCGGCGTCGAGCGTGAGCTCGCCTATCTGCACCGAGTCGTTGACGATCTCGGGAGCCCGTCGGCGCAGCACGGCCCGGATGCGGGCCAGCAACTCCTGGGTCGAAAAAGGCTTTGTGATGTAGTCGTCGGCTCCGGCGTCCAGACCTTGAACCTTGTCGGACTCATCACTTCGCGCAGTCAGCATGAGTATGGGTACGGTTCGCGTTCGCTCGTGCTTGCGCCATTGGCGGGCGAGCACGGCGCCACTTTCTCCGGGCAGCATCCAGTCCAACAGAATGACATCGGGCAGCACCGCGTCGATCTCCCGCTGTGCAGCCGCACCGTCGAAGACGACCGTCGGTGCAAATCCGTTGTGCCGGAGGTTGACGGCAATCAGTTCAGCAATGGAAGGTTCGTCTTCCACCACGAGCACACGAGGCAGCTTTCTCATTGCCGGCCCCCCCCTGCATGGATGAGCACACCCCTTGGGGGCCGTGCGTCAGGTGAAGTGGGAAAGCGTAGAAGCCTCATGTCCTTCATCCGATCACGGACTCCACTTTGGAGACCGGCGTGTGCCGCACGTCCTCACCCTTGACGATGAAGATGATCTGTTCGGCGATGTTCTTGGCATGGTCGCCCACGCGCTCAATGGATTTGGCCAGGAAAAGCAGATCCAGGCTCGGCGAAATGGTGCGTGCGTCTTCCATCATGTAGGTAATGAGTTTACGCAGAAAGCCGTTGTACTCCTGGTCGATGGCGTCATCGCCCTTGATGATGGCCACCGCCATTTCGGTGTCCAGTCGCGCAAACGAGTCCAGCGATTTCCGCAAGAGCGAAGCCGCCAATTCGGCTGCCGTGCGCAGTTCGCCTGCGGGCAGGTTGCGCGGCGCGATGCTGGTTTCGATGATGGATTTCACCATGCGGGCCATACGAGCGACTTCGTCACCCGCTCGCTCAAGGTTCTGCGTGCTGCGTGAAATGGCCATCAGAAAGCGAAGGTCTCGGGCAGTGGGTTGACGTCGACCAATGGTGGAAATGATCTCATGATCGATCAGAACCTCCATCTGGTTGATGCGGTTCTCCGTTTCCAGGACCTGGTCTGCCGACTCGGCACTCATATGCTCCAGCGCATACAAAGCCTGGTGCAACTGGGACTCAACCAGGCCGCCCATCTCGAGCACGTGGGTTGAAATGGAATTGAGTTCAGCATCGAACTGGCTGGACAGGTGTTTGTCGCTCATGAAGGCGCCTCCTGAAGGCAACAAGAATGGTGTGACAGGGAAGATCCGCTACAGGTCCTGAATCAGCCGAAGCGACCTGTGATGTAGTCTTCGGTCTCGGTACGCTTGGGTTTGAAGAAGATCTGCTCGGTGGCACCGAACTCGATCAATTCACCGAGGTACATGTAGGCCGTGAAGTCGCTACAACGTGCCGCCTGCTGCATGTTGTGTGTCACGATGGCAATCGTGTAATCTTTCTTCAGTTCGTGGACCAGTTCTTCCACCTTTCCGGTCGAAATCGGGTCCAGTGCCGAGGTCGGCTCGTCCAGCAAGAGAACCGACGGCTTGACGGCCACACTTCGGGCGATGCACAGGCGTTGCTGCTGTCCCCCGGAGAGCGACATGCCGTTTTGATTGAGCTTGTCCTTGACTTCGTTCCAGAGTGCAGCCTTGGTCAACGCCCACTCGACCCGATCATCCATCTCGCTCTTGCTCAGGCTCTCATACAGCTTGACGCCAAAAGCGATGTTGTCATAGATGGTCATGGGAAACGGCGTGGGCTTCTGGAACACCATGCCAATGCGGGCGCGCAACAGGT
The DNA here is from genome assembly GCA_030604135.1 of Burkholderiales bacterium. Lineage (GTDB taxonomy): Bacteria > Pseudomonadota > Gammaproteobacteria > Burkholderiales > Burkholderiaceae_C > Hydrogenophaga. The sequence continues at coordinate 36,927 of JAUVWL010000021.1, read as the reverse complement.
TCAGGTCCTGTTTGTCGTCCAGTATGTTCTGACCATAGAAGTTGATCTGACCTTCGGCTCGCTGCCCCGGATACAGGCTGTACATCCGGTTGAGGGTGCGAAGCAGCGTGGACTTGCCGCAACCGGACGGACCGATAAATGCCGTCACCTTGCGCTCAGCGACATCCATGGTCACGTCCTTCAGACCCTGGAACTTGCCATAGTAGAAATTCAGGTTGCGCACTTCGAGCGCGTTCTTTTCGACCACCGGGGCGGCCATTGCGGTTGCAGTCATGATGAACTCCTCGAATCGGTGTGTCAGGCGCGGACTTTCTCGCGGAACATGACGCGAGCAATGATGTTGAGTACCAGAACGGTCAAGGTGATCAGCAAGGCACCGCCCCAAGCCAGCCGATTCCAGTTGTCAAACGGGCTCATGGCCATCTGGTAGATCCAGACCGGCAGGTTGGCCATGGGACCGCCCATGTCTGTGGTGAAGAACTGGTTGTTCAGTGCCGTGAACAGAAGCGGTGCTGTCTCTCCGCTGATGCGAGCGATGGCCAGAAGCAGACCAGTTACGACGCCAGCTTTGGCCGCGCGCAAGGTCACCATGGTGGCGACTTTCCAGCGCGGTGCACCCAGTGCAAATGCGGCCTCCCTCAGGCTGCCTGGTACCAGTCGCAACATGTTTTCGGTGGTTCGCACCACAACGGGAACGGCAATCAGCGACAGGGCCAGACTGCCGGCATAGCCGGAGAAGTTCCCCATGGTGGCCACCGCAATCGCATAGACGAACAGGCCCAGAACGATGGACGGAGCAGACAACATGATGTCCGTCACAAATCGGGTGAACTCGGCTGTCTTGCTGGCATCGCCGTACTCGGCAAGGTAGACGCCAGCCAGGATACCGATGGGTGTTGAGACCAAAACCGACAGCCCCAGCATCATCAGGCTGCCGACGATGGCGTTGCGCAGCCCTCCCCCTTCGGAGCCAGGGGCTGGCGTGTCCTGGGTGAACATGGCCCAGTCGATCGCGGCCAGGCCGTTGGAAAACAGCACATAGAGGATCCAGAGCAGGACCGACAGACCCAAGCCCATAGCCATCATGGACAGGGTCAGACCGACCAGATTGCCGCGACGGCGGCGGTTGTAGAGGGCTTGATTGAGTTCCATTTCAGACTCCCTTGGCTTTCTCTGACCGGCTGACCAGAATCTTTGCCAACGCCAGCACGACAAACGTGATGCCGAAGAGCAGGAAACCGAGTGCAAACAGGGTGTGCATGTGCATGTCGTAGGCCTCGCCAAACTCGTTCGCCAGGGTCGAGGCGATGGAAGTACCGGGAGAGAACAGAGACGTGGGCATGCGATTGGCGTTGCCGATGACAAACGTGACTGCCATGGTCTCGCCCAGGGCACGACCCAAGCCCAGCATTACGCCACCGATAACGCCTTTTTGTGTGTAGGGCAACACCACTTTGCGCACCACCTCCCAGGTGGTGCAGCCAAGCCCATAGGCCGACTCCCGAAGGATCGGTGGCACGATCTCGAAGACGTCTCGCATCACAGCCGCCACGAAAGGAAGCACCATGAAGGCCAGAATCACGCCGGCCGCCAGAATGCCCAGTCCGTTGGTGACGCCTCCAAAAAGCGAGCCCACCACGGGCATTCCGCCCAGAAGCTGCTGCAGCGGAACCTGAAAGTAGTCGGCGAACAGCGGCGCAAAAACGAACAGGCCGAACATGCCGTAGATGATGGAAGGCACCGCAGCCAGCAATTCGACGGCCGTACCAAGGGGCCGGCGCAGCCAGACGGGGCAGGTCTCCGTCAGGAACAGGGCAATGCCGAAACCCAATGGCACGGCTATCAGCATCGCAATTCCAGCGGTCAGCAAGGTCCCCACGATGGCCATGGCCGCACCGAATTCCTCATTGACAACGTCCCACTCCACCGTCCAGAGAAACTGGATGCCGAAAGCCTTGAAGGCGGGCCATGCATTGATGAAAAGGGAAACGATGATGCCGACCAGAGCGACAAGCACCAGCAAGGAAAAGACCTGCGTGGTCCGGTGAAAGATGAAGTCCTGGATGCGCTGGCGCCTGGCAATGGCAACCATGCGGGTTGTGCCTGTCTCGTGGGACATGTCAGCGTTGCTCATGGGACCCTTGAAGGATGCGGTGGAATCGCCAGCAGCCATGATGAAGCCTTGTTGTGTGAACACCCGCTGGCCAGATTTCAGGCCAGCGGGCGTGAACGATTGCGATCAGCGAACGGTCAGCGCTTGATCTGCGACCAGACTTTTCTGCGAATGTCGTTCACCACGCTTTCGGGCATGGGAACGTAGTCCAGCTCAATGGCCATCTTCTGACCGTTCTTGAATGCCCAGTCGAAGAACTTCAAGACTTCGTTGCTCTCGGCAACATTGGCGGGCTCCTTGTACATCAGGATGAACGAGGCAGTGGCGATGGGCCAGGAGTTGGCACCTTGCGGATTCACCATGGAAACCCCCATCCCCGGGACACTGAACCAGTCAACGCCGGACGCTGCGGCGGCAAACGAGGTCTCATCAGGGCGAACAAAGTTGCCGGCGGCATTCTGAACTGCCATGTAGGGAATGTTGTTCTTCTTGGCGTAGGCGTACTCCACATAGCCGATGGCGCCACGGGTGCGTTGAACGTTTGCGGCCACACCTTCGTTTCCGCGCCCTCCGATGGAAGTCGGCGCTGGCCACTTGACGGCGGCCCCCTTGCCCACCGTGTCGGCCCAGTCCTTGCTGACGGCGGACAGGTAGTCGGTCCAGTTGAACGTGGTGCCGGAGCCGTCGGCCCGGTGCACCACCGTGATGGCCTGGCTGGGGAAAGTTTTGCCCGGGTTCAGCGCTGCAATCTTGGGGTCGTTCCAGTTCGTGATCTTGCCCATGAACATTTCGGCCAGAACCGGTCCTGTGATACGCACTTCACCTTGCTGGAAGCCTTGCAGATTGAAGACAGGCACCGTACCGCCGATGATGGCCGGGAATTGCACCATGCCGTCCTTGTCCAGGTCTTCTCCAGACACCGGTGCATCGGTAGCACCGAAAGCGACTGTCTTGGCGCGGATCTGGCGAATGCCGCCGGAAGAACCGATAGATTGGTAGTTCAGGCCGACTCCCGTCTCCTTTTTGTAGGCTTCGGCCCATTTGGCATAGATGGGGAATGGGAAGGTCGCGCCGGCGCCGGTGATGTCGGCCGCGAAAGCCGTGCCCATGGCCAGGGTGGCGAAGGCGGCTGCGGCCACGGTCTTGAGCAGGGTACGTTTCGTGTTCATCAGGATCCTCGGGTAAGGGGGTTGGAAGGAACAAACGCGACTCTAGGCACGCTGTGTGACATCCTTGTGACAGTGTTCGTGCCGTCACAAACCACACTCGAAAGCCGAACGGCGCCCAAGAGGCAGTTGGACCTGCCTTGCCATGCGTCACAATCCGTCTTCAACCTGCCTTACCGAACAGCGTGGACCGAGCCGGTCGACACTTCACGATGCAAAATGGAACCCTTCTGGCCGCGATCGATCTCGGCTCCAACAGCTATCGCCTGGAAATCGGTCGCTACCACTCCGGTCACATCGAACGCGTCGAATACCTCAAGGAGACGGTGCGCCAGGGCAATGGGCTGGATGACGACAAGAACCTGAGCCCGGCCGCCATGGAGCGTGGCTGGGAGTGCCTCGCCCGCTTTGCCGAGCGAATCCAGGGCTTTAAAAGGCAGCAGGTGCGGGCCGTGGCCACGCAGACCTTGCGCGAGGCCCGCAACCGCGACGAGTTTCTGAGCCGGGCCCAGGCCGTGCTTGGTTTTCCCATCGAAGTGGTGTCCGGTCAGGAAGAAGCCCGCCTGATCTACCAGGGGGTATCGCACCTGCTGCCGCAGTCGGACGAGCGGCGCCTGGTGGTGGACATCGGTGGACGCTCCACCGAGATGATTCTCGGTCAGGGCTACCAGGCCCTGCGCATGGAGTCCTACCGCCTGGGCAGCGTGGCCTGGTCGGGCAAGTACTTCACGCGCGGTCAGGTGACCACAGCCGCCATGAAGACGGCCGAGATCGCGGCCAAGGCTGTGCTCGACGAGGCACTGGACACCTTTCCTCCGTCCGAGTGGACCGCGGCCTACGGGTCGTCGGGAACGGTGGGGGCGGTGGCCGACATCCTTGCCAGCAACGGCTGGGCCAGTGGCGTGGTCACACGCTCCGGGCTGGACTGGCTGATCGACAAGATGATCAAGGCCGGCAACGTCGACCAGCTGCGGCTGGACGGCCTCAAGGACGACCGCCGACCGGTGATCGCCGGTGGTGTGAGCGTGCTCAGCGCCATTTTTGACCTGTTCGACATACAGCAAATGATTCCGGCCCAGGGTGCGCTGCGCCAGGGCGCCCTCTACGACCTGATCGACCGGGTATCGGACGGCGGTGATGTCCGCGAGCGCACCGTCACCTGGCTGGCTTCGCGGTTTTCCATCGACGAAGCCCAGGCCCAGAGGGTCAGCACGGTGGCCACTGCCCTCTTTGCCCAGGTGGCGGCCGTGGACGCCCAGAACGAACGCTACTCGCAAAAGCTGGCCTGGGCTGCACGGCTCCACGAGATCGGCACCCACATTTCGCACGACCGCTCGTACCACCATGGCGCCTACATCCTCGACAACGTCGACGCGCCCGGTTTTTCACTGCCCGAGCTGCACCGCATGAGCCAACTGGTGCTCGGTCAGCGCGGCAAGCTGCGCAAGCTCGGTGCCTCATTGACCGACGAGTTGTTCGCCAAGCAGCTGCTCTGCCTTCGGCTGGCGGTGATACTGTGCCATGCGCGCCGCATGCCCGAGCACGAGTCGGTCAAGCTCACGTACAAAGCGGGTGCATTCAGACTGAGCACCAACCCGGGCTGGGCCCGGCGCTACCCGCAGTCGGCCTGGCTGCTGGGCGAGGAAGTGCAGGCCTGGCAGAAGACCGACTGGAAACTCAGTATCGACATCCGCTGACGACATGCACCGGCATTTGGTCACGCTCATCCTGGTCCCAGGACGCAGAGCCGGCCAACCGGACCGGCCAGGTCTTACCATGGGGCAGATGACACTCGAAAATGGTGAACCATGGCGTTGATACTGGTGGCCGAAGACGACACTGGCACCCGCATGCTGTTGACGGCCGTGCTCGAACGCAGTGGTCACGATGTCGTGCAGGCGGAAGACGGCCTGAAGGCGTGGGGTGCCCTGCGAACCTACCGGCCCGATGTGGTGGTCAGCGACATCAACATGCCGGGCCTGACCGGCATCGAATTGCTCGAGCAAGTGCGATCCGACCAGGATCTGGCGTTGACACCGGTGATCCTGCTCACCTCATTGCAGGAGCGCCGTGACGAGCGCCTGGCCATGAGCAAAGGGGCAGACGACTACATCACCAAGCCTTTCATGGCCGCCGAACTGCTCGACGCCGTGGCGGCCCAGCTCAACCGCAACGCCACCCGTGCGGCCTTGCAGGACCTTCGGGTGCAAGGCGCGGTCAACCAAGCCCTGCAAGAGCAGGCCAGGCACCTGGGCGACGAATACGAACAACGGCTGGCGACCGCCCTGAGCGAACAATGGCCAGGCCAGGCCCAGGGCCAGCAGGCGAGGCTGTGCAACGACGCGAGCGTGCTGTGTGTCCGCCTGGAGCCGGTGCGCCACCTGACCATGCAGCTGGAGCCCATGAACCTGGCCCGGATGCTCAAGCGTTTCCATGAGTGTGTGGGCGACACCGTGTACCTGTTCGGTGCGGCGGTTCTCCAGGGTGCAGGCGACCAGTTGGTGGCGGTTTTTGACGACCAGAAGGACACCCCATCTTCAACGCACGTGCTGCGCGCGCTCAAGGCCGCCTTTGCGCTGCGACAGGCCGAAGCCACCCTGGAGGCCTTTGGCCTGAGCAAGATGGGCCGCAACAACGACCACCCTCCTCTGGCGATCCGGGTCGGGATGCAACTGGGGCCGGTGGCCCTGACCTCGCTCGAAGGCCTTCTGGGCGGTACGCTGCAATCCATGCCGGTCGGACAGGCGGTACTCGACGCCCGGGACCTGGCGGCCTGCGCCACCCTGCAGGAGCGGCGTGTCATGGTGTCGGTGCCCGTCATGAGGCGGATCACCGGCGCGGTGGCGCAACTGGACAGGCAATTGCTGTCCGTTCCCGGGCGGGACTCACCGCTCGATGCCTGCGCCGTTGAACCGGCCCACTGAACCCCATCCTGTCCATGCCCCCCACCGAGACCACCCGCATCCGTCGACTTCCCATTGGGCGCACCCTGGTGCTCGTCATGGTGCTGGCCGCCCTGGCGCCGGCACTGCTGGTGGCCTGGGTGCTCTCCTACAACAGTTCGGATTCGATCAATCGGCTGGCGGAGGACGCCATGAGCCAGGCGGCGCACCGCATCGATGTGGGCGCCCTGGCCCACCTGGGCGAGTCGCACACCGTCGTCAACGCCCTGGTGCCGCCGGTCGTGACCACCGGGTCGGAGGCCGCCCGCACCCGCAACTGGCTCAGCGACACCGAGTCTTTCGAGCTCATGGCCTACGCACTGACCCAGCAGTCGCCCAACGTGCCCTACCTCTACCTGGGCACCGAGGACGGCAGTTTTTTCGGACTTGAAAGAGAGGACTTTGGCTTCGTGGTGCGCACCATCGGCCCGGGTGACAGCGGACGCCGGCACTACCAGATCGATCAACCGGGCGACCGCTCCAAGCTGATCCGGACAGAAGAGACCATCTTCGACCCCCGCAAGCGTCCGTGGTACCAGCTGGCGGTGGCCACGGGGCGCCGAACCTTCACCGACGTCTACCGCTCGGCCGTCAAAGACCAGTTCGACCTGACCCTGGCGCACCCCATCATGGACGAGGACGGAAAGACCCTGCTGGGTGTGCTGGCCGTCGACATGAGTCTGGCCCGACTGGGTGAGCTGATCCGCAGCACCCGCATCAGTGAAAACGCTGTCACCTACCTGGTCGACAGCCGCGGCATGCTTGTGGCTTCCTCGGTCGATGAGCCCCTGAGCCGACTGGTGGACAACCGGCATCAACTGCTGTCCCCGCTGGAGAGCCGCGAGCCGCTGGTCCGCGAGTCGTTCACACAGTTGCGCGCACAGCATGGCAAGAACGTGGACACCGGCCTGGTCTGGCTGGACATGCCGGTGCACTGGCTCGAGCGCCTTGGCCTGGGCTCCAACCGCCTGATCGCCCTGCAACGCCCGTTCGGCCGCAAGTACGACCTGGACTGGCAACTCATCGTGGTGGCGCCGGAGTCCGACTTCACCGACGCGGTCATGCTGGCCCGACGCTGGGCGCTGGCGGGCACCGCCTTGCTCACCCTGCTGTGCGCCTGGGCCGCGTACGTGGTGGGGCGCGGCCTCTCGCGCCAGTTCCAGCAGCTCAACGCGTCGGCCACCGCAGTGGGTGCGGGCTCGGTGCCCCCCATACAGCACGACTCCCGTTTTGCCGAGGTGCACCACCTGTCGCAGGTCATGCACGACAGTGCCCAGGCCTTGCAGACCTACACGCAGGAAGTCCAGCAGAAGAACGCGCAACTGCAAGAAGCGGCCCAGCTACTGGAGCTGCGGGTGCAACAACGCACCGCAGAACTGGCCGCCTCCCGGGAGGAGGCCCTGGCCGCCGTTAAGGCCAAGGCCGGCTTTCTGGCCGTGATGAGCCACGAAATCCGCACCCCGCTCAATGGGGTGGTCGGCATGAGCGAGCTGCTGCGCGAAACCCCCATGAACGCAGCACAGTCCGAACTCATGGATGTGCTCAAGGTTTCCAGCGAACAGCTGCTGTCGGTGGTGGATGACATCCTGGATTTTTCCCGCATCGAATCGGGAAAGCTGACCCTGGAAAACCAGCCGCTGGACCTCAAGGCGGCCATTCAGGCCGCGGTGGACATGGTCCGGATCAAGGCACGCGAGAAAGGCCTGCACCTCAACGTCAACATCGCTCCCAGCGTGCCGCCGGCCATTCGTGGCGATATCACCCGGCTGCGACAGGTGCTGCTGAACCTGCTGGCCAACGCGGTCAAGTTCACGTCCCAGGGGGAGGTGACGCTGCGCGTGTGGTGCGATGCACCAGCCAGTGCAGACACCCCGTCGCTGCACTTCAGCGTCACCGACACGGGCGTGGGCATACGGCCCGAGCGCATCGGCGAACTGTTCCAGCCCTTTGCGCAGGGCGATACGTCGACCACCCGTGTCTACGGCGGCACCGGGCTGGGTCTCATGATCTGCAAGCACCTGGTGGAGATGATGGGCGGGCAGATCGGTGTCAGCAGCGAACCCGGTGCCGGATCGACCTTTCGCTTCGAACTGCCCGTGCACACGGCGCGCCTGGCCGAGGTTCAGGAGCCCCACACGGCGCTGCTGCCCCGTGCGACGGGCCGGCAGCGCGTGCTGGCGGTGGACGACCACCCGGGCAACCTCAAAGTCGCCTCCGCCATGCTGGAACGACTGGGGTACCGCCACGACACCTGCCCGGATGGCCGTCAGGCCCTGGACAAAGTGCTGCAAGCCCATCACTGTGGCCAAGCCTACGACGTGGTGCTGCTGGACCTGCACATGCCCGGCCTCGATGGCCTGTCCACTGCGCGCGCGATCATCGGCGCCTTGCAGGCGCAGTCGCCCTGCCTGGTCGGCGTATCGGCCTCCTCGCTGGGAGAAGACCGGCAGCGCTGCCTGGACGCGGGCATGGTCGCCTACCTGACCAAGCCGCTTGAAATGGAGCGGCTGGCACGCCAGCTCGAAGAGCTGACCCGAACGGATCCGCAGCATCGCACCGCACACCAGGCCAGAAACGGCGCGGAGGCCCCGCCTCCGGTGTTGCACTCCCAAACAGAGCAAGACCAGAGCCAGCTGCCCCTGGTGGATCCCCAGCGATGGGCCTCCTTTGCGGCCTTCGACGACGCCGATCAGCGCCTGCGCAGCGAAGTCGTCCAGGACTTTGCCAAGGAGCTGAACCCCCGCCTGCAAAGGATTCGGCAGGCACTGGCCGACCGCGCTTCAGAGGCACTGCACCTGGCGCTGCACCACCTCAAGGGGGCCGCATCAAACGTGGGAGCTGCACGCCTGGCGGCGCATTGCGAGCAGCTGGACCGGCTGGTCCTGAGTGACCGCCTGGACGCGCTCTCACTGACCGAACTGGAGCAGGACGCCGTGCTGACCCAGGCGGCGCTGCAGGACATGCAGCTGGACAGGAAATAAAACGGTATATACGGTATGTACGGCAGGTCAGATAGAATCCGGCGCTTCCTTCTCTCCGGAACATCCCCTTGACCATGTCCACCGAAACTCCAAAGACCGAACGCAAGAAGCCCAAACTGGTCCGCGACAGCTTCACCATTCCCAAAGCCGAGTACGGCGCCATCGACCTGCTCAAGACGCGCGCCATCGCCCTGGGCCGCAGCGTCAAGAAAAGCGAGCTGCTGCGCGCCGGTCTGCTGGCACTGCAGGGCATGTCAGACGCCGGGTTCAAACAGGCGATCGATGCCGTTCCCCAGCTCAAGACGGGAAGACCTGCGAACCAAGCCGCATCGGAGGCTCCGGCAGTCCAGCCCACGCCCGCCGCCCGAAAGGCCGCTGTGCCCGCGGGCAAAACCAGGGTTTCGGCCAAGGTCACAACGAAGAAGCCCGCATCGCAGGCTGTGGCTTCCAGACCGGCGTCCGCAACAGGCAAATCTGCCACGGCCGCGCCTCGTCGCGCCAAGGCGAGCAGCTGAGAGGCTGAGACCTGCCGAACTCAGGCCAGGTCACATCAGCTCGGGGGACTGTACGGTCACCAGCACGGTCTGGCCGCGACCCTCGCGCTCGCGGTGGCGCAGCCACCAGAGCGCACCCTTGCGGATCGCACACTGGCCATCTTCCAGACCCAGCAACCTGGCCACCACCTGCCCGAGGGTGGGTTGGTGCCCCACCAGCACGACCGGCGATCGGCCCTGGGGCCATTGCACGAGCTCCAGCAGGCCCTGCGGGTCGCTCTCGGGCAGCAGCTCCTCACGGAACCGCAGCTTGCGACCCAAGGCCATGGCGGTCTGCTCACAGCGGGTGGCGGGGCTGCACAGCACACGCGCGGCATCGGGCAACTGCCGGTCGAGCCAGACGGCCATGCGGGCGGCCTGCTTTTCGCCCTTGTGGGTGAGCTTGCGTCTCAGGTCGGCTTCGTCACCGGGGCGCCCCGATTCCGGGTCAGGGTGTTCGAAGGCCTCGGCATGGCGCCACAGAATCAGATCCATGCCCCTGCTGCTGTCCTTGCCCATGCCGCTGGCCTCCATGTTCGCCCCTCGATCAACCAGGACGACCATACCGGGCCATCAGCGTGTTCTGCGCCGACACCGGCGCAGCCCGCTGCCTGCCACCACCGCCCGTGGCAGGCACATACTGGCCATCACTTTGCAGCAGCCAGGCATCCCGGTTGTCATGCAGGTAGGTGTTGATGCACTCATCCACCACCCGGTGCCGCAAACCGGCGTCGGTGACCGGCCAGGCCAGTTCGACGCGCCGCAGCATGTTGCGGTTCATCCAGTCGGCACTGGACAGCCACAACTCCTCCTCTGCGCCCACCTTGAACAGAAACACCCGGGAGTGTTCCAGCAGGCGCCCGATCACCGAGCGCACACGGATGTTCTCGGTGAGGCCCGGCACCTGCGCAGGCAGGATGCAGGCTCCCCGCACGATCAGGTCGATCTTCACGCCACTTTGTGACGCCTGCACCAGTGCCTTGGCCATGGGCTCATCCGTCAGGGCATTCATCTTCAGGACGATGCGCGCGTCCTTGCCTTCCCGCGCCGCGGCCGCTGCGGTATCGACCTTTTCGATCAGCAGCTTGTGCAGGTGGAACGGCGCCATCACCGCCTTGTTGAGTCTGGGCAGACGGTTCTGGCTGGCCAGGTGCAGGAAGATGTGGTCCAGGTCACTGGTCAGCCCCTCGTCGGCCGTCAGGTAGCTCAGGTCGGTGTACAGCCGCGCGGTGTTGGGGTTGTAGTTGCCGGTGGACAGGTGGGCGTAGCGGCGCAACTCACCGTCTTCTCGGCGGGTGATCAGCAGCATCTTGGCGTGGGTCTTGAGACCGACCACCCCGTACACCACCTGGGCACCCACGGACTCCAGGCGTTCGGCGTAGCTGATGTTGGCTTCCTCGTCGAATCGGGCCTTGAGCTCCACGACGGCGGTGACCTCCTTGCCACGGCGCACCGCCTCGCGCAGCAAGCCCATCAGTTCAGACCGCGCACCGGTGCGGTAAATGGTTTGCTTGATGGCCAGCACATTCGGGTCTTCCACCGCCTCGCGCAGGAAGGCCAGCACGGCGTCGAAGCTCTCGTAGGGCTGGTGAATCAGCACGTCGCCCTGCTTGAGCCGGTCAAAGTAGGACTGCCCAGGCGTCAGCTGCACCGGCCAGGTCCCCTGGTAAGGTGCAAAACGCAGCGAGGGCATGTCCACCTTGTCGATCAGCTGGTTCAGCCGCACCAGATTCACGGGACCTGGCACCCGGTAAAGCGCCTGGTCGGGCAGGCCGAACTGATCGAGCAGGAAGCGCGACAGGTACTCGGAGCAACCGGCCGAGACCTCCAGACGCAAGGCCTGACCGTAGTGCCGCTGTTGCAAGCCCTTGCGCAAGGCGGTCCGCAGGTTCTTCACCTCCTCCTCGTCCACCGCCAGGTCCGAGTGCCGCGTGACCCGGAACTGGGAAAACTCGGTGACCTGCCGGCCTGGAAACAGATCGCTCAGGTGGGAGCGGATCAGGCTGGAGATGGACACAAAATGCAGTTGCCGCGAGCCTTTGACCGGCGGCATCTGGAAGAAGCGCGGCAGGATGCGAGGGACCTTGACGATGGCGATTTCGTTTTCGCGGCCGAACGCGTCCTTGCCCGTGAGCCGCACGATGAAGTTCAGCGACTTGTTGGCCACCTGCGGAAACGGGTGCGCCGGGTCCAGGCCGATGGGCAGCAGCAAAGGCTGCACCTCCTTGACGAAATAGTCCTTGACCCAGCGGCGCTGGCGCGGGTTGCGCTCGCTGTGGGCCACCAGCCTGATGCCCTTTTTCTCCAGCAGGGGCAGCAACTCGTCGTTGTAGATGGCGTACTGCTGGGCCACCAGGGCCTGCACCCGGGCCGACAGCTCTTCGTAGGACTGGGTCGTGTACAGCCCGCGTTGTTCGTTGGCCTTGTGGGCCGTGAGGTGCGGCGCCACACGCACCTCGAAGAATTCGTCCAGGTTGCTCGAGACGATGCTGAGGTAGCGCAGACGCTCCAGCAAGGGCACATCGGCCCGTCGCGCCCAGTCCATGACGCGGGTGTTGAACGCCAGAATGCTGTGGTCCCGATCCAGAAACGGGATCTTTTGTATGTGGTTGCCGCTCATGATGTCCAGCAGGGTGCGCACGGGCCGGCGCACCGTCGCGCCAGACCCCCTGACGAAACCCTCCCCGATCGGTTTCGTCAATTTTTCATTATGTGCCGTTCGGCGTGACATTCTCGTGACATCCTGGCGACTGTCGTCAACATCGGCAAACAAAGACACCGTGACCGGCCTTCCGGCGACCCATGTCAGGCCATCGAGACGGGCTCCACCGCAGACGAATCGACGACCGGGGCATGCGCCTGCGCATGCCAGTGAACCAGCTCCAGTCGACCGTCTGCGTGTTCCACCAGGGCACTCAGGCTCTCGACCCAGTCACCGTCGTTGCAGTACAGGGTGCCGTCGATGGACCTCATTTCAGGCCGGTGGATGTGTCCGCACACCACGCCCTGGTAACCCCGATGCCGCGCCTCGTTGGCCACCGCGCGCTCGAAGTCGGTCACGTAGTTCAGGGCGCTCTTGACCCGGTGCTTGAGGTACTGCGACAGCGACCAGTAGGGCAGGCCCAGGCGGGCACGCCAGCTGTTGAGGTGCCGGTTCAGCCGCAGACTGAACTCGTACAGGTTGTCGCCCAGGTAGGCCAGCCACTTGGCGCCCTGGATCACCCCGTCGAAGTGGTCGCCATGGATCACCCACAGGTGGCGTCCGTCGGCCGTGGTGTGCACGGCCTCTTTGTGCACCTCGATGCCTCCGAAATGGTGGCCGTCGAACTGGCGCGCAAATTCGTCGTGGTTGCCCGGTACAAACACCACCCTGCACCCCTTGCGCGCCCGTCGCAACACCTTCTGCACCACATCGTTGTGGGCCTGCGGCCAGAACCAGCGGCGGCGCAGTTGCCAGCCGTCGATGATGTCGCCCACCAGGTACAGCGATTCGCTCGGGTGCGCGCGCAGGAAGTCCAGCAAGGCGCTGGCCTGGCAACCCGGTGTGCCCAGGTGCAGGTCCGAGATGAACACGGCCCGGTAGCGCGGCGAATCCGATTTTTCGTTCAGTTCGTCCTGGGTGGCATCATCCGGTCGAAAGGCGCCGGAAGCCGCCGCCACGGCCGCCCGTGCGGTCATGATGGCGGAACCGGTGGACAGTGCCCGCATCAGGCCCCCAGAAAATGACGGCGGTAGCGCGAAGGCAGGTCGGCGATCCGCATCATCATCGGCAGATCGGCGGCGTTGAAGTCCGGGTCCCAGGCCGGTGGACCCAGCACCTTGGCGCCCAAGCGCAAATAGCCTTTGATCAGGGCAGGCGGCTCCACGTCGAGGGTGTCGTCCAGCTGTTCAATGGGCAGCGGCAGGCGGGGCCGCACATGGAACTCGATCGAGGCCAGGTGCTTCTCTCGCACCTGGCGCCAGATGCTGGCGGCCGCATGTCCTCCGCCCACCAGACCCTGCGGGCCTTGCCAGTTCATGGGGATGCTGGCACAACCGATCATCACATCCAGCTGGTTGCGCACCATGAACTCGGCCAACGCACCCCACAAGGCCATGATGACGCCACCGTGCCGGTGGTCCCGGTGCACGCAGCTGCGGCCCAGCTCCACCATGCGCTCGCGCACCGTGCGCAGGCGGGTCAGGTCGAATTCGGTGTCGCTGTAGGTGCTGCCCACGCGGCGCGCCTGCGCCGGTGTCAGCACCCTGTAGGTACCGATCACCTGCCGCGACTCGGCATCGCGCACCAGCAGGTGTTCGCAGAAATCATCGAACAGGTCCACGTCGTGCCCCGGAACGGCGTTCGACAGAATGGCCCCCATCTCACCGGCGAACACCTCATGCCTCAGCCGCTGCGCTTCACGAACCTCGTCCAGATGGCGCGCCCAGGCCACCTCGATGCCTTTGGCAGGCTCCGGGGCCACCAGCGGGCAAGGCGCAAATCCGGTTTGCGAATGAAGCGACCCCCTGGGCAGGGCGCGAGGTGACAGGTCGAAGGTGGGGGTCGGCAGTTCTTTCATCCGGGCATCTCCAGCCGCACCGTGCAGCTCGTGCAGGAGATTCTGGTGAGCCGGTGTGACGCCCCGACGAAACTTGCATGACAGAACCATGAACAGGCACCCTCAGCCGGGCATGACGGACTTCATGACAGCGCGGCCGGCTTCACCGTCCTGTCACACAAACCCGGTAGCCTGCTGCGTCTTGCATCCAGCCAAGTGCCACACCATGCTTCCCGACTTCCACCAGGACATCGTCCAGCGCATCGAGCGCGACCTGATCGACAGCTACGACGAAGAGCTGGAGCTGGAAATCGAGGACCGCCACCTCGACGAAGCCGGCCAGGTGGTCGCACGCACCGACGCCGAACGGGCCGAGCGTCTGCACTACTTCAAGGAGCTGTTCCGGCTACAGGCCGAGCTGGTCAAGTTGCAGGACTGGGTGGCACACTCGCGCCAGAAGGTGGTGATCCTGTTCGAGGGGCGCGATGCGGCCGGCAAAGGCGGTGTCATCAAGCGCATCACCCAACGCCTGAACCCGCGCGTCTGCCGGGTGGTGGCCCTGCCCGCCCCCAACGACCGCGAGCGCACCCAGTGGTACTTCCAGCGTTACGTGCCGCACCTGCCCGCAGCCGGCGAGATGGTGCTGTTCGACCGCAGCTGGTACAACCGCGCCGGGGTCGAGAAGGTCATGGGCTTCTGCAACGACGACGAATACGAGGAGTTCTTCCGGTCGGTGCCCGAGTTCGAGCGCATGCTGGTGCGTTCTGGCATCCGGCTCATCAAATACTGGTTCTCCATCACCGACGACGAGCAGCACCTGCGCTTCCTGGGTCGTATCCACGACCCGCTCAAGCAGTGGAAGCTCAGCCCCATGGACCTGGAGAGCCGCCGACGCTGGGAAGACTACACCCGCGCCAAAGAGACCATGATCGAGCGCACCCACATCGCCGAGGCCCCCTGGTGGGTGGTGCAGGCGGTGGACAAGAAAAAGGCTCGGCTCAACTGCATCCAGCACCTGCTTGGACAGTTTGATTACCACGAGATCGAACGGCCGGAGGTGGTGCTGCCGGCGCGGGTCCGCAACCCGGACTACATCCGCCATCCGGTGCCGGCCAACATGATCGTGCCCGAGATCTTCTGATACGGCACCTGAGCTGCTGCGAGAATGGCGGGCGTGAACGCCCTGCCCTCACCCGCTGTTGCCCTGCAAATCCATCCGGCCTCCGCCTGGCAGACCGCCTTGTCGGTTCAGGTGACACTGGCCGTGGCCGGCTCCGAGGCGGGCCCGGGCCTGCTGCTGAGCTACCAGCTACTGGGGCCTGCGTCTGAACTCGCCTGTCTGCACATTCCCGCCGCCGAAACACCAGGTCCCGCCGACGGCTTGTGGCAAAGCACCTGTTTCGAGCTGTTCGTGGCCCGCAAAGGCCAGGAAGCCTACGGCGAGTTCAACTTTTCCCCCTCGGGCCGCTGGGCCTGTTATGCCTTCGTGCGCGAGCGCGAGCGGGCACCAACAGACAACGGCCCTCAGATGCCAGACAGGCCCAGGGCCGAATGGCTGCCGGGTCCGGCGCCAGCGCAGCAGGTCTGGGTCCCCGCCGCCCTGTTGCCGGAGCGACCCTGGTGCGTGGGCCTGAGTGCCGTGCTGGCGCACCGGGACGGCCGGCTGGCCTACCTGGCCCTGCAGCACCCAAAACTGCAGCCCGACTTTCACGACTGCCTTGGCTGGACCCTGCAGCCTGAGCTGCCCCCGTTTCCTGCGCGTGCCTGAAAGACCACCCGCGTCAACCCCTCATTGCTTATCCCCATGCTATTCGGCATTGAACGCTTTCTGTCCGAACCGGCCCTGCGCGCCCCCCTGGCCGGCCGCCGCGTCGCCCTGCTGGCCCATCCGGCCTCGGTCACACGCGACCTGACCCATTCGCTGGATGCCCTGGCGGCCCTGCCAGATGTGCGGCTGACGGCCGCTTTCGGACCCCAGCACGGCCTGCGCGGCGACAAGCAGGACAACATGGTCGAATCGCCCGACTTCGTCGATCCGCAGCTGGGTATTCCGGTGTTCAGCCTGTATGGCGAGGTCCGACGTCCCACCGACGCCATGATGGACACATTCGACGTGCTGCTGGTCGACCTGCAGGACCTCGGCTGCCGCATCTACACCTTCATCACCACGCTGCGCTACGTGCTGGAGGCCGCCGCCCGGCATGGCAAGGCCGTCTGGGTGCTCGACCGCCCCAACCCGGCCGGCCGGCCCGTCGAAGGGACCCTGCTGCAACCGGGCTGGGAGAGCTTTGTGGGCGCCGGCCCCATGCCCATGCGCCACGGCATGACCATGGGCGAACTGGGTCACTGGTTCATTGCCCAGCTGGGGCTCTCGGTCGAATACCGCGTCATCACCATGGAGGGCTGGCAACCCGAAGCCGGCCCCGGCTTTGGCTGGCCGCTGGGCGAACGCACCTGGGTCAACCCCAGCCCCAACGCCCCCAACCTCTGGATGGCGCGGGCCTATGCCGGGACCGTCATGCTCGAAGGCACCACGCTCAGCGAAGGCCGCGGCACCACCCGGCCGCTGGAGCTGTTCGGCGCCCCGGACATCGACACCAACCGCCTGCTGGCGGAGATGCAGCGCATGGCGCCGCAATGGCTGGCCGGCTGCCGCCTGCGCGCCTGCTGGTTCGAGCCCACCTTTCACAAGCATGCCGGGCAGCTGTGTGCCGGTGTGCAGATCCACATAGAGGACCCGACGCACTACGACCACGGGGCGTTCCGCCCCTGGCGCCTGCAGGCACTGGCCTTCAAGGCCTTGCGCCAGCAAAGGCCGGACTACCCGCTCTGGCGCGACTTCCCCTACGAGTACGAGCACGACCGCCTGGCGATCGATCTCATCAATGGCGGACCATCATTGCGCGAATGGGTGGACAATCCGCACGCCATCGCTGGCGACCTGGACACGATCGCCTGTGCCGACGAGGCGGCATGGCTGGAATCCCGACGTCCGTTCCTGCTCTATTGAGCGCTTTGCGGACCGGAGCTCAAAGCCACTTCTGCATGAATTGCGCCGTTCCCATGGCCGGGTCCAGCTGGTAGCCGGCGTAGCCGATACGCTCATACAGCCGCAAGGCCGGCCGGTTGCCCGAGAGCACCTCCAGCGTCATCTTCACCGCGCCACGCCGAAGCGCTTCCTGTTCGGCCACGCGCAGCATCTGCTCGGCCACACCACGCCCACGGTGGCTTTCCAGCACCGCCACATCGTGCACGTTGACCAGTGGTCGGCACTTGAAGGTGGAAAACCCCTCGATGCAGTTCACCAGCCCCACCGGCGCATCGCCATCGAAGGCCAGCACACTGAAGGCCTGCGGGCGGGCGGCCAGCTCGCGCACCAGGTTCTCACGGGCGTACGCCGACAGGGCTTCCGCGCCACCGGCCCGGTCGCGCGCGTAGGCGTCCAGCAACATGACGATGGCCGTGGCGTCGGCCGCATCGGCGTAGTCGGCCAGCCGCACAGAAAACGATGCAGCCATCAGTCCCCCTTCGCCGCTTCAACCAGACGCTCGGCACAGGCCCTGGCCTGGGTTGCGTCACGCGCTTCCACCATCACCCGCAGCAGCGGCTCGGTGCCGCTGGCGCGAATCAGCACCCGACCGTCCTCGCCCAGCTCGGCTTCCACCGCTTGGGTCTCCTTGGCCAGGCGCTGGTTGGTCTTCCAGTCCTGATCCGGCCGCAGCCGCACATTGATCAGCACCTGGGGGAACAGCGTCACCCCTTCCAGCAAGGACGCCATCGACTGGCCGCTGTCCACACACGCGTGCAGCACTTGCAACGCCGACACCAGACCGTCGCCGGTGGTGTGGCGGTCCAGCACCAGAATGTGCCCGGAACCCTCGCCGCCCAGCACCCAGCCGCGGCGCTCCAGTTCTTCCAGCACATAGCGGTCGCCCACCTTGGCCCGCACAAAGGCCACACCCTTGCGCTGCAGGGCCAGCTCCACCGCCTTGTTGGTCATGAGCGTGCCCACCACACCCGGCACGTCAATGTCGCGAGCCATGCGGTCCGACGCAATCAGGTACAGCAGCTCGTCGCCATTGAACAGACGCCCGGTCGAGTCGACCATCTGCAGGCGGTCGGCGTCGCCGTCCAGCGCCACACCGTAGTCGGCCTTGTGCGCCCTGACCGCGTCCACCATGGCCTGCGGGTGGGTGGCACCCACCCCCTGGTTGATATTCAAGCCATCGGGCGCGCAGCCCACACGCACCACCTCGGCCCCCAGCTCATGGAACACGTCGGGCGCAATGTGATAGGCCGCGCCGTGCGCCCCATCCACCACGATCTTCAGGCCCTTGAGCGAGAGGTTGTGCGAACACGTGCTCTTGCAGAACTCGATGTAGCGACCCGCCGCGTCGTCCAGCCGGCGCGCCTTGCCCAGGCTGGCCGCATCCACCCACACCGGGTCTTCGGCCAGCGCCGCCTCCACCGCCAGCTCCCACTCGTCGGGCAGCTTGGTGCCCAGGGCACTGAAAAACTTGATGCCGTTGTCGGCAAACGGGTTGTGGCTGGCCGAAATCACCACTCCCAGGCTGGCGCGCTGCGCGCGCGTCAGGTAAGCCACCGCCGGCGTGGGCACCGGCCCCAGCAGCACCACGTCGACCCCGGCCGAGTTGAAACCGCTTTCGAGTGCACTTTCGAGCATGTAGCCCGAAATGCGGGTGTCCTTGCCGATCAGCACCGTCGGGTGCACCTCGGCGCGCCGCAGCACCCGACCCACGGCGTGGGCCAGGCGAAGCACAAAATCAGGGGTGATGGGCGGCTGGCCAACCGTGCCACGGATGCCATCAGTGCCGAAGTATTGGCGGGTCATTTGTAATGGTTTTGTATTGCAACGGGCGAGTAGCTATTGTAGGAGCCTGTCGCTGCTCAAGTGCAGTGCTTGAATAGCGTCAAACACTGCACTGGCTCGGCCCGGTAGATCGGTTCTCAACCGAAAATGCGATCGATCCGTTTTCCTCGCCAGAGCCAATCACCTCACAGGCTTCGCCCCACGGCCAAGGGCTCCGTCTGGGCCACCAAGGTCCCAGCCTGCACGGCCTGCGTTGGGCTTTGCTCGGGCTCAGCCAGTCTGCGCACCGACTGCTCCGCTGGTGTGTTGGCGGCGACCCTGGCGTCCAGCGTGGTCTCCTTCAGCCAGGTGCCATCAAAATGCCCGATGTGGATCTTCCCCTGGCTGGCCGACAACAGGCTCACACGCTCCAGGCCTGCGGCCCGGGCCGAGGCCGCGACCGCCGCGCTGGTGTTGGCCAGGCCTTCGTTCCAGCCCAGTCCATGTTGGCGGGCCAGCTCGGCCACCTCGCGCTCGCTGTCCTGCAGCAGGCGCTGGCTGTGGGGGTCAAGCCCGGCCACCGGCTCACGCACGCTTTCATGCCCGGTTTCACGCGCTCCACCAGGCACGGGCAGGCCGCGCGAGCGCATCTCGCCTTCGATGGCGCGCACATGCCCATCGTCCTGCCAGTGCGCGTTCTGGGCGCGCTGCATCTGTACATCGTGGCTGCGGCGTCCCAGCCAGTCGCCCACCAGCGGCACCGATTCGCGCTGTGGTCCGCGTTGCTGCAGGTCTGCGATGGCGGCTTCCCCCTGCTCCCGCTGCCCGTTGAAGCGCGTCCAGGCCTGGTTCAGCGCCTGGTCACCGTAGGCCGCATAGTCGGTGCTGGGCACATAGGGCAATCCACGGGCCTGCACCTTGTCGTGGACGGCGTCGCTGAACGCGCCTTGCACGGCCCGGGACGGGTCGTCGACGCCCTGCTCCAGGCGCGCCTCATAGGCCTTGACCACCTGGCTCTGCTTCAAGCCGGGAAACTGCTCACCGAGCGCCGGCCACTGCTGGTCGATCAGTTCGCGCCCCTGAAAGTAGCGGTTGTTGCGATCGACCTCCAACTTGAACTCGTCGCCCACCGTCTGCAACTGCTGACCGATGCGCTGGCGCTCGGCCTCGCTGCCGGCCTGGGCCAGTTCGGCCTGCAGGCCCTCGACCCGGCGCAACAGGCGTCCTTCCCGAGAAAAATGGTCGTAGCTGAGTTCGCCACCTGCAGCGCCAATGGCGCGCGCCCATTGCTGCACGCGCGAGTCTTCATAGGCACGCTCGGCCGCGTAGGCCGAGGCACCACCGCCCACCACCACACCCGTCAGGGTGCCGGGGCCCGGTGCCACCAGGGACCCCCCCGCACCACCGAGCGCACCGCCGCCGACCGCGGCTGTGCCTGTGATGGTCGCCCGCGTCGCCAGGTCCACCGAGGCCTCGCCACCGCGCACATGCCACTCGCGGTTGGACCGGGCGCCATCGAGCGCATCGCGCAACTCGCCATAGCCTTCATAAACGCCATAGGCCGTGCCCGCCACACCCAGCCCTTTGAGCACCGTGGCGGTCCGTATCCGGGGTGGCACCGCGTCAGCGGTCATCCCGGGCCTGGCGCCCACCGTCTCCAGCGCCCCATGCATCTGCGCCCGCCCCTCGTTCATGCGGGCCAGTTGCTCGGGTGTCATGCTTGGGTCACCCCGGCTCATGACGAAGCTCGCGTCGTTGGCGGCCAGCGTCACTGCGGGCCGGTGCGGCGTGCCCTCGAATAGCTGCCCCGCGTCCACCGCATCGACCACCAGCCGGCCGGTGCGTGCGTCGGTGGTCTGGCGCCAGCGCATCTCCCGCGTCAGATCGTAGGAGCTGGCCTGCACCGCCATGTTGACCCGACTGAGCTTGTTTTCGACGCTGCCCGGGGTGCTGGCATAGATCTCCCGATAGGCTTCAACGGGCACCCCATTGACGTGGCTGACCTTGGGGTTGTCCAGCAAGGCGGGCAGCTCCACCTTGGCAAACACCTTGCTGTCAAGAGCCGATGGCGTCAGCGTGCGCACATCGCCTTCGGCGGCATGGGCCAGGCGGGCACTGGCGCGGTCCCAGATGCTCTCGATCTTGCGGCCGTCAACGGTGCGGGTTTCGGAGAGCTGGTCAAAGATGTTCGGGTGAGATCTGCCGCCGACATCGTCGATAGCCCTCTTGAACACGATACTGTTCTGGAGTTGCCCTGCCGGAGTTTGCCCGATGGTCACCACCTGCCCCTGAGACTTCTTGCCCAAGGACTCGGCCACCTGCCAACTATCGGTATTGCCCAGCGGCCCGCTGTAGAGCAGGGTCACCGCGTCGGACGCCTGGTTGGGCACGCGCACGGGCAAGTGGTCCAGCCGCTGCAGCAAGTCCTGCTGGAAAGTGTCGAGTCCACCTGGGTAGCGCGCGATGCCACCCGAATTTCGAACAGACTTCAGCCAGTCGATAACAGCCCTTTGTTCGGGCAAGTCCGCAAGTGAGTCAGATGCCATGGTGCTTCACCCGGCCGTATTCAGATCCCAGGTGGTAGCCCTCCACTTCGGCCACGACCCCCCGAACCCATGGCAACTCAGGGCCGTCGCATTCCACATACATCGCCTCTTCCACCAGGCCCACGATCTCTTCCTTGCGGCCATACAGCGCCGCAGGCAGGTATACGTGGAGCTGCCTGAGCTTCTTGATCTCGAAGTAAGAACCGGTTTCAGGGTCCTGGTCGTCGAGGTAGTCAATGGCATACCGGTATACCAAGCCCACGGGCTCACCGTCCACCAGCAAGGTAGACCAGCATGTCGGCTTGATGCCCTCGTCTGCTGCGAAGTTCCCATTGGTACCGCACTCAATGAAGGCCACCTTGCGCGCCTTGTCGATCACCCACTCGTCCGTCGGCCACCGTTCCTCCAGCAACGGCGTGAACAGCGAGCGCGGGCTGTATGACGCCATGAATTCCTCTGGAATCGGCTCCTTCACAAAACTGCTGGGGCCCTTTGCCTCGTCCACCATGTACGCCATATCCGCTCCTGCTTTTCCATTCAACATCTGGTGCTGCGCAAGACCGCTCTGGCTGCGCGCGCACCACTCGTCACCCACCTGGCCACTCAGCCATTCGCCGACGCCAATCCACCCGATTCGACCCCGAGCAGCCCCTGGTGGGCGCCCATCTGCGCAGCCGAGCCACTGGGGGATTCTTCTTCGGCCCCGTGGCCGTCACCGTGCCGTCGGCTCTTGCCGGTGGGCGCGGGTGCCTGGGCCAGCTTGTGCTGCGCTGCCCAGATCTGGCCCGTCTTGGCATGGGTGACTTCTGCGTCCTGCGCCAGGGCATCGGCCACCGCAAACTCGCGCAACACACCGGTGCTGTCCAGCAGACCGATGTGCGCCCGGTCGGCACTGAGCCAGGCGCCGACCATGTCCGGGCCCAGGTGGTGGCGGACTGTCGTTTGCAGCGCGTGGGCTTGCAGCCGTTCGTGGTCCTGGCTGCTCCAGCCGGCGGCGGCCTCGCTGCCCAACAGTGGCGCCATGCTCTGCACCACCTGCGCCTGTCGGGCTTTCAAGGCTTCGGGCGGCTCGGCAAGCGCTTCGGCCTTGTCTTCAGGGCCCTCTGCGGCGCCCGGGAGCCCGTTTGCGGGCCCCTGGCACAGGGATCGCACCACCTCGGTGTCCAGCGGCCGGTTCAGCCCGCCGCAGACCGACACCTCGTCCACGTAGTGCAAGGCCATGACCTCTTCGGCCATCACCCGTTGATCGGGCGGCAGGGCCTGCAGGGGCTCGGCAAAGGCGCTCAACAGGCGCTCGAAGTTCGCCTTCTGGCCTTCCGAGAGCAGTCCGCTCGACTGGACAAACGAGCGGCCCGGGGTCAGCGACGTGTCCGCCTCTGCGACCTCAGGCACCGGGCCTCTGGCCTGCGCCAGCAGCTCGGGCCACAGCGTTGAAACGCCGGCATCCGGCCCGGTGCTGGAGCGCAACAGCTGCGCGGCTTCATCGGCTTCCAGACGCCCTTGTGCCACATGGAACGCGAGCACATCGGTCACCGCCAATGCCCCGAGCCAGGGCACCGGCACGTCCACCGATGGGGCCTGGGCTTGCTGGCCGTCCTGCGGATCCGTGCGCACCTGGTCTGTGTCTCTGACCGGCTCGGAGCCGGCTGCCACCGCGCTTTCGGCGACTTGCACCGGGACCACATCGGGCGCCTGCCCATGCAAGCGTTGGCGCACACGCCCGGCTTCGTGATCGGGGTACACCAGTCGGCAGAAGTTCTCGGCCGGCATGCGGTGTGCGGCGCCCACGCCCTCCCCCCAGGTGTCGGCCGCCATGCGCCCGGCCATCAGCGTTTTGCCCGGCACCGCCGCTGTCTGTCCCCCGAGAAAGGCCGCGCTGGCCTGGTTCAGGGCCACGCAGGTCTGGTAGCTGGGACTCAAGGCGCTGCGCGCCTTGGCCACCGCGTCGCCGAAGGCGGGCACGGCCGAGCGGGCGTCTTCGAACACGATCATGCTGCGCCCGAGTGCGCTGTCTGGATTCCAGCCGGAAACCACTTCGGTGCCATCTTTGGAAAGCTCGATACGACGAAGACCGTCTACAACGGTGCCCGGATTGACCGGCTTGAGATCGCTCTCGCGCCGGTACTCCATGAACCACATGTATTCCTCGGTCAGCCGCGCTCTCTCGGCTTGCAGCGCCAGCCGGTCGTAACCTTGAACCATGGGCTCGCCCGCCAGCGTGCGCGCATCCAACCGACGACCGATGTCGTTGTCCAGGCGCGAAAGCGCAAAACCGTGATCAAGGAAGCGGTTGAGATCGGCGGCAGCTTTGAGCGTTTCATGCGTGGTATCTGAGCC
Organism: Burkholderiales bacterium; assembly: GCA_030604135.1. GTDB lineage: Bacteria > Pseudomonadota > Gammaproteobacteria > Burkholderiales > Burkholderiaceae_C > Hydrogenophaga. The sequence continues at coordinate 12,961 of JAUVWL010000021.1, read as the reverse complement.
TTCTGCCTTCGTTGCGCGGTAGGCGCTGTCCAACTGTTTTCCACGTGCATCCCAGGCCCGCTTCAGTGCTTCCTTGTCCATCTACGTGGTCCTCAATGCCAGCCCATGGCCACGCAGTCATGGACATCCATGACTTGCTCGCTCATGCGCGATATGCGTTCTTCCCGATTCCGATCTCGATCTGATCGAGCTTGACGCTTCAAATAGCCAAGAGTCTCAGCTGCTTCGTGGCGAACCGACTGGCCCTTGTCGTAAACCAGTGACCAGCAGTAAGTGCGCTCGTCGTAGCGCTGGTCGTTCAAGTTGAGCTTTGCGAAGTGCCGCAGCGGCTCTCGGGCCGCCCGATACGCCCCCCCCTCCACCGCCCGGGCCGCGAGCGACAGGCTCTCGGCCACAGCCTGGGCATCGCCGTCCAGTCCCGGGTAGGTCCAGCGCGACAGGTGCCACAGGCACTCGGGGTGACCCAGGGCCGCGCCGCGTTCCACCATCTCGCGCCGCACCTGGGCCAGAGGGCCCAGGTCCTGGCGGGGGTCATCAATCGAGCCCATCATGCACATGGCCGCCACGTCGCCACCCTCGGCCAGGCGTTGCAGGCGGCGCATGGGGCCTTTGAGGTTGAAGACAAGGCCTTCGCAGGTGTTGACCGCCTGCCTGGCTATGTGGGCCAGTTCGAAACCTTCCATTGCCATCTCCTTCCAACGCCGGTCGCGCGCGCACAGGGCCGCGTTGAAGCTGGACAGGTCATCTCCTTCAGGAAAACGCTTGGAGCCCGTTCGACGCAAGGCCAGCTCCTCGAAAAGCTCCTGCTCATAGGCCAGACGCAACTGGGGGTCCAGTTGCCGGGCCCTGGTCTGCTCGAAACCCAGTGGCCCCATGCCCAGCCAGGGGCGCGGAAAGCGGTGGGACTCGAAGGCGTACAGCAGCATGCCGCCGATCAGCACACCCAGCAACAGCACCAGACCCAGCAAGGGCCGCAACACCCAGCGCCACACGTGTTTGCGCAAGATCGCCACTACCGGCTCCTCGCTGAGCCGACTGCCCCCGTCCGTGGTGCGCACATCAGGCGGCTCCCTTGAGGTGGTTGACCACCCGGTCGAACTCGCCGACGACCCCCTTGAGCCCGGTGTACTCCGGCGGCATGCCCGTCACCTGGGTGGTATTTTTTTTTCTGCCGGAGAAGGCGCGCGTGAAGACCGAATCGTCCCTGGCCTGCATCTGCATCACGCTCTCGGGTGGCAGACCGTTGTGGGCTGTCCGTGTTGCTCGACCCTTGGCCGTGGTCGATGGGAAGCCGGTGGACCCGCCCAGCACCAGCTCGGGCACCTCGACCTTGGGCAGCACGCGTCGCTTGAACTCGGCATCCTGGTAGTAGCGGATCTTGTCGGACATCACCGGGTGGGCGAGCCCTTCGACCAGCAGGATCTGCTTGTCCTCCCCCAGCGCCTTGATCTCCTGGGGCAACATCAGCGCCCGCCGCTCTTCGTTTTCGGTGAGGGTGCGGCTGGTCTCGCGCGCGCGGCTGCGGCTGATGCTTTCCTTGCGAACACTGGTGTAGCCCATCATCTCACTGTACTCGTTGGCGTCCTGTTGTTCGCGCGGCGCAAAGATGATGCGAAGCGCGTGGTTGGTCACCAGCGTGCGCGCCGTCTCCCGCCCGTAGGTGGCCTCAAGCTGGGACAGGCTCTGGATGATGGGCATCAGCCGCAGGTTGTAGCCGGCCATGAAACTGACCGCCCGAGCAATGATGTCCATGCGCCCGATGCTGGTGAACTCGTCCATCAGCAGCAGGCACTGGTGCTTGAGCGCGGGGTTGGCCTGGGGCAGCTCCCGGGTGTTTTCGTTGATCAACTGGCTGAAGAACAGGTTGATGATCAACCGGGCTTCGGCCAGTTTGTTGGGCTGCACCGCCACATAGATGCTCATCTTCTTCTTGCGCACATCGCGCAGATCGAAGTCGTTGCCACTGGTTGCCGCGTCCACCACCGGGTTCAGCCAGGGGTTCAACGGCTCTTTGAAGGTGCCCATGATGCTGGCAAAGGTTTCGTCGGCCTGACCCAGCAAGGTGCCAAACGCGGTCCGCGCAGCCGGACTCAGGTCGGGCGAACTGGCCAGGTCGCGCAGATGCTCGCGCAGCGGCTGCTCCGGTCGCCCCGACGACAGGCGGTAAAGCGCACCCATGGTCGGTGTCTCGTAGGGTTTGCCAGGAAACCGCCGGCCCATGTGGTCGGCCTGCTCGAATGCGTGCAAGGCGAAGGCCACGAAGGCGTTTTGCGCCTGGTTGGCCCAGAACGGGTCCTTGTGCAAGTCGGTTGCCGGGTACAGCATGGCGGCAATCGCCTGCAGGTCACTGACCCGGAAGTTCGGGTCGGCAGACACGTAGGACAAGGGGTTCCAGCGGTGCGTGCAGCGGTTTTCGGCAAACGGGTTGAACAGGTAGACCTCCTGCCCGTAGCGGGCCCGAAAGCCACTCGTCAGGTCGAAGTTTTCGCGCTTGATGTCCAGCACCACCACCGAACCCTGGTAGCTCAACAGGTTGGGAATCACGATGCCCACCCCTTTGCCCGATCGGGTCGGCGCGGCCAGCAAGGCGAACTGCTGGCCATTGAAGTACACATACTTGCCGTCCTTGCGGCCCACCACCAGCGCCGTGTCGTCGGGCTTGAGCATGCGCTTGCCGCGCAAATCCGAGAGCGAGGCAAACCGGGCATCACCGTACAGGCGCTGCGGGCGCCTGAACAGCAGCACCAGCGCGAGCAGGCCGAGCACCAGCAGCACCACGCCAAAACCCACGGCGCCGCTGCTGCGCACCACACCGCCGAACTGCGGGTGTGCTGCGTGTGCCGACCAGTACTGCAGGTAGGTCAGCGGTGTTGCACCGGTCCACGGCAGGTTCAGGCGCCACAGCAGCAGGTAGGCACTCAGTTGCGACCCGGCCAGCACGCCGAGCATCAGGGTCAAGCCCAGCATGGCCTTTTGCAAGCGGCTCATCGGTTTTGGCTCCCAGGGCTGTTCAGTGCATGAGCCACCATACGGGGCTCATGGCTGCCCATATTCGACGGTCTGCTGCAAGGCCATCTGGTAGCGGCAAGACTCGAACACCATTTGCAAGCCTGCCCCCGCCAAACCCTGCTCCCGCGCATGCCCCATGCAGCGGTTGTCGCGGTAGTTCAGCCAGGCCCGGTGCCCGGCATCCAGGTTGGCCAGCACCCGGGTGGCCGTCGGTCGTCCATGGGCCTGTTGCACCTGTTCACGCTGCTGCTGCTTCAAGGCCGCCAGGGCCGATTGCAAGCTGCGGTCGGTCTGCAGCCTCAGTTGACGGCAGTCGGTCAGCCGGCTACCGGGACCGACACAGGTGGCCTCCAGTTGCCCCACATCCGCGCCGGCCTGGGCGGCGGTGGCCGGGGCATACAACCGCACCCAACGACGCGCGGCAGGCAGGTGGCACAGGGTCTGACTGGCGTTGTCGGTCTCCAGCAGCACACAGCCCGGCGCCAGGCCACGAACCGTGCCTCGGTCCGACAGGGCAGTCACCCGCTCATAGCGCTGGCGCTGCGCGTGGTAGGCGTACACCACATCGGACAATCCGCCGTCGCTCTCCTGGCGCGGCAACACCAGCTCCATCCACCCGTCGCCGCTGAGATCCTCCAGCCGCACCCAGCCTGCGCCCAGAAGGTGCTGTGAACCCTCGCCAAAGTCGTGCTCGATGCGCTGCATTTCCTCGCCGTCGCGCATCAGCACCACATGCCCGGCATGCGGTGAGCCAGCCGCGGCTTTCACGGCTGTCACGGTGTCGCCCTTGGCGGCAGTCGACGCTTCGGCAGCGGGCTCGGCGTCGCCACGCCCTTCAGCTGCCGGTTCCCCAACCTCAGGGCGCAAGGCTTCGAACGACAGCTGCACCACCGAAGACGCCTCCGGTCCGATCTGGACTTCCTTGAACAAGGCCAGCTCGGCGGGCGGCGCTGGCGTCCATGTGGCGCATCCGGCCTGCAGCAACACGCCCAGCGCCAGGCAGGCGCCGGCCTGCCAGAGCGTGCGCTTCGAAATCGGTTGGGTGATTTGTTCCATGAAAGAGGTCCTCCTTGGGTATGGCAATGTGTGTCGGCGTTTTGCAGTCTGAAACTCGTCAATGCCTCAGCCCGTGCCCGTGCTGCGGCGCAGGCGCGCTCCACACCGGCGTGGCCAGGTCATGCGAAGCAGGATCTGGGTGGCTGTGTGTTTGGCTGGCATCGGCTTGTGCCAGGCTCTGGTACGAGTGCTGCAAGGGCGTCCGGGCTGCGCTCTCGGCGACCAGACTTGCCCCCCGAAACCGCACCCCGTCGTGGTGACCGATGTGGATCTGGCCTTCGCGCACATCGAACAGCGATATCTGCGCCAGCCCGGCCTCGCGCGCGGCCGCCGCCATGGCCAATGCGGTCTTGTCCATCGCCAAGCCCCAGCCCGCCGTCTGGCCCAGCGGGCTGCTCTGCAGCCAGTGCGCGCTCTGGTGCACCAGTTCCTGGCTGTGCCCGCTCAGCGCCGACAGCGGTGCCGGCAGACGGGTGTCGTCGGCCCGTTCGCTTGAGCCTGCGCCCGGGCCGGCAGATGCGGGCTGAACGGGTGGCAGCAGCCCTTCGCGGCGGCCCGGCTCACCGGGCGGCACCTCGCCACGTATCCAGCACCCGAGTGCGCTGCCCAAGCCGGTGGACTTGCCCACCAGGTGGGCCGGAGCCGCCAGCGCCACACCGGCACCCAGGCGCCAGCTGCCGGCGCTGCGGTTGAAACCCTCGACCAGTGCCTGGTTCTGCTGCGCCAGTGCCCGTGCCTGCGGGTCGGCCAGCACCGAGACCTGTGCCCGCCCCTGCCCGTCTTCGCTGGCAAAGTGCGACACATAGTGCGGATCGAACCCGCTGCGGCGCACGCTGTCCAGGGCGTGGGTCTGCAGGTCCACCGGTGGGCGTCCGTCCGACCCACCGAACCAGCCGCGCCGCGCCTCGCGCGTGGCCGCCTGCATGGCCTCGATGTGTTCGGGGCGGGCATAGGTGATCACCTGGCCGTAATGCGGACTGGCCGCAGCCACCAGGTCGCCGGCCATGACGTGGTTGAACACCCGCTCGCCACCGCGCGGCAGGCAGCCATCGAGGCTGACCGCGCCATAGGCGTTGAAGGTGTGCCCCGGCAGGTCGAAATGGTGCGCCGTGATCTGGCCCAGCGTGCCGCCGGCCGAGTGGCCGGTGACGCTCACCGGAAGATCGATGCCTTTGTCCGCTGCAACCTCAGCAGCGATCAACAGCGCCTGCCGCGTCAACGCGATGGCTTCGGGCGCCTGCACGTTGGTGCGCGAGACCACCATGGACAGGTTGTTCAAACCGTCCTGCACCGGTTCGCGGTCGAACTCGGTGCCCCTGTGTGCCACCACCAAAGCCCCGCTGCCCACATGTTCAAAAATGGCACCTTGGTAGCCTGTGCGGGGGGTGTCCACAAACGCCTTGACCAGAAATGTCTCGCCGCCAACGACCACAGCGTCCTCATCGGCGAGCTTTTGTGCCAGCTCTTTACTTGGGTCGTACACCAAGGACGAGAGATCGGCATGCACCTGGGCGCTCAAGTGTGTACTCATGGTCGCTGCGCCTCCAGCTTCAGCGTGATGCTGAACAAGTCGTCCCTAAGCGCAGGCACATACCGATTGGGATCGGTGTGTCCTGGTTCAGACCAATCCTTCAAGCGCGGATTGATCGGGTAAGCAGTCTTGGCGTAGTAGCGGCGTTTGACAAACCCATCGAACAGATCGTTGACGTTGAAGTGGGCCACGTAGCGCGTTTCTCCAGCAGAGCCGGTGGCTGAAAACACCACACTGCCGCCCTGCATGACCCAGGGACACACCCCCAGGCCAAAGTAGTCTTCGTCGAGCAGCACATCGGTGTAGAACACCCCCTCATACCTGCCCTCGCCCACCTGGTGCAGCGCAAACTCCGTCGAGGCTGTGGGATGGGCCGTGGCAGGCACACCCATCATCGTCAGTTTGACCGGCGGCAGGCAAGGATGCGGGCGCTGCACTGCCAGGGAGTAACCGCTGCGCACCAGCACCAACGGACCCGGCGCGCCCTCGATCTCGACCTGCATCCGCCATGCCTGCCGGGCTTGCGGGTTGCGGTGGTAGGGCAGGCCATGGTCGCGCATGCGCCCCATCACCTCCAGCCCCTGCCCCTTGGGCGCCGGTGTCGTGGACGTCGGCTTGTTCGGCCAGCAGGCGGCCAGCCAGCTGGATATCAGGCCCACGACGCACAGGCGCCACAGACGCCCTCCCCATGCGTTCCGTTCATCGTCTCGCCTCATGCATTGCCTTCCGTCACGCCGCCGTGTTTCAGCCCGTCACACCAGCTCCATGCGGCGCTGCGGGTCGAAGTCGATGCCCGTGATGTAGCGCCGGCCTGCGTGCGCCTTGATGTGCACCACGATGTCGATGGTCAGCATGAGCAGGCGCTTGATTTCGCCAAAACCCAGGCCAGCCCCTTCGGGCGAAGCCTTGACCATCAGGGCCATCTGGTCCCAGGTCTGCGCGGTGCTGCCCGCATGGCAGCTGGTGATGGAACCCGGGTGGCCCGAGGCGCAGTTGCGGATGTAGTAGAACGACTCGTCACCACGGATCTCGGCCAGGATGATGCGGTCGGGCTTCATGCGCAGGCAGGCTTCCATGCAACCCTTGGCCGTCACGTTGGCCGAACCCTGGCCTCCCCGCGAGTAGATCAGGTGCACCGCGTTCGGCTGGTCGATGAACAGCTCGCGCGCGTCCTCGATGGTGATCAGCCGTTCGTCGTCGGGGATGTGGGTCACCAGGGACTTCATGAACGTCGTCTTGCCGCTGCCGGTGGCGCCCGAAACGACGATGTTCTTGCGGTAATGCACCGCCTTGCTGAAAAAGCCGTGGTAGTCGCGTGCCTCGCGCAGGGCCAGCAGCTCCTGGTCGAGCGGGCTGATTTCCTGCTCGCCTTCGAGAATCTGGTCAAAAAAACCTTCGCTCTGGTAGGCCTGCAGGGTGCGCGTCTGGGTCGATGGCAGGCGGATGGTGATCGACACCGTGTCGGCCGGCACCGCCGGAGGCAGCACGAACTGGGCGCGCTGGCCGGTCGGAAAGGTCAGCGACACCACCGGGTCGACGTGGGTGATGCGCTGGCCGGTCCGGCTCTCATTGACCACCGTGGTGCAGAACTGGCGCGCGCGGTCGTAGGTGAGCGTTGGCACCTGCACCCGCTGCCAACCCTGCCGGGTTTCGAGAAACAGCTCGCCCGGCCTGTTGATGCAGATCTCGGTGACCTCCGGGTCTTCCAGGTAGGGCGTGATGCCCAGCACGTGGTACTGGTAGTCCAGGAACTCGCTGGAGACGTCGGCCACCCGCTCGCCCGAATCGGCGGCCAGACTCTCAGGCACGCTCATCAGCATGGCGCGCTCCGTGACCACTTCGGGCTCATCGCATCACCGACGAAAAGTCCACGTCGCGCGCGGCAAAGATGTTGACCACCGTGCCATTGAGCACCGTGACCGTGGCCTGCCGGTTGGCCGAGCGCTCCAGCATCTCGGTGGCCACGCGCTTGGTGGTGCGGGCGGTGTGCGACTCCCAGGGGTCCACGCGGCTGGTGATCAGGCGGCCATCGCGGTCGTAGACCTCGGTCTCGCGGCCGCGGATGTTGTTGCGGTCGGCAAACTTCTGCGCGCCGGCATCAATGGTGTCGGCCAGCAGGCTGACCAGCAGGGCGGCGCTGATGCGCTCGCCCCAGTGGGCGTTGTAGTGCCCGGGAATGCCGGCCCCGCCCAGCGAATCGGTGCCTGCGCTGTCGATGCGCACATCCAGCCCGGTGGTGGTCAGGATACGGGTCCAGACCACACCGATGCGGTCGAAGTGCTCGTCGGCGTAGCGGTATTCGCCGGTCACCTTGGAGCCCTTGTCCACCAGCAGGCGGCGGCCGTTGACCGAGTAGATGGGCTCGGTCACGATGCACGAGGTCATGCCCGGCAAAGTGGAGACGATCTTGGTCTCCAGCGTGCAGCGGATGAAAGTGCCGCGCGCCAGCACGAAGTCGGCATTGGCCAGCGCCTGCACCGCGCCGCGCTTGACGCTGGAGAACTCGTCCTGGAAGAACGCCCCGCCCTGGGTCGTCTGGGCCGCCGGCGCCAGCGCGCTCTGGCTGGCCATGCGTCGGCGCAGCAGGTCGTCGTCTTCGGGCGGCGGCGCAGCGGGCAGCGGCGGCGCCACCACCGGCAAGGGGGCGGGTGGCGGTGCCTGCACCACCGGCCGCATGGGCGGCATGGCCGGCACCACCACTTCTTCGAAGTGTTCGCGCTGCGGCTTTTTGTTGCCCGCCGAAAACGCGCTGCTGGTCACCCACAGCGTCAGTCCGATCACCGCCATGGCCACCAGCACCACATAGGCCACGGCCATTTTGTTGAGGCCGCGCGAGAACCCGCCCGAGAGGCGCGGCATGTTGTCGTTGAGCACAGGTGGCTGCCCGCCCTGTCCCTGCATGGGTCCGTTCATCATGGGTTCCTCCTGAGTCCTACCACGTCGTCACCGAGCCTGAGCACCAGGAACGGGTAGACACCGTGCACCACCATCACGCCGTTTTCGGTCTTGGTATTGACCACGAACTCCTCGCCGTTGCGGTCGTTGCGCCCGAACACCGCTGGCACGCCGGCCATGGGCGGCAGGTGGATGAAGGTGAACTGCTGGTTGTCGTAGACACGCGAGGGCACGATGGTCGAGGTCTCCAGCCGTGCCGCGTAGTCGTAGCGCAGGTGGTAGTTCGACTGTGAATCGAGGCTGGCGGCGGTGGGCGAAAGCACCGCGTTGGCCGCCGCCAGCGTGCTGCCGGTATCGGCCGGGCCACCTTCCGTGTAGACAAAGCGCACCTTGTAGTTCACCCCGGCCCGCTTGGCTTCTTCGATGGTGCGCCAGCGGGTGGCCGAGACCACCAGTTCGAGCAGGTAGGAGCGCATGTTGGTGCGGATGAACATGTTGGTGTCCACGTCCACATTCTTGGGCCGCACAAAAAACACGTTGTCCTTGCGCACGAGCTCCCACCCGTCGGAAAAGCCGGTGCCGAAGCTGCTGACCTGCTCCTGCGGGCTGATTTCAATCTGGGTCGCAATGCCGACTCCGGTGTTGACCCGTACCACCTGGTCGGGCCGGTAGACCACCGTGCGGATCTCCTGCGCCATGACCACACCCTGCCCACCCACGAACAGCCCCAGCAGGGCCAGCCCTGCGCCGACCCGGTTCAACCAACTTGACATGACACCTCTTCGTGCTGATGAATCACAAGACAAAACCGTACGAACGATCATGAGCCCCCCTGTGGTGTGGACGGCGCACCGGGCAAGCCGGGCAAGTCGGGCGCAGTGGACGGGTTCTCACCCGGCACGGAGGCCGGTACGCGGGCCGATGCGGGCTCGTCGGCCGCACGCATGACCAGCCCGTCGGATGGGTCGAGCAGCGGAATGCCGCCCTGCATTTCGGCCGCGCGGAAGGTGGGCGCCAGGAACTCGTCGTCCATGCGGTAGGCAGTGACCTGAAAACCCAGCGGGTTGCGCAGGCGCAGCTGGTCGCTCATCTTCAGGTTGTTCTTGTACTCATAGCGCAGCGTGCCCACGTGGCTGCTCATGTACTCGCTCTTGCCCGTGTTCTTGTCGAACTTCCACTTCTCGAAGCGCACCGTGGCCCCGGTGGGTGCCTGGCGCCGCTCTTCGTCCAGACCATGGAACACGATGCTGTTGACCTTTACCCGCACCGCCGTCATGCGACCCCAGCGCTTTTCAGGGCTGTTGGGCGAGTTGTCGAACATGGCCACGAACTGCTTGCGCACCGTCTCGCCCGACATGGAAGCGAGCACCTCCCAGTCGTGTTCGTTGATGGTGTCCCAGTCGTAGCCCTCGCGCGCCTGGATGAAGCGCGCCACATGGCTGCGGTTGAGCGCCTCGCTGGCGTAGATGCCCGTCATGGCCAGGTCATCGCGCAGGTGGCTGATGGTGCTGGTGCTGCGGCGCAGGTCCACCGTCACCAGGTAAGGCACCTTTTCCTTGAGCGGCAGCATGTAGGCGATGCCGGCCCCCATGCACAGGGTCAGGCCCATGGCACACATGGCCACGGTCCAGGCACGGCGCTCGCTGCGCTTGACCTGGGCGATCAGGTTGGCTTCGAAGTCGATCGACTTCTGGATCAGCTCTTGCGATGCCTCGGAGAGCTGGCGTTTGAACAAGGCCATGTGGTGTCCGTCGTTGGCTGGTAAGCCTGCCTTCAAGGCAGGCGCGTGACCCGCAGGTTGCGATTGGCGAGCACCTGCACCCGCACCCGCTGCGGTGCGTACACACGGCGCACCACGTTCAGCGCGCGCTGCAGGTTGTTGTCCCCCTCCCCGGCCAGCGAGGCCACCAGGCTCAGGTCGGTGGGGTAGCTCCACTCCAGCGTGCCGCCGTTCTCGCGTGCCCATCGCTCCAGCATGACGCGCAGGCTGGTGTCGGTGGGCAGCATCTGGAAGCGGTGGGCCGCCAGCTCTTCAGCCAGCGGCAGCTCCTGCACCACCTCGGGCAGTGCATTCAGCGGCTTCCAGTTGTCACCGAAATCCTCGGCCACCGGGGTGGCGCAGGCTTGCAGCAGCAGCACAGCGGCCAGCAGGGGCGGCGCGAGGTGGCGCGTAGACAGTTCACCCGGTGGCCAGGTAATGCGCTTGCTCAGTTTCATGGGTCGAAGTCCAGAACGCGAAAAGACTCAATAGGGGCTCATACGGGCATGGGATCAGGCCTGACCTGTTCGCGTACCGTAGGTGTTGGGGCGAGGCTGCGGTCGAGCCCCAGCGATGTTCGTGGCAGCCGAAGGCGGTGGCCTGTCGCCCACCGGCGTGTCGGAGGACCGATCAGCGCCTGATGGTCCTGCGGATGCAGATGAAGGGCTGCCGCCCGTGCCGGTTGCGGAGCCGCCAGTGCCACCGTATGAACCGGAACTGCTGACCGGGGGCGCAGACGCGTAGGTCGGCGTCGCACTGCCGGCCACTGCTAGGTGGCCTCCGCGACCCAGACGTTCGTCGCGCTCGACGGCCCGATTGGCGTCGGCCGAGAGCGTCTGGTCACGGCCCTGGAGCGTCGTGTGTTCGACCAGTCGTGCATCGGTGTAGGCACCCGGCCCGGCACTGCCGCTCCGGTATTCATCGCTTCCAGCGCCAAACTGCTGTTCGCGGACACTGTCCACCCGGGCGTTCACGCCATGGGCTGAATTCAGGCCCATCGACCCCGCAGGAGGAACGACCGCCTCGCTGCCTCCACGGGCGGAAGATGGAAGCATGAGTGGCGTCGAGCCGGCCCCCACGGAAGCTCGAGTGTTGTCGGGCAGGGGCGGTGGGCTGCTGCCATAGCTGCCCGGTGCCCCCTGACCGCCGGCAGCGCCCGGCATGCCCCCGTACATCATGCCCGGCACACCGGTACCGCCACCGGCCATGCGGCCCGCCAGTGCGCCCCCCATCATGCCGCCCATGGCACCGGTGGCAAACCCCACACCCGCATTGAAGAACTGCAGAATCATGGGCGGAATCGAAATGATGATGGCGCTCATGAGCGTGCCCAAGGTGGCCATACGCATGGCGCTGCCCGAGATGTCAAAAGAAACGACGCCCCCCAGCGGACTGGCATTGGCGTAGTAGGCCGCCAGCACCGAGGCCCCGTACACGGCCGAAATGCGCAGGGCAATGCCGGAAACCAGCGCCAGAGCTGCCAGCGACACAAACGTCCCCAGCAGGAACTTGGACCACGACCAGAACAGCGGCGCGGTCTGCTGAAACAGCAGAAAGAAGATGAACAGCGGCGCCAGCATGATGGCAAAAATAATGGCGATCTCGGCCAGCAGGGCCAGCACGGTGGTGATCATGGCCGGCCCGCTCTGGCCCAGCAAACCGGCCGCTGTGGTCAGGCTGTTGCCTGTGGCCCCCGCCTGCTGACCACCGGCCAGGTTGTTGATCACCTGGTTGATCACCTGGGCCAGGCCCAGGTTGATGTCGATCATGCGGTAGACATTGGTGTCCTCACCCACCACCGCGGTGGTCACCAGCCGCTGAAAGTCCAGCACTGTGGTCGCAATGAAGGGCGAGTTGGCCGCCACCAGACTGACCAGCGCCAGGATGAACACCAGCTTGCCGGTGTCGATCACCAGGGACATCAGCGGCTTGCGCTGGGTGCCAGAAATCAGCTGAAATCCGTGCCAGAGCACCCAGATCGTGACAATGGAAGTCGACAAAAAGGCCAGCGCCGTGGCAATGCGCGCTGCTGCCGCATCGCGGTAGGTGTCGATGAGCATGTCCTGCACAAGATACTCGCGCACGGAGCAGAAAAACGTCGCATCCCGCAGGGTGTTCAGGTACTCGGTCGGCACCATCAGACCCAGCACCGCCGCCACGGCCTGCAGCAAGACCCCCTCATCGCAATTCATGCCATTCCTCCGTCACGCGCCTTTTCGGTCTTTGTTCGTTGCGCCACAACTGCCAGAATGTGGCGATAGCCCGTCACCGCAGCAGACCCGGCACGAACGGGACGGCACCCAGGCTGATGGAGCCCGGTTGCCGGGTGTCACTCACCCGCCGTGCCTCGGCCATCTGCAACTCGTAGGTCTTCTCCCGCTGGCGGTAACCCTCCATGAGGATCTTCAGCTGCAGCCCGTCGGCCTGCAGCAGGGCCTGCTGTGCCTGCAGCTCGAACTGGTAGCGTTGAAGCTGGCCGGCGCCCGGTTCGTTGTTGGAGCCACCGCCGATACCGCCCACACCACCGATGCCGACACCGCCACCCCCTGGGCTGCCTCCTCCCCCACCACCACCACCACCCAGATGCTGCGCCGCCCGGATCAGGTTGACGATCTGCGTGCGCCGCTCATTGAGCGTGCGCAGCAACTGCTGGCTCTGCATGAGGGTCTGCAGACGCAGGTTGCGCAGGCCCAGGCAGGCGTTGTGGTGCT
>JAUVWL010000050.1 GCA_030604135.1 Burkholderiales bacterium | reverse complement strand
TGACCCGTCAGGCCCGCCGCCGCTGGGCGGCCGGCAGACAGGGCAGCTACCCCGGCGAACTGCAGTCGTGGCTCGACAGCGCGGAGGCGCTGAACCAGCAGATCAACGGCACGGCCGAGGGACAGGAACCCGTGTACACCCGCGCCACCCACTGAACAGGGCTGCGACCGCTCAAGAGACCAGGGGACCTGCCCAGAGCTCGTCCAGTCCGCTGATCTGCCACTTTGCCGGGTCTTCCCGTTTCACGATCGTGTGCCGGCAGGCGGGGCTGGAAAGGTCGATCAGTTCGGGCACCACCCGTTCGTAACTGTTGACGGAAAACACCGTCTTGACGATGGGTTTCAGCATCGGGCCCTTCGACTGCTCCACCACCACCGCCAGTTTGCCGTTGCTCAGCAGCACCAGCGAGCCGATCGGGTAGATGCCCAGGCTGCGCACGAAGGCCTGGAACACGCGCTGATCCAGATGCGAGTTCGTCCATTGCGCCATGCGCGCCAGCGACTCCGCCGGATCCCAACCGGCCTTGTAAGGGCGGTTGGACGTGATGGCGTCGTACACGTCGCAGACGGCCCCCATGCGAGCCATCAGGCTGATCTGGTTGCCGGACAGGCGGTGCGGATACCCCGTGCCGTCCAGTTTTTCGTGGTGGTGCAGGCACACGTCCAGGGCCTGCTCGTGCGCCACCCCTGCCGCCCGGAGCCGCTCGTGCCCGCTCACCGGGTGGTGGCGCACACGGGCAAACTCCTCGTCCGTCAGGCGGCCGGGCTTGTTGAGCACCTCCAGCGGCACGTCCATCTTGCCCAGGTCGTGCAACAACCCGGCAAAGCCGGCTGCACGGGCCTCGTCGTCGCGCAACCCGAGCTGGCGGGCCAGAGCCACCATGAGCGCACAGACCGCGACCGAATGCATGTAGGTGTAGTCGTCGGCCGTCTTGAGGCGGGCGAGGCTGACGAGCGCGCTGCCGTTGCGGGTCACCGAATCCGCGATGTCCTCCGCCACCTGACGGGCCACCTCCTTGTCGATGGCCTTGCCCATGCGGGCATCCGAAAACATCGCGGTGATCGCCCCGCGTGCGCTGTGGCAGATGGCGGCGGCACGCTTGAGTTCCGCCTCGGTGGTGCGGGTCGTGAGGGAACGCTCGACCGCCCGGTCGTAGCGCAGCACCTCTTCCATCTGGTCGACCGACTCGACCTGCGCCACGGCGACCGAAGAAACGACCACATCCGCCCCCTTGCTGACGTCGATCCAGACCTCGCGCACGGCGCTGCCGCGAACACGGTGAAGGTCCGCCGGGTCCTCCAGCAGGAACCTGGAGCGCCAGAACGGGTGGTCCAGCCACGAGCCGGCGAACGACTGGATGTACATCCCCAGGCGCAGGTCCTGAACCGCAATTTTCTTCAGCATGGTCACGTATGAAACCGCCTGGACAGGGCAACGATTTTGCCATGCGACTGTGTATGGCCACAGTTCACCAGCCCATTTCCCGACTTTGTGCGTGGCACACGTGCACCCGGCCGACAAAGGGGCCACAACTCGGTGCATTCTGGGCGAACAGCGGGTGGATTGCATCAATCTCCACCGGCGATGCCACCAAGGCCTGCGAATCGCTCACGAATTGCGCAGCCCGATGATCGGGCTGCTGCCGAATGCCTCCAAGGGCACCCGGTAGGCGGTGGAGGCCAGGAGGGTGTGGACGTTCCTGTCCGTGCCGTTCCGCATCCGCGAGGTGTTCGATGTGCGGGACATTCTCTGGCCTCACCTGCGCCGGGTGCGGCTGCAGGCGCTGCGCTGAAGCCGCCGCCCAGGCCAGCCAGTCGGGCAGGCCCTGTACGACACCTTCATGGAAACACCCCATCCACGTAATACCAGTGGCCGTTTTCACGCACGAACCGGCTCAGCTCGTGCAAGCGCTGCCCACGCCCAGCCTGACGCGAGCGCGCCACGAACTCCACCTCCGCCTGGTCCGGCCCGGTGCTCCGGTGGGCTCGAACCTCCAAGCCCAGCCACCGCACGCCTTCTTCCAGCGCCAGCTCGGCCGGGCGGGTGCTGGCGTGCCAGGTCTGCTGCAGATAGTCGGTCCGCCCCAGCACAAAGGCCGCGTAGCGCGACCGCATGAGCGACTCGGCATCGGGGACGGGTTCGCCGGCATCGAGCCAGCGCCCGCAACATGCGGCCCAACGGGCGGCCTGGCCGCGCCGGACCGGGTCCACTCGGCCACACGGGCAGGGGGCAACTGGGGTCAGGGGTTCAAGCGCGGCCATGTGCCGATGATACGGGTCATGGCACGCTCCAAGGCCGTGCGGCTGGCACTTTCCACGAACACGCAGGGCTTGCCTTGTCGCTTGCAGTGGTCTTTCACCCGCCAGTAGGCGTTGTGGCTCACACACCCGACCTGACAGATCACGAGGTCGGCGGCCGACAACGTGGCCGACAACAGATTGAGGTTGTTTTCTTCCCCCCCGTCGTGGTGCAGGAGTTCCAGACCGTGGGCTTCCACCACCTCCCGATAGGAAGGCAACTGGGCGGTGCGCCCACCCACGCAGGCCACCCGCCTGAGCGGGTGCTGCGCGATTTCGGGATCTTGCATTGGCCGACCATCGTCTGAATGCCCCGATGCCGGCTGCCTACCCTCGTCTGCCCCTGCTTGCGCGCTCGGTGAAACACTCACTGCGCTCCCCTGCCTGGCCTCATGGCGCAGGGCTCGCTTGAGGGCGTGGTTTTCCTGGGTCAACCGGCGCAGGTCTTCACGCAGGGTATGCAACGTGGCTTGTGCGCCCATGGTCTCGCCCAAGTCGGCCAGTTGCTGCTCCCGCTCTACCCGCATGGCCTGCTCCTTGCCCCATTGCATGCGCAGCGCCTCCACTTCTTGGGCCCAGGACGCCTGGCGCTGCACCCACTGCCGCTGCTCGGCTTCCCATCGTTCCTGCCAAGAGCGAACCGCACCCTGCAATGCCAATACCTTCTCCTGCAACGCTTCCCATCGTTTCTGCTCTACCCGAGTCACCATGCCCACCTGGTGCTGCAGCATGTGCACGTCGCCCAGGATGTCGTGCTCCAGAGGGAACAGGCAAGCCGGGTGGGTCAGGACCGCCCACATCACCCCCGCCCAGCCAGGATTCGACTTGGCTTCTTGCCAGTGGGCTCGCAAGGCATCCGCGTCCTTGCACACCTTCGATTGCCGCAGTTCCGCGTCATAGGCTCGGTCCAGCCACTGCTCCACCTTCTCGGCAAAAGGGCTGCGGCGGCGGCACTCGGTCACGGCGATCTGGTGCAACTCGTAATCGGTGCGCCCCTGCACATCGATCCCGCACTTTGCCATCAGCCGCCGCTGCTCCGGCAGGGCCAACCCCACCCCGAGCACCGGACATGCAGCACTGCTGGAGAGTTCCCACAGCCTTCGACGCCGTCGCACCGTCTCTGCAACCGCACGCACTCCCCGTACCTCGATCGCCACCGGCTGTGCAGTCGCCTGATGAAACCCATCGCCCGTGAACACCGCTGTGGGCTTACGCTGCAGACACATGGCTCGCTCCAGTCTGCTCCAGACGCTCACAGGGCTGCCCATCTCGGCTACAGCGCCCATCCGTCTCAAGCCAATGGTGCGCGTGTGAAGCGCACCCGGTCTGACAGATCACCTCCGACACCGACCACTCTCCTGTGTCCTTGACCTTCCCCTGGGTCTGCCGTCGCGTGGGAGGCGACCACTGTACCTTGACCTGTTCTTTGCCACTCAAACCCCACAAGGCGGCCGTCCTGGCCATGACCGCATGGGCCCGCCAGCGCATCACCTCCCCTTCCAGTTGCTTGATGCGCGCCGTCAGGGCCCGGACGGTATCCGTCATGCGTTGCTGCACATGGCCCATTCGCCGCATCAGGACACTGTGTTCATCCATGCCATGGCCTCGCGTGCACCGTTTCAATGCCATGACCCTGACGCCTGCGCCCACACCCGAGCCTGTGGTTCGGCCTGGTCAGTCACAGCCACGCCTTGCGCCGCCACCAGATTCGCCCAATGACGATGGATGCGGCCCGCCACGGTGCGGAAGTTCTCGCTCAATGCAGGGTGGCTCGCCAGAAAGAACAGGTTGGACACCACCTTTTTGGCCATCAACGCCCGGTGCTGGGGACAGCGGTTTTCGGCATGGCCGGTCATCAGGGCCAGCGTCCCGGCGAGCATGGCCTCGGCGCACGGCATGTCATAGCCAGCGCCATCGTCTTCTTGAGCTTGTGCCAACGGATCCATGAAGGTCTCCCGAGTCAGAGTACCCTCATATTAAATGAGAATCGTTTTTATTCAAGTATTTTTTGATTGATATTGACAAATCGTCAAGTTCACGCGATTGAATACATCTATTCCGATGCTCACACCATCCGCGTGGCAGGCTCCGGGTTCACGATGGACAGGGCATCGTCGCGGCCGGGTTCGCCCGCGTAGACCACCAGCAGGTTGGCCTGGGGAAAGGTTTCGGCCAGTTCTTCGGGCAGCCGGGTCATGGCCGGTTTCCAGGCCAGCCCCCCCTGCCGGGCACCGAGCAGCACGATCAGGTCGCCATCGCGGCGGTTCTCCTGCAGCACACGGCGCAGGCCGGCCCATCGCGTGA
>JAUVWL010000006.1 GCA_030604135.1 Burkholderiales bacterium | reverse complement strand
TGCCCACCAGCGACGTGTCGGTGGTGGACCTGACGGTCGAGCTCAACAGCGAAGCGAGCTACGAAGAGATCTGCGCCGAGATGAAGGCCCAGAGCGAAGGTGCGCTCAAAGGCGTGCTGGGCTACACGACCGACAAGGTGGTGGCCACCGACTTCCGCGGCGAGACCTGCACCAGCGTATTCGACGCCGACGCCGGCATCGCGCTGGACAAGACCTTCATCAAGGTGGTGAGCTGGTACGACAACGAGTGGGGCTACTCCAACAAGTGCCTGGAGATGGCGCGCGTGGTCGGTCGCGGCTGAGGAGGGCCAGGCCATGCACTTCCTCCGATTCAGCGACGTGTGTGCCAGCGGCTTTGCCCGCGGCAAGCGCATCTTCATCCGGGCCGACCTGAATGTGCCGCAGGACGACGCCGGCAACATCACCGAAGACACCCGCATCCGTGCTTCCATTCCCGCCATCCAGATGGCGATCGATGCCGGTGCGGCGGTCATGGTCACCAGCCACCTGGGCCGCCCCACCGAGGGCGAGTTCAAGCCCGAAGACTCGCTGGCCCCGGTGGCCCGGCGCCTGGGTGAGCTCATGAAACGCGATATCAGGCTGATCAGCCACTGGGTCGACGGCGGGTTTTCGGTGGCCCCTGGTGAGGTCGTGCTGCTGGAGAACTGCCGCCTGAACGTGGGCGAGAAGAAGAACAAGCCCGAACTGGCCGCCAAGCTCGGCGCCTTGTGCGACATCTTCGTGCACGACGCCTTCGGCACCGCCCACCGCGCCGAAGGCACCACCTACGGCATCGCCGAGACCGCCCCCATCGCCTGCGCCGGCCCGTTGCTGGCCGCCGAGATGGACGCCATCGGCAAGGCCCTCGGCCTGACCTTCGCCGGGCCGCCCCAAGAAGGGCAGCACCCCCTCGGGGGGCCTGGCGAAGCCAGGGTTGGGGGCCAGTTACCCAAGAGGCCGCTGGTGGCCATCGTCGCCGGCGGCAAGGTCAGCACCAAGCTGACCATCCTGCAGAGCCTGGCCAAGAACGTCGACGGCCTGATCGTCGGTGGTGGCATCGCCAACACCTTCATGCTGGCCGCCGGCCTGAAGATCGGCAAGAGCCTGGCCGAGCCCGATCTGGTGGGTGAGGCCAAGGCCGTGATCGAGGCCATGGCCGCGCGCGGCGCCGAGGTGCCGATCCCTGAGGACGTGGTCTGCGCCAAGGCCTTCAGCGCCGACGCCGAGGCCACCGTCAAGGCCGCCAACGAGGTGGCCGACGACGACCTGATCCTGGACATTGGCCCCAAGACCGCCGCCAAGCTGGCCGCCAAGCTGAAACAGGCCGGCACCATCGTCTGGAACGGCCCGGTGGGTGTGTTCGAGTTCGCGGCCTTCGAGAACGGCACGAAAGTGATCGCTCAGGCCATTGCCGAAAGCAGCGCCTTCAGCATCGCCGGCGGTGGCGACACGCTGGCGGCCATTGCCAAGTACGGCAACGAGAAGGACGTGGGCTACATCTCCACCGGCGGTGGCGCTTTTCTGGAAGTGCTGGAGGGCAAGACGCTGCCGGCGTTCGAGGTGCTGGCAAGGCGAGCTGAGTGAATTTCAAGCTCCTGCACCTCGTCACGCCCGTGTCTGAACACAGATTTTCGTCACTCTCCAGTCTCAAACCAGTTTGTCGTCACTCCCGCGAAAGCGGGAGTCCACGATCCTCCAATACGTCCCATCGAAATCGGCATGGATTCCCGCATTCGCGGGAATGACGAGCACCTTACGTTCAACCCACCCAAGGAACCACCATGGCCCTCATTTCCCTTCGCCAGCTGCTCGACCATGCCGCTGAAAACAATTACGGCCTTCCGGCCTTCAACGTCAACAACATGGAGCAGGTGCAGGCCATCATGCAGGCCGCGGCGGCAGTGGACAGCCCGGTGATTCTGCAAGGCTCGGCCGGCGCGCGCTCCTACGCCGGCGAGCCCTTTCTGCGGCACCTGATTGCCGCCGCGATCGAGATGTATCCCCACATCCCCGTCTGCATGCACCAGGACCACGGTGCCACACCGTCCATCTGCTTCCGCTCCATCCAGTCGGGCTTCAGCTCGGTGATGATGGACGGCAGCCTGCTGGCCGACGGCAAGACGCCCGCGAGCTACGAGTACAACGTCAACACCACCAAGCAGGTGGTGGACCTGGCCCATGCCTGCGGGGTGTCGGTCGAGGGTGAACTGGGCTGCCTGGGCTCGCTGGAGACCGGCAAGGCCGGCGAGGAGGATGGCCACGGCGCCGAAGGTGAACTGGACCATTCCATGCTGCTGACCGACCCCGACGAGGCGGCCGATTTCGTGAGCAGGACCCAGGTCGATGCGCTGGCCATCGCCATCGGCACCAGCCATGGCGCCTACAAGTTCACCAGCAAGCCCAGCGGCAAGGTGCTGCGCATCGACCGCGTGAGGGAAATCCACCAGCGCATTCCCAATGTGCACCTGGTGATGCATGGCAGCTCCAGCGTGCCGGAAGACTGGCTGGCCATCATCAACAGGTACGGCGGCGACATGGGCCAGACCTATGGTGTGCCGGTGGAGGAGATCGTCGAGGGCATCCGAAACGGTGTGCGCAAGGTCAACATCGACACCGACCTGCGCATGGCCAGCACCGGTGCCATTCGCAAGCATCTGGCCGAGGACCGAAAGAACTTCGACCCGCGCAAGTTCTACAAGGAGGCCACCAAGGCCATGCAGGCCATCTGTGCCGCACGCTACGAGGCCTTTGGCGCGGCCGGCATGGCCTCGAAGATCACCCGGGTGCACAGCCTGGAAGCCATGCAGAAACGCTACGACAAGGGCGAGCTGGGGGCCAGGGTGGCCTGATCCGTAACCTGCAGGACAGGCGGCCAGGCGCCGGGTGCGCTAGATTGCGGGGATGAGCCCCTCCCTGCACGCCGACCCGTCCGTCATCGATTCGCGCCGGGCGGCCTGGCGCCTGCTGGTCGCCCTGGGCCTGGTGGTGCTGGGCAACAGCAGCATGTATGTGGTGTCGGTGGTGCTGCCGACGGTGCAGGGCGAGTTCGGTATCGATCGCGCCAGCGCCTCCTTGCCCTACACCTTCATGATGGTCTGTCTGGGCCTGGGCGGCATCTGGATGGGGCGCCTGGCCGACCGCCACGGCCTGATGAAGGTGATGTGGCTGGGGGCCTTTGCCGTGGCCGCCGGGTTTGTGGGTGCGGCGCAGGCCAACAGCATCTGGGCCTTCGGTCTGGCCCATGGCATGCTGGGCCTGATTGGCGGCGCGTCCACCTTTGCGCCCCTGCTGGCCGACACCTCACAGTGGTGGAACCGGCGGCGGGGCATCGCGGTGGCCATCTGTGCCAGTGGCAACTACATCGCCGGCGCTCTGTGGCCGCCGCTGGTGCAGCACGGTATCGAGACCATCGGCTGGCGTCCGACCTACACCCTTCTGGGACTCGTGTGTGGCCTGGGCATGCTGGCCCTGTCCGGGTTCATGCGGCAGCGACCTCCCTTGGCCCCGCCGGTGGTGGCCGCGACCCTGGGTGCCGGAGCGGCTGCTGACCGAAGCCGACCCTTCGGGCTGAGCCCCTCGCGGGCCCAGTGGTTGCTGTGTGTGGCCGGCGTGGGTTGTTGCGTGGCCATGTCCATGCCCCAGGTGCACATCGTGGCCTATTGCACCGACCTCGGCTTTGGCGCAGCCCGTGGCGCCGAGATGCTGTCGCTCATGCTGGCCAGCGGCATTGTCAGCCGCCTGGTGTCCGGCTTCATCTGCGACCGCATCGGGGGCATTCGAACCCTGCTGCTGGGCTCGGCCCTTCAGGGGGTGGCCCTGCTGCTGTTCCTGCCGTTCGACGGCATGGTGTCGCTGTATGTGATCTCGGCCCTGTTCGGTCTGTTCCAGGGCGGTATCGTGCCGTCCTACGCCATCATCGTCCGCGAGCACTTTCCCCTGCACGAGGTCGGCGCTCGCGTGGGCTCGGTCATCATGGCCACGCTGGTCGGCATGGCCCTGGGCGGCTGGCTCTCGGGCTGGATCTTCGACATGACCGGCAGCTACGACGCTGCCTTCATCAACGGCATCGCCTGGAACCTGCTGAACCTGGCGATTGCCGGGTGGTTGTACTGGCGGTTGCGGCGGCCTGGGGGTGGGGTGGGGCGGTCTGCGGGTGTGGCGGCGGTTTCTGGTTGATGGGGGCTGAGGTGGTTGGCCGGGTCTCGCCCCGGGGGGCGACCTACTTTCTTTTGCTTGGCCAAAAGAAAGTAGGCAAAGAAAAGGCGAGCCGAAGTCCGGCCCGCTGCGCGGCTCCTTGCGCTGCTCGGTTCGCCCGGGGCCGCGTGCAAACTCGCTTTGCTCAATCAAGCACGCGCCCTTGTCCGGGCGCCCCTGCGCTGCTCAGCCCGGCCTTGACGGCAAAGGGTCCTCGCTGGTGGTCAGCCTGTGGAGTGCGGAGGTCCAACCGCCGTATGCGCTGGCGAGTAGCGCAGGGCTGGACGGATAAGGGGGCGTGCTTGATTGAGCAAAGCGAGTTTGCGCGCCACCCCGCCCAGGCCGAGGAATGCAGTGTGCCCGTAGCGCAGCGAAGGGACAGCGCATCCGGCTCGCCTTTCTTTTAGGTACTTTTGTGTTTGCGTGACTCTGCTTCGCAAAGTGAGCAAACCCGGCGCGGCACGCGCCTTTGGCGAACAAAGAAAACCCGCAATGCGGGTTTCACCAAAAGTACCTCGCCCGCCGGGTCGAGACCCGGCCAACCACCTCGCCCTCGTGCGAAAAAAAGAAAGGGC
Source organism: Burkholderiales bacterium (assembly GCA_030604135.1). GTDB lineage: Bacteria > Pseudomonadota > Gammaproteobacteria > Burkholderiales > Burkholderiaceae_C > Hydrogenophaga. Next base: position 203,920 of record JAUVWL010000006.1, on the reverse strand, counting down.
GCCCCAACCAGAAAGCGCCCCTCAAAAACCAGAAAAATCAACCGATCACTTGCTGCTCAGGTACTCAGCCACCGCCGCCATTTCCAGCTCGGTCATTTTCTCAGCCACCACATGCATCACCGCATTGTCGTTGGTGCGATCACGCTTGTTGAATGACTTGAGCTGGGTGAAGAGGTAGCCCGAGAACTGGGTGGCCAGTCGAGGCAGGTTGGCGGCGCCTTCCCCGGCTTGCCCGTGGCAGCTGACGCAGGAGGGGACGCCGCTGAATTTGTTGCCGTTGTGGTAGATGTAGCGGCCCATGCCGGCGAGCATCGGATCCTTGGCTTCTTCGCGGGGCAGTTCCATTTTCTGGTAGTAGTGCCCCAGGGCCAGCATTTCGTCGGGTGTCAGCCTGGCCACCATGTCCGCCATGGCCGAGCTCTTGCGTTGCCCGGTCTTGAAGGCCTCCAGCTGCTTGGCGATGTATTCCGCGTTCTGCCCCGCCAGTCGGGGGAAGACTTCGCTGGTGGACTCGCCATTGGCACCGTGGCAAAGAAAGCATGAGCCGCCCGCAATCCGCTTGGCGCGGGCTTCATCGGCCTGTGCGAATACACCCGTCGAGACAAGAAGTGACACGGCCAAGGTGAAGGCCGTGCGGGCGGTGATGAGGGAAGAGGGGAGGGCGTTCATGTCCGAACAGCATGAAAGGGTCGATGCAGACCGCCAGCGGCAGCCGCGGAACCGGCTTTGCCGGGCCGCTGGCTGCGCCCCCCTTGCAGGGGGGGGCGCCGCAGGCGGCGCGGGGGTCAAGCCAATGTGTCGGCCCAGATGTTGCGCGCCCAGGCCAGGGCGTAGCGGCCTTCGAGTTCGCTGGCTGCGGTGGACACACCACCTGAGCCGGGAACGGTCAGCATGGTTTTCTTCTCGGCATCGTAGCGGTGCACGCTGGCCACGTGGACCACGTCTTCCTCGGTAACGAAGCTGTAGCAGGTGTTGGCGTAGATGGGCAGTTGCGGAGGTTCCTTGCCCATCAGCAGATTCACCACCGCAGCGGCACAGGTCTTGCCGTGCTGGTTGGCCATGTGACCCGACTTGGGCATGCCGGGCGCGATCTGGATCGCGTCGCCCAGCACATGGATGTTCTTGGCCGCCTTGGATTCGAAAGTCAGGAAGTCCACCTCACACCAGCGTGCGTTGGCGGTGGCCAGTCCCGTCTTGACCGCGATGTCACCGGCCCGCATCGATGGCACGACGTTGGCCACGGCGGCCTTGAAGTCGTCGTTGAACTCGAACTTCAGGGTGTTGGTGGCGGCGTCGACATCGGTCACGCGGTGCTTGGGGCGGTACTCGATGATGTCTTTGTAGTGGTCGTTCCAGGCCTTGGTGAACAGGCCTTTCTTGGACTGGACGTCATCGTTCGCATCAAAGATGATGACCTTGCTCTTGGGCTTGGCGGTCTTGAAATAGTTGGCGACCAGGCAAGCACGCTCATAGGGTCCAGGCGGGCAACGGTAGGGCGCCAGCGGAATCGACAAGGCATAGACGCCACCATCAGGCATGGCCTCGAGCTGTTGGCGCAGGGCCACCGTCTGGGCGCCGGCCTTCCAGGCGTGCAGAACCTTGTCCTTGGCTTCCTGGGATGCCATGCCTGGCAGGGTCTCCCACATGAAGTCGATACCCGGGGACAGGATCAGGCGGTCGTAGGGCAGTTCACCACCGCCGGCGAGTTTGACCATCCGTTTGTCGGGGTCGATGCTGGCGACCATGTCGCGCACGATCTTGACGCCGTGGCGCTTGGCCAGGTTGTCGTAGGGGGTGGTGACGTCCGCGATGCCTTTGCTGCCGTGCACCACCAGGTTGGAGATCGGGCATGAAATGAAGGCCGCATTGGGTTCGACCAGGGTGACTTCAATGCCGTGGTCAGAGAACATGCGAACGTACTTGGCGGCCGTGGCGCCACCGTAGCCACCACCGACCACCACTACCTTGCCGCTGGCCCCGCCTGTGGTGGCGCAGCCGGTCAATAGACCCAGCCCGGCGACGGCCGAGGAGGCGCCCAGGGTTTGAACAAATGCACGACGTTTCATGGGACTGGCTCCTGGGTTATTTTTTCTGGGCCGCGAAGTAGGCCGCAATCTCGGCCAGCTGCTCGTCGGTGTAGCCTTTGGAGAGCTGGTGCATGATGGTGGCGGGCTTGCGGCCTGCCTTGAAATCCAGCAAGGTCTTGAGCATGTCGTCCTTGTTCTTGCCGGCCAGCGATTCCATGCCTTGCTCGGCACGGCCTTCGGTGCCGTGGCAGTTGGCACAGGCGGCGGCCCAGACACGGACCTGGTTCACCTGCGCGTGGGCGCTGAGAGCCGCGGCACAGAGTGCACCCGCAGCGAGCCATTTCATGGTTTTGATCATCATGACCTCGGTTGAGAGAAGAGGGTGGGCATGCTGAACATGCAGGCAAACAGCGGAACCGCTTGCTTACAAAAATAAGTACGTATGCATATTCAGATGCTTATGTTAGCGACCTGGGCCTGTGTCCAGAACGGTGCAAACCCTAGCAAGATCGTGCACCGATTCGCGGTTTTCGTCAGGACCAGGTCAGCCAAGGCTGTCCTCGAGCGAACGACCTGCTCAGAGGCGAGAAGCCTTATGTCAAATGTAACGTGGTCCGAAGCCCCTGGGGGAGGGGACCGGGTAAACCCGGGTACAGGCGTCAGTTTCGCGTGGACATCCGGGTTTACACTAGTCCAAATATCAGCATTCAATCATATAGTTGATTGACGGATATCAAGATCCAAACGGAGACAAGTCTTTGAACGCTGTGCAGCCCATGTTGGACGAGCTGGCCCGCCATTTCGGTGTGCTCAGCGAGCCCGCACGTCTGCGCATCCTCCATGTGCTCGGTGGTCGGGAGCGGTGCGTGACCGACATTCTGGGGCAGGCGGGCTTGTCGCAGGCGAATGCCTCGCGCCATCTGGGGCTCATGTACCGCGCCGGCATGCTGGCCCGGCGCCGCGACGGCGCTCAGGTGTTCTACCGCGTTTCAGATTCGCTGTGCCTTGATGTGTGTCGTGTCATTGGCGCCCAGGTGGATGGCACGGCCGTCGACACCGGCGCGGGTGACCATGGCGTCAGGCTGACCAATTACCGCGTTTTCCAACGCCCCGCCGACGAGGCGGGCGCAGACCCAACTCCCCCTGTCAACGAGAAGGAAGAAGCAAGTGGCTAAAGACCTGAGCGACGTTATCGGGCGTGTATTGCCCGCGCCTGAGAACCACCTGAGTGCCGACAAGCTGGAAGAGGCCCGCAAGGCGCGTCGCGGCTTCATGGGCAAGGCCCTGGCCATGGGGGCCGGGGTGGCTGCCTCGGCCACGGCGGCCACGCGCGCCATGGCAGCAGAAGGTGAAGAGGCGATTCTGAAGCTGCCCGAGCACAGCACGGGCCTTGGCTTGCCGGTGGCACACGAAGGTTATGGCAAGCCCAGCAAGTGGGAGGCCAACCTGCAGCGCCGCGAGAGCCCGGGCCTGACGCGTGTCTCGGCTGCCTCGGTGAGCTTCACGCCCCTGCAGGGCCTGTTCGGCATCATCACCCCCAGTGGTTTGCACTTCGAGCGCCACCACCAGGGCTGGTGGGACATTGATCCTTCGAAGCACCGGCTGATGATCAATGGACTGGTCAAGCGCGAACGTGTGTTCACCATGGACGACCTGATGCGACTGCCCAGTGTCTCGCGCATCCACTTCATCGAATGTGGCGCCAACTCGGCGCCCGAGTGGGGCAACGTTGCGCTGCCGTCCGTGCAGTACACACATGGCATGCTCAGCTGCTCGGAGTTCACCGGCGTGCTGCTGTCGACCCTGCTGGAAATGTGCGGCTACGACAAGAAGAACGGCAAGTACGTGCTGGCCGAAGGTGCCGACGGCTCGTCCATGACCCGCACCATCGCCATCGATCAGGCCATGGACGACTGCATCGTGGCCTGGGCCATGAACGGTGAAATGCTGAGGCCCGAGAACGGCTACCCGTTGCGGCTGGTGGTGCCGGGGGTACAGGGTGTGAGCTGGGTGAAGTACCTGCGCCGCATCGAGGTGGGCGACATGAAATGGGCCACCAAGGACGAGGCCATCCACTATGTGGACCACATGCCCGATGGCACGCACCGCCAGTACACCGGTATCCAGGAGTGCAAGAGCGTCATCACCACACCCTCGGGCAGCCAGACCCTGCTGGACAAGGGATACTACAACGTCACCGGCCTGGCCTGGTCGGGCCGCGGCAGCATCAAGCGCGTCGATGTGTCGGTCGACGGGGGACGCAACTGGCGCACCGCACGGCTGGAGGGGCCGATCCTGCCCAAGGCCTGCACGCGCTTCAACATCGACTGGGTCTGGGACGGCAAGCCTGCCATCCTGCAAAGCCGCGCCATCGACAGCACCGGCTACGTGCAGCCCAAGATCAACCAGTTGCGTGCCGTTCGCGGCACCCGCTCCATCTACCACCAGAACGCCATCCAGAGCTGGCTGGTGTCCGAAAACGGTGAAGTCTCCAACGTGCAGGTGTACTGATGAAATCCTTCTTCCGCAATTCCGTTCGAACCGCTGCGGCGACCCTCATCCTGGCCGTGATGACGACGGGCCCTGTGCTGGCCCAGAAGGCGGCGCCCTGGCATGACATCGGGCGCGACGCGACCAAGGCCGAAGTCGCGGCCTGGGACATCGACGTGCGTCCCGACTTCAAAGGCTTGCCCAAGGGTTCCGGGTCGGTCAGCAAGGGCGAGGAAGTGTGGGAAGCGAAGTGTGCTTCCTGCCATGGTGTCTTCGGTGAGTCCAACGAGGTGTTCACGCCCATCGTCGGCGGCACCACCAAGGCCGACATCGAGCGCGGCCGGGTGAAGAACCTGGAACACGGCTCCACCTACCCGCAAAAGACCACCATGATGAAGGTGCCCACGGTGTCCACCCTGTGGGACTACATCAACCGGGCCATGCCCTGGAACGCCCCCAAGACCCTGACCACCGAGGAGGTGTATGCCACTGTGGCCTACATCCTGAACCTGGCCGAGGTGGTGCCCGACGACTTCGTGCTGTCGGACCAGAACATCGCCGAGGTGCAGCAGCGAATGCCCAACCGCAACGGCATGGTCTTCTTCGAGCCACTGTGGCGCGTGGACGGCAAAGGCGACGTGAAGAATGTGGCCTGCATGAAGGACTGCCCGGTGGATCCGCAGATCCGCTCCGCGCTGCCCGGTTTTGCCCGGGACGCCCATGGCAACATTGCCGAGCAGAACCGCGTGATCGGGCCGGTCCGTGGCGCCGACACCACCCAGCCACCCCCGACCGGTCCGGTGGGCAGCTTTCCCCGGCCTGCGCCGGTGGTGGTTGCCGCGGCTGCATCGGGTGACAGCGATGTGAGGGCTCTGCTGGCCTCCAACAGCTGCACGGCCTGCCATGGCTTCACCAACAAGATCGTCGGGCCCGGCTTCAACGAAATCGCTGCCAAGAACAAGGACCGTGCCAATGCCCAGGCCTACCTGGTCGAAAAGATCAAGGGTGGCGGCTCCGGCGTGTACGGGCCGGTGCCCATGCCGGCACAACCCCAGGTCAGCGATGCCGATGCCCAGGCCATGGCCAGGTGGATCATCGGTGGCGCCAAGTGAAGTCGAGTGCCCATGAAGGCCATCGGGTCGTCATTGGCACTGGTTACTGATATTCGGATTTAATCGTAAACCCCAAGCCCGCCTCACCTCCGGAGAACTTAAGCTATGCGAATGAAATTGATCCCCCTGGCCCTGACCGCCACCGCCGCCTTGATCAGCTCCCCGAGCTGGGCGGTGGACGCTGCGGCCGCCAAGGCACTGGCCAGCAAGAGTGCCTGCATGGCTTGCCATGCGGTGGACAGGAAGCTGGTCGGCCCGTCTTACAAGGACGTGGCGGCCAAGCACCAAGGGCAGGCCGACGCCCTTGAAAAAGTGGCCGCCCGCATCAAATCGGGTGGTTCTGGCATGTATGGTCCGGTGCCCATGCCGGCCCAGCCCAACCTGAAGGACGACGAGCTCAAACTGCTCGCCGCCTGGATCCTCGCCGGTGCGCCGGACAAGTGACCCCCCGTTTTTTCGCAAGGAGCATGACATGAAAGCAACCCGCCGCACCGCCCTCAAGACCACCGGCGCCTTCGCCACGCTGGTCTCCCTGGGCATCATCACCCAACAGCAAGCCATGGCGGCTGTTGACCGCGCAGGCTTCGAAGCCAAGTCCCTGGCCGACGCGCTCAAGGCCGTGGGTGGCGACACCGCCGCCAACGACCAGGTCACCGTGGTCTCGCCCGACATCGCCGAAAACGGCGCCGTGGTGCCCGTGGGCGCCGTGAGCAAGATCCCCAACACGACCGAGATCTACCTCCTGGTCGAGAAGAACCCATCCCCTCTGGCCGCCAAGTTCATGATCCCGGCTGGTACTGAAGCCGACGTGCAGACCCGTCTTCGCATGGGCCAGAGCACCAACGTGGTGGCCGTGGTCAAGGCCGATGGCAAGCTGTACTCGGCCACCAAGGAAACCAAGGTCACCCTGGGCGGCTGCGGCGGCTGATACCGCGCGCCTGACCCGACCCGTTTTCCCTTCGTACCCCATTCAGAATTTCAGGAGTTCCATCATGGCAGATCCGATGCGCATCCGTGCCAACCTGGCCGGCGAAGAAACCACCGTCCGTGTTCTCATGGCTCACGTCATGGAGACCGGTCAGCGCAAGACACCGGCTGGCGAAACCATTCCCGCCCATTACATCACCGATGTTCAGGCCACGCACAACGGCAAACCCGTTCTGCAGGCCGCCTGGAGCACGGCGGTGTCGCAGAACCCCTTCCTGTCCTTCAAGTTCAAGGGCGCGGCCAAGGGCGACAAGGTCGTGGTGAAGTGGACCGACAACAAGGGTGAGTCCCGCACCGACGAAGCCACGGTGGCCTGAGCACGCGGTGGTGAACAACGGCCAGCTCCGAGGGACTGGCCGTTTTTTTGGTTTTTTGACAGAAGAAGGAGACGACCCGATGAAATACAGGCTCATGGCCGGACTGGCTGCAACCACCCTGCTGGGTACAGTGTCAGGCGTGGCGCTTGCCCAGGCGCAGGATGCAACGGCGGCAGGTATCCAGCAGTACCGGGAGATGTTGCAGGATGGCAACCCGGCTGAACTCTTCGAAGCCAAGGGCGAGGACCTCTGGAAGAAACCCCGTGGCCCCAAGAACGCCTCGCTGGAGAAATGCGATCTGGGCAAGGGCCCGGGCGTGGTGGCTGGTGCCTTCGTTGAACTGCCACGATACTTCAAGGACACCGGGCGCGTTCAGGACCTCGAGTCTCGTTTGCTGACCTGCATGGAGACCCTGCAGGGTTTTGATGCCGCCGAAATCGCCAAGACACCGTTCAACCGCGGTGAAATGGCCAACCTCACTGCATTGGCGACCTTTGTGGCGGCCGAGTCCAAAGGCATGCGGTTCAACCTGCCCAACAACACGGCGCAGGAAAAGGCCATGTACGAAGTGGGCAAACGCCTGTTCTTCATGCGTGGCGGCACCCACGATTTCTCGTGCGCCTCGTGCCATGGTGAAGAGGGCAAGCGCATCCGTCTGCAAGACCTCCCCATCCTGACCAAGAACCCCGGTGACGGCGTTGGTTTTGCCGCCTGGCCCGCCTACCGCGTGTCCAACGCGCAGATGTGGGGCATGCAACTGCGGCTGAACGACTGCTACCGCCAGCAGCGCTTCCCCGAACCCAAGTTCGGCAGTGACGCGACCATTGCCTTGGGTATGTACATGGGTGTCAATGCCAAGGGTGCCGAGTCCATCGTGCCCGCCATCAAGCGCTGATCAGGAGAAGAACACATGTTGAACACCATTGCCCGTTTTTCCCTGCTGCCTGCTGCTGCGCTGGTTCTGGCTGCCTGTACCTCATCACCTGCGGTGGACTACGACAAGCTCACGGCCGACGTGATCAAGGCCTCGTTCCAGGAGCGTGGCATCGCCAAGCTCGATCGCCTGGATCAGGACGATGCCAACCGCGAGTGCGCGGCCGCCGATGTGGCAGGCAAGCCGATCGACGAGAAGGTGGCCAAGGCCATCGAGGAAGCCAACATGAAGACCATCAAGTGGCCTTCGGACGGCAAGTTCCTGGGTGACTGGAAACAGGGCGAAGTGATCGCCCAGAGCGGCAGGGGAATGACCTGGACCGATACCGCCACCACCGTCAATGGCGGCAACTGCTACAACTGCCACCAGATCAGCAAGGAAGAGCTTTCCTTCGGTACCCTGGGTCCGAGTCTCTACAACTACGGCAAGCTGCGCGGTGTGACCGACCCGAACTCGGAAGCGGCGAAGGCCATCGTCGAGTACACCTGGGGCAAGCTGTGGAACTCGCGCGCCTACACCGCCTGCTCGCAGATGCCTCGGGCTGGTCATGCGGGTGTCCTGAATGAGCAGCAGATCAAGCACGTCATGGCTTTGCTGCTGGATCCCGCTTCGCCCGTCAACCAGTGAAGCTTCGGCTTTGACTTTGGTGAGACGATGACCTCCACCCCTTGGGGTGGGGGTTCTTCGTTCAAAAAAATTTCGCTCAAATATCAGCAATCAATTGAAGAGGAATGTTCCATGAGCTTCAGCCGTCGTGAATTCATGCAGGTGCTGGCGGTGGCCGGCGCCACCGGCATGGCTTTGTCCCACAAGGACGTGCTGGCCGCCAAACCCGGCGCCGGCGAGATGCTCTATGACGTACCCAGATTCGGCAATGTCAGCTTTCTGCACTTCACCGATTGCCATGCCCAGCTCACGCCCATTTACTTCCGCGAACCCAATGTCAACCTGGGCGTGGCCGATGCGGTGGGCAAACCACCCCACATTGTGGGTGATCACCTGCTCAAACACTTCGGCTTCAAGCCCGACACGGCGGCTGCCCACGCGTTCACCTATCTGAACTTCAGCGAGGCCGCCAGAACCTATGGCAGGGTTGGTGGTTTTGCCCATCTGGCCACATTGGTCAAGCAGCTCAAGGCCAGCCGTCCGCACGCGCTGCTGCTGGACGGCGGCGATACCTGGCAGGGATCGGCCACCTCGCTCTGGACCGATGGCCAGGACATGGTCGATGCCTGCAAGCTGCTGGGTGTGAACATGATGTGCCCGCACTGGGAGTTCACTTTCGGCGCCGAGCGTGTGCAGGAAATCGTCGAAAAAGACTTCAAGGGCCACATTGAATTCCTGGCCCAGAACGTCAAGACCACCGACTTCGAGGACCTGGTATTCAAGCCCTATGCCATGCGCGAGATCAATGGCGTCAAGGTGGCTGTGATCGGTCAGGCCTTCCCCTACACCCCGATCGCCAACCCCCGTCACATGGTGCCCGACTGGACCTTCGGCATCCAGGACGACCACATGCAGAAGATGGTTGACCAGGCCCGTGGCGAGGGTGCCCAGGTGGTGGTCGTGCTGTCCCATAACGGCATGGATGTGGACATCAAGATGGCCTCGCGCGTGCGCGGAATCGACGCCGTGCTGGGCGGCCACACGCACGACGGCATGCCGGCGCCGACCATTGTCAAGAACGCGGGCGGCCAGACCCTGGTGACCAACGCCGGCTCCAACAGCAAGTTTCTGGGCGTGCTCGACTTTGACGTGCGCGGCGGCAAGGTGCAGGACTTCCGCTACAAGCTGCTGCCGGTGTTCTCCAATCTGCTGCCGGCCGACAAGGAGATGCAGGCTTTCATCGACAAGGTGCGCGCACCCTACAAGGACAGGCTGGAAGAAAAGCTGGCCATCACCGAAGACCTGCTCTACCGCCGTGGCAACTTCAACGGCTCCTGGGACCAGGTCATCTGCGATGCGCTGATGGAGGTGCGTGGCGCAGACATCGCGTTCTCGCCGGGCGTACGCTGGGGCACCTCCTTGCTGCCGGGCGACACCATTACCTACGAGCGCATGATGGACCAGATGGCCCTGACCTACCCCGCCACCACGCTCAATGAGTTCACCGGCGCCGACATCAAGACCATTCTGGAGGATGTGGCCGACAACATCTTCAACCCCGACCCGTATTTCCAGCAAGGTGGCGACATGGTCCGTGTCGGTGGCATGACCTATTCGGTCTCGCCCAACGCGGCCATGGGCTCGCGCATCAACAACATGATGCTCAAGGGCAAGCCGATCGAGGCCGACAAGAAGTACAAGATTGCCGGCTGGGCCTCGGTCCAGGAAGGTGTAGAGGGCCCGCCCATCTGGGATGTGGTTTCGGGGTACCTGCGCGACAAGAAGGTCATCAAAGGGGTGAAAGTCAACACGCCGGAGATTGTCGGTATGGGTGGCAACCCCGGTATCTCCATCTGACGCGTCCGCTCACAAGCCCGCGGGCCAGCCGCCTGCGGGCTTTTGCTTTTCGGTCGGTGGTCGCGGAAAAGCGGGGTGATTGGGCACTTCATTGGTGGTCAAGTTGGCGCTCGGATGACCGATAGTCATCCATCTTCCGCCAATTCCCATCACGCCCATGAACCCGTTGTCTGGCCGTCTCACCCTTTCCGCGCGGCTGATTGTCGTTGCGATTGCCCTCTGCGCGCTCGGTGTGGGCGCCGTCACCCTGGTGGTGGGCTTTCAGGCCAGCGACCGCGCCACGGAGTCGGCCGACCAGCTGGCGACGCGTGCGGCCCAGGGGGTCGCTGGCGAGGTGGCCGGAGAACTCGGCGCCAGCTTCGCCGCCGTTGACGCGCTGGCCGCTGCCATGGAAGGCATGAAGACGGCAGGACGGCCACCCAGCCGGGACCAGCTGGACGACATGGCCAGACGCCAGCTTCAGTTGCGCCCCGAGTTCATTGGTGCCTACTCGATCTGGGAGCCCAACGCGCTCGACGGCAGGGACGCAGAGTTTGTCAACAGCTCCCCTGCCTACGACGAGACCGGTCGCTATATCGCCTACTGGAACCGCGGCAGTGGCCAGATCGAAGTCGAGGCGCTGGTCGACTACGAGACCGCCGGCCTGAACGACTGGTACGACATTCCACGGCGCACCCGCCGATCGGCTCTGATCGAGCCTTATGTCTACCCGATTGCCGGCAAGGATGTATTGATGACCACGATGGTGACCCCCATTCTGGTCGAAGGTCGTTTTGTGGCGGCCTCCGGTGCCGATCTGCCGCTGCAGGCCCTGTCGGACAGGCTCGGTCGCATGGAGCCTGTTCCAGGTGGCCGTGTGAGGCTCCTGTCCAATGGTGGTCTCTACGTATCCCACCAGGAGGTGTCCCGGCTTGCCCAGCGTGCTGACGACCTGCCATCCCAGGCGATGGAGAAGCTGCGGGTCGGTCAGCCTCACCGCTGGGAAGATGGCGAAGGCTGGATCCACCTGCTGGCACCCGTGCGTGTGGTCGAGAGCGCTGCGCCCTGGGGTGTGCTCGTGTCGTATCCAGCTGCGGTCGCTGCCCAGGCGGCCAGAGAACAATTGACCATGGCGGCCCTGACCGGTTTGCTGGCCTGCGTGCTGGCCGCCGTCCTGCTCACGGTGATGCTCAGGCGCATGCTGCGCCCCTTGAAGTTGCTGTCCGCCACCATGGACCGCCTGGCGCTGGGTGAGGCCGACCTGAAGGTGGAGTTGCCGGTGCAGGGCAACGACGAGCTCAGCGCCATTGCCCGGGGCTTCAACGGTTTCACGGCCAAGCTGCGCGAGGCATTCCGCCAGGTCAGCGAGGTCTCGACCGGGGTGGCCACCGCATCGCAGGAAATCGCATCGGGCAACTCCGATCTGTCTTCGCGCACCGAAAGCCAGGCCTCCCATGTGCAGCAGAGCGCGGCGTCCTTGCGTGAACTCACCGACGCGGTGACGCACAGTGCGGAAACATCGGACCATGCGGCCCAGCTGGCCCGTGCCGCGGTCGACCATGCCCGCTCGGGGCAGCAGGTGATGCGCGAAGCCCGCACCGCCATGGACCAGATCAACGACTCCAGCCGGCGCATTGCCGACATCACGGGCCTGATCGACTCCATCGCCTTCCAGACCAACATCCTGGCGCTGAATGCGGCGGTGGAGGCGGCGAGGGCAGGGGACCAGGGGCGCGGATTCGCCGTGGTGGCCGGTGAGGTTCGCAACCTGGCACAGCGCAGCGCTGAAGCTGCCAAGGACATCCGGCGCCTCACCGATGAGTCGGTGGGCAGTGTGGCCGCCGGTTCGGGTCTGATCCGTCAGGTGGAGTCCGCCCTCGATGGACTGGGCGAGTCGGTCCAGCAGGTCGACCAGTTGCTGGCCGACATCAGCAGCGTCACGCGCGAGCAGGCCAGCCGGATCCAGTCGGTGACCCATGCCGTGGGCGAGCTCGACCAGAATACCCAGCAGAACGCGGCCATTGTGGAGCAAGCCGCCGCCGCCGCCGACGCGCTGCGCCAGCAGTCCGGACGTCTGGTGCAGACGGTGCGGCAGTTTCTCAACTGACAGTCGCACCCTTGACATAGTTCGATCCTAAGGAGCCCATAGCTCTTTTTGTATTCAATTGTGTAGACCGAGGTCGAAAGAAAGCCTCAGCGGAGGACAGATGGGCGGGGGTGGCCGATGACCCTGGACCGTCGCGCCGCAGCGAACGGCATCAGAGGAGACGTCCGGGGTTCATTCGCAGGATGAACAGAGGCGGGCAGCAGGTCGTTGCGCTTCAGATCATTCCATCGACAGCCATCGGACAGAAAGCAACAAATGAACAAGCGTTCAATGACGGTTCGTGCGCGTCTTTACTGGGGGTTCGGCAGCCTGCTGGCGATTCTGGTGCTTGTGACCCTGGTGGCCATTGCCAAGGTGCAGGCCATCAACTCGGCGCTCACCGCCAACAGCCAGGAGCACGCGGCCATCCAGCGCTTTGCCATTAACTTCCGGGGATCGGCCCATGACCGGGCCATTGCGGTGCGGGACGTGGTGTTGAGCAACAACGAGACGGAGCGTCGCAAGGAGGTGGCCGCCATCGAGGCACTGGCCCGGTTCTATGCCGATTCCGCCGGACCACTTGAAAGCCTGATGCGCGGATCACAGGACGGCCAGCAACTGGCCACCCTCTATGGCGCCATCAAGGACATCGAAGCCAGGGCTGTGGCCTCCACCCGTTCGGTCGTGGCCCGGGTCGAGGCAGGCGACATCGACGCTGCGCGCCAGCAGCTGTGGAATGAAGCCAAGCCACAGTATGTGGAATGGCTGGCTTCGATCAACCGCCTGATCGATTTCGAGGAGTCGCGCATTCAGGCACAGAGCAAGATTGCCATGGACCAGGCCGGTGGCTTCCTGACCGTGATGTTGGGAGCGCTGGCAGTGGCCCTGGCAGCGGGTGGCCTGATGGCCTGGTGGATCCCGCGCAGCATCACGCGCCAGCTTGGCGCCGAACCCGCGGTGCTGGGCCAGATTGCGCAGCGCGTGGCCGCCGGCGATCTGAGCCCCGTTGGTGAAGCGTCTCGTGCCCCCAGCTCCAGTGTGCTGGCCTCATTGGCCGCGATGCAGCAGAGTCTGGCTTCGGTGGTGGGACAGGTCCGGCAGGCGTCCGACTCGATTGCCACTGGTTCGACCGAGATCGCCAGTGGCAATGCGGATTTGTCGCAGCGCACCGAGCAGCAGGCGTCCAGCCTGCAGCAGACCGCATCCTCGATGTCGCAGATGAACACCATGGTGCAGGGCAACGCTGCCACGGCGCGTCAGGCCACGGAGCTGGCGACCGTGGCCAGCGGTGCTGCCGAGAAGGGCGGCGAGGTGGTCAGTCAGGTGGTGTTGACCATGGGCGATATTGCCGACAGCTCGCGCCGCATCTCCGACATCATTGGCGTGATCGACGGCATTGCGTTCCAGACCAACATCCTCGCGCTCAATGCCGCAGTCGAAGCCGCGCGGGCGGGAGAGCAGGGCCGTGGTTTTGCGGTTGTGGCCGGCGAGGTGCGCAACCTGGCCCAACGCAGCGCCGAAGCCGCACGCGAAATCAAGGGGCTGATCAACAGCAGCGTGGAAAAAGTCGAGGCGGGCACCCGTCTGGTCAATGATGCCGGCACCACCATGGAGGACATCGTCGGCCAGGTGAGGCGTGTGTCCGACTTGATCCGTGAAATCAGTTCCTCGACCATCGAGCAGACCGAAGGCATTGGCCAGGTGAGCAGCGCCGTGACGCAGCTGGACCAGACGACCCAACAGAACGCCGCCCTGGTGGAACAGAGTGCCGCCGCAGCGGCCAGCCTGCAACAGCAGGCGGCGCGCTTGAGTGAGGTTGTGCGGGTGTTCCGGTTGCAGGAATCCTGAATTTTCAGGCCTGGCGGGCGCGTTCTGCCAGGTCAGACGCCAGCCAGTTGTGCCGCTCCAGCAGCGGCCCCAGGTCCACGCTGGCCAGCCGGCCCTCGCGCACGACAACCCGGCCGTTGACCACAGTGTAGGCCGCCTGCGGGCTGGCGCATAGCAGCAGGCTGGCCACCGGGTCGTGCACCGCGCCGCCTGCAAAACCGAGCGTGCGCAGGTCGAACAGCGCCAGGTCGGCGCACATGCCCGGCGCCAGGTGGCCGATGTCGGTGCGGCCCAGTACCTGCGCGCCGCCCCGGGTGGCGATGTGCAGCGCGTTGCGCGCCGTCATCTCGGCCGGGCCGAGGTCGCAGCCGAAGAAGGTTTTTCCGTTCACGGTTTCGGGCGCCGACAGGGCGCGGCCTACGCGCGCGAGCAGCAGCGCCTGCCGCGCTTCGTTCACCATGTGCGCGCCGTCGTTGCTGGCGCTGCCGTCCACGCCCAGGCCCACCGGCACGCCAGCGTCCACCATGCGGCGCACCGGCGCGATGCCGCTGGCCAGGCGCATGTTGCTGCAGGGGCAGTGCGCCACGCCGGTACGGCTGGCGGCGAACAGCGAAATGCCTTCGTCATCGAGCTTGACGCAGTGCGCGTGCCAGACGTCGTCGCCCAGCCAGCCGACATCCTGCGCGTACTGCGCGGGTGTTCGGTTGAACTTCTCGCGGCTGTAGGCGATGTCGTGGTCGTTCTCGGCCAGGTGGGTGTGCAGGCGCACACCCTGGCCCGTGAAGCTGCGCGCGAGCTCGGCGCTCTGCTTCATCAGCGCGGGGCTGACCGAGAACGGCGAACATGGGGCCAGCGCGATCTGCACCATGGCGCCGTGCGAGGCGTCGTGCCAGGTCTCGATCAGGCGCTGGCTGTCTTTCAGGATGGCGTCTTCCTTCTCCACCACCCGGTCCGGCGGCAGGCCGCCCTGGGACTGGCCCACGCTCATGCTGCCGCGCGTGGCCAGGAAGCGCATGCCGATGCGCTGCGCGGCTTCGATGCTGTCTTCCAGCCGCACGCCGTTGGGGTAGATGTAGAGGTGGTCGCTGCTGGTGGTGCAACCGGACAGCAGCAGCTCGGCCATCGCGACCTGGGTCGAGACCTGCACCATCTCCGGCGTCAGGCCGGCCCAGATCGGGTAGAGCCCGCGCAGCCACGAAAACAGTTCCGCGTCCTGCACGCCGGGGATGGCGCGCGTGAGCGACTGGTACATGTGGTGGTGGGTGTTCACCAGCCCGGGCATCACCAGGTGCCCGCGCGCGTCGATCACCTCATCGGCTTCGGCGCGCAGCGCGGGCGGCAGTTCGGCCGCCGGACCGATCCAATCGATGCGGTGGCCACGCACGAACAGCGAGGCGTCTTTCAGCTCGCGGCCCTGGTCGGGTTCGATGTGGTCGAAGGTGGCGATGCAGGTGGCGTTGTGGATCAGCAGGGTGTTCATGGGTCTATCTCGGAGAAGGCTAATTCAAGGTCAGAACATCGCGGAACCGGCTTTGCCGGGCCGCTGATGTTGCCCCCTTGAGGGGGTGACGCGAAGCGGCGCGGGGGTGTTCCTATCTCAACCAGTAGTTCGGTTTGGAGAAAATCTTCTTCAGGTGCTCGATGAAGAAGCGCACCTTGGCCGGCAGGTGGCGCTGCTGCGGGTAGACGGCCAGGATGTCGTAGGCGGGCAGGGCATAGTCGTCGAGCACGGTCACCAGCTCGCCGCGCTGCAGCTGCGCCTGGATCTCCCAGGTGCTGCGCCAGCCCAGGCCCAGGCCCTCGCTCACCCAGCGGTGCAGCAGCTCGCCGTCGTTGCAGTCCAGGTTGCCCTCCACCCGCACGGTCACGGTCTTGCCGTCCTGCAGGAAGTACCAGCCGCGCTGCTGGCCGCCCTGCAGGTTGAAGGCCAGGCAGTTGTGCTGGGCCAGGTCGTCCAGCGTCTGCGGTTTGCCGTGTTTGCGGAAGTAGGCCGGTGTGCCGCACACCACGCGCTGGTTGGTGGCCAGCCGGATGGCGACGAAGTTCGGGTCGATGGCGCCGCCGATGCGGATGCCCATGTCGTAGCCCTCGCGCACCAGGTCCACGACGCGGTCGGTCAGGTTGAACGACAGCTTGACGGCCGGGTGGGCCTTGAGGAAGGCGCTGGCGTGTGGCGCCACGTGCAGCCGCCCGAACGCCGCAGGGGCCGAGACGATCAGGTGGCCGCTGGCCTGGTGCTTCTGCGAGGCCACGCTGGCCTCGGCCTGTGCCCACTGCGCCAGCAGCGGCCGGCATTCGTCGAGGAAGCGCGCGCCCGCATCGGTCAGCACCAGGCGACGGGTGGAGCGGTGCATCAGCTGCGTGCCCAGGCGCTTTTCCAGCGCGTCGATGCGCCGGCCCATCATCACCGGGGTGATGCCGGCGTGCAGTGCGGCCGCGGCCAGACTGCCGTGCTCCATCACGTTCACGAAGGCTTCGATCTCTTTGTAGCGGTCCATGGGGGCATGTTATCGGCGCGATTGCATACCGCAAGTATCGAATCAACTGACCGCGGGTGGCATTCACAAGACCGTATGGTCTCCATAGCATCGGTCCCAGTCCACAAACCACTGGAGACAGGCATGGCGAAGATGAAGGCCGCGATGGCGGCGGTGCTGGTGATGGAGAAGGAAGGTTTGACGCAGGCCTTCGGTGTGCCGGGTGCGGCCATCAACCCGCTGTACGCGGCATTGCGCGAACGCGGCAGCATCGCCCACGTGCTGGCGCGCCATGTGGAAGCCGCCTCGCACATGGCCGAGGGCTACACCCGCGCCCGGGCCGGCAACATCGGTGTCTGCATCGGCACCAGCGGGCCGGCCGGCACCGACATGATCACCGGCCTGTATTCGGCCAGCGCCGATTCGATACCGATTCTCTGCATCACCGGCCAGGCGCCGCGCGCCCGCCTCTACAAGGAGGACTTCCAGGCGGTGGACATCGAGAGCATCGCCAAGCCGGTGACCAAGTGGGCGGTGACGGTGCGCGAACCGGCGCTGGTGCCGCGCGTGTTCCAGCAGGCCTTCCACGTCATGCGTTCGGGCCGGCCCGGCCCGGTGCTGATCGACCTGCCGTTCGACGTGCAGATGGCCGAGATCGAGTTCGACATCGACACCTACGAACCGCTGCCGGTGTACAAGCCCGCGGCCACGCGCCGGCAGATCGAGAAGGCGCTGGACATGCTGGCCGCCGCACAGAAGCCGCTCATCGTGGCCGGTGGCGGCATCCTCAACGCCGACGCGGCCGATCTGCTGGTGCAGTTCGCGGAAGTCACCGGCGTGCCGGTGATCCCCACGCTCATGGGCTGGGGTTCCATCCCCGACGACCACCCGCTCATGGCCGGCATGGTGGGCCTGCAGACCAGCCACCGCTATGGCAACGCGACGATGCTGGCGAGCGACTTCGTGCTGGGCATCGGCAATCGCTGGGCCAACCGCCACACCGGCAGCGTCGAGACCTACACCAAGGGCCGTAAGTTCGTGCACGTGGACATCGAGCCGACGCAGATCGGCCGTGTGTTCGAGCCCGACTACGGCATCGTGTCCGACGCCAAGGCCGCGCTGGAAGGGTTCGTGCAGGTGGCGCGTGAGCGCGTGGCCGCCAGGACCTGGCCGAGCTATGCCGACTGGGCCGAGCGCTGCGCCGAACGCAAGCGTGTGATGCTGCGCAAGACGCACTTCGAACAGATCCCCATGAAGCCGCACCGCGTGTACGAGGAGATGAACCAGGTCTTCGGCCGCGAAACGGTGTACGTCAGCACCATTGGCCTGTCGCAGATCGCGGCGGCGCAGTTCCTGCACGTCTACGGCCCGCGCCAGTGGATCAACTGCGGCCAGGCCGGTCCGCTGGGCTGGACGCTGCCGGCCGCGCTGGGGGTGGTGGCGGCGTTCGCCGGGCCGCCCCAAGAACGACAGCACCCCCCTGGGGGGCCTGGCGAAGCCAGGGTTGGGGGCCATTTCCAGCCCACGAAGACCGTGGTGGCGCTGTCGGGCGACTACGACTTCCAGTTCCTGATCGAGGAATTGGCCGTGGGCGCGCAGTTCCGCCTGCCCTATGTGCACGTGCTGGTGAACAACAGCTACCTGGGGCTGATCCGCCAGAGCCAGCGCGGCTTTGACATGGACTACTGCGTGCAGCTGGCCTTCGAGAACCAGAACGTGCCCGAGGAAGCGGGCGAGCTGCGCGGCTACGGTGTCGACCACGTGGCCGTGGTCGAAGGCCTGGGCTGCAAGGCCCTGCGCGTGACCGACCCCGATCAGTTGCAGGGGGCGCTGCGCCAGGCACGCGAGATGGCCACCGAGCACCGTGTGCCGGTGGTGGTGGAATGCATACTGGAGCGGGTCACCAACATCGCCATGGGCACCGAGATCGACAAGGTCGTGGAGTTCGAGGACATCGACTGCCGCGCCGCACAAGGCCTTGAGACGGCCGGGCTGCTCGACTGAGCCCGGCTCACAACAACAAAGGAATCCACACATGCCGCAATTCGCTGCCAACCTCTCCATGCTCTGGAACGAGCTGCCTTTCCTCGACCGCTTCGACGCGGCGGCGAAGGCTGGCTTCAAGGCCGTGGAGTTCCTGTTTCCCTACGATTTCAACGCCGAAGACATAGCAGAGCGCCTGCAGCGAAACGGCCTGCAGCTGGTGCTGCACAACCTGCCGCCGGGCGACTGGGCCGCGGGCGAGCGGGGCATCGCCTGCATCCCGGGCCGGGAAAACGAGTTCCGCGCCGGGGTGGCCAAGGCCGCCACCTACGCGCCGGTGATCGGCGTGCAGCGCTGGCACTGCATGGCCGGCCTCATGCCGGCGGGCGTGAGCGAGGCGCAGGCGCGCGCCACCTGGGTGTCCAACGTGCGCTTTGCCGCGGCCGAGGCGAAGCAGCTGGGCCTGCCGCTGCTGATCGAGCCCATCAACACCTTCGACATGCCGGGTTACTTCGTCAACCGCCCGCGCCAGGCGATTGCGTTGATGGACGAGGTGGGCGCGGACAACGTGTTCCTGCAGTACGACATCTACCACGCGCAGCGCATGGAAGGCGAGTTGTGCAACACCCTCCGGGACCTGCTGCCGCACATCGCACACATGCAGCTGGCCGACACGCCCGGCCGCCATGAGCCTGGCACCGGCGAGATCCACCACCGCAACCTGTTCGACCACATCGACGCGTTGGGCTACGCCGGCTGGATCGGTTGTGAATACAAGCCGAAAGACGCCACGCCAGGCGGTACCGACCGGGGCCTGTCGTGGGTCGCCGCGCACGGACAACAGCTATGAACAGAACCCACGAGGAGACAAGACACATGACCAAGAGCGGAACGAGAGTCGGCTTCATCGGCCTGGGCATCATGGGCACGCCCATGGCGCTGAACCTCATCAAGGCCGGCCACACCCTGTTCGTGGCCAGCCGCAGCAAGATCCCGGCCGAACTCGCCGAGGCGGGGGCGACGGTCTGCACCAACGCCACCGAGGTGGCCAAGCGCGCCGACGTGATCATCACCATGGTGCCGGACACGCCGCACGTGCAGGACGTGCTGTTCGGCGAGACCGGCGTGGCCAAAGGCCTGTCGGCTGGAAAGGTGGTGGTGGACATGAGCTCCATCAGCCCCATGGCCACCAAGCAGTTCGCGAGGCAGATCAACGCCCTGGGTGGCGACTACCTGGACGCGCCGGTCAGCGGCGGCGAGGTGGGCGCCAAGGCCGGCAGCCTGACCATCATGGTCGGCGGCCCCGAGGCGGCCTTCGAGCGCGTCAAGCCGCTGTTCGAGGCCATGGGCAAGCACATCACCCTGGTCGGCGGCAACGGTGACGGCCAGACCACCAAGGTGGCCAACCAGATCATCGTGGCGCTGAACATCGAAGCGGTGGCCGAGGCTCTGCTGTTCGCCAGCAAGGCCGGCGCCGACCCGGCCAAGGTGCGTCACGCGTTGATGGGCGGCTTCGCGGCCAGCCGCATTCTGGAGGTGCACGGCGAACGCATGGTCAAGCGCACCTTCAACCCGGGCTTTCGCATCGAGCTGCACCAGAAGGATTTGAACCTCGCGCTGCAGGGCGCGAAGGAACTGGGCGTGAGCCTGCCCAACACGGCCAGTGCGGCGCAACTGATGCAGTGCTGCGCGGCCCACGGCATGGCGGGGCTGGACCATTCCGCGCTGTGCCGTTCGCTCGAAGTCATGGCAGGGCATGAAATAGCCTCGGCCCCCGAGGCTTGATGCTCCGCTAGACTGTGGCGACGATGACACCCCCCAGCCTGAACGACCCCCGTGCCCTGCTGCGCCACCTGTATGACGCGGCGGTGAAGCGGGCGCTGCCGCTGCACAACACCGCCGCCCATTTGCCTGCGCCACCGAAGGGCCGCACGCTGGTGCTGGGTGCGGGCAAGGCGGGCGGGGCGATGGCGCACGCGGTCGAAGCCCTGTGGCCTGCGGACGCACCGCTGTCGGGCATGGTGGTCACGCGCTACTGCCACACGCCACCGCGGCCCGAGGGCCTGGCACAGCGCATCGAGGTAGTCGAGGCCGCGCACCCCGTGCCCGATGCAGCCGGTCTGCAAGCCGCGCAGCGCATCCTCGCGCTGACGCAAGGCCTGACCGAAGACGATCTGGTGCTGTGCCTGATCTCGGGCGGCGGCTCGGCGCTGCTGACGCTGCCGTGCGAGGGGCTGACGCTGCAAGACAAGCAGTGCATCAACCGACAGCTGCTGGACAGTGGCGCACACATCGGCGAAATGAACACGGTGAGAAAGCACCTCTCGGCCATCAAGGGCGGGCGCCTGGCCGCAGCCTGTGCCCCGGCGCGGGTTGTCACGCTGACCATCAGCGATGTGCCGGGCGACGATGTGAGTGTCATCGCCAGCGGGCCCACGGTGGCCGACGCCAGCACCTGCGCCGACGCCCTGGAGATCCTGCGGCGCTATGGCATCGACGTCCCTGCGGTGGTGAAGCAGCAACTGGAAGCGGGCGCACTCGAAACCCCCAAGCCGGGCGATTTCCGGCTGGAACGTTGCACCACCCACCTGATCGCCACGCCGCAGCAAAGCCTGGAAGCGGCCGCCGAAGCGGCCCGTGCGCTGGGGCTGCGGGCCTACATCCTGAGTGATGAAATCGAAGGCGAATCGCGCGAGGTGGGCAAGGTGCATGCCGCGCTGGCGCGCTCCACCGCTCTGGGCCGCAGCAGCTTCCAGGCACCCTGCGTCATCCTCAGCGGCGGCGAGACCACGGTGACGGTGCGCCCGCGCCCCGAAGGCCAGCCCAAAGGGCGGGGCGGGCGGGCCGGCGAGTTCTGCATGGGCTTGGCCCAGGCGCTGGGCGGCCAGCCGAGTGTCTGGGCACTGGCGGCCGACACCGACGGCATTGACGGGGTGGAGGACAACGCCGGGGCCTTGGTGACGCCCGACACCCTGGCGCGGGCGGCGGACCGGGGTTTGAAGCTGGCCGACCACCTGGCCCGCAACGACGCCTATGGGTACTTCGAGCCCCTGGGTGATCTGGTGTTCACCGGTCCCACCCACACGAATGTGAACGATTTCCGGGCGATTCTGGTGCGCTGATTGCTCTCTGGCCTCCGGGGGCGTGACTGGCCCGGACCGGCGGTTACAAACCGGGTCTGCCAATCGTTTCTAATATCGGCCTGCCACCGGCGCCCGCGCCGGCCCGGACGCGGCCCACCCAACCGGCCGCCCACCCCTGGTTTTTGTCTTATCCAGACGCCCGATCGGGCGCTGTGAACCGTTTTGCGCCCTTCCTTTCGACCCACGCCATCCACCGCTCTGGTGCGCCAGCTCTCCAGCTGGCGGCCAGACGGCGTCGACGCGCCCCACCAGGACGTGGCCGAGCGGCTGGGCCAGTGGCTGCACGTGGCCGAGGCCATCAAGTTGCATGCCGCCCAGGCTCAGCTGGTGGCCGCGGCGCACGTCGGTGTCCGCAGGCAGGGGGATGGCCTGCAGGTGCAACTGCAGCAGGAGCTTGATCGCCTGCGCGCCACACTGACCCGGTCCGTCCTGACAGTCGACCCTGGCCATCAACCCGACCCGAACGATCTGGACACCGAATTTGCCCTCTACCACCAGCGTCTGAACGACCTGCAGCGGCGCATGGAGATGGGGGTGGATGCCCTGCGCCAGCATGTGCGCCAGCAACTGGCCCAGGTTAACCCGGAGCTGGCCGCCCTGGATGCGGTCATGGACCCGCTGTTTTCGGGGCGTGAGCAGCGCCTGCTGACCAGCCTGCCGAGCTTTCTGCGGGCGCGATTTGTGGCGCTGCGGCAGCAGGGTGCGCAAAGCCGTAAACCCGACGAACCCGACACCTTGGCCTGGCTACAGACCTTTGCCAACGAATTTGAGCAGCTCATGCTGGCCGAGCTGGACCTGCGCCTGTTGCCGGTCGTCGGCCTGATTGAATCCCTGGATCCATGACACCCGAGACCTCCCGTTCTTCCCGCATCCTGTTTGTTCTGGCTTTTGTCACCGGTCTGGCCGTTGTTGGCTGGGTGGCCAGCGGTTTTGTCGGCACCAGTGCGTTTGCG
This sequence comes from Burkholderiales bacterium, assembly GCA_030604135.1. GTDB lineage: Bacteria > Pseudomonadota > Gammaproteobacteria > Burkholderiales > Burkholderiaceae_C > Hydrogenophaga. The sequence goes on along the minus strand of JAUVWL010000006.1, from coordinate 181,142 downwards.
CTGGGCATGACCCTGCTCATCGGCCTGGTGTACCTGACCGGGGCCTGGGAACTGCGCCGCTTTGCCCAGGGCACCGGGCAGCTCAGGTCGGCCATGGCGGCCCTGCCTCAACCCCTGGCGCGACTGGCCGACTGGCTGCCCGCCGTGCCGGCCGGCCTGCAGGACGCGGTGCGCCAGCGCATCGAGAACGAGCGCGGCGCTTTCCCTGGACCCGCGCTCACCCCCTATCTGGTGGGCCTGCTGGTGATGCTGGGCATGCTGGGCACCTTCCTGGGCATGGTGGTCACCTTCAAGGGCGCCGTGTTTGCACTCGAAGGCTCGGCCGACCTGACAGCCATCCGCAGCGCCCTGGCGGCGCCCATCAAAGGGCTGGGGCTGTCTTTTGGCACCTCGGTGGCTGGTGTGGCCACCTCGGCGATGCTGGGACTGATGGCCACCGTGGCGCGGCGCGAGCGCAACCAGGCCCTGCGCGCGCTGGATGTGCTGGCCGCCACCAGCTTGCGCCCCTTCACGGCGGCCCACCAGCGCCAACAAAGCCACGAGGCGCTGCAGCGCCAGGCCGACGCGCTGCCGGCTGCGGCCCAGCACCTGCAGACCCTGATCGAGCAGATGGAGCGCCGCAGCCAGCAACTCGACGAGCACTTGCTGGCCCGTCAAGCCGCGTTTCAGCGCGACGCAGCGGCGGCCTACACCGAATTGTCCCGGTCGGTGCAGCAGTCCCTGCAAGAGAGCCTGGCCGCCAGCGCCCGCGCCGCCACCGAAGGTCTGCAGCCCATGGTGAAACAGGCCATGGCGGGCATGGCCGCCGAATCCACGCGCTTGCAAGAGGGTGTCAGCCAGGCCGTGCAGGCGCAGCTGGCCGGCCTGTCGGCCCAGTTCGGTGCCACCACCGCCGCCGTGTCCGACACCTGGACCCGCGCCCTGGCGCGGCACGAGCAGGGCGCCGATCGGCTGCTGCAAGGCCTGGACCAGACCCTGGCCGACTTCAATGCCCGCTTCGAGCAACGCACGGCCCAGCTGCTGGCCAGCGTGCAGGCCGCGCAGGAGCGTGCGCAGGACGAACGCCGCCAGGCCGAACAACAGCAGCAACAGGCGCTGAGCACTGCCCTGGAGCAGCTGAGTCGCACACTGGGCCACGAATGGCAGCAGGCCGGCGAACAGGCCCAGGCCCGCCAGCAATCCGTGCTGGAGTCGCTGCAGGCCACCGCCAGCGCCATCACGGAGCAAAGCAGCGAACTGGCTGCCCGCAACCTCCAGGCGGTCACCCGCCTCATCGAACAGACCGAGGCGCTGGTGCAGGCACGGGCTGAATCGGAAGCCGCCTGGACCCGGGAACATGGCCAGCGCATGGACACACTGGCGGCCCTGTGGCGAAGCGAACTGGCGGCCCTGCGCAGTGAAGAAGCCCAACGAAGCGAGTCAGCGGCCCAGCGCGCCAGCGACTGGCAGCAAGGCATGGCGCAGCAGCTGCAGGATCTGCGCAAGGACGAAGCCGCCCGCGGCGAGGCGGCGGTGCAGCGCCTGGCCGATCTGCAAGCGGCCCTGGCCACGCAGCTGGCCACGCTGGGCAGCGCCCTGGAAGCGCCCATGGCCCGCCTGATGCAAACCGCATCAGAGGCCCCCAAAGCCGCTGCCGAGGTCATCGCGCAGCTGCGGGAGCAGATGGGGCGCCTGGCCGAACGTGACAATGCCACCCTGGCCGAGCGGGCCGACCTGGTTGGCCAGATCGGTACCCTGCTGCAGCAGGTCCAGCAGACCACCGGCGAGCAGCGCACAGCCATCGAGCACCTGGTCGAATCGGCCACCGGCGTGCTGGACCGGGTGGGCCAGCAGTTTGCCGACACCGTCGGCGCCCAGGCCGGCCGTGCCGAGGCCATGGCAGAACAGGCCGCCAACAGCGCCGCCCAGCTGGCCAGCCTGGGCCTGGCTTTCGAGCAGGGCACACAGCAGCTGGCGGCCAGCCACGAGCAACTGGTGCAAAGCCTGCACGGTGTCCAGGCGGCCATCGACCAGTCGCTGGCGCGCAGCGACGAGCAGCTGGCCTATTACGTGGCGCAGGCACGCGAGGTCATCGACCTGAGCATCAGCGCCCAGCAAGGCATCATCGAAGACCTGCGGCGGCTGAAGGCCCCGGCCAGAGCCACTGCAGGAGCGGCCTGATGAGCGCGTTTCAGGACCCATTGGCCGACGACGGTCGGCACGCCGACGAAGCCGACGAGACCACGGCGCCGGTCTGGTCGGTTTTCGGTGATCTCATGGCCGGCCTGGTGGGCGCCTTTGTGCTGGTGTTCATCGGGGTGTTGCTGACCCAGGTCGACCTGGTCAACAGCCTGCAGGCCGAGATCGAAAGGCGTCAGCAGGAAGAGGCCCGCCGCATGGCGCTGGAAAAAGCCCTGGCCGTGCCCCTGGCCAGCGGCCGCATAACCCTGGACAACGGCCGCATCGGCATCAGCGGCAGTGTGCTGTTCGACCTCAACTCGGCCCAGCTGCGCCCCGAAGGCGAACAGTTGCTGCAGGCCCTGGTACCCCCACTGCGGGTCTACCTTGAAGAGCGCGACGACATGCTTATGGTCAGCGGCTTCACCGACGACCGGCCCGTCAGCGCCGGCAACACGCAGTTCAGGGACAACCTGGACCTGTCGGCCCAGCGCGCCCTGACCGTCACCCGCACCCTCATCGCCCAGGGCATGCCGCGCTCGCGCCTGTTCAGCGCAGCCTTCGGTGCCGAGCAACCGGTGGCCAGCAACGCCGACGAAAAGGGCCGGGCCCTCAACCGGCGCGTGGAGATGGCACCCGTGCCCCGGGCCAGCCCGGCGGCAGGCGCCGTTCAGAACCCGGCGAAGCCGTCATCATGAAACCGGCTGCAGCTCCTGCGCCGGTGTCTCCGCTGGCCTCGCTCAACGCGCACATCGTGCAAGCCACACAGGCGGCGCGCGTGACGCAAGGACTGGATGCAAAGCAGGGTGGGTCACCCTGGCCGCCACTGCGCAGCGCGCAGCGCTTCGGCGAAACCTGGGAGCGCCTGGGCGCCGAGCTGCAGGTGCAGCAGGCCCGGCGGCGCGCCCCGCAGAACGCCGGCCCGCTCAACCCCCAGCGGCTCATGGTCGAGACCCTGGCACGTATGGGCGAGCTCTCGCCCCACTACCTGAGGCGCTTTCTTGCCCACACCGAAACCTTGCTGTGGCTGGAGCAGGCACAGGGCCAGCTCAGACAGGCGGCTTCGCAGACCAGAACGGCGGCAGCCAAGCCGGCAAAGGCCGGACGGGTTCGCAAGCGGTAGGCGCCTGCGGCCGCATGGCATCGGGCTGAACGCACTTGAATCGTCACACCGGCTCGAATGAGTCGCGGTGACGTCTCACATAGTCGGTGAGCCGCTGCCACACCGAGTCGTCGTTACCGATGCGCGCGCTCAGGCTGTGGAAGGCATGGGCCGGGTCGGCGGCCATTTTTTCCAGCCACAGCTCGCGCAGGGGCGCAAACAGGTGCGGTTCGGCAAACGGAAACAGCGCCGCCGAGTCTTCGATGCAGGCCGCAGCCATCTCGGCGCCGATGCGGCGGTACGCTGCCGCAAACGACTCGTAGGGCGGGTTGTTCGGAAAATCGGCCTCGTAGAAGTACGCCAGCCCACCACTTTCGATGATGCCTTGTGCCGACTCGACGATCAGCAGGGTCTGCAGCGGCACCGCAAGGCGGTCCATGTGGCCGTCGGCCTCGGACAGGCAACTGACCGCGCGGTCGTAGAAGGGGTCCAATGCAGGGTCAAGCATGGGGTGCAGTGGTCTGGAAACTCTGTGTGCCCGGGAACCCCACGGGCTGGTTGGGCTTCAGTTTGACCATGGCAGCTGCAAACAATGGGTGGGCCAGCCAGCTCTGCAACCAGCGTGTCAGGGCCACCAGGGGCAGCGAGGCAAACCAGTCGGGCTCGACGGCAGCGAACTGCCGCACGAAGGGGAAGATGCCGATGTCGGCGGCGCATGGCGAACCGCCGCCCAGCTGGGCACTGGTTTGCAGTCGCTCGTTCAGTGTGATCAGGAGCACCTGAACGGCCTGACTCCGGTGGTGTTTACGATCGGTCGTGTCGCCAAAACGCTCGGGGTACTTGTAGCGGTCCAGATGGTGCTTGAACGCACTGTCGCAGGCCGACATCAACTCCATGTTCGACGTGGACTGCGATCGAGTCCACCAGCCATCGGCGTCGCCGGTTGCCTCGAAGGCCCAGCGCATGATGTCCAGGCTCTGCTCAAGCACCAAACCGTCGCCCAGCTTCAGCACGGGCACCGTGCCCTTGGGTGACACACGGACCATGTCGGCGGGTTTGTTGCGCAGCACGATCTCGTGTGCATCGAACGCCACACCGGCCTGCAACAACGCCATGCGGGCGCGCATGGCGTAGGGGCAGCGGCGGTAGGTGTAGAGCAGCGGAAGAGGCAAGGCTGTCATGAACAGCCATTACAGCGCAAAATCCGGCCGTGGACGGGGGATGCCAGTGCGGGTAGCCCCGACTTGAAGTTTTTGATTCATTTGGTTATAAAGAATAACTAAAACACCATTCCATCCTTTGGCCCGGTGCCTTCTTGCCCCCAGACCTCCATGGACCACCAGAACCTGATCGCGATCGACATCCACACCCACGCCGAAGTGAGCTGCTGGAACCCGTTTGACAACTACGGCGAGGAGTACGACCGCGCGGCCGACAAGTACTTCGGCAGCAACCGCCGCCCGACCATCGCCGAGACCATTGCCTACTACCGCGAGCGCAAGATCGGTCTCGTGATGTTCACGGTGGACAGCGAGAGCAAGCTGGGGCGTCGACGCATCCCGAACGAAGAGATCGCACAGGCCGCGCGCGAGAACAGCGACATGATGATGGCGTTTGCCAGCATCGACCCGCACAAGGGCAAGATGGGCGCGCGCGAGGCCGAGCGACTGATCAAGGAAGAAGGCGTCAAGGGTTTCAAGTTCCATCCCACGGTGCAGGGCTACCACCCCTACGACAAGATGGCCTGGCCGATCTACGAGGTCATCAACGCGCACAAGCTGCCAGCCATCTTCCATACCGGGCACAGCGGCATCGGCAGCGGCATGCGCTGCGGCGGCGGCCTGCGGCTGGAGTACAGCAACCCCATGCACCTGGACGACGTGGCGATCGACTTCCCGGACATGCAGATCGTCATGGCCCACCCCAGCTTCCCCTGGCAGGACGAGGCGCTGTCGGTCGCCACGCACAAGCCCAACGTCTGGATCGACCTGAGCGGCTGGAGCCCGAAGTACTTCCCCAAGCAGTTGGTGCAGTACGCCAACACGCTGCTGAAGGACAGGGTGCTGTTTGGCAGCGACTACCCGCTGATCACACCCGAGCGCTGGATGAAGGACTTCGAGGTGGCCGGCTTCAAGCCCGAGGTGATGCCCGGCATCCTCAAGGGCAACGCGGTGCGCCTGCTGGGCCTGGCCTGATCGGTCCGCTTCAGAGGTCGAGCACCAGGCGCGCGCTTTTCGCGCGTGAGCAGCAGGGCAGGAACTGGTCGTTGGCGGCCTGTTCCTCGTCGGTCAGGTACTGGTCTCGATGGTCGGGCGTGCCCGCCTTCACGCCGGTCAGGCAGGTGCCGCACACGCCCTGTTCGCAGGACATGGGAATGTCCAGTCCGGCGGCCAGCAGGGCGGCCAGCGCCGTCTGCTCGGGCTGCACCGTGATGACACGGCCGCTGCTGGCCAGCTCCAGCTCGAACCGACCGTCGTTCGTGTGGTCCACCGGGGCTGCGGCAAAGTACTCGCGGTGCAGGCGTTCTTCCGGCCAGCCGGCGGCGCGGCCGGCGTTGAGCACCGCGTCCATGAAACCCTGCGGCCCGCACACATAGAGGTGGGTGCCGGCGGGGGCCTGAGCCAGCGTGGCCGCGATGTCCAGCTTCTGCGCCGCCGCGCCGTCGTCGAAGTGGTGTTGCACCCGGCCGGCATATCCCGACTTGGCCAACGCCTCCATGAAGGGCGTGCGCTCGCGCGAACGGGTGCAGTGGTGCAGGGTGAACGAGGCACCCTGTTGTGACAGCTGTTCGGCCATGGCCCACAGTGGCGTGATGCCGATGCCGCCAGCCAGCAGCAGGTGGTGCGGTGCCACTGGCGCCACCTCGAAGTGGTTGCGCGGTGCACTGATGCGCAGTTCGGTGCCCACGCTGAGCGCGTCGTGCACCGCCTGCGAGCCGCCGCGCGTGGCCGGGTCGCGCAGCACCGCGATGCGGTAGACCCCGGCGTCGCCCGGCGGGTTGCACAGCGAGTACTGCCGGATCAGCCCCCCCGGCAGGTGCAGGTCGATGTGGGCGCCGGCCGTGAAGGCGGGCAGGGCGTCGCCATCGGCCGCCACCAGGTCCAGCCCGATGATGTCCAGCGCCTCGCTGCGGCGGGCTGCCACGCGCGCCGCGATCAATGCCGTGCCGCTCATGCCGTCACGCCCTGTTCGGCGGCCACGATGCGATCGATCAGCTTGCGCGACTGCACGCCACCGGCATCGATGTTGAGCATCAGCAGCTTGCGCTCGGGGAAGGCGCTGAGGTTCTTCTGCTGGCGCTCCAGCATCTCCAGGTCTTCCGCGAAGATCTTGCCCTGGCCTTCGCGGATCTGCTCGGTCAGGCCGGCGTCGGCCGGCTTGAACTTGCGCGCCATGCCCCAGAAGTAGTGCATGGAGGTCTCGGTTTCCGGGGTGATGAAGTCCACCACCCAGCTGGCGGCCTTCACCGCGTCGGGTGCGGCATAACCCCCGTTGCCGGCCAGCGCCACGCCCACCTCGATCATCACGTGGCTGGGCGGGGTGAAGTGGCAGATCTGCCAGCGGTCCACCGGCTGGTCATCGGGCAGGCCGTTCATGCGCAGCGCCATTTTCCAGAACGGTGGCGCCTCGATGCCTTCCATGAAGCGCTCGGTGATCACATGGTCCCCCTCGACGCGGGTCTTGCAGGGCACCTCGTCGATTTCCTTCTGCCCGATGCTGTTGCTGTGCACATAGGTCTCGTGCGTCAGGTCCATCAGGTTGTCGATCATGAGCCGGTAGTCGCAGGCGATGTGGTAGAGCCCGCCGCCATAGCCGAAGGCCGGGTTGCCCATCCACTCGAACCGCGGCACCAGGGCCAGGTCGGCCTTGGCCGCATCACCCGGCCAGACCCAGACGAAGCCGTGCGCCTCGTGCACCGGGTAGCTGCCGATGGCAGGAAAACCGCGCACCCGTTGGCAGGGCATGGAGACGGTCTTGCCGTCGCTGCCCATGGCCAGGCCGTGGTAGCCGCAGACCAGGGTGTCGCCCTGCACGAAGCCCAGCGACAGCGGCGCGCCGCGGTGCGGGCAGAAGTCCTCCACCGCGGCCACCTGGCCGGCGCTGTTGCGGTAGAAGGCCATGGCCCGGTTGCAGATGCGCCGGCCCAGCGGGCGTTCGGTGCCGATTTCGTCGCTGCGCGCGGCCACGTACCAGGTGTCGAGGGGGAACATGGGTTGGTCTCCGGTGGGTGTGATGTCATTCAGTATACTGAATGAACGCCATTCTAGGACGCCTTCCGCTTGGCGCCAAGGGGTTCAGTCCTCGGGTTTACCCTTGCAGCTGTCAGGGCCAACGCCAGCGAACTTGGCCAGCAGGCGCACGAACTCGGACTGCTCGTCGGGGGAGAGCGTGGCCAGCAGGCGCTCGTACATGGGGTCGACGCGCGGCAGCATGTCGGCCAGCACGGCCTGCCCTTCGGGGGTCAGGCGAAGGCTGCGCTGGCGCCGGGCCAGCAGTTCGCGCACGATCCAGCCCTTGGCTTCCAGGCGGGTGGCAATGTCGGCGGTGGTCGATGTGTCCAGCGCCACCTGTTCGGCCAGGGTCACCTGATCGATGCCAGGGCTGGCCTCCAAGGCCCGCAGCACGGCGTATTGCACTGGCGTGACCTGTCGCCCGTGCACCTCATGGAAGGTGGCCACGGCCAGCTGGTGGGCACGTCGGATCAGGTGGCCGGGCTCGTCCAGCAGTTGTTGGTCGAATCGGTGTGTCACGGGGCCGGAGCATACGCCATGCCGGGCCCGTCGCCGCAAGGTGGCACACCGGCAGCGATGTGGTCGGCCAAGAGCGGCACACTCAGGTGATGCCAACCAGTCTTGACAGCGTCCCATTGAAGAGCGCCGGCTGTTCCAGCTGCGGCGTGTGCCCACAGTCCTGGATCACCACCAGTTGTGCCGACGGAAGCACCTTGTGGGCCGCACGCGAATGCTGGACGGGAAGGACCGCGTCCTGTTCGCCATGCATGATGACCGTGGGCGCCTTGACCGTCCTCAGGATCTCGTGCGAGCGTCGCCAGACAGCGTCAGGCTGCCCTTTCCAATGCGTCAGCTCACGCAGCAGGCGCAGGAAGTGGTGACCCGCGCCTGGCCGGCTGAGGTTGCGCACGATGGCGGTCCTGACCTCGGGCGTGATGGCCTCGGGTCGCAGCACGATGGCCTGGATCTGTCGCTCGACCGCAGCAGGGCCGGGGCGGTTCATCAGCTCGCCGAGCAGGGGCAGGCTCATGATGCGAAACGGCGTGAACACGTCCTGACCCAGGGCGGCCGCGCTGACCAGCAGCAGCCCTCGCACGCGGGTGGCGGCCTGTGCCACCATGTGCAGCGACATGGCCGCGCCCAGCAAGTTGCCAACCAGGATCACCTGCCCGATGCCCAGGTGGTCCAGCAACTGCCAGGCCGCTTTGGCTTGTCCCTGCAGGTCGATGGCCGAGTCGAGCACCTCGGAGAGCCCATGGCCGGGCATGTCCCAGGCAATCAGACGTGCCGGCAAGTCGCTGGCTTCGAACTGCCGCTGCCAGAACTCCAGCGACTCCCCGATGCCATGGGTCATGAGCACCGCGGGGCCGCTGCCACCGCTGTCTCGGTAGCGGATGCGTGCACCCTGAATGTTCGCAAACTGGTCTGTCATGGCGATGCCTGTCAGAAAGGGATGGTGGACTTGATCCAGAAACTGGTGCCCTGGGTGCGCGAACGGGCCGAGGTGGCGCTCGGAAGGGTCAGCGCCGCCGTGGCCCAGGGCAAGCTGCTGCGCGCGCTGCCGGCGCGATGTGCCGGGCTTCACCCAGCGGGCGGTCAAGGCGCTGTTCAACTACGCCTACCCCGGCAACATTCACGAAATGCAGAACCTGATTGAGCGCGCGGTCATCATGGTCAGCGATGGCGAGCCCATCGATGTCCATCACCTGTTTCGCGGGGGCGAAGCGCTGGGTGAAGGTGTGCTCAGCCTGGGTGCCCAGCCGGACGCCTCGGGCGGACGGCTGGTGGGTGAGTTGGCATCCGGGCCGGCACGCGATGGGCCTGAGGCAGCCCAGCCGCCGGCTCAGACGCTTGAGAGCATGGAAGCCGGGCTGATCGCAGCCACATTGCGCAAGACCGGAGGGAATGCGTCGGCAGCGGGCAGACACCTGGGCATCACGCGCGCCACCCTGATCTACCGGGCGCGCCAGCACGGCCTGGCGGTGGGGCGCAGTTACCCATCCACAGGGGGGCGTGCAGCCTGATACCGATCTGGCGCTGCCTGAATCGGAGTCGGACTTTCGGTCTCGCCAGGGCCTGGCAACCTAGGGTTTACACCCGTGCGTTTGGTCCTGCTTATGGTTATAAATGATAACCAAGAGCTTCAAGAAGGCTCGTCCGTCCTGTCAAGGACATTTGTGGTTCACCCATTCACCGGAGACTCAGATGGCTTCATGGAAATTCAGCATCGCCGCAATGGCCCTCGCCGCATCGACCAGCATGGGCGCCTTGGCGCAGGAGGTCACCTTGCGCTTCCACCAGTTCCTGCCGCCGCAGGGCACGGTGCCGTCCAAGGCCATTCTTCCGTGGGCCGAGAAAATCGAGAAGGAGTCCAATGGCCGTATCAAGGTCCAGATGTTCAGCTCCATGCAGCTTGGCGGCACGCCGCCCCAGCTGTTTGACCAGGCACGCGACGGCGTGGTGGACATCGTGTGGACGCTGCAGGGCTACACGCCTGGCCGCTTCCCCAAGACCGAAGTCTTCGAGCTGCCGTTCATGGCAGGCCTGTCGGCGGAAAAGACCTCCCGTGCCCTCTGGGATTATGTGCAGAAGAACGCGATGGACGAATACCGCGACGTGCACGTGCTGGCCTTCCACACGCACGGCCCTGGCCTGTTCCACACCCGTCAGCCGGTGACCGGACTGGAGAGCCTGCGTGGCATGAAAATTCGCGGAGGCACCCGCATTGTCAACAACATGCTGACCAAGCTGGGTGCCACCCCGGTGGGCATGCCCGTGCCGGCGGTGACCGAGGCCCTGTCCAAAGGGGTGCTGGACGGCACCACCATTCCCTGGGAGGTGGCGCCGGCCCTGAAGGTGCAGGAACTGGTCAAGAACCACACCACCTTCGCGGGTGACCGTGCGCTGTACGTGACCACCTTTGTTGTGGCGATGAACAAGACGGCCTACAACCGCCTGCCGGCGGACCTCAAAAAGGTCATCGACAACAACTCCGGTCCCGAGATGGGAGCCATGTTTGCCCGCACGCAGGACGAGGGCGACATCCGTGGCCGTCAGCTGGCCGAGCAGGCGGGCAACAACATCGTGGCGCTGAACGAGACCGAGACCCGTCGCTGGAGGGAGACGGCCGCAGCGGTGGAGGCGGACTGGATCGCCGAGATGCAGCGCCGGGGTATCGATGGAGCCAAGCTGCTGGCCGAGGCCAAGGCACTCATCGCCGAGCACGAGAAGAAGTGACCTGACTGGCCCGATGGCGCGGCCATCGGGCCCAGCTCGGCGTCGACGTCCAAGGAAACCCGTGGACACTCGACGCCTTGATTTTCGTGTAATTAATGAGCAAACTCATCAATTACTGTGACCTCGTGCCCACTTCATGCTGTCGTGTTATAGCTGAAAGTGCATCAGACGCCTATTCATCGGCGCCCTGAAGAAGCACAGTCATGGTGGCGCTGTCCGACAGGACGCGAGCCAGCCCACCATCCAGACAGGAGACCTGCCATGACCCCGATCAGCCGTCGCTCTCTCGTTGCCCTCGCTGCCTTGCTGGCAGCCGGGGCCGTTCATGCCCAGCAGACTTTCACCTTGCGGCTGCATCAGATGCTGCCTTCGCAGGCCACGATTCCGGCCAAAGCCATCGCGCCCTGGGCTCAGAAGGTGGAGGCTGACTCGGGTGGCCGAATCAAGGTGCAGCTGTTTCACGCCATGCAGCTCGGTGGCGCGCCTCCGCAGCTGTTTGACCAGGCGCGCGATGGTGTGGTCGACATCACCTGGACCGTGTTGGGTTACACGCCCGGTCGCTTTCCCAAGACAGAGGTGTTCGAGCTGCCCTTCATGAGTGGCAGTGCCGAACAGTCTTCAAAGGCCATTCAGGAGTACGTCGAAAAATTTGCTGCCGACGAGTTTCGCGAGGTCAAGCTGATTGCTGTGCACACCCATGGTCCGGGGCTTTTCCACACCAAACAGCCGGTGACCGGCCTGGAGAGTCTGCGCGGCATGAAGATCCGTGGCGGCTCTCGCATCATCAACAACATGCTCACCAAGCTGGGGGCCACGCCGGTGGGCATGCCGGTGCCGGCCGTCACTGAAGCATTGTCGAAAGGCGTGCTCGACGGCACCACCATTCCCTGGGAAGTGGCGCCTCCGCTGAAGGTGCACGAACTGGTGAAGAACCACACCACCTTTGCCGGCACAGCGGGGCTCTACACCCAGACCTTTGCCTTCTCGATGAACCGAGCCGCCTACAACAAGTTGCCCGATGACCTGAAGAAGGTAATCGACAACAACTCGGGAATCGAAGTCGCCGCCCTGTTCGGCCGCGCCATGGATGAAGGCGACAAACTGGGGCGTGAACTGGCGGTGAACGCCGGCAACAACATCGTGGCCCTGGACATGGCGGAGACCCAGCGCTGGCGGCGCACAGCGGCCGCGGTCGAGGCCGACTGGGTGAAAGAAATGGCTGGCAAGAGCATCGACGGGACGACCCTGATCAAGGAAGCTCAGGCACTGATTGCCAAGCACGCCAAGTGATGCCTCGGGTCGCTGCGGCCCATGGCGGTTTCTTTTGGTGAAACGAATTTATCCAAACGAAACTCTGGTTTATAGTCGCGCGGCCCGCCCTTTTCATGAACGCCCTGCCAGGGCACGCTGAAGACACCATACGAGACACCCACACACCAGCGGAAAGCCGATGATTTCTTTTGTTTACCGACTCTCGAAGTGGACCGCCATCCTCGGCGGCATCCTGTTGGTGGCTTTGACCCTCATGGTGGTGGTCAGCGTAGCCGGCCGGGCCTTGATCGATTTCGGTTTCAAGCCCGTGCCGGGCGATTTCGAGCTGGTGGAAATGGGCATCGGCATTGCCGTGTTCTTTTTTCTGCCCTGGTGCTACGTGCGCGGCAGCCATGCCACGGTGGATCTGCTGTACATGCATGCGCCGGGCTGGTTCAGGCGCCTCATCAACATTCTGAGTGACGTGTTGATGCTGGTCGTCTGGCTGATCCTGACCTGGCGGCTGTGGGAAGGCATGCTGGAGAAGAAGGAATACATGGAGACGACGTTCATCTTGCTGATGCCCGTCTGGTGGGCTTACGCCCTGTGCTTTGTCGGGGCGGTGGTTGGCTGCCTCTGTTATATCGCCCGCACCTTGACGCAGCTGGGCATTTTTTCCGAACCCGAAGGCTGGGCTGTTGACGGCAGCGCGGGGCACTGAGACATGAGCAATATTGAACTGGCCCTCTGGTCCTTCCCGATCCTGCTGCTGCTGATCTTTGTCCGTATCCCGATCGGGCTGGCCATGCTGGTCTGCGGTCTGGGTGGTGCATGGATGGTCTATGGCAGCTACATGCCCATCCTGAACCAGCTCAAGCAGGTCACCTACAGCACCTTCTCAAACTACTCCTTGTCGGTGATTCCCCTCTTCCTGCTGATGGGGCAGTTCGCGGCGCTGGGGGGGCTGTCCCAGGCCCTGTTCAAGGCCGCCGAGGCCTGGATCGGGCACCGCAAGGGTGGCGTGGCCATGGCGGCCGTCGGTGCCTGTGCCGGCTTTGGCGCGATCTGCGGTTCCTCGCTGGCCACCGCCGCCACCATGGGCCAGGTGGCCTTGCCCGAACTCAAGCGAGCCGGTTATGCGGGGGGCATCTCCACCGCCTGTCTGGCGGCGGGCGGCACCCTGGGCATCCTGATTCCACCTTCGGTGGTGCTGGTGATCTACGCCATCCTGACCGAGCAGAACATCGCCAAGCTGTTCTTGGCCGCCTTCGTGCCGGGCCTGCTGGCGGCGCTTGGCTACATGATCGTGATAGCCATCTACGCCCGCCTCAAGCCCCATGAAATGGGCTCCATGCCCCCGATGCCCATGAAAGAACGCCTGCTGGCCACCGCCAAGGTGTGGCCGGTGCTGGTGATTTTTCTGGCGGTGGTCGGTGGTATCTACACCGGTGTCTTCACGCCCACCGAGGGGGCTGCCGTGGGTGCCTTCGGCACGGGCTTGGCGGCCTGGTTCAGTGGGGGTCTGAACCGAAAGACGCTGTTGGGGGCCATTCTGGGCACGGCAGCGGCCACCGGCATGATCTACATGATCGTGCTCGGCGCCGGGGTATACAACACCTTTCTGGCGCTGTCGCAGCTGCCTCAGGAAGCGGCCAACATCGTGGGCAGCTGGGATGTGAACCCCATCATGGTCCTGGTGGCGATTCTCGTGCTGTACGTGATTCTGGGCTGCTTCATGGATTCGCTGTCCATGATTCTGCTGACCATCCCGGTGTTTTTTCCTATCGTCTCGGTGCTCGATTTCGGCCTCTCGCCCGAGGAGCTGGCGATCTGGTTCGGTATCCTGGTGCTGATCGTGGTGGAGGTGGGGCTCATCACGCCACCGGTGGGCATGAACCTTTTCGTGATCAATTCGCTGTCCAAGGACACGCCCATCACGCACACCTACAAAGCGGTCATGCCCTTCGTCGCCAGCGACCTGATCCGCACCGGCATTCTGTTGATGTTCCCTGGCATCGTTCTGTTCGTGCTGAGGCTCTGAACAGCGCACAGGTATCGGGTGTCGTTTCTGACAGAAAGAGGCCTGCGCGCGTTTGCAGGCCTTTTTTCTGCCGGCTACATTGGGCGTTTGCAACAGTGAGGAGCGTTTCATGGACAAAGCCTTCTTCGCGGGGCGCCGGCGCGTGGTGCTGGTCGGGCTGGCATCTGCCGCCGCTGCCTGTGCCTGGCCCTGGCCTGCACTGGCGCAGGCTTTTCCGGCCCGCGGTCTGCGCATCGTGGTTCCCTTTGCAGCCGGTGGCGTCGGTGATCTGACGGCCCGGGCGGTCGCCCAGCAACTGAGCGCGCAACTGGGCCAGCCCGTGGTGATCGACAACCGACCCGGCGCCGGTGGCGTGGTCGCGGCCGAGGCGGTGGTGCGGGCCGAACCCGACGGCCACACCCTGTTTCTGATGTCCAACGGCACGGCGGTCACCGCCGGCCTGTTCCGCAGCCTGCCGTTCGACACGGTGAAGGACTTCACACCGATCTCGACCCTGGGCACCTTCGACATGGCGGTGCTGGTGCCGACCGAGTCACCGTTCAAGACCCTGGGTGATCTGGTGTCTCATGCCCGCGCCAACCCCGGCAGACTCAATGTGGGCAGCATCAGTGTAGGCAGCACGCAGAACCTGGCGGCCGAGCTGTTCAAGTCGAGCGCTGCGGTGGATGTGCAGATCGTGCCTTTCAACGGCACACCGGCCCTGGTGGCCGCCTTGCGTGGCCAGCAGGTGGATGCCGCCGTCGAGATACTGGGGCCCGCATTGCCACAGATCAGGGCCGGTGCCCTGCGGGCGCTGGCCGTGACCGGGCAGCGGCGTGCCACCTCCTTGCCCGATGTGCCGACCGCCGCCGAACAGGGGCTGGGCAGTTTTGTCGCTTCGTCGTGGAACGCACTGGCCGCCCCGTCGCGCACGCCAGCGGACACCGTTGAGCGGCTCAACCGCGAAATCAACGCCGCGCTGACGCAGCCCGAGGTCCGTCGCAAACTGGCCGATCTCAATGTGGATGCCGCGGGCAGTTCACCCGACCAGGCCGCCGACTTGCTGGCCAGCGACATCCGGCGCTGGAGCGAGGTGATCGAGCGTGCCGGCATCGAACGCCGATAGAGGAGCACAGCGCATGGGTCTGGATACGAAGAACCTGCGGGTCGGACTGGTCGGGTATGGCGAGGTGGGTCGCATTTTTGCCGCGGCCTTGAAGCCCAAGGTGACCTGTGTGTTGGCCTGGGACCTGAAGTTCGCCGACCCGGCCTTGCGAGGCGAGGCCCTGGCCCACGCCGCGCAGGCCGGTGTCCGTGCCTGCGATGGCGTGGCCAGCCTGGCGGCCGCGTCGGATCTGGTGATCTCTGCCGTGACGGCATCGAACACGCTGGCGGTGGCCGAGGCCGTTGCGCCGCACCTCACGCCGGGCTGTTTCTTCCTGGACCTCAACTCGGCATCGCCCGGCACCAAACAGCGGGCAGCGGCCTGCATTGACGCTGCGGGTGGCCGCTACGTCGAAGCAGGGGTCATGACCTCGGTGCCACCCCACGGCATCCGCGTGCCCATGCTGGTCGGGGGCGCCCATGCCGACCCGCTGCTCCCCGTGCTGCAGGCGCTGGGCATGGTGGCCCAGCTGGCCAGCGACCGGCTGGGCGTGGCCTCGGCCACCAAAATGTGCCGCAGCGTCATGATCAAGGGCCTGGAGGCCCTGGTGATCGAGAGCTACACCACAGCCCGCCATTACGGCGTCGAAGACGCCATGATCGCGACCCTGCAGGAGACCTTTCCAGGCATTGACTGGACCAAGCAGGGGACTTACTTTTTCAGCCGGGTGGCCCAGCACGGCCGACGCCGCGCCGAAGAAATGCGGGAGGTGGCCAACACCGTGCGCGAGGCCGGGTTTGAGCCCTTCATGTCCGCCGCCATCGCCGAGAAGCACGACTGGATGGCCGGCCAGGCGCGGGCGGGCCAATTCCGTGCGCTCGGGGTCGCGTCCGCCTGGCAGGCCTATGCCGATGCCTTGCTGGCGGCACGGCCGGCGGCCAACGACCCGACCGCCAACGATCCGGCCGCCTGAGTCTGCTGCCCATGCTGGACATCCTGGCCATCACCGGCCCGATTTACCTGTGCATGGCGGTCGGCTTTGTGTGTGTGCGCTGGGGCATTTTCAGCCGCGACGACATGCGGGTGCTGGGCAAGTTCGTCCTGCAGGTGGCGCTGCCCGCCTTGCTGTTCCATTCGCTGGCATCGCGGCCGCTGGCCGATGTGTTGCGGCCGGGCTACCTGCTGGTCTATGCCGGCGGTTCGCTGCTGGTGCTGGCCGGCGGACTGTTGTGGTGGTGGAAGCTGCGCGGACGCCCGCTCACCGAGAGTGCCTACGTGGCCATGGGCATGACGTGTTCAAACAGTGGCTACATTGGCTACCCGGTGATGCTGCTGCTGTTCGGGCCGCTGGCCGGCGTCATTCTGGCGCTCAACCTGATCGTGGAGAACCTGCTCAAGTTGCCGCTGCTGTTTGCGCTGGCTGACGCCGGGGCACACCAGGGCGTGCGGCCGACCCTGGCCCAGGTGCTGCGGCAAACGCTGGAGCGACTGGGGCGCAACCCCATGATCATCGGCATCGTGCTGGGTTTTTTGGTGGCGCTCTCAGGCTGGTCGCTGCCGGCCACACTGGACCGGACCGTCACGCTGTTCTCTGCCGGCGCAGGCGGGCTGGCCCTGTTCATCATCGGCGGCAATCTGGTGGGTCTGGAAGTGAAGGGCATGCGCGGGAAGCTGGCCTTCATTGCGGCAGGCAAGCTGATGTGGCACCCGGCCGCCGTCTGGCTGGCGGTGACGGTCTTTGCCGCGCTGGGCCTGCCGGTGCCCGAGGGCGAGTTGCGCGTGGCGGCCGTCTTGTCTGCGGCCATGCCCATGCTCGGTATCTATGCCATCCTGGCGCACAGGCACGGTCAGGAACGCTGGGCGGCCGCGGCGCTGTTTGCCACCACCACCGCTTCGTTCTTCACCCTCAGCGCCGTTCTGTGGTTGATGCGCGCAAGCCCGGGCTGGCTGGGCTGAGCGGATGTCCGGTCAGGCGGTCCGGGGTCGGGGCCCGATCGACAGCCAGGTCTCGCGAATCAGCCCGATGGCGCTTTGCTGGGTGAGTGTGGTCGGCCGCAGCGAACTGGTGGCGGTGCTCAGCCGGGTGCGCAGCACCGGGTCGACGACCGCACGCGTCTGGTAGGCCGAGGGTCGCACCGAGCTCTCGACCGCGTTGCGCGACAGCAAGGCGACCCCGACCCCGTCGGCCACCAGGTCCAGAATGGCCGATACGCCATCGATCTCCAGCGCCACGCTCGGGCGCTGGCCGATGTTGGCCATCTCGGCCTCCACCAGCATGCGCACCGCGTTGGGTCGGCTGGGGATGACCAGCGGCAGTGTCGCCACCTCGGCCAGGGCCACCGGCCCAGGGGGCGGTTCTTCGGCCAGTCCGGCCGGGCGGACCTGCACCAGCAGCAGCTCCTCGTCTTCAAGCGGCGTGGCTTCGATTTCGTCGCTTGGCGGGGCGTTGTAGAGCACCGCAATGTCCAGCCGACCGGTGCGCAACCAGTCGATCATGGTGACCGACAGGCCTTCGCTGATCGACAGGCTGGCCTCCGGCAGGTGCTGCCGGAAGGCCCGAGTCAGAGGCACGGTGAGCACCCGGGCTACGCTGGGCGGCAGGCCGATGGCGACCCGCCCGGCCAGAGCGCCGCGCACCCGACCCAGCTCTTCGCGGGCGCGTTCGACCTGGTGCAGGATGCCGCGCCCATGCTCCAGCAGCAGGCGGCCAGCTTCGGTCGGGACTGCGCCGCGGCCATTGCGCACCAGCAGGTTCTGGCGCAGCTCCACCTCAAGCAGGCGCACCTGCCGAGAGAGGGCCGGCTGGGCCACGTCGAGGGCCAGGGCGGCGCGGGTGAAGCTGCCCAGCTCGGCCACACGAACGAAATACTCCAGCTGTTTCAGGTCCATGTGCCCGGACGTCAGATATAGCAAAAACAAATGGCTAATAGTACGGTATTCCTCTTGTGAACTGAAGTGGTCTGGCGACAATGCACCCATGACGCCCGATGCCCCCACCGCTGTACCTTCCGGGCAGGACGCCCTGCGCGGCATTTCGTCCATGGCCACGCGCCAGCTGCTGGCCGATCTCGTCCAGGCGTGGACCGGCCGGGGCCTGCCTGTCGGCATCGAGTCGGTCGGCGGGGTCGACGCCGCGCGCCGTGTCATGGCCGATGAAGCCTTTGACCTGGTGGTGCTGGCCTCAGATGCCATCGACCGGCTCATGATTGCCGGCAAGCTCCAGTCGGGCAGCCGTGTCGACCTGGTGCATTCGGGTGTGTCCATTGCGGTGGGGGCGGGTCAGGCCTTGCCCGACATCGCGACCGAGCAAGCCCTGAGGCAGGCCGTCCAGGCGGGCGGACGCATCGGGTTTTCGACCGGCCCCAGCGGGGTGGCCCTGCAGCAGCTGTTCACCAGCTGGGGCCTGGCCGATGAGCTCGCCGACCGCCTGGTGCAGGCACCGGCCGGCGTGCCCGTGGCCAGCCTGGTGGCCCGCGGCGAGGTGGACCTGGGCTTCCAGCAGCTCAGCGAGTTGCTGCACGTGCCGGGCATCACCATTGTCGGCCCCATGCCACCCGAGGTGGCCATCGTGACCACCTTCAGCGCCGCGGTCTGCGCCACCTGCACCGACCCGGCGCGGCAGGCGGCCACCCGGGCCTTCATCGACTTCATGGCTTCGCCCGAGTGCAGCGAAGCCAAGCAACGGCAGGGCATGGAGCCCGCCTGACCCACCCACACAACCCAAGCCGATCGCACCCCGACAACGGAGCCCCGCATGAGCCTGCAACAGCCTCTCATCATCGATTGCCATGGCCACTACACCACGGCCCCCAAGGCCCTGGAGACCTGGCGCAACCAGCAGATTGCTGGCATCAAGGATCCGGCGGTCATGCCCAAAGTGGCTGACCTGAAGATCAGCGACGACGAACTGCGCGAGTCGATCGAGACCAACCAGCTCAGGCTGATGAAGGAGCGCGGCTCCGACATCACCATCTTCAGCCCGCGCGCCAGCTTCATGGCCCACCACATCGGCGACTTCAATGTGTCGTCCACCTGGGCGGCCATCTGCAACGAGCTTTGCTACCGCGTGAGCCAGTTGTTCCCCGACCACTTCGTGCCGGCCGCGATGCTGCCGCAGTCACCCGGCGTCGACCCCGCCACCTGCATTCCAGAGCTGGAGAAATGCGTCAAGGAATACGGCAACGTCGGCATCAACCTGAACCCCGATCCCTCGGGCGGGCACTGGAACAGCCCGCCACTGACCGACCGCCACTGGTACCCCATCTACGAGAAGATGGTGGAGCACGACATCCCCGCGATGATCCATGTCAGCACCAGCTGCAACGCCTGCTTCCACACCACCGGCGCGCACTACATCAACGCCGACACCACGGCCATCATGCAGCTGATCCAGGGCGACCTGTTCAAGGACTTCCCGACACTCAAATTCATCATCCCGCACGGCGGCGGCGCCGCGCCCTACCACTGGGGCCGCTACCGAGGGCTGGCGCAGGAGATGAAGAAGCCGCTGCTGCAGGACCACCTGCTGAACAACGTGTTCTTCGACACCTGCGTCTACCACCAGCCGGGCATCGACCTGCTGACCAAGGTGATCCCGGTGGGCAACATCCTGTTTGCGTCCGAGATGATCGGCGCTGTGCGCGGCATCGACCCCGAGACCGGCAACTACTACGACGACACCAAGCGCTATGTGCAGGCCACCGGCAACCTGACCGACGAGCAGCGCTACCAGGTCTACGAAGGCAACGCCCGCCGCGTGTTCCCGCGCCTGGATGCGCGCCTGAAATTGCAAGGAAGATAAGTTCAAGGCAGACCACCAAGGCCTGTGGTGGGTGTGCGTTTTGCGTAGGTCAAGGAGGAGCCCGCGAAGTGGGTGGGGGACACGAAGCAAAACGCGCGCACACCGCAGGGCTTTCAACAACGGAGAAAACAACATGTACGAACTGGGCGTTGTCTACCGCAACATCCGCCGCGCCGATCGCGCAGCCGCCGACGGCCTGGCCGCGCTGGGCTCGGCCACGGTGCACGAAGCCATGGGCCGAGTCGGCCTGATGAAACCCTACATGCGGCCGATCCAGACTGGCGTGCAGGTCTCGGGCACGGCGGTGACCGTGCTGCTGCAACCCGGCGACAACTGGATGATGCATGTGGCGGCTGAGCAGATTCAGCCCGGCGACGTCGTGGTGGCCACCGTCACCGCCGAGTGCAGCGACGGTTACTTCGGTGATCTGCTCGCAACGTCGTTCCAGGCCCGCGGCGCGCGCGCGCTGATCATCGAGGCCGGTGTGCGGGATGTGAAGACGCTCAAGGAGATGAGCTTCCCGGTCTGGAGCCGCTACATCTCGTCCAAGGGCACGATCAAGGCGACGCTGGGTTCGGTGAACATCCCCATCGTCTGCGCCGGTGCCTATGTGACGCCGGGTGACGTGATCGTGGCCGACGACGATGGGGTGGTGTGTGTGCCGGCCGCGCGCGCGGCCGAGACGCTGGCTGCGGCCATCAAGCGCGAGAGTTTCGAGGGTGAGAAGCGCGAGAAGCTGGCCAGCGGCGTGCTGGGGTTGGACATGTACAAGATGCGTGAGCCCCTGGCCGCCGCTGGCCTGCGCTATATCGATTGAGAGGCTGCATGAGCAAACCCACATCAGGTGACTTCACCAAAACCACCGGCTGGCTCGATTGGTACACCGGTCCGTCCAAGCCGAAGTTCCAGTTGCCCGCAGGTGCGGTGGACGCGCATTGCCACGTGTTCGGTCCGGGGGGTGAATTCCCCTATGCACCCGAGCGCAAGTACACGCCCTGCGACGCCAGCAAGCACGAGCTGTTTGCCTTGCGCGACCACCTGGGCTTTGCCCGCAACGTGATCGTGCAGGCCACCTGCCACGGGGCCGATAACCGCGCCATGGTCGATGCCTGCCTGGCCAGCGGCGGCAAGGCGCGCGGCGTGGCCACCGTCAGGCGCTCGGTCACCGATGAAGAGCTGCAGCAGCTGCACGCGGCCGGTGTGCGCGGCGTGCGCTTCAACTTCGTCAAGCGCCTGGTGGACTTCACGCCCAAGGACGAGTTGATGGAGATCGCGAGCCGCATCAGCAAGCTCGGCTGGCATGTGGTGATCTACTTCGAGGCGGTGGACCTGCCCGAACTGTGGGACTTCTTCACCGCACTGCCGACCACGGTGGTGGTGGATCACATGGGTCGCCCCGACGTGAGCAAGCCCATTGACGGGCCGGAGTTCGCGCTGTTCCTCAAATTCATGCGCGAGCACCCCAACGTGTGGAGCAAGGTCAGCTGCCCCGAGCGGCTGTCGGTCACCGGCCCGAAGGCGCTGGGCGGCGAGCAGGCGGCCTACCAGGACGTGGTGCCGTTCGCCCGCCGGGTGGTGGAGGAATTCCCCGACCGCGTGCTCTGGGGCACCGACTGGCCGCACCCGAACCTGAAGGACCACATGCCCGACGACGGTCTGCTGGTGGACTTCATCCCGCAGATCGCGCCGACCACAGATCTTCAGAAGAAGTTGCTCGTCGACAACCCAATGCGTCTCTACTGGCCCGAGGAGGTCTGACATGGCTCTCGACAAACCCTACAAAGACGTGCCCGGTACCATCATCTTCGACGCCGAGCAGTCGCGCAAAGGCTACTGGCTCAACCAGTTCTGCATGAGCCTGATGAAGGCCGAAAACCGGGACCGGTTCAAGGCCGATGAACGCGCCTACCTCGACGAATGGCCGATGACCGAAGAGCAGAAGCAAGCTGTGCTGGCGCGCGACCTCAACTGGTGCATGCGCACCGGCGGCAACATCTACTTCCTGGCCAAGATCGGCGCCACCGACGGCAAGAGTTTCCAGCAGATGGCTGGGTCCATGACCGGCATGACCGAAGAGGAATACCGCAACATGATGATCAGTGGCGGTCGCAGCGTCGAAGGCAACCGCTACCTCGGCGAAGACGGTGACGCACAACCCCACCGGCAACCCCAGGGCAAGAGATGACCCACCCCTGCCGCGCTTGGCGCGACCCCCTCAAGGGGGCGATGCCAGCGGGCCGGGAAACCCGGACCCACGGCATCCTGGCACGTCATGTCCAGCATGTCGGTTAACCCGAACAGGAGCAATCAATTGGCCAAGATCACCGCATCCGTTTTCACCTCGCACGTGCCCGCCATCGGCGCGGCCATGGACCTGCACAAGACGCAGGAAGACTACTGGAAGCCCGTGTTTGCGGGTTACGAGTACTCCAGGCAGTGGATGAAGGACAACAAGCCCGACGTCATTTTCCTCGTCTACAACGACCACGCCACGGCCTTCAGCCTGGAGATGATCCCGACCTTCGCCATCGGCACCGCGGCCGAATTCCAGCCGGCCGACGAGGGCTGGGGCCCGCGTCCGGTGCCCAAGGTGATCGGCCACCCGGACCTGGCCTCGCACATCGCACAGAGCGTGATCCAGCAGGACTTCGACCTCACCATCGTCAACAGGATGGACGTGGACCACGGCCTGACCGTGCCGCTGTCGCTGATGTGTGGCGAGCTCGACCCGAAGAAGGACGCCTGGCCCTGCCCGGTGATTCCTTTTGCGGTCAACGTGGTGCAGTACCCGGTGCCTTCGGGCAGGCGCTGCTTCGCGCTGGGCCAGGCCATCCGCAAGGCGGTGGAAAGCTTTGACGAAGACCTGAACGTGCACATCTGGGGCACGGGCGGCATGAGCCACCAGCTGCAGGGCGCGCGCGCCGGTCTGATCAACCGCGAATGGGACAACGCCTGGCTCGACCAGATGATCAGTGACCCGGTGGGCTGCGCCAACACGCCCCACATCGACTATGTGCGCGAAGCCGGCAGCGAGGGCATCGAGCTGGTCATGTGGCTGATCGCCCGAGGCGCCATGGCCGACGTCAACGACGGCAAGGTCACGGGACCGCTTCCCACCGTCAAACACCGCTTCTACCATGTGCCCGCGTCCAACACGGCGGTCGGGCACCTGATCCTTGAGAACGCATAAAGGAATCCCATCATGACCATCAAAGTCGCTCTCGCCGGTGCCGGCGCCTTCGGCATCAAGCACCTGGACGGCATCAAGAACATCCCCGATGTCGAGGTTGTGTCGCTGATCAGCCGGGACCTGGCCAAGACCCAGGAAGTGGCCGACAAGTACGGCATCCGGCACGTGACCACCGATCTGGCCGACAGCCTGGCCATCAAGGAGGTGGACGCCGTCATCCTCTGCACACCCACGCAAATGCACGCCGCCCAGTCCAAGGCCTGCCTGGAGGCTGGCAAGCATGTGCAGGTGGAGATTCCTCTGTGCGACATCCTGGCCGAAGGCGAAGAGGTGGTGGCGCTGCAGAAGCAGACCGGTCTGGTGGCCATGTGCGGCCACACCCGCCGTTTCAACCCCAGCCACCAGTTCGTCCACCAGAAGATCCAGGCTGGCGAGTTCAACATCCAGCAGATGGATGTGCAGACCTACTTCTTCCGCCGCACCAACATGAACGCGCTGGGTCAACCGCGCAGCTGGACCGACCACCTGCTGTGGCACCACGCCGCCCACACGGTGGACCTGTTCGCCTACCAGTGCGGCAGCCCGATCGTGAAGGCCAACGCCATCCAGGGACCGATCCATCCGAACCTCGGCATTGCCATGGACATGAGCATCCAGCTCAAGGCCGCCAACGGTGCCATCTGCACGCTGAGCCTGTCCTTCAACAACGACGGCCCGCTCGGCACCTTCTTCCGCTACATCGGCGACACCGCGACCTACATCGCGCGCTACGACGACCTGTTCAACGGCAAGGACGAAAAAATCGACGTGTCGAAGGTGGACGTGTCCATGAACGGCATCGAGCTGCAGGACCGCGAGTTCTTTGCCGCCATCAAGGAAGGTCGCGAACCCAACGCCAGTGTGGCCCAGGTGCTGCCGTGCTACCAGGTGCTCAATGACCTTGAGCAGCAGCTGAACGCCTGAGTGCCTATCATCCGTTCCAGCGGCCCCAAGCCACCGGCTGGGGCCTTTGTCGTTTCAGGAGAGACCGCATGCAACAACGCCAACTCGGACCCTTCAGCGTCAGCGCCATCGGCCTGGGCTGCATGAACATCTGCCACGCCTACGGCGCGCCCGCGTCGGAGGCCGAAGCGGAGCGCCTGCTGCTGGCCGCGCTGGACGCGGGTGTCACCCATTTCGACACCGCCGCCCTTTACGGCTTTGGCGTCAGCGAAACCCTGGTCGGCAGGTTCCTGTCGAAACACCGCTCGAAGTTCACCCTGGCCAGCAAGTGCGGCATGACCGGTGTGCCCAACGAGCAGGGCGTCAAGGTGCGCGTGATCGATGGCCGACCGGCCACCCTCAAGGCCACCTGCGATGAAGCCCTGCAGCGCCTGCAGACCGAGGTCATCGACCTGTACTACCTGCACCGCTGGGACAAGCAGGTACCCATCGAGGACAGCGTGGGCGCCCTGGCCGACCTGGTGCGCGCGGGCAAGATCCGCAGCATCGGCCTGTCCGAGGTGTCGGCCGGCACCTTGCGCAAGGCGCACGCGGTGCACCCCATCGCCGCGCTGCAGACCGAGTATTCGCTCTGGACCCGCAACCCCGAGATCGCTGTGCTGCAGGCCTGCCGCGAGCTCGGCGTGAGCTTTGTGGCATTCAGCCCGGTGGCCCGCGGCTTTCTCTGCGGCCCGATGGACGTGACCACGCTGGACGCCAAGGACATCCGCCGGAGCATGCCGCGCTTCTCGCCCGAGAACTACGCGAAAAACGCGGCCTTGCTGCCGGCCTACAACGCCATCGTGGCCGAGGTCGGCTGCACCCCGTCTCAACTTGCCATCGCCTGGCTGCTGCACCAGGGCGACGATATCCTGCCCATCCCCGGCACGCGCAGCGTCGAGCATCTGCAAGACGACCTGGGCGCCGCCGATGTGAAGCTGTCGGCCGATGTGCTGGCTCGCCTGAACGCCCTGATCAACCAGCACACGGTGCACGGCGACCGCTACAACGACCAGGCCAACCGCGAGGTCGATACCGAGGTATTCTGACGGTTTGCGTGGTGGCTGGCCTCGCTTCACCGAAACCCTTCCATGGCACTCGACACCTGGCTGATCTATCTCGTGGCCGCCATCGGCCTTTCGCTCTCGCCGGGCCCGAACGGCCTGCTGGCGCTGACCCATGGCGCGCTGCACGGGCGCCGGCGAACGCTGTTCACCATTTTTGGTGGGGCGCTGGGCTTCGTGTCGGTCATTGCCCTGTCCATGTTCGGTATCGGCGCCCTGCTCAAGACGTCCGTGCTCTGGCTGACCGTGCTCAAATGGCTGGGTGGGGCTTATCTGGTGTGGCTGGGCATCCAGGTCTGGCGCTCACCACCGGTGGGCGTCAGTCTGAACGCCGCGGCCGGGCAACGCAGCAACGCCTCGCTGTTCCGTCAGGGACTGCTCTCGGCGGTGACCAACCCCAAGGCGCTGCTGTTCTTTGCCGCTTTTCTGCCGCAGTTCATCGACCCGGCGCGCAGCCTGTTCCAGCAGTTCGTGGTGATGGCCCTGACTTTCGCCCTGGTGGAGATCCTCACCGAATGGCTGATTGCCAGCCTGTCGTTCCGGGTGCGGCCCTGGCTGCAGCGGGTTGGCAAGCGCTTCAACCAGACCTGCGGCGGCATTTTTGTGGCCATTGGTGCCGCCCTGCCGCTGCGCGGCTGAAACAATCCGAAAAAAACCGCGACCGTCCTGCAAACACCGCAGGGCAGGGCGCCGGCACCATGACGGTCATGTTCAACCGTTTCCCGAAAGGAACACCGTCATGAAACCCTGGATCAAGCGCACCCTGATGGCCCTCACCGGCGCCACCCTTGTCCTCGGCGCCCTGAGTGCCTGTGGCCACCGCGGCGAACACCGCCACGGCGGCTGGAGCGAAGAGCGCGTCACCGAAATGCGTGGCAAGGCCATCGAGCGCGTCAGCAGCAAGCTCGAACTCAATGCCGAACAGAAGCAGAAGCTGGGCCTGCTGGCCGACGAGGTGCTTGCAGCCCGCAAGGCGATCAAGGGCGACAGCGCCCAGCCCCGAGAAGAGTTCAAGGCGCTGATCGCCGGCGACAGGTTCGACCGCAGCCGGGCCCAGCAGCTGATGGAGCAGAAAACCCAGGCCGTACAGGGCAGCTCGCCCAAGATCATCGAGGCCATGGCCAATTTCTACGACAGCCTGAGCCCGGCCCAGCAGACGCAGGTGCGGGAACTCATGGACAAGCGCCGTGGCTGGCGCCGGGGCTGAGGTGGCTTCCAGGTTCGTTTTCGCCAGCGAGAACACCATGGCAACCGCCGACCCATCACGACGTCTCCTGACCCAGGCGGCCCGCAGACACGGGACCTGCCTGCTCGCAGCCTGCGACGAACCCCACGAAGAACTGCTGGCCATGGTGTGGGGCCCGCGCTTCGACCGGGCGCATGCGCTGGGCTTGTGGGCCCTGGCCCATCGACGCCAGCCGGTCGAGAGCCTGCCGGTCCTGCCGGATTTGCTGGAAGCCGCCGACCGGTTCGACCAGCTGCCCAGGGCCGACCAGCACCGGCTGCGGCGGCTGGTCATCCGGCACCGCGGCATGGCCTGCGCCACACCGGTGTGACAATCCGCCCATGCCCCGGATTCTGCTCATCGACGACGACGACCAGCTTGGCCCGCCGCTGGCCACCTATTTCCGGCGCTACGAGCTGGACCTGGTGCAGGCCACGCGCCCCAGCGAGGGGCTGCTGCGGCTGCGCGAAGGCGGCTTCGATGTGGCCATTCTCGATGTCATGCTGCCCGAGATGGATGGCTTCGAGCTGTGCCGCACCATCCGCAAGGACAACGACATCCCCATCGTCATGCTGACGGCCCGCGGAGACGTGATGGACCGGGTGGTGGGGCTGGAGCTGGGCGCCGACGACTACCTGCCCAAGCCGTTCGAGCCGCGCGAGCTGGTGGCCCGGGTGCAGACCCTGCTGCGTCGGCGCAACGGCAGCGTGCGCACCGGCGTCGCCGCCGCACTGCCAGATCCGGGCGTGTTGAGCTTCGAGGGCCTGGTCATCGACCCGGCCCGGCGCAGTGTGCAGCGCCAGGGCGAGGAGGTCGAGCTGACCGGCACCGAGTTTGAACTGCTCCTGCTGCTGGCGCGTGAACCGGGCCGTGTGTTCAGCCGCGACGACATCCTCAACCGCCTGCGGGGCCACGAGGCCGACCTGTACACGCGTGCGGTCGACATCGTGGTCAGCCGCCTGCGCAAGAAGCTCGAACCGCTGGACTGCATCAAGACCCTGCGCAACGCCGGCTACTCGCTGGCGCTGCGACGGGCACAGCCATGACGGGCGGCAAGACCACTGCGGTCGGTCTGCTGGCGCGCCTGCTGCCCGGGCGCTCGATCAAGCGGCGCATGGTGCTGGTCTTCCTGCTGCTGGCGTTGGCGCTGGCCGGTGTGTTCATCGTTGGTGCGCAGCGGGCCTTCACCCTGGGCTGGCGCGAGGCGGCACGCCCTGTGCTCATGGACTACATCGACCGCCTGGCGGCCGATGTGGCCGGGCAGGACGAAGGACCGCCCAGCGTCGAGCGCGCGCAGGCGCTCACGCAACGCTTGCCCCTGACGGTGCGCATCGAGGGACCGGTCGTGCAGTGGCGTTCCCATCCGGAGCCCGACTGGCGCGCACACGCAAGGGCACGCGATCGCGGCTGGGATCAGGAGCGCTGGGGCGGCGACAAGGACTGGGAGCGCATGTTGCTGCGGCGCACCGCCGACGGCCATGTGATCCGTTTCGGTCTGAACGAAGCCGCATTCGAGCGCCGTCAGCGCCACTTCGGCGTGGTCCTGGTGACATTGTTGCTGATCACCCTCGGGGCCTACCTCTATGTTCGACGCCTGCTGCGTCCGCTGGACGACATCCGTGCCGGGGCCCGGCGCTTCGGTGCCGGCGACTTCGGCCAGCCGATTCCGGTGCGACACCCCAGCCGCCCCGACGAACTGGGTCAGCTGGCCGTCACGGTCAACACCATGGGGCACGACATCCACCAGATGCTGGAGGCCAAGCGGGCCCTGCTGCTGGCCATCAGCCACGAACTGCGCAGCCCCATCACCCGGGCCCGCCTGCACGCCGAGCTGCTGCCCGAGGAGGGCGAAGCCGCTGCCCAGCGCCAGGCCCTGCTGGGCAACCTGCAGGAGATGGCCAACCTGGTGAGTGACCTGCTGGAATCCGAGCGGCTGTCGGGTGCGCACGCGGTGCTCAGCCGCGAGCCGGTGGATCTGCAGGCGCTGGCGAGCGAGGTGGTGCAGGAACTGGTTCCCCGGCATCCCCGGGCCGCTGAAGTGCTTGTTCAAGCAGGCAGTGCCCTGTCACCCATCAGCGCAGACCGCACCCGCTTGCGCCTGCTGCTGCGCAACCTGCTCGACAACGCCTTGCGCCATGGCGGCGAGGCGGCGCAGCCGCCCGAGCTGCACCTCAGCCGAACGGCACAAGGCGTGCGCATCGAGGTGCGTGACCACGGCCCGGGTGTGCCCGAGGCACAACTGGCGCAGTTGGCCCAGGCCTTCTACCGACCAGACACTGCCCGCACCCGTGCCGCTGGCGGAGTGGGGCTGGGGCTGTACCTGTGTCGCCTGGTGGCCCAGGCACACGGGGGGCGGCTGGTGCTGCGCAACGCCCAGCCGGGTTTGCTGGTGCAGGTTGATCTGCCGGCTGGCGAGCCGGTTCGCCAGCAGCGCTGAGAGGCTGAGAGGCATTCAGGCGGCGGGTCCGGTGGACACGGCGTTCGCACCAGGCTCAGTGCCATTCACGCGGGCCGCGTTGGCGCGTTGTGTCTGCTGGTGCCACCGTTGGGCCGTCGGTTGCCAGTCGTGCATGCGGCGAGCGAACTCGTGTCCCAGGGCGGTGAGGCGGTAGCCGTCGCCACCGTGTTCGACCAGTCGCGCTGCCCGCAGTTCTTTCAGGCGCGTGTTCAGGGTGTTGGGTGTTGCGCCGCCCACGCTGTCCTGCAACAGCCGAAAGGTCTGCGGGTGCCCATCGCTCAGTGCCCACAGAACCCGCATCGCAAAGCGAGACTCCAGCAAGTGGAACAGTGCGCTCATGGCCACGGCGCCATGGGGTTTGACACTCATGTTTGTCTCCTGTCGGCATTCGCCTTTTGTCACCACTATAGGACAGGAGCGCACAGGAATACAGTGCCATTCAGTGTGTGCACCGCAGCAATTGGCGAAGAGGGTGGAGGGTGTGGATTTCAGCGCACACCCATGGGTGCATGGGTATCGACACCGATTGACAACCGACCCTCGCCCGGGTTCGCGAGG
Organism: Burkholderiales bacterium; assembly: GCA_030604135.1. Taxonomy (GTDB): domain Bacteria; phylum Pseudomonadota; class Gammaproteobacteria; order Burkholderiales; family Burkholderiaceae_C; genus Hydrogenophaga. The sequence goes on along the minus strand of JAUVWL010000006.1, from coordinate 151,761 downwards.
GATCAGGGCAGGTAGACCTTGCGCAGCAGGCGGATGAGGGTCTGCAGTTCCGACGGGGTCAGTCGCCGCGCCACGTCGGTTTCGAGCTGTGATGCCGTGGCTTCGGCTTCGGCTTGCAGGACTTGGCCCTCCGGGGTGAGATGCAGACCCTGGGCGCGCCGGTCGGTGGGGTGGGGTCGGCGTTCGATCAGGCCGCGCTTTTCCAGTGACTTGATCATGCCCACCAGATTCGGCGGCAGGATGTCCAGCGCGGCGCAAATCTGACGCGAGGTCACGCCTGGGTTGTGGGCGATGACGCTGACCACCGAAAAGTCGACCGGCCGCAGGCCGTAGGGTGCCATGCGTTGCAGAAAGACCGAGATCACCGCCAGCGCGGTGCGGCGGGCGTTGTAGCCCAGCAGGGTCTCAAGGAAGGACGTGTCCACTTGCTCGGGTACCTCGGAGGCTTCCATCGAGGCCCTGGCCTGGTCGTTGGATCTCACCGTGTCGGCGCGGGAACGCGTCGAGCGACTGGATGGGCTCAGGCGGGATGTGGCAGTGGACGGCATGCCGGACAGGATATCACTGCGCCGCAGCAGCGGGCCGGGCGAGGGCTTCAGCCATGATGCCCATGCGCAGTTCCAGCTCGGGCCAGATCCAGCGCCAGAACGCGGACTGGGGCCGCTGCCACCGAGGGTCATCGGTGCCGTCGGCGTTGGCCACCCGCGACCAGGACCAGGCCATGAGCAGCAGCGTGACAACCCGCAGGAAGTCCTCGGCGATCCAGTGGGCGAGATCGGGGGGAGCGTCGGGTGCCGATGCCCTGGGCAACAGCTGGCCGGTGACCAGGGTGCGGAACCGTGCCAGGGCGGTCCGAAGCCGGGTGGCGTCGTCGCTGGTGCCGAGGTCGATGGCCAGGTCATCGAGCAGGGCCAGCAGGCCCGCCCCGGCGTCGGGCAGGGTCTTGCGCAGCAACAGGTCGATGGCCTGGATCTCGTTGGTGCCTTCGTAGATCATGGCCACGCGCGAGTCGCGCACGACCTGCTCGATGCCCCATTCGCGCACATAGCCGTGACCGCCGAAGACCTGCAGGCAGGCACTGGCGCCATGAAAGGCCTGGTCGGTCCAGGCGGCCTTGAGCACGGGCGTCACCAGTGCGCACCAGCGGCTGGCGGCTTCACGGCGCTGCGGCTCAGGGTGGTGCTTGAGAATGTCCAGCTCAAGTGCGGTGCGGTAGGCCACGACGCGGCCACCGTCGATCCAGGCACGCTGGGTGTCGAGAATCCGGCGCATGGCCGGGTGCAATTCGATGAAGTCGGCTTCACCTGCTTTCGCATGGCTGCCGGGTGCGCGCATCTGACGGCGTTCTTTGGCGTAGGCGTCGGCCTTTTGCCAGGCCGCTTCGAGCAGACCGATGCCCTGCAGGCCCACATGCAGGCGGGCGGCGTTCATCATGACGAACATGGCGTTCAGGCCCTTGCCGGGTTCGCCGACGATCGAGGCGACGGCCTCGTCGAAGCGCATGACACAGGTGGGGCTGCCGTGCAGTCCCATTTTTTCCTCGATACGCTCGCAGACCACGGCACTTCTGGAACCATCCTCGTAGAACTTGGGCACCAGGAACAGCGACAGGCCCTTGGGGCCGGGGGGCGCGTCAGGCAGGCGGGCCAGCACCAGGTGCACGATGTTGTCGGTCAGGTCGTGTTCGCCGCCGGAGATGAAGATCTTGGTGCCCGACAACGCAAAGCGGCCGTCGGCCATCGGCACGGCCTTGGTGCGGCACATACCCAGGTCGGAGCCCGCGTGCGGCTCGGTCAGGCACATGGTGGCCAGCCATTCGCCGGTGGCGATTTTCTCCAGGTAGGAGGCCTTCAGCTCGTCGGACGCGTGGTGCTTGATGCACTCGTAGGCGCCGTGCAGCAGGCCGGGCGCCATGGTCCAGCCGTGGTTGGCGGCGCTGAGCATTTCGTACAGCGTGGCCTCGAGCACGGCGGGCAGACCCTGACCGCCGTCTTCCATGGCACAGGCCAGCGATGGCCAGCCCGCCTGCCAGAAGGCCTGATAGGCGTCGCGAAAGCCCGGCGGCATGGTGACAGCGCCGTCCCTGAACTGCGCGCCGATTTCGTCACCGTCGCGGTTCAGCGGTGCCACCACTTCGGCCACGAACTTGCCCGACTCTTCCAGCACCTGCTGCATCAGGTCGGCATCGGCCTCGGCGTGGGAGGGCAAGGCCTGCAGTTGTTGCGGTGCCTGCAGCACCTGCTGCAGGATGAAGAACATGTCGTTGGTGCGGGGCTGGAAGTGGTTCACGGTGGGGCGTCTGATATCGGAAGGGAGGTCAGCGCTGCTTGGCCTCGGCGGCCTTGTCGGGTGAACCCTCCAGGCCGGCCAGCAGCGCCTGGCTGTTGCCGGGAATGACCATCTGGAACTTGCTGTCCACGGTGGTGTAGTCGAAGTAGCCCATGCGGGCGATGGGCCGGATCTTGAGCACGTCGACCAGGCCGTTGGCGTCGATGTACTGGTCATCGATGTGGATGCCGACCACCCGGCCGAACACCACGTCCACCGTGCCCATGGGCGGCGTGCCCGGGAAGCGCAGGGTGTTGAGGTATTCACACTCGAACTGGATGGGCGAGCCCTTCACGCGCTTGGGCTTCACCAGCCGGCTGTCGAGTTTTTCCAGGCCGGCGCGCTCGAACTCGTCGACGCCCAGCGGCAGCTCCTCGGCGCTGATGTTGACCGCTTCGCGCAGGTCCCAGGTGGCCATGTTCCAGACGAACTGGCCCATCTGCTCGGCGTTGCGCACCGAATCCTTGCGGTCACCCTGGGTGGTCTGGTTGGCGCTGAACATGACGATCGGCGGATCGAAGGTCACGTTCTGGAACTGGCTGTAGGGCGCCAGGTTGTCGCGGCCCTGCGCGTCGACGGTGGAGATCCAGCCAATCGGGCGGGGCACCACACACGACTTGAACGGGTCGTGCGGCAGGCCGTGGGGTGTCTTGCCGGGTTCGTAGTACATGGACTGTCTCCGTTCAGCGTTGAATCGTGTGCGTCAGCTGCACTTGGCCTTGATGTCCTCTGGCACCGGGATCGCCTTGATGCGGTCCGGCTCTTCGGGCAGGCGCATGCAGAAGGCGCGGGTTTCGGTGCCTTCGCACAACACGGTGTCGCCGCGCTTGACCACGTGCTTGTGGATGAACACCTTCTCGCGCCATTCGATGACGCTGGTATGCACCTGCAGCCGCTCACCGTAGGTGGCGGGCTTCATGAACCTGGTGTTGATTTCCAGCAGAGGTGTGCCGATGATGCCGGTGGTCTTGACCAGCTCGCGCCAGGGCGGAACGCCGCATTGAACGAAGAAGTTCAGCGACGAGGCATCCATCCACTTGCTGAAGTTGGGGAAAAAGACGATGCCGGCCGGGTCGCAATCGCCGAACATCACCTCCACTTCATAGACAACGGTCTTGGTCATCGGGGGGCCATCCTCAGTGCGCCATCCAGGCGGATCACCTCACCGTTGAGGTGGCCGTTGCTGACGATGTGCGCTGCCAGCTGTGCGAACTCTTCGGGCTTGCCCAGGCGCTGCGGGAAGGGAATGCTTTTGGCCAGCGATTCCTGCACCGGCTCGGGCAGCTCCTTGAGCAGGGGCGTGGCAAACAGGCCGGGAGCGATGGTGCAGACGCGGATGCCGTGCTGGGCCAGGTCGCGAGCCATGGGCAGCGTCATGCCGACCACGCCGGCCTTGGAGGCGCTGTAGGCCTGCTGGCCCACCTGGCCGTCGAACGCAGCCACGCTGGCGGTGAACACCATCACACCGCGCTCGCCGTCTTCCATCGGGTCCAGTTTGGCGCAGGCGGCGGCGAACAGGCGGGCCGCGTTGTAGGTGCCGATCAGGTTGACGTTGATCACGCGCGCAAAGTCGGCCAGCGGGGCGGCGTTGCCGTCCTTGCCGACCACGCGCTTGGCGCTGCCGATGCCGGCGATTTGCATCAGGATGCGGGCCGGACCGTGGGCTGCAGCGGCCTGCTCGATGGCGGCCTGCATGCTGGCTTCGTCGGTCACGTTGCACTGCACCGCCACACCGCCAATGTCGGCCGCCACGCGCTGCGCGTTCTCGATGTTCAGGTCCAGCACCGCGACCTTGGCGCCCAGGCGGGCCAGTTCGCGTGCGGTGGCCTCGCCGAGGCCCGATCCGCCGCCGGTGACGAGGGCGGCATGTCCTTGGATGTTCATGGGTTGTCCTTTCAGGCGTTCATGTTTTCGATCAGCAGGGCGATGCCCTGGCCACCGCCCACGCAGGCACTGGAGATGCCGTACTTCAGGCCGCTGCGCTGCAGTTCACGCGCCAGCGTGAGCGTCAGGCGCACGCCGGTGGCGGCCAGCGGGTGGCCCAGGGCGATGGCGCCGCCGTTGACGTTGAGCTTGGCGATGTCCATGCCCAGGTCCTTGGCGACCGACAGGGTCTGTGCGCCCTGGGCTTCATTGACCTCGAAGCGGCCGATGTCGTCGAGCTTGAGGCCGGTGCGCTCCAGCAGCAGGCGGATGGCGGGCGCCGGCCCGATGCCCATGATTTCGGGCGGCACCCCCACCACGGCCGCGGCCACCACGCGGGCCAGCGGTGCCTTGCCCTGTGCCTTGGCGTAGGCGCCGGATGTGACCACGCAGGCCGCTGCGGCATCGACCAGGGCCGAGCTGTTGCCACCGGTCTGCACGCCGCCCTCGAACACGGACCTGAGCTTGGCCAGCACCTCCACCGGGGAGATGCGTGGGTGGGTGTCGGTGGTCAGTTCGGTGACCTTGCCCTGCAGCCTGATACCACGGGGCTTGTAGCCGTCGATCTCGAACTTCTCGGTGACCACTGGCGCGATCTCACCGGCCAGGAAGCCGCTTTCCTGCGCGGCCACGGCCTTGGCAAAGGAGGCCGAGGCGAACTCGTCGACCGACTCGCGTGTGATGCCATACTTCTTAGCCAGGTTCTCGGCGGTCTGGATCATGTTGATGCCGGCCGCCGGGTCCTTCAGGGCTTCCCACATGTAGTCCTTGAAGCCCACCGGGGCCCCCAGCTTGAAGCCGGTGCGGTGGTCGAAGGCTGCAATCGGGTTGCGCGTCATGTTCTCGGTGCCCACCACCAGCGCCGCTTCGCACAGGCCACCGCTGATGTGTTCGGCGGCCTGGCGGAACAGCTCGAAGCCGGTGCCGCAGATGCGCTGCGCCATCAGCGCCGGCACGTCGACCGGCACACCGGCGTACAGGCCGATGTGACGCGGCAGAAAGAACTGGTCGAAATCACCGGGCGCCATGTTGCCAGTGACCACCGAGCCGATTTCCTCAGGCTGGGTACCCGTGCGGGCCAGCGCTTCGCGCGCCACCTTGATGCCCAGATCGGTGGGCGAGACGTGCCCCAGGGGGCCGCAGTAGTCGACCATGGGGGTGCGCACACCGCCCAGGATGACCACGTCATCGAAGGAATTGAAGAAGCCTTTGTGGGCCATGGTGATTGCTTTCAGACCGTGGGTTTGATGATGTAGCGCAGCTCGTCCGCATGCAACTTGGCCACCGTGTCGGCACGGTGCGACAGCACGGCACGCTGGTTGATGGAGCCCTTGTCGGTGATCTCGCCGCGGTCGATGGTGGGCGGGTCGGCCAGCAGGCACAGGCGGGCGATGCGGTTGGCCGAGCCGGTGGCGGTGCGCGCCAGTTCGTCCACGATCGTCTGGAACTGCGCCAGCACCGGGGGCGCATCCAGCACGTCGTGCATCGAGGCGTCAGCGGGCAGGCCGGCGAGCTGCCGTACGGCGGGGGTAGGGAACACCATGGCGCCGACTTCCTTCATGTTCAGACCGGTCAGCACCACATCCTGGACGTAGGGCGCGCCCGCCGCGATGATCTTTCCGCGCAGCGGGCCAACGCTGACGAAGGTGCCGGTGGCGAGCTTGAAGTCCTCGGCGATGCGGCCGTCGAACCTGAGGCCCTGGTGGATGTCGGTTTCATCGATCCACTTGACGGCGTCGCCGGTCTTGAAAAAGCCTTCCTCGTCGAAGGATTCGGCCGTCTCTTCCGGCATGCGCCAGTAACCCGGGGTGATGTTGGGTCCGCGGTAGCGCACCTCGGTCTTGCCTTCTGTGTCCACCAGCTTGAGTTCCAGACCGGGGGTGGGCAGACCCAGGTCGCCGGCGCGCACGTTGGGACTGGTGACGAAGATGCCGAACGGACCAGACTCGGTCATGCCCAGGCCGGTGCCCATGACGATGCGCTCACCCACCTCGCGCTCCTGGCTCTCGAAAAGGCTGTCCCAGATGGGCTGAGCCAGTGCCGCTCCCGCATAGAAAAACATGCGCACTTTGGATAGCAGGGTCTTGCGCAACAGATCGTCGGTCTTCATGGCGTTGGCGATCGCCTCGAAGCCGGTGGGCACATTGAAGTAGACGGTGGGGGCGATCTCGCGCAGGTTGCGAAGGGTCTCGGCCATCAGGGCCGGAGTCGGCTTGCCGTCATCGATGAACAGCGAGCCCCCATTGAAGATGACCATGCCGAAGTTGTGGTTGCCACCGAAGGTGTGGTTCCAGGGCAGCCAGTCCACCAGCACCAGTTCGCCTTCGGTGAGCACGGGCATGGACTGGGTCATCTGCTGCTGGTTGGCACACCACATGCGCTGGGTGTTGATGACCGCCTTGGGCATCTTGGTCGAGCCCGAGGTGAACAGGAACTTGACCACGGTGTCCGGGCCGGTGGCCGCCATGGCGGCGTCGACCGCGGCGGTGGCATCGGTGGCCAGCAGGGCGGCAAACGAGGTGGTGTCGCGGCCGGGCACCGTGCCTTCGGTGCACACCAGCTCGACGTCCTCGCCGAGGGTGGCCAGCATGGCACGTGCGTAGCGGTTGGCATCGCTGGCGAACACCAGACCGGGCGTCAGGGTCTTGACGACGTGCTTGAGTTTGTCGAAGTCCTGGCTGATCAGCGAATAGGGCGGAGAGGTCGGGCACCAGGGAATGCCGACGACCATGCAGCCCAAGGCCAGCAGGGCGTGTTCCAGGTCGTTTTCGCTCAGGATCAGCACCGGGCGCTCGGCCGACAGGCCGCGGTCGAGCAGGGCCTGCCCGATGCGGCGGGCCGCGTCCAGCGCCTGGGAAAAGCTGATGTGCCGCCAGTCCCCACTGCTGCCATCGGCATTCTTCACGCGCCGGGCAAACAGGGTCTGGTCGGGGCGCTGTTCTGCCCAGTGGACGAGGCGGTCGGTCAGTCGAGCGGGGAAGGGCGCAAGGTCCTGGTCGGCCACCAGGTAGTGCACACCGGTGTTGCCGTCACGCAAGGTGGCGCGGGTCACGCCGAAGGTCAGGGGCCGGTATTTCGCAGCGGTCATGTCTTGTCTCCGAAAAATGTTCGATGTCTCTGGTGCCTGCCTGCCCCGTCAGACGCCTTGCTTGGTCGGCCAGCGCGGTGCCGACCAAGCGATTCGGGCGGTGCCGATGTTCGGGCGCGTTCAGCGCAGCGCTCAGTCTTTCCTGACTTTCGCGGCCTTGCCTTCCAGAAAGGCGCGCACGCGTTCTTTGGCCTCCGGTGCGGACTGGGCGATCGACGCCATCAGTGCCTCGGTGAAAAGACCATGATCGGCCGGCTGCTCGGCAATGCGCGGCAGGGCGTGCATGAGGGCGAAGTTGGTCATGGGGGCATTGGTGGCGATGCGTCCGGCCAGCTCCAGTGCCTTTTCAACGGCGGTGCCGTTGGGCACCAGGTACTGCGACAGACCGATGCGCTCGCCGTCTGCGGCGTTGTAGACCCTGCCGGTCAGCATCATGTCGGTCATGCGGGCGGCGCCGATGAGTCTGGGGATGCGAACCGCACCGCCGCCACCCACAAAGATGCCGCGTGTGCCCTCTGGCAGCGCATAGAAGGTCGACTCGTCGGCCACCCGGATGTGGCAGGCGCTGGCCAGCTCCAGCCCACCGCCGACCACGGCGCCGTGCAGCGCTGCAATCACCGGCACCGTGCCTTTTTCAACGCATTCCAGTGCGGCATGCCACATGCGCGAATGGAAAACCCCTTCGCTGGCGTCGCGCTCGCTGAGCTCCGACAGGTCCAGGCCGGCACAGAAGTGCTCGCCCTCACCGTCGATCACGGCCGCACGCACACTCGAAGGCAGGTTCTGAAAGGTGTCGCGAATGGCCAAAATGAGGCCGTCGTTCAGGGCGTTGCGTTTGGCTGGACGGGTCAGTCGAACCAGGGCAACCTGGTTGTGTTCGCCCACAAAGCTCACATTGAGGTCGGGATGGGAGTTGCTCATGGTATTCGGACTTTGGCTGCGGTGACGGTGTTGGAATTATCGTTATAAATAATAACCAAATCAAGCATCCAGGCGTCTTGGTGAATTGGTGTTTTCCCTATGGGTGCGTCCAGCAGGAGCACCATGAGGTCGAGAAGGCCGTTCCTGTCTGCCGCGTGCAGCACTTTGCCAGGGTCTGTCCGGCTGGGCGGCGTTTTTCAGCAAGAATACGCCCGGTTCTGAACTTCGCCTGCACGCCCGCTTTGAATCCATCGCCCGACAGCCTTTTCTGGCACGCACCCCAACCCTTTCTCGCAGCTCGATCGGATCTGGCCAAGCGCCTGTGCGTGCTGTCTGTCGTATTGGCCTGCGCGCTGTTCCTTGCCGAGCGCCTGATGGGCCTGCCGGTGGATGCCGACAGCCTCCTGCTCCTGGTCTTGGCCGGCATGGGCGGTGTGGCATGGTGGCTGCTGGCTTACCGTCACTATGCCGCCGTGGCCTGGATGGTGGTGGGCACCCTGATTGCGATGGTGCTGGTGTCGGCGTTGATGTACGGGTCGGTGCGCACCGTGAATGTGGGGCTGATTCTGGTGGCACAGGTGGCGGTGGGGCTGTTGCTCAGCCAGGCGGCGCTCGTCTGGACGACGGCTGGCGCTGTGCTGTTGCTGGGGGCCCTGACCTGGGCCGACACAGCCGGCGCCTTGATCGGCGTCCCCGACTTCGAGGTCGGTTGGCGCACCTGGATTTCCCAGGCCGCCTGCCTGGTGGGTGTGGCCGGCATGATGTATCTCAATGGCATCCAGTTCAGCGAAGCACAGACCCTTCACTTGAAGGAAGCCAGTGCAAGACTGCAGGTGCTGAAGGAGCGCGACCGGGAGCGTGAGCGGTTTGCCCGGGTTTTTCAATCCAGTCCCACGCCCTTGTTCGTTCAATCGACCCAGACTGGGCAGATTCTGGACGTCAATCCTGCTTTCGAGCGGGTGTTCGGTTTCTCCCGAAATGATGTCATCCATCGTCGTGATGGCTTTCTCTGGCTGCATGACGAACATCACGAGGTGTTTTCGCGCGAACGGCGTGCCAACAGAAGAAGCGGGTGGTGGCCGGTCACCGCCATCGGTCGGGGAGGGCATCTGATGCCCATCCACATTTGCAGCCAGCGTGATGACGATCCCGACGACGGTCTGGTGATCACGGCCGTGCGGCCCATGAACGTGGAGGCCGGCGAAGTAGCCAACCAGGCGGCGCCTGAAGGGGCCCCATGCGGGGGGACGCACCGACCGGGAGGCGAGCATGCTTGACTCCCGGCCACTGGACATGCCTGTCGAGATTCACCAGCGCCAGGATCGGGACCGCAGCCACAGCCTGCGGCAGGTGTTGCTGGTGCTGGCGGGCTTGATGCTGATCATCGCCCTGGTCGATCAATGGGGCTCGCCTCTGGGAGAGTCCAGAGCCCACATTTCGGTGGCAATGGGCCTGGTGGTGCTCCTGTTGCTGCTGGCCTTCAGAAACCACGTGCGCTGGTGGGGTGTTCCGGTTCTGGTGGTCAGTGTCCTGGCCATCGGGGCATGGGCCAGTTACAGCTACGGGACGGTTCGCGCATCGGCCACCCTGGCCTTGTTGGGCGCAGTGGTGCTTGCGGGTGCCTACCTCAAGCCGCGCTCACTGCTGTTGACCACGCTGGCGGGCCTGGCTTTGCTGGGTGGTCTGACCTGGACCGAGTCGACGGGGCGATGGATGCGGCCCGACATGGCGGTGGACGTTCGTTACTGGCTGGTGGGCAGTGTGGTCATCGGTGTGGTGGGTGCGGTTTTGTTCCACCTGCGCAGAATGACCGACGAAGCGCATCGCCGACTGCTGATACAGATGGAGGACCGGGTGCGACTTGAGCACGAGCGAGACCGATCGTTTCGGCGGTTTCAACGGGTCTTCGATCTCAACCCCACCGCTTTGATGATCGAGTCGGCCACCTCGCATCGGGTGTTGCAGGTCAATCCAGCCTTTGAGCAGGCCATGGGCTACCGCGCTGACCAGCTCGATGGGGTTTCGGTCGACAGCCTGTGGGCCGACGCTCAACAGCGCGAAGCCCACAGGGCTCGGCTGGCTCAGCATGGTTGCACCGAATGGCAGCGCGCGCGCTGGCTCAGGCCGGATGGCCAGGTCATGGAGGTGCAGGTCTACAGCGAACTCAGCGAGGACCATGGCGGACAGTTCATCCTCACCACGCTGTCTGACTTGTACACGCCATAGGTCGACCTTCAGCGCCGGATGCGCCAGCCGGTTCTGAACACCCACCACACCACGCCCAGGCAGGTGGCCATGAAGGCGATCGTCATGCCGGTGCTCACGGCTATCGGCACGTCGCTGGTGCCGTAGAAGGCCCAGCGCAGACCGCTGATGAGGTAGACCACCGGGTTGAACAACGAGACGGTCTGCCACGGTTCGGGCAACATGTTGATGCTGTAGAACGCGCCGCCCAGAAAGGTCAGCGGCGTGATGACCAGCAGCGGCACGATCTGCAGTTTCTGGAAGTTGTCGGCCCACAGGCCGATGATGAAACCGAACAGGCAGAAGCTCACCGCGGTGAGCACCAGCAGTCCCACCAGCCACACCGGATGCGCGATCTGGTAAGGCACGAACAGGCGCGCCGTCAACAAGATCAGCGTGGCCAGGATCAGGCTCTTGGTGGCGGCGGCGCCCACGTATCCCATCAGCACCTCCACCCAGTTCACCGGAGCGCTGAGCAGCTCGTAAATGGTGCCCGACCATTTCGGCATGTAGATGCCGAAGGCCGCATTGGAGATGCTCTCCGAGAGCAGGGAAAGCATCAGCAGGCCAGGGATGATGTAGGCACCGTAACTCACACCACCGATGTCGCCCATGCGAGACCCGATGGCCGAACCGAACACAATGAAATACAGCGAGGTGGTGAGCACCGGTGCGATGATGCTTTGCGCCCAGGTGCGCTTGGCCCGGTTCATTTCGAAGGCGTAGATCGCGCGAATGCCGTGGATGTTGAGGCTCACAGGCTGACCTCCGCAGTCTGGCCGGTCGTGTCCCTGATGAGGGTCACAAAGATATCCTCCAGCGAGCTTTCGCTGGACCGCAGGTCCCGGAAGTGAATGCCCAGGCTGCCCAGGGCCGCCAGCAGCTCGGCTATGCCGGTGTCTTCGTTCTGGGTGTCGAAGGTGTAGGTCAGGGTCAGTCCGTCGGCGGACAGGCTCAGCGGCCAGCGGGCCAGGGATTCGGGAATGGCCGACAGCGCTTGTTGCAGCGACAGTGCCAGCTCTTTGCGACCAAGCTGACGCATCAGGGTGTTCTTGTCCTCGACCACGATCAGTTCACCCTGGCGGATGACCCCGATGCGGTCGGCCATGTCCTCGGCCTCTTCAATGTAATGGGTGGTCAGGATGATGGTGGTGCCGGCATCGCGCAGTTCGCGCACCAGTCGCCACATGTCGTGGCGCAGCTCCACGTCCACACCCGCGCTGGGTTCGTCCAGAAACAGCACCTTCGGCTCATGAGACAGCGCCTTGGCAATCAGCACACGCCGCTTCATGCCGCCTGATAGCTGCAGCATTTTGTTGTCTTTCTTGTCCCAGAGCGAGAGATCACGCAGGATCTTCTCGATGTAGGCCGGATCCGGTGGCTTGCCGAACAGGCCACGACTGAAACTGACAGTGGCCCACACGGTTTCAAACGAGTCGGTGTGCAGCTCTTGCGGCACCAGGCCGATCAAGCCACGCGCCTGCCGGTAGTCGCGCACGATGTCGAAGCCGTCGGCCTGCACGCTGCCACTGGTGGCGTTGGCCATGCCACAGACGATGCTGATCAGCGTGGTCTTGCCGGCGCCATTGGGGCCGAGCAGGGCGAAGATCTCGCCGCGGTGGATGTCCAGGTTCACGCGCTTGAGCGCCTGGAAGCCGCCAGCGTAGGTCTTGCTCAGGTCGCGGATGCGCAGGATGACGTCGGGGGTGTCGGGCATGGGCCTATTGTCCCGCCTCCGGCGCCGGACTGCCGCGTCAGGTCTTTTCGGGGCGCTGCGCGGCCTTGGCCTGCGCCAGCATGCGCTCGAACATGCCCAGCAGCTGCTGGTACTCGACCTCGCTCAGACAGCTGGTCAGCGCCTGGTTGCGCTGCTCCACCAGCACCATCACCTTGCGCCACAGACTCTTGCCTTTCGGGGTCAGTGCCAGGAACACGCTGCGTCCGTCCAACGGGCTGGCCACCTTCTGCACCAGGCCTTTGTCGACCAGCGATTGGGCCGCCCGGCTGGCCTGGGCCTTGTCGAGGTTGGCCTCGAAAGCCAGCTGGTTCACCGTGAGTTGCGAGAACGACCCAATGGACGAGAGCGTGCGGGCCTCCGACAGGCCCAGCCCGACTTCGGCGAGGTACAGCGAATGCGTGGCCATGTCGTTGAGTTTGGCCAGGGTGTTGAGGCGGTAGGTGAAGAACCGCTCCAGGGCGGGCGGGGAAGGGCTGCGTTCACTCATACCTGCATTGTCCGTCAGGCCGGAGGGTACACATCAGCGGGTCTGATTAAATAGTTGCGTGCGCAACTAAAATCGCGCACAATGCAGCCAACGCCGCGAAAAGACCCGGAGACAAACCCCATGCACCAGCCGACGACGCAGCCCCGGCCGTCGATCTACTACCCCTACCAGGTGTTCCAGCCCTGGCTGCCGTCGCAGCACGGGGCGCAGCCGCGCCAGCAGGTGGTCATCGTCGGCAACGGGCCGGCCGGCATGGTTACCGCACTGGAGCTGGCGCGCCACGGTGTGGCCAGTGTGGTGCTCGGCGCCGAGCTGCAGTTCTCGCAGGGCAGCCGTGCCATCGTGTTCACGCGCCGCTCCATGGAGATCCTGCAGCAGGTGGGGGTGGCCGCTCGCATGGCCAGCAGTGGCCTGCCCTGGCGCTTTGGCAATTCGTTCTACCGGGGCCAGCGCGTCTTTCGCATGGAGGCGCCTCACGACGCCGACGACCGCTTCTACCCCATGCTCAACCTGCAGCAGCAGTACATGGAGGAATACCTGCACGAGGCCTGCGTGGCCAGCCCGCTGATCGAGATCCGCTGGGGCAACAAGGTGGTGGGCGTATCCCAGTGCGAGGGCTTCGCCGAGGTTCGGGTCGACACCCCCGAGGGTGAGTACACGCTGGAGAGCGTCTGGGTGGTGGACGCCTCCGGCGGCCGATCGGCCATTCGCGCGGCCACCGGCCTGCAGATGGAAGGGGCGTCCTACGAAGGCTTCTTTGTCATTGCCGACATCCGCATCGACCTGCCGCTACCGACCGAGCGACTGGCCTTCTTCGACCCCGAGTGGAACCCGGGCAACACCATCCTGATGCACCGCGAGCCGCATGGCATCTGGCGCGTGGACTACCAGCTGCCCGAGGGCGAGACGCCCGAGGAGGCGCTGCGCCCCGAGTCGCTCAAGGCCCGCATCGACGCCCAGCTGGCCATGATCGGCCACGCCGGCACGCCCTGGGAGATGGACTGGAGCTCGGTGTACTCGGCCCGCACCCTCACGCTGCCGGACTTTGTGCACGGCAGCCTCATCTTCACCGGCGACGCGGCGCACCTGCTGCCCATCTTCGGCGTGCGCGGGGCCAATACTGCGTTCCAGGACGCGCAGTCGCTGGGCTGGCACCTGGCCTATGTGGTCAAAGGTCTGGCGGGCTCACGCCTGCTGGCCAACCACAGCGCCGAGCGGGTGGGGGCGGCGCGCGAGATCATCGCCGAGGCGGGCAAGAGCGTGCGTTTCATGACGCCGCCCACCCGGGGTTTCCGCCTGCTGCGCGATGCGGTGCTGTCGCTGTCGCTGCAGCACGAGTTCGTGCGCCCGCTCTACCACTGGCGTACCTCGCGGCCCCACGAATACACGCACTCGATGCTCAACAGCCCGGGTGACGACAACGCGCTGTTCACCGAGGGCCCAGCCCATGGCGCGCCGCCGCGCAACATCCGCCTGGCGGCCGACGACTACCTGCTGGACCACCTGGGCGGTGGTTTTGAGCTGCTGTACTTCACCGAGGCCGACACGTTGCCCGAGGCCATCCAGACGGTGGTGCGCCAGGCCCGCGAGCAAGGCGTGGCGCTGCGCGTGACTGCCGTGGGCCACGGTGGGCCGGTGGCGGGCGCCGACCAGTGCTTTGCCGATGCCGACGGACATTTCCGGGTCCGCTACGGGGTGCGCGCCAGCGGTGCGGCCTACCTGCTGCGGCCCGACCAGCATGTCTGTGCCCGATGGCTCACGCTGGACGCGCACCGCCTGCAGGCCGCCCTCGACGCCGCACTGCCCCAGTGACCTGCACAACCAGGAAAGATCAACCCATGAACCCGACCGCCACACTGCCCATCGCAGGCCTGGAAGCCGTCTACGACGCGCTGGCCCAGGCCATCGACCAGGCCGGCCCCGACAAGGCCGAACTGTTTCTCGTCAAGCTCGCGCTGCTCAATGCCAACGCACTGGCCGATGCGGGCGTTTTCCAGCACCATGTGCAGGCCGCCCTGCAAGACCTCTGATCACCGACCCACCCCAAGGAGCCACCATGAAGATCGAACGCATTCACCACGTCGCCTACCGCTGCAAGGACGCCAAGGAGACCGTCGAGTGGTACGTCAAGCACCTGAACATGGACTTCGTGCTGGCCATTGCCGAAGACCAGGTGCCGTCCACCAAGGCACCCGACCCCTACATGCACGTGTTCCTGGACGCCGGGCAGGGCAATGTGCTGGCCTTCTTCGAGCTGCCCAACTCGCCGGCCATGGGGCGTGACGGCAACACACCCGAGTGGGTGCAGCACATCGCCTTCAAGATCGGCAGCATGGAAGACCTGGTCGCCACCAAGGACCGCCTGCAGGCCGCCGGCATCGATGTCATCGGCCCGACCGACCACACCATCTTCAAGAGCATCTACTTCTTTGACCCCAACGGCCACCGTCTGGAGTTGTGCGCCGACGTGGGCACGCCCCAGATGCACAAGGACCTGGACGAGGTGAAGTGGGACATGCTCAACGAATGGGCCCAGACCAAGCGCGCGCCCAAGCACGCCGCCTGGATGCACGACAAGGAATTCAAGGCCCTGGACTGAGATTCACCCGACATGACGATGATCAACGAAACGCATGACCCGGCGCTGCGCAGCTGGGTCGCGTCGGCCAACCTGGCCGGCACGGACTTCCCGATCCAGAACCTGCCGTTCGCAAGCTTCCGCCGCCAGGGCAGTGACGAGAGCTTCCGCGGTGGTGTGGCCATCGGGGACCAGATCCTGGACCTGGCGGCCGTGGCCCGCGCCGGCTTGTTCGGCGGTGACGCCGGGCAGGCCGTGCTGGCCGGCGCCCAGCCGCAACTCAACGCACTGATGGCACTGGGCCCCTCCGTGTGGAGCGTGCTGCGCCTGGCGCTTTCGCGCGCCCTGCGCGAGGGCTCGGCCGAGCAGGCGACGCTACAGGCCTGCCTGGTGCCGCAGGCGCAGGCCGAATACGGCGTACCCGCCCGCATCGGCGACTACACCGATTTCTACACCTCGGTGCACCACGCCACCAACATCGGCAAGCTGTTCCGTCCGGACAACCCGCTGCTGCCCAACTACAAATGGGTCCCCATCGGCTACCACGGCCGGGCCTCCAGCATTGGCGTCTCGGGCCAGCAGTTCCGCCGGCCGGTGGGCCAGACGATGCCGCCGGGGGCTGCCCTGCCTTCTTTCGGACCCTGCAAGCGCCTGGACATCGAGCTGGAGCTGGGCATCTTTGTCGGCACGGCCAATGAGCTGGGCGACCCGGTGGCCATGGCGCAGGCCGAGGACCGCGTGTTCGGTATCTGCCTGCTCAACGACTGGTCGGCGCGCGACATCCAGGCCTGGGAGTACCAGCCACTGGGGCCCTTCCTGTCCAAGAACTTTGCCACCACCATCTCGCCCTGGATCGTGACACTGGAGGCGCTGGCGCCTTACCGCGTGGCCTTCGAGCGTCCGGCAGACGACCCGCAGCCCTTGCCCTATCTGGACAGCGAAGCCAACCGCCAGCGCGGCGCCTTCGACATCCAGCTGCAGGTGGGACTGGAAACGCCGAAGATGCGCGAAGCCGGGCAGGGCGATGCCACCATCTGCCGCACCAGCTACCGCCACGCCTACTGGACCGTGGCGCAAATGGTCACGCACCACACGGTCAATGGCTGCAACCTGCAGCCCGGTGACCTGTTCGGCAGCGGCACGCTGTCGGGCCCGACCCTGGACCAGGCGGGTGCCCTCATCGAGCTGACGGCCGGCGGAAAGAATCCGATTCCCCTGCCCAACGGGGAGAGCCGCACCTTTCTGGAGGACGGGGACGCGGTTGTGCTGCGTGGCTGGTGTGAAAAGCCGGGTGCGGCGCGCATCGGGTTCGGTGAGTGTCGAGGAACTGTGCTGCCCGCGCGTTGAAACGGCTGGCTCTTGTGTCAGATACTGTAATTTTGTACAGTATCTGACATGACCGATGTCCTGTTTCCATTGCGCGCCCTCAAAGGTCGTGGCGTGCCCGATCGGCAGCCGCACCGCTTCGAGCGCGACCAGCGCTCGGCCTTCGACGACGGCTGGGACACCCTGTCAACGATGGCAGAGGTGGCTGGCGCATCACCGGCCACCCAGGTCATCTGGGAAGACGCCCGCAGCGCCATCACCCGCAACGATTCGCCCGACATCGGCTTCTCGCTCGGCCTCAACCCGTACCGGGGTTGTGAACATGGCTGTGCCTATTGCTACGCCCGGCCCAGCCACAGTTACCTCAACCTCTCGCCCGGGCTGGACTTCGAGACCCGCATCATCGCCAAGCGCAACATCGCAGCTGTGCTGCAGCGCGAACTGCTGCGTCCCGCCTACCAGCCCGACCTGCTGGCCCTGGGCACCGTCACCGACGCCTACCAGCCTGTCGAACGCGAACTTCGCCTGACACGAGCGGTGCTGGAGGTGCTGCACGCAGCGCGGCACCCGGTGGCCATCGTCACCAAGGGCAGCGGCGTCGAACGTGACCTCGACCTGCTCGGGCCCATGGGGCGGTTGGGGCTGGCGGCAGTCTATGTCACCGTCACCACGCTGGATGCGTCGCTGGCTCGGCGGCTGGAGCCCCGGGCCGCAGCGCCGCACCGGCGGCTGCGCACCATCCGCACCCTGGCCCAGGCCGGTGTGCCGGTGGGGGTCAGCGTCTCGCCACAGATTCCCTTCCTCAACGACGATATGGAGCAGGTGCTGCAGGCGGCGGCCGAGGCGGGCGCCACTCGGGCCTTCTACCAGGTGCTGCGCCTGCCCTGGGAGCTCAAGCCCATGTTCCGCCTGTGGCTGCAACAGCATGTGCCGGAGCGCGCCGAGCGCATCATGGCACGGGTGCAGGACCTGCACGGGGGACAGGACTACCGGGCCGATTTCGCCACCCGCATGAAGGGGCAGGGCATCTGGGCCGACCTGATCCGCCAGCGGTTCACCAGAACCTGCCAACGCCTGGGGCTGAACGCCGAGCGGCAGCCGCTCGACAACAGCCGTTTCACGCCCTCGGCCCTTCAGGCCCAGCGCGCCCTGTTCGACTGATCGTTCAACGGGCGGGCTCAGTCTGACCCGGCAATGCGGTCCCGGCGCCGGTGCGCACCGGCATGATGTGCACCATGTCGAGGTCCAGACACAGGCGCAGGGCCTGGCCGGTTTGCAGTGGCAGCACCTGGGGACCAGTGAGCATGAGACGGAACACCGCCGGCGGACCGGTCTCGCAGCGCAGGTGCAGCAGCCAGACCTCGCCCAGGTGGCGCAGTTCGCTCAGGCGCACGATCAGTTCAAGCCCATTTCTCGGTGGCTTGACCAGTGACTCGGCACCGGTGGCATCGAGCCCGCACAACTGCAGGCCTTCGCCGGGCACGACCCAGCTCACCCGCTGGCCCACCTCGATGCGGCCCTTGTCGCGTACCGGCAGACGCAGACCGTCCGGGTCATTGCCCCAGCGCAGCCAGCCGGTGCCAGCCGAGCTGCCGGCGTCCGGTCCTTCCCAGACGCCGTCGAAGCGGTTGGCCAGGCCCACGATGTCGGCCACCCTGGCATTGCGCGGCGTGCGGTGGATGGCGTCGGCCCGCCACTGTTGCAACACCACCCCCTCCGCCATGACCACCAGCTCATCGGCCAGCAGACGCGCCTCGTGCAAGTCATGGGTCACCAGCAGCATGGGGACCGCGATGTCCTCGCGCAACTCGGCCAGCAGGCCATAGAGCTGCTGCCGGGTCATCTGGTCGACAGCCGAAAACGGTTCGTCCAGCAGCAGCACCTGCGGCTCGCGCACCAGGGCCCGCGCCAGCGCCACGCGTTGCTGCTGCCCGCCCGAGAGCCCCGCCGGTCGGCGTTGCATCTGCTCGCGCGTCAGCCCCACACGCTCGAGCATGGACTGGGCTTGTGCGAGTCGTTGTGGTCCGCGCAAGGGCAGGGCCACGTTGTGCAGGGCGCTCATGTGCGGCATCAGCGCGTAGTCCTGGAACACCAGACCCACGTGACGCGATTGGGGCGGGACAAAGACACCCGCAGCGCTGTCGCACCAGAGGCTGTCCCCGACTCGGATGCGGGCGTTCTGCGGCCGCATCAGGCCGGCCACCGCCCGCAGCAGCGAGGTCTTGCCGGCACCCGACGGGCCGACCAGCGCCACCAGCTGGCCCGGCTCGCACCGCAGCGAACCCGCCAGCCGCATGGGCTGATCCTGGTCGATGGCCAGCTCCAGCGTCATGGGTGAACACCTGCCCGCTGTGCGTGGCTCAGGCGCCGGCTGGCCAGCAGGGAAGCGGCCACCGCCACCATGGACACCACTACCAGCGTGAGCGACATCAGGTGGGCGCCTGCCAGGTCGAAGGCCTGCACCCGGTCGTAGATGGCAATGGCAATGGTTTTGGTCTCACCCGGAATGCTGCCGCCCACCATCAGTACCACACCGAACTCGCCCAGCGTGTGCACGAAGGTGATGACCAGAGCCGAGAGCACCCCGGGCCAGATCAGCGGCAGCTCGATGCGCCAGAAGATCTCGTGTGGCCGAAGCCCGTTGACCAGCCCAGCCTCCAGCAGCTGCCGCGGAATGGCCTCATAGGCCCTGAGCATGGGTTGCACCATGAAGGGCACGTTGAACACCACCGAAGCCACCACCAGGCCGAGGAAGTTGAAGGTGAGCGACAGACCCCACTGCGCCTGCAGCCACTGCCCGATCCAGGAATTGCCCCCCAGGCTGACCAGCAGGTAGTAGCCCAGCACCGTGGGCGGCAGCACCAGCGGCATCAGGATGGCTGCCTCCAGCCAGGCCTTGTGCCGCCAGGCGGTGCGGGCCAGCCAGCGCGCCACCAGCAAGGACGGCAGCAGCAGCACCAGCAGCGTCACCGCTGCCAGTTCCGCCGAGAGCACCAGAGCCTGCCAGTCCATGATCAGCGCTCTTTCAGCGTGGCAGTTCGAAGCCGTAGCGCCGCATCACCGCCTGCGCAGCCGGGGTGGCCAGGTGGTCGTAGAAGGCCCTTGCGCCCTCGGGCGCCCCCTTCATCAGCACCATGCGCTGCGTCAGGGGCTGGTGCCAGCTTTCCGGGATCAGGGCAAAGTCGCCCAGCCGCGCCACGCTCGGCGCCAGGGCCAGCGACTGCGCCACGATGCCACCCTGGGTCGACCCGGAGGTGGCGAACTGGGCCGCTTGCGAGATGTTCTCGCCCAGCACCAGCCGCGGTTCGATGGCCTGCCACAGGCCGGCGTGCTGCAGGGCCTCGCGGGCGCGCATGCCGTAGGGCGCGTGTTCCGGGTTGGCGATGGCAAAGCGACGCACGCGTCCGTCCTGAAGCGCCTGTGCCAGGTCTTTCAGTTCGCCATCGGCCTTCAGCGCCGAACCCTTGGGCACCAGTATGCCGATGCGGCCCCGGGCGTACAGGCGCCCGCGGTCCATGGTGCGGCCGGCATCGGCCAGCCTGAATACAAAGTCTTCGTCGGCGGACATGAACAGGTGAAAGGGCGCCCCTTGCAGGATCTGCGAGTAGAAGTTGCCCGATGAGCCGAAGATCAGCCGCAGCTTGTGGCCAGTGTCTTTCTCGAATTGCGCAGCCAGTTCCTCAAGGGCGAACTTCAGGTCGGACGCTGCAGCCACCGTGGGAGCCTGTGCCTGGGTGGCCTGCAGGCCCAGACACAGGCTGAGGGCGACCACGAGCTGCCGGCAGAGTGACCAGAGCGGTTTCATCGGACGGGGCTTTACAGGAATAAAAGGGCGGCAGACAATCGATATCTTCCATGCAGTATATCGAAATATCTTTCTTGAGCGATATCGCTTGGCCTGATCGCCTGGTCAGTCAGCCTGGTGGCTGCTCTGGCGCCGCTTCCCTTCTTCCATGAATCAGCCGACCCTGAACGACAAGCCCTCGCCCCGCGTGCGGCTGCGCCTGCAGCAGGACGATCACATCTTCATCGGGCCTGGCAGGGCGGACGTGCTTCAAGGGATTGCCGAGACCGGGTCCATTGCCGAGGCTGGGCGGCGATTGGGCATGAGCTACCAGCGTGCCTGGTCGCTCGTGAAAGCCATGAACACCGACTTTGTAGAGCCCCTGGTTGAAAAACAGCGAGGTGGTCAGGCAGGCGGTGGAGCCGTACTTACTCCGGCAGGTAAGCAGGTGCTGCAAGCCTATCGAAACGCAGAGGGGGCTGCTCGCAAGGCGGCGCTGCCGGCTCTGAGGCAAATCCAGGCTCTGCTGCGCTGACAGAGTCCCCGGCTGAGGTCGGCAGGGTCCGCTCCGGCGGAGCCGCCGGGGGGCGAGCCATCACAGGTCGGTACGCAGTTTCCAGATCTCCGGGAACAGCACCACGTCCAGCATTTTGCGCAGGTAGCTCACGCCCCCGGTGCCCCCGGTGCCGCGCTTGAAGCCAATCACCCGCTCCACCGTGGTCAGGTGACGGAAGCGCCAGAGCCGGAACGCGTCTTCCAGGTCGGTCAGTTCTTCGGCCAGCTGGTAAAGGTCCCAGTGCGCTTTCGGCTCCCGGTAGACCTGCAGCCAGGCCTGCTCGACCGCATCACTCTCTTCGTAGGGACGCGTCCAGTCGCGCTGGGTGTGGGAGTCCGGAAGGGCCAGTCCTCGCCGCGCCAGCAGGCGCAGGCACTCGTCGTACAGCGACGGTGCCTCGTAGGCCGTCTGCACCATGGCCAGGCGCTCGGCGCTGTGGGCGTGCGGCTTGAGCATGGCGGCATTCTTGTTGCCCAGGCTGAACTCGATGCACCGGTATTGAAAGCTCTGGAAGCCGCTGGAGTGGCCCAGGTAAGGCCGGATGGCGCTGTACTCGGGCGGCGTCATGGTGGCCAGCACGTCCCAGGCGTGCACCAGCTGCTCCATGATCCGGGAGACGCGTGCCAGCTGCTTGAACGCCGGGTTGAGTTCATCGCTGGCGATGTTGCGCATGGCTGCGGTCAGCTCGTGCAACATCAGTTTCATCCACAGCTCGCTGGTCTGGTGCTGCACGATGAACAGCATTTCGTCGTGCGCAGGGGACAGCGGTTTCTGCGCGTTCAGGATGGCGTCGAGCTGCAGGTAGTCCCCGTAGCTCATGTCGCGGCTGAAATCCAGCTGGGCCCTTTCGTCGCGCACGATGGCTTCTGTGGCCGACGCTGGTTGGTCGTCGTGGTTGGGGCAGGTCATGGGGCGTTCCTTCAGGTCACGGCGTGCTTGCGATTGAACTCGGGGCGTTGCCACTCGCCCGAATCGAGCACCTGTTTCAAATGCTCGACCGAATGCCACACGTCCTCGAAGCCGATGTAGAGCGGCGTGAAGCCGAAGCGCAGGATGTCCTTGTGGCGTCCACCATCACCGGCCCGGAAGTCACCGATCACGCCGCGCGCGATCAGTGCCTGCACGATGGCATAGGCGCCTGAGTCACCGCCGCCGGGCCGCCCCAAGGCGGTGACAGCCCCCTCGGGGGGCAGCGACCCGCGCAGCGGCGGAGCGTGGGGGCCGTGTTCACGCGTGAGGCAGACCTGCGATCCGCGCTGCGCATGCTCGCGCGGCGTGGCCAGGCCCAGGCCGTGACCGGCACAACGCTCTTCCACCAGACGGATGAACAGGTCGGTCAGCGCCAACGACTTGGCGCGCAGTGCCGCCATGCCACCCAATGCTTCGGCTGCCAGCACCGTGTCCACGCCGCACTCCAGAGCCGCCAGGCTGATCATCGGCTGTGTGCCGCACTGGTAGCGCGTGATGCCCGGTGCGGGCTGGTAGTCGGGCGTGAAGGCAAACGGCGCCGCGTGGCCCCACCAACCGGCCAGCGGCTGCCAGAAGCGGTCGGTGTGCAGCGGGTTCACCCACACGAAGGCCGGCGCGCCCGGGCCGCCATTGAGGTACTTGTAGCCGCAGCCCACCGCAAAATCGGCTTTGGCCCTGGTCAGGTCCACTGGCACAGCGCCGGCACTGTGCGCCAGGTCCCACACGGTCAGGATGCCCTCGGCATGCGCGGCGGCGGTCACAGCCGCCATGTCGTGCATGGCGCCCGTCCGGTAGTTCACATGCGTCAGCATCAGGACAGCCACCTCGGCTGTCAGGTTCGACGCGATTTCCTCGGGCTCCAGCAGCACCAGCTCCATGCCGTGCTGCCTGCACAGCGCCTCGGCAATGTACAGATCGGTCGGAAAGTTGCTGCGCTCGCTGATGATGCGCCTGCGCTGAGGCGCGTCGGCCTTCACCATGTTCAGCGCCGCGCTCAGCACCTTGAACAGGTTGACCGAGGTGCTGTCGGTGGCCACCACTTCCCCGGGGCCGGCGCCAATGAGGCGCGCAATCTTGTCGCCCACCTTTGCGGGCATCTGGAACCAGCCGTGCTTGTTCCAGCTCTGGATCAGGTCGGTGCCCCATTCCTGGGTCACCACCTCGGCCACGCGGCCCGGCGCGCTGGCGGGCATCACGCCCAGCGAATTGCCGTCCAGATAGATGGTGCCGGCAGGGATGTTGAATTGCGCACGCAGGCCGCGCAGCGGATCGGCCGCGTCCAGGTCCTGGCAGTCTTGAAGGGTCGTCGTCATCGGTGGTTCTCCTTTTTTGTGCGTTCACAACTGGCGCAGCACGGCACGCACCGGGCTGGCGTCGCAGGTGCTGAGCTTCAGGGGCAGGGCGATCAGCTCGTAGTCGCCCTCGGGCACGTCGTCGAGCAACAGGTTCTCCAGCACGCGCAGGCCGCGGTGGCGGACCACCTGGTGGCTGTCCAGCGTCTTGCTGCTGGCCGGGTCGATGCTGGCGCTGTCGATGCCGATCAGCACCACGCTGCGGTCCGCCAGCAGCGCCACCGTCTCGGGTGCGAAGGCAGGCAAATCGTTGTCAAACCGGTCTTGCGGCATGCGCTGGTAGACGCGCACCAGTACCCGCTTCGGAAGTGGCCCCCACGCTCCGCCGCTGCGCGGGTCGCTGCCCCCCAGGGGGGCTGATTCGCCTTGGGAGCGGCCCGTCGGCGAATCTCCTAACGCATGCGCAATATGCTCAGGTCGCACCAGCGGTCCGCACCCGATCGCGTGGATCACACGACAAGGGCCGATGAAGGCGTCCAGCGGCACCGCACCAATCGCGGCACCCTCCGGGTCGTAATGCAGGGGCGCATCGGCGTGGGCACCCACATGGGGCGAGAGCGTGACCGCGCTCACGTTCACCGGGCAGCCGGGGCCGATGCTCGCCACCCACTGCTGGCTGAAGGCCGTATCGCCCGGAAACACCGGCGCGCCGGCGTGGACAGGGGGGGAGATGTCCCAGAGCCTTTTCATCGCCGGGTCGCCCCAAGATGAAAAGCGCCCCCTCGGGGGGCAGCGACCCGCGCAGCGGCGGAGCGTGGGGGGCAGAGTGTCTTCATCGCCGGGTCGCCCCAAGATGAGAAGCGCCCCCTCGGGAGGCAGCCACCCGCGCAGCGGTGGAGCGTGGGGAATGTTTTTTCATGGAGGGTGAAGGTAGCACCCGTGAAAAAGCTGTGGTGTCGGTTATTTCCAACAAACCCAAAAATTACTTGAAGCCTAAAGCAAATAAGCCGCCCCTGCGGTGACCAGCTGGCGGCCTCCAGCGCTTCCCTTCAACCCAGCCGGGCCACCAGCACCTTCAGCCCACGATCGGCTGAGACGTCGGCGAACACCCGGGGGTTGGGCAGACGTTGTTCCACCACCATGGCGGGGGCTTCTTGGGCCAGCTGTTCGCGCAGTACCGACTCAGGGATCTCGGGTGCGTTCAGGCAGATCAGCGCCCGCCCATCCGGTTTCAGCAGATCGGGCAGGCGGCGCAGCAGGCGCGGCCAGTCCTTGCCGGCGACAAAGCTGCCCTTCTGGTAGCTGGGCGGGTCCATGATGACCAGGTCGTAGGGACCGAGCCGGCTGACCTTGCCCCAGGACTTGAACAGGTCGTGTGCCAGGAACTTGGCCCGGGCATTGAAGCCGTTGAGCTGGTGGTTCTGCTGGCCTGTGGTCAGTGCGCCCTGGGCCATGTCGAGATTGACCACCTCGCGCGCGCCTGCCTGCAGCGCCGCCACCGAAAACGCGCAGGTGTAGGCAAACAGGTTCAGCACCTTCGCGCCATGCGCGTGCTGTCGTACCCAGCGCCGGCCCTCGGCCATGTCCAGGAACAGGCCCCGGTTCTGACCCTTGAGCACGTTGACCCGGTAGCGGGCGCCGTCTTCGGTCACCACGTGCGGCTCGGGTACGCAGCCGGCCATCAGCTCGGTCACGGGGCGGCTGGACGGACCGTCGGGCTGGCGCCTCTGCAGCACCCAGTTCAGCGGCTGCCCGTGGCCGATCTGGCCCCAGCGCGCGGCCAGCGCATCACCCAGCGCCTGCACCTCGGCCGCTGGTGCGTCACCAAAGTGGGTCGCCACCCACACCGGCGGGTACCAGTCCAGGGTCCAGTCCTCGCAGCCGGGGTACAGGCCGCCACGGCCATGGAAGACACGGCAGGCGTCCGAAGAAAGGTCAACTGACGCAATCGCGTCGATCAGGGCTTGCATGGCGGGCATTGTCGCCGGACGGCGGTGCCCGTCGTGCTCAGGCCCCGTGCCACTCGCCCAGGGGCGGCAGGCCGTGGCGCGCCCGCGCCTTGTTGCAGCCGTAGCTGCCTTCTTCCAACTCGGCGCAGGGGCGGGGGCGCCGGTCATAAATGCTGCAGGCCACCGTCTGGCCCACGGCGCCATGAAGCGCCACACAGCGGATGGGGACGGTACCCGTGCCCTGCATGCGGCAGGTGCTGCCATTGACCGGCTCGGTCAGTGCGGCGGGTACCCGGCCGCCCATGTCATCCAGTTCATACACCGCGAATTCCACGCGGAAGCTTTGGCAGCAGGCGCCGCAGGTCAGGCACGCGGTCAAAGTAGGTTGCTGACTCATGATGGGCCAGAAAGATGTTGATCAGAAGTCGTAAGGCAGGGAGTCCAATCCATGGCGGCGCCGCGCCTGCGCACACGCGTCGCTGCCTTCTTCAAACTCTCGGCAGGGGCTGGGCCGCCATTCGTAGATGCCGCAGATGGCCTTTTCGCCAATCTTGCCGTACAGGGCGGCGCAACGGGGGCGTGCGTGGTCGGTGCCCCTCATGCGGCAGGTTCTGTCGGTCACTTCCACCGCCAGCCCGGCTGGCACGCGCCCGCCGTGCTCCTCGTGCTCATACACCGAGAAGTCCACCCGAAAGCTGGCGCAGCAGGCGCCACAGGTGGTGCACGCGCTCATGTCAACGCCGTCCGAAGCCGCAGGGTCAGAAAGCCTGGGATGTCAGGCCAGCTTGCCCAGCAGCAGGTACTCCATCAGCGCCTTCTGCACGTGCATGCGGTTGTGGCTGTGGCCGCTGCGCTTAACTTTGCTGCGCAAAGTTAGCCTACGCCGAAACAGGATGCCCGCTTCGCGGCGGTTCGTCTGGCATTTCATGCCAGCCGTCCCAGCAAAAGGTACTCCATGAGTGCCTTTTGCACATGCATCCTGTTTTCTGCCTCGTCCCACACCACGCTCTGCGGGCCGTCGATGACTTCGGCGGTCACTTCCTCGCCGCGGTGGGCGGGCAGGCAGTGCATGAACAGGGCATCGGGCTTGGCCTCGGCCATCATGGCCTCGTCCACACACCATTGAGCAAAGGCCTTGCGGCGCACTTCGTTCTCGGCCTCGTAACCCATGCTGGTCCACACGTCGGTGGTCACCAGGTCGGCGCCCTTGCAGGCTTCCTTCGGGTCCTTGAACACCTTGTAGCAGCCCGGGTTGGAAATGCCGGCCAGCTGGGCGTCCACCTCGTAGCCACTGGGTGTGCTCACGTGTACGGTGAAACCCAGCAACTCGGCGGCCTGCAGCCAGGTGTTGGCCATGTTGTTCCCGTCGCCCACCCAGGCCACCACCTTGCCCTTGATTGCCTCAAGCGGGTCGCCGCTGGGGGCGGGACGGTATTCCACCAGTGTGAACAGGTCGGCCAGGATCTGGCAGGGGTGGAACTCGTTGGTCAGGCCGTTGATGACCGGCACGCGCGAGTACTCGGCGAACTTTTCCAGCTTGTCCTGACCGAAGGTGCGGATCATCACGATGTCGACCATGCGGCTGATCACGCGTGCGCTGTCCTCGATCGGCTCGGCACGGCCGAGCTGGCTGTCGCCCGTGGTCAGGTGCACCACCGAGCCACCCATCTGGTACATGCCGGCCTCGAAGCTCACGCGGGTGCGTGTGCTGGCTTTTTCGAAGATCATGGCCAGGGTGCGGTCCGGGTCGGCGAAGGGCTGGTACTTCTCGACCGCCTTGAACTTGGCCTTGATGAAGGCCGCGCGGCGCAGCAGGTACCCGTACTCGTCGGCGCTGAAGTCCTTGAACTGCAGGTAGTGGCGGATGCTCATGGGTTCTCCGTCAGGAACTGTTCGATGATGGGCAGCAGGCGGGCCACGATCTCGTCGGCCTCGGCGCCGCTGATGACCAGCGGCGGCACCAGGCGGATCACGTTGTCGGCCGTGACCGAGAGCAGCAGGCCGGCATCGGCCGCGCGCTGGGTGATCACGCCACAGGGCTTGTCCAGCTCTATGCCGATCATCAGGCCCTGACCACGCACTTCCTTCACGCCCTTTTTGTTCATCAGCGCGGTCAGCAGCCGGGTCTGGATCAGATGGCCCATCTTGGCGGCGTTCTCCAGCAGCCCGTCTTCCTCGATGATGCGGATGGTTTCCACACCCGCCCGCATGGCCAGCGGGTTGCCACCGAAGGTGGTGCCGTGGTTGCCTGGCTGGAAGATGTGCGCAGCCTTGGGGCCGGCGACCACCGCACCAATCGGTACGCCCGATCCCAGGCCCTTGGCCAGCGGCATGACATCGGGCAGGATGCCCGCCCACTGGTGCGCAAACCACTTGCCGGTGCGGCCCATGCCGCACTGCACCTCGTCGATCATCATCAGCCAGTCGCGCGCGTCGCACAGCGCACGCACAGCCTGCAGGTATTCGGCACGCATGGGATTGATGCCACCTTCACCCTGGATGGTCTCGAAGAACACCGCCACCACGTTCGGGTTGCCTTCGGTGGCCTTGCGGAGCGCCTCGATGTCGTTCGCCGGCACCCTGATGAAGCCTTCCACCAGCGGGCCAAAGCCCGCCTGAATCTTGGGGTTGCCGGTGGCACTGAGTGTGGCGATGGACCGGCCATGGAAGGCCTTCTCGTAGACCACGATCTGCGGCTTCTCGATGCCCCTGTCGTGCCCGTATTTGCGCGCCAGCTTCAGGGCCGCCTCATTGGCTTCCAGTCCGGTGGAGCAGAAGAAGACGTTGGTCATGCCGGATCGCTCGACCAGCAGCTGCGCCAGCCGCTCCTGGTCTGGCACGTGGTAGTAATTGCAGCAGTGGAGCATCTTGGCCACCTGATCCTGCAGGGCAGGCACCAGTTTGGGGTGTCCATGCCCCAGGGTGTTGACCGCAATGCCGGCCAGCGCGTCCAGGTACTCCTTGCCGTTCGTGTCCCAGACGCGGCAGCCCTTGCCATGCGACATGGCGATCGGCAGGCGGCCGTAGGTGTTCATCACGTGGGGGGATGACGGGGCGGCGGTGGCGGCAACAGACATGAAAGACTCCGTGAAACAGCCGGAATGGCGGGGAAGCGGGCAACCCAAAAACAAGCGGCCCAACGAAGGTTGAGCCGTTGAAGCGCGATTTTAGGGGCAGAGCCGGGCACGATCGTTGCTGATTGGGCATCAGAGCCATGCCCCGGAGCAGCGCGTCTGATTGCGGTGCTCGGGTTATCCCTGATCTCAGGTCTTATATAAGATACAATACCGGCATCCGAAACGGCAATTCACCTGTTGCTGTTCCCGGGCTTGCCGCCCTCTACCCGAAGGCCTTCCGCACCCATGGACAACCCCACCGCCAAGCAAGTGTTCATCCAGGGCGTGACCCTCAGTGGACGCACGTTTCGCCCCAGCGACTGGGCCGAGCGGCTGGCGGGCGTCATGAGCCAGTTCCGCCCTGGCGGCGGCACCTCAAGGCCTGGTGCGCACCTGGCCTATTCACCCTGGTGCGTGCCCACGGTCATGAACGGCGTCAAGGTGGTCATCGTCCACACCGACCTGCGCGACGCCGAACCCATGGCCTGGGATTTCGTCATGAACTTCGCCAAGGACAACGAGCTTCAGGTGTCCGAAGGCTGTGTGCTGCCTGACCGGACACCTGGAGGCTGACACGGCGCGTGCAAGGGCTGCGCGTACCCTGGGTGTCCTATGATGGTGAGCACAGTCCCTGCCCGGTTTGCGGCAGGGGCGCCAGCATTCATTTCAATCAGGGCAGGAATTCATGCGATACATTGTTCTCTTCGAGGAAGGGCCGGAAATGGTGCCAGTGCGTGAGGCATTGGAGCCGGCTCACCTGGCGTTTCTGGAACAGAACCACGCTGAAATACGCATGGCGGGTGGCTTGCGTCACGAGCACGGCGGTGCGTATGTTGGCGGGTTGTGGGTCTTTGATGTGGCAGACCGTCAGCGTGCGGTCGAACTCATCGAGGCCGATCCTTACTACCAGGCCATACCGCGCAAGTACCGGTTGCTGGCCTGGGGCAAGGCCCTGCCTCAGTTTGATGTCCTGATGTAGGCACTTGATGTTGCCGTCCCGGGTTGCACAACGGAGCGGCCGGGAGTAGTGCCTGTTCAGCGGGTGGACCGTAGACGGGACAGGGACCTCCGGTCAAAGCTTTCAAGGGCAGTTGCCAGACTGTCGCAAACCCAACTGGGTTCGAAGGGGGGTGCACCTGTGCTCTGCATAGTTCTGTCGAACTACTACCAGAAATCCGGTGGCAGCACCCTTCAGCCGCCAGGGGCCGCTCCGATATGAATCGCAAGAACATTCATATGGGAGAGATGTTTTCATCATGCAAGCCCTGCTTCGCAACCTGCGCCTGGCGCACAAGTTTCTGCTCATCGGCCTCATCGCCCTCGCCATGGTGGCGGTCCCCTCGTTCATGGCGGTCCGGGCCGACCTGAACATTTGGCGATCAGCCAAGGGCGAGACCGAAGGCATTCCCTCGGCCGGCGCCGCGCTCAGACTCGTCCAGCTGACCCAGCAGCACCGGGGTCTGTCGGCCAATTTCCTGGGTGGCAACGATGCTGTCAAGGCCAACCGTGAGCAGCGTAAGGCCGATGTGGACACCGCCTTGAACGACTTGCGGACAGCACTGATCGGGCTGCGCTCAGCTGACCTTGACGCGAAGGGGCGCGCCATGGAAAACGACTGGAAGGCCTTGGTGGCCGACGTCGCCAGCAGGTCCATTCCCGGCTCACAGAGCTTTGAACGCCACACCCTGCTCATCGGGCGGCAGTTGGCCCTGATCGAAGACATCGCTGATGTCTCTGGCATGAGCCTGGACTCGCATGCCGGCAACCGCTACCTGATCGAGTCGGTGCTGGTCCATCTGCCGCGGCTCACCGAGACCCTGGGGCAGGCACGTGCCCAGGGTTCGCTGGCGCTGGCCCGTGGCGAACTGACCGAGGCTCAGCGCACCGGCCTCACGACCCT
This sequence comes from Burkholderiales bacterium, assembly GCA_030604135.1. Lineage (GTDB taxonomy): Bacteria > Pseudomonadota > Gammaproteobacteria > Burkholderiales > Burkholderiaceae_C > Hydrogenophaga. The sequence continues at coordinate 121,562 of JAUVWL010000006.1, read as the reverse complement.
GGTCAACCTGTCCCGATCTCATGTGGCGCAAGCCCGCCGCAGCCTGGACAAGGCGCTGGCAGGCCAGCCTGAGCTGAATGCTGCCCTCGGAACCAAGGCCGCTGCTGCCTGGTCTGCCGCCGACGGCGCATTTGCGCTGGTTGATCAGGAGGTTCTCCAGGCCGAGCCACTGTCCATGGATTCCGGAGCGTTCTTTGCCGCGGTCACCGCCCACATCGACACGCAGTTCGCCCTCGTGAACGACGCCTTTCGTACCCTGGACAGCCAACTGAATGGACAGGCGTCAACAGCCATGCAGCACCTGATGCTGTTGCTGGCTGGCCTAGGGGCACTGCTGGCCACAGGCGCCTCCATCATGTGGGCCATTGCCCGACAGACCGGTGCTGCCATTGCCCAGGCTGTTCGGGTGGCCGAGACGGTGGCCTCGGGGGACCTTACCTCAAACATCGAGGTCCATACTACAGATGAAACCGGTCTGCTGCTGGGCGCGCTTCGCAGCATGAACAACAGTCTGGCCGAGATGGTTCACACGGTGCGCCAGGGTAGCGACAACATCGCCACCGGCAGCACCCAGATCGCCACCGGCAATGCCGACCTGTCCTCACGCACCGAGACCCAGGCCAGCAACCTTGAAGAGACGGCGGCCAGCATGGAGCAGTTGACGTCTACCGTGCACCAGAACGCCGAAACTTCGCGCGAGGCCGCCCGCATTGCACGCGAGGCGAGACAGGCGGCAGAAGAAGGCGGCCAGGTGGTGGGCCGTGTGGTGGCCACCATGCAGGACATCAACGACAGCAGCCGCCGCATCAGCGACATCATCGGCGTCATCGATGGCATTGCCTTCCAGACCAACATCCTGGCGCTCAATGCCGCCGTGGAGGCGGCGCGGGCGGGGGAGCAGGGCCGGGGGTTTGCCGTGGTGGCCGGCGAGGTGCGCAGCCTGGCCAAGCGCAGCGCCGACGCCGCCCGTGAAATCAAGCAGCTGATCGGCCAGAGTGTCGAGCGGGTCGAGTCCGGCACCGGCCTGGTGGCCCAGGCGGGCGACAGTGTCGGCCGCATCGTCGAGCAGGTGGCGCGCGTGTCCCAGCTCATTGACGGCATCACCCTGGCCAGTCAGGAACAGTCCGACGGCATTGCCCAGGTGGGCTCGGCCGTGGCCCAGCTGGATCAGGTCACCCAGCAGAACGCGGCTCTGGTCGAGGAAAGTGCTGCCGCGGCCGAGAGCCTGCGCAGCCAGGCCGAACAGCTTGCGCAGGTGGTGGGAGCTTTCAGGTTGCGCGGCTGAAAAGCCTTTCCGCAGCGGGTGTCCTCCACACCCAAGAAAAAACCGCCGGGTCTTGCGACCTCGGCGGTTTTCCTTTTTTGCTGGCAGCGCACCGTTTCAAACGGCGGACCTGGTGTCGGTGAGAACCCGGGTCCGGGCTGATGGCCTGCCGCAGCAGGCCGGTGCCGGCCGATCAGGCGGCGGCGGTGGCCAGGGTCTTGACCTTGGCGGAGAGGCGGCTCTTGTCGCGGGCAGCCTTGTTTTTGTGGAAGATGCCTTTGTCGGCGATGGTGTCGACGACTTTCTGCATTTTGGCGAACAGCTCGGTGGCTTTGTCCTTGTCGCCGGCCACAACGGCCTTCTCGACGTTCTTGACGGCCGTGCGGTACTTCGAGCGCAGCGAGCTGTTGGCAGCGTTCAGTTTGACGTCCTGGCGGGCGCGCTTGCGGCCAGATGCCAGGCGGGGGTTCTTTTTCTTTGGCTTGGTTGCCATGGTGAGTTTCCTTTACGTGTTTGGAGATGTTGCCAGCAAAGCCGAGCATTCTAGCATGTGGTGACTCCCCTTCATAGGTGCAGCTTGGGTCCAGGGGGCTGCAGAACCGGTTTTGCCGCCTGTAGGTGCCGCAGGGGGTTCTCTTACACTCCCCCCGTGTCACTGTTCAAATCCGCCTCCCTGGTCTCGCTGCTGACGCTGGCCTCGCGCATCACCGGGCTGGTCCGGGAGCTGCTCATTGCCGCCACCTTCGGGGCCAGCGCCCTGACCGACGCCTTCAACGTCGCCTTCCGCATTCCCAATCTGCTGCGCCGGCTGTTCGCCGAAGGGGCGTTCAGCCAGGCCTTTGTGCCGGTGCTGGCCGGTGCCCGCGAAAAGGACGGTGACGAAGCCACCCGGGAACTGGTCAACCAGATCGCCACCGTGCTGGCCTGGGCGCTGCTGGTCACCTGTGTCATTGGCGTGCTGACCGCGCCGGTTCTGGTCTGGGCGATGGCCTCCGGCTTGCAGAAAACGCCCGAAAGCTTTGAAGCCGCGGTCGTTCTCACGCGCTGGATGTTCCCCTACATCGGCTTCATGTCGCTGGTGGCGCTCGCGGCGGGCATTCTCAACACCTGGAAGCGTTTTGCCGTGCCGGCAGCCACACCGGTGCTGCTGAACCTGAGCATGATCGTGGCCGCCTGGGCCGGTGCACCCTGGCTGGACGGTCAGGGTATCCAGCCCATCTACGCGCTGGCCGGGGGGGTCATGCTGGGGGGCGCGCTGCAGCTGGGGGTGCAGGTTCCTGCCTTGCGGCGCATCGGCATGCTGCCCCGGGTGGGACTGCGCTGGTCTGCCTTCCGGGCCGCGTGGATGCACCCTGGCACCCGACGGGTGGTGACGCTGATGCTGCCGGCCATTCTGGGCGTCAGCGTGGCCCAGATCTCGCTGCTGATCAACACCCAGATCGCCTCACACCTGGCGACCGGCAGTGTCAGCTGGCTGACCTACGCCGACCGGCTGATGGAGTTCCCCACCGCCATGCTGGGCGTTGCGCTCGGGGTGGTGCTGTTGCCACAGCTGGCCGCCGCCAAGGCGGCCGACGACAGCCGGCGCTACAGCGAGCTGCTCGACTGGGGGCTGCGGCTGGTGGTGCTGCTGGCCGTGCCCTGCGCGGTGGCGCTGCTGACCTTTGCTCGTCCGCTGGTTTCCGTGCTCTACCACTATGGCGCCTTCACCGACGCCGATGTCCACCAGACCTCGCTGGCGCTCATGGGTTACGGGGCCGGTTTGCTGGGCCTGGTGGCCATCAAGGTGCTCGCCCCCGGCTTTTATGCCCGCCAGGACATTCGCACACCGGTCAAGATCGCCATTGTCGTGCTGGTGCTGACCCAGTGCATGAACGTGATTCTGGTGCCGCACCTGGCGCACGCCGGGCTGGCGCTGGCCATTGGCCTGGGCGCCATGATCAACGCGTCCTGGCTGCTGATCGGGCTGCGGCGACGGGGCGCCTACACCCCATCACCCGGCTGGGCGCGATTTGGCCTGCAGGTGCTGGCCGCGAGTGCCTTGCTGGCCATCTTTTTGCTGGCCGTCGCCAACCAGGTGCCCTGGCTGGAGTTCCAGGGGCGGGCCCTGGCACGCGTCGGCTTGCTCAGCCTTTCGGTCATCGGTGCCGTGGCGGTGTATTTCCTGACCCTGCTGCTGGGCGGTTTGAATCTGCGCCAATTCGTCCGAAAATAAACTCTCCGTCTGATCGTCGCCCTGGAACCCCGCCACATGGCCTTTGCATTTCCCACGTCCGCCCCCACACCGCTGGCCTACTTTGCCTCGCTGGTGGGAGATGACGATGGCCTTCCGCTGCTGGAGGCCGCCGTCTCGATTGCGCAGGACGAATACCCCGATCTGGATGTGCAGGAGGTGCTGGGCGACGTGGACCAACTGCTGGCCCGCTTGCGCCGCCGCTGTCCGGAGGACGCCGGTGCCTTGCAGCGGCTGCGGGTGCTCAACCAGTTCTTCTTCCGCGACCTGGGCTTTGGCGGCAACGTCAACAATTACTACGACCCCGACAACAGCTACCTCAACGCGGTCATCCGCACCCGCCGAGGCATCCCCATCACCCTGGCGGTGCTCTGGCTGGAGCTGGCCCAGGGCGTGGGCCTGAAGGCGCGGGGTGTCAATTTCCCCGGTCATTTCATGGTCAAGGTCAACCTGCCGGCCGGGCAGGTGGTGATCGACCCCTTCTCAGGGCAATCGCTCAGCCGCGAAGACCTGTCGGAGCGCCTGGAACCCTACAAGCGGCGCCAGGGCCTGGTGGACGACTACGACGTGCCGGTGGGCCTGTACCTGCAGCCGGCCGCTTCGCGCGACATCCTGGCGCGCATCCTGCGCAACCTCAAGGAAATTCACCGTACCCAGGAAGACTGGCTGCGGCTGATCGCGGTGCTCGACCGCCTGCTGATCTTGCTGCCTGATGCCTGGGACGAGTACAAGGACCGCGGCCTGGCCTGGGCCGAAATGGGGGATGCCCGGCTGGCCGTGCAGGACCTGGAAACCTTCATCGAACACACCGACAACACGCTTGAGCGCGAGGCCATCAACAGCCGGCTGGCCGAACTGCGCCGGGCGCTGAACTGAGACCCATGGGCGCAGCGCAGGGCCGTTCCCAAGCGAGCTTGCACCGCAGCCGCAAGGTGAAGGTGCCCCGGTGACCACCCTCATGGTGTTGGGGTCCACCGGCCTGGTGGGTGGTTTGGTATTGACCAAGGCGCTGGCCGACGACCGCGTGGCCCGGGTGGTGGCGCCCACCCGCAAACCGCTCCCCCCTCATGAGCGTCTGCTCAACCCGATGCTGGACGCCAGACCACTTCCCGAGCGGGCCGACTGGTGGTCTGTTGACACCGTGGTCTGTGCGCTGGGAACCACCATGGCCAAGGCCGGCTCCCGCCCGGCGTTTTACCGGGTGGACCACGATCTGCCCTTGCGCGCAGCCGAACTGGCGCTGGCCCATGGCGCCCAAGCCTTCGCCCTGAACTCGGCCCTCGGGGCCGACCCGGCGTCCCGGGTGTTCTACTCGCGAACCAAAGGCGAACTCGAACGCGACCTGCTGGCTCTGGGCTATCTGTCCCTGACCATCGTGCGCCCCGGTCTGATTGGCGGAGAACGCCAAGAATCTCGCCCGGCCGAACAGCTCGGTGTCATGCTGTCTCGCTGGCTGCACCCGCTGCTGCCGCCGCGCTACCGACTGGTGCCGGCCGAACGCATCGCCCATCACCTGCTGGAGGCCGCCATCGGGGCCAGGCCGGGGGTGCATGTGCTGCCTTCTGAGGCTTTGAACTGAGGCGGATTGGTTGCCGTGTCGATCAGGGGCCTCCGATTCCAGCGTCTACGTCATGGTCGCGAGGTCAATCCAGCATCGACTCGATCACACGCATGTCCACCGACAACGCCAGGTCGATCCATTTGTGGCGCATGTGCCGCAGACGTTCGGCCGCACCCGGTTCGTTCGAACTGAATCTGTGGGCCGCCTGGAACGAAACCACCCCCGCCCCCTTGACCGGAACCACATAGCGAAAGACGTTGAACTCCATGACATGGTCGTTGGGCACCCACGTCAGGAAATCCAGCAGGGCATCGGTCTTGTCGGCATTGTGGATCGCCCTGGCCTTGGCCTGAGGGTTGTGTCGCAGGACGTTCTGCTGCACTGCGGCGGCCATGACCGCCGGATTGTCTTGCAGCATCGGGACATGTTGCCGGCGCAATCCCAGCAGACGCGTCCAGTTCTGCAGGGTCTCTGTAGGGCGCAGCAACTCCACCAGGCGATCGCCCTGCGGAGGGAGCACCGCATGGGCCTGGCGGTACATCTCCTGGTCGAACTGCAGTTCACGGCCGTGGGCCCTGGCAGGTGCAAAAAAGCCCGTGGCCGGCAGCACGGCGAGGCCGCCCATGGTTCGTATCCAGTGTCGTCTTTGCATGGCAATCCCTGAATGATTTGCTGTGATGGGTGAGGGGGTTGGGGTTGCTCCTGCCATGTGGCCCATTCAGGCCAGGGCGCGCGCAGGCACGTGTGCCTGGTCGGTGCTCAAGTGGAGGTTGTTGTCTCTTCTCAGACTGCACCTGTTTTGTTCTGCTGCAAGCTCCAGATGGCTGTCAATGTCCTGACGCAAGGCCGTGCTCACGGACATCTCGGTCAACCGGAAGCCTCCATCGAGGACCCCGACCGTTTCGCCGTTGTGGCTCAACATGAACTGTTGTCCATCAGCCGGGTGGTGGTGGCGTCCGCAGTGAACGACTGCCGCCGCGCAGACGCGGCCAACCTGCTCCTGACTGAGACCACGTTCCTGCAGATGGGGGCCGATTTCCTGGACGGCCTGCATGAAGTGGTGCATCTGCGTTTCGCTCAGCCGTTGTGACCAGGGTATGGGCTGTGCTGCCTCATGGGCCGTGGCGATACGGCGCTCATCGGTTTCGTCAGATACTGGCTGATGCCAGGCCACGGTGTCCTGGCGGATGCGATGCCCCTGGGCGTCGAACTCGGAGACGCGCACGGGTTGGTGACGCCGGCCGTCCATCTCGATCAGGATGCGGCTGCCATCGACCGATCGGTGGTCGATTTCGACCGCCGCACTGCGAGAGTCCAGCTCAATGAACTGGCGGCTGCCATCTTCACGTTCGAGCAGGTATCGCCGGGGTTCCATGGGGTCCTGCCCCATGTCCAGCCGCTGGGCACGCACCAGGGGGGCAGCCTCGAGCAAAGCCAGCCGCCGACGGGCCTCAGCCGGGATTTCAGCCAGTTGCTGGTGCCCGTGGGGCACGCGGAAGCGTCCCTCGGCGTCCACGGCCAAGCCTTGCTGACCATCGGCGAGTGCACCCATGGTGTGGTCCTTGCCCATGAGGGCCGCAGCCGGCAGGGCCCCGAGTTTGCTGACCAGCAAGGCGGTCTTGATCACACCCGGAATGCGCTCACCCGGCAGCCATTGCACGCCGGGTCCGGCGTGGTGGCTGAGGTACCGGTTCTGCATGATGCCCTCGAAGGTGTGGGTCGCAATGTCATTGGGTGTGCGCACGTCGTGCGCCACGCGACCCGATGCCTGGAACCGGGCCAGTGCCGCTTCGTATCCGCCGACCTCCGAAAAATAGTCGCCCCGGATGGTCTCGCGTGCGATCGGCAAGCTGTTGTAGACATAGGCGTCGATGTTGTTGCGCAATGCAAAGCTCTGCGCCATGCCGCCACCCAGGCTGTGGCCGGTGGCCGCAAACCGGAAATGCCGGAACTCCGGGTGCTGGCTCAGGTGCTCGAAGGCGGCCTGCGCCTGCGCCTGGATCTTGGCGAACTCGCTGGCGCCAGCGTTGCCCAGGTCCGATTTCCAGTTGCTCCACGCGTCCGAGCCCTTGAAGTCGAAGGTGATTTCCTGGGTTCGACGGTTGATGGAGACCTTGAACTGGTTCTCCAGCTGGCCCTGGGCGTTGTGCTGGGTGTTCCAGCCCTCGGGGCTGCCGGGTTGCAGGCGGCCGCTGGAGTCGTACTGAGGCGTGGGCCAGTCGGGCGGCAGTTCCCTGCCAGGCTGGGCGTCTCTCCAAGACTCGGGGTAGGGCAAGACTTTGCTCGCCTGGGCTTCGTCCTTGTGCGGGTAGGCCCAATAGGCCAGGGCCATGCCGACTCGGGCGCTGAGGGGGTTGAGCGCCCGATTCTCGACAGGCTGAGCGTTCTCGTCCAAGACATCACCTCTTTTGAATCGTCAAGTCCAGAAAGTCGTCGCGGCGGATGCGGCAGCGGCGGTCCAGGTCCTCCCACACCGCCTGGCGCTGCGGGTCCTTGGCGATGCGGGGCTCCCACTCCTTGCGCTCGTTCTGTACCCAGTGACCGTCCCGATAGCGCGGCCAGACGTCGTAGGCGATGGAGTAGTAGGCCACCTTGGGGCGCCCCTGATCGACCACCAGCCGTCGGGCGTAACACTGCTGCTGCAGCAAGGGCAGGAGCTGCGCAAGACCACGCTCCCAGGCCTCAACGTTGCCTCGTGGTGATTTGCCGTAGTCCAATCGCCCGGGGATGGGCTCGCTCGTTGCCACCTGCAAAGCCAGCAGAATCTTCGCATCCATCACCCCCTTGGCAGCGGCCTGCTCGAACAAGGCGGTGATGGCTTCGGGTTGCTGAACATCGTTGATCCAGCCATCGGCGTTGGCCATGGCGTAGAAGTAGTCGCCCAGCGGGTCACCCTGGTCCTGCAGCGTCTGGATGTGTTGCCGCAAGGTCTCCATGCCCCGAACCAGGGTGCGGTTGGCGGCCGACCGTTCCAGGGAGGTGGCGATATGGGCGGGTGCCATGCAGCCCGCGCTCAGGACGGACAGGAACACAACCAGGCTCAGGCCGGCCCAGCTGGTGCGGATGTGGTTTGGTTTCAAGTGGCGCTCCCTTGGTAATCAGGCACCAATGTAGCCCGAAAGTGCGCATGGTCGAATCGAACCCTGTCAGACCTGCCAGGGTTCGACGCCAAAAAAGCCAAAGGCCCGCGAACGGGCCTTTGACATGGGACAGCAAGTGGAGCTTCAGGCCACCACCACCGCCGCACCTTCACCACGCGGGGCGATGGTGCCTATCGCGTACACCGTCTCTCCGAGCCCGCGCAGCGTGGCGGCGCAGGCAGAGGCTTCGGCTGCATCGATCACCACCACCATGCCGATGCCGTTGTTGAAGGTGCGGTTCATCTCGATGTCGTCGATGCCGGCGACCCTCTGCAGCCAGGCGAACAGCTCGGTCTGTGGCCAGCTGCCCTTGACCAGGTGCGCAGCCGTGCCCTCGGGCAGCACGCGGGGAATGTTCTCCAGCAGGCCGCCGCCGGTGATGTGGGCCAGCGCTTTGACGGGGTGCTTCGCAAGGGTGGCGAGCACGTTCTTCACATACAGGCGGGTCGGGGCCATGATGGCCTGCCTGAACGGCTGGCCGTCCAGCGTGGCGGGCAGGTCAGCGCCCGCGCGATCGATGCACTTGCGCACCAGTGAGAAGCCGTTGGAGTGCACGCCGTGCGAGGCCAGGCCCAGCACCACGTCACCGGGCTTCACATCCTTGCCGGTCAGGATCTTGCTTTTTTCGACCGCGCCGACACAGAAGCCGGCCAGATCGTATTCGCCGGCCGGGTACATGCCGGGCATTTCGGCGGTTTCGCCGCCGATCAGGGCGCAGCCCGACAGCTCGCAACCCTTGGCAATGCCACCGACCACAGCCGCCGCTGTGTCCACGTCGAGCTTGCCGCAAGCAAAATAGTCCAGGAAAAACAGCGGTTCGGCGCCCTGTACCAGCACGTCGTTCACGCTCATGCCGACCAGGTCGATGCCCACGGTGTCGTGCATGTTCCACTCGAAAGCGAGCTTGAGTTTGGTGCCCACACCGTCGGTGCCGCTCACCAGCACCGGCTCCTGGTAGCGCTTGGGCACCTCGAACAGTGCGCCAAAACCGCCGATGCCGGCCAGCACGCCCTCGCGCATGGTCTTTTTTGCCAGTGGCTTGATGCGCTCGACCAGGGCGTCGCCCGCGTCGATGTCAACGCCAGCGTCTTTGTAGGAGAGGGGGGTGGTAATCGTCATGAAGGGAGGGCAGGGCCCGGCAGGTCAGAAAGGGGGCCGGCAGCGTCTTTTGGGAGGGAAGCGGGCGGCGGACTTAGAATTTGGCACCGATTTTAAGGGTTCACCCCCAGGCATGGCCGCAAGGCAGCGCCCGGGGCCGGACCCATCCCAAACACCGCATCGCATCGCCACGCATGACCTTCACCCCCAACCAGCTCCGAGCCGCCGCCTGGGCCGGCATCGCCCTGGGTGCCTGGCTGCTGCTGACCTTGCTGGCGCCGGTGCTCATGCCCTTTGTGCTGGCGGCGGTGCTGGCTTATGCGCTGCATCCCCTGGTCGAGCGATTGCACGCCAGGCGCATTCCGCGCTGGCTTGGTGCCGGGGTGGCCATCTCACTGCTGTCGCTGGTGATGACGCTGGTGGTGCTGCTGATCGTGCCGGTGATCACCAAGCAGGTGCCCCTGCTCAAGGAACAGGTGCCGGCCCTGCTGGAGCGCTTCAATGACGTGCTGCTGCCACTGGCGGCCCGTTTCGGTCTGGACCTGCAGATCGACGTGGCCCAGGTGCGCAGCTGGTTGCGCGAGCTGGTCTCCGGTCACGAGAGTGAACTCATCACCGGTTTGCTGTCGTCCTTGCGCATAGGCGGCAGTGCGCTGGCGGCGCTGTTCGGCAATCTGATCCTGGCGCCCATCGTGGCCTACTACCTGTTGCTGGACTGGGCCGGCCTGGTCGAGCGGGCCAAGCGCCTGATACCGCCGCGCTGGCTCGCCACGGTACAGAGTTTTCTGGACGAGACCGACGAGGTGCTGGGCCAGTATTTGCGGGGTCAGCTGCTGGTGATGGGGGCACTCGCGGTGCTCTACACGGTGGGCCTGGCACTTGTGGGTCTGAAACTGGCCTTGCCCATCGGTGTGTTCACCGGGTTGGCCGTGTTTGTGCCTTACCTGGGTTTTGGTGTGGGCTTCATCATGGGCATGCTCGCTGCCGTCTTGCAATTCCAGAGCCTGCCGGGTGTGGCCCTGGTCGCGCTGGTCTTCACCGTGGTGCAGGTGTTCGAGAGCATGTACCTCACCCCGCGTCTGCTGGGTGAGCGCATCGGGCTGCACCCGATAGCGGTCATTTTTGCCCTGATGGCCTTTGGCCACCTGTTCGGCTTTGTCGGCGTGCTGGTGGCCCTGCCGGCCAGCGCGGTGCTGCTGGTGGCCATCCGGCGCGCCAAGCGCGGCTACCTGGGCAGCGAGCTGTACCTGGAAGGCGCACCTGTGCCGCCGCCGGTCGTGACGGCCACGCCGCCTTCGGATCCCAGAGCATGATCGCCGCCAGGTCATTTCAAACACGACTGGCCCCGCAGCGGGTACCGCAGAGGGTGGTCGGTTGAGCACGGGGCAGGCTCCCATGAAGCAGATGGCGCTGGACATCGGTCTGGCACCGGTGCCCACGCTGGCCAACTTCATCGACGTCGGCAACGAGGCGGTGGTCGAACACCTGCGTCTCTGGGCCGGGAACCCCCTGCGTTCACCGGTGCCCACCCTGGTCTGGGGCGAGAGTGGCAGTGGCAAGACACACCTGTTGCACGCGGTGCGCGAGGCGCTGCGCGAGCAGGGCGCTCGTGTGGGGTGGATGGATGCCTCCTTGCGCCACCCGGGTGAGTTCGACGAGCAATGGCAGGTGGTGCTGCTGGACGATGTGCAGCTCTACACCGCCGAGCAGCAGGCGGCCGCTTTCAACTGGTTCGTGCATGCGCAGGCGCCAGCCCATGGCCCGGCCCGCTGGGTGCTGGCCACGGCGGACCGGCCGCCGGCCGACCTGAAGCTGCGCGAAGACCTGCGCACCCGCCTGGGCTGGGGCCACGTGTTCCAGCTGCAGGCGCTGGGTGAGGCCGAGCGCCGGGCGGTCCTGCGTCGCGCGGCCGACGAGCGCGGCGTCTTCCTGGGTGACGAGGTCATGGATTTCATGCTCACCCGCTTCACGCGCGACCTCTCCAGCCTCATGATGCTGCTGGACCAGCTCGACGCCTACGCCCTGCGCACCCAGCGCGCCATCACCATCCCGCTGATCAAATCGATGCTGGAAAACGAATAGCCATGACCATTGCGAAGACGAGCGACGCCGGGCCGCCCCAAGTCGCGAGGGCCCCCTCGGGGGGCAGCGACCCGCGAGAGCGGCGGAGCGTGGGGGCGATCAGGCTGGCCTTATTTGATCTTGACCACACCCTGATTCCGCTGGACTCCGACCACGCCTGGGGCCAGTTCACCGTCACCCTGGGCTGGCGCGACGCCGAAACCCACACGCGCGCCAACGACGCTTTCTACGAACAGTACAAAGCCGGCACGCTGGACATCAACGAATACATCCGCTTCTCGGTGGCGCCGCTGGCCGACCACGGCCCTCAGAAAGCCGAAGCCGCCCACCGGCGCTTCATGGACGAGGTGATCCGGCCCGCCATGCGGCCGCAGGCGCTCGACCTGGTGCGCCGCCACCAGGCGGCCGGTGACCAGGTCATTATCGTCACCGCCACCAACGAGTTCATCACGCGGCCGATCGCCCAGGCTTTCGGGGTCGACGAACTGATTGCCATCGACCTCGAGCGTGACGAGGCCGGCAATCCCACTGGCGCGATCCGCGGTGTGCCCTCGTTTCGCGAGGGCAAGGTCGCGCGTGTGGAACAATGGCTGTTGGCGCGCGGTCTCGACTGGTCCGGCGTGGCCCACAGCACCTTCTACAGCGACTCGATCAACGACCTGCCGCTGCTCGAGAAGGTGCACGAACCGGTGGCGGCCAACCCCGACGACCGGTTGAAGGCCATCGCGGCCGAGCGCGGCTGGCGCATCCTGAACCTGTTCACATGATCAAGAAATTCATCGACAAGCTGCTGGGCAAATCCGCCGGGCGCGGCAAGGCGGCCAAGTTCGGCAAGCGTGAAGACGTGCCTGTCAGCGTGCACGGCATCAACCCCAAGCTGGTAGACCAGCGCGCGCTGGACGTGGTGCACACGCTCAAGCAGGCCGGATTCGAGGCCTACATCGTCGGCGGTGCCGTGCGCGACCTGTTGCTGGGCCTGCGCCCGAAAGACTTCGACGTGGCCACCAACGCCACACCCGAGCAGGTCAAGGGCCTGTTTCGCCGGGCTTTCATCATCGGCCGGCGCTTTCGCATCGTGCACGTGGTCTACGGCCGCGGCCGTGAGCACGAGATGATCGAGGTCTCGACGTTCCGGGCCTACCTCGACAGCGCCGATGCCGAGCAGGTCAGTGGCAACGAACGCACCAGCAAGGGCGAGCTGGCCCGCATGACCCACGCGGTCGATGCCAGCGGCCGGGTGCTGCGAGACAACGTCTGGGGCCCGATCGAGCAGGACGCGGCACGGCGCGACTTCACCATCAACGCCATGTACTACGACCCCGAGTCGCAGGTGGTGGTTGACTTTCACCACGGCATCCGCGACGCGCAGAAGAAGACCTTGCGCATGATCGGCGACGCCGCCACGCGCTACCGCGAAGACCCGGTGCGCATCATCCGGGCGGTCCGCTTTGCGGCCAAGCTCAATGCGTTGGGGTTCAAGATGGACGCCAGGACACGCGAACCCCTGGTGGCCTCGCGCGACCTGCTCAAAGACGTGCCACAGAGCCGTCTTTTCGACGAGATGCTCAAGCTGCTGCAGACCGGGCACTCGCTGGCCAGCATCGAAGCACTGAAGGAGACCGGGCTGGCCCAGGGCATCTACCCGTTGCTCGACCTGGTGGTGCAGCGTGCGGGAGACGACTTCGTCAAACTTGCCCTGCAGGACACCGACCGCCGCGTCGGCGAAAACAAGCCGGTGGCCCCCAGTTTCCTGCTGGCCTGTGTGCTCTGGGCCGACGTGCGCAAGGGCTGGGAGCAACGCCTGCAGCCTCGCGGCAACCAGCGTCCACCGCCGCCGTTCTCGGCTCTGCAGGACGCGGTGGACGAGGTGTTCGACGCGCGCATCGGCGACGTTTCGGGCCGTGGCAAGCTCGGTGCCGATATGCGCGAGATCTGGATGATGCAGCCGCGCTTCGACAAGCGTGTGGGCGCCGGCGTGTTCAGCCTGGTGGAGCAGCCGCGCTTCAGGGCCGGCTTCGACTTCCTGCGACTGCGTGCCCAGGTCGGTGAGGTTGACGAGGAACTGGCCCACTGGTGGGAGACCTTCAGCACCGCCGATGACGACCACCGCCAGGACATGGTCGACGCCCAGCGCAAGTCCAGCCAGCCCAAAGGCGCGGGCTCTGCAGGTGCTGGCAAGGCCCGTCGTGTGAAGAAGGCCGACGCCGACCACCCGGCTGTCGGGGCGCCAGCAGACGACCCGAGATTTCGGGGCGAAGACGGCAGACCGGCGCCGGCCATGTCATACGGCAGCGCCTTCGCTCCCGACAGCGAAGCCGTGGCCGACGAACCCGAGGCCGAGGACGGTGGCGATGGTGTGGGCGCAGCCACCCCGGCCAAGAAACGCCGCCGCCGCCGCCGCAAGCCATCGGGTGGCGGCGGTGGTGCAGCCGGTACGGGCGAAGGCGGCCCCGCACCAGCCGGCGACTGAACGCCAGAACCATGGCCGCTTCCGGTCGCCCCGAGGTCAGGGCCTTCGTGGGGCTGGGTGCCAACCTGGGTGACGCTGCCCAGACCCTGCGCAGCGCTCTGGACAGCCTGGGGCGTGTGGCTGGCGTGCGCCTTTACAGGAGCTCCAGCCTGTACCGCACGTCCCCCGTTGGTGCCAGCGGGCCCGATTTTGTCAACGCGGTGGCCGAAGTGGTCACCACCTTGACGGCCCCAGCGCTGCTGTCCGCACTGCAGGCCATCGAGAGCGCCGCTGGCCGCGAGCGCCCCTACCGCAACGCCCCCCGGACCCTGGACCTGGACCTGCTGCTGTATGGCAGCGCCCGCATCGATTCTGCCCACCTGACCGTACCGCACCCGCGCATGCACGAGCGGGCCTTCGTGCTGGTGCCTCTGGCCGAGATTGCCCCTGAACGGGTGCCGGGCGATGCGCTGGCGCGCGTGCAGGCGCAGGCGGTCGAGCGCCTTGACCCGACCTGACGCGCACTTTGCACTGTCCGGCGGGTGCTGGACGGCACCGGCGACTGTGGTTTAGGCTGTCAACCCGGGTCCGACATGGCTTTGTGCGGTCGAGGTGATCTGCCCCTTCCACGTGAAGCTTGCCTGAATGGATTGGCCATGAATCTGTCAGAAGGAAACCAGCGCTTGGACGTCATCGATGTGTGGGCCCAGCACCCGACGAAGAGCTTTGCGAACGAGCCCTTTCTTGAGCCCTTGAGGCGGTGGACCCGACAGGCCTTTGATGCGGTGTCTCTTGAAGAGATGGCGCAGGTCATGCAGGCCGCCGGTGTGCGCCGTGCCCTGCTGTCCCCTTGGTACGGACCGCAGGGGCCGCTCATCAGCAACGAAGACGTTCTGCAAGCCACCACGCGCTACCCGGACCTGTTCGTTGGCCTGGCATCGGCGGACCTGCGAAACCCGGTGGAGGCGGTGCGTACCGTTCGCCACTACGTCACCCAGCACCGGTTCAAAGGCGTCCGGTTCATTCAGTGGCTGTGGGACTGGCCCTGCACCCATCCGCTCTACTACCCCGTCCTGGCGGCCTGTGTGGAGTTGAATGTGCCGGTCTGCCTGCAGGTCGGGCTCACCGGGCCCTTGTGCAGCTCGGAGACAGGCCGACCAGGGCATATTGAGCGGATCGCCCTGGATTTTCCCGAGCTCAAGATCGTCTGCGGCCACATCGGCTACCCGTGGCACAACGAAATGATTGCGTTTGCCACCAAATTTCCCAATGTGTTCATCGACACATCGGCCTACAAGCCGCGCAGGTATCCTGCCGAACTGGTGGCCTACATGCAGTCGTACGGTCGCCACAAGGTCATGTTTGGCAGCAACTACCCCATGATCAGCCCCGAGGCCTGCCTGAAGGAACTGGATGTGCTGGGCCTGGACGGGGAAACCCAGGCGCTGTTTCTCAGCAAGAACGCCCAGGCTGTGTTCGCGCTGTAGCGGCTGGGTCGGCAGCCCGTCTGTTTTCTAGCTCTGGATTCACTCGCCGCCGCCCTCGAACTGCTCCGCATGCTTTCCTTTGAAAGGCGCGTAGAAGGCCTTGATCGCGTTCATGTCCGCCTCGACGTCACCCGTCGGTGCAAACAGCGGCCCCAGGCCGCTGCGTTTGGCGGCGTAGTCCATGTAGGCCATGACGATGGGCACGTCGGCGGTGCGGGCGATGTGGTAGAAGCCCGTCTTCCAGTAGCGGGTCTTGCTGCGGGTGCCTTCGGGTGGCACGATGAGTTGAAGCGGGCCGTCGGCATCGCGAATGGCCTGGGCCGAGGCGGCCACCAGGTTGTTGGCCTGCTCGCGGTTGACGGCAATGCCGCCCAGCCAGCGCATCAGCGGGCCGAAGGGCGCCTTGAATATCGTGTGTTTGCCCATCCAGTAGGGGTTCAGCCGCAGCGCGAAGGCCACCATCAGGGTGTAGGGCAGGTCCCAGTTGCTGGTGTGGGGTGCGGCAATGAACACGCTTTTGGCGGCTTGCGGGGGCAGGCTGCCCTCCACCTTCCAGCCCGTGAGCCTGAGAAAGGCCACAGAAAACCCGCGCAGCAGGGTGTTGACCACCGGGGTGGTGAAGATGGTGCGGTGCATGCCGGTTCAGGAGAGCTGAGTTTCTCAGGGCGCCAGTCGCTCGCGCAGCCAGCTGCCATCAGCCTGAAAGCTGTAGCGCAACCGGTCGTGCAAGCGGCTCTTGCGGCCTTGCCAGAACTGCCAGGTGTCGGGCCTGAGGCGGTAGCCGCCCCAGTGCGGCGGGCGCGGGGGCTTGAGCAGGAACTGGGCACCGAATTTGGCGGCGTTGGTCACCAGCACGGTTCGGCTGTCGATAACCTCGCTTTGCGGGCTGGCCCAGGCGCCAATGCGGCTGTCCAGCGGTCGGCTGTGGAAGTAGGCGTCGCTTTCCTCGTCGCTGACTTTCTCGACAAGGCCTTCAATGCGCACCACACGCTCAAGCTCCACCCAGTGGAACTGCAGCGCGGCATAGGGGTTGCCGGCCAGTTGCCGGCCTTTCTGGCTGTTGTAGTTGGTGTACCAGACAATGCCGCGTTCGTCATAGCCCTTGACGAGCACGACGCGGGTGGTGGGCCGCAGGTCGGCGCCCACGGTGGCCAGCGTCATGGCGTTGGGCTCGGGCACTTCGGAGCTGATGGCTTCCTTGAGCCATTGGTCGAATTGCTGCAGCGGGTCGGCGTGCGACGCGGATTCGCTGAGTTCGGCTTTTTCGTAGCTCTTGCGCAGGTCGGCGATGTCGGTGTTGCGGGTCATGTCGGCAGTATAGGCAGGCTTGGTGTTGTGCCGTGTCAAGGGTGCGCAAGACCGGTGGCACCTCTGTCTCTCAGCCAGGCAGGTCATCGGCCAGACGCAGCAGGTGGGCCAGGTCGTGGTCTTCGATGTTGTGGGCGCGCAGGCCGTGCAGGGTCTGGCGGGCGTAGTCGAGCGTGCTGCCGTAGCGCCCGCGCGAGTGGGCAAAGATGTCCCGGTACTGGGCCTCGCTCAGGTGACCGGTGTAGTTCGGGCTGCGCCTCGAGAGTGTGAAAGCCAGGGCGCGCACCGGCCCCTGCTCGGTGCGGCACAACAGCCACTTGGGGTCATAGACCGGGTTGGGCATCTCACGCGCCCACAGCACGGGCATCAGGGACTCGACCTGCCCGTGCGGTACGCGCAGGGCCAGGCCCTGGCAGCTGCCGCCGGCGGTGAGAGCGAACACCAGACCAGGGCGCTCCGGGGTGCCGCGGTTGACCCGGCTCCACATGTGCAGCTTGCGGCTGTAGCCATGCACCTGGGCCTGGCGCTGTTCGGCAGCGTCGAACTCGGGGCGCCAGACCAAGGAGGCGTAGGCAAACACCCAGAGGTCCGGGCTGGGGCCCTGGGCACGCCATTGCGCCAGGGTGTGTTGCATCATGCGCGCGCCGTCGCGGTGCGCCGGGTCGGGAGGCCAGTTTGTCTTCAGACGGTCAGCGGCGGGCATTTACAATAAGGGGTTTTCCCTTGCAGCACTTAAGAACTAGTTCCCTGTGCTGCCGGGCCGGTTTCTCTCGATCCAGTTTTTCCATTCATTATTCATCTCTCACGGAGCCTGAACCATGTCTTCCCAGGATAACGAACAAGAATACCGTGTGGTCGCGGTGGTGCTGATTGCCATTCTCACGCTGGTGGTGGGCACGGTGCTGGGTTTTGGCATCCACAAGTCGCGTTCGGGTGCCACTGTCGGAGGCTCTGTGGTCGCCACGGCTGCGCCCGCTGCCGATGCTGCGTCGGCTGTTTCGGCCAATGACGCCAGCGTGGTGGTTGAAAACGGGGTGGTCAAGTTCTACTTTGCGGTCGGCAAGGCCGATCTGGCCGCTGGCGCCCTGGTGGCTCTGGACGATGCCATCGACGCGGCCAAGAGCGGCAAGCGGCTGGTCATTTCCGGCTTTCATGATGCCACTGGCGACCCTGCCTTCAATGCCGAGCTGGCCAAGCAGCGCGCTTTCGCCGTGCGCGACGCCCTGGTCGGTGCTGGCGTGGCCGAAGCCAGCCTGGAACTGAACAGACCCGAAGAAACCACGGGCACAGGCAACCCGGCCGAAGCCCGCCGTGTGGAAGTGGTGATCGCCGACTGAAGCTCGGTCCGCTGATCAGACCGCCGGGTCTGAATCCCATGCACCAACGCCCTGCCTGTCAGGGCGTTGGTGTTTTCGGGAGCACCATCGCCTGTTCAGGCCGGTTCTGCCTCACGCACCGCAGGTGTGTTTGCTGCTGCGTGCACCGATGCAATGCGACGGCTCAGCAGTGCCTGCGCCTGGCGATTGATGCCGTCGTCGGGTCGCAACGAAAGGCGCTCTTCCAGCAGTGCTCGGGCCAGGGTGAGGTCCGGCTGCGACAAGGCCGAGTCCAACAGGACGAGATCGACCAGATCCCGTTGCGCATGGCTGCCGCCCATGCGCTGCACCGACGGGCGAGCCAGTCGCAATTTGCGCGTGGCTGCGTCGTGGCGACCTTCATGGCGATCCAGCAGTGCCGCCAGCAGGGGGTGGCCCAGGCTGTGGGCCACGGCGGCGTGGTCGCCGCTGGCGACTCCGCCGGTCTGGGCTTGCAGACAGCGGCGTGCCTGGTCAGTACGTCCGCTGCCCACCCAGACCAGCATGGCGTGAAAGTCGTTGAAGGTGGTGTGACCGGGTGAATCCTGGGCAGCCCAGTCGTCGGCGAGGCGTTGCCAGCGGTCGCCCACCGGTGTTCCCATGAACTGCAGTCGCCAGAGCATGGCCGAGGCGTCGACCAGGTCCACCACGACGGTCGAGCGTGTGGCGCGCACCTGCTCGTCATAAAGCCTCAGGGCCGCGTCGGTGTTCCCTTGCTCCAGCTCGAACAGGGCCCAGTGCCAGGCGTTGTGGATGGCCAGGTAGTGACCATCGTCCCAATGGGGCTGGCGTGAGCGCATCCAGCGAGCGCCATCGGCCGGTCTGCCCAGCGTCTCGTATACATGGGCCACGGCATGGTGGGCCCAGGAATCGGCCGGTTCAAGTTCCAGTGCCTGCATACCGGCGCGCTCGGCCTGGGCGTGCAGACCACATTCCTCCAGGCCGAAGGCCCACATGCCCAGCACGGCGTGGCTCGCTGGGTCACCGGCGGGCCAGGCGGGCAGGGCACGTGCGATGCGGTCGCGCAACATGCGGCTGTCGCCACGCAGGAAGTCGACCAAATGACCGGCCTGCAGGGCCAGCACATCGCGCGGCCATTGCAGGCTGAGGTCCTCCAGGTGGCGACCGGCTTGTTGCCACTGGCCGTGATTGAAACAGATCAGTGCTTCCAGGTGCAGGCGCTCCCGGCGATTGAGGGACAACTGTTGCAGGTTCTGGCAGTCGGCTCTGACCACGGGGCTGGCGGCCGCCTCGGTGCTCAGAGCGTGCAACCAGGCGTGCAGGATCCGGCCCATGGCAAATGCCGGATGGGCTTCCAGCGCTGGGGTCAGCAGCGCCACCGGGTCGCCCTGGTAGCAATGAAAGGCGTGCAGGGCGCGCCGGTAGGCCTGCACGGCGTCCGGGTTGGCGCCGCTGCAGTCCAGTCCGTGGTGGTCGGTGAGTCGGTTCATGTGGTGCTCCGTGAAACAAGGGCTTGATGAGGTGGTGTGATGCTAGGTACGCTTGCGCCTTTCCACTGCAGCTGTTTCGGACGCAATATGGTCGATTCCGCCAAGCTCCAACCGCCAGAGGCCGTATCGCCTGCGACGGTGCATGTGCTGGTCACACCCGAGGTCACGGCCTCGGTGGCCCTGGGTCTGCTCGACCTGTTCCATTCGGCAGGGCGCGACTGGGAAATGATCGTCTCGGGCCAGCCAGGGCAGGCCTTGATGCGGCCCTTGCTGGTGTCGGCCGATGGCCAGCCCATGGAGGTGGCCAACGGGGTTCGGCTGTGCCCCGACACGTCTGTCGTGGATTTGCCCGCGCCGGACGCGGTGTGCATTCCGGAGCTGTTCGTGGCACCCAGCGAACCGCTTGATGGGCGCTACACGCTCGAATGCGACTGGCTGCGGCGCTGTCATGCCGAGGGCAGTCTGATCTGCGCCGCCTGTTCGGGTGGTTTGCTGATGGCCCAGGCCGGTCTTCTGGACGGGCACGAGGCCACCACTCACTGGGCGTATTGCGATGCCCTGTCCGAACGATTCCCACGTGTGCGCCTGCAGCGCCAGCGCTCGCTGGTGGCTTCGGGCGAGGGGCAGCGACTGGTCATGGCCGGCGGT
Source organism: Burkholderiales bacterium (assembly GCA_030604135.1). Lineage (GTDB taxonomy): Bacteria > Pseudomonadota > Gammaproteobacteria > Burkholderiales > Burkholderiaceae_C > Hydrogenophaga. The sequence goes on along the minus strand of JAUVWL010000006.1, from coordinate 101,486 downwards.
GGCACCTCATGGCAGGACCTGGGCCTGTACCTGGTGGCCCGCCTGGCGGGGGTGGATGCCGCCATGCAGCTGGCGCGCATTTACCTGATCGACTGGCACCACGTGGGCCAGCAGCCCTATGCGCGGCTGGCCGCCAGCCGGCAGACCGAGGATGCGGTGGTCACGCGTGCCCAGGTGTGGGCGGCCCAGAACTACCAGCAGCCCAACCCGGTGCGGGCGATGGCCGAGTTGAGCGGCCTGTCCGAGCGGGCCTTTGTGCGGCGCTTTCGGCAGGTCACTGGCCAGTCGCCATTGGCCTATGTGCAGCACATCCGCATTGAGGAGGCCAAGCAGATGCTCGAAGCCACGACACTGCCGGTCGAGGCGGTGGCGGAGGCTCTTGGATACGAGGACGCGAGCTTTTTTTCGCGCCTGTTTCGGCGCGAAGTTCAGCTGACACCGGCCGCGTACCGTCGCAGATTTGGTGGACTGCGCGAGGTCCTGCAGAAGGCGCGGTCGGCACCGAGTTGAATGCGCTATTCAACTGGCCAGTTGGCCGAGTGTCCTGAGTTTGCTGCGCAGCAGGGCGAGCTGGAACGGTTTGGCCATGAAGTCGTCCATGCCCGCCGCCAGACACCGGTCGCGGTCGCTGTCGAAGGCGTTGGCCGTCAGGGCAATGATGTGCGGCTGGCGCACCTCAAGGTTTCGGATGAAGTGGGTGGCCTGCACACCGTCCATGCCGGGCATCTGCATGTCCATGAGAACCACATCCACGTCGCCAGCGGTCACACGCAGCACCGCGTCTTCGCCACAGTCCACGGCCTCGGCACGAACCCCCAGCTTGCCCAGCATGGCCACGGCCAGGGTGCGGTTGATTCTGTCGTCATCGACCACGAGCACCAGAGGGCCGCTCGGGTGGGTGTCGGCCTGCGGGTGAAGGGGTGCAGGTGTTGAGGGGGGTAACGCACCCGGGGCGGTTTCGGGCACACCGCGGGCGATGTCCATTTTCAGCTTGAACCGGAAGGCAGAGCCTTTGCCGGGTTCGCTGACCACGCCAATGCCACCTCCCATGGCTTCGCACAATCGCGCACAGATGGCCAGGCCCAGACCGGTGCCGCCGTAGCGTCGGGTGGTCGAGCTGTCCACCTGCGAGAACGGTTTGAACAGGCGGTCGCGCCGCTCGGGCGGTATGCCTATGCCGGTGTCTGCCACTTCGATTCGCAGCGTCAGGCGGTCTTGAGTGTCCAGTTGCCCGGCAACCCGGATTCGCACATGGCCGGTTTCGGTGAACTTGATGGCATTTCCAACCAGATTGGACAGGATCTGTTTGAGGCGCGTTCGGTCGCCACAGACATGGCGTGGCAAATCAGGCGCAACGTCCATGGACAGGGCCAGGCCCTTGGCTTGTGCCTGGGGGCGAAACGGAGCCAGCGTGGCCTGCAATGTGGGCACCAGTGAGAAGCTGCGGTGCTCCAATTCCAGCTGCCCGGCTTCGATCTTGGAAAAATCGAGGATGTCGTTGATAAGTACCAGCAAGGTATCTCCGCTGCTGCGGATGGTGTTGACGTAGCCGCGCTGCTCGTCGGTCAATGCCGTGAAGTCCAGCAGTTGCACCATGCCCAGGATGCCGTTCATCGGTGTGCGGATCTCGTGGCTCATCATGGCCAGGAACTCGCTCTTGGCCCGGGTCGATGCTTCGGCGCGCTCCAGCGCGCCCCTGAGCTTGGTGGTGCGCTCGGCCACCTGAAGTTCAAGTCCGTCGGCCAGAGCCTGCAACCGCTGATTGGCCTGGTAGAGGGCCAGGCTCTTGGCTTCCAGCAGTCGCTCGGCCTCCTGACGGGCCGTGCGCTCGCGCAGCAGGCGTCTCTCAAGCCGGAGGAGTTGCCCGGCCTCCGGAGTCATGGTCTGATCAAGCACGACGTTCCAGGTGGAAGCGCTGACCTCGATCCGGGGCTGAGGCGTCGCGCATCAGACTGATAGGCTGCCCGAAGTACTCGATGCTGCCCAGAATCAGGCCTTCGGCCAGGTCTTCGAAGTGCCGGGGTGAGTGGTAGAGCAGGGTGAGGTTCTGCTCGTCCTGTTCTTCGACATCGAAACGGGGAAGCTCGGCGTCGGGATACAGCTTGAGGACCTCGGCGTGGATGATGTCCTCAATGCCTGACAGAAACTGGAACGTGTCGGTCACCCCGTCAAAGAACGATGGGTATGCCTGCACGAAACGACCGAACAGGTGCTTGCCGAATGCGCGCACGAGATCCGGAACCGGTAGATTGACGCGGCGCGACAGGGCCACCACCATGGCCACCATTTCATCATGTGGGTAGGTGCCGACAGCGGTGTAAGCACCTCCCGAGGGCAACTGGGCATCGTCGATGATGTCGTCGACCATGTCGGCCGAGAAGGTCTGTTCGACCATGCCCAGAAACTCGGTGAAAACCACGCCTTTCATGCCTTGTTCCTCGCTGTTTCGACCGGTGTCGCACGCAATGGTTGTGCGATCACCGGACGTTTATAGGAGGTATCGGCAGTCGAGGGGAAAAATGAAGGCGCTCGGTCGATAGGTGCTTGCTCAGCCCAGTCCCTGGCCAGACTGCGTTTCGGCTCGCTGGATCAGCTCGATCTTGTAACCGTCCGGGTCGGTCACAAAGGCAATCACGGTCTTGCCGCCCTTGACCGGGCCAGGCTCGCGGGTGACGTTGCCACCGGCTGCTTTGATTTTTTCGCAGGCCGCAAACACATCAGGCACGCCCAGGGCGATGTGGCCGTAGGCGGTACCCATCTCGTAATGCTCGACGTCCCAGTTGTAGGTCAGCTCGATTTCGGCCTGCCCCGGGTTGCCTCCCTCGAAGCCCAGAAAGGCCAGCGAATACTTGTACTCGGGGTTCTCGGAGGTGCGCAGCAACTGCATGCCCAGCACCTGGGTGTAGAAGTCGATGGAGCGCTGCAGGTTGCCCACGCGCAGCATGGTGTGAAGAAATCGCATGTTGGTGTCAGAAGGAGATCGGATGAGATGCCCGCCCCATTATGTCGTCGCGCCGCCTGCGGGCTTGTGGTGCATGTCAAAAACCAGGCAGGTGGTCGTGGCATGTGCGTAGAGCGTGCCGTCGGGCCCCACCAGCCGCCCTTCGGCGGTGGCCAGCTGTCGGCCGCAGTGCACCACCTGACCGATGGCGCGCACTCGCTGCACCTTGGGCGTCAGGGCCTTGACGATGTTCACGCTCAGCTCGGCGGTGGTGTAGCCGCGCCCGGGTGGCATTTGGGTGTGTACGGCGCAGCCGACGGCCGAATCGAGCAGGGTGGCAAACCAGCCACCGTGGACCGTGCCCATGGGGTTGAGGTGCTGGGTGCCAGGCGTACCCTGGAACACCGCCCGACCGTCGCCCACCTCGATCAACAGGAAGTCCAGGGTCTGGGCGATGGAGGCGAACGGCAGCCGACCCTCCAGCATGGCCTGCATCTGCTGCAGGCCGGTGAGCCCAGCGACCTGATCGGGCCGTGCTGCGCCAGGGCCAGAACCTGCCCGAAGCCGGTCTCGGGCCAGGTGTTCCTGGGTCAGCCAGTCGTCCAGCGTGCTGTGTTCGCTCACACCGGTACCGTGTAGTTCAGGGCCATGCGGCCGCCGTCGACCGTGACAATCTCGCCGGTGACGTAACTGGCCGCGTCACTGGCCAGCCAGGCCACCACGTCGGCAATCTCGCCGGGTTCGCCCAGGCGTCGCAGCGGCGTGCGGCTCAGGATTTTCTGGCGGGCTTCTTCGCTGGTCAGCACCGCCTGGGCCGCCAGCTCGGTGGCGATGGTGCCCGGCGCCACGGCATTGACGCGGATGCCTTTGTCGGCCAGGGCCAGCGCCATGGCACGGGTGAGCTGGTTGATGCCCCCCTTGCTGGCGTTGTAGCTGGCGATGTTGGGAATCGCCAGCACACCGTTGACCGAGCTCATGTTGACAATACTGCCGCTGCCTCGTGAGGCCATGGCTCGCGCCACCGCCTGGCCCATCAGGAACGAACCCTTGAGGTTGACGCGCAGCACCTCGTCGAAGTCGGTTTCGGTGACATCCAGGAAATCGGCCGCCTTGAAGATGCCGGCGTTGTTGACCAGGATGTCGATTCGACCATGGAGTTTGAGAACGGTGGCGACCAGATCGTCGACGTCCAGCTTGTCGCCGACATCGCACCGGCGGTACTGGGCTCCCAGCTCGGTGGCCAGTGCCCGGCCACGGGCATCGGCGACATCGGCAATGAAGACCTGGGCACCTTCGCGCGCAAAACGGCGGGCGCAGGCCTCGCCAATGCCTTGTGCGCCACCGGTGACGATGGCCACGCGGCCTTGCAGACCGAACTGGATGGGGGAAGACGCCAGGCTGGAGGGGGGGGGTGATACTGTGCTCATGCCGAGATGGTAGGGCAAGCCGGGGGTCGATTCGGATCCATCAGCGACCGGGCACTGTTGTCAGCAGCGGCACATGGTGGTCCTGCCCGGCTTGTTGCGCGTGATTTGCCGCATCCAGGCCTTGGGCGTCTCGGTGATCCAGGCGCGCCTGCGCCAGAACCGCAGGTCGCAACGCCGGGGAAGGGCGCGCGCCGTCCAGAGCATTGGCTTCCCGGTAGCGTTCTATGAGCAAATCGTCGGACGGCATGTTCATGCAAAGGCCTCCAGGCTGGCCCGCAAGCAACTGCGGGTGTAGCGCAGCCGGCTCTTGGCCGTCTCGATTCCCACCCCCATGGCATCCGCGATCTCGGCCACGCTCAGCCCGCCCTCGGCCTGCAACAGAAAGACCTCGCGTTGCTCAGTGGGCAGCGCAGCCAGGGCGTCGAGCAAGGCCAGGGCCTGTTCGCGGGAGTCGACCTGACGCTCCGGACCAAAACCCGACGCGACGGCCAGGGTGTCGGCGAGCCGTGCGCCGTCCTCGCTTTCGGCATCCAGGCTGAGCTGGGGGCGGTGAGCGCGCCAGTGGTCTACCGGGCGGTGGTGGGCGACGGTGAACAGCCAGGTTCGAAAGCGGGCGGTGGGCCGGTAATGCCCGGCCAGGCGCACCACCTTGAGCCAGACATCCTGAGCGAATTCGTCGGCCAGGGCCGGCTGGTCCAGGCCGCGCCGCACAAAACGCCACAAAGCCAGGGCGTGCCGGTCGTACAGCTGCTCGAAGGCGTTGGCATCGCCTGCGGCGTAGACCAGCATCAGGTGCTCATCGGAGTCCGTGTGGCCGGCCATCATGTGGGCGATTGTGGTGCCAGGCGCGGCGCTACCCGGAGCCTGGCTCAGAACGGGTCAGGAACATATCCTCCGGACGGTGAACCTGGAAAAGGACGGGGTAGCGGCATGGGACGTGAGGGTCTGATCACCCCCATGGCCACCAGATTGGCGTGGCTGTCGTAGCGGATGCGAATGATTTCGTCGGGCTGTGTGTTCCGGCGTTCGAAGCGGGTGTGGCCCACATGGAACGCTTCCCGGTCCCCATGGCCCGTGCCCAGGCGGGGTGCCGGGCTGGCAGCCAGACGCTCGCGCGATTCGGACGAGGCCGCATGGTCCTGGCTGTCACTGGAGGGAGCTGGAGTGGGAGCCGGCGACCCGGCCATGGGACCTGCGCCGCGGGCCGGACGGGCAGGGGCTTGCCGCAGGATCTGTGGTTCAGATCCTGCCACTTTCTCTCGGAACACGGCCACGCCGATCACCCCGAGGTGCTCGGGTCGCCCGGTGCGGCTGGCGTAGGCATCCTCGGTCACGGAGAAATGAAAGGTGGCCACCTCATGACTGCTCTTGCGCCAACCCTTGATTTCGTGTGCCTGGGAAGGGTGGATCACATAACCTGTCTGGTCCCATGCCGCGTCTCTCCGGAAACCACGTTGACGACGTCGACCGAAACCACGTTCAGCAGCCGACCGTTGCTTGCGTTTCGCACCACGATGGCTTACCTGGCGCCTGGATGGCTCGCCACCCACTGTTCGCCACGGTGGGTATGAACCTGCAGCATCTCGCCACTGTCCCGGTCCAACACCTGCACCTGGGTCAGATGGCCTGTGGCCTTCGCCGCCGGCATCAGCAGGTAGGCAGTGGTGATCAGCGTCAAGGCCCTCAGGCCAAGGCATGACGTGCGTCGGGTTGGCGTTGCGTGCAGCGGTCGGGTCAAGTGCGCTCCTTTGAAGTGAATGGGTGGAGCACACTTGAACGTTGGCAAACCGCGCAAGGGGTTGGTGAAGCCGCGAAATGGATCGAATATGTTGTGAGTGTTTGTAACGGCAGTGAATCTGCTACAAGCGCATCAGGAGTACACGATGACCCATCTGAACAGAACCGTACTTTTCACCGATGCCGACGGGCGCGCCCGGTTTCGGGAGGAACCGCTGGCGTTGACGGAGGGCTCTGCGGCGGCCCGCCTGTCGCCCTGGGCCACGGCCGCCGGTGTCCAGTGGCGCCAGAGCCCGGTGGGCTTTGCCAGCGACTTCCATTGCACCGGCTCACCGCAGTGGCTGGTGGTGCTACAGGGCAGTATGGAAATCGGTTTGCAGGACGGCAGCTGGCGGCGGTTCGGGCCAGGCCAGATGTTCTATTCGGCAGACACGCTGCCCGAGGGCGAGGTGTTTGATCCGGCGCGACACGGCCACCGCAGCCGGCAGGCCGGCGACGAGCCCTTGGTGACCCTGTTCGTGCGGGCCTGAGCCGATATCAGCGCAGGCCCGGTAGGGCGGCTGTGCTTAGCCGATACGGCCGAAACTGGTGCGCAACGGGTCGGCTGCGCCCCCACCACCGCCACCCGAACGCTGACCACGCTTCTTGTTGCCACCACCGTTCTTGCCGCGGTTGCCGCTGCGCATCGAATCGATGCTGGTGCGAAGCGGATCGGGTTGTCCCCCCGGGGCTGCCTGGCGAGGCCGTGGTTCGCGGATGCGCAGGCTGCCCAGGTGGGCGTTGGGCCCAGGCTGGCGCTCGGCACCTTCTTCGCGGGGCGGACGCGGGGCGCGGTTGACCTGGGCGTTGTCGCGCTGGCGGTCACCGCCTTGCCCACCGTTCTGACCGCCATGGCGGTTGCGCCTGCGACGCCCTTCTGGACGCCCCGGGCCGTCGGCGCTGAAAGAGGCGCCTTCAGGCTGAGCTTCTCCCTGCGGACGGCGACCCTGAGCTTGTCCCTGGCCGCGCGCCGGGCGACCTTGCGGATCACCGGCCTTTTTCTCACGGATGCGGGTCATCATTTCCTGGCGAGCCGCCTTGGCCGCAGCGGCCATGACTTCGCGGCTGGGCGGCTTGCCGGCGCCGCCCCAGATGGTCTGGCGGCCCATGGCGATGGGCTCGGCCTTCTCACCGGGTTCGGGCATGAACTCGGCAAAGATCTGCACCGGAATCTGCTGTTTGGTGAAGCGCTCGATTTCCATCATGAAGCCTTCTTCGTCCAGGCTCACGAGGTTGACCGCCTGGCCTTCGCGACCTGCACGGCCGGTGCGGCCAATGCGGTGGACGTAGTCTTCGCAGACGTTCGGGATCTCGTAGTTGACCACGTGCGGCAGGTCGTCGATGTCGATGCCGCGGGCCGCGATGTCGGTGGCGACCAGGGCGCGGATCTCGCCGCTCTTGAAGCCGGCCAGCGCCTGGGTGCGCGCACCCTGGCTCTTGTTGCCGTGCAGGGCCATGGCCTCGATGCCGTTCTTGGTGAGGTATTCGGCGACGTTGTTGGCGCCGAATTTGGTGCGGGTGAACACCAGCACCTGGCTCCAGTTGTGCTGGTTGATGATGTGCACCAGCAAGGCCTTTTTCTTGCCGCGGCCAACCGGGTGGATGACCTGGGAAATGCGCTGCACCGTGGTGTTGCGCGGGGTCACCTGGATGTGCTGTGGGTCCTTGAGCAGGTTGCTGGCCAGGTCGCGGATCTCGTCGCTGAAGGTGGCCGAGAACAGCAAGCTCTGCTTGGCCTGGGGCAGCAGGGCCAGCACCTTCTTGACGTCGTGGATGAAGCCCATGTCGAGCATGCGGTCGGCTTCGTCGAGTACCAGGATCTCGACCTTGGACAGGTCCAGAAAGCCTTGTTGCTGCAGGTCCAGCAGGCGACCGGGGGTGGCCACCAGGATGTCGACGCCACGCTTCATGGCGTTGATCTGCGGGTTCATGCCAACGCCGCCGAACACCACGGTGGAGCTCAGCTGCAGGTGCTTGCCGTAGGTGCGCACCGACTCTTCGACCTGGGCGGCGAGTTCGCGCGTGGGGGTGAGCACCAGGGCACGGACGCCGACACCGCCAAAACGGCTGGTGGCACGCTCGCGCTGGCTCAGCAGCTGCAGCATGGGCAGCGTGAAGGCGGCGGTCTTGCCGGTGCCGGTCTGGGCACCGCCCAGCAGGTCACGGCCGGCCAGCACGGCCGGGATGGCCTCGACCTGGATCGGGGTGGGGGTGTCGTAACCCTGCTCGTGCACGGCTTGGACGATGGCCGGGGCCAGGTTCAGTTCTTCAAATTTCATGGCTTGGGTGAGGCGCCCTTCCAGGGCGCTGGGGGGCATCGGCCACTCCAGGCAATGTCCGGCTGTCTCGCGGGCAGTGCCTGGCCAGTCTGGGGCAGATGGATTCACGGAGTCGGTGCACGCCAGCTTGTGACACGCACCCCAGCAAGGACGCTGGTGACGGGCCAACTGTTGCCCGGTCAGCCTGCATTGTCGCACGAGTTCGGGTATGGGCGCCTGCAGACGCGTTATAAACCTCGCCATACAGATGCGGAGTTGTGTTTTGGGCACCACCACTTTCGGTTACGACGCCATCCAGGATCGGATCTGGATGCGAAACAACGACACGGGACGAACCATCTGGCTGACGCGGCGCCTCGTTTCCCACCTGCTCGGTCCAGTGCTCCGGGCATTCGAGTCGGCCGCACCTGGGCGCGAGGGCAGAGCTTCGGCGGCCACACGAACGGCCATCGAACACGAGTTGGCCCTTCACGAATCGGCGCCAGGGCAGCGGGCTGCGGTCATTCGGGCCGGTCGTGAGCCTGTGCCGTCGCCAGCCGCTTCGGGTGGCGCAGACACGCTTTGCACGCGCATCATGACCACCACGGGCGGCCGCCAGGTGAGCCTGCGTTTCGAAACGGCGGGCGAGCCCCTGGTCATGCAACTGAGTCGCCGCGGCATGCACCTGTGGCTGCAGGGGCTGGTGATGGTGCTCGCCAAGGCCGAGTGGAATCTGTCTCAAGCCTTGCCTGCCTGGTTGCAGTCGGGTGTGCTGCCGCCCTCAGTGAGAGACATGCTGCTGCCGCCTTCGGTCTGAGGGTGTCGAACCATCCCTTCCCCTCCCCGGGCGATAATGTCAGGTGTTGCCGACCCTGCGGTCCGCTGCGCCGCGCCCTGGCGCCCATTCTCTTCAAAGCTTCACTATGGCCCAATACGTTTTCTCGATGAACCGCGTCTCCAAGACCGTGCCGCCCAAGCGGCAGATCTTGAAAGACATTTCCCTGTCCTTTTTTCCTGGCGCCAAGATCGGTGTGCTCGGTCTCAACGGCTCGGGCAAGTCGTCGCTGCTCAAGATCATGGCGGGTGTCGACAAGGAGATCGAAGGCGAAGCCATCCCGATGCCCGGCATCCAGATCGGCTACTTGCCGCAGGAGCCACAGATCGACCCGGAGCAGACGGTGCGCCAGGCGGTGGAAGAGGGCATTGGCGGCGCACTCAAGGCCAAGGCCCGTCTGGAAGAGGTTTATGCCGCCTACGCCGAGCCCGATGCCGATTTCGACGCGCTCGCGGCCGAGCAGGCCGAGCTGGAGGCCATCATTGCCGCCAGCGGCTCCGAGAACTCCGATCTGCAGCTCGAACTGGCCGCCGATGCGCTGAACCTGCCGCCTTGGGACGCTGTCATCAAGAATCTGTCCGGCGGGGAGAAGCGCCGTGTGGCCCTATGCCGCCTGCTGCTGAGCAAACCCGACATGCTGCTTCTTGACGAACCCACCAACCACCTGGACGCCGAAAGCGTGCACTGGCTGGAGCAGTTCCTGCAGCGTTTCCCCGGCACCGTGGTGGCCATCACCCACGACCGCTACTTCCTGGACAACGCGGCCGAATGGATTTTGGAACTTGACCGGGGCCATGGCATTCCATGGAAGGGCAACTACTCCGACTGGCTGGACCAGAAGGGCAAGCGCCTGGACCAGGAACAGAAGGCCGAAGACGCGCACCGCAAGGCCATGAAGGAAGAGCTGGAGTGGGTCCGCAAGAACGCCAAGGGCCGCCAGGCCAAGAGCAAGGCGCGTCTGGCCCGCTTCGAGGAACTGAGCGACGTCGATTACCAGAAGCGCAACGAGACCAACGAGATCTTCATTCCGGTGGCCGAGCGCCTGGGCAACGAAGTCATCGAGTTCAAGGACGTCAGCAAGAGCTTCGGAGATCGACTGCTGATCGACAAGCTCAGCTTCAAGGTGCCGGCGGGCGCCATCGTCGGCATCATCGGTCCCAACGGTGCGGGCAAGTCCACGCTGTTTCGCATGATCCAGGGCGTCGAGCAGCCCGACAGCGGCGAGATTGCCGTCGGCAAGACCGCCAAGCTGGCTTTCGTCGACCAGAGCCGTGAGTCCCTCAGTGGCGACAAGACGGTATGGGAAGACGTTTCGGGCGGGCTGGACAACATCACCGTCGGCAAGTTCGTCATGCCCAGCCGGGCCTACATCGGTCGCTTCAACTTCAAGGGCAACGACCAGCAGAAGATGGTCAAGAACCTCTCGGGCGGTGAGCGCGGGCGCCTGCACCTGGCCAAGACCCTGGCCCAGGGCGGCAATGTGCTGATGCTCGACGAACCCTCGAACGACCTGGACGTCGAAACCCTGCGTGCGCTGGAAGAAGCCCTGCTGGAGTTTGCAGGTTCGGCCATGGTCATCTCGCACGACCGCTGGTTCCTCGACCGCATCTGCACCCACATCCTGGCCTACGAGGGCGACAGCCAGTGGTACTTCTACGACGGCAACTTCACCGAGTACGAGGCCGACAAGAAGCGGCGCCTGGGTGAAGAGGGCGCCCGTCCCAAGCGCGCGAGATTCAAATCCTTGAAGTAAGACGCCCCCCGCGCCGCGCCTTGCGGCGCGTCACCCCCCACTGGGGGGCAGTGCCTGCGGCCCGGCAAAGCCGGTTCCGCGGCACTCTGGACAAACTTCCCTTCTTTCGCTGCTCCATGGAACACTCTGACGACACTGTTTTGGCCGACACCCGCCGCTGGATCGAGAAGGCGGTGATCGGGCTGAACCTGTGCCCGTTTGCGCGTTCGGTGTATGTGAAGAACCAGGTGCGCATTGTGGTCAGCCGGGCGCGCCACCTGGATGCGTTTCTGGACGAGCTGGACCGCGAGCTGGACCTGCTGGTGAACACGCCCGCCGAAGAGATCGACACCACCTTGCTGGTACATCCGACGCTGTTCCCGGACTTCCTGGTCTTCAACGACTTCATGGGTGTGGTCGACGATGTGGTGGCCGAACACGATCTGGAAGGGGTGATCCAGGTGGCCAGCTTTCATCCGGGTTTTCTGTTCGAGGGGGAGCCCGAGGACGACATGAGCCACTTCACCAATCGCGCACCCTACCCGACGCTGCATCTGCTGCGCGAGGACAGCGTGGAGCGGGCGGTGGCCAGCGAAGGCGGTGACGCTGAAGCGATTGTCGAGCGCAACGTCGATACCCTGCGCGCGCTGGGTCCTGCAGGCTGGACGGCCCTGCTTTCCAGGGTCTGAACTGGGCGGGTTTTTGCCTGCTATTGCGGGCAATGGACGTGCTGGGGAAGCGCAGAATCGATCACGACCTGCCTTCATTCTGTCCAACACATCCAGTCCACCCATCCCATGCAACCGAGCACCGAACAGGCCTATGACGCCTGCCTGCGGGAAGCACTGGCCCAGATGGGGCAGTGGGTGCCGCGTTGGCTCGACCGGTTACACGAGCTGTTGACTCAGAAGGAGGGTGCGGCAGCGAACTTGCGCGAAAAGCAGGGCTGGATCGAGGCCCGAACCGCCCTGGAAACCCATCTTCACTTTCTCTCGACCCGCATTGTGGAGACGGTGGCCGAATCGGTGGGCAACGCCCTGCCCGAACTGGCTCCAGCCCCCAGAAAGCTGGGCGGTCTGAGCTTTGATGAACTGGAGCTGATGGGTGACGATCAGGTCCAGGAAAAGGTTGAAGAGGCCCGCGTGCTGCAGGTCATCAAGATCGCCGCCGATGACGATCTGGTGGACCTCAATGCCCGCATGTGCCGGGCCAAGGGCTATGCCCAGGTGCGTCCCGAGTTGAATCCGCTGCGCAGCGAGATCGTGGTGCGCGCCTTGATCAAGGCGGTCAACAGCGTGCATGTGTCGGTGGCCGTGCGCAACGCCTGGTTGCAGACCGGCGCTCTGTCCCTGGGCAAGGATCTCGCGGCCATGTACGTCCGGCTGGGGCAACTGATGGACAGCTGGGGCGTGGCGCCCGCCGAATACAAGGTGGTGACCACGCCTGAGGTTCGGGTCTCTGGTGGCGCATCGGGTGCTGCGCCGCATGCCGCCGAGAGTGCCACCCCTCGCACCGTTGACGGTACGCAGGCATCGTTGCTCAACCTGGATCAGCTGCACAAGCTGCTGGTTGGCAATCTGGAGCAAACGGGGGGCCGCCCGTCGGATATGGGACAGTCCGGATCGGGCAATGCCATGGTTCGTACTCTGGCGGCCGAGGTGGTGACCTTGATGCTCAAGAGCATCGCCGACGACCAGCGTCTGCTGCCATCCATCCGCAGTCTGCTGCTGGACATGAAGCCTGCCTTGCTCCAGTTGGCCAGCAGCGATCCCCGGTTCTTTGCCGACCGCCAGAATCCTGCGCGTCGACTGCTGGATGCAATCACCGAGCGCTCCCTGGCCTTCCGCAGCGAATACGACGGGGGCTACGCCGCCTTTGCCGACGAGGTGCACGAAATCCAGCGTGCACTGGAGGTGCCAGGGAACGACCTGCCGCAGCGTTTCGAGCGCCTGCTGGCCCGGTTCGTGGCCTCACAGGTGACCGCGCTTGCGCCGTCAACAATCCTGGCGCGTGGCAAGGCCGTGAAAACCCTGGTTCGCGTCGAGCAGCGGAATCTGTTGGCCGAGCGGGTGGCTCAAGAGTTTCAGGCCCGCAACGACTTCGAGCGCGCACCAGGGGTGGTCAAGCGCTTTGTGATCGGTCCATGGGCTCAGGTGGTGGCGCAGGCCCGCATCGACGCGACCGAGTCCGATGGTGGTTCACCGGCCGACTCGCCCGCTCTTCGTTTTGCGCAGATCCTGCCGGACTTGCTGTGGTCCACCTACCTGGCAGCGGCCAGCCAGAACCGGCCCCGGCTCATCCGCGTGATTCCGAACGTGCTCCGTACCCTGCGGGAGGGGCTTGACTCCATTGACTACCCGCGTGGTGAGACCGAGACCTTTTTCAAGGCCTTGATGGGGTTGCACGAGGCTGCCTACAAGGCCCAGCGGCCTGAGGTATCGCCAGAGGGCTCGCAGAACGTGCAGCGCCAGGCGGTGGGTGAAACCTGGGTCCAGCCGGCCGAAGCCAAGGACTCGGGTTTCATGGACGATATGGACATGGACACCCAGCCGGCCTTCGTCAGTACAGAGCCCATGGAGCGTGATCCGCGTGTCACAGGGGGCATCGAGCCGCTGTTGCCCGTGGGCACGTGGGTGGATGTGGCGCAGGAAGGGCAGGCGCTGCGTTGCCAGCTGGACTGGGCCAGCCCTCACGGCACGATGTTCCTGTTCAGCACCGCTGAGGGCAAACAACTGTCCATGACCAGACGCACCCTGGAGCGACAGTTGCTGCAGTCCAAGGTGCGTGTGGTGGCGCAGCACGGTCTGGTCGACGATGCGCTGGACGCGGTGACGCGTCAGGCATGGATCAACAGTGTGACGGTCACCGATATGGCCGACACCGAGCGCGGCTCGCTCTGAAGCGATATCAGCTCTTGCGCAGGATTTTCTTGCGCACGAGGTGCACGTGGTTGCGCAGGGCGTAGAGCTCGTCGGTGTGGGACAGTGGAACGACGATTTTTTCCACCTTGGCTTCCAGCGTGTCGAGCTGATCCAGCAAAGACTGGCTGTCGGTCGCACCTTCTTGAGACTGGGCTTCAAACCGTTGCTCAATTTCGCGCAGCTGTGCATACCAGCGGAACACGCGGGAGCGGATGCGGAAGGTGTAGAGCGGCGGCACGATGCGCGACAAGGGCAGCACAAGTGCAATGATCAGACCCATGGCCAGCCACATGCGCTCGATCAGATTGGCCAACCAGAACGGCAGGTAGCGCTGGAGAAACGGTGGACCGACACGGATGGCCCTGACCGCCTCCGGGGAAACGGGCACCTCGCTCAACTCCAGGCTGGGGTACTCACGAGCCCGGCTGAACCAGCCTCCGCCACCGTGCAGACCAATGGCTGTCTGGGCGAACAGCTGAAGAATGGCCGGGTGGGTGCGGGAGTTGGCCAGCAGGCTGGTGGTCGAGGCCACCAGGCGCATGTCGCGTTCAGGGTTGTTGGCCGCCAGGTCGACCACGCCCTGTGGCAGCACCACAGGCTTGAGGTAGCCGAAGCGGCGCGAGTAGGCCTCGCTCTGCGCAAAATCCATCAGTCTCACCCCAGGCGTCTGCAACAGCATCTGAACCATCAGGGACTCCGGCGCCGAGGCAAACACCAGTGCGTCCAATTCTCCGTTGAGAAAGGCGACGGTGGCGGGCGTCTGTTCGAGCTGGCTTTGCTGCAGCTCCGAACTGGCGATGCGGTTGACGTCGAGCAGGGTGTTGAACAGCCGTGGCACACCACTGCCGGGCGTCCCGACATTGATGTGCCAGCCTCGCAGGTCGGTCAGTGACCCAACGGTGGTCTGCCCCACCAGACGCTCGGCAGCATCTTCCCGGTAGAACAGCCAAAGCGGTTCCACGAACAGACTGCCCAGGGAGGTGATCGAGTCCTCGTCGTCGTAGCCGATGTCTGCGGTTCCGCCCTGCACAAAGCCCAGATCGGCGCGGCCTTGTCGCAGCAGTTGCAGGTTGTCTGATGAACCTTCAGAGCGCAGCAGCTTTACCTCGATGCCGTACCTCGCCAGGGCCTCGGCGTAGCGTTTGCCGAATTCGTCGTAGGCGCTCTGTTCGGGTCCCGTGGCCAGCACCACCCGCTTGGGCGGGGTCGGGTCCAGCCACCAGTAGGTCAATCCGAGCAGGACAATGGTCAAGAGCGCGAAGGGGCCGATCGAGGCCGCCAGGTCGCGCAGGGACAGCAGGGTGTAGCGGATGCTTTTTTTGGGCATGCCGCAACATTAGCATGTGGCTGGTGCGACACCTCCGGCGGAGCGCCATTTTTCGGTGTGTCAGCCGGGTCAGCTGGCAAGCGTTGGTGACCGCGCTGCCCGACGGTCAGCGCGCGGCGCTTTCGAGCTTGAAGATGCGGACGGCGTCCTGCATCACCACAGCCTGGGTCTGCAGCGAGCTGGCGGCTGCGGCGAGCTGTTCCACCATGGCCGAGTTTTGCTGGGTCACCGAGTCGAGCTGACCCACGGCCTGGTTGATCTGCGACAGTCCCACGGATTGTTCACGTGCCGCGCCGGTGATGTCGCCAATCAGGCTGTTGACCTGCTCCACAGCGGTGACCACCTGCCCCATGGTGCGGCCGGTGCCATGCACCAGCTCGCTTCCCTGTGAAACCTTCGCGGCGGAGTCGTCAATGAGCACCTTGATCTCTTTTGCTGCGGTCAGTGTGCGCTGCGCCAGGTTGCGCACTTCGCCTGCCACGACGGCAAACCCACGCCCCTGCTCGCCGGCACGGGCGGCCTCGACGGCGGCGTTCAGCGCCAGGATGTTGGTCTGAAACGAGATGCCATCAATCACCTGGATGATCTCGCCGATGCGGCTGGAGGACTTGTTGATCTCGTCCATGGTATGCACCACCTTGTGCATGGCCTCATTACCTTCACGGGCCACTTGGGATGCACGCTCGGAGAGGCTGGCGGCTTCACGTGCTGCGTTGGCGCTGTGCTCCACTGTGCTGGAGAGTTCTTCCATGGAGGCGGCGGTCTCTTCCAGACTGCTGGCCTGGGATTCGGTCCGTGCCGAAAGATCGTGGTTGCCGGCGGCGATTTCGCTGGAGGCGACCTGCACGCCCTCCACCTCGTGCCGCACGTCGGACACCACTGCCTGAAGGTTGACGTTCAGCTGGTTGAGGGCGCGGGCCAGCTCACCGAACTCTCCCCGGTGCTGGGAGGTCAGACGCACGCCCAAGTCGCCAGCGGCCATGCGGTTGGCAAAGGTGATGGCCTCGCCCAAGGGGGCCACCATCATGCGGCGCATCCAGGTAGCGGCGGCCAGAGCAAGAACTGCCGTAACGCCAAAAGCGGCTGTGTGCCAGATGCCATCCATACCCTCGGCCAAGCGCTCCATGAACTGGACACCGAATGCCAGGGCCAGTGTGATGGCTCCCATCTTGCGCCCCAGGGTGGGTTCGGTCCAGCGCTCGAGCAGTCCGCGCCAGCCTGTGCGGACCAGGCGGCCTCGGCGGAGCGCCAGGGTGACCTTGCCCGACTCGGCCTCGACCCGCATGCGGGCATACAGTTTCTCAGCCTGCTCGACTTGCTCTCGGGTGGGCTTGGTGCGCACCGACATGTACCCCACCGGCTGACCGTTCTCGAGCACCGGTGTGGCGTTGGCCATGACCCAGTAGTGCTCGCCGGTCTTGCGGCGGTTCTTGACCATGGCAGACCAGGGCGAGCCGGACTGCAGCGTGGCCCACATGTCGCGGAACGCTTCTGGCGGCATGTCGGGATGCCGGATGATGTTGTGTGGCTGCCCGATCAGCTCTTCTCTCGAATATCCGCTGACTGCCACAAAGGCGGGGTTGCAGTAGGTGATGTGGCTCTGCAAGTCGGTGGTTGAAACCAGTGTCACACCCTCTGGAAATTCAAACTCGGTTTGGGTGACGGGCAAGTACTGTCGCATGGGTTTTTCCGATTGGCCAATAGCCATGGGGAAGTTTCGGCGTTCGGGCAGAGGCCTTGATACCGTTCGTCATCGAATGACGACCGTCTGGGGGCATTGTGGCCATAACTGCGACAACTCAAACGCCGAAATAGCAGCTTCCGCGCCCGCGTAGCCCGGGCGCTGGAGTTTCAGGGCAACTTCTCGAGATGAATGACGGTGTAGGTTCCCTGGATCTGGTCGGCGGTGAACCGGATCCGGTCGCCGGCCTGGAGCCCTTCCATGCTGCTTTTGTCCTGGACGGTGAACACCATGGTCATCGGTGGCATTTCGAGGTTCTTGATCTCGCCGTGGCGCAGGCTGAGCTTGCCGGCGGCCAGGTCGACCCGGCGAATCTCGGCCTCGGCCCACGGCAGGTCGGTGGCGCCAGGCGCTTGATTCACCACGGTGGGCGTGCTGCCGTGGCTGTGGCCCTGGTGCTGGGCATGGACAGGGGTGCCCAGGCCAAGGCCGAGAGCAAGGGCGAGGGTGATGGTGTTCAGGCGGGACATGAGATGACTCCTTCCGGGATTCAGGAACGGAAATAGGACTGGTAGACGCGGCTGCTGCCGTCGCGTTGCACCAGCAGCACGTCGTAGGGGTCGCGGCGATCACCGTACTCGGGGCCGTCCATGCCTGGGCTGCCCACCGGCATACCCGGCACGGCCAGGCCCAGGGCTTCGGGTTTCTCGGTCAGGATGCGCCGGATTTCGCGGGCATTGACATGCCCCTCGACCACATAACCTCCAATCAGGGCGGTGTGGCAGGACGCGTATTTCACCGGCAAACCCAGGCGCTGGCGCATGGCGGTGTTGCCGGTGTCGAAGGTCTGGATGCGGAAGCCTTCACGCCGCAGGTAGTCAACCCAGTCGTTGCAGCATCCACAGTTGGGGTCTTTCCAGACCTGCATCACGGGCAGGGGGGCGGCCGAGGGGCTTTGAGCCCCGGCGGGCAGCGCGACCGCCGCCATCAGGGCCGGCGCGCAGGTCAGCAGGGTGCGTCTGTGCATGGTGTTCTCCAGCATGGGGTCAACTGTTGCTCGGACGCACACGGATGGTACCGCGCATGCCGGCCTCGAAATGCCCAGGAATCAGGCAAGCGAACTCGAAGTCGCCGGATCGGTTGAAAGTCCAGACGATGTCTCCGCGCTGACCGGGCTCCACATGGGCCATATAGGGCTCGTCGTGTTCCATGTTGGGGTGTTTGCGCATCATCTCGGCGTGTTCCTCCAGCTCCTGGCGGGTGCCGATCACGATTTCGTGCATGATCTGGCCGCGGTTGACGGCGCGCAGACGCAGGGTCTCGCCCTCGAGAACGTCGATGTGAGCGGGCGAAAAACGCATGTCGTCGGTCATCAGGACTTCGATGGTTCGTCGCGCCTCGCGCGGCTCGGCCGCGATACCCCAAGGCTTTTGCTCCTTGATCAGCGGGCTGTGGTGACTCTGTTGGCCATGGGGGCGACTGCCATGGGCTTGTGCCCAGGGCGCCAGCGGCGCGAGCATGGCGAAGGTGAGGATTTGGCGGCGGTGCTTGGTCGAGATCATGGGTTTTCCTATCGGGATCAATGGGTGTGGCCGGTGGGTTTGCGTGCCTGAGCGGCGGGCCCCTGCTGGGCCGCGGTCGACCGCGTCTGTGCCGGGCGGCGGATGTCAGGCGCCTGCGCCACCTCGCGGGAACGGGTGCCGGGCGGCTGCCGGTACCAGCCCGGGTCGCTGTAGTCATCCGGCTTCTGGTCGGCGCGCACCTTGAGCACGGTGAACATGCCGCCCATGCCGATCGGGCCGTAGGGGCCAGTGCCGCTCATCATGGGGAAGGTGTTGGGAGGCAGCTCCATCTCCATTTCCTTCATGTCGTACATGCCGCGCTCGCCCATGACCATGTACTCGGGGTTGGCGCGCTGCAGCGCACCCACCAGGCCGCGGTGGTCGGCACCGATAAGAGTGGGCACGCCGTGGCCCATGGCGCCCATCGTGTGGTGGCTCTTGTGGCAGTGCATGGCCCAGTCGCCGGGTTCGTCGGCGATGAACTCGATCTGGCGCATCTGGCCGACCGCGATGTCGGTGGTGACCTCGGGCCAGCGTGCGGTTTTCGGCACCGGCCCGCCATCGGTGCCGGTGACCTCGAACTCGATGCCGTGGATGTGCACGGGGTGGTTGGTCATGGTCAGATTGCCCACGCGCACCCGCACCCGGTCTCCCAGGCGCGCGACCAGCGGGTCCAGACCCGGAAACACCCGGCTGTTGAAGGCCCAGATGTTGAAGTCCAGCATGGTGTTGACCTGCGGTGTCATGCTGCCGGGCTCGACGTCGAAGGCGTTGAGCAGGAAGCAGTAGTCGCGGTCCACGTTCTCGATCAGCGGGTGCTTCTGGCGCGGATGGGTGACCCAGAAGCCCATCATGCCCATGGCCATCTGCGTCATCTCGTCGGCATGCGGGTGGTACATGAAGGTGCCGGGGCGTTTGGCCTCGAACTCGTAGACGAAGGTCTTGCCGGCCCCGATCGGGGCCTGGTTCAGGCCCGTCACCCCATCCATGCCGTTGGGCAGGCGCTGGCCGTGCCAGTGGATGCTGGTGGGCTCGGGCAGGCGGTTGGTCACGTAGATGCGCACCCGGTCGCCCTCGACCACCTCGATGGTGGGCCCGGGGCTCTGGCCGTTGTAGCCCCACATGTTGACCAGGAAGCCGGGCGCCATCTCGCGCACCACGGGTTCGGCCACCAGGTGGAACTCCTTGACGCCGTTGTTCATGCGCCAGGGCAGGGTCCAGCCGTTGAGCGTGACCACCGGCTTGTAGGGGCGCCCGGCACCGGTGACGCCGGGCGGCGTCCACGGGGCGGCGGTGCCGGCGGAGTCCTGCGAAATGGCCTCCGGCAGCG
Organism: Burkholderiales bacterium; assembly: GCA_030604135.1. Classification (GTDB taxonomy): domain Bacteria; phylum Pseudomonadota; class Gammaproteobacteria; order Burkholderiales; family Burkholderiaceae_C; genus Hydrogenophaga. Next base: position 81,696 of record JAUVWL010000006.1, on the reverse strand, counting down.
CGGCCAGGGCAACCCGGCTGACGCTGGCGGCGGCTGCGGCACCCAGGGCGGCGCCGGCAAAGAAGAGTCGTCGTTTCATGTCAGTGTCCTTTGGGTGCAGCGGCCGCAGAGCCGGGCATGGAGGCGCTTTGAGCGCCTGCGTAGTGGCCTCCGGCGAGCAGGGCGCGCCAGTCGGCTTCGGCGAGCCAGTAGGCCAGCCGGGCCTCGGTCACCTGGTCCAGCGCCGCGAGGCGGTTGCGCGCCGCCGCCAGCAGCTCCCAGGTGCTGACAAACATGCCGTTGTAGCGTTGCAGCACCTCCTCTTCCAGCGCCTGCTGGCGGGCCAGGGCCTCATCCTGGGTCAGCAGGGCCAGGGTGTGGTGGGTGTTCAGGGCCAGCCAGGCCTCCCGGGCCTGCGAGCGCAGGCGCGTGGCATCGGTGAGCAAGCGGGCGCGGGCCTGAACCGCGTGAGCGCTGCGGTGGTCGTTCAGGGCGCGCGGGTCGCTGAGGGCGGGCAGGGCGGTGGGCACGCCATCCTTCAGGGCCTGTTCAAGGGCCCGTGCATGGGCCGCTTCCCAGGCCGCGGTGGCGGTATCCGACGGCAGGCGCAGCGCCCGCAGACGATCGCCCTGCAGGCCTGGCTGACTGGCGAGCACTGCGCCTTCAATACCGATGGCCGGGGGCTGGGGTGGTGTGACGGCCGGTGCCGGCAGGTCGGACGGCAGGCGGCGGCGCAGGGCGTCGATGGCGTCGGCCTGCCACAGGCCGATCCGGCGGGCCAGGTGCTCCAGGGCCACCTGTTCGGCCAGTTGAGCCGCCAGCCAAGTCTGGCGTGCCGCCGTCTCGATCTGCAGTTCCTGCAGGTGGCGCATCCGGCTCCAGTTGCCAGCAACGACCATGCGCCGTCCCAGCTCGGCACCGGTGCGGGCATTCTCCAGCGTGTCGGTGGCGCGGTTCAGGCGGGCGCGGGCGGCCACGGCACCCAGCCAGGCTCCCTGCACATCGCGCACCACATCGGCCAGCTCTGCGCGCCGCTGCGCGCGTTCCTGGGCGCTGAGGTTGGGCTGATCGAGCAGGTCGGGTCGCGATTGCAGGGCCTGGGTGAGCACAGCACCCAGGGTCAGTGTGTCGGATGTACCTTGAGGCGCCGTGGCGGGTGATGTGGTCCCGTCTTGTGCGGCCTCCCAGCGCAGGATATCGATGTGGCCGCGCGGGAACTCGGCGACCCGGGCATTGGCCTGCTGCCAGATGGCCAGGGCGGCGCTGCGTTCGTTGGCCGGCAGGGGGCCTGCGGCCGTGGCATCCGGCAGGGCGGGGCGTGGCGCGACTGCAGCGGCCTGCGCCGCGTCGGCGGCCCGCAAGGCATCAGCCTGGGCGCTTGCCTGGGTGGGGTGGGTGGTGATCAAGGCCGCGGCCAGGCCCAGCCAGGCGGCGGGCAAGGGACGGATTCGGAGTCGGTGTGGCCCCGTGAGGGTGGGCATGAAAAGTCTCCTGAGACGATGGGCAACGCATCCGGCACGCCGGCTGGGCGTGATGCGGACGCACCTGTGCTGTCGGTCTCAGGAAATGGGTGGACGGACGTCCCGGCGAGCGAAGTGACTCGCGAAGCGCTCGCTGAAAGGCGGACTGAGCCGGGGCGGTTCGTCGGACGCCAGGCTCCATGGCCTGGGCGCATCCAGCACCGGGCCATTGCACAGGTCGCACAGCAGGTGACTGTGCGTGCCCGCGTCGGTCGAGACGTGCGTGGCGTGCTCATGGGGCTCGTGTGCCACGGCCACGGTGTCGTGGCAGTGCCAGGAGGCTGTCCGGGACAGCTCGGGCGAGTGCGGGCCGGCGTGTCCCAGGGACATGGACAGGGCCATGGCGTCGCCCACCCACCCGCGCAAGGGGAGCAGGACTATCATGAGGGCAAGCAGAAAGACGCGCACCCTGCAATGATAGAGGCTGGATCCCAATAGTTCCTCCAGGCTGGATCAAAACCCACATGGTGTCACGGCGGACCCAGGCTGCGCCGAGCGAAGTTCACCCCGGGCCTGCCGCACCACCGACCACCCGGCGCTGATCGCCAGCAGGGCCATGATGGCAGCCACCGCCAGGTCGGGCCAGGCCGATCCGGTGCCGAACACGCCCGCCGCAGCGGCGATGACGGCCAGGTTGGACAGCGCGTCGTTTCGCGAACACAGCCAGACGCTGCGCATGTTGGCGTCGCCCTGGCGCCAGCGGTAGAGCAGCAGGGCCACACCGGTGTTGGCCAGCAGGGCCAGCAGGCCGACGATACCCATGGTGGCGGCGTGGGGCACGCCCCCGCCCTGCCAGACCCAGGCCGCTTTGGCCAGCACGAAAAGCCCATAGGCCAGCATGGTGGCTCCTTTGACCAGTGCCGCGCGGCTGCGCCAGACCACCGCCATGGACAGCACCGCCAGCGACAGCCCGTAGTTGGCCGCGTCGCCTGCAAAGTCGACCGCGTCGGCCAGCAAGGAGACCGACCCCGCCTGCCAGCCGGCGACAAGTTCGACGACAAACATGAGGGCGTTGACCCAGAGGGCAATCCACAGGGCGCGCTTCCAGCGGGGGTCGAGCGGCTGCGCGGTGTCCTGGTTGTCGGTGGGGCAGGTGGTGTGGCAGGTACAGGCCATGTTGGTCGGTGCTTGTGCAAAACGGTGGGAACAGGCACCATTGGAAAGCTTGAGGCCGCTTGAAGGTCAAGCCCCTTTTGAAAGGACCTTGGTCATGTCCCGCACGGGTTTGCGCATCGGTGAAGCGGCGCGCCACACTGGCCTGAGCGCCGCCAGCATCCGCCACTATGAGCACGAGGGGTTGCTGCCCGAGCCGATGCGCAGCGACAGCAGCTACCGGCTTTACGGCGAGTCCGATCTGCACCGCCTGCGCTTCATCCGCCTGTGTCGCGCCATGGACATGTCGCTCGACGAGGTGCGCACCCTGCTGGGACTGGACCTGAGGAACAAGGCCGATTGTGTGGCCGCACGCCAGACGCTGGACACGCACCTGGGCCATGTGCGGCAGCGGCTGTCGGAGCTAAGGGCGCTGGAGCGCGACCTGCGGGCCCTGCGCGACCGGTGTGATGGCAGCGGCGACCATTGCCACATCATCGAAGCCCTGCACCAGGAGGCCGACCGGGCATCGGTCACGGCGCCCCGAGACGGTTCTCCCCGCCACGTCTGACGGGGTGAAGGCGGATACTCAGGCAGGCAGTTGCTGGCGTGCCTTGTCCAGCCACATCTGCAGGCTTTCCAGCAGGTCTTTGCGGCTGAAGGAGCAGCTTTCCTCGGTGAACAGGGCGCTGGATTCCAGGCGGTCGAGCAAGTCCGACAGCACCGTGGCGTATCGTGATGGCAGCATACCCAGCAGTGTCTGCCGCGTGCGGGCAAGGGCACCGAAGTCGGCGTCCCGGATTTGCCCCGATCTGAGCATGTGCAATTGCCGCGAGACCTCCAGCCATTGCTGCAGGGCCGTTTCGGTGTCGGAAGTCGGGTTGGCGGCTTTATCGGACATGGGCGTTGTGTTGCAAAGGGGTCAGCGGTTCGATCACCGGGGGCAAGGTCATGCCACGCTGCGCCATCAGAGTGCGCAGTCGATCGGGGTAGTCGGTGATGATGCCGTCGACCCCCCAGTCCAGCAGGCGCTCCATGTCGGTGACCTCATTGACCGTCCAGGGAATCACCTTCAGACCCAGGCGCCGGGCGCGGTTGATCAGCTGCTGGCTGAGGTTGCTGTGGTGCGGTGACCAGGTGCGGCCGCCCGCAGCGGCCACCAGTGAAGGCACGTCGGTGTGATCACGCAGGCGAAGGCCAGCCGTCCACTCGCCGCCAGCCAGCGTGTTGAATCGCGGCAGTTGGGCGGTCAGATGCACGACCGGCAGCTCGGGAGCGATTTGTTGCACGGCCGCCAGCGTGCGCCAATCAAAGCTCTGGATGCTCACCCGAGCGCCCATGCCCCAGGCCCGTACCACTTCGACCACGGCGCGGGCGAAAGCTTCAGGCTCTGGTGACTCGTCTGGCCGCAGCGGATTCAGCTTGGTCTCGATGTTGAAACGCACATGATCCGCCCGAAGCGCAATCATTCGCTCAAACAAGGTGGCCAACGTCGGAATGCGCTCCCCGTCCACCGCCTGCTGCAGCGGGAAGTCCATGGCGTAGCGCGAGACCGGGTTGATGCGACCAATGTCCAGCTCGGCCAGTTCCGAGAGCGTGCGCAGGAAGAACGGGCGGCCGCTGGATTGAAGCCAGCGGCCGCTGGCGTCACGGGTGATGTCCGGGTTGGGTGCGGTGTCGTGAGAGATCACCGGTACGCCGTCTGCGGTGAGCACCACATCCAGTTCCAGCGTGTGCACCCCGACGGCCAGTGCCCGCTCAAAACCCGCCAGCGAATTCTCGGGGGCCAGCCCGCGGGCACCCCGGTGGCCCTGGAGGTCAAAGGCCTGTGCGGAGACAGCCACCAGCGTCAGCGCCACGCAGATCGCCCGCACGATGGCACAGGCACTGTGTTGTATCAAGCGGACATGCATTCCGCAAGGATACCCGGCTGTTCAGTGTCCCAGGATCTTGGACAGGAAATCCCGGCTGCGCTCGTTCTGGGGGTTGTTGAAGAACTCGTGTGGGTTGTTCTGTTCGACGATCTGGCCCTGGTCCATGAAGATGACCCGGTCGGCCACCGCCTTGGCAAAGCCCATCTCGTGGGTGACACAGATCATGGTGATGCCCTGGTTGGCCAGTTCGATCATCACGTCCAGCACCTCCTTGATCATCTCGGGGTCGAGTGCCGAGGTCGGCTCATCGAAAAGCATGATCTTGGGGGTCAGGCACAGGGCGCGGGCAATGGCCACGCGCTGCTGCTGTCCCCCCGAAAGCTGCAGCGGGTATTTCGACGCCTGCTCGGCGATGCGCACGCGCTGCAACTGCTGCATGGCCCGCTCCTCGGCTTCTTTTTTGGGCACCTTGCCCACCCACATGGGCGAGAGGGTCAGGTTCTCCAGCACGGTCAGGTGGGGGAACAGGTTGAACTGCTGGAACACCATGCCCACTTCCTTGCGGACCTGGTCGATGGCCTTGATGTCGTCGGTCAGCTCGATGCCGTTGACGATGATGTTGCCCTGCTGGTGTTCTTCCAGGCGGTTGATGCAGCGGATCAGGGTGGACTTGCCGGAGCCCGACGGGCCGCACACCACGATGCGCTCGCCTTTGGCCACTTCCAGGTCGATGTCACGCAGGACGTGGAAATCGTTGCCGTACCACTTGTTGACTTTTTCGAAGCGGATGATCGGTTCGGTCATGTTGTTCTTTCAGCGTGCCTTGCTTGCGGAGAGTTGCTTCTCGACCCACAGGCTGTAGCGGGACATGGCGAAGCAGAATGTGAAGTAGATCAGGGTGATGAACAGGTAGGCCTCGATCTTGAAGGGGCGCCACTCCACGTCGGAATTGAGGGCCAGCGAAAGTGCGCCCGTCAACTCGTAGAGACTCACGATGGTCACCAGCGAGGTGTCCTTGAAAATCGATATGAAGTTGTTCATCATGCTGGGCACCACCATGGCCAGGGCCTGTGGCAGCACGATCTTGCGCTGGGTCTGCCAGTAGCTCAGTCCCAGGGTGTCGGCCGCTTCCAGCTGCCCTTTGGGAATCGCCTGCAAACCTCCGCGGATGATCTCGGCCATGTAGGCCGCAGCGAACAACGTGATACCGGCCACCACCCGCACCAGCACGTCGATGGTCATGCCTTGGGGCATGAACAGCGGGAACATGAACGAGGCCATGAACAGCACAGAAATCAGCGGCACGCCACGGATGAGTTCGATGTAGACGATGCAGGCCGAGCGGATGGCGGGCAGGTTGCTGCGCCGGCCCAGCGCCACCAGGATGGCGATGGGGAAGGCCAGGAAGATGGACAGCGTGGCCAGCATGACGGTCAGCGGCAGGCCACCCCAGAGGTCGGTTCGAACCTCGCTCAGGCCGAAGCTTCCGCCGCCCATCAGGGTGAAGAACACGGCCAGGATGCCAATCCACACCAGAGCCAGCCAGGGCTTCCAGAACCAGCGGATGCAGCTGAGCACCAGGCCACCCACCATCAGGCTGGTGGCCAGCAAGGCGCGCCACTGCTCTTCGAAGGGAAAGCGTCCGAACACGATGAGCCGGTATTTTTCGGTCACCACGCCCCAGCAGGCGCCGCTGCCGCGGGCGGCCTGACAGGCGTCGGCATCGGCGCCGAACACGGCACCGGCAAAGCCCCAGCGCCACAGCGCGGGCAGCAGGTACAGGGTCAGGCCGATCATGAAGACCGTGGTGAGGCCGCTGCGCCAGTCGGCGAACAGGTTGCGGCGGATCCAGGCCACGGCCCCGGTGGTGCGCACGGGCGATGGTCGTGCGGCGATGGGAGTGAATGTCAGTGCCATGTGGGGTCGCCTCAGCGTTCCTTGATGGCCATGCGCTGGTTGTACCAGTTCATGATCAATGAGGTGGACAGGGATGTGGACAGGTAGACCAGCATGATGATGGCGATGCACTCCACCGCCCGGCCGCTCTGGTTGAGTGTGGTGTTGGCGATCGAGACCACGTCGGGATAGCCGACGGCCACGGCCAGCGAGGAGTTCTTGGTCAGGTTGAGGTACTGGTTGGTCAGCGGCGGGATGATCACGCGCATGGCCTGCGGCAGGATGACCAGCTTCATCTTCTGGCGCTGGCTCAAACCCAGGGCCGCTGCCGCTTCGTCCTGACCTCGGCTGACCGACTGGATACCGCCACGAACCACCTCGGCCACAAAGGCTGCGGTGTAAATGACCAGGCCGATCAGAAGGGCGAGAAACTCGGCCGACGCGCTGGCGCCACCATCGACCATGAAGGCCAGTTGCTCGGGCACGTCCCAGTCACGGGGCATGCCTGCCACCACCCAGCCGACAATGGCCAGCACCACAATCAGCGCCACGGGCATCCAGAATCTGTCTCCGTCCTGACCCGTCAGCTCGAAGCGTTTCTGTATACGCTGGCGCCACAGCCAGCCGGCCACCAATCCAGCCAGGGCGCCCAACAGCACATGACCAATGCCTGCGGCCGGAATCGGGAACGACAGACCTGCCTTGCTCAGGAACACCAGCCCGGCCGAATTCCAGGCCTCGTTCGAGGGTGGCAGGATCTCCAGGAAAAACAGGTACCACATCAGCAATTGCAGCAGGATGGGTACGTTGCGGAACAGTTCGACATACCCATAACACAGACCGCGAACCAGGGCATTGCGTGAGAAGCGGCCGACACCGATGGCCACACCAACGAAGGTGGTCAGCACGATTCCTACAACCGCCACCTTCAGGGTGTTGAGCACGCCCACCCAGATGGCACGGCCGTAACTCTGGTCGGGCTCATAGGCAATGAGCGACTCACCTATGTCGAAGCCGGCCGGCATGCCCAGGAAGTCGAAGCCGCTCTGTATGCCGCGCAGGCGCATGTTTTCCTGCATGTTGTGGGCCAGGAACCACAGGCCGGCGGCGATCAGCACGATGGCAATCGCCTGGAAGATCAGTCCACGGGTCGCGCGGCTGTTGAGCGACCAGGACTTGCGACGGGGGGGCGCAGTTGTGTTCAATCTGTCCTCATGGGTGATCGGGCAACAGAATCCCTGGCGCACCCGAAGGAAGCCAGGGGATTCACGAGCGTTGCATGAAAAACCCCGGGCCGCAGGGGCGCCGGGGTGTCAGGTCATCAGCGCACTGGAGGGGCGTACATCAGGCCGCCGTTGGTCCACAGGTTGTTGCTGCCGCGGGGCAAGCCAATCGGGGTGTTGGGGCCCACATGCCTCTCGAACTGCTCCCCGTAGTTGCCGACCGCCTTGATGGCACGGTAGGCCCAGTCCTTGTCCAGACCCAGCAGCTTACCCGTGTCCTCGTTGCCGCCGCCGAGCAGGCGACGCACGTTCGGGTTGGTGCTGCTGGCTTTCTGCTGGTCAACGTTGGCCTGGGTCACACCCAGCTCCTCGGCTTCCAGCAGGGCAAACCCAACCCACTTGACAATGTTGTAAAACTCGTTGTCGCCTTGGCGCACAGACGGACCGAGCGGCTCCTTTGAAATCAGCTCAGGCAGGATGATGTGCTCTTCGGGCTTGGGGACTTCTTTGGAACGGATGGAGGCCAGGCCGGAGGCATCGGTGGTGTAGGCTTGGCAGCGACCAGCCACGTAGGCGGCGGTGGCCGCCTCCACCTTCTCGAACACCACCGGACGCAGATTGAGGTTGTTGGCGCGCGAGTAGTCGGTCAGGTTCAGCTCGGTGGTGGTGCCCGACTGTACGCAGACGGTGGCGCCGCGCAGGTCTTTGGCACTCTTGACGTTCAGCCGGGTGGGCACCATGAAGGCCTGGCCGTCGTAAAAATTGATGCCAGTGAAGGCCAGGCCCAGCGAGGCATCACGGGTCAGTGTCCAGGTGGTGTTGCGGGCCAACAGATCGATCTCGCCCGACTGCAAGGCCGTGAAGCGTTGCTGTGCGGTCAGCGGCGAAAAGCGCACCTTGTTGGCGTCACCGAGAATGGCCGCTGCCACGGCACGGCACGTGTCCACGTCCAGACCGGTCCAGCGCCCCTGGCTGTCGGCCGCCGAGAACCCGGCCAGACCCGTGTTGACGCCACAGATCAGCTCACCCCGTTGTTTGATGGCATCGAGGTCCTTGCCGGCGTGGGCCGGCAGGCTGAGCAGGGCGGTGGCCGCTGCGGCCACGCCCAGGGCGGTCACTTTCAGGGATTTGCGTGTCATCGGATAGCTCCTGTTTGTCGTTGAGAGGGAGTCGGTCGTGCATGCAGGCACCAGGGTGGTGCGCCTGACAACCGCACCGGGAATGGTGCCGCGCTGTCCACGGCCAGTCATCGGGGTTTACGTGGGACATCCATGCAACTAATGCATAAGTTAATCGCTTAAACCCGGCGACTTTGACAACGATTGCAGATTCCGTGCCAGATGCCGTTGGTGTCGGTGGGGCAGGCGCTTCTCAGCCTCGTAGGTGACAAAGGGGGCTTTGCTCTGCACGGACTTGACCCGTATGCTGACCCGAGTGCCCGCTGCCACTGCCCCCGCATGGCATGCAGGTCCATTTCACTGGAGACAAAACCATGACCCTGCCCCGCCCCGTGAGGGCCCACCACCGATTCTGGCCGCGCAGACTGCCGCACGCCATCCAGCCGCCGTCCACCTCGCTCTGGGCCAACCTGGAGATCAGTGCCCGACGCTACCCGGACAAGCCGGCGCTGGTCTTTTTCGATCAGACAACCACTTTTCACCAGCTGCAGGTGCAGGCCGAACGGCTGGCAGCCCACCTGGCCCAGGCCGGTGTGCAGGCAGGCGACCGTGTCATCCTGCTGATGCAAAACTGCCCCCAGTGGGTGGTGGCGCATTTCGCCATCCTCAGGGCCAACGCGGTGGTCGTGCCGGTGAACCCGATGAACCGGGCCGAGGAACTCAAGCACTACATCACCGACCCGGATGTCAAAGTCGCCATCTGCGCGGCCGACCTGGCGGGCGACCTGCTGCAGGCCAGTGCCGAACTGCCCGAGGAATACAGGTTGGCCCACCTGGTGGTGGCGCACTACCACGATGCCTTCGGTGATCAGGCCGAGCTGCCGGCGGCCTGGGAGCCGTGGCTGCGTACCCGCCATGCCTTGCCCTCGATGCCGGGTGGCCAGGTGGTCGACTGGGTCGAGGCCCTGGCCTGTGAGGCGCCCCCCCCCGTGCATGACCGGCAGCCGTCCGACCTGTGCGTGCTGCCCTACACCAGCGGCACCACCGGCCTGCCCAAGGGCTGCATGCACACCCACGCCAGCGTGATGCACAACGCCATGGCCGCCAGCCTGTGGGGCAACAGCACGCCCGAGAACATCAACCTGCTGGTGGTGCCCATGTTCCACATCACCGGCATGGTGGTGGGCATGCACACGGGGGTCTACACCGGCTCGACCCTGGTCATCATGCCGCGTTGGGATCGGGACCTGGCCGGCCGGCTGATCTCGGCCTGGAAGGTGACCCACTGGTCCAACATCCCGACCATGGTGATCGACCTGCTGGCCAGTCCGCATTTCGACCGCTACGACCTGTCCAGTCTGGTGTTCATCGGCGGTGGCGGCGCGGCCATGCCGCAGGCAGTGGCGCAGAAACTGCTGGACCTGTACGGTCTGCGTTACGCCGAAGGCTACGGGCTGACCGAGACCGCCGCGCCCTCGCACAACAACCCGCCCGACGCACCCAAGCAGCAGTGCCTGGGCATTCCGTTCATGAGCACCGAGGCCCGGGTGGTCGACCCCGACACCTTGCAGGAAATGCCGGTGGGAGAGGCGGGCGAGATCATCATCCGCGGTCCTTCGGTGTTCCAGGGCTACTGGAAACGCCCTGATGCGACCGAAGCGGCCTTCATCGAGTTCGAGGGCCGGCGCTGGTTCCGCTCGGGCGACCTGGGCAAGGTGGACGAGGACGGCTATTTCTTCATCACCGATCGCCTCAAGCGCATGATCAACGCCAGCGGCTTCAAGGTCTGGCCGGCCGAGGTCGAGGCGCTGATGTTTCGCCACCCGGCGATCGCCGAGGCCTGCGTGATCGGTACCCGCGATGCCTATCGCGGCGAGACGGTCAAGGCGGTGGTGGTGCTGCGCCAGGAAGCGCGCGGTCAGGTGGCCGAGCAGGACATCATCGACTGGTGCCACGAGCACATGGCGGTCTACAAGGCGCCGCGCGTGGTGCAGTTTGTCGATGCCCTGCCCAAGAGCGGCAGCGGCAAGGTGATGTGGCGGCTGCTGCAGGAGCAGGAAGGGACTTGAGACCGGCGGCACAATGGCGGCATGTCTGCTCAACCTTCCTGGCGCCGCCTGTGGCAACCGCACCGCGCCCTGTTCTGGCTGATGCTGGTCTTCAATGGCCTGTCGTCGGCCATGGCCTGGTACCTCAACCTGGCGCGTCCCCAGGGGCTGCTGCTGGTGCTGCTGACTGCGATGGCGCTGGGCAACGCGCTGATGGGCATGTGGCTGCTCTGGCGCCTGTGGTCCGAAGCACCTTCTGAATCCACCCAAGGAGACACCCATGTTCAAGTGCCTGCTGATCGACAAGAGCGATGAAGCCGGATACCGCTGCAGCCTGACCGAGCTGGACGAGGATCGCCTGCCGGCCACCGGTGACGTGGCGGTCCGGGTTGACTGGTCGACCATCAACTACAAGGACGGGCTGGCCATCACCGGTCGCTCGCCGGTGGTGCGCAGTTTTCCCATGGTGCCAGGCATCGACTTCGCCGGCACCGTGGTGCACAGCGGTCACCCTCGCTGGAAGCTAGGCGATGAGGTGGTGCTCAATGGCTTCGGCGTCGGCGAGACGCACTGGGGCGGGCTTTCGCAGATGGCGCGTGTCAGGGGCGACTGGCTGGTGGCGCTGCCCGACGGCCTGAGCGCCCGCGAAGCCATGGCCATCGGCACCGCCGGCTACACCGCCATGCTGTGCGTCATGGCGCTGGAGCGCCACTGGCAAGATGCCGGTGTGTCGCCGGGTATGGGCGAGGTGCTGGTGACCGGAGCCGGTGGGGGCGTGGGCAGCGTGGCCATCGCGCTGCTGGCGGCGGCTGGACACACGGTGGTGGCGTCCACCGGTCGACTGGAGGAGGCCGATTACCTCAAGGGCCTGGGGGCCACCGAGCTCATCGACCGCGCCGCGCTGTCCGCGCCCGGCAAGCCACTGCAGAAGGAACGCTGGATCGGTGTGGTCGATGCGGTGGGCAGCCACACCCTGGCCAATGCCTGTGCCTCGACCCGCTACGGCGGTGCGGTGGCCGCCTGTGGTCTGGCGCAGGGCATGGACCTGCCGGCCAGCGTGGCTCCGTTCATTTTGCGGGGTGTCACCTTGTACGGCATCGACAGCGTGATGGCGCCGCTGGCCCGGCGTGAGGCGGCCTGGCAGCAGCTGGCGCAGCGTCTGGACCGCGGCAGGCTGGCCGCCATGACGCGCGGCATCGCCCTGGCCGATGCACCTGCCGCTGCCGAAGACATCCTGGCCGGTCGCGTGCGCGGGCGGCTGGTGGTGGATGTGAACGCTTGAGTGGCTGAGAGGCTGAGAGGGAGTCTGGTCAGACCGGCGCGTTTTCCGGCGAGGGTGTTGGTTCGCCCTTGGGCGCCCAGCGCCGGCCGAACCAGTCTGTCCAGGGCAGGAAGAACAGCGCCAGGCCCAGATTGAAGCTCAGGTGGGCAATGGCCACTGCCTGGTCGGGTGAATCCCCCAGGCCGATGGCCCAGCGCGCAAACGGTGCCACAAAAGGCAGCATCAGCAGCACACCCACCCCATTGAAGAATGCGTTCATCTGCGCGGCCCGGCGCGCGAACGCATCCATCGGAATGCTGGCGATCAGCGCCGTGACGGTGGTCCCGGCGTTGGCCCCGATGACAATGGCAATCGCCGCTTCCGGCGCCAGCACACCTTGCTGCACCAGCACCACGGCCAGGCCCGAGACCACGCTGCTGGACTGCAGAAGCATGGTGATCAGGGCGCCCAGCACCACGCCGATCCAGGGCTCGCTGGCCCGGGCCAACTGTTCGAGTATCCAGGGTGCCTGCCGCAAAGGTTCCAGCGACTGGCCGATCAGGTCGAGCGTGAAGAAGATGAAGCCGAAGTAAAAGATGGCCCGCCCGATCACCCGGATCTGGAACGGCAGCATGGTCAGGACGCCACCGAGCACGATCAGGTAGGGTCCGATCTGCGTCAGCTTGAACGACACCAGCCAGGCGGTGGCGGTGGTGCCCACTTTGGCGCCCAGCAACACCGCCAGGCTGGCCGAAAAACTCAGCGTGCCGGCATTGACCAGGGCCACCACCAGGGCACTGACCGCGCTGCTGGACTGCACCACGGCGGTGACACCAGCGCCCAGGGCCAGGCCACTGAAGCGGTTTCTGGTGGCCAGACCCAGCCAGCGGGGCAGGCGGTCGCTGCCGACGGCCTGGAGCTCTTTGCTGAAGTGCTCCAGACCGTAGAGGAACAGCAGCAGCGCACTCAGGACCAGGACGAGCAGCTGGAAATTGCTGAAATCGGTTGTGACCATGGGGCGAGCTTACCCGCCTCGGACAGCAGCTGGTGACGCCAAGCGGCCGGGCCGCGTCAGACCGCGTCAGGGGCCGGCACGATGTGCCGGTAGGCGTGCCAGGTGGCGTGACCGATGACGGGGCCGATGATGAGCAAGCCCAGGAAGGCCGGCAGCATGGCCAGCAGCACCAGCAGGGTGATCAGCGCGCCCCACAGCAGCATCACGCCCGGGTTCTGCAGACAGGCCCGTATGCTGGTCAGGCCGGCCGAAATCGCGTCGGTTTGCCGGTCCATGATCATGGGGATGGAGATGACGCTGGTGGTGAATATCAGGCCGGCAAAGACGGCCCCCACCACCGTGTAGGTGATCAGGAAGCCGATGTTCTCCGGGTCCAGCAGCATGGCCAGGATGTTGGCTTTCTCGGGCATGGTGTTGAAGCTCACCGCGAACACCACCAGAGAGGCGCGGCCCCAGAGCATTTCCAGAATGAGCAGCACGCCGGCAAAGATGGCCATCGTCCCTTTGGTTGGTTTCCAGGAGACCAGGGATGCCCGCAACGAGGGCCGATGGCTGTGGGTTTGCATGGCCTTGGAGGCGTCGTACAGACCCAGGCACAGGAAAGGGCCCATCAGGAGGAAGCCGGCACTCAGGGCAAGCACATACTCGGGTGCGCGCTGAAAGATCGCCAGCAGGGCGTGCCCCATGGCGAAGAAGCAAAGACCGTAAAACAGGCCGATGCGGGGACAACGCTGGAAGTCGGCCCAGCCCAGGCGCAGCCACCGGATGGTGTCACCCGGCCGCAGATCGGCCAGCTTCAAACTGAAGACAGAGGGGCCTGGTGGGGCACCGGATTCACTGATTCCGGGCTCGTGCCCCGAATCGGCAGGTGGCTGGGGCTCTTTCGGCGAAACGGCATCGGCCATGGACATCTCCTGTCCGATGAATATAGCCAGCCACCGAGGACGCAGGCCCCATGGTTTTCCCCAGCACCGGTGGGGGTATTTCCCGCCCATCGGCGCCCGGCATCTTGCGTACCCTGATCAAGGGGCTGGCGCGTGGTGCACCGTCTTGTGGCGTTTTCGGACAAGCTCTGAGGCCGGCTGCCGGCGCATGTGCAGGGCCAGCGCGGCATCCAGCGATTGCGTGTGTTTGGCAAACCAGACCGCCAGTTCACTGGCCATTTCGCGCACACGCTCAATCTCGCCGGCCCGCGCCATGCCAATGCCGTCCCGCAGCACGTTGAGCACCACCCGGTGTTGCAGGATGTGGTTCTCGGCCGACGAAAAATGGGTGCGCCGCATCCACTCGTCCTCACGGCCGAAATGGTCTTCCGTGTGCTCCACCACCGCCAGCCAGGCCCCAGGCAACTGAGCGTCACTGGCGTTCTGGGCGGTGGCCAGGAGGTCCACAAAATCCCGATGGACCTTGTCCATCGGCTCGAAGCCAAGCAGCAGGCCATCCGACCATTGCACCTTGTTCATGATGTTCTCCTGGGTAGTCACGGGTGCAAGCTTGACAGGCCATCCATGTGCGCGTTTTGATCCAGCGCAGAAAGTGATCACGCACCGATCACGCGCATTGAGGTGGCTTTCGTGCTCGCTACACTGCAGCACATGACACGACCATTTGCCCCTCCTTGTGTGGCCCCTGACCAACTGACGTCGCAGCTTTGTGCCGAAGGCTTTTCGCTGCTCTCCGGTGCCGACCTGCCAGACTGGTTGCCGACGTCGCGCCAGGAGCTGGCTGAGTTGCAGCGCGCCTGGCACGATCTGCCGCCAGACGCCTACCTGCGCGACGGCGGCCGGTACCGCCGCCGTCGGCACAGTTGCTTTGTGGTCAATGGCGAACAGGTTCAACAGGTGCCTCACCGGGCCCACTGGCAGCCGCTGGAGTACAACGCCTTGCACGGTGGCATGCAGCGCTGGTTCGAACCCGTTGTGCCTGCGACGGTGTGCTTGCCGGTCTGGAACCGCCTGTTGGCGCGGGTCGGTGACGCGGCTTCTGCGCTTCGAGGCGTCCAGCCCTGGTATGTCGAAGCCCATGTGTTCCGCATCGACACCACCGATGGCATCGGGCGTCCCACACCCGAGGGCGCGCACCGCGACGGTGTCGACCTGGTGGCGGTTTTCATGGTGGGCCGCCACGCCATCAAAGGGGGTGAAAGCCGCGTGTTCGAAACGGACGGTCCGCGGGGGCAGCGCTTCACGCTCACCGAGCCCTGGTCGCTGTTGCTGCTGGATGACGAGCGGGTAATCCACGAGTCCACACCCATCCAGCCCATCGAGCCGGACCAGCTGGGCTGGCGCGACACCCTGGTGCTGACTTGCAGGCGCGGCGGTTTCCAGGGGGACGAGTGAAGCTGGCCGGGGCAGGGCGGCTACCTGCGGACCGCGTTCGGAAAGTACATCGATGTCAGGCTGCGACTGTGCACCGGTGAAAAACCTTCGGCGGCCGCGCCCTTGGCGGCCCCGTAGCGGCGCCAGTCGCGCACCCAGTGCAGGGCGTCGCAGATCTCCACCAGGCCGATGGTCTCGCGGTCGCCGATCAGGATGCCATGTACGCGCAAAGCCAGCTGCTGCTTGGCCTGGCGCAGCTGGGTTAGTGTGGCGGGCGTCAGTCCGAATTCGCCGTCGCTGACGATCAGCACGTCGGCGTCCTGCCATTCCTGTTGCCGCACCCGCTCGATCGCGCGTTCGATGGGGGTCTGCACGTCGGTTCCGCCATCGAAGGCCTGGGCCATCAGGTCGAGCAGGGCATCCAGTCCGGCGGCGTCGTGGGTCAGCGGCCGTTCCAGCACCTCGCCCGGTCCACCGAAGGCCAGCAGCTGGCAGGCACGCCGACCCTCGTGGGCGCTGCGCAGGGCCTGCAGCACGCAGGCTTTGGCCACGTTCTCGGGTGCACCCTGCATGGAGCCCGAGGTGTCCAGGCAGACGATCATCGGACCATGGCCGGCGGGCGTGCGCTGCTGGCGGGCAGCGGCGCCTTTGCTCTGCGGGCTCGGGCGTGGACTGGGCTCGCGCGCCCGGTCGTCGTAGCTGAGCAGTTGGGCTTCCGCAAAGCGGGCACGCCACAGGCGCCGCAGCACCGGGTGGGTCAGGTTCAGGCTCTCGCTGCCGGTCATGCGCGCCATTGCCCTGGAGCGGTGAACCCCGTCCACGGCGGTGGGCTCCGGGCTGCGCCGGTCGTCGTCGGTCGGGCGTGGTGCGGCACGCTCCTGCGCCGATCGTTCGGGCTGCGCTGTGCGGGCAACGGGCTGGTGGGTGTCCAGAGTGCGACGGCCCACGCCATCGATGAAACGGGCCAGCTCGGGCAGGCGTTCCAGCAGGCTGCCGATGCGCCGTGCTTCGGCCCATTCCCGCCGGCTGAGCTGGCCCTTGAGTTCGTCCCAGTGCAGGTGCGACAGGTCGCCCAGCGACTTGAGCAGCGACATGGCCTCTTCCCAGCCCTGGCGCTGCAGCGTCCAGTTCTCGCGAAACTCCCCGGCCATGCGGGTGACAGCCTGTTCACGGGTTTCGGAATCCGGACGGTCTATCAGGCCGTCCAGGTGCCAGAGCAGGCTTTGCAGCAGTTGCCGGGTCAGCGACGCATGGCCACGGGTGAGGCTGAGCAAGTCCAGTTCGCCGATCAGCTGGCGCAGGGGCGCCGTGGCGACAGGGTCACCCAGGTCGTGGTCACCCGCAGGCAGACGGCCTTCCATCAGCGCGTCGTGCCAGAGGCCCAGCTGGGCCAGCCGCAGCTCGGCCGTGCCGCTGCTGCACACCACCGACCAGCGCCAGAGTTCGCGTGCCAGGTCGGCCAGGTGGTGGTAGGGCTGGTCGGCCGGGGTGGGGCCCGTCGGGTGGTCCTGGGCCGTCGTGGCCATGTCCGGCTCAGTCCTGCCAGGTCACGGGCAGGGGAACGGCCTCTGACCGGTCTTCGGTCAGCCGCGGCAGCGCGGCAAAGCCCTGCTGCAGCTCGTTCAGCCGCAGCGCCAGGCCATCCACCATTGCACAGCGCTGCGTGTGGACGGCCTTGATCTGTTCGAGCCAGGAAGGGGGCAGCCAGCCATGGCCAAGCGCCTGGGCCGATACCTCGCGGGCCGTGGCATGCACCTCGGTCTGCAGTGTCTCGACCCGCTGCCGTACCTCGGCCACCTGGGCCACCCGGGCGCGCACGTGCCGCTCGCCATAGCGGCGATGGGCGCGTTCGCTGGTGATGCGCACCAACTCGCTTTCGCTGGTCGGCCCGGCGATGGCGCGCGCCAGGGCCAGTTTGCCGGCGCTGTCGTCCTGCGCGTCGGCGGGTGCCCGCCGCTCGATATCCAGCTGCTGTTCGAAGGCCTGCGCGGCCCTGTCCAGCCCGTCGACGGCCAGGGGGGTGGTCCGGGCCACCGTCCGCAGAAACCAGTCGGTCCAGCCCGGCACCTGGTCCGGGTCGGCCGCCAGGGTGAAGGGCAGCAGCCAGGCGTCCCAGGGCGACACCTCGGCCGCGCCCCTGCTGGCCGCCTGCACCTGCAGCAGGTGGACGGTCTGGCGCCAGCGGCGGTCCGACACGCTCTGCTGCGTCTGGCGGGTGCGCTCACGGGCGGTCGCCAGCAGAGACATCACGTCGGCGCCCAGCACGACGCCCGCAGCCTGCGCGCGCAAGGCCTGCAGCGAGGCCGGAGACAGCTGCGCATCCGGATGGACGTCGCCTTCGGGCAGGGTGGTCTGCAGCAGCGCGGCAAAGTGGGCGTCGTCGACGGGGTGCACCGGTACCCGCAACAGAAAGCGGTCGTAGAAGGCCTGGAGGCTGTCGTCCTGGGGCACCTCGTTACTGGCACCGACCAGGCAGACCAGCGGTGCGGTCATGCGCTGGTGGCCGTTGTCGAACATGCGCTCGTGCAGCAGGCCCAGCAAGGTGTTGAGAATGGCCGAGTTGGCCTTGAACACCTCGTCGAGGAAGGCGACCTCGGCACTGGGCAGGTAGCCTTCGGTCAGGCGCTCATAGCGGTCGTCTTCCAGCGCCTTCAGGGACAAGGGCCCGAACAGCTCCTCGGGTACCGAGAAGCGGGTCAGCAGGCGCTCGAAGTAGTGCGCGCCGGGCAGCAGCCGCTGCAGGCGGCGCGCCAGCTCGCTCTTGGCCGTGCCCGGTGGGCCGAGCAGCAGTACGTGCTCACCGGCCAGCGCAGCCAGCAGCAGCACCCGGGCGGCCACGTCGCGCTGGAGCAGGCCGCGTTCGAGTTCATCGAGGGCTGCTGACCAGCGCATCGCGGTCACATCCTCTCGAACACGGCCGCGATGCCCTGACCGCCGCCGATGCACATCGTGACCAGTGCGTAGCGGCCTTGCACACGTTGAAGCTCGTACAGCGCCTTGACGGTGATCAGTGCGCCGGTGGCACCGATGGGGTGGCCCAGCGAAATGCCAGAGCCATTGGGGTTGACCTTGGCCGGGTCCAGTCCCAGCTCCCGGGTCACGGCGCAGGCCTGGGCCGCGAAGGCTTCGTTGGCTTCGATCACGTCCAGATCGTTGACCGACAGACCGGTCTTCTTCAGCACAGCCTGCGTGGCGGAGATCGGGCCCACACCCATGATCTTGGGGTCGAGGCCGGTATGGGCATAGCCCACCAGTCGGGCCAGCGGCTTGGCGCCGCGGGCCTGGGCGGCCTGTGCATCCATCAGCACCACGGCGGCGGCGGCATCGTTGATGCCCGAGGCGTTGCCGGCGGTCACGGTGCCGTTTTCCTTGACGAACACCGGTTTGAGCTTGGCCATGTCTTCCAGCTTGCAGCCAGGGCGGAAGTGCTCGTCGGTGGCGTAGGCCACTTCACCCTTCTTGCTCTTGAGCATGACGGGCACGATCTGGTCCTTGAAGCGCCCCTCGGTGGTGGCTCGCTCGGCGCGGTTGTGGCTTTCCAGGGCGAGTGCGTCCTGCATCTCGCGGGTGATGCCGTATTTGGCGGCCACATTCTCGGCAGTCACACCCATGTGGATGTTGTGGAAGGGGTCGTGCAGGGCACCGACCATCATGTCGACCATCTTGGTGTCGCCCATGCGGGCGCCCCATCGGCTGGTCAGGCTGGCATAGGGCGCGCGGCTCATGTTTTCGGCACCGCCGCCGATGGCGACATCGCAGTCGCCCAGCAGAATGGACTGGCTGGCCGAGACGATGGCCTGCAGACCAGAGCCGCAGAGGCGGTTGACGTTGAAGGCGGGGGTGGCTTCGGCGCAGCCGCCGTTGATGGCGGCCACGCGCGAGAGGTACATGTCTTTCGGTTCGGTGTTGACCACATGGCCGAACACCACATGCCCGACGTCCTTGCCCTCGGTCTGTGCCCGGGCCAGTGCCTCCCGCACGACCAGGGCACCGAGTTCGGTGGGGGGCACGTCCTTGAGGCTTCCGCCAAAGGTTCCGATCGCGGTACGGACTGCACTGACAACAACAACTTCGCGGCTCATGGATGTCTCCTGGGGTGGTTTTCGGGCAATGCCCACATCGTACCGACATAACTGACACGAAACTTGACCCGGGTCAAGGCGGGAAGAGTGGGGCAGGCGCAAATTGTGATCACCGCTTCGAACCAGAACAGGAGGAACTCATGCCGCATGCCCCCCCATCCGGTCGACAAACCGGTTCAGCAGCCGATCTGGTCAACCATCCCGCAGCTGCACCGAAAGGCGCTGCCCTGCCGCAACGGCCCAGCGACCCTGACCGCGCTGATCCCTTGCGCCAGGCCCTGCTGGGCCTGTTCCAGAGTGCGCCCGAATCGAGGTCGGGCACGGTCTCGCCGCCCGGTGCTTCAGACGCTCAGTCTGGCCAGCAATGACAGGCTTTGTGATCCGGGCCGGGTCAGGAAAAGTTCACCCATGGCCGGTGACTGGCCTGTCAGCGCCGTGATGTTGACCTGGTGGGTGACCAGCACCAGGTTGTCTGGTGCCCGGTGATTGCGCAAGGCCTGCAGCACGTCGCGGGTCTGCTGATCGCGGCCTTCGCGCGCGAAAAACGAGTTCAGCGGTGTCCAGACGCGGTGACGGCCGAACGCCAGATCGGCGGTTTCGGTGCAGCGGCACCACGCGCTGGAGCGTATGTCTGCAACGGGGATGCCCGCATCCGCAAACGCTTGACCCACCCGCCGTGACTGCTCACGCCCTTCCTCGCTCAGGTTGCGCTGGGTGCTGCAGTCGTCCAGGCGGAAACCGGGCGGGTCACCCACACCAGGCACGGTCAGGGCGTGGCGCATGAGCACGATGCATCCACCCTCGCGCAGCAAGGTCCAGAACCGTTCACCCTCGGCTGCTGCCTGCAGCAGGCCTGGGTGGGCCAGGGTGCTCGCCCCCAGGCACGCGGCCCGCAGCCAGGCACGTCGGCTCAGCGAAAGGCGGTTCGCCGCTGGCTGCATCAGGCGTCTCGCACGTCAGCCACCGGGTTGTCACCAAAGTCGGGGCGATTCAGCCAGGCCAGCACCTTCTCGGCCGCCATTTCGGGTGAGAGCAGCGTGCCCTGGGACTGGAGGTCGAGGAATCGTTGCCGGTCCGGGAACAGCGCCGGGTCGCCGGCCCTCAGCTGGACCTGCATGTCGGTGTCGATGACGCCAGGCGCCAGAGAGACCAGCCGCGCCCCGTGTGGCCGTTGCGCTTCGTCCAGTGCGCTGCAGCGGGTGAAATGGTCCAGGCCGGCCTTGGCAGCGCAATAGGGTGCCTGCGCCGCCATGGGATAGCGTCCCAGACCCGAGGAAATGTTGAGCACCTTGCGCGGGCCTTGCCAGCCCTGGTCGACCCATCGGCCGGTGGCGCGCAGGAAGGCTGCGGTCAGCTGCATGGGTGCCTCCAGGCCCACGCGCAGGGCCATCGACAGCTCATCGGGCGGACAACGGTCCAGCGGGCCAATGCTCGGTATGACGCCAGCGTTGTTGATCAATGTGGCGCCGGACAAGCTCGATGGTGGCAACCGGTCCAGCCACTGGCCCAAGCGGTCTGCGGCGGTGCCGGTGTCGGCCAGGTCTTGTGCCCACTGTTCGAGCGCACAAGCGCCAGCATCGGCTTGTGTCTGCAGGGCCTCGTTGCGCTGGCGAGAGAGGCACAGCAGGTGGTGTTCCGGGGAGAGCAAGCGGCGGGCCATGGCCAGACCCATGCCCCTGGAGGCGCCGGTGAGGATGTAGAGGTGTTGCATGAGGCGCAGAGGAAAAGGGATCAGAAGGGGCAGGCGCTCAGGAAGGTCACCGTCCGGCCATCGCCCGGGTGAGGCAAGCTCAGCTCGGTGGCGTGCAGGCACAGCCTGGTGGAGAGCCCGTGCTGCTCAGGCCGTGCGTACAGCGGGTCACCGACGATGGGGTGGCCGATGGCCTGCATGTGCACGCGCAACTGGTGGGTGCGTCCGGTCATGGGCTCCATTTCAACCCGGGTCACGATGTCCGGTGTACTGCCGGGTTTTTCTGCAGCCGGGCTGGATGCGCCCAGGCGGCGCCAGCGTGTCAGGCTGGGCTTGCCGGTCTGCCAGCACACCACACTGCGTGGGCGGTTCAGCCAGTCCACCGCCAGAGGCAGCTCAATGGTGGCCCAGCCGTCGTCGCATGTCGGGTCGGGCAGGTGTCCGTGCACCAGGGCCTGGTAGCGTTTGTGGACCATTCTGCGCTCGAAAGCGCGGCTGAGGGTGCGCTGGGCCTCGATGCCCCGCGCCATGACCAGCAGGCCCGAGGTGGCCATGTCCAGGCGGTGCACGATCAGCGCATCGGGCCAGCGCGCCTGCACCCGCGCGCTCAGGCAATCCTGCTTGTCTTCGCCGCGGCCAGGCACGGCCAGCAAGCCTGGCGGCTTGTCCAGCACCAGCAGGTGCTCGTCGGCGTGAAGCACCCTCAGATCAGGGGACATCGGGCGCTTGAGGCTGCTCGGCCAGGCGCATGGCCCGGGTCAGCTCTTCCGGACCGAGAGAACGCGCGGCGCCGAAACCGGCCACTTGCCGGGCACCCAGTGGTCTGAGCTGGACAAACCGGAAGTCCCCCAGCTCGGTCATGGGCTGGGCCTCTGGAAAACGCGCCAGGTAGATTGAGCGCAAGGCGTCGCTTTCGGGCACGCCTGGCGCCAGGATGCGGGCTTCGACCTGCAGTGCAACCCGGTGCAGGGCATGAACGGGGCCCGCCTCAGGCGCGCGTTCGTGCACCATGAGCGCCACACGAGGGTGTCTTGCCAGGGCCGCCGTGTGGGCCGCCAGGGCGCTGACGTGAATGACCAGGGTACCGGCTTCGGCGTCGATGGCGAAAGGCACCAGCGAAAGCTGGGGCTGGTCATCCGGGTCCATCGTGGCCATTGAGGCCACGCGCTGTTCGCACAGCAGGCGGCCCAGTGCGCGGGTGAGGCTGTGCACGATGAGGTGTTTCAGCGTACCAGGATCTCGGCGCGCCGGTTGCGGGGTTCGACCACCTCGTCTTCGGTGGGAACCAGCGGCTCGCGTTCTCCTCTGCCCACGGCCTCGACGAGCTCCGGGTCAAAGCCCTGCTGTACCAGCAAATCCTTGATGGCCTGGGCACGCGCCAGGGACAAGCGGTCGTTGGCATCGGCGGGTCCTTGCCGGTCGGTGTGCCCGACCACGATGATCTCACCGCCACTGCGCTGGCGCGCCTCCCGGATCACGCCAGGCAGCTGGGCTTGCGACTCGGGCGTCAGCTGTGAGCTGCCTGGCTGGAAGTTCAGCACAAAGCGCGCCGGGGCCATGGCCTGCCGCTCGATCAGTCTGGGGTAGCTTTCGGCGACGGCATCGGCTGTGGTGGTCTGGGCCACCAGTTGCTGGTCGGCACGCAACTCGGCCACCTGGTAGGGCCGATCCAGCAACAGCGACTGCTCACCTGAGCGGACTTCCACCGCCGTGGGGCTGGCGGAAGCCTCGGGCAGCAACACGACACGCTCAAGGGTGGCCGGTGTGCAACCGGACAGGTTCAAGGCGAGAGTGCACAGCCCAACAGCAGACCAGCGCAGATTCAGAGAATGCACGACAAC
Organism: Burkholderiales bacterium; assembly: GCA_030604135.1. GTDB lineage: Bacteria > Pseudomonadota > Gammaproteobacteria > Burkholderiales > Burkholderiaceae_C > Hydrogenophaga. The sequence goes on along the minus strand of JAUVWL010000006.1, from coordinate 58,739 downwards.
TCCAACAAGGTGGGAATGTCGCGCAGTATTTCACAGTTCTGGTCGAATCAGTCCGTCAGAGGATGCCGCCGTGGTTGAACTCCCCGGCCGCAGGATCGAATCGAACCGGTTCGGGCAGGACCTCGACAATGAAGTCGGTGCCCCGCACACCCACGACCGAGGTGGGCGTGGAGATGCGGAACAGCTCGGGGTTCACCTTGCCCAGCAGCCCGGTGACCACGCGCATGGAACCCTGCAAAAGCTTCACCAGCATGTTGCCTTCCTGGGTGGTGGCATTGAAGGCGTATTCGCTCAGATCGGCTTCGGTGGTCGGCCCCAGGGTGAGTACCGTGCCGTCGCGCAGCGTCACACTGACGGCCGCGTCGTCGCCTGTGATCAGTTTCTCGCCCAGGCGCACACCCAGCCCGGGCGCAGCGGCGCGACGGTGTTCGCCCAGCACCAACCAGGCTTGGCCGTCGACCTGTTTGATGGTGCCGACCCGCACCACATCCACCACCGGGCCGGGTGTTGCAGGTGTGACCGGCTGGGCCATGGCGATCGCTGTCGCCAGACTCCACGACAGAGCCAGTGCAAAGCGGAGGAGCGGACGCATGGAAGTTTCCTGTGAGATCGGTGGAATACAGGGGATGGTAGCCCAGGCTCGCGTGCATGGGCATTCGGCCAAGCAGCCCCATCGATAGAATGCGCAAGACTGCCGAATCCGTATGCCATCTGTCCCTTTCAGGCGACAGATGCCAACCCACAGACCATGCTCAGCGCCATTGCCGGATCTCCCGATCTGGCCCCTTCCCCTGAGAAACCCCTGATCCTGCTGGCCCCGATGGAGGGCCTGCTCGATGCCACCCTGCGCGACGTGCTCACCCGGGCCGGCGGCATCGACCGCTGCGTGAGCGAATTCATCCGCATCACCGACACCTTGCTGCCAGAGCGCGCGTTCGTGCGGGTGGTGCCCGAGCTGCTCAACGGCAGCCTTACCCGCGCGGGCGTGCCGGTACGCCCGCAGCTGCTCGGGTCCGACCCGGTGTGCCTGGCCGAGAACGCTGCCCGCCTTGCCGGTCTGGCGCCGGAAGGCATCGACCTGAACTTCGGCTGCCCGGCGCGCACCGTCAACCAGAGTCGTGGCGGTGCGGTCCTGCTGGACGAGCCCGAGCTGGTCGGACGCATCGTGTCGGCGGTGCGTCGTGCCGTGCCTGCCCATGTGCCGGTTTCGGCCAAGATGCGCCTGGGATACCAGGATGACCTGCGCGCTGAGGAATGTGCGCTGGCCATCGCCGAGGCAGGGGCCAGCGAGCTGGTGGTGCATGCGCGCACCAAGGCACACGGTTACCGCCCTCCGGCCTATTGGGAGCGCATTGCCGATCTGCGTGAGCGCTTGTACGGACGGATTGCCCCGCGGCTGGTCGCCAATGGCGAGATATGGACCGTCGAGGATGCCCGGCGCTGCCAGGCGGTCTCGGGTTGTCCTGACCTGATGATCGGTCGTGGCATGGTGACGCACCCGGGACTGGCACTGGCCATCCGGAGCCAGGGCGACGTGGTCTGGGCGCAGATCGTGCCCTGGCTGCGCGATTTCTGGGACCAGGTTTCTGCCCGGGTGGAGCGCCGCCACCGGGCCGGCCGGCTCAAACAGTGGCTGGGCAGCCTCAGGCGCCACTACCCCCAGGCCGGACAGGCCTTCGACACCTTGCGTCTGGTCCACGACCCCGAGGTGATTGGGGCCTGGCTGGATGCGCAATGCCTGGGCGTGGTGCCGGCCGGCGCCGCAGACGAGGTCGAACCGGTCATCTGCTGAGCGGCTCGGAGACCGGGCGGCTGGCCCTGGCGTTGCCGCGGGCCGGTGTGCGCCCGCCTGCAGGTTCCGGCCGGTCGTGGTAACTTCGGCCCCCGGACCTCACGACCAACGACTATGACTGCATTGCAAGCAAGGCTGCAGGGGCTGGGCACCGACCGATTGCGCGGCATGCGCCGGGGCCTGGAGAAGGAGAGCCTGCGTGCCCTGCCCGACGGGCGGCTGGCGCTCACGCCGCACCCCCAGGCGCTGGGCAGCGCCCTGACGCACCCGCACATCACCACCGACTACAGCGAATCACAGCTGGAGTTGATCACGGGCGTGCACGGCAGCGTCGACGACTGCCTGGCCGAGCTGACGCGCATCCACCAATACACCGCCCGGACCCTCGTTGCCAGCGGCGACGAAATGATGTGGGCATCCAGCATGCCCTGCGGCCTGCCCACCGACGAGACCATTCCGCTCGGTCGGTATGGCTCCAGCAATGTCGGGCGTGCCAAGAGTGTCTATCGCATGGGCCTGGGCCACCGCTATGGCCGGCGGATGCAGACCATCTCGGGTGTGCACTACAACTGGTCGCTGCCGGGGGTCGACAATGCCGGCTATTTCGCGCTGATCCGCAACTTCCGTCGCCACGCCTTTTTGCTGCTCACCCTGTTTGGCGCCTCGCCAGCGGTGTGTTCGAGCTTTGTCGAAGGGCGTCCACACGACCTGCTGCCTCTGGGAGACCGGGGCTCGCTCTACCTTCCTCACGGCACCACACTGCGCATGGGACGTCTGGGCTACCAGAGCGAGGCACAGGCTTCCCTGAAGGTCAGCTACAACAGCCTGGAGGGTTACGCGGCTTCGCTGCACGATGCACTGACGCGTCCCTGGCCTGCCTACGAAACGGTGGGCATCCGCAATCCCGGCGGCGAGTACAACCAGCTGGCGACCACGCTGCTGCAGATCGAGAACGAGTTCTACGGCACCATTCGTCCCAAGCGGGTCATCTTCCAGGGTGAGCGGCCTCTGCATGCGTTGCGCGAGCGGGGCGTCGAATACATCGAGGTCCGGCTGCTGGACCTCGACCCCTTCGAGACCATCGGCGTGGCCGCCTCGACCCTGCATTTTCTGGATGTGTTCCTGCTGCACTGCCTGCTCAGTGACAGCCCGCCGGACACCCCGCAGGAAATTGCCGATCTGGCGCAGAACCAGCACCTGACGGCCGCCCGCGGGCGCGAGCCTGGCCTCAAGCTGCTGCGGGGCGGCCAGCCGGTGTCCCTGAGCGACTGGGGCCTGGAGCTGATCGACGAGCTCCTGCCCCTGGCAGAACAGCTGGATGCACTGCACGGCGTCCGCGTGCACGTGCAAGCCGTTACCAAGGCCAGGGGACGGCTGCTGGCCCCTGACACCCTGCCATCGGCGCGGGTCCTGCAGACCATGGCGGCTGCACACGACAACGGCTTTATCGCCTTTGGCCGCGCGCAGTCGATGGCCGCGCGCCAGGCCTTGCTGGACCTGCCCTGGGGTGACGCTCAGCAGGCGCACTTTGCCGACATGGCGCGCATGTCGTTCGAGTCCCAGCGCGCCATCGAGGCGGCCGACACCATGCCGTTCGAGGTCTACCGACAGGAGTATGTATCGGCCGCCCGTCTGGGTCGCCCGGTCGCCCAGGCCGCCTGAACATTCTTTTTGACGAGCTGCCCAATTAACAGGCAGTCTGAAGAAGGTCTTTGAAAATCAAGGGCTTGCAAGCGCCGTACAGGGCCTGTCCCGGGTTATTCACAAGCTTGTCCAGATTTTCTCGGGACAAGTCTGCGATGGTGGACAACCCGGTGCGCGATGCCCGGCGTGCTGGCCTGTCAGACCTCGCCGCCAAAGCGCTTGATCAGGTTGTCGATGTATTTTTCAACCAGCTTCTCGAACTCGCCCTGAACCACTGGCACCACGACCATCTTCATCAGGCCAGGCAATGGCACCTCGACCTCGCCCTGAATGGCCAGGGTGACGTTGGTGGACTTCTTGTTGTCCACGATCTTCCAGCTGCCGCTGACCTGGGCATTGCCCACGCCCTTGACCGGGGTCCACTTGACGGTGCCCTTGGCGCGGTCGCTGACGTACTTGCTGGCGTAGACTGTCTGGATGTTGACCTGTGCCGTGCCGACCTTTTCCATTTCCCAGCGGTAGACACCGCCCCCCATGTCGACCAGCTGGTCGACCTTCGGAAAATGGCTGACTGACGTGGGCACGTCGGACAGCAGGTCGAACACCTCGGCCGCCTTGGCCTTGACATCGAACTCGTAGCCCAGATCGATCTTGACGGTGATGCTCATGTGTCTCCTCTTGCGGCGCAGCCGGGGTCGGGTGGTTGTTGTGAAACATTGTGGCACGATGGCATGCCTTGCGACCTCAGGTTGTCCCCTGCATCGCGGGCACAATCGGGGGTTTGCACCTGCACCAAGCGTATGAGCATCCAGTGGTTTCCCGGGCACATGCACCTCACGCGCAAGGCCATTGCCGAGCGCGTCAAGACGATCGATGTGGTGATCGAAATGCTCGATGCCCGCCTGCCCGGCTCCAGCGCCAACCCGCTGCTGAACGAACTCACCGCTCGCAAACCCAGCCTCAAGGTGCTGAACAAGCAGGATCTGGCCGACCCGGCTCGAACGGCGCTGTGGCTGGCCCACTACAACGCCCAAACGCTGACGCGTGCCATTGGCCTGGATGCCAGCCACACGGCGCCGGCGCGCGCGCTGGTCGATGCATGTCGAGAACTGGCGCCCCTGCGTGGTGGCATGGTCAAACCTTTGCGGGTGCTGATCTGTGGCATTCCCAATGTGGGCAAGTCCACGCTGATCAACACCCTGATGGGTCGCAAGGCGGCGCGCACGGGTGATGAGGCCGGGGTCACGCGCATGGAGCAACGCGTTGCTCTGGCCGACGACTGCTACCTGTTCGACACACCCGGCATGCTGTGGCCCCGCATCATTGTGGAACAGAGCGGCCTGAACCTCGCGGCCAGTGGCGCCGTCGGCCGCAACGCCTACGACGATGAGGAGGTGGCGCTGGCCCTGCTGGACACGCTCCGGCAGGCCTATCCGGATCGCCTGCACGAACGCTACCGGCTGGAGGGGCCGGTCGAGTCCGTGGAGCAGGCACCGGCCGAGGAGCTGCTGGAGGCCATCGGACGTCGCCGGGGTGCACTGGCCGCCGGTGGCCAGGTGAACCTGCAGAAGGCGGCCGAGCTGGTCATCGCCGACTTCCGCGCCGGGCACACGGGTCGCATCACGCTAGAGACTCCCCAGGAATTTGCGGTCTGGCTGGCCGAGGGCCGTCGGGCCGATGCCGAGCGTGCCGAGCGCAAAGCCGTCAGAGCCACCGCGCCGCCGAGAGCCACCACCCGGGCCCGTACACGCGCGCGATGAGTGTCGAGCCCTTGTCCAGGAGTTGTCATGTCCACTGTCTCCCGTGCTGTTGACCCCGAAAGCGACCCGCGCGTGAAAGCGGTTTTCGACGACATCCGGGCCACACGCCAGACCGATTTCATCAACAACATGTGGCGCTACCTGGCCTTCGACCCGGATCTGCTCGAACAGACCTGGCGCGATGTCAAGCGCATCATGGCCACACCGTCCGCGCTGGATCCGCTGACCAAGGAGATGCTGTACATCGCGGTGTCGGTGGCCAATGGCTGTGGCTACTGCGTGCACTCGCACACCGCAGCGGCGCGTGCCAAGGGCATGAGCCCCGAACAACACGCCGAGTTGATGTCTATTGTGGGTCTGGCTGCCCGCACCAACCACCTGGCCACGGCCTTGCAGGTGCCGGTGGATCCTGTTTTTGACCAGGGCTGAGGCCCACACATCCCGAGCAAAGGAGAAGCGCCATGTCCGTCTTGCGTCGTGTCCTGATCATCGAGGGCCATCCGGATGCGGATAGCCGTCACCTGAACCACGAACTGGCCGATGCCTACGCCCAGGGTGCAGCCGAGGCCGGCCATGAGGTGCGCCGAATCTCCATCGCCGGTCTGGACTTTCCCTTGTTGCGCAGCCAGAAAGAGTGGCAGGATCCGCTGGCCTTGCCGCCTTCGCTGAAGCCGGCGCAGGACGACATCGCCTGGTGCGAACACCTGGTGCTGTTCTTCCCGCTCTGGCTGGGCGAGATGCCGGCGCTGGTCAAGGGTTTTCTGGAGCAGGTGCTCAGACCGGGTTTCGCCGTCGAGGCCGATGGGGCCAACTCCATCGGTCAGAAGGCTCTGAAGGGTCGATCGGCCCGCCTGGTGGTCACCATGGGCATGCCAGCGCTGATCTACCGCTGGTATTTCCAGGCCCACAGCCTCAAGTCCCTGGAGCGCAATGTGCTGGGGTTCGTCGGCTTTGCACCTATCGATGAGACCCTGGTGGGCGGCACCGACCAGATCGATGCCAAGGCGCTGGCCAGCTGGCAGGCCAGGATGCGCAAACTCGGACGAAACGACGGAAGCTGAGCCTGACGGTTTCTGGCAAGCGGTCAGGGCAAGCCGATCAGGCTGGCCAGGGCCTCGGTCGACAGCGCGCCCGAATGGCTGACCGTCTGGCCACTGCCCGCATGGCGCGCCACAATGAAGGGGACACCTTCTGCCCCCAGGCGCTTGAGCAGTTCGGTGTTCAGTGCAATGGCCGCCTCGACCGACTGGCTTGTGCTGGACGATGCCGACAGACCGCCTTGGCCGGCCGACAACAGTTTTTCGTGCTCGTTCATGGCGGCCACCGGGTCGGTGGCCGTCATCAGGGCGGCGCCCTGCGGCCGACTCTTGGCGTTGAGCAGGGCCACCGGCAGCCAGACGAAACGGGTTCGGGACAGCAGCGGTTGCGATGCGGTCCAAAGCCGGCCACAGTGCGGGCACTGGGGGTCGAACAGGACATAGACGACCTGGCGGCTCATGGGTGTGCCCACCGTGAAGCCCTTGCCCATGTCTGCCAGCGCGTCCATGGCGTCTGCCAGTGCAATGTCACCTGGACTGTCGGTCTGTTGGGCCTCGGGAGAGCAGGCGGTGAGGGCAAGCGTGGCCACCAGGCCCAGGGCGCGGCGGCGGTTGATGGGGTGGCGCATGGTTCTCTGGACGGGGTTGCTGACAACCCCGATCATCGCAGACCGGCGTCTTCCTTCGCCCGCATCTTGGCCGCAATGTACTCACCGTGGGTAACGTGCAGCAGACCGGCAACCTTGCTGATCACCTGGTTTTCGTGTACGTCCAGGTGTCCGTCGGCGTAGGCCACCTGCCACATGGCTTCGATCACGCGGATCTTCTGTGGCTGTGTGAATCGCTCATTGAGTCGCGCCGTGAAACGCTGGTAGTCGTAGGCCACTCGAGAGGAGTCATGGGCCAGCTCCAGCAGCCGCTCCAGCTCGTCATCGGTCAGATCAAACTTGCTTCGCAGCGCCAGCAGCACGGCACCCTGTTCGGTCTCGGAGAAGGTGGGCTCGGCCCGCATGACCTCGACCAGCAGCACGGCGGTGGCCAGCTGCAGCTGGTGTTCGTCGGTCTTGGGGTCGGATCTGGGCGCCTCAGGCGCGAGGCTGGCACCCAGCTGGTCAAACAGGTCTTTGAGGGTTCTGAGCATGGGGTTCTCGCAGGGTTCGGATCTGATGGACCCGTTCGACGGGTTCAGGTTCCAGACCCTTGGATCCGTTGCCACACCAGCAGCAGGTTGTTGGCAGGCATCGATTGGCGCCGGGTCAGTTGCAGGTCGACCTCGGCCGCCGCCTGGGCCACATCTTCCAGTCGGCGAATGCCCCAGGCCCCGTTGCTGGCCCTCAGGCTGGCGTCGAACTGGCGGTTCCCTTCGGAGGTGTGTACATGGTCCTCCAGGTAGGGACCGTAGGTGATCAGGCAGCCGTTGGTGGACAGCCGACGCGCAGCGCCTTGCATGAGCGCTTCGCAGCAGGCCCAGGGAGCGATGTGCAGCAGGTTGGCGCAGTAGATCAGGTCGAAGGCTTCGTCAAAGGAAGCACCCTCGGCGGGCCAACGGGGGCTGAGCACGTCCAGTTGCCGGGCGGGTAGGACATTGCCCAGAGCCGCGCGACGCATGCGCTCGTCAATCAGGGGGCACAGGTCGGCTTCGAAATCGGTGGGTTGCCAGGTCCAGCCGGGCAGGGCGGCGGCGAAGGCCTCGGCGTGCTGGCCACTGCCCGAGGCGATCTCCAGCGCCCTCCCTCGGGGTGGCAGCAAGGCCAGCAGCTGATCCAGGATGGGCTGGCGGTTGCGCTCGGCGGCGGGGCTGAAGGGCAGGTCCACCATGTTCAGCGGGCCCGCCAGCCCTGCAGCAAGGCCCCCAGGGCGATGCCGCCCAGGGCCCACAACAGGTCGGTGTTGCCAGTGCCCAGGCCGGCAATGGCCGGGCCCGGGCAGACGCCCGAAATGCCCCAGCCGATACCGAACAGCGCAGAGCCCAGCAGGGTGTCCCGGTTCCATTGGCTGGCATGGGCGTGAAAGCGCTCGCCCAGCAGGGGCCGCCCCAGCACCCGTGGTGCCAGTGCATAGGCTACGAGCGTCACCGCCACCGCGCCACCCATGACCAGCATCAGGCCGAAGTCCTGCAGCCGCAGGAAGCTGAGCACCACCTCGGGCTGCACCATGGTCGAGAGAGACAGGCCGAAGCCGAACAGCGCGCCGCTGGCCAGCACGGCGAGGGCGGTCAAGGGTCGTACGGTCATGACAGCCACCCCACCAGGTTCGCCGTCACGATGGCCGTGCCCATGAAAGTCAGCACCGCGGCCAGCGAGGGCCATTGCATCGACCCGAGTCCGCAGATGCCGTGGCCGGAGGTGCAGCCATTGCCCAGACGGGCGCCGTAGCCCACCAGCACGCCACCGAGCAGCAGCATCCAGCGCGGCACCTCGGTGCGCAGGGGCTGACCGTCGGCAAAGAGCCACCACCAGAGGGCCGCACCCAGCACCAGGCCGGCCGCGTACACCAGGCGCCAGTCGCGCGAGGAGGTGAAGCGTTCCTGCTGGAAGAAGGGGCGTTTCACCACGAAAGACCAGGTGCTGGAGAACACGGTGCTCATGCCGCCGATCAGGCCAGTGAGCACGAACAGCAGGGCGACACCGGCGCCGATGCTCAGGCCACCCAGCAGGTAGTGGCTCCAGCCCAGGGGAAACAGGTTCAGGGATTCGGTCATGGGCCCGCATTATCCGGCCCGGGCGGCAACACTGCCCAGGGCAGGGAGAACAGCGCAAGCCATTGAGCCAGATCCTCAGGGTTCTGGTGGCGGGCCTCCGGGGGCGAGTTCTGGCCGGGCGCAGTCAGGCCGCTGTGCACTTGTACGCGTTCGCCCGTGATGGGGTGTTCGAAAGCCAGCGACTGCGCGTGCAGCCACAAACGCTGTTGACCCAGCACACCGGCCCACCACCGGTTCAGCGGCCCCTTGCCATGGGTGGCGTCGCCGATGATGGGGTGGGCCAGGTGTTTGAGGTGGCGACGGATCTGGTGGCGTCGGCCAGTCACCGGTCGGGCCTCGATCAGCGAGGCCCGCACGGAATCGAAGCGAGGGTCGACGGAGCCTGGCAGGCTCAGGTGCGCCAGCGGTGTGATGGTGGTACGGGCCAGCTGCGGCGGTGTGTCGGCCGGGGCGTCGTCGGGTCGCAGGGCGTGGTCGACCACGCAGGGCTGCGTCAGCCAGCCACGGGTCATGGCCAGATAGGTCTTGTCCATCGCCCCTTCGGCAAAGGCCTGACCCAGCCGCCGCGCAGCCTCGCTGTGCAAGGCCATCAGCAGCACGCCACAGGTTCCGCGGTCGAGCCGGTGTACCGGCCAGACCGGCTGCCCGAGCTGGTCGCGCAGGGTCTGCAGCACAAAGCGGGTGGCGTGGGCGTCCAGACCGGTGCGGTGCACCAGCCAGCCGGCGGGCTTGTGGACGGCCACCAGATGTTCGTCGCGCCAGAGAATGGTGAGCGGCTCGTTCATGGGAGGCACAAGCTTATGGCAACGCTGATCAAGTCCCTCGCGGCGCGCTCATCCCGCTCTCGGGAGGTCTGCGGCGTTGCAAAGCCTCGCCGGGCCGTCCGGCCCGTCTGCGTTTTGCGCCTTGCAACCCATCCCGACAGCGGGCGATCGCATCCACGGGGACTTGTTCAGCGTCGCCTTGGCTTGGCCATAATGCCGCACCGGACATCCCATGAACAAGCCTGGCCCATCGACCCTGGAAGAGCTGCGCAGCGGTGCGCTGGCCGGTGCCCGGCGTCTGGACCTGACCGCCTCCGGCCTGGAGCAGCTGCCGCCGGAGGTGTTCGGACTGGCCGACACGCTGGAGGTGCTCAGTCTCAACGGCAATGCCTTGCGGACGCTGCCGCACGACCTGGGACGGCTGTACCGTTTGCGCATCGTGTTCTGCTCCGACAACCCGTTCGAGCGCCTGCCCGAGTCCCTGGGTGACTGTCCTGCTCTGGAAATGGTGGGCTTCAAGGCTTGCCGGATCACCGACGTGCCGGCCCAGGCCTTGCCGACGCGTTTGCGCTGGCTGATCCTGACCGATAACCGCATCGACCGCTTGCCACAGGCTCTGGGCGAGCGGCCGCACCTGCAGAAACTCATGCTGGCGGGCAACCGGCTGGCGTCGCTGCCCGAGGCCTTGGCCGGGGCGAACCGACTGGAGCTGCTGCGCCTGTCGGCCAACCGCTTCGAGGCCTTGCCATCCTGGCTGACCGCGCTGCCGAACCTGGCCTGGCTGGCCCTGGCCGGCAATCCGCTGGGCTGGCGCACAGCGGATGCGCCATCCTTGCCGTTTCGCCACTGGTCCAGCCTGCGGCTGGGCCCCTGCCTGGGCGAGGGTGCCTCGGGCCGCATCTACCGCGTGGAGCCGGATGCCGCGGGCGAGCGGGCTCTGGCATTCAAGCTGTTCAAGGGTGAGATCACCAGCGACGGGCTGCCGGACGACGAGATGCGGGCCCACCGGGTCGCCGGAGAACACCCGGCCCTGCTCAGCCCGATCGCCGAATTGACCGGTCATCCTGACGGGGCCAGAGGCCTGTTGCTGCCCCTGTTGCCTCCCGCACTGCAGGCACTGGCCGGACCACCGAGTTTCGATTCCTGCACACGTGATGTCTATGCGCCGGAACGGGTGTTTCCTGCCCATGCGGTTCCCACCATGGCGGCTTCGCTGGCCAGCGCCCTGGCCCAGTTGCACCGGCGCGGCGTGCTGCATGGCGATTTCTATGCCCACAACGTGCTGTGGAACCCCACCACCCATGACGTTGTCCTCAGCGACTTCGGCGCCGGCAGCCTGTTGCCCATCGACCAGCCCGTCCTGCAGCAGAACCTGTGCTCGACCGATGTCCGTGCCTGGGGGCTGCTGGTGGCCGAATTGCTGGAGCGGGTGGCGGACGTGGCCGACGGCGTGGACGGGCTGGACGCCTTGCGTGCCCTGGTGCGGGACTGCCTGCAGCCGGTGCCGTCACGCCGGCCGAGCGCCGCAGAGCTGGCAGGTTTTTTCTGACCTTTGCAGGCATGTGCACCAACTACACCCCGGCCACGCCGACCCACTTGCTGGCGCTGGACGGCATCGACTGGGCAGGGCCCGCTCAGCCGGACTGGCCGCCCGAGACCTTTCCAGGGTATGCGGCGCCCATCGTGCTGCCCGGGCCACACGGGCGGCTGAGCTTGCAGACGGGCAGCTATGGCCTGATTCCCCGCTGGTGCAAGGACATCCGCCAGGCAAGCACGGTTGCGCGCAAGACCTACAACGCGCGCAGCGAGACCGTGGCCGAGAAGCCCAGCTACCGGCAGCCCTGGCGCGAGCGGCGCTGGGCGGTGGCCCCCATGCTCGACTGTTTCGAGCCGTGCTGGGAAACGGGCCGTGCCGTGCGTTGGCGCATACGGCTGGCCGAGGCGCCGTTGTTCGGCGCAGCGGGTCTGCACGAGCGCTGGATCGACCCGCAGACCGGCGAGCTTCGCCGCAGCTTCACCCTGCTGACGGTGAATGCCGATGGCCATGCGCTCATGGGGCGCATGCACCGCCCCGAGGACGAGAAGCGCATGCTGGTGCTGCTGAGGCCACACGAATGGTCACACTGGCTGCATGCGACCACCGATCAGGCCCTGACGAGCCTGCGGTTGGCACCAATGGCCATGCTGCTGGGCGAGCCTGCCCCAGTACGGCATGAGCCGCAGCAGACGTTTGGTTTCTGAGACCTTCAGGGCTCGGCTTCGGCATCCACCAGCCGGCGCAGCAGCAGCTTGAGCTGCTGCCCTTGCGCAGCACCAATCTCGGCCAGCACGCGGGCTTCGTGGGCGCGGGCCCGCCCCAGCAGTGGCACGACCACACGTTGCCCCTGGGCGGTGAGCGTGACCGTGGTCTGCCGGCGGTCACGGGTGCCGGTGCGTCGCTGCACCAGGCCCTGCTGTTCCATCCGTCCCAGCAGTTTGGTCAGCGTGGGTTGCTGGGCCAGCGCGGTGTCACTCAGTTCGCCGACACTCAGGCTGTTGCCGCTGGACAGGCTGGCCAGCACACGCCATTCGAGCACGCTCAGGCCGCAGGCCGCCACCTCGGCATGGAACTCAGCCGAGACGCGGTGGCTGGCACGCGCCAGCAGGTAGGCCAGATAGTCTTCGACGAAACCGGCCGCGCTGCCTTCAGGCCGGAAATCAGCGGTCCTGGCCAAGCCCCGTTCCCTTGCCAGGCAAAGGGCCCATGGTGCCGAAACGACCTCCCTGGTAGATCAGGGGAGCACCACCTTCGCTCCAGCCACAACGCTCCACCTCGCCGACAAAAATGACGTGGTCACCTTCCTCGTAGCGGCTGCGGTTGTGGCATTCGAACCAGGCCAGCGCGCCTTCGATGATGGGCACGCCGGAGGCGCTGAGGCGGTAGGGTGTGGCGGCGAAGCGGTCGCCTTCGGCGTAGGCAAAGCGCTCGCAGATGTCCAGCTGGTGCTCCGCCAGCACATTGATCACGTAGTGCGAGCCGCCGTGGAACAGCGGCAGGCAGTTGGCCTGCAGGTCCAGACTCCAGAGCACCAGCGGCGGGGCCAGTGACACCGAATTGAAGGAGCTGGCAGTGATGCCCACAAAAGGCGAGGACTCCGTGCTGCCGGGCGCCGCGTGGGTCGTGACCACGGTGACACCGGTGGCAAAACAACCCAGCGAGCGCCGGAAATGCGCCGAGTCGAAGTCGGGCGCCTGGGCGCGCACGTGGGCGGGGGGGGTGGGGCGTGCGGGTCGCATGGTTTCATTGTAGGGTTGTCCCGGTGGAATTGCATGAAAATTCATATAAACTGGATTCAGCAATAACCCTGAGGCTGCCAGCGCGGCCCGATGAGGAGAGTCCGATGCTGGTCGAACGCATCGAGCACAAGTGGCTGTCTGCCTTTGTGCGCGCCTTTACGCTGTGCAAGGTGGAACCCGGGCAGGTGGTCGCTCTGTTGAGCGAAACCCAGTCACGCCGGGTCAACGTGGAACTGGCCCGGCTGGCGCTGGAGAGCCTGGGCGCCCGCGTCTTTGACCTGACGGTGACCACGCCACCCCTGAACGCGCCCGCGCCTGTGCGCTCGACCGGTGCCAGCGACAGCTTGCAGCAGCTGGCCCCGGTGCTGGCGGCGCTGGCCCGCAGCGACCTGGTGGTCGATTGCACGGTGGAGGGCCTGCTGCACGCGCCCGAGCTGCCGGCCATTCTGGCGGGGGCCGACGGCAAGCGGCCGCGGCTGTACATGATCAGCAACGAGCACCCCGAGATCCTGGAGCGCACGCTGCCCACACCCGAACTCGAGCCCCTGGTGCGCAGTGCCATGAAGCGTCTGCGCGGCAGTTCGACCATGCGGGTGCGGTCCGACGCAGGCACCGACCTCACCGTGTCGCTGCAGGGGGCCTCCGTCGGCGGTGTCTGGGGCTTCTGCGCCAAACCCGGCATGGTCTCGCACTGGCCCGGCGGCCTGGCGCTGGCCTTTCCGGCGGCGGGCACCGTCAACGGCACCCTGGTGCTGGCCCCGGGCGACGTGAACCTCACCTTCAAGCGCTATCTGCGCGACACGGTGCGCCTCACGATCGAGGCCGACACCGTCACCCGCATCGACGGGGAGGGTGTCGATGCCGACCTGATGCGCGGCTACTGGGAAACCTGGGCCGAGAGCGAAGGACACCGCGCCGCCTACGCTGTCTCTCACGTGGGCTTTGGCCTGAACGCCGCGGCGCGCTGGGACGCCATGACCTTCTACGACAAACGGGATTGCAACGGCACCGAGCTGCGGGCCTTTGCAGGCAACTTCCTGTACTCGACCGGCGCCAATGAAGTGGCCGGTCGCCACACGCTGGGTCATTTCGACCTGCCGATGCGGGGCTGCAGCGTGTTCCTCGACGACGCCGCGGTGATCGAGGCCGGCCGCATTGTCGGTGGCGCCTTTGAGATAGCGGGCTGAGCATGGTGGTCGACACTTCGACACTGCCGACCTGCGTGGAAGCCGGCGTTCGGGGCCACCGTCCGACGCTGGTCTTCCTGCACGGCATCGGCGGTCGCGCCTGGGGCTGGCAGGATGCACTGGAACACTTTGCAGGCCAGGGCTGGCATGCCCTGGCCTGGGACATGCCGGGCTACGGCGACAGCCCAGCCATCGACGGCCTCGACTTCGACCACCTGGCCGACGCGCTGGAAGCCTTGCTGGCGCACGCTCAAGTGCCGCGCTCGGTCCTGATCGGTCACAGCCTGGGTGGGATGGTCGCGCTGCAGGCCTGGGTGCGGCATCCGCAGCGCGTGGCCGGTCTGGTGCTGGCCGGCAGCAGCCCGGCCTTCGGGCATGGCAGCGGGGACTTCCAGACCCGCTTCCTGGCCGACCGGCTGGCACCGCTGGAGGCTGGCCAGACCCTGGCCGACATCGCGGCCCGGCTGATTCCGGCCATGGCCGGCCCTGGTGTTTCACCCGAGGCATTGGCCCGGGCCCAGGCCTGCATGGCCTCCATCACGCCAGCGGGCTACCGCGCGGCCTTGCAGGCCCTGGTGCAGTTTGAGCAGCGCGCGGCCTTGCCCACCATCCGCGTGCCCACGCTGTGCCTGGCCGGCGAGCATGACCGCACCGCCGCCCCTGCGGTGGTGCGCCGCATGGCCGACAAGATACCCGGCGCGGCTTATGCCGAGATGCCCGGCGCCGGGCACCTGATGAACTTTGAAAAGCCCGAGGCCTTTGCTGCCGTGCTGTCCTCCTTCCTCGACGCCCATTTCTCCGCGGAGACCCAGCCATGATTCCCACCGCCGAGCGCCACATGCCCATTTGCGGCGACGACTTTGTGCTCACCGAGCGCCAGCGCGAACTGCTCAAGCGCGCCGAGCGGCTCGGGCGTGAACGCTTTGCGCCACGTGCGGCCGAACTCGACCGCGACGCGACGTTTCCGTTTGCCAACTACGACGACATGCGAGAGGCCGGCTTGCTGGCCCTGTGTGTGCCCGAAGCCCATGGCGGACAGGGCGCCGACTACGCCACCTACGCGCTGGTGTCGGCCGAGATCGGCCGCTGGTGCGGCGCCACCGCGCTGACCTTCAACATGCATGTGTGCACCATGCTCTGGAGCGGCCTGCTGTCCGAAGACCTGGACATGTCGCCCGAGGACCGCGCGCTGCATCACCAGCGCCAGGCGGTGCATTTCGCGCGTGTGGTCAAGGACGGCGCCATCTATGCGCAGCCCTTCTCCGAGGGCGGTGCGGCGGCTGCGGGTGCCCAGGCCTTCGGTACCACGGCCGAGAAGGTCGAGGGCGGCTGGAAGATCAACGGCAAGAAGATCTTCGCCTCGCTGTCCGACGCCGCCGACTATTTCGGCGTGCTGTGCACTGAAAAGAAAGGCTCGGCCGACCTCTCGCGCCGCGACACCCTGTACCTGGCCGTGCCCCGAAGCGCCCCGGGCGTCGTCGTCGAAGGCGACTGGGACCCCCTGGGGATGCGCGCCACCGTCTCGCGCAACCTGATCTTCAAGGACGTGTTCGTGCCCGACGAGGCGGCCCTCATGCCGCAGGGCGTGTACTTCCAGGCGGCCAGCCGCTGGCCGCACATGTTCATGACCCTGTCGCCCACCTACATGGGCATTGCACAGGCGGCCTACGACTTCACCGTGGCCTACCTGCGCGGCGAGATCCCCGGCACCGGTCCGATCAAGCGCCGCCAGTTCGCCACCAAGCAGATCGCGGTGGCCGAGATGTTCATCAAGCTCGAACAGACGCGCAACCTGTTCCTTCGCGCCATCACCGACGCGCGCGTCGACCCGCCCAAGTCGGCTCGGCTGCGGGCCTACGCGGCGCAGTACACCATCATGGAAAACGCGCAGGACCTGGCGCGCCTGGCCATCCGCACCTGCGGCGGCCAGTCCATGCTCAAGAGCCTGCCACTGGAGCGCCTCTACCGTGACGCGCGCTGCGGCTCGCTCATGCTGCCCTGGACCGCCGAGCTGTGCATGGACCGCATTGGCCGCGAGGCCCTGTACGAAACCGGCGAGTCCGACGCGTGACCCATATGGATGCTGCCGGCCCCTCGCCACTGGCGCAGGCCCTGCTTCGCCGTGCGGCCGATGATGCCCGTCGGCCGGCCTTGTCGCTTCATGCGCCTGGCGGCAGCCTTCGACTGGACCGTGGCCAGCTGTGGGACTGGGTCGGGCAGCTGACCCGCCAGTTGCAACAGCGTGGCTTGCGCGCCGGGGACCGCCTGGCCTGGCTGGGCTTGAACCACCCCCTGCAACTGGCGGCCCTGATGGCCTGTTCCCGACTGGGCGCCATCTTTGTGCCGCTGAACTTCCGTCTGGCAGCAGCCGAGCTGCAGCAGGTGATGGACGATGCCACGCCCGCCTGGCTGGTCCACGACGCTGGTCATGCCGAGGTCGCTGCGGTGCTGCGCGGCCCGAACCGGCTGAGCCAGGACGAACTGATGGTGTCTCCGTGCGCACAGGAGCTTGTCTGCCCGCCCACCGATGGCGACACACCGGTGCTGCTGGTCTACACCTCGGGCACCACAGGGCGCCCCCGTGGCGCCCTGCACACCCAGGCGGCGCTGCTGGCCAATGCCCGGGCCAGCGAGTGGGCGCATGGCTTCACCGCCGATGACGTGGTGCTGTCCACCTTGCCCCTGTTCCATGTCGGTGGCCTGTGCATCCAGACCCTGCCGGCGCTGCTGGCGGGTGTGCCGGTCATCCTGCACCCGCGCTTTGAGCCCCAGGCCTGGCTGGACGAGGTCGCCGGCGGCGCGCCCACCCTGTCCCTGCTGGTGCCCGCCACCATCCGCGCCGTGATCGAACACCGGGCCTGGCCGACTGTGCCACGGGGGCGGTTGCGCGGCATCATGACCGGTTCCAGCACCGTACCATTGCACTACCTGCAAGCCTTTCATGCCCGCGGCATTCCGGTCGGGCAGGTCTATGGCAGCACCGAAACCGGGCCGGTGTCCGTGGTGCTCAAGTTGAACGACGCCATCGCCCGGGAAGGCGAGACCGGCTGGCCGCATCCGGGTGCTCAGGTTCGCCTGCTCGACGGTGAAGGCCATGAGGTGCCGCCTGGCGAGACCGGTGAGGTCTGCCTGCAGGCCGACAACCTGATGCGGGGCTACTGGAACCGGGAGGGGCGCGCAGGCGACGGTTTGCGGGAGGGCTGGTTCCACACCGGTGACCTGGGCTGCCAGGCGCCCGATGGCTGTCTGCGCATCGTTGGCCGGGCCAAGGACATGATCATCTCGGGCGGCGAGAACATCTATCCGGCCGAAATCGAGAACCTGCTCGTGGCTCTGCCTGGGGTGCTGGAATGCGCGGTGGTCGGTGTGCCCGACGAGCGTTGGGGCGAGACACCGGTGGCCGCCATCGTGGCCCAGCCCGGCAGTGGCCTGAGTGCCGAGGTGGTGCTGGACCACCTGCAGTCGCGCATCGCGCGTTTCAAGCTGCCGCGCCGCGTGGTGTTTGTCGAGTCGCTGCCCAAGAGCGCGCTGGGCAAGGTGCAGAAAGCCCAGTTGCAACGCGGGTTGTCAGGTTCCTCAAGCGGTACCTGACGCTCCCGCCGTGGTCAGCTGCAGCCTGAGCACGCGAAATTCCGATGGTCGGGTCTGTGCCACTCCGATCAGGCAGACCAGCCGTCCGGCCTGTTCGTCGGCTGGCGTCATGGTGCTGCGGTCGCAGCGCACAAAGAAGGCCTGCTCGGGCCTTTGACCGGCCAGTCCACCCATGCGCCACTCCTCGATGAGGTAGTTGCTGACCATTGAGTGCACCTGCACCCACAAGCGCTCGTTGTTGGGTTCGAAAACCACCCATTGAAGCCCTCTCTCGATGGAGGCCTTCAGGTGGTTGAAGTGACGGCGCACGCTGACATGGAGCCATTCGCGGTCGCGGGAGAGGGTGCGTGCGCCCCAGACCAGGGTGCCCAGTCCCGACAGGGTGCGCAGGCTGTTGACTCCCTGCGTGTTGAGCCGTGTCTGCTCGTCGTGGGACAAGGGGCGGGCCAGCCGAAGCACGCCGTGCAGCACCTCGTTGGCGGGTGCGCGGTGGATGCCCCGCAGCGCGTCAGAACGCGCGTAGATGCCACACATGAAGCCGGATGGGGGCAGCGTCAGGGTTTCATTGGGTGCGGCCGGATCGGGTACGACCACCCAAGGGTGGTACATCGCCGCCTGCGCGCTGTCGATGGGCTCGCGCCAGGACAGCACCAACCCGGCATCCACACGCGGCGGTGCGTCGAGGATGGCCATGCGGTGGCGCCGACTGTCCGCCACGTGCTCCAGCAGCAGCTGCTGTTGTGGGCGCCGCGCCGTGGGGTCTTCGTCGGTGCCGGGCTCCGCCATGCAGGCGGGCATGGCGACCAGGGAGATATCCGGCTCGTCGTCCAGTCTTTGCAGTGCGGCAGCGGTGGCATCCAGCGCCATGCGCGGGTTGTCCATCGGGTGGGTGATCGTGCCAGTGCTCACGACGTGAAGCCGTTGACCACCTTGCACAAAAAAGGCATGAGCGGCGTGCCCCATGAAATGGACGCGCCACGCTTGTGCCGGTTCCCCCGCTGCGGCCACAGGCTCCAGCCCGCCATAGAGGGCCTGGAACTCGGCGAAGCTGCGCAAAGGCGGGGACAGCGCGCCTGCCGGCCCCCTTGCGGTGGGCCCCACAAAAGCACAGACCCCGGTGGGTCGAGGCTCGATGGCCATTGACGACGGTCGCAACTCGGTGACGTAAGGACCGGACAGAGCAAAGCGTCGCATGTGGTGGTTCCCTGGTGTTCTTCAACCGGTGCAAGCTCGTCGGCGTGTCTGCAACGGTCTTTGCGCGCGATTGTGGACAGGCTCGCGGCCAGGCGCATCCCTCAGGCTGGGGAAGGATGCCCGGGATTTGCTCAGGCGGGCAGGAAGAGGGTGGGGTCGACCATCTGGCGGTTGAGCATCACACTCCAGTGCAGGTGCGGGCCGGTGGCCCGTCCGGTGGCACCCACCGCGCCCACCGTTTGCCCGGCCATCAGCCGGTCGCCGGTTTTCACCTCGATACGGCTGAGGTGGCACATCATGCTCAGCAGCCCGCCACCATGGTCCAGCCACACGGTCAGGCCATTGAAGAAGTAGTCACCGGTGTCAATCACCTCGGCATCCAGCGGCGCCGCCACCCGGGTGCCCTGAGGTGCTGCCAGATCGATACCGCTGTGTGGCTGGCGGGCCTGTCCGTTGAACACCCGTCTTGCGCCGAACGGACTCGACAGGCGCCCCTGGACGGGCGACGACATGCGCAAAGCATCGGGCTTGTCCAGCCAGGCGGCTGGAGGCTCCGAAAAGCGCTGCGTCACCTGCTGCTGGTGTGCGCGTTCTCTTTGGTGTCTTGCCAGGTCTTCTGGTGAAAGCTCGACGGTTCGCGGCTCCACACGCAGGTGCTGTTCCGGGTAGCGGTGGGGCAGGACGGTGTAGGGCACCCAGCGTGGCGCTTCGCCCGGGACCTGGCATTCGACGCGGTGTTCGCCCGGTTCGACCGACAGGGCGATACCGACCCAGGCATGCCAGCCGGCGGCCTGGCCCAGCACCAGCAGGGGCGTGGTGCCGTCAAACGCCAGCGGGCGTGTGTCGCCCGGACCCAGTGCCACCCGGGCGACGCCGCCCGGTACCGGACGCGGCCTGGGCCAGCCCCCCTCTTCGGGCAAGGGGCTGGTGAACCCGGCTGCAGGAGCCAGCGAAAGCGCACCCAGCCATTGCA
Organism: Burkholderiales bacterium; assembly: GCA_030604135.1. GTDB lineage: Bacteria > Pseudomonadota > Gammaproteobacteria > Burkholderiales > Burkholderiaceae_C > Hydrogenophaga. The sequence goes on along the minus strand of JAUVWL010000006.1, from coordinate 38,820 downwards.
GGCACCGCCGTCGGGACAGGGCGCGCTCAGACCGGGCTGGCCAAAGGAGAGGGGGCGGATACATGGGGACATGGTAGCGCCAGCTGTCGCTGGGGTGACTGGCGGGGCGCTGGAAACCTCAGGGTTTCCACTTGGAATGGCTGGCACATCCAATCCCAAAGTTCTATAAATCGCCGTGCCTTCTTTCACACCCGCACGATAAGCGCCCGGCGAGGCGTTCGCGTGGTCACCCACCGGAGACAAGTCCATGCCCTTGCATTTTCAGAGTCCTGCTGCGGTCGTTCTGGCCGTGGCTCTTCTGCCCGTTGCCGCCCTGGCCGACCGCGTCTCCGTGCGCTATGACGATCAGGCGCGGCCCTTTCCGACGAACCGGCTGACGGTGCCCGACTTCTCGCAGGCCACCCTGCGAAGGGTGAATCTCCCCCTGCCGGACTGCAGCGTGCAGGTCAGCGACTGCCAGGACATCGCCGTCATCAACCAGCTGGACGGTTTTTCCACACAGCCCCGCATCACGGTGCCCTTCACAGGTGACATCGACCCCGGCTCGGTCAACAGCCAGACCGTGTTCCTGTTCAACCTGGGCGACACACTGACGCTGCAGGGTTTTGGGCAGCGGGTGGGCATCAACCAGATCGTCTGGGACCCGGCCACCCGCACCCTGGCCTTCCAGTCCGACGAACTGCTGGCAGAGCGTTCGCGCTATGTGCTCATCGTGACCGATGGCGTGCGCGACAGCCGGGGCAAGAAGCTGCAGGTGGCCGACTTCCTTGAGTCGAAAGGGCCGAAGAAGGGCGCGCCTTACGGACTCCAGGAGTACCCGCGTGACCTGCGCGCTGCAGTGAGCTCCGTGCGCAGCCGTTTGCGTGGCCAGAATGTGGTGGCGGCATCGCTGTTCACCACGCAGAGCAGCACCGGCGATCTGCTCAAAATCATGCGCCAGATCAAGTCCGGCCAGCCCGCACCGGCCGACTTCGAGATTGGCTCGTCGGAAACGGGAACCGTGCGCGCCGTTTTCAATGCGGCCACACTGGCGGGCATCCAGTTCAACCGGCAGACTGGCACGGCGCCGACTTTCACGGCCTCGTTCCTGCCGACACCGGCCCTGCAGCTCGTACCCGGCAGCATTGGCCAGGTTGCTTACGGTCGCTACCGCTCACCCAACTACCAGGGCGCGGACCGGACCATCCCCGCCACGCCCACGCTGACCGGGCGCCCGCAACCTGTTGGCAGCCACGAACTGGTGTTCCAGCTTTTCGTGCCGGCGGGCGAGCGCCCGGCCGGAGGCTGGCCTGTGGTGATCTTTGGACATGGCTTCACCGACAGCATGTATGGCGCACCCTGGACACTGGCCTCGGTCATGGCGTCGCGGGGGCTGGCCACTTTGTCCATCAATGTCGTGGGTCACGGCGGAGGGGCGGCCGGCACGCTCGACGTGTTTCAGGCCGGACAACCCACCGTGGTCGTTCCGGCAGGCGGTCGCGGCTTCGATCAGGATGGTAATGGCGCCATCGACAACACCGAGGGTGTGAACGCCGCGCCGCCACGCACCATCGTCGGCAGCCGGGACGGACTGCGCCAGACGGTGATCGACCTGATGCAGCTGGTGCGTCAGATCGAGGTGGGCATGGATGTCAACGGCGACGGTTTGGCCGACCTGGATCCCCGGCGCATCTACTACGCGGGACAGTCCTTCGGCGGTATCTACGGCACCATCTTGCTGGGCGTGGAGCCCACCATTCGCGCAGGTGTGCCCAACGTGCCCGGTGGCTCGATCACCGAAGTTGCCCGTCTGGGGGGCTTCAGGGCACTGACCGGACTGTCGCTGGCAATGCGCCAGCCGCCCTTGCTGAACCTGCCGCCTTCGGCCACTGTGCCGTTCCCTTTGAACTTCCACGAGAACCTGCCGCTGCGTGATCTGCCGCCGGTGGTCAACGATGTGCCGGGCGCGCTGGCCATTGCCGAGGTGCTGGACCGCACCGAGTGGGTGCAGCAATCGGGCAATCCGGTGTCCTACGCGCCGCTGATCCGCCACCAGCCGCCCGCAGGGCACGCACGCAAGCCGGTCATCTTCCAGGTGGCCAAGGGCGACACCACCGTGCCGAACCCGACCAGCAGCGCCATCATTCGAGCCGGTGACTTCAAGGACCGCACCACCTATTACCGGCACGACCTGGCCTATGGGTTCGACCCAAGTCTGCCGCGCAACCCGCACACCTTCCTGACCAATATTGCTGCACCGCAGGCCGCACCGTTCGCGGTCGGGGCCCAGACCCAGATGGCCGTTTTCTTCCAGACCGACGGTGCCCTGGTGATCGACCCGGATGGTGCAGGTCCTGTCTTTGAGGTGCCGATTGGTGGTCTTCTGCCGGAAAGCCTGAATTTCCTGCCCTGATCGGGGTTCTGGCCAAAGAAAAAAGCGCGGAAGTCCGCGCTTTTTTCTGGAGGCTCTCTGCCTCAGAAGCGGTAGCCGATGCTCAGGGTATAGCCTTCGATTTTGGCGCCGCCCTTGTTGTAGTAGTTCATGTAGTCGGCGCTGAAGGTCCAGTTCTTGCCGGGAATGAAACGGATGCCGCCACCGTAGGAGATGTCGGTGTCATCGGCCTTGCCCAGACCACGAAAGTCCAGCTCGCTCTGGGCGGCGCCCACGCGGCCGAACAGCTCCACAGGACCGAGGGGAAGGCGGCCACCCACATAGACACCGAGAATCTGGCTGACTTTGGCCCGGCCATTGAGCAACTGGCTTCCGCTGCTGTTGAATCGGTCGTCGTTGATGTGACCGGCGGCGAGTCCTTCGAATGTCAGGCCCAGCAGGGGCGACACACCGATGATGGCCCTGCCCATGGCGGGGTTGGCTTTGGCCGAGAGGCCGAGCAGGGGCACCGACAGGCTGGTGGTCATGGCCGAATAGCCGAGTTCGCCATAGACCAGCTGGGCCTGCGCGGCGCCGGTGGCGCCCAGCGTGCAAGCGACTGCCAGAAGGGACTTGAGGTGGAAGGCTTTCATGGTGTTGGTGAGAAGCAGGTTGGTGGACAAGATTGGGGTCTTCGCTCTGCTGAAGGTTCCCCAGGCTTTCGTCAGCGGTCAAAGGTCAAGTTTATCTGCCCCAACAGTCTGCGTACGGTCATTTGCGATTGCTTACGTGGCGCTCAGTCAAACGCAAACGGCCCGGGGAAATCGCCGATGGGCAGCAGGTGGGTGGCCAGGTCCCGCCCACTGCGCCACACGTGCAGGCCCAGCCCGGGGGGTTCGAGTGTGTAGCTGCCCCTGTCGTCACCGATGACAAGTGAAATCTGGTGGGCGGTGGAAGGCACCGTCACGGCCACCGTGTGGGCCAGGCGGCTCTGGATGCTGCGGTGGATGTGCCCGCACACGATGCGCTCGACCTGCGGGTGACGCGCCACGATGTCGGTGAATGCCTGGCATCCTTCGAGCACCCCCATGGCATCCATGTGACCGATGTGGGTCGGGAACGGCGGATGGTGCATGGCCACGAGCGTCGGTGTGTGTACCGCTGTGCCCAACGTCTGGTCCAGCCAGGCAAGTCGGGTCGGGCACAGGGCGCCATGGCCGGCGCCGGCCACGACCGTGTCCAGCGCCACCACGCGCAGGGCGGGCAGGTCGACCGTGTACTGAATGAAGCCCTGCGCGTCCGGGTTGTGCAGGTAGGTGTGCTCTGGAAACGCTTGGCGCAGAGCTCCCCGCTCGTCATGGTTTCCGGGCATCAGCCAGACGGGCAGTGCCAGCGGATCGAGCAATTCTCGAAGGTGGGCGTAGGCGGCGGGTGAGCCCGCATCGACCAGGTCACCACTGATCAGCACACCCTCTGGCGCAGGCTGTAAGGCATTGGTGCGTTGAACGGCCGAACGCAATGCCGCAGCGGTGTCGATCCGGTTGTCGAGCAAGCGGCCGGGCGGGAGGATGTGCGTGTCGGACAGCTGGACAAGCTGGTGGTGGGCGGCTGGCGCGGGCATGGTGCTCAGGTTCAGGTGCACTCTCGGAGCGGCGCGATGCGGCTTCGGCGGCACTGTCGTTATGGAGTCAACATTCTCATTTTTTGGAATCTCGGGCAAGTGCCAATCGGGTGCGAGTGGCCTTGTTTGTGGCGACAACCGTACGATTGTTGGACGAAACGTCGACGTTTCCGTCGGCCTGCCGACCCCGCTTGCCGATGTGTGGTGAACAGGCGTACCCACCATTCGGCCCATGGCGCTTGGGTGCCTGAGCACCTATGCTGTCAGGGCGTGAACGGATCGGGCCTGGACATGGTGGGAATGCATCGACGCTCAAGGACAGCCTTTCTTCTGACCGGATTGGTGTGCCTGGCCCTGCTGGTGGGCTGCGAGCAAGACCAATGGCATGTGGATGGCCGCGCCAGTGGCCTGCTGCTGGGCACGTCTGAACGCCCATTCAGAACCATTGGTGCAGCCATGGCCCGTGCGTGCGCTGGCGATGTCATCTATGTCGAGCCAGGTCTTTACCGGGAGAACCTGAGGCTCAAACCCGGTGTGGCGCTGGTGTCGCTTCGCACCGGGGCCGCCATTCTGCACGGTGGTGCCGAGCGCGAGGGCGGCCTGCCCGCTGTCACGATGGCCGACGGTGCCCGACTGTCCGGATTCACCGTCACCGGTGGATTCAACGGTGTGTTGTGCGAGGGTGGGGCACCGGTGATCGAGCGCAACATTGTCAGAGGCAACCACGGCGATGCCGGCTTGTCCTTGTTGGCCGGCTGCGCGGCACACGTGCTCAACAACACCGTACTGGGGAACCTGGGCAGCATGCCGCATGGTGTATCCCGTGGCATCTACGTGGAGGACTCGGCGCCGACTCTGCGCAACAACATCGTCACGGGCAACGATGTCGGCATACAGGTGTACCGGGCCCGACCGGTTGAAAGGCACAACCTGTACTGGAACAACCGGCAGCACCTGGGCGGAGGCCTGCTGATGGGTGAGGGCTCACTGGTGGCCAACCCCGTGTTCAGAGATGAGGCATCAGACGACTGGCGGCTAAACGCAAACTCACCGGCTCGGCACGCCGGAGATCCGCGATGGGAGTTCAACGACCGCGATGGCAGTCGCAGCGACATGGGTGCCTTTGACGGCGATGGTGGCTACCGGGTCGGATTGCCTGCGCAGGCGTACTTCGTCGAGTCGTTGCTCGGCGCCGTTGACACGAGGGAAGGGCCGCGTTTGAACGGAACCAGTCGACTGCAGCGCGACCTGCTGTTCTGGTTCGATTCAAGCGGCAGAAACACCCAGGGTGCCCACGATGCCTGGTTGGCCATCAGCCGTGCCGTGCCGGTGCTCACGGCGGGCCGGTACAGGGCGCGGCTGCACAACAGCGAAACACCCCCGGTGCTGGGCTGTCTGGTGGTTAAGGTGCGCTTCGATCGGCCGCCGCGTGGGATGCCCTACCGACTGGACGCCAGGGGCGGATGCCTGGACACCAACGGGGTGTCGGTTCGCGCAGGTGCCGAAATCACCGGTGGAGAGCTGGATCTGGGCAGCTGGCAGCAGGGCCTTGCCTATGAGCCCGCATGGGTGGCCACGCTGGAGCACGAGCTGGGACATGTGCTGGGCTTGTTGCACGCCTACCGTGGCGACCTCATCATGGGTCAACCCTCCTCGCTGGTGCCCGGGTTCAAGGCGGTCGAGCGCGAGGCCTTCGATCTGCTGTACCGCCATCCGACCGGCATGCACCTCGGGGGTTTGCTTGACCTGGGGGAGTTGACCGCAGATGTCCTGCATCCTTTTCCGCGCATCGATCAAGTGCTGCGCTGGGACACTTCCTCGGGGCGTTGGATGGGTGCAAGCAGCCAGGGCACGGAATCCGGGACTGGTGCAGACGCATGGGCCCGCCCTGGCGACTACCTGCTGCTGGAAGGGTCGCGGTTGACGCTGCGCTGGATGACCGAAGTCGCCACCACACTTCGGCCACCGGACCATGCACCGCCGCAGGTGAGTCTGTCTGGCAGGTTCATGACCGTCGACCTTGAACGACAGCGCTGCGAAGATGCACCGGCTGACAGGCCCTGTGCGAGGGGTGAGCCAAGCAATTCTTTTCAGGGGCGGCCGTCCCGCTACCTCAAATGGCGGGTGCCCGAGGGGGCACGCTCCGGATGGCTGGTGGTGCACGCACGCGGGCAGGCCAGCAACCCTGTCTGGCTGGAGATCCGGTGATGCAGCACGTCGGCGAAGTCAGTCGGGTGCCGGAATGGGTCGAGCGAAGTGGCTGATCTGCCCGCGTGACCAGGCCAGCAGCCGGTCGATGTTGGGGTGTTTGCCCGGATGGGCCAGGGCGTCGGACGTGTGTTCGGCGTACCAGTCCAGGCCCAGCGCGGCGGCTTCGGGCGAAATGACACCACCGTGTTGGGCGGCCAGGGCGTGGTAGACCGCCAGCGAGCCTGCCTGGCCGGGTCGGTTTTCGATGGTGGCGACCACCCATCCGTTGGCGTCGGTCAGCTCAAGGGCAGCGAGGTGGGCCACCGAGGGCAACTGGCGCAGGCGTTCAGCGAAGTTCATGTTGTGGATGTGGGATGGCGCAGGCCGGTGCGGCGCTGCGCAAATCACAGATCGTAGTCGACCGACTGTTCGGGCAGCACACCCAGGTCCAGCGGTCGAACCGCGCCCATCCAAATGGCGCGGTCGCGGTGGTCGATCAGGTCCTGGCCGGTGATGGGGTGGATGAACACCACCAGGCTGCCCCGATTCAGGGCCAGCCAGGGCACGACATCGGCAAACAGCGAGGCCTTGAAGGCCAGCTGGCAGCTCCAGTCGGGGTGCGGCCCGACGGGCTTTTCGTGCACACGACCCATTTTGAGCGGAAAGCGCGCTGCAGCGGCCTCGCACAAGGCACGCGCCTGGCCCAGCGTGGAGGCATCGAAATAGACGTGGGCGTGGTAACCGGCGATGCGGATGTCGGTGACAGGTGTTGCGTCGGGGCTCATGGGCGAGATGTTCGCACAACGGGCCCCGACGTGTCAGGTCACCTGGGCAGCGATCACTCCGGCTCGATGCCGGCGGCCTTGATCACGCGGCCCCATTTTTCGGTTTCCGACGCCTGGAAGCGGGCCAGCTCCTCGGGGGTGGTCGGGAAGGCCTGACCGCTGCTGGCGGTGTAAAACTGCTGCACACCCGGGCTCTTCATGGCCTCATGCAGCAACTTGTTCAGGCGCGCCACCACCGGAGCGGGTGTGCCGCCGGTGGCATAAGCCGCGAACCAGTAGCCCATGTCGTAGCCCGGGACGCCGGCCTCAGCAATCGTCGGTACATCGGGCAGCACCGCTTTGCGCTGGCTGGTGGTCACACCCAGTGGACGCAGCTTGCCGGCCGTGACCTGGGGCACTCCGGTCGAGGTGTCGGTGAACATCATCGTCACCTGGCCACCCAGCAGGTCGGTGACACCCAGCGGGTTGCTGCGGTAGGGCACATGCAGCAGTTTCACATTGGCCATCTGCTGGAACAGTTCACCGGCCACGCGGCTGGAAGCGCTGCCGCTGGCAAAACTCAGTTTGCCCGGCTCCTTCTTTGCAGCAGCCAGCACGTCGCCCACGTTCTGGTAGGGCGAATCGGTGCGCACCACCATGACCATGCCGCCCTTGCCCAGGCCGGTGATGGGCGCAAAGTCCTTCACCGGGTCGTAGGCAATGCGCTTGAACAGGTGTTCGTTAGCCGCGTGGGTGGTGTTGGTGCTGATGATCACCGTGTAGCCGTCGGCCGGCGCCCGGGCCACGTGCTGGGCCGCGATCATGCCGCTGGCACCGGCCTTGTTGTCGACGACCACCGGCTGACCGGTCTGCTCGGAAACCGAGTTGGCCAGGGCGCGTGCCAGGGTGTCGGTGGCGCTTCCGGCTGCGAACGGCACCACGAAGGTGATCGGCTTGGTGGGGAAGCTCGCCGTCTGGGCCCAGGCGCTTGGTGCCAGCAACAGGGCTGCAGCGCAGGCCAGTGCGTGGCGACGGGTGGTGGGGGTGGTGTTCATGTCTGTCTCCAGGGGTTGGTGGTGGTGAAAAATCAGTCGGCCTGGCCACGCAGCAGGTGTCGCAGGTCCTCGGGAATGCGGACAGTCATGGCCAGCAGGTGGAAGGACAGGGCCTTGCCATGGCTGTCCAGGTTGAGTGAGTCGTTCACGCCGCCGTCCAACACGTCGTCGAGCACATAGTTGAATGCCTGCAGGTGGGGCAGAGCGTATCGCTCCACGTGGATGGGCTGGCGGGTGGCGAAGTGTTCGTGCACCCGGTCGGCGCTGACCTGGTGTTCCAGCAGCGGATAGAACGCCGGGTTCCAGGCAATCAGGCTGATGTTCGACCGGTTGCCTTTGTCGCCGGTGCGACCGTGCGCCACGCGCCACAGTGGGACTTGCAGCTCAGGCATGGTCGTTCTCCAGCATGCGGAACCGCGTGTTCACACGATCCCTGGGCACCAGTCCCGAAACCGTTCCCAGGGTAGGGCGCAGATGGGTGCGCACCCCGCCACCGCCAGCCGGGCCGCAGGTGTACAGCGCGGTCACCTCGTGCAGCAAGCGTTGGGCGACGGCTTTGTCGCTTTGCCGCAGCGCCAGGCGCAGGCGCACATCCTGCGCCGCTGATGCCGGTTGCGCGGCCAACGCCGTTCCTCGATCGTCACCCAGTACGCTGAGCACGCCAATCAGGTCGGCGCGGATGGCCACGTTGACGCCCATGCGCTCACGCACCACCTCCGCCGCCAGGCGGGCACGCGCTTCGGCACGCGGGCCGGCGTAGGAAATCTCCCCTTCGGCCAGCCAGCCGTTCTCATGGCACACGTTGACCTTGAGCGTGGGCGTGCATGGATGGCCCAGCACCCCGCTCAGGCGCACCTGGTCGGGGCCGATCTCGTCCAGTCGGGCCTGGCTGATGTCGGCCACCACGTCGGGTGTGAGGTAGGCCGCGGGGTCGTGCACTTCGTAGAGCAGCTGTTCGGTCACCACATGCCGGTCGATCAGGCCGCCCGTGCCCTCAGGCTTGCTGATCACGCAGCTGCCGTCGGCCTCGAGTCGGGCCACCGGGTAGCCGAGCCGGGCCAGCCCGGGCACGGCCTTGATGCCCGGGTCCGCGTAGTAGCCGCCGGTGACCTGGGCGCCGCATTCGAGCAGGTGCCCCGCCATGGTGGCGCCGGCCAGCCGGTCCCAGTCGTCCATGCGCCAGCCGAAGTGGGCCAGTGCCGGGCCCAGGGCCAGGGACGGGTCGGCGATGCGGCCTGCCACCACAATGTCTGCCCCCGCTCGCAGGGCCTGCGCAATGGATTCGGCGCCGATGTAGGCGTTGGCGCTGACGATGCGAAGTCCGTCCAGCTGGTGGCCAAAGGTCTGTTGCAACAGCTCCCGGTGTTCGGGGCCGCTCAGGTCGTCGCCTGAGATGACCGCCATGCGTGGCTGGCGCAGACCGAGTTCGCGGGCCAGCCGGGCAATGTGGTTCGCCGCGCCGGTCGGGTTGGCCGCGCCAAAGTTGCCAACGATGCGGATGCCATGCGCCAGGCAGCGCGCCAGCACCGGTGCCAGCATGTCCGGCAGCAGCGGTTCATAGCCCGCTGATGGGTCGTTGCGACGGGCCAGCTGGGCCAGGGCCAGGGTGCGTTCGGCCAGTGTCTCGAACACCAGCACAGCAGGTCCACCAAGCCGGATGAGCTCGTCAACCACCGGTCCGGCGGCGTCCGGGCGGTCACCCGAGAAGCCGGCCGCTGAGCCGATGTGCAATGGGGGAGCGGTGGTCATGGCGGCACTGTAGACGGGCACAATTCATCTGTGAAACTCAAAAATCAGATACATTGATCCATCATGCAGATCAATTTGTCGACCCGCGACCTGCGGGCCTTTGTTCATCTGGCGCAGCAGCGCAACTTCACGCGGGCGGCGGCCCTGTGTCACCTGTCGCAGCCCGCCTTCTCGGCGCTGATCCGCGGCATCGAAGAGCAGGTGGGCGGCCGGCTGTTCGATCGCACCACCCGCCAGGTCGAGCTGACCGCCGAAGGGCAGGCCTTTCTGTCCGCTGCAGAACGCTTGCTGCAGGACACCGAGGCCGCGGTCTCGGATGTGCGCGACCATGTTGCGCGGCGTCGGGGCCGGGTATCACTGGCTGTGCTGCCATCGCTGGCCGCCGGCTGGCTACCGCCCTTGCTGGCCCGCTTTCACCAGGCCCACCCGGGTATCGAGCTGGAAGTGGCCGATGCGCTGTCGGACCGATGCATTGCCCGGGTGCGTTCGGGCGAGTCCGACTTTGCCATTGCGTCCTCGCGCGTCGATGCCCCGGAGCTGCGTGCCGAGCTTTTCTGCTCCGACGACTTCCATGTGGTGTTTCGTCGTGACCATCCGCTGGGTCAGGCCCAGGGTCGGGTGCGGCTGAGCGAAGTCACACGCCACCCGATCGTGCAACTGGCCCGATCCAGCAGCGTTCGTCAGCACGTGGAGATGGCGGCGCACCCCAAGCCCATGCACAGCGTGCTCGAACTGGAACAACTGAGCACGGTCGTGGCCATGGTGCGTGAGGGCCTGGGCGTGTCCATCGTGCCGGCACTGACCCTGTTCCATTTTGACGAGCGTGCCCTGTGTTCGCGCCCGATCCAGGCCAAAGGACTCAGGCGCCGCATCTACCTGGTGCGCCGGTCCGACCGACCCTTGTCATCGGCCGCCCAGGGCCTGTACGAGCTGCTGATGACACATCGGCCATGAGCGGCTGTTCGCGCTTGCTCAGCCTGACCCACCCGGTCGCGCACCTCGAACGCGTCGCGAGCCGCCGCTCTGGCGCTCTGCCTTGACGTCGCGCACCAGTTCCTGGTTGAGCTGCTCTGCCCTGGCGGTGAGGGTGTCGATGACGGCGGCCAGTGCCTCCAGGGTGGGTTCGTCCAACTTTTCAAGCAGGCGCGAATTGATTTCCGCCACCCTGGGAAAGACCTCGGCGTGCAATTCCAATCCCTCGCTGGTGAGGTTCAGCTGGGCGCGCCGTGAGTCGGCGGCGTGTACCTGCCGTCGCAGCAGGCCCTTTTCGACCAGGACGCCGATGGCCCTGGACGTGCGTGCCCGGTCCAGCTGGGCCAGGTCGGCCAGTTCCGAGGGTGACAGCGGGCCGTGTTCGGCCAGTGTGGCCAGCAGGCGCCACTCCCGGCGGGTGATGCCGTAACGTCCCTCGAGCAGGCGAATCACTGGCGCACCGCTGAACGAAAAGCAGCGCTGCAGGCGGAAATTGATCAGGTCGCCCAGGCGCCGGGGCTCTCGAAGAGGATGCATGGTTGTCCCGAGGCTGCGGGTTTCTCCCAGCGATGATTGATTTGAGCAACTATAGCCCTGCAGCCTAAGCTTGCAAGGCATTCCCTACAACACCCACTAGGAGACAGCCATGCGTTTAGTCAACTCCGTTCGCCGTCGGCTTGTGCTGGCCACTTGCCTGTCCGCACTGGCCTGCGGTGCGCAGGCCCAGGGCAACGTGATCCGCATCGTGGTCGGCTACCCGGCCGGTGCCACGTCCGACCTTCTCACCCGGGTGGTGGCAGAGGCCATGTCTCAGCGGTTGAACCAGCCTGTGATCGTCGAGAACCGGGCCGGTGCAGGCGGCCAGCTGGCCAACCAGGCGGTCAAGGCCGCCGCGCCCGATGGTCTGACGCTGATGATGACGCCGGTGGCCACCATGTCCATCTTCCCGCACTCGTACGCCGGGCAGCTCAAGTACGACCCGTTCAAGGACTTTGCACCGGTGGCCCACCTGAGCGATTTCCAGATCGGTCTGGGTGTGGCCGCGAATGTGCCGGCACAGACCCTTGAAGACTATGTGAAGTGGGTGAAGGCCGACCCGCAGAAGAACGGCTTTTATGGATCGGCGGCGCCGGGCAGCCTGCCGCACTTCTTCGGTGTCATGTTCGGCAAGGCCGCCGGCTTGCAGCTGACACATGTGCCCTACCGTGGCACGGCACCGGCTCTGGCCGCTCTGGCCGGTGGAGAGATTGCGGCGCTGTCCACCGTCGCCGCGGACATCCGTTCGCTCGTGCAGGGCGGACGCGCACGCCTGCTGGCGGTGGGTGGCGAACAGCGCAGTCCGGCCTTCCCCGATGTGCCGACCTTTCGCGAGAAGGGCTTCGATCTCGTGGCCACTCCCTGGTACGCGCTGTTCGCACCGGCCGGCACACCGCCAGACGTGCTGCAGCGGCTGTCGAAGGCGGCGATTGATTCGGTCAATGACCCGGCGGTGAAGCAACGCCTGCTGGACATGGGACTGGAGCCGACCGGATATGGTCCCGATCGCCTGGCAGCCATCATGAAGGCCGATTACGAGCGCTGGGGCGAGCCGATCCGTGAGTCCGGCTTCAAGCCGGGCCAGTGAACGCCAGCGCCTTGGACAGCCTACCGATTTCGAGCGATGAACATTCTTTTCATCATGGCCGATCAGCTGCGCTGGGACCACCTGGGTTGCGCCGGCCATCCGTACCTGAAGACGCCGGCCATCGACGCGCTGGCCGCGCGCGGCGTGCGTTTTGACAGGGCTTTTGTCTCCAGCGGCGTCTGCGGCCCCAGCCGCATGAGCTATTACACCGGCCGCTACCCGATCAGCCACGGCGCCACCTGGAACCGAGTGCCGCTGTCGGTGGGCGAGGTGACCCTGGGAGAGATGCTCAAGGGCGCCGGGCACACGCTGGCCCTGGCGGGCAAGACCCACGTCATGCCCGATGTGGGCGGGCTCGCACGCCTGCAGCTCGAAGGTGGCAGCGAGCTGGCCACCTTGCTCGAGCGCGGCGGGTTCACCGAGATCGACCGCTACGACGGGCACCATGCGCCAGGTCACGAATCGGGCTACCCGGCCTTTCTGCGCGATCAGGGCTACCAGAGCGACGACCCCTGGACGGACTATGTGATCGCGGGGCTCGGCCCGGACGGGCAGGTGCACAGTGGCTGGCACATGCGCAATGTGCATCTGCCCGCGCGCGTGCAGGAGGCCCATTCCGAGACCGCCTACATGACCGATCAGGCGATCCGGTTTGTGCGCGAACAGGGCCAGCGCCCCTGGATGCTGCACCTGAGCTACGTCAAGCCCCACTGGCCCTACATGGCGCCGGCACCCTACCACGCCATGTACGGCGCAGACCAGTGCCTGCCTGTCGTGCGATCGGATGCCGAACGCATCAATGAGCACCCGGTGACGGCGGCCTACCGCCAGCAGGAAGAGAGCCTGAGCTTCCAGCGCGACGAGTGCATTCGCACCGTGCGGCCGGCCTACCAGGGGCTGATCAGCCAGCTCGACCACCACCTCGGTCGCCTGTTCGATAGCCTGGCCAAGGCGGGTGTGCTGGACGACACCCTGGTCATCTTCACCGCCGACCACGGCGATTTTCTGGGCGATCACTGGCTTGGCGAGAAGGAGCTCTTTTACGACACCGTCCAGAAGGTGCCTTTCATCGTCGTTGATCCGCGCCCACAGGCCGATGTCACCCGGGGCACAGTGGACACTCGGATGGTGGAGGCGGTCGATGTGGTGCCCACGGTGCTGGATGCGCTGGGTATCGAGCCACCCAGCCACCGGCTGGAGGGGCAAAGCCTGCTGCCCTTGCTGCACGGTGACAGCACGCCGGACTGGCGCTCGTTCAGCTACAGCGAACTGGACTACAGCTGGCGTCAGGCCCGCATCACGCTGGGTAAGGGTATCCATGAGTGCCGTGCGTTCAGCTTGCGCACCGACGAGTGGCGTTATGTCTGGTGGCTGGGCGAGCGCGAGCAGCTCTGGCACCTGCCATCCGACCCCGACCAGTTCAACGACCTGGGTGCCGAGGCCGCCACCGCGTCGGTGCGGGCCGCCATGAGGGACCGCCTGCTGGACTTCCTCGCCCGTCGCCGCCACCGCACCACCGTCACGGAGGCACAAGTCGAACGCGGCACCGCCGCGCACAAGCGCGCCGGGGTGTTCTATGGCCAGTGGTAGCCGGGCAAAGCGTCAGTCGACCTCGTCGGCGTCAATTTCGATCACACCTTCGAACAGGTCGATCGCGGTGGCCGCCACCCGCGCCGTGTCGTAGTAGGCATAGGCGCCCACGCCCACGGCACCCACCACGGGCAGCCAGCGCGCTGCACCCCGGCCGAAGGCCCTGCGTGCCAGGGTGGCGCCGATGCGGCGCGTGATCATGCCGACCAGCCGGGGTGAGGCACGCCTGACCAGCGTGCGCTGGCCCACCCGCACCACCAGGTCGCGCACGCCCTGTCCGGCCGAGTGCTGGAACAGGCAGTACACAACCTGCTCGGGCGTCAGCTGCGCCCGCTTGCCATACAGCGCCGCGATGTCCGCCACCAGCTGGCGCTGCATCTGCCAGACACCGACCATCTCGGGCAGGATGGTCAGCCAGCCCAGCGCGCCCGGCGGCAGCGCCAGGGCACCAGCGGCCAGGGCCGCTTTCGCTGCTGTCGAGTTGGCCTGGTGGCGGGCGTCTTCCTGCGGCTTCCTGCTCTTGCGCAGCTTGGAGGTTGGGACTTTGCCGAACAGGGGCAGGATGGCGCGGGCGAATGCCGACACCTGTTCATCATCTTTTGGCGTTCTGTTGGAAGGCTTGGCTTTTGTGCTCATGACATCTCCTGAGACAGTCTTCAAGGCGCGACCTGGCCGGGTGAGGATCTGGCCAGCAGTGCCAGCACCGCAGCCTGTACTGCAGCATCATGCCCGACCAGCAGGTGTCCACCCTGGTCAAAGCCCAGGAACTGCGCACCGGGGATCAGGCTGGCCGTGTACTCTGCGGCGGCGTAGGTGCCGAAGCCGTCGTCGCGTGCACTGATCAGCAGGGCAGGGGAGCTGACGCGTTCCAGCGGGTAGGGTCCCAGACGCTTGCCAAGGCGGGTGTCGTCGATCAGGCCCGCGGCACGGGATGAGACGGGCAGGATGCGCCCGATCAGCTCATCCACGCGGGCCTTCTCGCTGGCACTGGCCGAGTCCAGGTGCTCCGGGGGCGTGGCCAGCACATGGCGTATCAAGGGGCCGAGCGTCAGCTTCTGGGCGGTCCAGAACAGGAAGTCCGACCCCAGCAGGCGCAGCAGCCATTCGTCCTTGTCGTCCGAAACGGGCGGGGCCGATCCGGGTACGGTGGGTGGCAAGTAGGCGATGGGCACCACCAGGACCAGCGCGCTGACCCGCTGCGGGTGGCGGATGGCGGTCTGCAGCGCCGACGGCCCACCCGCCGAGACACCCATGATGGCCGCGCGTTCGATGCCCAGCGCGTCCATCAGGCAGACATGGGCGTCGGCCTGCGCTTCGGGTGAGGCGTCGGCCGGGCGGGGTGTGCGCAGGTAGCCAAAGCGCGACATGGCAATCACCTGCACGCCCTGGCGGGTCAGCGGTCGGGCCCAGGCCATGCCCTGGTCGTGACCGCCTCCGCTGCCGTGAACGATCAGCAGGGGCACGCCTTCTCCGGCCACCTGGACCTCGATGGCACCACAGGCGGTCGCCAGCACTTCGCTGCCTTCGGCCGCGCGTGCCGTGGCCTGAGCCAGGTCGCGCTCGAAGCGCGAACGCACCCAGACCGCGGCCAGCACGGCCATCAGCAGGACCAGAAGCAGCACACGCATGGACGATGGGCAAGGAGACCCCGCACTGGGGCCAGCTCCATAATCTACCCGCATATGACGACACCCTCTGCATCGACCCCCAAAGCCTTCTATCCCATCGGTACGCCGGGTCAGCCCTGGGGGCCTGCCGAAGTGGCCCAGTGGCGCGCGAGACAGCAGCGCCAGCGCAGTTATGCGGACGAGGTGCTGCGTTCGGTCGATCGTTTGCGCCAGCACCACGAGGTGCTGAGCTACGGTGAAGTGGTCTACGGCGCCGAGCGCTACCCGTTGCAGGCCGTGCGCGTGGGAGACTGGCGGTCGGACCGGCCGGCCGTGCTGGTGACCGGTGGCGTGCACGGTTACGAGACCAGTGGCGTGCACGGTGCCTTGCACTTTCTCGAACACCATGCGCAGGCCAGTGCCGAGCGCGTGCGCTTGCTGGTGGTGCCCTGTGTCAGCCCCTGGGCCTACGAGCGCATCCACCGCTGGAACTACCATGCGGTTGACCCGAACCGCGCGTTCCGCCACCCGAGTCCCGCGATCGAGGCCTCTGCGTTGATGGAACTGGTGGCGCCCCTGGCCGGGCAGTTCGTGGCCCACATCGACCTGCACGAAACCACCGATACCGACGAAAGCGAATACCGTCCGGCCAAGGCGGCGCGTGATGGCGAGCTGTTTGAGCCGGGCACGATCCCCGATGGGTTCTACCTGGTCGACGACACCGACAACCCGCAGCCGGCCTTTCAGCGCGCCATCATTGATGCCGTCGAGCGCTTGACGCACATTGCACCCACCGACGGGCGCGGCGAGATCATCGGGTCACCTGCGGTGGATCGGGGCGTGATTCGCTATCCCTTGCGCGAACTTGGGCTGTGTGCGGGCGTGACCGGTGCACGCTACACCACCACCACCGAGGTCTACCCCGACAGTCCGAAGGTGACACCCGAGCAGTGCAATCTTGCGCAGGCGGCGGCGGTATGCGCGGCCATCGACTTCGTGCTGAAACAGGTCTGAATCCGGCACCTGTGGCGGGAGAGGGCGATCAGGCAGATGGGCTCTTGCGTGCGGTGGTCCACAGACCCGCCACCACGCCCAGCAGAAAAACCAGGCCGGTGATTGCCAGAATGATCGCGGTGAAGTATTGCTGCATGAAGCCCAGGGTGCGCGCATCTTCCGGGTTCTCGGGCCGGTAGGCCACACGAATGGGCGTACCCACGGGTCGGGCATCCTGGCCTGACTGCACCCCACCCTCCGCTGACCGTGATCGAGCCGAGGCGTAGCCCTCGCGGGCCTGGACTTGAAAGACTTTGCCTGTCTCTGTGCTGTAGCGCACGATCGGGTAGTGGGCAGGAGGCGCCCGGTTTTGTGCATCGCCGCGCGATTGGGAGCGCACAAGCACGTGGTCCACCACCTCGCCGGTCACGATACGGCTGCCGGCCAGAAAGCGCAGCTCTTCCTCCACCATGGACCAGGCAATCGCAAGCAGAAAGGAGGAAAGCGCAAGAATCACCAACGATCCGATCCACTGCAGAATCGAGAGTCGTGAGAGGCGAGAGCCGGCCATGGCGCATGTTACTGTGGTCCCCGGCCATTGAGAACCATCCGAGTTTGAGCGGTGCATGAAGCCGTGCGAGCGTGTCTCCGCCTTGGTCACCAGAT
Source organism: Burkholderiales bacterium (assembly GCA_030604135.1). Lineage (GTDB taxonomy): Bacteria > Pseudomonadota > Gammaproteobacteria > Burkholderiales > Burkholderiaceae_C > Hydrogenophaga. The sequence goes on along the minus strand of JAUVWL010000006.1, from coordinate 21,639 downwards.
GAGGCTTTCTCTGGCGAGCCGTGGCCTGCACGAGCCTGCGTTCCGCGCACGTTGGCTTGTGCAGGCGGTTTCGCTGACCCTGAGCACACGTTTTGAGGGTGGACCGACCTGCCGACGGCGTGTAGGATGGTTCGAACGCCTCCCTGCCTCTCAGTGGATCTGTGCCAGCCGATGAACAACCTGACGCCCGACCCCGATTCCCGTCCCCCGCAGCCCCCCGCCGAGCGCAGTGGCGTGGTGCTCGTGGTTCTGGTGGTGATGGTGCTGGCCGCGGTGTTCGGCTGGCGCCATTTCGGCAGTTCCGAAGACGCACCTGCTGCGGCCACGACAAACGAGCCGTCGGCTGTTGCGCCCGTTTCTCCGCCGGTGGCCGATGTTGATGCCCATGCATCAGACGAGCCGACCGTTCCCCGCCATCCCATCGAGGCCGCCGAAGCCACGCCGGATGGGCCGCCCGAACCTGAAGGTGCTGTGCCATGGCTGGTTCAGCGGCTGATGGCCCTGCTGGGGCGTGAGCAGGTCACAGCCTGGGTACAGACCGACGAACTGATCCGGCGCATCGTTGCCACGGTGGACAACCTTGACAGCGGCCATGCCGCTCCGGTCCTGTGGCCTGTGCACCCGACGCCGGGTCGCTTCAGCACCCAGGTGGGCACGGGGGACAGCGAGCGCATCCACCCCGACAACGCGGCCCGCTACGCGCCAGCGGTGAAATTGGCCACATCCGTCGACCTTGACCAGCTGGTGGCGGCCTATCGCAGGCTCTATCCGCAGTTTCAGAAGGCCTACGAAGAGCTGGGCTACCCTGGCCGTTATTTCAACGACCGCCTGGTGGCGGTGCTTGATCACCTGATTGCCACACCGGTGCCGGCCGCGTTGCCAGCGGTGGTGCTGGTCGAGGTCAAGGGCCCCGTGCCCTCGACGCGACCCTGGGTGCGATACGAGTTTGCTGATCCGGCGCTGGCGCGCCTGTCGGCGGGGCAAAAGATGCTGCTTCGAACCGGGCCCGATCAGCAGCGCCGCCTGCAGACCGTGCTGGCCGATTTGCGCACTCGCGTGGCGCGGCCCTGAGATTCTGTTCGACGCCCTGGTCGCACGCAGGTGCGCATGTTTCGTGCGATACAGTGCGCCCATGACCGACCATGCCAACGTAAAACCTGCCGTGCGGCCCGTGGTGCTGCTCACCGGTTTTGATCCATTTGGCGGGGCGAGTGTCAACCCCAGCTGGCAGGCCGTGCGGTCACTGCACGGTCGGCAGATACAGGACCGACAGGTGGTTGGCGTTCAACTGCCCACCGTGTTTGGCGAGGCACTGCGTGTGCTCGACACCTGGCTGGATCAGCTGCGGCCTGAACTGGTGATCTGTGTCGGGCAGGCGGGCGGTCGATCGGCCATCTCGATCGAGCGCGTGGCCATCAATGTTGACGACGCCCCGCTGCGCGACAACGCCGGTGCTCAACCCATTGACCAGCCGGTGGTGCCTGGCGCCCCTGCCGCGTACTTCAGCACCTTGCCCATCAAGCACATGCGGGCGAATCTGCTGGCCCGGAATCTGCCAGCCGAGGTGTCACAGACCGCGGGTACCTTCGTCTGTAACCATGTCTTTTTCGGCCTGATGCACCGACTCTCCACACACCCCGGCTTGCGGCACACCCGGGGTGGCTTCGTGCATGTTCCATGGATGCCGGGTCAGGGCGAGCCTTTTCTGTCACTGGAGCACACGTCGCAAGCGCTGCACGTGCTGGTGCACACGGCCCTGTCCTGCGCTCGGGACATCGCCGCAGGCGCCGGCAGCAGCCATTGATTGAACCAGATTGGCTTCAGCTCACCGGCAGGGTGAACGCGAAACCCAGCCAGCCGTCTGAGGCTCGGGCCTCGGCGGACACAAAGCCGGCGCGCGCCAGCACCCGAACGGATGCCGCATTGTCAGGGTGCACGTAGGCCAGCACGCGCTTCAAGCCGGGCCGAGACCAAAGCGCAGACCGAGCGCATTGCCTGACCGCTTGTGAAGCCCAACCTTGTCCCCGGTGTTGGCGCCCCAACCAGTAGCTGACTTCGGCTTCGTCGGAGCCCAATTCAGGTCCTGTCCACAGCAGCCGAACCTGCCCCACCGGCCCTTGAGAGGTCTGTATCGCCCGCACCTCGTGGTGCTGTCCCGCGTTGGAGATGGCGATCAGATCCGCGGCCACCGCCAGGGTGAAAGGCGTCGGCATGTCCTCGACCATGTAACGCCAAAGTTCTACATCATTCAGCAGTGCATAAAAGTGATCCAGATCACTTTCGTTCCAAGGTCGCAGCACAAACCTGGACAGGCCTGCCCAGATCGGCATGTCGGGGTCGTCGTCGAGGTCGGCCGCACCCGCTGCCACCCAGCCGTTCTGCGCGGGGTCGTAGGCCAAGGGAACACCGCTGGACCGGGCTTGAGCGAGCATGCCCCTCGACAGGGGACCGTGCCACCGGCTGGTGGCCTGGGTGGAAAACTCGGCGGAAGCGATGTCTGGCAGTCGGGCAGTCATGTTGCGGACCTCCTGTGTCAACGGTGGTTCGTCCGGCCGTTTTTTGCACGACCGATCGATCTCCAAGGAGACTCAGGCTCACCCGAAAGTTCCCAAAAATTGGCCCGACAAATGGTTCGCTAAGCGACGAAAAAAACAGTACTTAAGTTTGTTTATGGGCTTCTGTGCCATCCGCGCATGACCCGCCATCAAGAGGTCCCCTCAGATTCGTTCCATCCCTTGCCTTTTGGCCGGTCTCAGTTGGCCAGCACCGTGCCATTCTTGGCCCGGTCACGCGCCAGCGCCTCTGCCTCGCTCTTGCGGCGGAAGAACACCGTCACGATGCTGGACGTGATCACGATGAACAGCGAGTAAAGCACCGGAATCAGCAGCACCTCCTGCTGCAGAGGTCCGGTGAAGGTCAGCGTGACAATGAGTACCGCCAGCGGACCATTCTGGATGCCGGTTTCGAGCGCAATGGTGCGGCTGCGGTTGGGGTCCTGCTTGAGCAGGCGCGAGAGCAGGTACCCCAGGCCGATGCCGAAGATGCCCAGACCGATGGCGGCAAAAAACACATACCAGGGGGTTGAGGCCAGCAGCATGTGGTTGCGCGGTACCCAGGTCACCAGCAGGAACAGGATCACCACCACCCCCAGGAAGCCACCCAGCAGCTCCACTGTGGCGCCGATGTTGGGGTTGAGCTTGCGGATCGTCATGCCGATCACCGTGGGGATCAGCAGCACGAACAGCACCTGGGCCACATTGCCCGCCGGGATCTTGAACTCGCCGTCCAGGCCGGACAGTTGCGAGTAGAACTCCAGCAGGGTCGGCACCATGCCCAGCGCCACCAGCGAGGACACCGAGGTCATCATGATGGACAGCGCCAGCACCGCCTTGCTGAAATAGGTGAAGATGTTGGAGGTGGTGCCGCCGGGCATGCAGGCCATCAGGATCAGGCCGACGGTCAGGGCCGGCGACAGGCCCAGCGCCTGGGCCATCAGGAACCCCAGCAGTGGCATGATCCCGTACTGACACAACAGGCCCACCAGCACGCCCTTGGGCTTGCGGAAGGCGATCAGGAAATCGCGCCAGGTCAGGGACGCGCCCATGCCGAACATGATGACGATCATCATGATGCCCAGCAGCGTGGTTTCGAATTCGGACAGCATCTGCGGCTTTCTTTTTGTTCAGGGCAGGGCGTTCAGCCCCGGTTCATCTCTTCGGCCACGGCCTTGCGCAAGTCTTTGCGCAGCACCTTGCCGATCGGGCTCTTGGGCAGTTCGTCGCGCACCACCACCAGCTTGGGCACCTTGTAGGCCGCCAGGTGCTGCTTGCAATGCGCGATCACGTCGGCCGGCATGACTTCCTTGCTGTGGTCGGGGTTCTGTACCACATAGGCGCGAACCGCCTCGCCGGTCTTGTCGTCCGGCACCCCGATGACAGCCACTTCCAGCACATGATCCATGTCGGCGATGACGTCCTCGACCTCGTTGGGGTAGACGTTGAAGCCCGAGACCAGGACCATGTCCTTCTTCCGGTCGACGATGCGCAGGAAGCCCGCCTCGTCCATCACCGCCACGTCACCAGTGGCAAACCAGCCGTCGTTCATGACCTTGGCGGTTTCCTCCCCGGCGTTCCAGTAGCCCTGCATCACCTGTGGCCCCCGCACCCAGATCTCGCCCGGGGCGCCAGGCGCCACATCCAGCCCGTCGTCGCCGACCAGACGCACATCGGTGCCCGGCGCCGGAATGCCGATGCTGCCGTCGCGCGGTGTGCCGGTCAGCGGGTTGAAACTCACCACGGGAGAGGTCTCGGTCAGGCCGTAACCCTCGGCAATCGGCGTCTTGGTCAGTTCGCGCCAGCGCTGGGCCACAGCACTGTGCAGCGCGGTACCGCCCGAAATGGAGGCCTTGAGCGTCTTGGGCGGGTAGGCCACGAACCACTCTTCGTTGAGCAGGCCGTTGAACAGCGTGTTCACGCCCGTCATCCAGGTGATGGGGAAATTCTCCATCGCCCGCTGCAGGCTCTGCACTGGGCGCGGGTTCGGTATCAGCACGTTGTGCCCGCCGATGGCCAGGAAGCCCAGCAGGTTGGCTGTGAAGGCGAAGATGTGGTAGAGAGGCAAGGCTGTGAGCACACATTCCTGGCCCAGCGCCATGTGGCTCTGGCCCATGGCCCGGGTCTGCTGGATGTTGTTCAGCAGGTTGTCGTGCGTCAGCATGGCGCCCTTGCTCACACCGGTGGTGCCGCCGGTGTACTGCAGCAAGGCCAGGTCCTGGCGCCCCACGCCTTCCCAGTAGGTCCGGGCCGGCGTCTTGCCCAAAGTGGCCCGACCCTGGGCCAGCGCGTCCTTCAGGCGGATGTGCGGCGCCGTCACTGGCGGCAGCACACGGTTCCAGTAGCGCTGCACGCCGCGCACGATGGCGCCCGGAATGGTCGGGAAGAACTCCGACACCGCCGCCAGCACCACCTGCTTGATGCCGGTCTTGGCCAGCACCGCCGGCAGCTTGTCGGCAAACATGTCCACCATCACCAGCACCTGGGCGCCAGCGTTGTTGAACTGGTGGATCATTTCGGATTCGGTGTAGAGCGGGTTGGTGTTGACCAGCACGCAGCCGGCCTTGAACACCCCCAGCGCCGCCACCGGATAGCCCAGGCTGTTGGGCAGTTGCACGGCCACGCGGTCGCCCGCCTTCAGGCCCACCACCGCGCGCAAGTAGCCTGCAAACGCGTCCGAGAGTTCGTCCACCTGCGCAAAGCTCAGGCGCCCGTTCATGCCGTTGGGCACCACGCAGCTGAACGCGGCCTTGACCTGGCTCTCGGTCTGCCATTTCTTGCAGCTTTCGTGGACCAGTTCGGCCAGGTTGCGGTAAGGGAGGGATTCAAGCTCGGGAGCGATTCCCACTTGCCCGTAGGTGGGGTGCCAGGGGCGTGCCGTTGAAGCGGTCATGTGTGTCTGGAGATGGATTTAAAAAAGAACGGGCGTTCGATTTCGTGCCGGCGATCATAGTCAATCGGGTCCGTGGCGGTTGGGTATGGTTCTCAGAAAAGGGTCAGGGATTACCCTGCCCGGCATGGGGCTCGCTTCGAATCCGCCACGCTGAACAGAGGTGGGCTGTCGGCCGTCCGTCCCGTTTCCGGACCACCCCTCAAGTTGACCTGAAAAGCGCCGAGAGAGGAACAGCCAGCCTTGTGTCCTGATTTCCCATGTCCTACCCTGCCGCTTCTGCCCTCAGCCTGCCACCCGATGTGCGCCCGATCGTCTGGCGTGCCATGGAACAGACGGTCAACGGCGTGGTGGTGTCTGACGCGACCCAGCCGAACAACCCCTTGGTCTACGTCAACACCGGCTTCACCCGGATGACGGGCTATCCCGCGCAGGAAGTCCTGGGGCGCAATTGTGGCTTTCTGCAGCTGGGCGACCGCGATCAGCCCGGCGTGCACCGCCTGCGCGAGGCCATTGCCCGCGGTGAGGACGTCACAGTGGTGCTGCGCAACTACCGCCGCGATGGCAGCCTGTTCTGGAACCGGGTCGAGATGAGCCCTGTGCGTGAGGCCACCACCGGCCGTATCACCCACTTTTTTGCCGTCCAGACCGATGTGACCCTCGAGCGCGAGCGCGAGGAGATGTCCCAGGTTCGGTCGCTGGAACTGGAGCGAGCGATTGGCTCGCATCCCATGGGCATGGTGACCCTGGCGGCCGATGGGCGCGTGACCCTGTGCAGTCCGGCCGGTGTGGCGCTGCTTGGCCTGGGCGATGGGCAGGTACTCGGGCTCTCACTGTCTCAACTGCTGAAGCGCGTGGCCACGCTGGCGGACGTCGACTCCGAACAACTGCCCTGGCCCGAACCAGGCCAGTCCTGCCTGTGGGAGTTGCGTCGTCCACAGCAACGGGTGATCGAGGTGTCGGCCTCATCGGTCGGTTCGCTGACCGGCGAACAAATGGCGGTGCTGCGCGATGTCACCCAGCAGCGGCAGCAGCAGGCCAGTCGCGACCACTTTCTGGCCACGGCGGCCCACGAGTTGCGCACCCCGCTGGGCAGCATCCGGGGATTCACCGAGCTCATGCTGATGCGCAACTACAACCCCGAACAGGCACGTCCACTTCTGGAGACGGTGCTCAAACAGGCGGTGCGCCTGGGTGGCCTGCTGGACGATCTGCTGGACTTGGCCCAGCTCGATGAGCGGGGCCGGGAGGCCTTCGCGCTGGAGCCGGTCGACCTGTGTCACGTGGTTCGCCAGGCCAGCGAAGTGATCGAGATGCCGGAAAACCGGCACCAACTGGTTCTCGAACTGCCCGATTCGCCCCAGTGGGTGCTCGGGCATGCGGCGCGGCTGGAACAGGTGGTCATCAACCTGATGTCCAACGCGGTCAAGTATTCGCCCAACGGTGGTCGGGTGTGTTGCAGGGTGGCAGCCTCTTCGGCCGAGGGCGAATGCACCCTGGAGGTCAGTGACCAGGGTATCGGGCTGTCCGACGAGGAGATCGGACGCCTGTTCACCCGGTTTTTCCGCGCCAACCCCGGTGGCCCCATCCCGGGTACCGGTCTTGGACTCTCACTGGTCAAGGAGATGGTCGAGCGCATGAACGGCCGTGTCGATGTCAACAGCACGCCCGGACAGGGCAGCACCTTCACCTTGCATCTGGTTCGCCCCACCGGCCAGCACCCATCATGAACTGTCACCATGACACAACAGCTCTCGTTTGATGACGCCGGCCTGCTGGCCACACTGGACTCCCTGGCCGACGAGCAACTGGATGCGCTGCCTTACGGTGTCATCGCATTCGACCAGGAAGCCCGCGCGCGGCGTTACAACCGCACCGAGGCCGATGCCGCTGCCTTCCCGGCGCAAAAGGTGATCGGACAGCACCTGTTCATCGAGCTGACGCCGTGCATGAACAACCACCGGGTCGGCGGGCGTTTTGATGTCGCCCAGCTCGCAGGCACTTCGCTGGGCGAGGTGCTGCCCTATGTGCTCGCCCAGCGCCGTGGAGCAACCGGGTGACCACAGCCCCTGGGTCGGACACGGTGCACAACCTGCCCATGAACGGTGCTGCGCTGCTTGAGTTCCTGCACCTGGCGCCGGTCGGTCTGGTGCGCATGCGACCCGACGGGCGCATGCTCAAGATGAATCCGGCTTCGGCCCACTGGCCCGCCTCGGCATGGGCTTGGACGAACCCAACCTCCTGTCCCTGCTGGACCCGGTGACACCCGATATGGTTGCCCGCTGGCCTTGTTCGAGGGAGAGTCGGGTACCGTGTTCAACAATTACCGGGTTGTCCTGCCCGAGGGTGATGACCCCCGGCGCCCTCTGGCACCGGGCTTCACGGCGCTCTTGTTGCCCTCCGACCCTGGCAGCCTGATGGTCGTTGTGACCGACGAATCCAACGCCGTGCGGCTGGAAAGACTGCGCAGGCTCTGACCCGCGAAGCAAGCGCGACGACAATAGGGGACCCGTCGGGCCCTTCCGACCCGTTCCTTCACGTCCTGATCGCGGGAGTCTTCGCTTGAAACTCAAGACCTTGGCCCTCGGTGGCCTGATCGTCGCAGTGGCCGCTGGCACCGCCATCTGGCTGAGCCTGGACAAGGAAACCCGCGGCTTCCTGGCCCATTTCCCCACCGACCGCGACGTGCTGTTCTGGAACCAGTCGCAGCGCGACGCCGCCTTCCGCGCGCTGGACCGCTTGCCCTTTCTGGCCAAACACCGCGTCATCGAGGCTGGCGACACGCCGTCGCCCCTGCCACCCGGCCCGCCGCTGGCGCTGCCCATCGATATCGATGCCTACATGCAGTCGCAGCGCAGTGCCGCCCTCGTCATCGTTCACGACGGTCGGGTGCGGCTGGAGCGCTACGGACTGGATTTCGACGCCAACGGCCGCTGGACCAGTTTCTCGGTGGCCAAGTCCATCACCTCCACCCTGGTCGGCGCAGCGGTGAAGGACGGCCACATCCGGAGCATGGACGACAGGGTCAGTGACTACATCGAGGAAATGAAAGGTTCGGCCTACGACGACGTGAGCGTCCGGCAGTTGCTGACCATGACCTCGGGCATCGACTGGAACGAGGACTACGGCGACCCCAACTCCGATGTGGCCCGATTCAACAACCACCAGCCCGAGCCCGGCGTCGATGCCCTGGTGAGCTTCCTGCGCAAGCTGCCGCGCGCCGAACCTGCCGGCACGCGCTGGCTCTACAGCACGGGCGAGACCAACCTGGTGGGTGTGCTGGTGATGCGCGCCACCGGCAGGCACCTGGCCGACTACCTGTCCGAAAAAGTCTGGATTCCCGCCGGCATGGAGCAGAAGGCCACCTGGATCCTGAGCAAGACCGGTCAGGAGATCAGCGGTTGCTGCATCCAGGCCGCCACGCGCGACTACGCCCGTTTCGGACAGTTCATCCTCGGCGGAGCCCAGGCCAACGGCCAGAGCATCGTGCCCGAGGGCTGGTTGCACGAGGCCACCACCACCCGCACCGGCATCGGCGTGCCGGGCAGCGGCTATGGCTACCAGTGGTGGACCTACGACGACGGCAGCTTCGCTGCCCGCGGCATCTTCGGTCAGGGCATCTTCATCGACCCCCAGCGCAAGCTGGTGATCGCCTCCAACTCCAACTGGGCAGGGGGTGCCAGCCACCCCGAGACCCGGGCGGCAAGGGATGCGTTCTACCGTGTGGTGCAGCAGACAGTGGATGACGAGGCGGCCCGCAAGACGGGCGGCTGAACCCAGCACCCGGCCCGGACAAAGCCTGGAAATGCGGGGTGTTGCCAGGGTTCATCGACCAATGCGCGCCTGTCCCGGGCCCGTATCCTGTCCTGAGTCCATTCTGGAGCACACCCGCATGAGCACATCGTTGCACGACGCCACCGAGCGCACCAACCTCACCGGCAACAACAAGTTCGAGCTGATGCTGTTTCGCCTGGGCGAGGCTCCGGGCAGCGAGCACCGCGAGCTCTACGGCATCAACGTGTTCAAGGTGCGCGAGATCATGGTCATGCCGACCATCACCGCCATCGCCAACGCACCGCCCAACGTGCTGGGCGTGGCCAATATCCGGGGCCAGATCATTCCTGTCATTGATCTGCCGGCCGTGGTCGGCTGCAACCCCAAGCGTGGCTTGACCATCCTGATGGTGACCGAATACGCCCGCACCACGCAGGCCTTTGCCCTGGAGGAGGTGGACGAAATTGTGCGCCTGAACTGGAGCGACGTTCTGGCCGCCGAAGGCAACGGCGGTGATCTGGTGACCAGCATCGCCAAACTGGATGGCCACAGCGATCAGTCGCGCCTGGTGCAGGTGCTCGACGTGGAGCAGATTCTGCGCAATGTGATGCCCACGGCCACGGAAGACATCACCCCGCAATCGGTGGGTGCCGCGGTGAACCTGCCCAATGGCAGCATCATCCTGGCCGCTGACGATTCTCCTGTGGCCCGCATGATGATCGAGCAAGGGCTCAATGCAATGGGCGCCGCCTACGTCATGACCAAGACCGGTCAGGAGGCCTGGGAGCGCCTGCAAGCCATCGAAGCAGAAGCGCATGCCGAAGGCAAGACGGCAAAAGACAAGGTGGCGGTGGTGCTGACCGACCTGGAAATGCCGGTGATGGATGGCTTCACCCTGACCCGCAACATCAAGAGCGACGCCCGCTTCAGTTCGATTCCGGTGGTCATCCACTCATCGCTGACGGGCACGGCCAACGAGGCGCATGTGAGTTCAGTCGGGGCCGATGCCTATGTGGCCAAATTTGTGGCATCCGAGCTGGCCACCACCATCCGGCAGGTGATCAGGCACTGAGGGCAGCGCCGTCTCATGCACGCGTCCGGGCGCGCGCCGGTGGCCGCCGCCGTGCAAGCTTCGTCCAGCTGCACTACGATGTGTCCATGAGCGACAAAACCACCTACACCCCACCCGCCGTCTGGACCTGGGAGCAACCCAGCGGCGGCAAATTCGCCAGCATCAACCGCCCCATTGCCGGCCCCACGCACGAGAAAGCGTTGCCGGTGGGCAAGCACCCTCTGCAGCTGTATTCGCTGGCCACGCCCAATGGCGTGAAGGTCACCATCATGCTGGAAGAGCTGCTGGCCCTGGGCCACAGCGGGGCCGAGTACGACGCCTGGCTGATCAAGATCAGCGATGGCGACCAGTTCTCCAGCGGCTTCGTCGAAGTCAACCCCAACTCCAAGATCCCGGCCCTGCTGGACCGCAGCACCGAAACACCGACCCGTGTGTTCGAGTCGGGTTCCATCCTGCTGTACCTGGCCGAGAAGTTCGGCACCTTGCTGCCCAAGGCGCATGGCCCGCGCACCGAGGCCCTCAACTGGCTGTTCTGGCAGATGGGCTCGGCGCCTTACCTGGGCGGCGGCTTTGGCCACTTCTACGCCTACGCACCCGAGAAGTTCGAGTACCCCATCAACCGTTTTGCCATGGAGGTCAAGCGCCAGCTCGACGTCCTCAACCGCAACCTGGCCGAGCGCCCCTACATGGCCGGCGACGAGTACAGCATCGCCGACATCGCCATCTACCCCTGGTATGGCGCGCTGGTCGAAGGCAAGATCTACGAGGCCGGCACCTTCCTGTCGGTGCACGAATACACCCATGTGCAGCGCTGGGCCGCATCCATCGGCGAGCGCCCGGCGGTGCAGCGCGGGCGCCGCATCAACCGGGTCTGGGGCGACGAAGCCGGGCAGGTGCCTGAGCGGCACTGAGGCGACAGGGCTATCGCAGCAGGTTCGTCCACTTGCCGATGTTGAACACCTGGGCGTAGCCGTTCTTCTTCAGCTTCAGCCGGGCCATGCCGCTGCGCGTGCCGCTGGCGCAGCAGACCACCACCGGCGCCGAGGCGGGAATTTCGCTCAGGCGAGCGCCCAGTTCGTGCAGGGGAATGTTGACCGAGCCCGGGGCGTTACCGGCGGCAAACTCATCGGGTGTGCGCACGTCCACCAGCGTGGCGCCGCTGGCCTTGAGCTGCGGCAGCATGGCCACCACGCGGCGGGCGTTCCACCATTTGTAGCCGAACCAGAGGGCGACCAGCAGAATGGGCCAGTACTGTTCAAGAAATGCAGATGCGCTCATGGCGGGAAGGCAGACGGACGCCGGGATGGTTTATACACCTGGGAGTATAAGTGGGACTCCCCAATCTTGCTGACCCGGATTGACGCCATCCGACAGGTCACGCCTGCCACACCCCAAACCCGGCCGAGCGCAGGTCGATGCCAATCTCCACTTCCCGCTCGGCGGCCTCGTCGTAACCCATGGGGTTGAAGCCCTCGTACAGGTCGGGCAACAGACGCAGGCCGTACTTCGTCACGAAGGCGTTGGCCTGGATGCCGGCCTTGTGCCGGTCAAAACGCAGGTCTGGGTCCAGTCCGGTCATGCCCACATAGACACAGGGCCTGCCCTCGACGTAGTGCGGGTTGCAGCGCCGAAAGCGCGGCTCCTGCAGCACCTCGGGGTGCAGCTCGACGACGTAGACATGATGGCTTTTTCGTGTCACCACTCGGGCGTCTCTTCTTCAGGCAAGCGGTGGCCGGGAAGCATAAGTCAAAAGGACACGGATTTTTTCGCTACTTATACTCATGGCAAGAGTCCCCCAACGACAGTGCATCTTGACCGAAATTGAAGTCTTCCTCCGCGGCGCACGGACGTATGTACAAGGTACCCAAATGATGGCGCGTGCGGCCGACCAATTGGTGGGCCAAGACGCCCACCTGGTTTCGGCAAGCTTTCGTCGCATCAGTTGCAACCGCCTTGCGTTGCGGACATCGGTAGCGGACGCCGCTGACGATGCCGTGGTGGGGCGCGTGGAGTTCGGCGGGGCGGCGGCACAAGCTTGGGACATTGTCGAACTGCCGGATCCGGCGCCCAGGGCAGATGCACCCATGCGCATGGGCGTAGCTCTGGTCGCGCTTGAGTCGCCGCTCAACGCGATCTACCAGTTCCATACCGAGAATGGGGACTTCGAGTCTGTGCTCAATGTGCTGGTGCAGGCCATCAAGTCCTTGCACGAGGAACTGGCCCCCGAGGTCCACGATGTCTGGTTCACCGGTATTCGCCGGTTTCCATTGCCGCAGGGCGGTTGGCCGTCTCTGCTCGCGGGCAGGGTTCGGATCATGTGCCGGCGCGTCGGGCGCTCGGGCCAGCAATACCAGTCGCTGGTGGAGGCCGTGATTGAAGATGACGCCTGTGCCGAGGTGTGCCGGGGTTTCGTCACGTTTGCCTTCAAGTCACCCAAGGAGTTGAATGTCCATTGAAGCCATTGCCTACTCGGTGCCGGCTCTGACCCAGTCCGCCGATGACATTGCGGCTGCGACAGGCGCGGACCCCGGTTTCGTTGCGGAGAAGGTCGGCCTGCGCAGCCGACACATCCTGGCTGCTGGTCAGACCGGCATCTCGCTGGCGGTGGATGCCTGTCGACGCCTGATGCAGGCCAACCCGGACTTGCAGCCGAATGACGTGGACCTGCTGGTGTGTGTGACCCAGAACCCGGACCGGCGCATTCCCCACAACGCCCCCGGCATAGCCCACGAACTGGGACTGCCGGCATCCGTGGCGTCGTTCGACATCAGCCTGGGTTGTTCGGGCTACGTCTATGGGCTTGAAATCGTCCAGGGGTTTCTTGAGAGAGCGGGCCTCAAGCACGGCATTCTGGTGACTTGCGACCCCTACTCGCGCATCATGGCAAAGGAAGACAAGGACACGAACTGCATCTTTGGCGATGCAGCCACTGCCACCTGGATCAAGGCAGAACCGGGCCGCAGCGAGACGCTCGCCACGGACTTCGGAACGGATGGCAGTGGCGGCGACGCCATAGAGGTGCCAGCATCTGGAGCAGCCCGCCCGTTGGTCAGCCTGCTTGAAGACAGCCAGGTGGCGAGCCATGACCGCGAGTCGCTTCGGCTGCACATGCGGGGGCGCGCCGTGTTCAACTTCGTGATGTCGCGCGTGCCGACCAGCATCGATGCCTGTTTGCGCAAGGCCGGCTGTCAGCTGGCCGACATCGACTGGTTTGCACTGCATCAGGGGTCCATCTACATGCTCGACGCCCTGGCGCGTAGGGCCGATATTCCCTCCGACAAGTTGCTCAAGAACATGGACCGGTACGGCAACACGGTTTCCTCGACCATTCCGTTGCTGCTCGCCGAGCTCGACGAACGCGGCGAGTTGGCGGGCCGTACACTTTTGCTGTCCGGCTTTGGTGTCGGACTGTCCTGGGCTTCGGCTGTGGTCCGCTTTCGCCCCTGACCTTTCTACTGGGTAATGACATGAAAATGACCGAAGAACAAGCGCTGGCCATGATCAAGGCCGCGCTCGAAAAGACCACGCCCGGGCTGTCCGGCAAAGTGACCCCTGAGGTTCACCTCATCAAGGACAAGGTGATTGACTCGCTGGACTCCATGAACTTCCTGTTCGAGCTGGAGCAGCTGCACGGTGGGTCTCTGGACGCCATCGATGAGACCTTCGACGACTTCAGGGTGGTGCGTCTGATCGAAATCCTGCAGACGGCCTGAGGATGCGTGTTGCACGCTGGATACCACCAGGCCTGGTCCTGCTGGCGTTGTCAGCGTTTATCTGGTGGTCGGATCAGCCTCGGTTCCGACATGCCTTCGTTGCCGAATTGCAGACGTGCTCGGTGCATCAACTGGCCCACCTGCCAGAGTCAACCGACTTTGTGGCCCTGGGCAGTTCGCGCGTCTTGATGGGTTTCGACCCCGAGGCACTTGAGCAGGCATCGGGTGGGCTTGTCCACCATGCCTACAACCTGGGGCGTGTGCGCAGAAGTGTCGAGCGCTCGTACCGGATCCTTCGCGACGTGGTGGATGCCGGCATCAGACCGCAGTTCGTCCTGGTGGAGCTGAGCCAGGACCGCCTTTCCGGTCGTGCGCAAGGCCGGTTGCCAGTGCTGCGAAGTGCGGGTTTCATGCGCTACAGCGATGCCTGGATGTACCTGCAAGCCGTGCCGAGCATGCCCTTGCTGGAGCGCCTGCACTTCGTTGTTCTCAACCAGTTGCGCAAACTGGACTCGTCAGTCAAGCACGCGCTCTCGGCGCAAGCCTGGAAACACGTCTTTGGCAGCGCACCACAGGCGGCGGACAAGGTCTGCCTGGGCGATGCTTCTTTCTTGACCGCGCCGGACCACGAGCGCGCCATTGCGCATCAGAAAAGAATCTACCAGCAGCGTTTTGGCGATCTGGGCACCGCCTTCGATGACACGTTCCGCTGGCGGGCGTCGGCCCGCACTGAGGTGGAACTCTACTTTCTGCAGCGCATGCGCGCCTTGGCAGCGAAGCACGGCATGACCGTGTTGGTCGGCGTGCACTGGCGCGCGTTTCAGCCTCCCTTGTCGCCACGGGCCATCGACGAGATTCGGTCGCGAATACCCGAGTTTGTCTATCCGCCTGCGGAGGTCGTGCGCAGCAGCTGGGCAGGTTTTGTTGACAAGGGGCACATGGATGCCCCTGCCAGACGGCTATACAGCGAATGGTTGGGCTCGGTCCTGACCGACATCGCCGCCCGAAATGGCGAAGCCGCCCTGGGCGAGACTGGACCCGAATCATGATCCTGGGCCTTGAGGTCACACTCTTTCTCTACCTGTTCATCGCCTCGCTTTACTGGTTGATCCGCGCGACGGGCGCGACCCTGGGGGCACTGCGCACGCTGGTGGCTTGCAACATAGTCTTGTTGTACGTGGCCAACCCCGTCCTGTTCATCTACCTGTTTGCGCAGGTGATGCTGATGGTTGTGCTGTACCTCTGGCTGCGGGGTCGAGTCGCGTCGTCCGTCGGTCATTGGCCCTGGCTGGTGTTTGTGGGTCTGGTACCCATGAACATCCAGCTGTGGGCCGGGCAACACCTGGACATCCCCTCCCTGTTCGGGGTGGTGGGGCGGCTGGGTGTGGAGAACGTCTTCTGGAGCCTGGGTGCCTCGTTCTTTGTCGTCAAGTCCTACGTCATCCTCAAGGAATCATTGGCACAGCGGCGTTTCGACACCCTCTACGCCCTGGCGACCCTCACATTTCTGCCAGCCTTCAGCGCAGGTCCCATTCATGGCATGCAGCCCTGGAAAAATGCTGTATCGGCACCGGTGATGTCGTGGCGAAAGGCGGTCGAGATCTTTCTGAAAATCGGCTGGGGCGCGGCGGCCCTCTTTGTCCTGGCACCCTGGCTGCGGGGGCTGGGCAAAGAGGTCGGCACGGTGGAACATGTGGGCGTCATTGGCGACATGTACCTCAGCTTCGCCGCGCTCTACTTCGACTTTTCAGGTTACACACTGCTGGCCATTGCATGTGGTGCCATGGTGGGTGCGGTCCTGCCCGAGAACTTCAACCGGCCCTACCTGGCCACGTCCATCAGGGAGTTCTGGCAGCGGTGGCACATGTCACTGAGCTGGTTCATCGGAACCTACCTGTTCAAACCCTTTGTCCGCTCGACTGGCTCGGCCCGCAAGGGCATCTTCCTGGCCTTCGTCTGTGCCGGCTTGTGGCATGAGCTTTCGCCAGGGTATCTGCTCTGGGGAATCGGCCATGGCTGGGCACTGAGCATGGCCATGAGTCCTCCGAGGTTCTGGTTGCGCCTGATGGCCGCCATTCCAGCGGCGGCAGGGCAGGTGGTGTCGTGGTTCCTGACCATGACGTGGGTGGCTGCGCTGTCCTATGTGGCGACGCGCTGGTTGCATATGGGGTGATCGAATGAAACAGACTCGGGACTTCCTGCTCCGAAAAGTGTGGCCACTGCTGGACAACTGGTATGTCATTGGGCTGGCTGGCTGGGCCATCGTGGCCTGGAACTACCCCCTGCAGGACATTCTGCCCCGCTACGCGGGATGACACGGACGATCTGTTCTCAGTCTCTGAGCATCCGCGCACACACGCGCTGTTCAGATCAGGCGTCCCTCAATTGCCCGCCCTGGGTCGGAAAACGGCGCGAGCGCAGTTCTTCATCGGTCAGCGGGCGCCCGGTCCACACCTGAACGTGTGAGGCGCCGATGCCCAGACCCAGCTCGCGAAAGGCGCGCAGCTCCACGGCCGTGAAATCACCCTCCGGTGAACTCATGGGGTGCATGACCACCCGGGGTGCCACGGGCAGCAGGCGCTTGCCCAGCGACTGACGAACCAAGGTCCGCAGCAGCGACTCCGCCGACAAAAAATCGGACACCAGCGAGCGCGGATGGGCAAAGGGCGTGAGCAGCCTGGCGCCCGGCACAGCGGCAGCAGCTGCCCTTGCCTGTGCCGCGACGCCCAATACGCGAGGCGTCTTGCCTTGAAGATCCACGGCCAGTTCGGCAGGCTCGGTGAGGGAGGTGTTGGCGCCAAGGTGCCGAATGGTGACCTGTGTCGGGGTGACTTGAATGCACAGAAGCGGCTGCAGGAAGGCGAACATGAACAGAGCGGGCTGAGCGACGGGCTAAAGAGTCAGAGCTTGACCAACTCTTCAGGGCTGCGCTTGTCTTCGACAACGATGTGTTGGGTTCCTCTTGTCGATCCCACCATGCCATGCGTGACGCGCACGTCATCCAAATCCTCGATCAGCACGGTCTTGGCGGTGATGATTCCCACTTTCTCTTCTCGGATCACGTTGGGCGTCTGCGCTGTGAAAGCCGGCATAAACCTGCCTTGTTGGTCCAGAAGGATCACCCTGGCCAGCGTTTCGTAGGCAAGCGAAAGCTGGCGCTTGTAGATCCGCAAACCATCCGCCGACCATGACCCGGGTGTGTCGGTCACGGGTAGCCTCAGCGGCGAGTGGTAGATGTAGGTTCGTGTCTGCCGTTTGCCTTCGGTGTCGACGAAACCGACCTTGACCTGGGGTGCCAATGCGAACAATCCGTCGCCGACGTGACTGAGGCGAACCAGCGGCACCAAATGCATGTCATGAGAGTCAGCATGTTCTGCGCTCAGCACCAAAGGGCGTGCAGATGTGCTTTTGGCGCTCGCTTGCATGCCTGCCTCGACGAATGGCGACAACTTCACTCCAAAGCCTTGCGGCAGCAGCTTGGCCAGCCTCGCATTGCCCACGCTGGTGTTGTCAACGAGCACGCCGCCTATCATGGAGAAGCGCAGGGGCGCACCACCGACAAACACATTGGAATCTGTCAGGCGTATCTCGTCGGCAGGAATGTCTGTCCAGGCGGACAGGCCGTCATCAGACACCGATGCGGTGAATGGACCGGTACCGCTTCTGTACTGAACGCTTGGAGACAGAGCGCAGGCGCCGAGAAAGGCCAGCGCGAAGCCTGCGACGGCGATACGAATGCTGAACATGGTGTCCTCCTTGAAGTCTTGAACGCAGGGCGAAATGTTGACATGGTCCAGATTGCCCAACGATCTGGCCCCTCAATGGCGGCGTCTCTCTTGACCCGCGTCAAGGCGCTCAGGCCCCCACAGATCTATCGTTGATTCAAGGCCAATGCAGACACCACTGCCCGCCTTCCATCAGAAAGGAACAACGCATGATCAAAGAAGTCTCCGGCGACATCCTCCTCAGCAAGGCCGACCTGCTGGCACACGGCATTTCGGCCCACGATCACTTCGACAGCGGGCTGGCGCTGGCCCTGCGCGAGCGCTGGCCGGCCCTGGTCAAGGATTACCGCCATGACACCCACTCGCGCGGCATCAAGGCCGGCGAACTGTGGGCCTGGGTGGGGGTGCAGGAGGGCGGCGGCACACGGCGCATCGCCAACCTGGTGACCCAGGACACCCTGGGCCAGGGCCCCACCGCGAAGGCGGGCAAGGCCAGCATCGAGAACGTGCGCGCGGCCCTGCACAGCCTGGCCAAATTCATCGGCCAGGAGAAGATCACCAGCGTGGCCCTGCCGCGCCTGGCCACCGGTGTGGGCGGCCTGAACTGGGACGACGTCAAGCCGCTGATCAGTCAGTACCTGGGTGACCTGAACATCCCGGTGATCGTGTACACCACGTACCACAAGGGGGTGGCGGCGGAGGAGGGGCTGTAAGCCGACCGAGGCCAGCCCGCCTACTGCTCCACCATCTCCACCCGCCGGTTGAGTGCGCGGCCGGCTTCGGTGCGGTTGCCGGCCACCGGCGACAGGCTGGCCACGCCGCGGGCGCTGAGGCGTTTGGCATCGATCCGGTGGGTGTTCACCAGGGCCGCCGCCACCGCTTGCGCCCGCTTGAGCGACAGCGCCAGGTTGGCATCCAGGTTACCCACGTTGTCGGTGTGCCCCACGATGTGCACGCGTAGCGCGGGCCTGGCTTTCAGAATGGCCGCCATCTCGTCCAGCTGCGCCTTGGACTCGGGCTTGATATCGGACTTGCCGGTGTCGAAGTGGATGCCGTAGATCGCGATGCGCCCTTCGGCATCCAGGCCCTTGCCAATGGCATCGGCCGACACGGTGACCTGGCCTGTGGCCATGGCCTGTGGCTCGACGATCTGGATGGCCACCGCCGCCTGAGCGGTTTTCTCTGTCGTCTTGTAGTGATCGCGCGCGAACTGGTTGACCGGGCCGGTCAGCACCGACACCGACACATCCACACCACCCCGAGACAGGGTGCCGTAGACATACAGGCCCTCGCGGTCAAACGGCGAAATGTCCGAGGCAAACGGGGCCAGAAAGCCCGCGTTGGAGAAATTGGCCCGCCAGTGCTGGCCCGGGTTCCACCAGGCATTGCGCCCGTCCACCGAGGTGAGCACCTTCAGGCCGGCCGCCCGCAGCGCCTGCTCGAAATTGCGGTGCACCTCCACTGAGGTCTTGCCTGCGGGGGCCACGTAAACGAGGCGGGTGACCTTGCCTTCGGTGACGACCGGCTTTTCCAGGTCGACCTCTTTGGCCGGGTCGAAGCCGGAGGCCCGGTTGGGCAGAAAGAAGTGGCCGGTGTCGAACTCCAGCTGCTGGTAGCCCACCATCTGCGAGCCCGCGAAACGCGAGACCAGCGGGTGGTCCTTGCCACCACTGACGTCCGGCCCCATGGCCTGTGCCTGCACCGACACACCCAGCGCCAGCGCCCCAGCCAGGCAAGTCAGCCAGCCGCGACGCGACACCACCGAAAACACCCTCGAACCCATGCGTTGGCCCCCTTTTCTGGAATGCAGATGAAACCCCGGTAGGACCGCCAGTCGATGGCGATGGAGTGGGGCTGACAAACTGGGCCGTAGCTTATCCGACCCGGGTGTCGGTTGGGTTCGGGTGGGTAACAAGGCAGGGCCGCAAGTAGCCAGCCAGCACAGCAGTCAAGAGCCAAGCCTTCGTTGGTTGCGGCTCGCTCGCTACTCGTAGTGCGACCACATGCGCAACACCTTCACCGTGTGTTCCGCGTCCAGCACCAGATACACCAGCCGGTGCTGGATGTTGATGCGGCGGGAACACGCCCCCGTCAGGTCGCCCACCAGCTTCTCGTCGGGTGGCAGGTTCTGAAACGGGTTCTCCCGGATCACGGCCAGCAGTTCCTGCGCCTTCGCTTTCAAACCCCTGGCGGCGAACTTTTGGGCGTTCTTTTGTGCGTCCTTTGCAAACACAACGACCTTGCTCACCAGCCGGGCTCCGTGGCGCAACCGTCCACTGGCTTGGCCATGCCTGCCTTGATCGACTCGCGCATGCCCGGCACCGATAGCAGGTACAGCGTTTCCTGAATGGCCTGCCAGTCCTCGGCAGACACCAGCACCGCGTCGTGGCGCTTGCCCACAATGGTCACAGGCTGGTGCGACTCGGCCGTCTGGTCCATCAGCCGGTAGAGATTGGCGCGGGCTTCGCTGGCGGTGAGGGTCGTGGCAGTCATGGGGCGCTCCAGAGGTTGAAGAGGCGTACGTTTATCGGTACGAAAAGTCAACCGCAGCAGTTGGCCATGACCGCCTGAATCTACATCTCAGCCCGATGCGTTTCGGGGGAATTACCGCATGTGCTGCAGATAGTCCGGCAGCCGGTTCTCTCTCATACCGGACGGGCTTCGGCCAGCACCTGTGCCCGGAAGGTGGGTGGCAAGTCTTTGGGCGTTCGCACGTCGACACGCAGGCCCATCAGCTCTTCCAGCTCTTCCTGCAGGCCGCCCAGGTCAAACTGCGTGGTACCGGGCAGCGGAGCGACCAGCAGGTCCAGGTCGCTGCCTTCGTCGTCATCCCCGTGAATGGCGGAGCCGAACACACTGACCCCTGCCACGCGGTGGCGCAGGGCAATCTCGCGGATTCGTTCGCGGTGCAGGTTCAGGGCTTGGGAGGGGCGCATACCGGTAGTTTATGGGCCAGGCAGGCGCAGGTAAACCGGCCGATCTGCCGGGTGCCGCCATTCCATCCCCCATTTATTGCAGAAAGTAACGGCCCCTGGCGCCCACCGTCCCCCATCTTTGGCATGATGTGCCAACAAAACCAACCAGACAGGGGATGACAGACGA
Source organism: Burkholderiales bacterium (assembly GCA_030604135.1). Lineage (GTDB taxonomy): Bacteria > Pseudomonadota > Gammaproteobacteria > Burkholderiales > Burkholderiaceae_C > Hydrogenophaga. Next base: position 811 of record JAUVWL010000006.1, on the reverse strand, counting down.
TGGCGGTGCTGATACCGGCCTTGGGCAGTTGTGTGGCCCGCATGACCAGTGGTGAACGGCGGGTGGCCGAGCGGCTGGAACAGAAGCTCGACGCCGACTACCTGCTCTGGTATGACGTGGCCGTCGGGCCCCGGCACCAGCACCCGGACTTTGTCGTCATGCACCCACGCCGGGGCATCCTGATCCTGGAGGTCAAGGACTTCCGGCTCTCCACCCTCATCCAGGCCAACAAGCAGACCTGGGACATCCATGGCGAGCTCGGCCCCAAGACCATTCCCAACCCGCTGGAGCAGGCCCGGCAGTACGCGCACCAGGTGGTCAACGCGCTGGAGCGCGACCCGCAGCTGGTGCAGCCCGAAGGCCGGCACCAGGGCAAGCTGGCCTTTCCGTGGAGCTACGGCGTGGTGCTGCCCAACATCACCCGCGCGCAGTTTGACAAGGCCGAACTTGGCCGCGCCATCGAGCCGCACCGCGTCATCTGCCAGGACGAGATGGGCGAACAGGTGGAGCCCGAAGCGCTGCAAAGCCGGCTGTGGGACATGTTCCCCCATGGCATGTGGGGCGTCATGTCGCTGCCGCAGATGGACCGGGTGCGCTGGATCATGTTCCCCGAGGTGCGCGTGCAGGTGACCGGCGAGCTGTTCGACGATGCCGACGAAGCCGCCGAGCTGCCCAGCATCATGCGGGTGATGGACCTGCAGCAGGAGCAGCTGGCCCGCAGCCTGGGCGACGGGCACCGCGTCATCCACGGCGTGGCCGGTTCGGGCAAGACCATGCTGCTGGGCTACCGCGCCGAACACCTGGCCAAAGC
>JAUVWL010000043.1 GCA_030604135.1 Burkholderiales bacterium | reverse complement strand
GGCCTTTTGTGTTTCTTCGTTTCTAGGACAATGCAGTCATGAAGTTTGTAGATGAAGCCTACATCGAGATCGCCGCTGGCGACGGGGGCAATGGCTGCGCGTCGTTCCGGCACGAGAAATACAAGGAATTTGGTGGCCCTGACGGGGGCGATGGCGGCCGTGGGGGGCATGTCTGGGCGTTTGCCGACGAAAACCTCAATACCCTGATCGACTTCCGCTATTCCCGCAAGTTTGAAGCCCAGCGCGGTGAGCACGGCAAAGGGTCGGACATGTTCGGCGCCAAGGGCGAGGACATCATCCTCAAGATGCCGGTGGGCACCATCATCCGCAATGCCGACACCGGTGAGGTGTTGCACGAACTGCTACAGGCCGGAGAGAAGATCCTGGTGGCCAAGGGTGGTGATGGCGGCTTTGGCAACCTGCGCTTCAAGAGCGCCATCAACCGCGCCCCGCGCCAGAAAACCCCGGGTCACCCCGGTGAGCGTTTCAACCTGCAGCTGGAGCTCAAGGTGCTGGCCGATGTGGGCCTGCTCGGCATGCCGAACGCGGGCAAATCCACCTTCATTGCGGCGGTCTCCAACGCCCGCCCCAAGATCGCCGATTACCCCTTCACCACGCTGCACCCCAACCTCGGTGTGGTACGCGTCGGCCCCGAGAAAAGCTTTGTCATTGCCGACGTGCCCGGCCTGATCGAAGGGGCTTCCGAGGGGGCGGGCCTCGGGCACCAGTTCTTGCGGCACCTGCAGCGCACCCGGCTGTTGTTGCACATCGTGGACATGGCGCCCTTTGATGACGCGGTGGACCCGGTGGCGCAGGCCAAGGCGATTGTCAAGGAACTCAAGAAATACGACCCCGCGCTGCACGCCAAACCGCGCTGGCTGGTGCTCAACAAGCTGGACATGGTACCCGCCGAGGACCGCGAGAGCCGCGTGAAGGACTTCGTCAAGCGCTTCCGGCACAAAGGTCCCGTGTTCGAGATTTCTGCCCTCACCCGCGAGGGTTGCGAGTTGCTGGTGCAGAAGATTTTCCAGCACATCGTAACCACCCGTGACGCGGAAAAACCCGCCATCGACGTCGATCCGCGCTTTGACGAGCACCGCGACACGGTCGAGCCGGTGCCTGCCAGTGACGACCCCCGATTCCGGGAGTGATGCCCCATGACCGTCGTTTCACCCGTGGCCGCCGTCGCGGCGCCTCAAGTTGCTCCGGCAGATGTGCTGCGGCAAGCCCGCCGCATCGTTGTCAAGGTGGGCTCCAGCCTGGTCACCAACGAAGGTCGGGGGCTGGACGAAGCCGCCATTGGCCAGTGGAGCCAGCAGCTCAGCGCCCTGGTGAAGGATGGCCGCGAGGTCATCATGGTCAGCAGCGGCGCGATTGCCGAGGGCATGAAGCGCCTGGGTTGGGCCAAGCGCCCGAAGGAAATCAACGAGTTGCAGGCCGCTGCCGCCGTAGGGCAGATGGGCCTGGTGCAGATGTACGAGACCAAACTGCGTGAGCTGGGTTTGCGCAGTGCGCAGGTTCTGTTGACGCATGCCGACCTGGCTGATCGCGAGCGCTACCTCAACGCCCGCTCTACGCTGCTGACCCTGCTGGATCACCAGGTGGTGCCCGTCATCAACGAGAACGACACCGTCGTCAATGACGAGATCAAGTTCGGCGACAACGACACCCTGGGCGCGCTCGTGGCCAATCTGGTGGAGGCCGATGTACTGGTCATCCTGACCGACCAGAAAGGCCTCTACACCGCCGACCCCCGCAAGGACCCGGCCGCGCCGTTCGTGCACGTGGCCCGAGCCGGTGACCCTGCCCTTGAAGTCATGGCTGGTGGAGCGGGCTCCCGCATCGGAACGGGCGGCATGATCACCAAGATTCTGGCGGCCAAGCGCGCAGCCGGCTCCGGCGCCTCGACCGTGATTGCCTGGGGGCGCGAGTCCAATGCCCTGGTCCGCCTGATGGCGGGCGAGCCCATCGGCACCTGCCTGATCGCCGACACCCCCAAAAAGCAGGCTCGCAAGCAGTGGATGGCCGACCATCTGCAGTTGCGCGGTGCGGTCATGGTCGACGATGGCGCCGTGGCCAAGATTGTCCAGGAAGGCAAGAGCCTGCTGCCCATCGGGATGACTGGTGTGGAAGGCGACTTCTCGCGCGGGGACGTGATCGCCATTCGCGATCTGCGTGGTGCGGAGGTGGCCCGTGGCCTGGCCAACTATGCCGCCAGCGAGGCCCGCCTGTTGTGCCGCAAATCGTCAGCCGACTTCGAGCGCCTGCTGGGCTACGCGGCCGAGCCCGAGATGATTCACCGCGACAACCTGGTGCTCACGCGCCAGGTGTGAACACGCGCTCATTCGAGCCGCCGCCCCTGACGGAGGTCGCGCAACATTTGTGACGCATTCCGGTTGATGGTGGAGCCTTCGCACAGTGCGGCTCGCGCGAGCATCCAGGCGGGGCGCGCTTGTGGGCTACCCGTCAGCGCCATCCAGTCGCTCTCGGGCATGGGGCGCCACTCGCCCTCTGCCTCGGTGAAGGGGGCTGGAAGCGGCATGTCCCGGGGTGACCAGCGGGCGTAGGTACGCATTTCACGGGTGCGACAGCGCACGCCTTCATAGGCCACGTTCACTGCGCCTGAGCGACTTTGTGCCACCCACACAAACCGAATCACCCCATCCGGCCCAACACTCAGGCTGTCGGGGGCCAGCCCGTACTGAAGCTCCGAGCCCACAGACACCTCGAATCGCACCAGCCGGTTGGACTGAAAAGCCGGCGGGGCAGGCACTTCCCCTTCGCGCCAATCGAGGTCTGTCACGCTGGCGGGTTGTGCCCAGCCATGGATGGAAAAAAGGCTGAGCCCGGCCACCAGCCATCCGGTCAGAAAAAAGCGGTTCAATGTGTCTCGCCCGGTGAGGTCAGGGAAGCATGTGAGGACGCGGAGGCGCCATACTGCGGATCGGGGTCGTAGCTTGCTCCGGGCGGCAGCTCCATCGGCATGCCACCGCTCAGGCCCAATCCTCGGTGCGCCATCAGGGCATTCGGTGTGTCCATGGCGTCGCGAGACGGCCGTCCTCCCCTGACGTTGGATCGAAGGAAGCGGTTGCGATGATCCGGTCGGGGCAAGTAGCGCGACAGTTCCGTCAGCGCCATCTCATAGACCCCACGCTTGAATTCGACCACCACGTCCAGCGGCACCCAGTAATCGTTCCAGCGCCAGGCATCAAACTCCGGATGATTCGTGGCCCGCAAGTTGAGATTCCAGTCACCGCCGACCAGTCGCAACAGGTACCAGATCTGTTTCTGGCCCTTGTAAAAACCGCGTGCATCCCGTCGGATGAAGCGGTCTGGCACTTCATAGCGCAACCAGTCCCGTGTACGGGCAATGATGGTCACGTGCTCCGGCTTGAGGCCGACTTCCTCGTGCAGTTCGCGGTACATGGCCTGCTCGGGCGTCTCGCCCCGATCAATGCCGCCCTGCGGAAACTGCCAGGAGTGGGTGCGTATACGCTTACCCCAGAACACCTGATTCTTCTGGTTGAGCAGAATGATGCCGACATTGGGCCTGAAGCCGTCTCTGTCAAGCATAATCAACCCCAAAATTTCTAAACTGTCTCGATTATGCATCGTCGGTCTCTGATTGAACAGCCGTTTCGGGGTTAACCCGGGCGTGTTGGGCTGCCAAAACCGCTGTTGCACACCTATCCATCCCCATGAAAGCCTCCCAGTTCTTCATCTCCACCCTCAAGGAAGCCCCGGCCGACGCCGAAGTGGTCAGCCACCAGCTCATGACCCGCGCCGGCATGATCAAGAAGCTCGGTGCAGGCATCTATACCTACATGCCCATGGGACTGCGGGTGATTCAGAAGGTGGAAAAGATCATCCGTGAGGAAATGCACGCCGCCGGTGCGGTGGAGCTCACCATGCCGGTGGTGCAGCCCGCCGAGCTGTGGCAGGAAACCGGGCGTTTCGACAAGATGGGCCCTGAGTTGCTGCGCATCCAGGACCGTCATGAGCGCGATTTCGTGGTGCAACCCACCAGCGAGGAGGTGGTGACCGACATCGCCCGCCAGGAACTGCGCAGTTACAAGCAGCTGCCCAAGAATTTCTACCAGATCCAGACCAAGTTCCGCGACGAGCGCCGCCCGCGCTTCGGTCTGATGCGTGGACGCGAGTTCATCATGAAGGACGCCTACAGCTTCGACCGCAGCCCCGAGACCGCTAAGGCCAGTTACCAGGTGATGGCCCAAGCCTACCGTCGCATTTTTGACCGTTTTGGCCTGACCTACCGCGCCGTGGCCGCCGACAGCGGAGCCATCGGAGGCGACCTCAGCGAAGAATTCCAGGTGATTGCCGCCACGGGCGAAGACGCCATCGTCTACTGCCCGACCAGCGACTACGCGGCCAATATCGAGAAAGCCGAGGCACAGGCCCCACAAGGCCATCGGCCCGCACCGACTCAGCCGCTGACCCAGACGCCAACTCCTGGCAAAAGCACCTGCGCTCAGGTGGCTGAACTGCTCGGCGTGCCGTTGTCCAGCACAGTCAAATCCATCGTGCTGGCGACGGACGAGATCAACGAGCGCGACGAGATTGTCAAGAGCACGGTCTGGCTGTTGCTGCTGCGTGGCGATCACGACATGAACGAGGTCAAGGTGGGCAAGCTGCCTGGTCTGGACCTGGGCTTTCGCTTCGCCACCGAAGCCGAAATCCTCGATCACTTCGGCTGTCGGCCGGGGTACCTCGGGCCATTGAACCTGAAGCGGCCGGTGCAAGTGATTGCCGACCGTGAAGTCGCCGTCATGGCTGACTGGATCTGTGGCGCGAACGTGCCCGACTTCCACATGACCGGCGTCAACTGGGGGCGTGACCTGCCCGAGCCGGATCTGGTGGCCGACATCCGCAACATCGTCGCCGGGGATCCGTCACCGGACGGGAAGGGCGTACTGGCGATCGAGCGCGGCATCGAGGTCGGTCACGTGTTCTACCTGGGCACCAAATACAGCCGCGCGATGAATGCCACCTTCCTCGATGAAGACGGCAAGCCCAAGCCTTTCGAGATGGGCTGCTACGGCATTGGCGTGACACGCCTGCCGGCAGCGGCCATCGAGCAGAACCACGACGATCGCGGCATCATCTGGCCGGACGCGATTGCCCCCTTCACGCTGGTGATCTGCCCGATCGGCATGGACCGCAGCGAGGCGGTGCGCGAGGCCGCCGAGCGCCTGCACGCCGAGCTCGTGGCACAGGGAGTGGATGTGCTGCTGGACGACCGCGGTGAACGCCCAGGGGCCATGTTCGCCGACTGGGAGCTGATCGGTGTGCCGCACCGGGTCACCATCGGTGACAAAGGCCTGAAAGAGGGTGTGGTGGAATACCAGCACCGCCGCGAGACAGCGGCCACCAAGGTGGCCGTAGACGAACTGCCGGCCTTCCTGAAGGGCCGGCTGGAGGGCTGAGATGACCCGGGCCTGTGCATTGAGCCTGACGGGCCGGCAACGTCGGCAAGCCATGCTGGGTGCCTTGGCCGGCTTGAGCACCTGGCTGTGCCCTGCCTGGCTACAAGCCAGTCAGATCGAAGAGCCGTTGTCAGATTCGGTGAGACATGCCTTGCGCGCCGCCATCGAGTTTGCGGCCCCACTGCAACCCGAGTTTCCCGACTCTGCATCGTTGGTGGCCTACTTGCGCTGGAAAGGGGAGCTGAGCCCCCGGCTGGCTCGGCGCAAGCCTGACCTTAACGACCGTCTCGAGTTTTTGCAGACCGTCTGGTACGAGAGTCGACGGGCTGGGTTGGAGGAATCGCTCGTTCTGGGGGTGATCCAGGTGGAAAGCGCCTTCCGCAAATTCGCCATCTCTCCGGTCGGCGCCCGTGGCTACATGCAGATCATGCCCTTCTGGGCGCGGTTGATCGGAGACGGCGACCCATCCAAGCTGTTTCATTTGCAGACCAACATCCGTTTTGGCTGCGTCATCCTGCGCCACTACCTGGACATGGAGCGCGGGGATCTGTTTCTGGCACTGGGTCGTTACAACGGGAGCCGGGGCCGCGCCACCTACCCGGATGCGGTGTTTGCGGCCCAACGGCAGTGGCGCGTCGATTGACTCGACCCCGCTCCCGTCATTGCAGAAACCCGATCCGGCTTTTGCCTGCCCCATTTTTGGGCAGATCCTGACACTCGATGGTTTCGCGCCTATCCAGCCGGGCATTGCCAAAGCCCGTCATCAGGGCCCGTCGCATCTCGCGCGGCGCCAGGACGGCCAACTGATCGAGCACATCATCGTTGGGCTCATCGGCAAACAGTCGGCCCCAGTCGTGCTCGTCGCGCAGGCTCTGGTACAGCTGGCGGGCGATCTGCCGGGCCGCTTCCAGTGTGGGAGGCTCGATCTGGAACACATTCATGCGGTTCATGATCGGGTCGGGAATGCTGCGTTCGTCGTTGGCGGTGGTGATCCAGATCACCTGGCTGGCGTCGATCGGCACCTCGGCGAACTCGTCCACGAAGCGCTGGGCGGTGTCGTGTTCCAGCAGGCTGTAGAGCGCGCCGAGCGGGTCGTATTGGGCGTCGGCGCTGGCCTTGTCGATCTCGTCAACCACGATCACCGGGTTGGCGTACTGGCCGTCCACCAGTGCCTCGAACACCTTGCCGGGCTTGGCACCTTTCCATTGGGAAGAAGAGCCCGACAGCAACCAGCCTGCCGTCATCGAGCTCATCGGGACGAGGCTCATGGTGGTGCTCAGCAGTTCGGCCAGCTTGTGCGCAAAGTGCGTCTTGCCCACACCTGGAGGCCCTAGCAGCAGCATGGGTGTCAGTTCCAGATGGTCCTGGCTGTCCTGGCTCAGCGCGACGTGCCGTTTCACATCGTCAAGCACGTCCCCAAAATTGGGCAGCTGGCCGTAAAGCGGGGCCATGTCCGGGACGCCTGAGGGCTTGACCGCGAAGCGCTGAGGGCCGCGCTCCAACATGCGTTCGTAGGTGGCGCGCAAGGCCTCGAATTCCCGCTCGTTGCCTTGAGATTGCAACTTGGCCAGTTTGCGCTCCACGTCATCGGCGCGGAACACATTGCGCATGCGAGCAATGGGCAGCCCCAGGGACGGGACGGTGGTCAGGCTGGTGGAACTCATGGGGCCTCCTTCAAGACACAGTGCTTTGATTCAAGCACAGGTCGTGCCAGCCTTCAAGTGGGAAATAACCCGGCTTGTCGCCGGTATTGACCGCAATTACTGACCAGCAATCACTTGATGCAGTTCGCCGGATTCGTACATCTCCATCATGATGTCGGAGCCGCCGATGAACTCGCCGCGCACGTAGAGCTGGGGAATGGTGGGCCAGTTGCTGTAATCCTTGATGCCCTGACGCACTTCCGGGTCTTCCAGCACGTTGACGGTTGCCACGGTGCGCGGGTCGGCACCGCAGGCTTTCAGGATCTGGATGGCACGACCGGAGAAGCCGCACATGGGGAAGCTGGCCGTGCCCTTCATGAACAGCACGATATCGTGGGATTTGACCAGCTGGTCGATGCGTTGCTGAACGTCGCTCATGGAAATACTCGGTTGGAAAGCTGAAAGCCCGATTATCCCACTCGGGCTTTGGCCATGCCAAGCTCGGGGGGGTAGTCGTGCAGGGGTTGGGGATTTGCGCCGCGCTGGCCACCGGTGCAGCGCACATGGCCGGCCAGGTCATGCCGGTGGCTGATGGCGTTGAAACCGTGTGTGCGGAGCAGGGCGGCCACGGCGTCGCCTTGATCCCAGCCGTGCTCCAGCAGCAGCCAGCCCGAGGGCTTGAGGTGGTGGGGAGCGGTGGCGATGATCTCGCGCAGAGCGTCCAGCCCATCGGGGCCGCTGACCAGGGCGGACAGAGGCTCGTGTCGCAGGGAAGGCAGGTGGGGATCATCCGTACGGATGTAGGGCGGGTTGCTGACGATCAGGTCGAAGCGTGCAGGTGGATGCGCGGTGTGGGGTGGGGTGGGCTCGGGTGGCCAGTCGCGCAGCCAGTGGTTCTGGCAGCCATGCACAGGCAGGTCCAGCCGCTCGGCATTGAGCCGGGCCACGGCCAGGGCGTCCGGGCTGGCATCCACCGCCCAGACTTCGGCCTGCGGTCGGGCTTGTTGTATCGCCAGTGCAATCGCACCACTGCCCGTACCCAGATCGAGCACGGTGGGTGCAGCTGTCGGTGAGTCCTGTGCCAGGATGTCCAGTGCCCAATCCACCAGGGTTTCGGTATCGGGTCGAGGGTCCAGCACGCGCGCATCGACCTGAAGCGCCAGACCGTGAAAGTACCGTTCCCCGGTCAGGTAGGCCACGGGCTCTCCTGCCTGCCTGCGCTGGCACAGGTTTTCAAACGCCAAACGAGCGGAGGGGGTGATCGCGTCGGTATCGTGAGCGAGCAGCCAGGACCGCTGGTGCGAGGGCCGACCCAGAGCATGCAGCAACAGTAGCTGGGCGTCCAGCCTGTCCAGCCCCTGCTGCGAGGCTTGCCGCAAGGCATGCTGCAAGGTCTGGGTCACGCCAGTGCCCCGAGGCTGGCTTGCTCGGCGCGCTGTTCCAGGTCGGCCATCAGTTCGGCGCCCCGGGCCAGTTGCAGGGCCTGCACCACCTCGTCCAGATCACCTTCCATGACCAGCCCGAGCTTGTAGAGCGTCAGGTTGATGCGGTGGTCGGTCAGGCGACCCTGCGGGAAGTTGTAGGTGCGGATGCGGTCGCTGCGATCCCCGCTGCCGATCAGCCCCTTGCGTTCGGCCGCTTCCTTGGCGGCGCGTTCGCTGCGTTCCTTGTCCTGCAGGCGGGCCTGCAGCACCTGCAAGGCCTTGGCCTTGTTGCTGTGCTGGCTGCGTCCATCCTGGCATTCCGCCACCAGACCGGTGGGCAGGTGCACCACGCGCACGGCCGAGTCGGTCTTGTTGATGTGCTGACCACCGGCGCCGCTGGCGCGAAAGGTGTCGATGCGCAGATCGGCCGGGTTGAGGGTGATGGCCTCGGTTTCATCCGGCTCGGGCATCACCGCCACTGTGCAGGCGCTGGTGTGGATGCGGCCCTGGCTTTCCGTGGTGGGCACGCGCTGCACCCGATGGCCTCCGGACTCAAATCGCAGCCAACCATAGGCGCGGTCACCGACCACCCGCAGCACCAGCTCCTTGTAGCCACCCAGCTCGGCCGGGGATTCGCTGATGGTCTCGACCCGCCAGCCCTGGCGTTCGGCATATCGGGTGTACATGCGGGCGAGGTCGCCGGCAAACAGGGCCGCTTCATCGCCCCCGGTGCCAGCCCGGATTTCAAGAAACGCGTTGCGCCCGTCATCGGCATCGCGCGGCACCAGCAAGGTTTGCAGTTCGGCTTCCAGTGCGGCCAGATCGGCTTCAGCCGCAGCGATTTCGTCTTCCGCCAGAGCGGCCATCTCGGCATCGTGGTCAGCGGCCAGGGCACGCGCATCGGCCAGGTCGGCTTCACGTTGCAGATAGCGCAAATAAGGCTGCACCACCGCATCGGTCTCTGCATGTTCCCGGGTCAGCTGACGAAAGCGATCGCGGTCGTCCACGGCATCGGGTGCGCTGAGGAGTGCATCCAGTTCATGCAGGCGCAGTCGCTGGCGTTCCAGCGTGTCGCGAATGAAGGGCTTCATGAAACTCAGCGGCCCCGCAGGAACAGCCGCGAGACGGTGTCGGCGGTCTGCTGCCGGGTGCGTTCGTCGCCGGCGTGCAATTCGGCCAGCGCACCATGGAGCATTTTCTGGGTCAAGCCGCGAGACAAGGCATCGAGAACCGTTTCCACGTCCTCGCCTTTGGCCAGCAGCTTGCGGGCGCGCGCCAGTTCCATGGCCCGCCATTCGTCGGTCTGTGCGTTGAGGTTCCGGATCAGGCTGACCACACCCGCCCTGGGGTCACGCTGCTGCAACCAGTGCATGAAGCTCTGTACCCCGGCGTCGATGATGGCCTCGGCCTGGGCCACGGCGGCCTGCCGGTTTTCCTTGCCGGTCTGCACCACGCTGGCGAGGTCGTCCACGGTGTAGAGGTACACATCATCAAGCGCTTTGACTTCGACTTCGATGTCGCGCGGCACGGCCAGGTCCACCATGAACATGGGGCGGTGACGGCGTTTCTTGAGCGCTCGCTCCACCGCGCCCAGACCGATCAGCGGCAAGGTGCTGGCGGTGCAACTGATGACAGCATCAAATTCGTGCAGGCGATCGGGCAGGTCAGACAGGCGCAACACTTCAGCCCCGAAACGGGTGGCGAGATTCTCGCCGCGCTCGAGCGTCCGGTTGGCGATCGCCATGGCCTTCGGGCTCTTGGCCGCGAAATGGGTGGCCGCCAGTTCGATCATCTCGCCCGCGCCCACGAACAGCACCTTGATGTCTTTCAGGTCTTCAAACAGCTGGCCGGCCAGGCGAACGGCCGCTGCCGTCATGCTAATGGAATGGGCGCCAATTTCGGTGGAGCTGCGCACCTGCTTGGCGACGGCGAACGAGCGCTGGAACAGCTGGTGCAAGGTGGTACCCAGGGCGCCCGCTTCATTCGCCACGCGGACGGCGTCCTTGAGCTGGCCGAGAATCTGGGCCTCACCCAGCACCATGCTGTCCAGACCGCTGGCGACGCGGAAGGCATGGCGGGCGGCTTCGTCTTCCCGCAGCACGTAAGCATGATCCAGCAGGGCCTGCGGGCTCACGCCGCCGGCCTGCGCCAGCCAGTGCACGGTGGGCTCCACCGCCAGTTCTTCGCAAGCGCAATAGATTTCCGTGCGGTTGCAGGTGGACAGCAGGGTAGCTTCAGGCTGACGAGCCAACGAGGCCCGAAAACGTTGCAAGGTGGGGGGCAGCTGGTCAATGGCAAAGGCAAAGCGGCCCCGCAAATCCAGCGGTGCTGTCTGATGATTGATGCCGAGCGCCCAAACTGCCATATGCATGGATTATAAAATTTCAGGCTCACTCGACGAAATCTCCATGTCTTTGACCGCTGCGCTCCTGCATTGGCTGCACCTGTTCCTCCCGGCATGGGCCATGGCGGCCTTGCTGGCGCCAGCCATGGTTCGCTGGCGTGGGGTCGGCAAACGGCGCCCGCATGCGCGCGGGCTCAGTCTGTTGCTGGGCTGGTGTGTCTTGTCGGCGCTGGGCATGGCGGTCTTGCTGGGGGGGCTTTGGTGGACCGGCCATGACGGTCGCATGCTCACCTACACCGTGCTGGTGGGGGTGATGGGCACGACGGTTGCGCTCTGGCGTTCGCGCTGAACCGTTCGTCGCTGGAGCCCCTGATGGCAACGCGTGCTTATCGGGTTCTGCCGGTTGCCTTGCTGCGCTGCGGTAACATCCAAAGCCCAGCATTCGCTGCCAGTGCCTATTTGTATGAACGCCCCGACCCCGATCCAGCACTTGCTTGACGCCGCCCCGGACGCCCCTCGCGTGCGCGAGATCCCGTACAACTACACCTCGTTTTCCGATCGTGAAATCGTGATCCGGTTGCTGGGCTCCCGGGCCTGGGAGGTGCTGAACCAGCTGCGCGAGGAGCGCCACACCGGCCGCTCGGCCCGTATGCTCTACGAGGTGCTGGGGGACATCTGGGTGGTGCAGCGCAACCCTTATTTGCACGACGACCTGCTGGACAACCCCAAGCGCCGTTCGGCGCTGGTGCAGGCCATGGAGCACCGCCTGGGTGAAATCCAGAAGCGGCGCCGGCCCGAGGAAGACGGCGAACGCGATGCCCTGGTGGGGGAATTGCTCACCGTCGCCCAGCAGGCCGTGCGTGGCTTCGCCCGCCAGTTTGAGGAAATGGCGACCCTGCGCCAGCGCGTGGCCAAGACCTTGCGCCGCCACACGGCGAACGACAACATCAAGTTCGACGGCCTGAGCCGCGTCAGCCATGTGACCGATGCCACCGACTGGCGCGTGGAGTATCCGTTCGTGGTGCTGTGCCCCGATACCGAGGCCGAGATAGCGGGCCTGGTCAAGGCCTGTATAGAACTCGGGTTGACCATCATCCCCCGTGGGGGTGGCACCGGCTACACCGGCGGCGCCATTCCGTTGACCTGGAAGAGCGTGGTCATCAACACGGAAAAGCTGGAGTCCATGACCGAGGTCGAGCTAATCGACCTGCCCGGCTTGGACCACAAGGTTCCCACCATCTGGACCGAAGCGGGCGTGGTGACCCAGCGCGTGGCCGATGCCGCCGAGCGGGCCGGATTCGTGTTCGCGGTGGACCCGACCAGCGCCGAAGCCTCTTGTGTGGGCGGCAACATCGCCATGAACGCCGGCGGCAAGAAGGCCGTGCTGTGGGGCACCGCGCTTGACAACCTGGCCAGCTGGCGCATGGTGACGCCCGACGCCGAGTGGCTGACCGTGACCCGCGTGGGCCACAACCTGGGCAAGATCCACGACGCCGAGGTCGCCAGCTTCGAGTTGCAGTATTTCAAGGCCGACGGCAAGACCTTGCTGCGTACCGAGCGACTCGACATCCCGGGCAAGACCTTCCGCAAGGAAGGTCTGGGCAAGGACGTGACCGACAAGTTCCTGAGCGGCCTGCCGGGCATCCAGAAAGAGGGCTGCGACGGCCTCATCACCAGCGCCCGCTGGGTGGTGCACCGCATGCCCGAGCACACGCGCACTGTGTGCCTGGAGTTTTTTGGCAACCCCAAGGAAGCCGTGCCCTCGATCGTCGAGATCAAGGACTTCATGTTTGCCGAACAGAAGCGCAGTGGCACGCTGTTGGCGGGGCTGGAGCATCTGGACGACCGCTACCTGCGCGCCGTGGGCTATTCCACCAAGAGCAAGCGGGGTGGCTTCCCCAAGATGGTGCTGATTGGCGATATCGTGGGCGATGACCCGGACGCCGTGGCCCGCGCCGCCAGCGAAGTCGTGCGCATGGCCAATGCCCGAGCCGGCGAGGGCTTCACCGCCGTCAGCCCCGAGGCGCGCAAAAAGTTCTGGGCCGACCGCAAGAAGACGGCGGCCATCAGCAAGCACACCAACGCCTTCAAGGTCAACGAGGACGTGGTCATTCCGCTGCCCCGCATGGGCGAGTACACACTGGGCATCGAGCGCATCAATATCGAGCTGAGCCTGCGCAACAAGATCAAGCTGGCCCACGAACTGGAAGCCTTTTTCCAGCGCGGCAACCTGCCCCTGGGCAAGGTGGAAGAGGCCGGCGAAATGCCCAGCCCCGACACGCTGCAGGAGCACATCGACCGCGCGCTGACCGTGATACGCGACGTGCGCAGCCAGTGGCAGCAGTGGATGGACGGGCTCGACACCACCCAGCCCGACACCGGCCGCAGCTTCTTCGAGCAGCTGCAGGATTATTCCCTGCGTGCCAGCTGGAAGACCGCGATTCGTGAGCCCTTGCGCGCCATCTTCACCGGCAGCGTATACGCGCCGGTGCTGGAGGAGTGCAAGGCGATTCACAAGCGGGTCCTCAAGGGCCGGGTCTGGGTGG
>JAUVWL010000015.1 GCA_030604135.1 Burkholderiales bacterium | reverse complement strand
CTCGCTGCGGTGCTCCTGAACCATGCGTACCGCGCGCTCGCGCATCTCGGGTGAAAACTTCGGTGACTTTCTCATCTTGGCTCCATTCTCTAGCGAAGGAGCCTCCGCGAAACCCGGGGCGGTTCAAACGCATGATTTGGCTCCTTTTGCTGGGAGCGCATCCCATGCCTGCGTATGCAAGTCCCGAAGGTTTTCCGGCATCAGGAGCCAGATGGCCCTCTGATCTGACTTGGTGCTACCTTGGATCAAAGGGGTTGTCCTGTGGCGCTCGACGTGCGTCATTGGGAAGCCGACAACCAAGCGCGTGCGCTCTTTGAAAGCCTTGGTCGAAATCACCAGCATCGGATGATTGCCTGGCATTTGTTCACCATTAGCCGGATAGAACTGGATGAAGATGATCTCGGCCCGCTTAGGCACCCACAGCGCGGATTTACGTGTCGCCATTGGCAAACGCCTCCATGCCCACCGGACGATCCGACATGACCTCACTCCCGTGCTTCTGCGGATCGAAGGCCGCCAGCATCTGGTCCAGAGTAGGCTCCACATCGATGTCGATCACGATCCGGCCAGGCTTGACCGTGACGCGCACAGGCGAACCTTCGGCTACGCCGGCAGTCTTGGCCATCGGCTTCGTGAGCCGCAGCGCAAGGCCATTTCCCCAGGCGAAAATGTGTGATGGTGACGTACTCATGCGCTCTCTCTCTCTCTCTCCAGAGTGTTGACTCCAGTGTTTCAACGCTGACGAATCGTGTCAACATACGTATACACGGCAACACCAAGCACCCGAACAGAGAGGCGGTTGCACGCGTGCTGCAGGACGGGGAATCCGTCAAAACGGCGATGTCCCGCTCGTAGTTGAAGGTTGAGAGTTGGTGGTTGAACCGTCGCTGGTCCTCACAATGGGGGCTACGACACCAAAACCATCGAACCTGAGAAAGGCTCAACCACCATGAAACAGTCTACAAGCAACCGGGTGAGTACCTGGAGAAACGCACCCTTGCAGGCGCACCGCGCCGACCCCTGACAGGCCCGAAGCAAAGTCACCGGCCAAGGCGACAACTCAGGCAAGCACGGAAACCACGGCGGACCCGTCACACACACGCAAAAGCCGCCTCGCGGCGAGCGGCCACCAGTCCGAAGGACTGCACGCTACGGCCTTCGGCCAATCCGAAACTAAGCGAAGTCACGCACCAACTAAGTGCGAATGTTTCTGTCATACCATATGCAAACCAACGGCCACGCCTGGTTGCCTTGCGGAGGTCAGCGCAGCGAACTGCTGTAGACCTCCAACTCAAAACCCCCTGTAGGGTTTGAAGAGTCGTGACAAGCATGTCACTGTTCCTGCCACGCGGGAACGCGGAAACCAGATCACTACGCGCGAAAGAACTGAGAAATCAGCCGCGAGAGCGCGAGTCACAAAGGCCCGACATGAAAAAAATCATCAAGCTCATTGAGGCGACCGGCAAACTGCCGCCACACGTCACCGGAATGCTTGCCCAGACTGTCCCGTGGGTTGCCGCAACAGATGGCGTATTCGGACTCGGGTAGATAGTGATCCAAGGTGCTGACGATCCGCTGGCCACAGTGCGGACAGCTTCAACGCCGAGTCACGCAAAGAAAGCCTGGCGGCCGCATCACGTGCATGTGCCCGAACTGCGTCCTGGTAAGGAACAGGCGCCCCCCGGCCGGCAGCTGCTGCTGCGACGGCCTGCCAGTCGGACGCCACAGCCTCAAGTCGATCAGGCTTGAGACGCTGCCCGGCAGGCACCCTTGACCATCACGTTGTAGTAAAGCGCTTCCTGGGAACTGACGCCGATGACTTCAATTCGTAGCGCCCGACGCGGGCGCCAGCGGGGGATTCTTCAACGGCCTGCTAGACCTTTTACCATGCGGGTTCACCAGCCCTCGAGTTTCCATCCCCGCGCGACAAATGCTGGCACGAATTCGGCCGGGACGAACAGCCGATCCTCGGGCAGCGGGATCAAATGGTAGTTCTGCGGGCGCAAAATGGTGTCGGTCCGGCGCGACAGGTCGATCACGCCACGATTGGGCAGGACGCCACGATGCAAGAAGCGCAGCTCAAAGCCCTCGAGTGTTTGAGGATCAGCTGGGTCGAACACAGTCCCATCCCCGGCCGTCGCGGCAGCGCGCGCCGTCTTGACCATTTGGCGAGCCGCAGCCAGCTTGCCACGCGTTGCGAGCTTTCCCAGCTCGCCAGGCTGGGGCACCGCGTCGATGACGGTTTTTGCATCACGGAAGGGAGCGGTGTTCGGCCAGATAAAGAACGGAAGCGACATCCCTGTTTGCAGCATACGCTCGTTATAGGAGAGCGGACGCGGGCTGGATGTCGCAGTGCCAGCTTGATAGCGATTGACGAAGACGAGGCAGCGGCCGTGGCTGTCAAATACTTCGTAAGAGAACTCCAGATAGACCGAAAAGCTGTCAGGGGTTGCCCCAAGGGCGGCCATGTCAGTTCGGACCATTGCTTCAAGTGCCTGCTGTCCATTTCTAGCATGGCGCAGTTGGTTCGGCCCAGTGTCAGGCCCGATCCGCGTGGACAGATACGTACGCAGCCCCAATTCGATGCCGGGGATGTCCAGAATCGATGGGTCGGCAAAGCGGGCAACCATCTGCGGATGGTCTAGCAAGCGGTTATTCAGTCGCAGCTCAGCCGTGTCGATTCCAAGGAAACGCAACGAGCCGCTACCCTGTAGATTCACTTGTATGGTGTCGCCGTCGTATACCACCTGTTGCAGCGGCTGGACCGCGCCGGTTTCGAAGCGCCTGAGGCCAGTTATGGCGCGCACATGTCCCTTGACGCTGCGAAAGACGTCAGCTTGCTTCCGAGAACGACTTGTCATGATTCCCTTCCCGTAAGGTACTTCATGTCCAGACCTGATTGTTCATTAATGCACAACTGACGCACGACCTGCATTCTGAACTTCGTGATGGGCATGCCAGCTATCTGAACACTGCGATAGGGTCAATTTAACCGAACCGCATGACAAGCAACACCCCCCTTTTGAGGGAAAGCAGATCACTAGCGATGCGCAAAACAGAGCTGGCATGCCCGGAGGGGAATGAGGCGCGAGATAAGCCTCCTGGGACCGATCCTGGCCGACAGAGCGAGTACGAGACTGGTTAGCGTCCAGTCAACCCATCTTGCCCGGCCGCACGCAGCTCAGTTGGACTGCTACTGTGCACCGATGTAGGCCTCGCACTCCACGAGGTTGAGGCAGGCCAGCATCAGGCACTTCCCTGCGTCGGTCCGCGCGCGCAGCAGGTCGTGCTGGCCAAGGTGACCGTACACGAACGCTAGGAGATTGCGCTTGGGGTGGTCGACGCAAAACTTCGTGATCACCCGCTCGACGAGATCTGCCATTCATTGTGTTTTGAGTGGAAGTCCTGCTTATGCACTTGTTGAATCGGACCGATGGTCATCCCATGCATGAAGGGCATGACTGGACAAATCAAGCTGATCTACGTAAAGTGGACATTAAGTGATGGCAATAGGTCACCCGCCGTCCCGTTGTCAAGCTTCATGTTGTGGCTGTCTTCCCTCTAAAGACGTCTCACTGCGACGCACAGTACAACTCAAAACCATCTGACATACCGGATGGTTTTGAAGGCTCCGAAGCCAAGGGTCGTGGGTTCGATCCCCGCCAGCCGCGCCACCATCAATGACTTGCATGGGTTTCTTCCAAGACCCATGCCGCAGTCGAAGGCGACTCCCCACGCAGAAAACTCCGTCTGACCGGGTGGTCAGCAGGCAGGGTACGGCATGGATGCGTTGAGGCGTCCGGCCGGGCCCTGGCAGGTCCCTTGCCAGCGCGTTCCAGGGGCGGGCGACAAGCTATGCTCCTCTCAATGGAAGCCCGCACCAATGCATCGACCGTTCGCGCCGCAGGATGGATGGCCGGATGGCTGACGCTCATGGTGGTGATCGCCGTGGCCGGACGCGAGGCCGCGCGCGAGCTGTCGGTGTTTCAGATCATGCTATTGCGCTCCACCCTGGGCATGGCCATGCTCTGGCCCCTCGTGCGTGCTGCAGGGGGCGTCTCTGCGGTCAGGACCGAACGCCTGCCTCAGCACATGCTGCGCAACGCCGTTCACTATGCCGCGCAATACGGCTGGTTTCTGGCGCTGACCCTGATCCCCCTCGCGCAGGTGGTGTCCATCGAGTTCACCATGCCGATCTGGGCGGCCGCCCTGGCGGTGTTGTTCCTGGGTGAGCGCATGAGCGGCCGCAAGTGGTTCGCCGTGCTGCTGGGGCTGGTGGGCGTGGCGGTGATCGTGCGACCCGGCGCAGGTGAACTGGATGCCGGACAGCTCATTGCACTGGCGTCCGCGCTGGGCTTCGCGGTCTCGGTCGTGCTGGTCAAGTCCCTGACCCGCACCGACGCGGCCGTCGCCATCAGCTTCTGGATGCTGGTGATCCAGAGTGTGATCGGGCTGGTGCCGGCGCTCATGGTCTGGCAATGGCCTTCGGCGCAGGTCTGGGGCTGGGTGGTGGTGGTGGCGTTCTGCGGCACCTACTCGCACTACTGCTTTGCCAGGGCCATGCAGCATGCCGATGCCACAGTGGTCGTCCCGATGGACTTCCTGCGCGTTCCGCTGACCGCACTGGTCGGCTGGCTGGCGTACTCGGAGCGGGTGGATCTGTTCACGGCCTTGGGCGTCGGGCTGATTCTGGCTGGCAATGTGCTGAACCTGGTTCGTTGGCCGGCAGGGGCACGACCCCGGCCTTGACAGGTGTCGCCGGCC
Organism: Burkholderiales bacterium; assembly: GCA_030604135.1. Lineage (GTDB taxonomy): Bacteria > Pseudomonadota > Gammaproteobacteria > Burkholderiales > Burkholderiaceae_C > Hydrogenophaga. Next base: position 99,771 of record JAUVWL010000015.1, on the reverse strand, counting down.
GGTCAGTGCAGACTCAGAAGGCTGAGAGGGAGTTGGGCGTGCCCGAAAGGGCACCCCAAAGCGCCGCCAGCAAGGCGCAAAGCACAGCCGTAGCTCGGGCTACGGCGCGAATTTGCAACGCCGCAGGCGGTGGTTGGGGGGCAAGGCGGACTTGACCGTTTCCCTCTCAGCCTCTCAGGCCAGATCGTCGAGACCCAGCTTGTGGCGGTGCATCAGATCCACGATCTCAAGAATGGCGGCCTCACGTTCAGCCAGCCACTGCGCCCGCTGCTGTTCACGCTCCCTGGCCACCTTGCGTTGTTCAGAGCCCGCGTCGGCACTGGCATAGGCTTTGCCCAGTGCGTTCAGCAGTTGATGAAACCGCTGGTCGCCCATCGGCGCATGGGGCGTGAGTCGAACCGGTGATGCAGGCCTGCGGCTGCGAGAGGCTTTGTCTTCGACGGGCATTCGTTCTGGCTGTCTGGCTATTCCAGGCGTGCAGCACCCGGGCGTTCTCTATGGTACCCCGATGTTTGTTGCGGAGGGCGGCGCGGTGAGCACCAGTGTCGCTTCATGTCGGGTGGCAGATAATCAAGGATTGGTCAACCTCACCCAGAAGACCCCGGTGTCGCAGCGCGTCACGGGCAAGGGCCTTTTGACACGCCTGAACGGTTGTTGGACCCGCCGCAGCAACGGCCATGGGTTGAAACACTTGCCGCGATTCACGCTATGACCGAGGCCGTGTCGTGAATGGCACTTTGCGTGTGACCATGGATCTGCAGCCCGGCAGAGCTTTGGGGGCCGAGCCCGCGTGTATTGTGACCGGATAGCGCCCATGACTCAGCTCAGTTTCGAATTCACACCGACCGACCCGGCCGTGCCTTCGGTCGATGCAATCTTGCCAGCGGCCGGCACCGGCCTGACGCTGGAAGACATGGCGCAGCGCCTGCAGGCGCATCCGGATTACCGGGTGTTGCGCCGCCTGGTGCCGGTCACCGACCATGGTACCCCGCCCGACGCGCGGGGACCCACGGTGCAGAGCCTGCGCGTGCTGATTCTCGACACCGAGACCACGGGCCTGTCCCACGCGAGCGACAAAATCATCGAACTGGCGATGCTGCTGGTGTCGGTGGACGCCACCACCGGTCGTCCGTTTGGCCCGGTGGAAAGCTTCGAAGGCTTCGAGGACCCGGGCATGCCGATTCCGGAGGTGGCCCGCCAGGTCACCGGCATCGATGACGACATGGTTCGCGGACACCGCCTCGACGACGCCCAGGTACTGGCCCTGCTGCAGCGCGCCGATCTGGTGGTGGCGCACAACGCCGGGTTCGACCGGCCGTTTCTGGAAGCGCGCTTCCCGGCCTTTGCCGACAAGCCCTGGGGCTGTTCGTTCGCCGACATCGACTGGAAGGCTCTGGGTGCCGAGTCGGCCAAGCTCTCTGCCCTGGCACAGGACCAGGGCTGGTTCTACGACGCGCACCGTGCGCTGGTGGACTGTCATGCCTTGCTGCAGGTGCTGTGTGCAGCGTGTGGCGGCGACGGTGACACCAGCTCCGGCATGGGCCGCCTGTTGCGGGCAGCCCAGCGGCCAAGCTACAAGCTGCGCGCCACAGGGGCACCTTTCGAGAGCAAGGACGTGCTCAAAGGCCGGGGATACCGCTGGGATGCCGATGGCCGGGTCTGGTTCTGCCATCTGACCGATGAAGATGCCCTGCAGGCCGAACTGGTCTGGCTCAGGTCTGCGGTGTATGGCACGCGGCGGGCGCAGGTGGAATTGGAGCGGCTGGACGCACTCACCCGCCACTCGGCCCGCCCTGGCGTGCTGGAGCGGCTCGTGGTTTCCTGAAGCCGGTCGCCGCACTGCGGTCTGGCTTGCGCTCGCCGCAACGACAGCCAGCCCGCAGCACCGCTGCATCGCCTGGCCTGGCGGTCTCAGGGAGGCGGGGTGCGCCCAAGACCCTGGGCCACCGCGTCCAGAAGCTGGTGAGATGGTCCTGCCTTTTCGAGCACCAGCGCAACACCTGCCATTGCCGCCTGCGATCGCAGGTCGTCCGTCACCACGGCCGAGGTCAGGATGATGGGCAAGTGGGGCTGTACCCGGCGAACGTCAGCCACCATGTTCAGGCCGGACATCTGTGGCATGTTGTGATCGGTGATCAGGATGTTGAAGGTCTCGGCGCCGTCCTGCAGTCGTCTCAAGGCGTCCGACGGGTCTGCCAGGGTGGTCACCCGGTAGCCGGACCGGCTGAGCTGCCGCTCGACCAGGTCGGTGAGCAGTGGGTCGTCGTCCACGTACAGCACGTGGTGGCCTGCCGTGTCCTTCTCCTGGGCAGTGGGTTCCTGGTCAGCAACGGCCTCCGACTCGGCCGATTGGTCGCTGGCGGGCATCCATATGTCGAACGAGGTTCCGATGCCCTCTCGGGTGTGAAGTGCCAGGCTGGCATCGTGCTCCTTCAGGATGCCGTGCACCACTGCCAGACCCAGTCCCGTGCCCTGGCCGCGTGGTTTGGTCGTGTAGAAAGGCTCGAAAATGCGTTCAGCCGTTTCCGGGCTCATGCCGAGGCCATTGTCGGTGATCCGGATGAGAACCCCGGGCTGACCTTGTGCAGCAGACGATGCCAGCACTTGCCACACGTCCGCCTGTGCGTCGTGCGGACACGGGCTGGGGCAGAGGGTGATCTGCACTCTGGCCTGGGGGCGACCACTGACCGCCTGGACCGCATTGGTGCCGAGGTTGAGCAACACCTGCTCCAGCTGGGTGGCATCGCCCGACACGGCGGGCAAGCCGTGGTCGGCGGTCAGGGCAATGGAGACGCCGGGCGGTGCGGCGGTCCGCAGCAGCGACAGCACCTCGTCGGCAATGGCAGAAAGATCGACCAGGCCACGTTGGGCCTCCTGTCGTCGGGCAAAGGCAAGAATCTGCTGCACCACCGCCCGTGCGCGACGGGCGGCTTTCTGGATCTCCCGCAGGCTGGTTCGAACCGGGCTGCCCTCCGGACAATCCTCGATGGCCAGCGAGGTGTTGCCCAGAATGGCCGCCAGGATGTTGTTGAAATCGTGGGCGATACCCCCGGCCAGGGTGCCCAGGGCCTCCATTTTCTGGGCCTCGCGCAGCTGGAACTGCAGCAGTTGCCGGGCGTCTTCCGCTCGCTGCCTTTCGGACAGGTCGAAGTCGATGCAGAAGAACTCGGGGTCCTCGCCCCGGTGTCCGAGCAGCACGTGCCCCGAAAACACATGGACCTCGGAGCGGTCCTTGTGCAGCAAACGCAGCTCCGCTGAAGGAATGGCCTCGCCGGTTTCCAGCATTTGCCGGGTGGCCGCAACCACGTTGGCCCGCATGGCTTCGGGGATGATCAGGTCCAACAGGTTTCGTCCCACCGCCTCCTGCTCGCTGTAGCCATACAGTCGGGTCGAGGCCCCGTTCCAGAAGCGGCAGACCAGCCTGGCGTCATACCCCTGGACAGCCACATTCGGAATCGCCTCGATGAGGCGTCGAAACCGTTCTTCGCTCAGATGCAGACTCTCTTGCGCCGCCAGGCTGTTGGTCTGGTCGATCACGAACACATGCCACAGCAGGGAGCCGTCCGAGTCCCGCGTCGGGCGCCCCATGCCGTGCAGCCACTTCTTCCGGCCCGACGGGGTGGTGATACGCCACTGATGATCCCAGTCGGTCAGGCGGCTGGCGCATTCGTCGACGCTTCGGCGCATCGGCTCCAGGTCTGCCGGATCCACCATGGACCACAGAGCGCCCATGTCCTGTTCCAGAACGTCCGGGGACAGCTCCCAGATGTCCAGGCAGGCAGGCGACATGTACTCGAGCCGACGAACCCCGTCGGGGTTCGTGCGGTAACGGAAAACAGCGCCCGGCAGGTAATGCGCGAGGTCATCAAAAGGTGGCGCTGTTGCTGCAACAGGGCGGGGCCCGGCATCTGACATCGAAACATTATGTGAGCGTCGTGCCTGGTGCGCAACGGACACAAGGTGTCAACAGCGGGGCTTTCGGGACTTTGAGGAAATGTCTGGCCAGGGTGCTATGTGGCCGCGCAACGCTGGAGTGCCATCACGGCAGCGGCCAGGTCTTCCAGTGCCGTACCGACCGACTTGAACACGGTGCGTTCGCTGTCGGACTTGCGGCCGGTGGCCACGCCCTTGCACAGCGTACCCAGGGTGCCGCGCACCTCGTCGGCGCGCAGGACCGCGCGGCGCAGGGGGCCGAGCAGGTCGCCGCTCTTGAGCAAGGCCTCTTCCGTGTCCACAAAGACGCGTGCATCGACCCAGCAGGCGTCGTCGGCTTCGCGCATGGCCGGGGTGAAGCTGCCGATCAGGTCCAGGTGCGATCCGGGGGGCAGCCAGGCACCCTGGACCACCGGTTCGGTGGCCAGGGTGGCACAGCTGACGATGTCGGCTTCGGCGCATGTCGCGCGCAGGTCGGTGACGGCCTGCGCGGGCAGGCCCTCGGCAAGCCATTGCCTGGCCAGGGCCTGGGCCTGTTCGGGCCGGCGGGCCCACACGGAAACGCGGTCGATGTCGCGCACACAGCGGTAAGCCTGTGGCAGCAGGGCGGCCACGGCACCAGCCCCGACCACCAGCAGGTGGCGTGCGTCTTCGCGCGCCAGGAAGGACGCGGCCAGGGCCGACGCGGCCGCGGTGCGACGGGCCGTGAGCACGGTGCCGTCCAATGCCGCCAGCGGCACGCCGGTGGCGCCGTCGAACAGCAGGTAGCTGCCGTGCAGGCCGGGCAGACCAAGGGCGGCGTTGCCGGGCGCGATGTTGATGATTTTTACGCCGTAGTGCTGACCGGGTTGCCAGGCCGGCATCAGAAGCGAGGTGAAGCGGGGACCGCCGGGTGAGCCGATCTCGTGCACATGTCGCGCCGGCACCTCGCAGGTGCTGCTGCGAAAACGCTCGCGCAGGGCGGCGATCAGGGGCTCGAAGGGCAAGGCGTCGCGGGTCTGGTCGGCATCAAGGGCAAACATGGCGCGATGGTAGCCGACCCGGGCATGGGGTGCGGCTGCGCCGCCAAGGACCTGAGGGCATTCTGGTCTGACTGGTGTGGTGTGCATGGAACACAAGGGGGTGTCACTGTGACCGCGCACATGCGGATAGGGGCGGCACAGCTTGTGTGGTTTGTCTCCCTGCCCGTATGCTCGGAGAGTTTGTCGATTTCACGCGCACCCTCGAGGGCGCCCACTGTCGTTGGGGACGTTTCCAAGCATGAAGCGCATGCGTGCATTGATGCTGCTGGTGGCGGTGCTCACCGGGCTCTCGCTGGCGGGACTCTGGTGGCAGGCCGATCGGGCACGAACACTGCTGAAGCAACAGGCCTTTGCCGCGGCCGAGCAACGCAGCCTTCAACTGGCCGATGCGATGGCCGGGCAGATTGGCGGCCTGCTCAGCTCGCTTGACACAGCCTTGCAGCGCCTGCGACGCGACTGGCTTCAGGTCACCGATGTGTCCGAGTTCGCCCTGCTGGCTCAGGAAACACTCCAAACCCTGCCGGAAGGTTTTGTGGACTATGTGTCGGTGGTGGACGCCAGCGGTCATGTGGTCTACAACAGCCTGGGTGCTGAGTCGGGTGTTTTTGTCGGTGACCGACCGCACTTCCAGGCCCAGCGCACCGCACCGCAGCAGATGCTGGTGGGCACGCCGGTGCAGTCCCGGCTGTCCGGTCGCTGGGTGTTCATCGTCAGCCGGGCGGTGCTGCGCGAGGGGGTGTTCGACGGCTCGGTGCACCTGCTGGTGTCCACCGAACATGTGGCCCGTCGCCTGGCCGAGCTGTCGCTCAGGCCGACAGACATCGTCTCCCTGGTGCACCCCGATGGCGACTTGCTGGCGCACAGCGCGAACAACACGGGCGTCATGTCGCACAAGGTGCCCGCAGACCGTCCGTTTCTGCTCGACGGGCTGGCCGAGGCCGGTGTTTTCCGTTTCGAAAGCCCTCTCGATGCCCGCTGGCGCACCGCCGGCTGGCACCGGCTGTCCGACAGCGGGCTGGTGACCGTGGTCGGTCTGTCGGACGAAGGCGTGTTGGCGCCCCTGCAGGCCCTCATGCAGCGGGACTGGGCGTTCAAGCTGCTGCTTTCGGGCCTGTTTGTCGCCGGAGGTGGCCTGATCATGATTCTGCTGGGCCGGGTGGGCCGCAGCCAGGAGCAGCTGGAAACACTGACCGGTGAACTGGAACAGCGCGTCCATGCGCGCACCCGGGACCTGGCCATGCTCAATGCCGAGCTGGAGAGTTTTGCCTACAGCGTGGCCCACGATCTGCGCACACCCTTGCGCAGCATCCATGGGTTTGCCAGCCTGCTCGAGGAGGACCAGGCCGCGCGCCTGGACGAGACCGGTCGATCGCACCTTCGGCGCATCCAGGCGGGGGCCAAACGCATGGGGCAACTGATCACCGACCTGCTGTCGATGACCCAGCTCGGCCGCGCCACCCTGAAGGTGTCACCGGTCGACCTCAGCGCGATGGCCACGGACATCGCCTCCGAACTGGACCGCAACCATTCCCGGCGCCGTGTCGAGTGGCAGATTGAAGAAGGTTTGCGCGCGGAGGCCGACCCGGTGCTGGTGCGCGCGGTGCTGCAGAACCTGCTGGGCAATGCCTGGAAGTACACCGGGCAGAATCCCCAGGCGCGCATATCGCTGCGCCGGGAGTCCACGGCCTCGGGACTGCACACTTTTGTGGTCCAGGACAACGGTGCCGGCTTTGACATGGCCTATGTCCAGCAGCTGTTTCAGCCGTTCCGCCGCCTGCACGCCCATCACGAATTCGAGGGCTCAGGCGTTGGCCTGGCCACGGTCAAACGCATCGTGGAGCGGCACGGCGGTGCGGTGAGTGCCGAGGGTGTTCCTGGCCAAGGAGCGTCGTTCCGCTTCAGTCTGCCCCAGTCGGCCGCCTGAGTCCCTCGGTGCGCTTCAGAACGACCCGAGCGCCGAACCCAGCAGCACCACCGCCGCAAGGGCCAGCAGTGGAATCAGAACCGCCACCACCAGGATGTCGGTGTAGGACTGCCGGTGGCTGAGCCCACAGATGCCCAGCAGCGTGATGACCGCGCCGTTGTGGGGCAGTGCGTCCAGCCCGCCGGTGGCAATCGCCGTCACCCGGTGCAACAGCTCGGGCGCGATGCCGGCGGCCTGTCCCATCGCCAGCCAGGTCTCGCCCAGGGTCTGCAGGGCGATGCTCATGCCGCCCGAGGCCGAGCCGGTGATGCCGGCCAGGATGTTGACTGCGATCGACATCGAGATGAGCGGGTTGTCCGGGGCGATGCCCAGCACCGCGTCGCGCAGCAGCGCGAACCCGGCCAGCGAGGCGATGACCGCTCCGAAGCCGACCTGGGAGGCGGTGTTGAGCAGCGGCATGACCGAGGCGCTGGCGCCTTGTTCCAGTGTTCGGCCGATATGCAAGAGGCACTGCCGCTGCAGCACCAGCAGCAGAACAATCGCAGCGGACAGGGCGATGATCACGGCCCAGATGCCCCGCACGCGGTCGATGTCGGTCGCACCGTACCGGGCCTCGGCCAGGTAGCCGGTGTCCAGCGCCGGCAGCCACCAGGTGGCCAGCAGGTAGTTCAGCGCAATCACCAGGGCCACCGGGGCCAGGGCGCGCCACAGGCCGCCGCCTGTGCCTGAGCCGGTCGGATCCGGTGCCGCAGGCTGCCCAGGTTCGTCGTGTGCGCCGTATCCCTCGCCCGCCGCCCGGGCCAGACGGGCGCGACGTTGCAGCCACAGCAGGCCGACCATCGCCATCACGGCGCCGCCGATCAGGCCCAGCCCGGGCGCTGCAAACGGCGTGGTCCCGAAGTAGGGCATGGGAATGGCGTTCTGGATGGCGGGGGTGCCCGGCAGCGCGGTCATGGTGAACGTGAATGCACCCAGCGCGATCGTGCCCGGAATCAGGCGTTTGGGAATGTTGGCCTGACGGAACAGCGCGGCTGCGACCGGGTAGACCGCGAAGGCCACCACGAACAGCGAGACACCGCCATAGGTCAGCACGGCACAGGCCAGCACGATCGCCAGAATGGCGCGCTGCGCGCCCAGCCGCGCCACGATGCCGTGGGCGATGGCCCGGGCGGCGCCCGAGTCTTCCATCAGCTTGCCGAACACCGCGCCCAGCAGGAACAGCGGGAAGAAGGCGACGATGAAACCGCCCAGCGCCGGCATGAAGACCTGGGTGTAGCTGGCCAGCAGCGGCGTGCCGGGACTCAGCAAGGCCGCCAGCAGAGCCATCAGCGGCGCCAGGATGAGCACGCTGATGCCGCGGTAGGCCAGCGCCATGAGCAGGCCCAGCGCCAGCAGGATGCCCAGAATGCCGGTCACGGGGTGCTCCTCAGGCGCCAAAGGTTTTGACCAGGTCCAGCGTGCTGCGCTGGCCGATGTGGCTCCGGTGGGCGTGCAGCCAGCGGTCGGCCGCCTCGACGCCGCGGTCGAACAGCATGGACAGGAAGGGCCACTGGGTCTGGGTCTTGGTGCCGGCGCCCAGCGCTGCCAGCGCCTCGCCGCCGTCGACCCGGTGCACCTTGAGCGCCTCGACGCGGGCGAACAACGGGTTGCGGTAGTGGTGGCCGGGTCGTCCCTCATCGGCGATCAGCTGTTGCAGCAAGGCGATCGAGCGCATTTCCTTGAGCAGGCTGGCGTTGAAGGTGACCTCGTTGATGCGGTCCAGGATGGCGTCGGCCCGCGTGGGCAGCTCCTCGCGCAGGCTGGGGTTGATCTGCACCAGCAACAGGTCGTCGGCCGGACTCTCGTTGATCAGGGGCAGCAGCGTCGGGTTGCCAGCGTAGCCACCGTCCCAATAGGCTTCGCCCTCAATCTCCACCGCCTGGAACAGCAGCGGCAGGCAGGCCGAGGCCAGCACCACATCGACGCTCAGCTCGTGCTGGCGGAAGGTGCGCAAGGCCCCGGTGCGCACCTGGGTGGCGGCGATGAACAGCTGCGTCTTGTGGCAGCCGCAGACTTTGTCGAAGTCGATGGTCTCGTTCAGCACGTCGCGCAGCGGGTTGAGATTCAGCGGGTTGAGCTGGTAGGGCGAGAGCTGGCTGCCCAGCAGGCTGGCGGCCTGTCGCCAGGGCGCAGTCCAGGCGGCCAGCCAGGGGTTGTCCGGGCCCCAGAAGCTGGCCAGCGGACCCATTTCCAGTGCGTGAAAAGGCGAGGTCTTGGCCACCCGGCGCCAGAAGCGGCCCAGGCTTTCGCGTGCGCCCTCCCGACCCCCTTCCATCAGGCCGGCGGCCAGGGCCACCGCGTTCATGGCGCCTGCGCTGGTGCCGCTGACGCCCGCGATCTCCAGGCTTTCGTCCTGCAGCAGACGGTCGAGCACCCCCCAGGTGAAGGCGCCGTGCGAGCCACCGCCCTGCAGGGCGAGGTCGATCAGATGGCGCTCCTGGCGGCTCGCGCGGCGTGACGGGCGGGTGGGGTGGCGTGCGGATGTCATGGTCTTATTGTGCATTGCAGCATCAACTGGGTGGGAGTCTCCTGGTCTTCTGGGGTTCCACGATGCCCATCCACTGCGGCGACAATCACCCGCTGCTTTCCCGCGTTTTCCCACCGACATGCCCGAATCCCTTGCCGACCCCGACGACGCCGCGACCGCTCCCAGCGGCCCGCTGGCGCGTGAGGCACTCGCCCTGGGCGCCTTCGACCATGTGGTGGCGCGCCTGCCGGGCTTTCGGTCCCGCTCGGGTCAGCGCGAGATGGCGGCTCACATCGCCGAGACCTTGAGCACGGTCGACTGGCCACCCAAACCCGAGAAGGGCGAACCGGTGCCCACACCCGCGTCCGGCGAGCGGGCCATCGCCGTGGTGCAGGCGGGCACCGGCGTCGGCAAGTCGGCCGCCTATGCGGCCACCGTCATTCCGCTGGCGCTGACCCAGGGCAAGCGGGTCATGATCTCCACCGCCACCGTGGCCCTGCAGGAACAGCTGATGGCCAAGGACCTGCCGGCGCTGGCCGCGGTACTGCCGCAAGGTTTTGCTTTCGCCCTCGCCAAGGGACGCGGGCGTTACGTCTGCCGCCTCAAGCTGGACCAGCTGGCCGGCGGCGATGCCGCCACGGCCGAGCTGTTCGGGGAGGCGCAAGCCGGTGAGCCCGCCCCGGGCGATGCGCTGGAGCGTGCCTGGGCCGAGCAAGCCCGCGCCTACAGCCAGTGGGGCCAGATGCTGGACCAGGGCGACTGGGACGGTGACCGTGACCGCCTGGCCGAGCCACCTTCACCCGGCTTGTGGGCGCCGGTGGCGGCCGAGCGCCACACCTGCACCGCGCGCCACTGCCCGAGCTATCAGGGCTGCAGCTACTTCCAGGCGCGAGCCCGTCTGGCCCAGGCCCAGGTGATTGTGGTCAACCACGACCTGCTGCTGTCCACGCTGGGTCTGCATGCGCTGCCCGATCCGTCTGACTGCTATCTGGTGTTCGACGAGGCCCACCATCTGGGCAGCGTGGCCCAGGGCCAGTTCACCGAGAGCATGGACCTGATGCACGGCGCCTGGCTGGACAAGCTGCCCCGGGCCGTCAGCGACGTGGCCGGCGCCATGGCCTATGTGCCGGGTGTGGATGTGCCCACGCTGGCCAGCGAGCTCAAGGCGGCCCAGGCCGACCTCGCGCGCCGTGCCATGGCCCGCCTGGCCGAGTCGCCCGAGTGGCTGGCCCTGTCAGGCCGCCAGGGCGGCATGCGCCCGCGCAACGGCCGCGACGGCGCCAGCGGCTTTGATTTCACCGTGCCCAAGGCGACCGAGCGCTTCGAGGGTGGGGCCCTGCCAGCCGACTGGCTGGACACCGTCGGCCAGATCGCCACCCGGGCCGGGGCCCTGCTCAAGCTGCTGGAACACCTGGCCACCGAGCTCAAGGCCAAGGCGCGCGACAACCCGGGCGAGGCGTCCCGTTGTGCCCAGCTCTACAGCCGCATCGGCGCACTGGCCCCCCGTTTGCAGCACATGAGTGCGACCGCCGAACTGTGGCTGCAGGCACCGGAAACGGGTCAGGCGCCGCTGGCCAAGTGGCTGGAGGCCGGCATCCAGAACGGGATGGTCACGCTCAGCGCCCACGCCTGCCCGCTCAACCCGGGCAGCCTGCTGCGCAGCCAGCTCTGGAATCGGGTGCGTGCCGCGGTGGCGACCTCGGCCTCGCTGGTCACCTGCGGCGGCTTCGACCATTTCCTGCACGAAAACGGTCTGGCCTACGACGACGCGGTGCGGGTGCGCGAGGTGCAGAGCCCATTCGACCACGCACGCCAGGGGCGCCTGGTGGTGGTGCAGACGCAGCACGACCCCAAGGACGTGGAGGGCTACAGCCGTGAAATGCTGGACCTGCTGATGGACGACCTGGCCCAGGTGCAGCGCGGTGCGCTGGTGCTGTTCACCTCGCGGGCGCTGATGAAGCGCGCGCAGGACCTGCTCGAGCGGGGCCTGCACAGCCGCTTGCGCGAGCGCGTGCTGGTGCAGGGCGAGGCTTCGCGCACCCAGCTGCTGCGGCGCCATGCCGACCGCGTCGAGGCGGGGGAGGTGTCCATTCTGTTCGGGCTGCAGTCCTTCGGCGAAGGGCTGGACCTGCCGGGCGAGCTGTGCGAATGGGTGTTCATCACCAAACTGCCCTTTGCATCGCCCAGCGACCCGGTGGGCCAGGCGCGGGCCGACTGGCTCAAGGCCCAGGGCCGCGACCCGTTCAGCGAGCTGGTCGTGCCGGCCACCGGCGCGCGCCTGCTGCAGTGGACCGGCCGGGCCCTGCGCAGCGAGACCGACGAGGCTGTGGTCGTGTGCTACGACGCGCGGCTGCTGCGCCAGTCCTATGGCCGGCGCATGCTCAAGGGCTTGCCACCCTACCGGCTGCAGCGGCGCGAAGCCGGCGGTATGCTGGTCGATATCACTTCCTGAACAAAACCGACTGATATACCCACATGATCTTTGCCACCCTCAAACTGCTGCACGTCCTGGCCATCATCGTCTGGATCGGCGGCATGGTGTTCGCCCATTTCTTCCTGCGTCCGGCGGCCATGCAGTTGCCGCCCCCGCAGCGTGTGCCGCTGATGCACGGTGCGCTTCAGCGCTTCTTTTCCGCCGTCCTGGTGTCTGTGGTCATCGTGCTGGTCACCGGCCTGTGGATGATCGGCCGGGTGGCCAAAGAAACCGTGCAGGCGGGCCTGTCCTTCAACATGCCGCTGGACTGGACCCTCATGGCCGTTATGGGCATCGCCATGATGGCCATCTTCGGTCACATCCGGTTCGCCCTGTTCAAGCGCCTGTCGCGCGCCGTGGCGGCGCAGGACTGGCCGGCCGGTGGTGCCGCCCTGGCCTCCATCCGCACCTGGGTGGGCATCAATCTGGTGCTGGGCGTGTTGATCATCGTCATCACGCTGCTGATGGTGTGACCAAGCCGATTCAACCTAGATCCGGCAGTTGGGCGCGGCCGAGCGGGTCGTCATCGGCCGGGCAGGCAAGGCGCGAACCACAGCCATGGCCTGCGCCATGGCGAGGATTCGCAACGCCGCATGCACGGCTGAGGGCGGCTCGATCGGGTGCGCAGCGCTCTCACCCTGTCGGTGAATCAAGAAATCACCCGTTTCCATAGATAGATCAACTGCTTGCGTGTGTACGTGAGCGATCAACTGCCGGTTCTAGGTTCACTGGGGCGCGGCCAGCGCCGCTCCCATGGGAAGCAGGTCGGCGCCTCGCGCCCGCTGCCACAGCCAGGCCAGCGCCGCGGCGGTGTCCGGGCGGCTGGAGCGGTGATCGGCGGGCACCGACCCTACCGCGTCGACCGGGCCGACGTCGAAATTGAACACATAGGTCGGTTCCTGGCCCATGCGCAGGTCGGTGACCTGCAGACGACCGTCAGGCGTTTCGCGCAGCCGGAAAAAGCCATGGCTGAAGTTCGCGATGCGGGCCACCGGTTCGCTCTGGCCGTGCCGCTCGATGAGTTCCGCGCCGCGCTCGTGCGCGGTCCAGCGCACGGTCGACCGTCCGTCGAGCAGGCTGTAGTAGCCCTCCAGGTAGTGCGTGGGTGTCACGGCCAGCAGCCGCCAGAGCACCGTGTTGAAGGGTGCCGGCGTCACCAGCAGCCGGTCGGCGCTCACGCCCTGCTGCTGCAACGAGGCCCGCGCCACCTGGGTGGCGATCTGCTGGGCCGCCACGCTCCAGCCCAGGTAGGCGGTCGACAGCACCAGACCCACCGTGTTCCAGCGCAGACCGCGACCCTCGCGCCGCAGCACCAGCGCCGCGACCACCCCCACCAGCAGAGGCAGGGTGTAGGCCGGATCGATGATGAACACGCTGCCGACGCCGAAGGGGTGGTTGGTGAAGGGCAGCAGCAGCTGGGTGCCGTAGACCGTCATGGTGTCGAGCAGCGGATGGGTGATCAGCACCAGCCAGAGCGCGAGCCACCAGTGCAAGAACAGCCCCCACGCTCCACCGCTGCGCGGGTCGCTGCCCCCCGAGGGGGCTGTTTCGCCTTGGGGCGGTCCGGCGGCGAAACGCTGCCCCCACGCTCCACCGCTGTGCAGGCGCGAAACGACCCAGGCCAGCAGCGGCGAGAACAGGGTGAGGTAGATCAGCGAGTGGGTTTCGGCCCGGTGGAGCACCATGTTCAGGATGGCGTCGCCGTGGTCGATGAAGGCGTCCAGGTCGGGCAGGGTGCCGGCCACGCCACCCCACAGGGCGGCTTTCCAGACGGCGGTGCGCCGACCCATGACCGCCACGGCCACCGCCGATCCCAGGGCAATTTGTGTCAGGGAATCCATAGGCAAAGCTTAGCGGCAAGCCGGTTGTCCCGCCGGTGCACGTGCATCGCTGGCCGGCCTGGGTCAAAGAGGCTCAGGCCTGAACCACGATGGGAAAGCGGGCCTGCAGCCCATCGCTGCCGGGCACGAAGGGCACCGTCAGGGCCGCCCGGTCACTTTCGTTCAGGCGGCGCCAGAGAAAGTCCCTCGTGTTGCCCGGGTCGCCCTCCACATAGAGCTGCGTCGTCAGCAATTCCTGACGGTCCAGGCGCACCTTGAAATGGATGTGCGGTGTGCGACCGCTGTAGGGGGCCGGGCGCAGGGTGCGAAAGCGGTAGCGTCCGTCGCGGCCGACTTCCATGCGACCGAAACCCTGGAAGGCCGGGTCGGCCCGGCCCCGGTCGCCCGGGTGGTGGTAGCGGCCGTCCTCGTCGCACTGCCAGATCTCGACCACCGCCCCCGACACCGGCGTGCCGCGGGTGTCGGTGACGATCCCTTCGACCCAGGCGGGTGTCCCGCGTGTGTAGCGCAGGGCGCCGTTGACCAGCAGGTCGGCGTCGTTGTCGGCGGGCAACTGCAGCGGGTAGAACGGCCCTTCGGTCTGACTTGGGGTCGGGCGCAGCGCGGGGGCGCCCAGGGCCGGGGTGATCCAGGCGGGCAGGGCAAGCGTCGCGGCGACTGCGCCGCCGCGCGTGAGCAGTCTGCGCCGGGAAACATGAACTGAGGCCGCGCCAGGAACGCGGCGCTCGGGCGGGGAGGTGGTCATCAGCTGTCCTTCACAGGCGTGGCCCCGACCTGCCCATGCCGGTCACAGGTCCAGGGACACGTACCGGGTGTTGTGGTCTTGGGGGTCGGCGGGGTTGGTGCTTTCTTGGAACCCGAGCGCTCGGGCAAGTTCCAGCATGCCGGTGTTCACCCGCAGCACCGTGCCGACCAGTCTGCGCGTGCCGCGTTCGCGCAGGTGGGCGATCATCTTGCTCATCAGCCGATGCCCCAGGCCGCTGCCCTTGAGGTCGGAGCGCACGATGACGCCGAACTCGGCCGTGTCGTTGTCCGGGTCCACCGTGGCGCGCACCGCCCCGAGGGTTTCCTCGCCGCCGCCTTCGGTCGGCCGGGTCGCGATGAAAGCCATCTCGCGTGCATAGTCGATCTGGGTCAGCCGCGCCAGCTCGCTGTGCTCGATGCTGCGTCGGCTGTAGAAGACGCGCAGGCGGATGTCCTCCGGGTCCAGCCGCTCCAGGAAGGCCCGGTGCTGAAGCTCGTCTTCGGGCCGGATCGGGCGCAGCGTCAGCACCTGGTCCTGCCAGGTCCAGGTCTCGATCAGGTGTTCCGGGTAGGGCTGGATGGCAAAGTGTGCCGCGCCGGCGGGCCGGCTGGCCGACACACGCACCCGGGCATCGAGCGCCACCGCGCCCTCGTGGTTGGTCAACAGCGGGTTGATGTCGAGCTCGGCGATTTCCGGCACCTGGGCCAGCAGGCGCGAGATCGCCACCAGGGTGTCGGCCACACTGTCGATGTCCGCCGCCGGCTCGTCACGGTAGCCCCGCAACAGCCGCGCAATCCGGGTGCGCGCGATCTGCGCCAGTGCCAGCGGTCGGTTCAGCGGTGGCAGCGACAGCGCTCGGTCGGCCAGCACCTCGACCGCTGTGCCCCCGGCGCCAAACAGGATGACCGGGCCGAACACCGGGTCGACACTGGCGCCCACGATCAGCTCGTGCGCGTGTTTCTTGCGCACCATGGGTTGCACCGTGAAACCCTGTACCCGGGCCTCCGGGCGCAGTTCGCGCACCCGATCCAGCATGGCCAGGCAGGTCTGCTGCAGCTCGGCGCGGCTGCCGATGTTCAGGCGAACGCCGCCCACGTCCGACTTGTGCGAGATGTCTTCCGACAGGATTTTCACCACCACCGGGTAGCCCAGCGCCTCGGCCGCCGCCTCGGCTTCGGCGACGTCATGGCCCACGGTGCGCGTGGGCACCACCGGCAGCCCGGCGGCGGCCAGCAGGTCCTTGGCTTCGGGCTCGGTCAGCAGCTCACGCCCCTGGGCCAGCGCTTGGTCCACGATGCGCCGGATGCGTGGCAGATCCGCTTCGGGGGCGCCCCCGTGGGCGGGCGGGGTCTGCAGCAGCTCTTCCTGGTGCAGGCGGTAGGTGCGCAGGAAACCGAAGGCACGCACCGCCTGTTCGGGGGTGTCGAAGTCGGGCACGCCGGCATCGCGGAAGCGGCGGCGCGCCTCGGCGACGGCGGTATCGCCCAGCCAGCAGCCGAGCACGCGGCGCGGCGCCTTCGTCACCCGGGGCAGCAGGGCCTGGGCAATCTCCACACTGGGGACGATGGCGGTGGGGGCGTGAATGAACAGGATCGCGCTCTCGCGCTCCTGCGACAAGGCCTCGATGGCGTCCACATAGCGCGGGGCAGGTGCATCGCCGATGATGTCCACCGGGTTGGCGTGTGACCAGTTGCCGGGCAGCACCGCGTTCAGGCTTTCCACGGTGGCCGCATCCAGGGTCGCCAGCGGCACGCCTTCGGCCGCCGCCGCGTCGGCCGCCATCACGCCGGCGCCGCCGCCGTTGGTGAGCACCACCAGCCGGCTCGAAGGGCCGTCGCGAAAGCGCGCCAGGGTCTCGGCCGCCAGGAACAGGTCCTGCAGCGTGCCCACGCGCAGCATGCCCGCGCGGGCTATGGCGGCGTCGAACACCGCGTCCGACCCGGCCAGCGCGCCAGTGTGCGAGGCCGCGGCCTGCTGGCCGGCCGCCGAGCGTCCGGCCTTGACCACGATCACCGGCTTGTTGCGCGCTGCCGCGCGGGCCGCCGACATGAATTTGCGCGGCTCCTCGATGCTCTCGATATAGAGCAGGATGGCGCGGGTGTGCGCGTCGCTTCCCAGGAAGTCCAGCAGGTCACCGAAGTCGACGTCGGCACGCTCACCCAGCGACACAAAATGGGAAAAGCCGATGCCTCGCGCGTCGGCCCAGTCCAGCATGGCGGTGACCAGCGCCCCCGATTGGGACACAAAGGCCAGCTCACCGGGCCTGGCACCAATGTGGGCAAAGCTGGCATTGAGTCCGATGTGGGGCACCAGCATGCCGATGCAATTGGGTCCCAGGATGCGCAAGGTGTGCACCCGGGCGGCATCCTGCATGGCCTGTTTCTGTGACTTGTCCAGGCCGGCCGTCACCACGATGGCGGCCCGGGTGCCGAGGGCGCCGAGTTCGGTGATCAGCCGCACGATGCTGTTGGCCGGTGTGCACAGGACGGCCAGATCGGGTGCTTCGGGCAGATCGGCCACGCCGGCATAGGCGGGCACGCGGTCCAGTTCCCGGTGCTTCGGGTTGACCGGGTACAGGCGGCCGCTGTAGCCGCCGCTGCGCAGGTTGCGCCAGACCGTGCCGCCCACGCTGGACGGGCGCAGCGAGGCGCCGAACACGGCGACCGAGGCCGGGGAAAACAGGGTGTCGAGATGCCGAATGCTCATGGGGCCATTGTGCCCCGGCACGGTGTCAGTCTTGTGTAGGGCTGTTGTCCTGGGCCGAGGGTTTGGGCGTCCGGCCTTCCTCGGCCCGATTGGATGCCATCCACGCGATCAGCGTCGAGCGCATGGCGGCCTCGACCGACAGATCGATCGGCGTGACCCAGTCGCGGGGAACGAACACCGTGTAGCCGCCGATCATGTAGCCCATCGGCAGGTAGACCGCCACCGTGTCCAACTGCCCCATGGGCTGGGGCAATCCCCGCATGTTCTGGCGCGTCACCAGGCCCACCATGTTCAGCTCCTGTCCCGGCATGCGCAGCAGCACCACCTGCTGGCTGTCTTTCTCGTGGGGCGAGAAATAGTCGGCAAAGTTCTTCAGCGAGGAGTAGATGCTCTTGACCACCGGCAGGTTGGTGAAGGGCAGTTCCAGCCAGCCCACCAGGCGGGTGCTGAACGGCTGGGAGACCAGAAACCCGAGCAGCAGAATCAGACCCACTCCCAGCACGATGCCCAGGCCCGGCAGGTAGAAATCGCCGATGAAGGGCCGAATCATGCTCATGGCCGTGCTCTCTGTCCAGATGATGAACAGGTAGAGCACGTAGACCGTCAGCCCCAGAGGCAGGAAGGTGAGCAGGCCGCGGAAAAAGTACTGGTAGAGGAGTTTCATGAGGGGGCGACTGGGGCATGGACGCGCAGCGCGCAGCATAGCAGCGCCCTGCGACATCCGCAGGGTCGATGGGCGTCAGCGGGCGCCGGACACCAACTCCAGGGCCGCGTTCATTCGCCCGGCAAACACCAGATCCAGACGGGCACCCGAGGAAGAGCTGGCCACCTGCACGCCTGGCTGGGGCCCGGGTGAGGTGTCGAGCAGGTTCAGCATGCCTTCGGGCCACTGGATGGACAGGGAGGCCTGCATTGGCAGGTAACCATCCAGATAGCGCCGCATCAGCGGGCCGGCGTGCAGTCGCCAGCGGCCTTCGCCGGTGCGCTCCAGGGCCTGCGAGACCAGGTCGATACAGATGCTGCCGCCGCGCTGCACCCCTGAAAGCTCCACTCGGTGATCCACCACCCGTGCTTCACCGATGCCCTCGGTTGACATGATGCTGATGTGGCGCACCCGCTGGGGATTGAAGGCGATCACGACGCGGGCATTCGGGTCCAGCACCCGGTGACAGGTCGACAGCTCCACCAGACCACTGTTGAGGCTATCGCGGTTGATGCGAGCCCTCGATTCGTATCGGTACCCCTGCGGGTCCGGTCGTTCGCTGAAGAATTTCAGTTCGCCTTCCATGGCCAGGTCGCTGAAGTCCAGTGCCCCGGCCGTGCCCGTCAGAAGGCACAGCATCCCGGACAAGGCCAGTGTGATCGCAGGGTGGCGGATCGGCATCGTGTTCTCCAGCGCGGTGGCCTGACAAAAGACTTGAAACCCCGGACAATGGCTCCACATGAAGATGGCGTGTGTGGCATTGTCGTGCACGAGAGGCCTTGTCCACAGTGGCACGTGCCGGAACTCCATGGCCCTGCAAGGGCTCTGACAGGAATGAATACCGTGAACGACTGGTTCGGCCGCCTCGCGCGCGGCGTGCTCAGGCTGCTGCTGCTGGTGGCCGGCTTGGTGTTTCTGGTCAGTCTGATGCTCGCCGGACTGATTGCGGTGGCTCTGCTGTCCTTGTGGGCCCTGCTGACCGGCCGCAAGCCGGCGCCGGTGGTGGTCTTTCAGCGCTTTCGTCAGGCTTCGACCCGATTCGATCCCACAGGTTGGGCTGCGCCCGGTCGCGCAGAAACTGTCGATGTGGTCGATGTGCAGGCCCACGAGGTGCCTGATGACGGCTTGCCCAGGGTG
The DNA here is from genome assembly GCA_030604135.1 of Burkholderiales bacterium. Classification (GTDB taxonomy): domain Bacteria; phylum Pseudomonadota; class Gammaproteobacteria; order Burkholderiales; family Burkholderiaceae_C; genus Hydrogenophaga. The sequence goes on along the minus strand of JAUVWL010000015.1, from coordinate 80,781 downwards.
ACGGCATCAGGTCCGCAGGCGAAGTGAGTGCTTAATCCGATTCCTTCAGGCTCAGCGCCAGGGCGTACAGCACGTTGCGCGACTGGCCCGTGATTTCGGCACAGAGCTTCACCGCCGATTTCAAGGGCAGTTCCTGTAGAAGCAATGACAGCAAGCGCCGGGTGGCGTCGTCCACGCCCTCATCGCCTGGCAGCTCGGCCTGCGCGTGAACCACCAGCACAAACTCGCCCTTGTGGCGCTGTGGCTGGGCTTGCAGCCAGGCCGAAAAGCCCTGGGCAGGCATCTGGGCCACCTCTTCGAACTGTTTGGTCAGTTCCCGTCCCACCGTCAGCGGTCGCTCCCCCAGTCGGGCCAGGTCGGCCGAGAGAGCCTCGATGCGGTGCGGTGATTCCAGGATCACGCAGGCACGCGGATCGGCGCCAATGGCGGCGATTTCGCGCTGACGTTCAGCGCTTTTGCTGGCCAGAAAGCCGGCGAACACGAACCTGCCCAGCGATCTGGCGTCCTGTGGGGTGAAACCGGTCACGCTGAGCAAGGCCGTCACGCTGCTGGCACCGGGGACAGGCACACTGCGCAGGCCGGCGTCCCGCACAGCGGCCACCAGGCGCGCGCCCGGATCGCTCAAGCCAGGGGTGCCGGCATCGCTGACATAGGCGACCCGCTGTCCCGAACGCAGGCGCTCCACCACGTGGGCGGCAGCTTCGGCCTCGTTGTGCTCGTGCACCGCCAGCAGCGGCTTGTGCAGTCCGTAGGACTGCAGCAGGCTGCCCGTGCGGCGGGTGTCCTCGCAGGCGATGGTGTCGGCCAGCGCCAGCACGTGCAAAGCGCGCAGGCCGATATCGGCCAGGTTGCCGATGGGGGTCGCCACCATGTAGAGCGCACCCTGCGGATAATGCTGGTGCGCCGCCGCTTCACGCGCGGCGTTCAGCAGGGTAGGGAGGGCAGAAGACAATGTGGTTTTTCGCTAATGGAAAGACGGCACCTGTGGGCGCGGGCGCTGTTCGAACCAAGGACATCGGTGACCGGGCAGAGCAGCTGGCGCTGGAGCACCTGCAGCGTCACGGCCTGGTGCTGGTGAGGCGCAATTTCCGCACGCCCGGGCGCGGAGGTGGCGAGATCGATCTGATTATGCGCGAGCCCGACGGCACCCTGGTGTTCGTCGAGGTGCGACAGCGCGCCAGCCAGGCCAAAGGTGGCGCTGGTGGCAGCATCACGGCCCAGAAGCAGCGGCGGATCGTGTTTGCGGCACGGCACTTTTTGCACGCCATCCGGTCAGAGCCTCCATGCCGCTTCGATGTGGTGCTGGTGCAAGGCGGGCTCGAACCTGCCAAACCTTCCGGGTGGGGTGGCCGGTCTCCGGTCGACATCCTGTGGCTGAAGGCGGCATTTGATGCAACCGCTACCTTTTGATACCGCCAAGCAGGTGTCCAATAGGCCCATGCGCCGTCAGGTCCGTGCCGGCCGGTTCTGTCCCGATATGATCCTTTCATGCTTCTGCAACGCATACAACAACAATTCATCGACAGCGCCGACCTGAAGTACCAGTGCGCCCAGTCGCTGGCTCCCCAGGTCGAGGCGGCCACCCAGGCGGTGCTGGCCAGTGTCACGGGGGGCTGCAAGGTCCTGACCTGCGGCAATGGTGCCTCGGCCTCGGCCGCGCAGCATTTCGCTGCCAGCTTTGTCGGGCGCTACGAACGCGAGCGCCCCGAGCTGGCAGCGCTGTGCCTGTCGACCGATGCCGCGGTGCTCACCGGCATCGCCACCGATTTCGACCACCGCCTCGTGTTCTCGCGCCAGGTGCGCGCCCTGGGTCAGGCCGGTGACGTGTTGCTGGCCCTGTCGACTTCCGGCAACTCGGCCAATGTGCTGGCCGCCGTTGAAGCGGCCCATGAACGCGAGATGACGGTCGTGGCCCTGATGGGGGGCCGCGGCGGCAAGCTGCTGCAGATGCTGCGCGATACCGATGTGCAGATCTGTGTTCCCCACGACGTGCCGGCGCGCGTGCTCGAAGTGCACCACCTTGTCCTGCACTGCATCTGCGACGGTGTGGATGCCCAGTTGCTGGGTCTGCCCGATACCTTCAAACCTGAACAGGAGATAGCCACATGACCGCTTTGTGCATGAACTCCGGCCGCCGCCGGCTCGGACTGGGCCTGACCACGCTCGCCCTGGGGGTGGTGCTGTCCGGCTGTGCCCCCCTGCTGGTGGGTGGGGCGGCGGTCACCAGTGCGGTGGTCATCACCGATCGTCGAACCACCGGAGCCCAGGTTGAAGACCAGGGCATCGAGCTGCGGGCGGCCAGCCGCTTGCGAGACGAGGTGGGCTCGCGCGTGCGGGTCAACGTGACCAGCTACAACCGGCGAGCACTGCTCACCGGAGAGGTGGGCAACGAGCGCGACAAGGCGCTGGTGGCCGAGATTGTGGGTCGTGTTGACAATGTGACCGAGGTCATCAACGAGCTGGCGATCGTCAACAGTCCTTCCTTGCGCGAGCGTGCGGCCGATACCGTGATCACGGGGCGCATCAGGGCCAGCATCATTGACACCAAGGACCTGCCGGTCAATGCCTTCAGAGTCGTGACCGAGCGCAACATCGTCTACCTCATGGGGCGGGTCACGCAACGGGAGGCCGATCAGGCCACGCAGATTGCCCGGACCACACCCGGCGTTCAGCGCGTGGTGCGGATCATGGAGATCATCTCGGAAGAAGAGCTGGGGCGGCTGCAATTTCCCCCGGCAGAGAACAACACCACCAAGTGATGCGCTCTTTGGGCCAGTGATGCTGGCCCGGGCCTGCGGTCAACGCAGACGGCGGATGAGACTGGACGTGTCCTGCCGGTTGGCGCCCATGGCCTGCAGGTCGGCGTAGAACTGGTCGACCAGTGCCGTGACTGGCAGGCGCGCGCCATTGCGCCGCGCTTCTTCCAGCACCAACCCCAGGTCCTTGCGCATCCAGTCGACGGCAAAACCGAAGTCGAAACGGTCTTCCACCATGGTCTTGCCCCGGTTGTCCAGTTGCCAGCTCTGGGCGGCGCCCTTGCCGATCACATCCAGCACCTGAGGCATGTCCAGACCGGCTTTCTGACCGAAAGCGATCGCCTCGGCCAGCCCCTGAACCAGCCCGGCGATGCAGATCTGGTTGACCATCTTGGTCAGTTGGCCGGCGCCGCTTTCGCCCATCAGCGTGAACGCACGCGAGAACGCCATGGCCACCGGGCGGGTCGATTCGAAGGCAGCCGGGTCGCCGCCACACATCACGGTCAGGGCGCCGTTCTGGGCGCCGGCCTGTCCACCCGAGACTGGTGCATCGACAAAGGCCAGGCCGAGGGTCTTCGCGGCCGCATACAGTTCGCGCGCCACATCGGCCGAGGCGGTGGTGTGGTCGACGAACACCGCGCCTTCCTTCATGCCGGCAAAGGCTCCGTCCGCACCCAGCGTGACCGATCGCAGGTCGTCGTCGTTGCCGACGCAGCAGAACACCACATCGGCCCCGGCAGCCGCCTCGCGCGGTGAGGACTTGGCCGCACCCCCGAACTCGGTCACCCAGGCCTGCACCTTGGCCGGCGACCGGTTGTAGACCGTCACCGAATGCCCGGCCATGGCCAGATGCCCAGCCATGGGGTAACCCATCACGCCCAGACCGAGAAACGCAACCGTCTTCGGCGCAACGGATTCGTAGGATTTGGCGGCAATACTGCTCATGGGAGAGTTCCTGCAGGGAATATGGGAAGTCGGTCAAGAAATGCCGCGCAACTGGCTTGGCCAGGCCGCAGGCATTGCCCCCTTGAGGGGGTGACGCGCCGCAGGCGCGGCGCGGGGGTGGGCAAAGTCCAGCGCGGGGGTGGTCAAACGATCGTGAGGTGCTCGGTGCCCGCCGCCAGATCCTGGGTGCGTGCGCGCTGGCTGTTGAGCTTGATCTGCAGGCGCAGGTCGTTGAGCGAATCGGCGTTGCGCAAGGCGTCCTCGAGGGTGATGAGGTTCGCCTCGAAGGCGTTGAACAGCGACTGGTCAAAGGTCTGCATGCCGATGTTGGTGCTCTTTTTCATGATCTCCTTGATCTCGGCCACCTCGCCCTTGAAGATGAGGTCGGAGATCAGAGGTGAATTGAGCATCACCTCGACGGCCGCGTGCCGGCCCTTGTTGTCCTGGCGCGGCACCAGCCGCTGAGAAATCAGCGCCCGCAGGTTCAGCGACAAGTCCATCAACAGCTGGGGCCGGCGCTCTTCCGGGAAGAAGTTGATGATCCGGTCCAGGGCCTGGTTGGCGCTGTTGGCGTGCAGGGTCGCCAGACACAGGTGACCCGTTTCGGAGAACTGGATGGCGTACTCCATGGTTTCCCGGTCGCGGATCTCGCCCATCAGGATGACATCGGGCGCCTGGCGCAGCGTGTTTTTCAGCGCCACTCCCCAGTCGTCGGTGTCCAGCCCGATCTCGCGTTGTGTGACGACGCAGTTCTTGTGCGGGTGCACGAACTCGATCGGGTCCTCGACCGTGATGATGTGACCGTAGGTGTTCTCGTTGCGCCAGTCGACCATGGCCGCCAGCGAAGTCGATTTGCCCGAACCGGTGGCGCCCACCAGAATGCACAGGCCCCGCTTGGACAGGGCCACATCCTTCATCACCTGGGGCAGGCCCAGGGAGTCGATGGTGGGCAGGGTGGCCGGGATCGTGCGCAGCACCATGCCGATCTTGCCCTGCTGCACAAAGGCGCTGACCCGGAATCGCCCGATGTTGGGTGGCGCAATCGCGAAGTTGCACTCTTTGGTGCGTTCGAAGTCGGCCGCCTGCTTGTCGTTCATGATGGCCCGCGCCAGCGCCAGTGTGTGGGTCGCGTTCAGGGGCTGTGGCGAGACCTTGACGACGCGCCCGTCGACCTTGATCGCGGGAGGGAAATCCGCCGTGATGAACAGGTCGCTGCCACTGCGGCTGAGCATCAGCTTGAGCAGGTCGTTGATGAATTTCGATGCCTGATCGCGTTCCATGCATTCTTCCTTGTCTGTTCAAGAACGCGGTGGAACCGGCTTTGCCGGGCCACTCGCGTTGCCCCCTTGAGGGGGGATGCGGCCACACGCAGTGGGCAAGCGACGGGGGTGAGACATGCTACCCGGGGAAATTCTCGGGAATCTTGGCCTTGCTGCGCGCTTCGGCCGCACTGATGACATTGCGTTTGACCAGCTCGGACAGGTTCTGGTCCAGGGTCTGCATGCCCACACTGTTGCCGGTCTGGATGGCCGAATACATCTGCGCCACCTTGGCCTCCCGTATCAGGTTCCGGATGGCGCTGGTGCCGATCATGATTTCGTGCGCAGCCACCCGGCCGCTGCCGTCCTTGAGCTTGCACAGGGTCTGCGAGATCACCGCGACCAGCGATTCGGACAGCATGGCACGCACCATGTCCTTCTCCTCGGCCGGGAACACGTCGATGATCCGGTCGATGGTCTTGGCCGCGCTGGAGGTGTGCAGCGTTCCAAACACCAGGTGGCCGGTTTCGGCGGCTGTCATGGCCAGCCGGATGGTCTCCAGGTCGCGCATCTCGCCCACCAGAATGGCGTCCGGGTCTTCCCGCAGCGCCGAGCGCAGTGCGTTGGCAAAACTGAGCGTGTGCGGACCGACCTCCCGCTGGTTGACCAGGCACTTCTTGGATTCGTGCACAAACTCCACCGGGTCTTCCACGGTCAGGATATGGCCGTACTCGGACTCGTTGAGGTGGTTGACCATGCCGGCCAGGGTGGTCGACTTGCCCGAACCGGTCGGACCGGTCACCAGCACCAGTCCGCGTGGTCGAAGGGCGAGGTCGCCGAAGATCTTGGGCGCGTTGAGTTGTTCCAGCGTCAGGATCTTGCTCGGAATGGTACGGAACACCGCCCCTGCACCACGGTTCTGGTTGAAGGCGTTGACCCGGAACCGCGACAGCCCTTCGATTTCGAAGGAGAAGTCCACCTCCATGAACTCTTCGTAGTGCTTGCGCTGGGCGTCGTTCATGATGTCGTACACCATGGCATGGACCGTCTTGTGATCCAGAGGCTCGACGTTGATGCGGCGCACGTCCCCATGCACCCGTATCATGGGTGGCAGCCCGGCGGAGAGGTGAAGGTCGGAGGCCTTGTTCTTGACGCTGAAAGCGAGCAGTTGGGTGATGTCCATCCCGTGGTTCCGTGCGCGGTAGCTGTGACAGACTGATTATGACGACGATTCCAGACAATCTCCAAGTTGTGCGCGACCGCATGGCGCGTGCCTGCGACCGCTCAGGCCGCGACGTGAACGAGGTCACGCTGCTGGCGGTTTCCAAGACTTTCGGGCCCCAGGCCGTGGTTGAGGCCGTCGGGGCTGGCCAGCAAGCCTTTGGCGAGAACTATGTCCAGGAGGGCGTGGACAAGCTGCTGACAGTGCGCGAGATCCTGCCGGCCGGGTCTGTTGCACCGGTCTGGCACTGCATCGGGCCGTTGCAAAGCAACAAGACACGTCTGGTGGCCAGTCATTTTGACTGGGTGCAATCGGTCGACCGGCTCAAGATTGCCCAGCGCCTGAGCGAGCAGCGGCCTGCCGGTCTGCCGCCCTTGCAGGTGTGCATCCAGGTCAATGCCGATGGCGGCGTGAACAAGTCGGGTGTGGCTCCCGATGGCCTGCCAGCGCTGGCCGACGCCGTGGCGGCCTTGCCCAGCCTGAGTTTGCGGGGCCTCATGAGCATCCCCGACCCGGTGGAGGGCTTTGGCGCCCAGCGCGCCGCCTTCCTGCGTGTGCGCGACCTCTATGACATGCTCCGCGCGCGCGGCCATGCGCTGGACACCTTGTCCATGGGCATGAGCGACGACCTGGAGGCGGCCGTTGACGCAGGTGCGACGATGGTGCGGGTGGGGCGGGCCATCTTCGGCAACCGCGGCTGAGCCGCCCCGTCACGTGGGTCAGCGGACCGGCTTGATGTTTCCGCAGTCGGCGGCCAGCCACTTGCCCTGACCGTCCAGGTTCATGGTTTCGGTCTTGCCGTTGCGCACGGTCTTCATCGCCATCTGCATGGTATAGCCGGTGTCGCCCTGGAAGGTGTAGGTGCCTTCACCGGAGGACGGCGGGTTCTTGCATTCGAAGCGTACCTTCATGCTGTTGCTGCTGCGGGAGGTCACGCTGGTGGTGCAGTCGCCCTCGGTCTGCTGGGGCATTTCCTGGCGGGCAGCCATCTCGGGCGAGATGCAGATGCGCATGCTCATGCCCCCGCCGGCGCCGGCCTTGGGCATGGACACGCCCTGCCTGGCCATCATGTCTTCCATCATCTTGCGCTGCTCGGGCGGCATCGCCGCCATCTGCTGCTGCATCTGGGCCATGGCCGCATCCATTTCGGGGTTGCCCGAGACGCGGTTGCTGATTTCCCAAAGGCCGGGCTTGGTTGACTGGGCAAAGACCATGCCCGAAACGAGTGTCGTGAGGGCCAGTGTCGACAGACGCGTGAACGTTCGCATGGAGTTCCTTTCTTCCTTGGGGTCGGTTCAGCTGGCATTGTGCGCCCACTGCCAGGACCTGACCACCCCCCGCCTGGGGGGTCAGAGCGGCAGCCGGTTGCTGTCCTTCACTTCTTCCATGACGGCGTAGGTGCGCGTCTCGCGCACCCCGGGCAACTGCCACAGCACACTGCCGGCGAAGTCGCGGAAGGCGGCCATGTCGGCCATGCGGGTCTTGATCAGATAGTCGAAGCCGCCGGCGACCATGTGGCATTCCAGGATCTCGTCGCGCACCTGCACCGCCGCCTTGAACTCGTTGAAGACATTGGGCGTGGTTCGGTCCAGCAGCACCTCGACAAAAACCAGCATGCCCCGGCCGAGCTTGAGCGGGTTCAGGCGCGCCTCGTAGCCCAGAATGTAGCCCTCGCGCTGCAGTCGCTGGGTGCGTGCCAGCACGGCAGTGGGCGAGAGTGCCACCGTCTCGGCCAGCTTGAGGTTGGAAATGCGGCCGTCGGCCTGCAGGACCTTCAGGATGCGCAGGTCGATTCGGTCGAGTTCCTGGGAGGATTCGTTCATGAATAGTGAATTATCCGGTACTCGCCGAAAAAACAGCGAAAAATTCTCCGATGGTTTTCTGATACTGCGGATATTCACTGTTTGCCCTCGCTCAGGAGACCCTCCATGCCCCGCAGCCATGACCGCCTGCCCTTCCCCTACCGGCCCGAGGGCGAAACCGTCGCCCAGCGCCTGGCCGCCCTGCAGGGCGCCCTGGACTGGGCCGCCGCCGCACAGGTCGCCGCGCCCTGGGTGCGTGCCGTGCGCGAGAACCCGCCGCCCTTCTGGGCCATGGAAAGCCTGCTCAAGGAGTACCCCATTTCCAGCGCCGAAGGCCTGGCCCTGATGCGGCTGGCCGAGGCCCTGCTGCGTGTGCCGGACGCCGAAACGGCCATCGCGCTGACGGCCGACCAGTTGGGGCGCGCGGATTTCGACGGTGCTGCCGACTCGACTTTGGCCAGGCTGTCTTCGACGGCCATCGCCATGTCCAAGCACTTCCTGCCCGAGTCCGGCCACGAACCGGGCCTGATGGCCAAGCTGGGTGCGCGCACCGTGGTGGCCGCCACCCTGCGCGCGGTGCAGCTGCTGGGCCGCCAGTTTGTGCTGGGCCAGACGATTGGTGAGGGCATGAAGGAAGCGACGGCCGCGCGCAGGAAGCAGCCGAATTTGCAGTTCAGCTACGACATGCTGGGTGAAGGCGCGCGCACCGCTGCCGACGCGCTGCGCTACCAGGCCAGCTATGAGAACGCCATCGCCGCCATCGCCCACAGCGCCGACCCGGCGCGCCACCCGGCGCAGAACGACGGCATCTCGATCAAGCTCAGCGCGCTTCACCCGCGTTACGAAGACGTGCAGCACGAGCGCGTGATGAACGAGCTGGTCCCGCGCGTGTGGACCCTGTGCCGCGCGGCGGCGGCGGCCAACCTGAACCTGACCATCGACGCCGAGGAGGTGGACCGGCTCGAACTCTCGCTGGACGTGTTCGAGGCCCTGGCCGCGCTGGTGGCCGAACACTGTCCGCAGTGGCAGGGCCTGGGGCTGGCCATGCAGGCCTACCAGACGCGCGCGCTGGAACTGATCGCGCACATCGCCGCGCTGGCCCGCCAGCACAAGATCCGCTTCATGTGCCGCCTGGTCAAGGGCGCCTACTGGGACGCCGAGATCAAACGCGCGCAGGAACAGGGCCTGTCCGCCTACCCGGTGTTCACCCACAAGCACCACACCGACGTGAGCTACCTGGCCTGCGCCAAGGCCCTGCTGGACGCGCCCGATGCGATCTTTCCGCAGTTCGCCACGCACAACGCTGGCACGATTGCGGCCATCCTGCAGATGGCGTCACGATCTGTGAGCCCCCACGCTCCACCGCTGCGCGGGTCGCTGCCCCCCGCGGGGGCACAACCCGGCTTGGGGCGGCCCGGCGCCGGGTTCCCGGCCGTCCCACAGTTTGAATTGCAGAGGCTGCACGGCATGGGCGAGGGCATCTACCGCGAGGTGCTGAAGAACCCCCTGGTCAGCTGCCGCGTCTACGCCCCGGTGGGCGCGCACCGCGATCTGCTGGCCTACCTGGTGCGCCGCCTGCTGGAGAACGGGGCCAACTCGTCCTTCGTGCACCAGCTGGCCGATGAGTCGGTGGGCATGGACGAGCTGCTGGTCTCGCCGCTGCGCCTGGAGCCGGTGGGTTCGCTGCCGCTGCCGCCGGATCTGTATGGCAGCGCCCGCGCCAACAGCAGTGGGCGCGACCTGGCGGTGATTGCGCAGCGCGACGAACTGCTGGCGGCGTATGCGGCTTGCACTGTGCCGACGGTGGCGGAGGCGAAGGCAGACGACGCGACCGCCGCCGTGGCCCGGGCCGTGGCCGCCTTCAGCGCCTGGAACCACACCCCTGTGGCTCAGCGCGCCGCCGTGCTGCGCTTTGCCGCTGATGCGCTGGATGCCGAACTGCCTCGCTTCTGTGCGCTGCTGGTGAAAGAGGCGCACAAGACCTGGGGTGACGCCGTGTCCGAGGTGCGCGAGGCGGTGGACTTTTTGCGCTTCTACGCGAACGAAGCCGAGCGCGTGATGGCGCCACAGACCCTGCCCGGGCCCACGGGCGAGAGCAACACGCTGCGCCTCGAAGGCCGCGGCGCCTGGGTCTGCATCAGCCCCTGGAACTTCCCGCTCGCCATCTTCGTCGGTCAGGTCGCGGCCGCGCTGGCCACCGGCAACACGGTGCTGGCCAAGCCAGCCGAGCAGACACCGGCCGTGGCGCTGGAAGCCGTGAAACTGCTGCACGCTGCCGGCATCCCGACCGGCGCCCTGCAGCTGCTGCACGGCCCGGGCGAAACCGTGGGCGCCGCGCTGGTGGCCGCGCCCGGCGTGGCCGGCGTGGTGTTCACCGGGTCCACCCAGGTGGCCAAGCTCATTCAGCGCGCGCTGGCCGACAAAGACGGCCCCATCGTGCCACTGATCGCCGAAACCGGCGGCATCAACGCCATGCTGGTCGACAGCACGGCCTTGCCCGAGCAGGTGGCCGACGCGGTGGTGCAGAGTGCCTTCCGCAGTGCCGGCCAGCGTTGCTCGGCCCTGCGCCTGCTGTGCGTGCACGAGGCCGTGGCCGACGGCGTGATCGAAATGATCCGGGGCGCGGCGCAAGAGCTGGTGGCGGGTGATCCGTCGCAACTGGCGACCGACCTGGGCCCTGTGATCGACGCCGAAGCGTTCGAGAACATCCAGCGCCACGTGGCGCGCCTGCGCAGCGAAGCCAAAGAGCTGTTGCCGGCCCCCACCCTTGTACAGGCCATGCCCAACCTGGTCCGACCGCAGATGTTCGAGGTCGGATCCATCGCCGAGGTGACGCAGGAAATCTTCGGACCGGTGCTGCAGGTGGTGCGCTGGCGTGGCGACCCGATGGACGTGATCTGCCAGGTCAATGTCCTGGGTTACGGCCTCACATTGGGTATTCAGACCCGCATTGACAGCCGCGCGCAGGCGCTGGCCGCCGCGGCGCGGGTGGGCAACGTCTATGTCAACCGCAACATGATCGGCGCCGTGGTCGGTGTGCAGCCTTTTGGTGGCGAGGGTCTGAGCGGTACCGGCCCCAAGGCGGGCGGACCGAACTACCTGCTGCGCTTCTGCGCCGAACAAACCCTGACCATCAACACCACGGCCGCCGGCGGCAACGTGGCGCTGTTCGCACAGGGCTGAAGCGGACCGCCGCCCTGGCGGGCAAGCGGTCCGGGCAGAACACGGACTTCGGGCGTACAGTGCGGGGCATCACAACCGCAAATGTGCGCCCATGGTCCAGACGCCCGACGACACCACCCGCCAGATCCAGCAGTGGCTGGACGACCACCACATCACCGAAATCGAATGCCTGATTCCCGACATGGCGGGCCAGGCCCGGGGCAAGGTGGTGCCCCGCCACAAATACGATCCCCGCGTCGGCCTGCGCCTGCCCGAGGCCGTGCTGACCATGACAGTGACCGGTGATTACCCCGAGAAGGATTTCACCTCGGTGGCCGACGGTGACATGGTCCTGCTGCCGGACGCCAGTACCCTGAGGCCGGTGCCCTGGGCCAAGGAGCCCACCGCGCAGATCATCCACCACTGCCGGCGTTTTGATGGCAGTGAAATGCCTTTGTCGCCGCGCAGCGTGCTCAGGCGCATCATCGGCCTGTACGAGGCCGAGGGCTGGAAACCGGTGGTGGCGCCGGAGATGGAGTTCTACCTGGTGCAGGTTGAGCCCGACGAAGACATCCCGCTGAAGCCTCCCGTGGGTCGCACCCGCCGCACCGAAGCCGGCATGCAGAGTTTTTCGCTCGACTCCATCAACGAGTACGACGACATCTTCGACGTGATGTACGACTGGTGCGAGGCCCAGGGCATTCAGCTCGACACCCTGATCCACGAGATGGGCACAGCCCAGATGGAGATCAACCTCGACCACGGTGACCCGCTGGACCTGGCCGACCAGGCCTTTCTGTTCAAGCGCACCATCCGCGAGGTGGCCATTCGCCACCAGATGTACGCCACCTTCATGGCCAAACCCATGCAGGGCCAACCCGGCAGTGCCATGCACATGCACCACAGTGTGGTGGAACAAACCACCGGCAACAACATATTCAGTCAGGCGAATGGCGAACCGACCCAGGCTTTTTTCCACTACATCGGCGGCCTTCAGGCCTACCTGCCGGCGGCAACCGCGTTTTTTGCCCCGTACGTCAACTCCTACCGGCGCCTGTCCCGCTACACCTCGGCGCCGATCAACCTGAGCTGGGGCTACGACAACCGCACCTGCGGCTTGCGTGTGCCGCACTCCGGCCCGCAGGCGCGCCGCGTCGAGAACCGGCTGGCCGGTGTCGACGTGAACCCGTATCTGGCGATTGCGGCCAGCCTGGCCTGTGGCTACCTGGGCATGAAGCAGGGCATCAAGCCTTCCGACCCGTTGGTCGGCAGCGCCTATGAGCAACCGCACCAGTTGCCACGTCACCTCGACATGGCGGTGGAGAAGCTGATGGCCTGTGCAGACCTGGTCCGTGTCTTCGGCGAGCACTTCATCGAAACCTACAGCGCCATCAAGGAAGCCGAGTACAGCGAGTACTTCGACGTCGTCAGCCCCTGGGAGCGTCGCTTCCTGTTGCTGAATGTCTGAATAGGCTGATCGCGCTCACGGCCCGGTCAGCACCATCATGCCCGAGGCCGGATTGCGCAGGAAGCCGTCGAGGGTTTCGATGGGCAGTGGCGGGGCAAACAGGTAGCCCTGAAACTGGTCGCAACCCTGGTAGGCCAGGAAGTCGCGCTGCTCCTGGGTTTCGACGCCTTCGGCCACCACCTGCAGGTTCAGGCTCTGGGCCAGCGCGATGATGGCGCGCGAGATGGCCGCGTCGTGCGGGTCGGTCAACACGTCGGCCACAAAACCCTTGTCGATCTTGAGCTGATCCAGCGGCAGCCGCTTGAGATAGGACAGTGACGAATAGCCGACGCCGAAATCGTCCAGCGCCAGGCTCACGCCCAGCTTCTTCAGGCGGCCCATTTTCTGGATGGCGACCTCCATGCGCTCGGCCAGCAGGCTTTCGGTGAGCTCCAGCTTGAGCTTGTGCGGCCGCACGCCGTAGCGGCGTATGGCATCGACCACCATCTCGACAAAATCCGGGTGGCGGAACTGGTGCACACTGACATTGACCGCGATGCTCAGTCCGGCGGTCTGGGGCCAATCGGCCCAGGCTGCCAGCTGCTCGCAGGCGGTCTCGATCACCCAGCGTCCCAGGGGCAGAATCAGGCCGGTGTCTTCGGCCACCGGGATGAAATCGGCCGGGGCGACAAGTCCACGCTTGGGGTGGTTCCAGCGAATCAGCGCTTCGACGCCGGTGATGACCCCCTGACGATCGACTTGCGGCTGGTAGTGCAGCACAAACTGGTGCTCGTGGATGCCGGTGCGCAGTTCCGCGCCAATGGTGGCGTTGGTGCTGACCGTGGCCTGCATGGCTGGGTCGAAGAAACACACCGTGTTGCGTCCCAGGCTCTTGGCCTGGTACATCGCCAGATCGGCCTGCTTGAGCAGTTCGCTGACGTCGGTCTGCAGGCCGACGAAAGGGGTGACCCCGATGCTGGGCGTGGCGAAATGCTGGTGGTTGTCGATGACAAAGGGCTCGCGCAAGGTGTGCAGCACTTTCTCCGCAAGCACCCGCGCCTTGTAGCTGGCGGCGGCCGGGTCGGTGCTCAGGTCGTCGACCATGACCACGAACTCGTCACCGCCCAGGCGGGCGACCGTGTCGGTCTTGCGCACACTCTGAGACAGCCGGATGGCGACCTTCTGCAGCAACTCGTCACCGACATGGTGACCCAGGGTGTCGTTCAATATCTTGAAGTTGTCCAGATCAATGAACATCAGGGCGCCGTGCTGGCCGCTTCGCTCGCTCTGACTCAGCGCCCGTTGCAGCCGCTCGACCAGCAGTTGCCGGTTGGGCAGGTCCGTCAGGGGGTCGTACAGGGCCATGTGACGGATCATGTCTTCGGCCGCCTTGCGTTGGGTGATGTCCCTGCCCACCGCCACCCAGTGGGACTGCTCTCCGGACTCCGATTGCACCGCCACCACTTCGAGCTCGACCCAGAACATGGTGCCATTCTTGCGGTGCATCAGCAGCTCGGTGCGCGCCTGACGCCGATTGATGTGCTCCGATCTGAGATCGCGAAGGCGCTCCAGGGCCGGAGCCAGGTCCAGCAACATCTGCGGCGCCTGGCCCAGCACCTCACTGCGCCCGTAGCCGGTGTGGCGTTCGAAGGCGTCGTTGACGAAGACGATGGCCGCGTCTTGTGCATCCGCGTTGCGTATCTCTGCAATCATCACGATGTCATTGAGCCGGGCCACGCCGGTTTCCAGCAGCATCAGCTGTTCCTGCGAACGCCGGCGCTCGGTGACATCCCTGAAGTACACCGCGAGCCCCTCGGCAAACGGGTAGGCGCGCACCTCCAGCCACTTGTTCAGCGACGGGAAGTGGTGCTCCTGTTCGGCGCGACGGTTCGTTGTCAGCGCGGTATCCATCTGCGCGTGCAGTCGCTGCGCCAGGGGGGCTTCGAACCCCTCCCAGATGGCCTGACCCAGCAGCTCGGCCGTGCCTTTTTGAAGGAGTCTTTCGGTTTCCTGATTCAGGTAGGTGAAGCGCGCCTCGCGGTCCAGCGTGACGAAGGCTTCGGTGATGCTGGCCAGCGTGGTGGTCAGTCGCATGGCCAGGCGCAGCGTTTCCTGTTGGGCCTGCTTCTGAGCGGAGATATCCTGAACCGCACCCTGGATCCGGGTGATATCGCCTTGCTCGTTGCGCACAGGAGCACCCACAGAGCGAACCCACTTGGTTCCGCCTCCGGGCAACAACACCTGAACTTCTTCATCGAACGACAGGCCCAGCTTGGTGCACCGGTCCAATCGTCGCTGCATGCCGGTTCGCCACTCGGGTGCATAGCAACTCACCATGGCCGGCAGTGAGTCGATGGCTTCAGGTCTGCTCGCGCCCAGGATGTGGGCGCACTCGTTGGACACCCGCATCGAGGCATCAAGGATTTGGGCCGACCAACTGCCGACGCCGGCCGTGTGTTCGGTCAGTTCGAGGCGGCTGGCACTTTCCTGCAGGGCTTCACGATCGTGGACCTGCGTGAACGATGTGAAACGGTCGTCGGTCAGGCCTCTGCTGCGCACATGGTCTGCCAGTTGCCGCAACACGTCTGGCAAATGCGTTGGGACTTGTTGATCCGGCGCGTCGCTCAGAACAAGGAGATGCACCTGCTCTTGCCAGTTACTCGACCCGGTGCCCAGCACCCATTGACCCGCGGCAGGCGCGTCTGCAGGAAGTCGGACCCACGCCGGTTGTGTGCCGTTCCGGTCGACATCGCCGCTCCCGACGCAATACCTGGCGACCCGCTCGGCTTCGGATGGGGGCAGTCCATGGGTTCCCAGAAGCTTGGTTTTCGCGTCGTCCTTCCTGATGAACAGGGCGGCATTGGCCTTTGCAAGAAGACAGGCAAAGGCCGCCAATTCACCGCACGCGCCGCTGGATCGGGCAAGTGCGGCGACATGGGACTTGGGGGGGGTGGCGATGGGTGGATGCATCCGATTCAGAAGAAGCTTCGGGCTCGACAGCGTGTTTGCATTGTCGCGCCAGCGGCAAGGCTTGGGCAGGCTGCCCTGGCCGCCAGTGTCGGGTCGGCAACAAGGCTATGTTGCAGCGCGGCAAATGAAGTCCTGGTTGTTACACCCATGGCGGCCTCGGTCGCTACCAAAGTAGTAATTAAATGGGTGTTGAATCTCTCCGCATGTGACATATTCCCCAAAAAAGAAGTAATTGTTTCCCATACATTTTGTAGCGATTGGTTTAAGATAACGCTCGGATGGGTCGCAAGCCGGCTCTTCCTGACCGAAGGCTGGCGCCGTCAGCCAACTGGTTCATCCACCGGGAGATCAATGTGAGCGCACTTGCCGTACTGAGGGAGCACAGTGATGTGTCCAGCCTGAAGTCCGCCCTGCACCAGCTGTGCAGCGAGTTCGGCCGCATCACCCGGCTGGACATTCTTACGGCCATGCACGAGGGCACCAAGCAGGCGATTTGCTTCCTGCGCATGGAACAGCCCGAGCAAGAGCAACAACTGATGAAGACCCTGGGTGTTGGGCGCTTCGGGGGCGAAGTCGTGTTTGTTCTCAACCTCAATGTGCCCGAGACGGCCCATGCAGGCCCGTCTTCGCAGTGGGCCGACTCCGACATCTACGACTGAGCGCTGCCCGTGCCGGCGGCCGCGTGGCAGCCAGGCGCGTAGATTGCCGGCGAGCATCCTTCCAGGCCGGCGCTTTACTGTCCCTGAATTGACCTTGTCCGGCGCTGTCGGCGTCGCACAATGGTCGCATGATCGATCTCTGTGCGCCCATGCAATCCCTCCTGGTGCAGTGCCTGGTGGCTCCCGGCGACACGGTTCGCCAAGGACAGGTGCTCGTTGTCCTTGAGGCCATGAAGATGGAGCATGAGTTGCGGGCCGACGCCGACGCACTGGTGCTGGACTGTCTGGCTGCGGAGGGCGAGCTGGTCGCTCCCGGGCAGGCTTTGCTGCGGCTGGGTCAAGCGCCATCTGTCTCCATGCGGGGCGGAGCGACAGCGTTACCGGCCCAGAACCCGCCTGCTGCCGTTGAACTGCGAGGCGACCTCAAGCGCCTGCAGGCTCGGTGGCAGCTCACCCAGGATGCCGCCCGACCGCAAGCCATTGCCCGCCGACATGCGGCGGGCATGCGCAGCGCGCGCGAGAACATCGCCGACCTCTGCGATGAAGACAGCTTCATCGAGTACGGCGCGCTGGCAGTGGCGGCCCAGAGTCGCCGACGCAGCGAAGACGATCTCATCGCCAACACCCCGGCCGATGGCATGGTCACGGGGATCGGTTCTGTTGACGCCGCCCAATGGGGTCAGCAGGGTAGTCGAACGGTGGTGATGGCCTACGACGCTACTGTGCTGGCCGGAACACAGGGTGCCCGCAACCACCAGAAGACCGACCGACTATTGGGCATTGCGCTGGCGCAGCGGCTGCCGGTGGTCCTGTTTGCAGAGGGGGGCGGGGGCAGGCCAGGAGACACCGATGTGCCCATCGTGGCCGGGTTGCACGTGCCAACCTTTTCTGCCCTGGCGCGCCTGTCCGGACAAGTGCCCCTGGTCGGGATTGCCGCCGGCCGCTGCTTTGCCGGCAACGCCGCGCTGCTGGGCTGTTGTGACCTGATCATCGCCACGGCGGGCAGCAACATCGGCCTGGGAGGACCGGCCATGGTCGAGGGGGGAGGTCTGGGGGTGTTCCGGCCCGAGGAGATCGGACCGAGTGTCGTGCAATCTGCCAACGGCGTCATCGATGTGCTGGTGCCGGATGAAGCGGCGGCGGTGGCGGTGGCGCGTCAGTACCTGGGCTATTTCCGCGGTTCTGTCTCGGGTGCCCAGGCGCCCGATGCGATGCGGCTGCGCGAGGCCGTGCCCGAAAACCGCATTCGCAGCTACGACAGCCGCCGGGTCATGGAGGGGCTGGTGGATGTGGGCAGTCTGCTCCTGCTGCGCAGCGGCTTCGGCATCGGCATCCATACCGCGCTGGCCCGCCTTGACGGCCGGCCGGTGGGTCTGCTGGCGAACAACCCTGAGCACCTGGGCGGCGCCATTGACGCCGCTGCGGCCGACAAGGCCGCGCGGTTTCTGCAGTTGTGTGATGCCCATGGCTTGCCGGTGATCAGCCTGGTCGATACGCCCGGCTTCATGGTCGGTCCCGATTCGGAGGCGCAGGCCCATGTCCGACATGCCAGCCGCCTGTTTGTGGTGTCGGCTGCCTTGCGGGTTCCGGTGTTCACGGTGGTGCTCCGCAAGGGCTATGGTCTGGGTGCCATGGGCATGAGTGCTGGCGGGTTTCACGCCACCTCGTTCACTGTTGCGTGGCCATCGGCCGAGTTCGGCGCCATGGGACTGGAAGGCGCGGTGCGGCTGGGCTACCGAAAGGAGCTGGAAGCCCTGCCGGAAGGGCCTGAACGTGAGGCCCGCTTCGCCGAGCTGCTGAAGGAGCAGGTTGAGAAGGGCTCGGCCGAGCGCATGGCCGCCTGCCTGGAAATCGACGCTGTGATCGACCCGGCACAGACGCGCGAATGGCTGCTCAGGGGTTTGCAGGGGTGCCCCGACTCAGCAGCCATGGCAACGCGCCGCTTCATCGACCCCTGGTGAGGTCTTGATGACCCGTCGGCCTGGCGCCAGCGGATGTCAGATCAGTTCGCCGAACTGCGTGCTGCGCACCCCTGCGCCAGGCGACTGGGGTGCGGTCTGGTTGATGTTGATCCAGAACTCGCAGACGTGCTTCATGGCGTTGAGAAACTGCGAGAACTCGGTCGGCTTTGCGATATAGGCATTGGTGCCGGCATCGTAGGCACGTTGCAGGTCGCTGGGCTCGGTCGACGAAGTCAGCACCACCACAGGGATGTTGTGCAACTGGTCTGAGCCTTTGATTTCCTTGAGCACACCGATACCGTCGAGCAGCGGCATCTTCAGGTCCAGCAGAACCAGCACCGGGTTGCCGCCCGGGCGATCGGCGTAGCCATCGCGCCGGTACAGGTAGTCAAGGGCCTGCATGCCGTCGGAGACGTGGGTGACGCGACTGTCCAGGCCATGGCGCGCCAAGGCCAACCGTGTCAGTTCAGCGTCGTCGGGATTGTCCTCGACCAGGAGAATGGTTTCTGCGTTCTTGTTCATGGCTCAAGCACCGAGGGTACCGAATCCGGGTCCGGCTCGGTGCTTTCCATCCCTTCAAATGGTAGCGAGAAGTAAAAGGCGCTGCCCTCCCCGGGGCGGCTTTCTGCCCAGATGCTGCCTCCGTGTCGCTCCAGAATCCGACGCGTCAGGGCCAGTCCAATCCCCGTTCCTTCGAATTCCGATGCCCGGTGCAGCCGCTGAAAAACCCCAAACAGCTTTCCAGCGTATTTTGTATCAAAACCGACGCCGTTGTCACGGACGAAGAAGGTGTAGCCCACGGCAGGATCGACGCTCCAGCCCACTTCGATGCGGGCCCGCTCGCGCGGACGCGAGTACTTGTAGGCGTTGCCCAGCAGGTTCGCCCAAACTTCTCTGAGCAGCAGGGCATCACCTTGCACCACCGGCAGATCAGGCGGGACCACCCAATCGATGACCCGGCCCTCGGTGTCGTGGTCGAGCTGGTTGACGACAGCGCTCACCAACTGCTGGAAGTCGACAGGTGCCACGGTGACCGCCGCGCGACCCAGCCGCGAAAAAGCGAGAAGGCCATCGATCAGCTGGCTCATGTGGCGTGCCGAGCTGGCAATGGTGCTCAGGTACTTCTGGCCCGTCTCGTCCAGCTTGTCCTCCAGGTGCTCTTCCAGCAGGCTGACGAAGCTGGAAATGTGGCGCAACGGTGAGCGCAGGTCGTGTGAGACCGAATAGGAGAAGGATTCCAGATCCTTGTTGGCCGCCACCAGCTGCTGGGTGCGTTCGACCACGCGGTTCTCGAGTTCTTCATTGATGTTGTGAAGCAGGTCGTCCAGCCGCTTGGCATCGCTCATGTCGCGGCTGATCCGGGCGTAGCCCAGCAACTGGCCGTCGTCGTCCCGCAGGGCGATCAGGACCGAGTGTGCCCAGTAGCGCGAACCGTCCTTGCGCGGCAACCAGTCCATGAACTCGTGCTGCCCCCGCGAGGCGGCCATGCGCAGCATTTGGGCCGCCTGCTGCTCGCCTCGCACCGGGTCATCAGGGGCGAGCAGTGCACCCAGTGGGCGGCCGAGCGTTTCAGAGGGCGAGTAGCCTTCCATTCGTTGCGCACTGTCGGTCCAGTCGGTGACGCGGCCCTCTGCGTCCAGGAAAAACATGCTGTAGTCGCGCAGGTTGTCCACCATGAGGCGAAAGCGCTGTTCACTCTCCAGCAGTTCGGTAGATCGCTCCCTTATGCGTTGTTCCAGTTCTTCGTTGAGCCCGCGAACCCGCTCCTCTGCCTGTTTGCGCTCGGTGATGTCGATGATCTGAACGAAGATGCCGACCACCCGTCCATCCACCACATCGGGCAGGTAGGTCGCGCTCACATACATCGGCGTGCCATCGACGCGCTGGCGCCAGACCTCGAAGTGTTGCGGCTCTCCCCGCAGGGCACGGTGCATTCGTGGGGCAATGTCTTCCCACACCTCTGGCGGAACACACTCGCTCAGGTGCAGCCCGATGGCCATCTGCGGATCGATGCCATAGACCCGTCGGTGTTCCGCGTTGGCAAACCGGAATCGAAGCATGGGATCGACATAGGCAATCAGACCAGGTACGTGATCGGTGATGGCCTGGAGAAATCTCTGGTTGTCCTGCAGCGCCAGTTCTGCCGCCTTGCGCTGGGTGATGTCGACGACCGTGGTGTTGCTCCGCAGAAACCGTCCCTCGGCGTCGCGTACAGCGGTCGATGAAAGCAGAACGTCGACGATGGACCCGTCACGTCGACGCAACTCGTATTCGATCGGCTCGACAAAGCCATCGCGCTGCAAGCGCTGCATGCGGTCCCGGTAGATCTGGTCGTTCTCCTTGACGTTCAGGAAGTCTCGGGCGTGCAACCGGCCCACCACCTCGTCGCGGGTGTAGCCCAGCCAGCGCAGTTCGGTGTCATTGATGTCCACGTAGACGCCATCGGCGTTGATCGAGTGGTAGCCGCACGGTGCTTCGTTGTAGAGCGACTGGGCCTGGCGCAGCGCTTCCTGCAGACGCTTGTTGGTGGCTTGCACGGCCATTTCGCTGCGCTTGCGTTCGGTGATGTCGATCAACTGGATGAAGATGCCGCGTACCTCGCCCGATTCCCAGTACGGCGTGTATTCGATGCTGGCGTAGAAGGTGCTGCCATCGGAGAACACGCGCTCCCCTTCGAACCGCGCCGACTGGCCTTCGAGGGCCGACTGCAGGCGGGGTCTGGCCGCCTCGTAGTCCTGGGGTCGCGCCAGCGCGCTCAGGTGCTGCCCGATGAGTTCGCTGGCCTCACGGCCCAGCCAGCGGGCATAGCTGGTGTTGGCAAAACGGCAGATCAGGTCGAGGTCGTAAAAGGCCAGCTGCACGGGGACACTGTCCAGTGTGCTCTGGACGAAACTGCTTTGGGCGGCCAGCGCAGCCTCCACCTGCTTGCGCTCGGTGATATCGATGACGGTGGAATTGGTTCGAAGGAACAGCCCTTGTGCATCAAGCACAGGCGTGCTGATGAGCAGAATGTGCAGATGGCTGCCATCGCGGCGCCGCAGTCCCAGCTCCAGGGGGGGCACCTTCTCGCCCTGCTTCATGGCCTGCAGCCGGTCCCAGCCGGCCTGGCGGTAGTCCGGGAGCACGAACTCCCTGAAGCGCACGTGGCCGACGAGTTCTTCCTTGGTATAGCCGAGCCAGTCCGCCTCGGTCTGGTTGATCATGACAATCATGCCCTCGGCGTCGAGCGAGTGGTATCCGCAGGGTGCGTCGTCGTACAGGGATCGGAACGAGCTGAGGGCTTCTCGTATCTCGGCGTTGGCCCGGTCGATTTCGGCTGTCCTGGCCGCGACACGCTGCTCCAGTTCGGCATTGAGCCGTGCCACTTCTTCCTGCTGTCGATGCTGCTCGGTGATGTCACGTGAGACAGCCAGAAGCAGCGACACCTGGCCATCAGCGTCTCGAATGGGAGACACCACGGTGTCCCACCACTTGGGCGTGCCTTTGAAGGTGTACCCGAAGGCGATGAAACGGCCGGCCTTGCCGCCGACCGCTTCCTCGATGGTCTGACGGGCCAGGGCACGGCCATCATCCGGCCACCACGAGGTCCAGTCCTGGCCTCGCACCTGCTCGAAATCGTCCACCTCGACCAGGTGGCATCCTTGAGCCGTCATCTGCAGTACCTCGCCCTTGAGGCTGAGCACTTTGGTGCAGTCCGGGCTGCTGGCGATGATCTGGCGGTTGAGCTCGTCCTTGAGTCGGGCGTCGGCTTCGAGCGCGCGAACATGGGAAATGTTCTGTACGAATCCCAAATGGCTCGTCAAGTGGCCTTGGGCGTCAAAGTAAGGCGCGCTTCGGGTCAGAACATAGGTCGTTTGTCCGTCGGGCATGACCAGACGGAACTCGATGTTGCTGGCAGCCTCCTTGGTGATTGCCTCAGCCCAGCAGGTCCGCACGCGCTCCTGGTCCTGTGGGTGCACGCGTTGCAGCCAGCCGAAGTCCGGAAACTCATGTCGGGCCAGACCGAAGATCTGGCAGAGCCGATCGTCGACATGGGTGAGCACGCCCTGGTCGTCAACTCGGAAGGTGCCGGTGGGAAATACGCTGGCCAGTGTCTCGAACAGCGCTTCGAACTCCAGTCGGTTGTTGTTCGTGCCTCGGCGTTCCGCCTGCTCCGGCTTGATGGCCTTGGGTCTGTCGCTCGACCATTCAAGGTCCGACTGGCCACGGGACACCTGCCGCAATTGAAGACGTCGGCGCAGGTGTTCGTTCTCTGCGCGCAGGGCCTCGATCTCGCTGCGCAAGCTCACCTCGGCGTTGCGCACGGAAGCCTGTGGCCCATCGCCATCGCGATCTGGCATCTCGTGCTGAGGGTGGGCGGCATTCATCGACTGCCACTTTACTCCAGCCCGACCTCGGGTCAACGTGATATTTGCCCCTCAGAATCGGGGCAGTTCCGGGAATGTCAGGCGGCCATTTCGCACCAGCATCTTGCCGTATTCAGCACATCGTTGCAGGGTGGGAATCACCTTGCCCGGGTTAAGTAGTTCTTTGGTGTCAAAGGCGCGTTTCACCGCAAACATCTGGGCGTTCTCGTCGGGGGAGAACTGCACGCACATGCTGTTGAGTTTTTCCACACCGACGCCGTGTTCACCAGTCACGGTGCCGCCCATGGCCACGCTGGTTTCCAGGATGTCGGCACCGAACAGCTCGCAGCGGTGCAGCTGGTCGGGGTCGTTGGCATCGAACAGGATCAGCGGGTGCAGGTTGCCGTCGCCGGCGTGGAACACGTTGGCGCAGCGCAGCTGGTATTTCTGTTCCATCTGCTGGATGGCCAGCAGGATGTCGGCCAGGCGCTTGCGCGGAATGGTCGAGTCCATGCACATGTAGTCGGGGCTGATCCGGCCGCTGGCCGGAAAGGCATTCTTGCGGCCGCTCCAGAACCGCAGCCGCTCGGCTTCGTCACGGCTGACCGCGATGGCGGTGGCGCCGCAGCCGCGCAGCACCTGGCTCATGCGGGTGATCTCTTCGTCCACCTCCTCGGGCGTGCCGTCGCTCTCGCACAGCAGGATGGCCTCGGCGCTGAGGTCGTAGCCGGCATGCACGAAGTCCTCGACCGCGGCGGTCATGGGTTTGTCCATCATTTCCAGACCGGCCGGGATGATGCCTGCCGCGATCACCGCGGCCACCGCATCGCCCGCCTTGCGCACGTCATCGAAGCTGGCCATGATGCAGCGCGCCAGCTGGGGTTTGGGCACCAGCTTCACCGTGACCTCGGTGGCCACGGCCAGCATGCCTTCGCTGCCGATCACCAGAGACAGCAGGTCCAGGCCCGGCGTGTCCAGCGCCGTGCCGCCGAAGCTGACCGCCTCGCCTTCCATGGTGAAGCCGCGCACCTGCAGCACGTTGTGTATGGTCAGGCCGTACTTCAGGCAGTGGACGCCGCCCGAGTTCTCGGCCACGTTGCCGCCGATGGTGCAGGCGATCTGGCTGCTCGGGTCGGGTGCGTAGTACAGGCCGTGCGGTGCGGCAGCCTCGCTGATGGCCAGGTTGCGCACACCGGACTGGACCACGGCCGTGCGGGCGCGCGGGTCGATCGACACGATGCGGTTGAAGCGGGCCAGAGAAAGGGTGACCCCCATGGCGTGCGGCATCGCGCCACCGGACAGGCCGGTGCCGGCGCCGCGCGCCACGACCGGCACGTCCATGGCGTGGCAGGTCCTGAGCACCGCCGCCACCTGGGTCTCGTTCTCCGGCAGGACCACCACCAGCGGCCGCTCGCGGTAGGCTGTCAGGCCGTCGCACTCGTAAGGGGTGGTGTCCTCGGGCAGCCAGAGCAGGGCGTCGATGGGCACCACGGCCTGCAGGGCGCGCACCACCTCGGCCTGGCGGGCCGCGCGGGCGGTGCGGGAAACCTCGATGGGGGCGGTGATGGCGTTCATGGGAGGCAGTTTAGGGCAGGCGGGCGTGAGGTGGTGTGAAGATTCTTGCAAGCCGCTGTGATGCCGCCGGCGTGCGCCCCGACGACCGGATCTTGACCTGGGTCAAGGCAAGTCCAAGCCCCCGGATCTTGAATTTGGTGCTGGCGGCATCAATTGAAAAACCAAGGAGGCCTGGCCAGCACCGCCTCCGCTTTCACCACGCCCAACAGGAGTCAAACCCATGAACACCATCATCACCCGTTCCGGCCTGTTCGACGACTTCTTCAAGGATGTCGCCCCCGGATTCTTCGTCAAGCCTCTGCACGGCGATCCGCTGCCAACACCGGCCCAGATCCGGATCGACGTCAAGGAGGCGCCCGATGCCTACACCGTCCAGGCCGAAATCCCCGGCGTGGCCAAAGAGGACATCCACGTCGTGATCGACGGACCGGTGGTCACTCTGCGCGCCGAGGTCAAGCAGCAGGACAGCCAGACCCAGGATGAAAAGGTGTTGCGCACCGAACGCTATTACGGGTCGGTGGCACGCAGCTTCCAGCTGGCCAGCGACATCGACAACGAGAAGTCGAAGGCGAAGTACGAGAACGGCGTGCTGACGCTGACGCTGCCGAAGAAGGCGGCCTTGGCCGGGCAGCGCCTAAGTATTGAGTAACGCCCCGCGCCGCCTGCGGCGTCACCCCCCAGGGGGCGATGCGAGTGGCCCGGCAAAGCCGGTTCCACCGCATCCTTGGCTGTCGCGACTCGCGCCGCAAGGTAGAGGGTTCTTGATCCCTTTGCGTTGCGTTCAGCTCAGGGATTTCCTGAGCCAATCGGCGAAGGCGGCGCATTCCCAGCGGTCCATGGTGCCGGTGCGCCAGCACAGGTGGTGGGCGTGCGGGCTGGGGACGCGCCGGTCGTACAGCGGGACGAGGGTGCCACTCTCCAGCCACGGTGCTCCCAGCTTCAGCCGCACCAGGGCCACACCCATGCCGGCGGCGGCGCCATCGCACATCAGGCCGATGTCGTTGAACTGTGAACCCTCCGTGGGTTCGGGCCAGTCCAGGTTGTGGGCCGCGAACCAGGTGCGCCAGGGTTCCAGCGGGCTGCGCAGCAGGGCCAGGCCTTCCAGGTCCTCGGGGCTGTCGAACGGGCCGTGCTCCCGCGCGAAAGCCGGTGAAGCGAGCGGCGTGACGTCGTCCTTCATCAGACAGACGTGCTCGACGTCGGCGTAGCGTCCGGTGCCGAAGCGGATCATCAGATCGGCGTCCTCGGCCACCACGTCCAGCAGCGGGATGCTCACCTGCAGCGTCAGGTCGATCTCGGGGTAGGCCTCGCTGAACTGGCGCAGGCGTGGCAGCAGGATCGAGCGTGCAAACGTGGGGGTGACGGCCAGCCGCAGCTTGCGTCGCCCAGGCGTGGCGTTGTGGCTGGGGAATTTCTGCAGCGAAGCCAGGCCCTCGCGCACTTGGGCCAGGTACTCGCTGCCCTCGGTGGTAAGCGAAAAATCCGCCCGCCCAAACAGCTTGGTGCCCAGTATCTGTTCGAGTTGCTTGATGCGGTGGCTGACCGCACTGGGGGTCACGCACAACTCTTCCGCCGTCTGTGTCACGCTGCGCAGGCGCGCCAGCGCTTCAAACGTCAGCAGGCACTGGATGGGCGGAATCCGAATGGTCATACGGGCAGGCCTCTCGTGGACTGCCGCATTCGCGGGAGTGACGGACAGCGGCGACGGAGCGTGTGGGCCGCAAGACCCCAGCGCCAGAAGGGAAGCAGTCCAGGCACGACGCGCACGGCCGCCCCGAAGCGGACGTGCGCCCCCCAGTGGGGGTAGGCAGCCTGCAAAGCTGCTTCGGGAGGCGTCCTGTTCACTTGAATACGACCGTCTTGTGGCCGTTGAGCAGCACGCGGTGCTCGCTGTGCCATTTGACTGCCCGCGCCAGCACCTGGCTCTCAGTGTCGCGACCCACAGCGGTCAGGTCCTCTACGGTGTCCGTGTGGTCGACCCGGGCCACGTCCTGCTCGATGATCGGACCTTCGTCCAGATCGGCCGTCACGTAGTGGGCTGTGGCGCCAATCAGCTTCACCCCGCGGTCGTGCGCCTGGTAGTAGGGCTTGGCTCCCTTGAAGCTGGGCAGGAAGCTGTGGTGGATGTTGATGGCCTTGCCGGACAGCTCGCGACAGAGCGTGTCCGACAGGATCTGCATGTAGCGCGCCAGCACCACCAGCTCGGCCGCTTCGCTGCGGATGATCTCCAGCTGGCGTTCCTCGGCCTGGGCTTTGGTGGTGGCGCTGACCGGGATGTGGTGGAAGGGCACGTTGTAGCTGGCGGCCAGCTGGTAGAAATCGCGGTGGTTGCTGGCGATGGCACGGATGTCCAGCCTCAGCAGGCCACTTTTCCAGCGAAACAGCAGGTCATTGAGGCAATGGCCCTCCTTGCTGACGAAGATCACGGTCTTCATCGGCTCGGCCAGCGGGTGAAGGCCCCACTGCATGCCAAAGGGTTCGGCAAACATCCGCAGGCGGGTTCGCAGGTCGTCCTGGGTCAGCTGGCTGCAGGTGAACTGCACGCGCATGAAGAACAGGCCGGTGTCGTGGTCGTTGTACTGGGCGGCTTCTTCGATGTTGCCGCCATGTTCAAGCAGAAAGCCCGATACGGCATGAACGATGCCGGGTCGGTCCGGGCAGGACAGGGTCAGGACGTAGGTGTGCTGCATGGGGGCTGATTGTCGCAGGATGGCACGGCCTCCGCGAATGTCCTGGCCGGTGACGGTGTGTGACTTGGGCCGCCGGAATCTGGCCGACCTGCGATCAGCGACCCATTTGCCGGCGCAGCTCGGCGCAGTAGTCTCGCGCGGGTATGGGCGGCGTCATCCATATGCGGTCTGCCACGGTCGATGGTGTACCGGCAGCTTCGGACGTGGCCGCTGTCGGCGATTCGCTGCGTGCCTGCAGGACCCATATCGCCAGATTTGGGGGCAGGTGACGGGGTACACCCAGATCGCGCCGCACGTGTTCGTTGCCCGCCACCATCAGCACCGTTTGCCCCGGTTTGATGGCGCTCGAAGCCACCTGGGCCAGTGATCGATCGCGGGCCAGCTGGATGCGGGTCATGGGCGCGATCTGTGCTTCAGGCAAGAGCCCGCAGTGGCCCTCGCGCACCAGCGACCGTTGCCGCTCCAGGCTGTCAGGGTCCAGCGATCCATCCAGGGTGGTGTCGGTCATCGCGCTGCGCTGGGCGTTGCGGGGCAGGTTGCCGCCCAGGACCGGTGCGCCGGCGCGCACCGCGCTCATAACCGTTGGTCCATAGCGGGACCACGGCCAGCCACTGCGGTTGCTTTCTTCCTCCCAGTCCAGTGCCGCACGCACCCTGGCCTCTTCGGCATCGGGTGGCAGACCGAGTGTGCTGCGGCCGGCTTCCACCATTTCGATCACCACGGCGGCCAGCCGACCCTGGGTCGCCAAAACGCGCACCAGGTCGTTTTGCAGGGTCTGATGGGCTGGGGCGTCGTGCTGCTCGCCCAGCAGCCACAGCGGACGCGGTGGCAGGTCGCCCGGGATGGCCCGGGCGGCAATTGCCTCGGTGGACCCGGCCGG
Source organism: Burkholderiales bacterium (assembly GCA_030604135.1). Lineage (GTDB taxonomy): Bacteria > Pseudomonadota > Gammaproteobacteria > Burkholderiales > Burkholderiaceae_C > Hydrogenophaga. The sequence continues at coordinate 53,107 of JAUVWL010000015.1, read as the reverse complement.
CGGGGGCATCGGGCCTGACTGGCAGGCGGCGAGCGCCGCAAGCACGAATGGCATGAGGGAGAGCGTTGCGGACCGAAGGGCCATTGCTCACCCTCTGAGGCGATCTCAGCCTCTCAGTGCATCACCACGGGCATCTGGGCCAGGCTGGCATAACCTTCCAGGGTGTCTTCCACCTCTTCCTGGGAGGGTGTGCTTTGTTGCCAGGCCTGTATCTGGGTCTGGAACATTTCGGCCCAGGAGCCGTCGAGGTAGACCTCTTTGCCCGAGCGTTTGTCGACGATCTCAAAGCCATGCCTTGGGATCTGGGGCCCCGCTGTTTCGGGTTGCTCCCCCTCCATCGGGGCATTGGCCAGGATGTGGACCACCGCAAAGGAATCCGAGTCGTAGAGCATGTGCATGACTGAAATGTCCTTCAAATGGAAAAACCTGATCGCTTACAGACCTTATATCGGCAAACGGACCAGCATCTGCAGTTTCGATTGCCACAAAGGTGGGACCGTTCCCGAAAAGATCAAGAAGCGTGCCAAATTTGATACATCGCCATGCACCAGGCGGGTGCAGCAGGTTCAGGGCAGGTTTCGAAGCGCTTGTTCGATCTGGTCGCCATTGGCCTGGGTCAGCACCAGCCGCACCGGCAGGTAATCCAGCGACGGCAGCAGCCATACGGACATCCTGGCGTCGCCGTCCTGGCGCGCCACCCGACGGACATGCCAGCCGATGAATTCGCCGGCTGGCACGCTGACCGTTTCCCGACCCACCACCTCGAAGTCCCAGGGCTCGGCGCTCGACGCCCCGACCACCTGAAAGCTCGCACGCTGCCCTGGTGTCGGCGCCTTGGCGTTGAAGAGCGAAGACAGCTGAAGGACGATGCTGAGGCGGTCCTGAGCGCCGGTCTGCAGGGGGTCCTGCTGGGAAAGCCCTGTGTAGCCGATGCGGGCCTGGTCGCCGTCGAACCGTGTCTCCCGTTCGCGACGGCTGATGTCGATGAAGCGGTCGGGGTGCAGGCCGGTGGCGTCGATCAGACCGGCGCTGCGCTGGGTGCGGCTGCCGACCAGAAACGCGCTGACCCGCATCTGGGCCTGATAGCTTTGCCCGTCGTGCTGCCAGTCGAGGGTGGCGCTGGCCTGGTATTCCAGGCCTCTTGCCTGACCCGTGACATCAAACACCAGGCGCGCACTGGACGGGGGTCTGGCAGGGGGCAGCCCCTGGGTGCGGAAAGCCGGCAGGGCTGTGTTGCCCCGGGCTGCCGGCGGCGAGGCGCGCGGGCTTTCTGCTGCCGCTTCGGGGGGGGTGACGGGCGTGTCCGAAGTGCGTGTCGGCTCCTCCACGGGGGGCATGGCCTGGGCCTGGACCGCCGGCAAGGGCTCATCTGGCATGCCAACCGGGCTCGGCTCCGTCTCGGGTGGTACGGCTGGTCGGTCGGTGAGGGCCGAGAGGTCCGGCGGGGAGGCGATGGGGCTGGGCTCTTCGGGCTTGGGCAGGGCCACCACCGGCGGGGCGGGCGGTGCGCGCCTGACGGGTGCGGGTGGTGGCGCTGGGGGTGGCGGAGGTGGCACCAGCAGCCAGCGCACCGAGCTGCGTGCGACTGGCCGGGCGGGTGGCGGTGCTTCAAGCGGGTCGCTGGCGAGAGGTTGTTCAGCAGGTTCCCTGTCCAGACTGGTGACCGAGCCGAACGGACCCGTCCCGCCTTCACCGGTCCAGCTTGGCAGGCCGACCAGCAGGCTCAGGTGCAATGCCAGAACGGCCAGCGTCAGCAAAGCCAGGCGCCCGAAGGGGGGGCCGTGTGGCAACAGTGCGGCAGAGCTGTTCACCTCGGGTCAATCCGCGGGTCGGTGGCCCAGGTCGGCGCTGAGGCGGCGCGCACAACGCAACAGCGCGGTCGCGGGCACCCCTTGCCAATCGGTGTCCAGTGTGGCCACCGAGCCCAGCACGACCAGGCCCAGCACCAGGCGGCCCTGGACATCGAACACCGGCGCGCAGAATCCACCGATGCCGGGAATGAGGCTGTGCACCACGCGGCCCATGCCGTGTCGGCGGGTCTCTTCCAGCGCCACCTGCACATCGGCCAGGGTCCGGGGCACGTCCTGCAGCGGCAGGCCATTGCGTGGCAGGTGCTTGAGCCGGGCCAGTTCATCGCGGATCATCGGGTTGACCCGTTCGGCATCGCGCCCTTCCTGACCCATGAAGGCGGCGAAGCAGCGGCCAGTGGCCGAGGTGACCAGGGGCATGACGTCACCCAGGCGCAAGGTCACAGGAACTGTTTGTGGCGCCTCCGCCCAGTGCACCATGGTCGGCCCGTGGTTGCCCCAGACGGCGATCGCCAGCGTATGGCCTGTTTCCGTGAGCAAGGCAGGAATGCGTTCGCGCGCCAGGCGGACCGCATCGATGCGGTTGAGGCTGGCCAGGCCCAGACGCAGTGCCGCCGGGCCGAGGTCGTAGCGGGTGCTGACAGGGTCCTGTGCGACCAGCCCCATGCGCTGGAAGCTCACCAGGTAGCGGTGGGCCTTGGCGGCGCTCATGCCGGCTGCCGCGGCCAGGTCGCGCAGCATCATCGGACCGCTGGCCTCGGCCATGGCGTTGAGCAACTCGAAGCCGACCTCGACCGACTGGATGCCCGCCCTGGAGGGGGTGTCCTCGTCGGCCGCGTCGTCATTCGGTGGTCGGATCGGGTTTCTGTGGAGTTCGGGCGTGTCTGCCATGGTGAAATACGAGCAGCAGATCCGGGCGCGAGCCACGTGCCGGCAACTGTCGGTCAAGAACTTACGGATAGATTAATCTATTTCGCTATTCGTAACCACTGGTCGCTCAACACCGATCACGCAGGGCCTGATCCTGCAGGAGATGACATGAAACTCGCCACCTACAAGGACGGTTCGCGCGATGGCCAGCTGGTCGTTGTCTCGCGCGACCTGTCGACCGCCCATTATGCGACCGGCATTGCCCATCGGCTGCAGCAGGTGCTGGACGACTGGAACTTCCTCGCGCCTCAACTGGAGGACCTGTACCTCACCCTGAACCAGGGCAAGGCGCGCCATGCTTTCCCGTTCGAGCCGTCGATGTGCATGGCACCCCTGCCTCGGGCCTACCAGTGGGCCGACGGGTCGGCCTACCTCAACCATGTCGAGCTGGTGCGGGCTGCGCGCAAGGCCGAAGTGCCGGCCAGTTTCTACGAAGACCCGCTGATGTACCAGGGCGGCGGCGACGACCTGCTGGGACCCTGCGACCCGGTGGTGGTGCCCAGCGAGGACTTCGGTATCGACTTCGAAGCCGAGGTGGCCGTCATCACCGGCGATGTGCCCATGGGCGTGTCTCCCGAGCAGGCACTGGACGGCGTCCGGCTGATCATGCTGGCCAATGACGTGTCCCTGCGCAACCTGATTCCTGCCGAGCTGGCCAAGGGCTTTGGCTTCTTCCAGAGCAAACCCGCCACCGCATTCAGTCCGGTGGCGGTGACACCCGACGAGCTGGGTGATGCCTGGCAGGGTGGGCGCGTGCACCTGTGCCTGCAGAGCACCTGGAATGGCCGCAAGGTGGGCATGTGCGACGCCGGTCCCGAAATGAGCTTTCACTTCGGGCAGCTCATCGCCCACATTGGCAAGACGCGCCGCGTGCGTGCCGGCTCGATTGTGGGTTCGGGCACGGTCAGCAACCAGGCGATCGAGGTGGACGGGCGCAGGCAGTGGCCCAAGGGCTACTCGTGTATTGCCGAGAAGCGGGCCATCGAGACCATCCTCGACGGCCAGCCTTCCACCGCCTACATGAAGTTCGGTGACACCATCCGCATCGAGATGAAGGGCAAGGACGGGCAGAGCGTGTTTGGCGCAATCGACCAGGTGATCGCGCCCCTGCGGCCTTCCGACTCTTCCTGACGCTGTCGGCCCAGGCCTGCTCAGGCGCGGATGCGGCCGTCCGAGGCGATCATCGACAACTCCGCAAAGCCCGATGCCACATGGTTGGTCGGGCTGAACGACACATTGAAACCACCCATGGAGAAATTGCGGATGCCCTCCAGACCGGAGATCAGTGTCTCGCGGGTGAGACGGTTGCCGGCGCGGCGCAGTCCTTCGGCGAACAGCTTGGCCGCCATGAATCCCTCCAGGCTGGAGTAATTGGGCTGAACCTGGTTGCCGCCTTGTGCGATCGCGCCGAGGAATTCCCGGGTGATGGGGCGGGCCGGGCTGTAGGGCGAAGGCACCACCTGCGAAATGGCCACGCCAGCGCCGTCCTTGCCCAATGCATCGGCCAGTGCCTGCGTGCCCACAAAGGACACGTTGTAGAACGTGCCACCGTAGCCGGCGCGTCGGGCGGCCTGGATGTAGGCCGCACACGAGGCATAGGCGCTGATCTGGACCACGGCGTCGGGGCGAGCGGCATTGATGGTGGCCACGGCCTGGGCCACATCGACCGAATTGCGCTCCACGGTGGCAGTGGCCACCGGTGTGAGCGAGCGCTTGGACAGCGCCAGCACGGTGCCATCCAGACCAGCGCGGCCATAGGCGTCGTTCTGGTGGAACACGGCGATCCGCTTGAGTCCCAGATTGGTCAGCTGGCGCACGATGAGCTCGGTCTCGTCGTTGTACGAGGCCCGCAGGTGAAAGGCCATGCGGTTGAACGGCTCGCGCAAGGACATGGCGCCAGTGAAGGGGGCGAAAAAGGGCACCTCGGCCTGCGTGGCCAGGGGCAGAGCCACCACGCTGGTGGGGGTGCCGATGTAGCCGAACAGGGCGAACACATCGTCGGACAGCAGGCGACGTGTGTTCTCGGCACACCGGTCGGGTTCGTAGCCGTCGTCCAACTGGCGGATCTCGATGCGTGTCTGGTTCACACCGCCCTGGGCGTTGAGCTGGTCGAAATACAGTTTGGCTCCGGCGTGGAACTGGATACCCAACTGGGCGGCCGCGCCAGTAAAGGCCGCCGATTGGCCCAGCACCAGTCGGTTTCCCGACTGGGCCCGCAGGCTGGGGGTTCCCACAAGAGCGGTGGTGGCCAGCAGGCCGGTGAAACGTCGACGGGACAGTGAGGGCGCAGAAAGAAGGGGGTTGGTCATGCTGAGGTCAGAAAAAATAAGCGGCCCGGCGTGGTAGGCGCCGGGCCGAAAAGACTCCCAATGACAGCAGTCGGCTGTGGGATGATGCTAGGACGCGCGGGCATCGAGGCACAGGTCATACAGAACACCCAGGCGACCGTCTGTCGCATGGAGGTGCAAACGTGCGGGTTTTCAAGCGCTCATTGCGCGTAGATGCCTTCGGTGGACGCAAAACCTTTGACCTCCAGCGGATTGCCCGATGGGTCGCAAAAGAACATGGTCCATTGTTCACCGGGCTGGCCCTCGAATCGAACTTGGGGTGGCAGCACGAACTCGATGTCCGCCGACTGCAGCCGCTGCGCCAATGCCTGCCATTGTGGAAGCAGCAGCACCAGTCCGAAGTGGGGCATGGGCACCAGGTGCTCACCGACTTTACCGGTACGCGTGGTCCGAATGGGGTCACCCAGGTGCAGAGACAGCTGGTGACCAAAGAAGTTGAAGTCAACCCAGGTGTCGGTGCTGCGACCTTCGGTGCAGCCCAGCACGTCGCCATAGAAGCGGCGCGCTTCTTCGAGGTCGGTCACATGGATGGCCAGATGGAACAGGCTGGGTGTGCTCAGGCTGGTGTCGGTGCTTGTGTTCATGTGTCGAGCATACGGCAAGGGTGCTGGCGGACACCGCCAATGCCGCCATCTGTGCCCTGGTTCAGAGACTGGGTGCTTTCACACCGCCGCGGGCTTTCTCCAGCTTGTCCTGGCAGTCCACACAGCGCAGTGCGGTCGGGTTGGCGTGCAGGCGGGCTGTTGCAATCGACGCACCACAGTCGACGCACAGGCCGAAGCTGCCATCGGCCACCCGTTTGAGGGCCTCGTCGATAGCCACCAGTTCGGCCGACTCGCGCTCCTCCAGCGCAAAGGCAAGGTCGCGCTCCGCGTCGGCCTGAGCCCAGTCGTCGCTGGCCTCTTCGCGAGCCTGGGCCGCCGCTTCGGCTCTGCCGACCTTGCCGCCGCGCTGGGCGCGCAGCTGCGCCAGCACCTCGGTGCGCATGGTCTGCAGTTGCAAGGCAAAGGTGTCTGAAATGTTCTGGGTCATGGTGTCATCTCCTGGGTTTGTCGGGGCATCCGGGTTCGAACTGCCCATGCCTTGATGTTGCGTCCCTCGGCGCCGCTCTGGCTTGATGCATGTCAAGCACAATCGAGGCGACTTCACCAAACGATCATCCACCAAGGAGACCCCCATGCCAAGTCCCGACTACAGCCGCTACCAGACCCTGGACATCACCCGCAGGGGGCCCACAGTGGATGGCACGCCCAGCGTGCTCGACATCCGCATGCGGGCAGACGGTCCGGGTGGCAACGGCAAGCTGCCCACCGCGGGTCATGAAGGGCACTGGGAGCTGTCCGAAATCTGGCGCGATGTGGGTCGTGATGACAGTGTCCGGGTCGCCGTGCTGCGCGGCAGTGGCATGGGGTTTTCCGGCGGCGGTGACCTGGCGCTGGTGCAGGACATGGCCACCGATTTCGAGGTGCGAACGCGTGTCTGGAAAGAGGCGCGTGATCTGGTCTACAACGTCATCAACTGCGACAAGCCCATCGTCAGCGCAATGCATGGTCCTGCGGTGGGCGCGGGTCTGGTGGCCGGTCTGCTGGCCGACATTTCCATCGCCGCCAAAAGTGCCAAGATTGTCGATGGGCACACGCGCCTGGGTGTGGCCGCTGGGGACCATGCCGCCATCATCTGGCCTCTGCTTTGCGGATTGGCCAAGGCCAAGTACTACCTGATGCTGTGTGATCCCATCAGCGGCGAGGAGGCCGAGCGTATTGGCCTGGTGTCGCTGTCGGTGGACGACGAGGCCCTGCTGAGCAAAGCCTACGAGGTTGCAGACCGTCTGGCTGCAGGTAGCCAGACCGCCATCCGCTGGACCAAGTATTCGCTGAACAACTGGCTGCGCCAGGCCGGTCCGGCCTTCGATACCTCGCTGGCACTGGAATTCATGGGTTTTGCCGGTCCCGATGTACGCGAAGGTGTGGCATCCTTGCGGGAGCGCCGTGCCCCGCGATACGGCATCGACGGCTGAGTCCGGTGGTCGTGTCTGCCGGGCTTGCCATCCCTACAAGGCCACCAGGAGATCCCCATGAGCGAGACATCGGGCAGCGGTTTCGGCAAGTTCGTGCCAGGGTTCGAGTTCCTGCAGAACCTGGCGGGTCAGGCCGCTGGCGGGGTGGCCCAGGGGCTGGGCAAGAGCATTCCCCAGCTTCCCAATCTGGGCAACTGGGTCGCGCCCACCTTCAACGTCGAAGACCTCGAGAAGCGGATTGAGGAGCTCAAGGCGGTGCACTTCTGGCTCGACCAGAATGCCAAAGCCCTGGGCGCCACCATCCAGGCACTGGAGGTCCAGAAGATGACACTGGCCACATTGCAGACCATGAACTTCAGCCTGGGCGATGTGGCCAACGCCCTCAAGCTCAAGGCCGCCGACACGGTGGCCGGATTCACGGGCCAGGTGGCGCCAGGTGCCGAAACCGACGCGGACCCTGGCTCGCAGGGTTCCCGCTTCGCTGGACTGGAGATCCCCGCGCGCACCTATGGCACGAACGCGCCAGCTCCGCAGTCCGAGGTGGCTGCACCCCCCGAGGCGCCACCCCGGCCGCGCAAGCCCCGGGCCCGCAAGGCGGCCGAACCGGCCGCGCCGTCCGGTGTGGTCGATCCCATGCACTGGTGGGGGGCGCTGACACAGCAGTTCCAGGGAATTGCAGCCAATGCGCTCAAGGACGTGGCCCGCCAGTCCACCCTAGACACCACCCGGCAGGTCGCCAGCGGACTGACCGAGCAGGCCGTCAAGACAGCCACCGGGGTCGCGGGCAAGGTCACGCGCAGCGTCGGCGGGTCGGTCGCCCGCCAGGTGGGCAATGCGGCGGGTGCGGGCCAGGCAGCGGCACGTGCGGTGGCGCGAGGTGCGGGCAAGGTCCAGTCGGCCCGCAAGGCGCCCAAGGCACGCGCACAGGCCGCACCGGCGCCGCCGACGCAGGCCCTGAAGGCCGGTGAGTGGCCCTTGCCAGGCGGCCTTTTCCAGGTGCCCGGCTTCCTGGGGGCCACACCGGTGGCTGCGCCCGTCACGGTCAAGGCCCCGGTCAAGGCCAGACCGAAGGCGCAGTCCAAGTCGGGATCCCCCCCGAAGGCGGCCAGCAAAAAGGCCGGCGGCGCCCCGTCCAAGCCCGCACCCCGCAAGGCTGGCCGGGCAGCGCCTGCCGTCCATCGCAGAGGCTGACGAACTCGCAAGCGGCCAGCCCATGCAACGTTTTCCCTGTGCCCACGCCACCCATCCGCAGTGGCGCATGGCCGCGGCGCTGGTGCTGGCCCAGTTGCGGGCCCAGATGACCTTGCCCGATCACGCGGACTCGCCTGCGCTGGGCCTGCTTTACATCACCGACCACTACGCCGCCGATGCTCAGGACATCCTGGGGTTTCTCAGCGATGAACTGAGCGAGGTGACCGACTGGGTGGGTACCGTGGGCATCGGTGTCGCGGCCACCGGCGTCGAGTACTTCGACGAACCCGCCCTGTGTGTCATGTTGTGTGACTTCGCGCCGGACAGCTACCGTGTCTTCAGCGGTGTGGCACCCCTTTCGGCCAAGGGCCGCAGCGACGGATTCGAGGCTCACACCGCGCTGGTCCACGCCGACGGTCACACCCCCGATCTCGCCGAACTGATTGCCGAGGTCGCCGACCGCACCGCCAGCGGCTATCTGTTTGGAGGTCTGAGCGCCAGTCGAGGCCCAAGTGTGCAGTTTGCCTTTGGCTGCGGCGGCAAGCTGCCCGGGCAGGGCGCCGCCGGAGGGGTCTTTCATGGCGGCCTCAGTGGCGTGGCCTTCGGCCCAGATGTTGGCATGGTCTCCCGTGTCACCCAGGGTGCACAGCCACTGGCACCTGCCTTCATGGTCACGGCCGCCGATGGCAACCTCGTGCTGGCGCTGGACGAGCAGCCCGCCCTGGAGCGGGTGCTCGATACCTTGGGTGTCTCGCTGGAGCGACCTCGGGAAGCCATTGAGCGTTTGCGCCGCACGCTGGTCGGGTTGACCTTGCCGGGTCAGGTGGATGTGGAGGGCCGCACCGTGGCGCGCGAACAACGGGGGCAGTTTGGTCCCGAGGTGCAGGTGCGGCACATCATCGGCCTCGATCCGGCGCGCCACGGCGTGGCCATCGCCGACCAGGTGCCGGTGGGCAGTCGCCTGGCCCTGTGCGAGCGGCACGTGCAGGCAGCCCGGGCCGATCTGGTGCGCATCTGCGCCGAGATCAGGGAGGAGCTGGAACCTCAGATGCACGACATCGGCATGGAAGGCGCGCCGGTGGCGTTGAACGCGCCCGAGCGCCCGGCAGATGCGGCAGGCCGCATGGCCGGTGCCGTCTATGTCAGTTGCTCAGGTCGGGGAGGACCGCACTTTGGCTCGCCCAGCGCCGAATTGCAGATCATTCGCCGCGCCCTGGGCGATGTGCCCCTGGTGGGCTTTTTTGCCGGCGGCGAGATCGCCCGCCACCACCTCTACGGCTACACCGGCGTCCTGACCGTGTTCACACGGCCGCAGGCCTGATACGCAGGCTCAAGTCCCCGTTTGCCCGAGCGCCCGGCGGGCTTCGCCGATCGACAGGCCATACATGGCGGCAAACCCTTCCAGCGTCTGCCCGCTGGCGGCAAAGGCACGCCGCAGGGCCTGGTATCGCGCTGAACGTGCAGCGGCTTCGGCCAGCGCCTCCTGCGTCAAGGCATTGATGGATTCATCGCGTCCGCTCACCCGTGCCGCGTAGTCCATGGCATCCAGTCCCGATGCCTCGAAAGCGCGGGCAATGCGTTCGCGCAACCTGGGTCGCAGATCTTCGGCACTGCGCGCTGCGCGACGGCGAAACACTTCCACAAGGGCGTGGTGCACCTGTTCGGGTGTCGGAGACTCCACCGCCTCACCCGCGAGATTGCGTCGCTTCTGTCCTTCGCCCACGGCAGCCAGGTAGCGCGTCGAACGGGTGTGGCGTGCCAGTGCCTCCTTCAAAGCCTCTGGCTCGAGTTCGCCGGGGTGCGCTGCCAGCAGGTCTTCAAAGATGCCCCGCTTCAGGGGTCTGGGGGTGTCACCAAACAGCATCGGGTGGCGCTGGGCCAGCAGGTCCAGCATCGGGTGGCGCTGCTGCGGGGCCTTGGGTGCCTGGGTCCCCTGGCGTGGGCCGCGCTGGCCCGCGGACGGACGCGGCTTGCGGCGGGGGGTGGAGGAGGGTGTCGGTTCGGGCGCGTTCATCGGGGAAAAAAGTGGTTGGCCGAGCAGAAGCTCAGGGACCGCATCATGCCAGCCTCTTGGAGATCCACCAGTCTGAAGCCCCTTCGGTTGTCAGCGGCGCAGCTGCGCAAAGGCCTCGAACTCCCAGCTGCGCATGGCCAGCAGCAGGGTGTAGCCTTCGCGGTCCTTGGCGGCGAGTTTCTGGTCGGTCTGGTGCTGGTGGGCAAAGTCCTGGGCCACGCGTTGCAGGCGCTCCAGGAAGGCCGGCGCCAGGGCGCGGCTGATGGAGCCGTGCACCAGCTGTATGCCCTCGCCCTCGCCGTCGAAGCCGCCCGCGAAGTAGTCGAGCAGAGCGTTCTCCCGGAAGAAATCCATCACCGGGCCATGCGGTCTCCAACGGAAGGTTTTGGCCAGCTTGAGGCGGTACCGGTTCAGTGGCCGCAGTTCGATGATGCCAATGCGGTCCAGCTGGGCCAGGTGCTTGACGCACTCGGCCTCGCTCAGGCGGTAGTGCGATGTGATCTGTTCGAGCGTCCACTGGCTGAGCACACAAATGGCCACCACCAGCAGCTTGCGGTCGGCCACCACGGCCCTCTCCTGCTCCAGCGTCATCTGCTGCAGCAGGGGCTGGGCATCGGCCACCCGCCGGGCCAGTTCGGCGAAGTCCAGCTTGAGGGCGCGGCAGATGGCGTCGACCCGTGACAGCGGCATGTCGCCCTTGGCCAGCATGCGCTTGACACTCGACTCGGCCATGCCCAGCATGGGTGCCAGGTCGGCATAGGTGAGGCGCGCCGCCTTGAGTTCGCGCTTGATGGCCGTGACCAGGTCGTGGGTGCTGCTCATGCTGTGTCTCCCGAAAAAGTATCTTCTGATAGTACTTTGATTGTCCTAGACATCAACTGTATCGGATTCTGACCTGCTTCGAATAGGCAGGACCACAGACTTGGGCCGTCTGTTCCTGTCCATCGGAGTGCACCATGTCCCGACCCCTGATCATCCGCCCGTTGACCCCCCGGCCGCTGCTTGCGCCACTCGACCGCCGCTGGGTCGCCTCCGGCCTGCTGTTGTTGTCCGTCTGGTTGCTGACCCTGAATCTGGCATCTGCACTGCTCAATCTGGCGGGTGTGATGCTCAATGGGGCCGGTCAGGCCCAGCTGCATGCACATGGGCACCCTTTCGTGGACGCGCGCGAGCTCTGGGGAATGCCCAATGCCGCCGATGTGCTGAGCAACCTGCCGCTCGTGGCGGTCGGCGTCATCGGTCTGTGGCAGCTTCGTCGGCTGCCAATGGACACCCTGGTCGGCGACACGCAACGCGCGCTGAAGGTGTTTTTCTGCGGCCTGGTGCTGACCGGCCTGCTGTCGGCGGTCTACCACTGGCAACCCGATGCCTGGAGGCTGGCACTGGACCGCACGGGCATGGCGGTCGGTTTTGCGGGCGTGCTGGCCCTGGCGGCTGCCGACCGGGTCGGTCAGCGTGAGGCATGTCTGACCCTCTGGGTGGTGCTGCCCCTGGCCATTGCCTCGGCCTGGTTGCCTCTGACCCATGACAACGTGCTGCCCTGGGCGGTGGTGCAGTTTGGTGGCATCGCGCTTGTGTTGTCGGTGGCATGGCGAAGCCGGGTGGATGGGGGCCTGGGCGTTTGCTGGGTTGGTCTGATCGCCATCTATGCCCTGGCCAAGTGGGCCGAGGTGAGCGACGAGGCCATCTTCCAGGTCACTGGCGGCTGGGTCTCGGGTCATACGCTCAAGCACCTGGTGGCTGCGCTGGCCGCCTGGCCGGTGATCACAGCCCTGCGGCAGAATGCGCGCATCGCCGGCCGCATCGACCGCGTCGTTGCAGAACAAGTACAACACAGTGAGGAGCCACTCCATGTCCGCTGAAGCGCCAGCCCGGTACCCGTCCGGATCTGCCTCAGACCTTCCGGCCGGTGACGCCGCGGGGTCGTCGGGTGGTCAGTTTGCGCTGCTGCGCCAGCGCCGGTTTGCCCCCTTCTTCTGGACGCAGTTTCTGGGCGCCGCCAACGACAACCTGTTCAAGTTTGCGTTCACCGTGCTGGTGACCTATCAGTTGCAGGTGCAGTGGCTGCCGGCCGAGCTGGCCGGCCTCGTCATCGGCGCCCTCTTCACCCTGCCTTTCCTGCTGTTCTCGGCCACCAGCGGACAACTGGCCGACAAGCTGGACCGGCGCCTGATGATGATCTGGCTCAAGCGGGCCGAGATGGGCATCATGGCGCTGGCCGCCTGGGCCTTCTTCACCCAGCAGGTCGGCTGGCTGCTGGCCTGCATCTTCCTCATGGGCCTGCAGTCCACAGTGTTCGGGCCGGTGAAGTTCGCCTACCTGCCGCAACACCTGGGCGAGCGCGAGCTCACCGGTGGCAACGGCGTGGTCGAAATGGGCACCTTCGTGGCCATCTTGCTGGGCAACGTGGCGGGCGGCCTGATCATCGCCGTGCCCGAGATCGGCGCCCACCACGTCGGCTTCACCTGCATCGGCCTGGCCATTCTGGGCCGTGTCACGGCGCACTACATTCCGTCCTCGCCCGCCATGGACCCGGGTCTGCGCATCAACTGGAACCCGGTCACCGAGACCTGGCGCAATCTCCAGCTGGCCCGCCAGACGCCGGTGGTGTTCCGCTCCATCCTCGGCATCAGCTGGATGTGGTTTTTCGGCGCCGTCTTCCTGAGCCTGTTCCCGGCCTTCGCCAAGGACGTGCTGCGTGGTGACGAGCAGGTGGCTTCCCTGCTGCTGGTGGTGTTCTCGGTCGGCATCGGTGTCGGTTCGCTGCTGTGCGAGGTGCTGTCCCGACGTCATGTCGAGATCGGTCTGGTGCCGCTGGGCGCCATCGGCATGAGCGTGTTCGCCATCGACCTGTACTTCGCCACCCGTGGCCTGGCGCCGGCCACGACCCACAGCGCAGCCAGCTTCCTGGCCGAGCCGGCCCACTGGCGCGTGCTGGCCGACCTCACGGGCCTGAGTCTGTTCGCCGGTCTGTACAGCGTGCCGATGTACGCTTTGATCCAGATGCGCAGCCAGCCCACGCACCGGGCCCGCATCATCGCGGCCAACAACATCCTGAACGCGCTGTTCATGGTGGTCAGCGCGGTTTTGGTCGGTCTGCTGCTGAAGCTGGGCCTGACCTTGCCCGAGATGTTCCTGTTCGTCGGGCTGGCCAATGCGGTGGTGGCCTTCTACATCTTCATGCTGGTGCCCGAGTACCTGCTGCGCTTTGTGGCCTGGGTGGCGTCGCGACTGGTCTACCGCTTCAAGGTCAGTGGTGACGAACACATCCCCGGCCACGGGCCGGCCATCATCGTCTGCAACCACGTCAGCTATGTCGATGCCGTGCTGCTGATGGCGGCGAGCCCGCGCCCGATCCGTTTCATCATGGACCACCGGATTTTTCGTGTGCCGGTGCTGGGCTGGCTGTTTCGTCTGGCGAAGGCCATTCCTGTCGCCTCCCAGAAAGACGACCCCGCCACCTACGAGGCCGCCTTTGCCGAAGCCGCCCAAACCCTGCGTGAAGGCGACCTGCTGGCGATCTTTCCGGAAGGTGGCATCACGCGCGATGGCACCCTGCAGCCCTTCAAGGGCGGCATCATGAAGATGCTCGAGCAGGCGCGTGCCGACGGCCTGCAGGTGCCGGTGGTACCGGTGGCCCTGACCAACCTCTGGGGCTCCTTCTTCAGCCGGGTCGAGGTGGTCGATGGCCAGCAGACCGCCATGGTGCGGCCGTTCCGCCGTGGCCTGTTCAACCGGGTGGGCCTGCATGCTGGAGCACCTTTGCGGGGCGACGAGGTGTCACCCCAGGTGCTGCAGGGGCGGGTGGCGGCGCTGATGCGCTGAACTCAATCCCGTCCGGCCTGTTCAATGGCTGCCGCCAGCGCGGCCGGGTCGGTGAACCAGACCTCGTGGCTGCCGCTGCACTCCACATAGCGGAACAGGCCCAGACGCTCCGAAAGGCGAGGGTGCCAACCCAGGCTCTGGGGCAGGGCGGCGTCCATGCGGCAGTTCACATAGCTCTTGGGAACCGGGCTGGCGGCCATGGGCTGACTGAGCGTGATCGGGTCCTGAAAGGTCTTGTAGGGGTGGGGGTTGAGACGCCCGTAGGCGCTGGTGGCCAGGGCCAGATCGGCGTCGTTGATGAAGGCCTCGCGCCAGATCGGGAAGGGCAGCATCACGGCGCCACCGGTTTCAGCGGCGATGCTGTCAAACAGCGCGGTGTAGTGGGCAGGCACCAGGTCGTTCAGGCACTCGCCAGGCTGCGGCACAAAGGCATTGACGTAAACCAGGCGCGCCAGCCGATCGGGCCGCAGATCGGCCACGCGCGAAATCACCATGCCGCCGTAGCTGTGCCCGACCAGACGAACCCGGTCGAACGATTGCTGATCGAGAAAGCCCGCCAGCGACTGCGCTGCGGCTTCCAGTCCGGTGGTCGAGCGGTCATCGCCTGGGCGGTTGCCCGCCAGGGTGGGGCAGTGCACGGAGTGGCCCCGCTGGCGCAGCTTTTCGGCCGTCGCCTCCAATTCGGCGCCGGTGTGCCAGGCGCCATGGACCAGCACATAGGTGTCTTGGGTCATGCGTGTCTCCTTGGGGTTCAACGATCGGAGGTCGATCCTCCGGACACCCCATTCTGGGGACGCGCCGGTGCCCGTACTGGCCGCTGCGTGCCAGACCGCTGGTCCGGGTGTGCCAGTCCGCCTACCTCACCGGACTTCAAAACCTGCGCAGTGCAGACGGTGTGGCGCCCAGCCAGCGCCGGCACAGGCGACCGAAATGCGACGGGTCGATGAGGCCGACCCGCCGACCGATCTCGGCAGCGCTGATCTGGCGCAGGGTCGGGTTGGCCAGCATCTGGCGGGCGATGGCCATGCGCTCGCCCATCAGGAGCTGGGCGAAGGTGGTCTGGTGGCTGGCCATGGCGCGGTGCAGGCTGCGCACCGAACAACCGAGGGCTTGCGCCACATCCATGGCGGTCAGTCCGGGCTCCGCCAGCCTTTGCCTCATCAGCGTGCGTGCCCGCTCGGCCAGGTCTGCCAACCCGCTGGCGGGCGGGTCCGGCAGGGGAGCGCAGGCCAATGCCAGCAGGGCGCCCAGCTGGTCTTCAAGCAGGCGGGCAGGCAGGGGTGGGGCCAGAGCCATTTCGGGACGCCACATCCGGGCCAGGCAGGACAGGGCGGCCGACCAGTCCGGGGCGTCGTGCCGGAACGGCCGGGCGGTGTGGGCTTCGGGTACCGCCAGCCAGCGCGCCACCCAGTCCACCGGCAGCTCCAGCGACACCGTCGATGGACCCTGCTCGAAGCCGAAACGGTAGGGTCTGCGCGAATCCACCAGCACGAAGTCTCCGGGGCGCATCAGGGCTTCCCGGCCGTCCTGGGCCACCGTCCAGGGCGAGGCGGTGTTGCCCAGCAGATAGAAGAACTGCTGACTGCGGCTGCGTGCAATGCCGCGTGAAGTGCGCCAGACCTGCTGCGCCGCGCCATGTACCCAGTTCACCCCCAGGCAGCCGAGTGGGGCCGAGTGCAATTCGCTGTGGAAGCCGTTCTGGCTGCCGCTGGCGTCCATGGCCAGAAAACCCTCGCTGATGGCACCCACCCAGTAGTCCAGGCGTTGCGAGGCCGGCACCTCGTCGGTGCTCCAGCGGCGTGGAACAGGGCTGGCACTCATGCCGCGCAGTGTGCCGGCCTGTGGCCTGCCCCGCCTCGGCAGTTTCCCGGGGTGTCGAACATGATCCATGTCGATACCGCAAAGAAAGTATCGAATGTAGATACCAGAAGGCCTGAAATCATATGCTGGTCAGCAATTTTGAGCCTGAATGGGCCGAGCCCGCGCACCATCGACCCTGTGTTCAACAACCCCATGAGGTTTCACATGGCCATCGGCCCCCGCTCTTCCCGTCCCTTTGTGTTGCGCGACACCCGCGCCTGGCAATTCCAGGTCTGGGCTTCATTCGGCATCGCGGTCTTTCTTTGTGCCGTCGGCCTGGCCTGGTTGCCCGGGCAGGCCCTGGACCGGGCCTTCATGGTCATGGGCTATGTGTTCTGTCTGTCCACGGTGTTTGTGCTGTCCAAGGCGGTGCGCGACCAGCAGAAGGCCCAACTGGGTGGCGAGCCCGAGGCACCGATGTGGCGCCTGGTCGTCTGGGGCGGGTTCGCGGTGGCCATGGGACTGACCGGCTGGGGTCTGCTGCGCATGGACATCAACGAGACCTACAAGGCCTACCTGGGTGTGAGCTGGCTTTACCTGGTGACCTCGGCCTTCACGCTGGCCAAGACGCTGCGCGATCGCCACGAGGCCGACCTGATCGAGAAGACCCGCACCCCTGTTGCCGAGGAGAACTGACATGACACGATGGCTTTCTGGTGTTCGAAGCACGCTGGTCGCGGCCGGTATCGCCCTGGCACTGGCGGTTGCCCCGGCCCGCGCCCAGAGCGAGGCATCTCTGATGCTGTCGGCCTTGCCGGTGGCCTCGGTGGTGGGTGGTGCGGCGGCGCTGAGTGCGGTGCCCGTGGCGCTGACCGTCAGTGGCGCCGTGCTGGTGGTCAGGACGGTGGAGGTCTCCGCCCGGGGCACGGTCATCGTGCTGGAGCGGCTGTCCGACGGCGCACGCGCCAGTATCGAGCTCGGCGCGCGTGCGGCCGGCGGTGCCTCGCTGGCCGTGGGCACCTCGGTGGCGGTCAGTGTGATCGGCGCAGGCGTGGTGCTGTCGGCTGCGGGTGAGGCGCTGTGCTTCATCCCCAACGAACTGGGTCGCGCCTTGCTGCATAACGAACGCCTGACGAACTGAGGAGATGGATATGAAGATTCGACGGTCGCTGGGTGTTCTGGTGCTGCTGGCTGGGCTGGCGCTTGGCAGTGCTGCCCAGGCGGGACGGTCCTGCGAGACCCGGCCGCTCACACCTGGGGCCTTGATGAAGGGGCTTGACCTCGCGCAACACACCGCAGAAGCGCTGGACGCAGAGCATGCGCGCAGCGGCACCCGGGTGGTGCTGCTGGCCCGGGCCGGCCAGGACCTGAGCGAATGGGGGCTGCGCTGGTCCCACCTGGGCTGGGCTTACAAGTCGCCCGAGGGCCCCTGGCGGGTGCTGCACAAGCTCAACACCTGCGGCACCGCCGTGGGTTCTATCTACCGTCAGGGCCTGGGCGAGTTCTTTCTGGACGACCTGTGGCGCCACGAGGCCGTGTGGCTGGTGCCGACGCAGACGCTTCAGCAACCGCTGTACACCCTGCTGACCGACCCACAGCGCAGCCTGCGCCTGCACGAGCGCCGCTACAACATGGTGGCTTATCCCTGGTCCACCGCCTACCAGCAGTCCAACCAGTGGGGCATCGAGACCCTGGCGATGGCCGCAGAGCCGGGCGTCACCACCCGGGCGCAGGCGCAGGCCTGGCTGGGCTTCAAGGGCTACCAGCCCAGCACCCTGCGGATCGGGCCCATGAAGCGCCTGGGTGCCGGGAGCACCACCGCCCACATCCGTTTCGATGACCATCCGAACGCCAAGCGGTTTGCCGACCGCATCGAGACGGTGACGGTTGACTCGGTGATCGAATGGCTGTCGCGTACCGGCCTGGCTTCAGAGCCCGCCACGCTGGCGCGCTGAGTGCGTTCACAATGGCCACCAACGCATCCATGGAGGGAGCATTCTCATGAGCAAGTCTTTGCGGCGGTCTGAAAAGTGGTTTCGCCGCGGCCTGTGGCTCGTGGCTTTTCTGTTTGCCTGGTTTCTCACCGGTCTGGGAAGCACGATCGTGGGCGACCTGCCCCAGGTGGAGCAGGTGCGCACGCTGGATGATTTCATGGACCCGCGGCGCACACCCGAGCTGCGCCAATCCATTGAAACCGCACGTCGCGATGCCGAGGACGCTCAGGAAGCCCTTGAGCAGGCGCGCCTGCGCCACCAGACCGCGCAAGCCAGCAACCGGGCTGCGCGCGAGACCTTCAGCAACTGGCTGGCCACACGCCAGGCCACCCAGAGACCCGATCAGGACAGTGAGCTGATTGCCCGGACGCAGGAGCTGGACCAGTTGCGGCTGGCCGAGCGCCATGCGTTGACCGAGGTGGAACGCCAGCAGCAGGCCGCGCTGGATGCGCGCCAGTCGCAGAACCGGGCGCAGGCCGCCTTGCACGAACTGGAAGAAGCCGCCCGGGATGCATACGAGGATGCGATGCGTGCCCAGGAGCTGCGGGTTTTCGGCTACCGTTTGGCACTGACCCTGCCCTTGCTGGCGGTGGCGGGATGGCTGTTCAAGAAACACCGCAAAGGACCTTCCTGGCCTTTTGTGTGGGGTTTCATCTTCTTCGCGCTGTTTGCGTTCTTTGTCGAACTGGTGCCCTACCTGCCCAGCTACGGCGGGTACGTGCGCTACATCGTGGGCATCGTGCTGACGGTCGTGGGCGGTCGCTATGCGATTTCAGCCTTGCAGCGCTACCTCGAACGCCAGAAGCAGGTGGAAGCCCTGCCCGACAACCAGCGCCGTCAGGGGCTGGACTACGACCTGGCGCAGGCGAGGTTGACCAAGAACGTCTGCCCGGGCTGCGAGCGACCGGTGGACCTGAAAGACGGCAAGACCGATTTCTGCCCCCATTGCGGCCTGTGCCTGTTCGACCACTGCGGACATTGCAGCTCCCGCAAGAGCGCGTTTGCGCGCTACTGCTTTTCTTGCGGGGCGGCGTCCAAGCCGGAGCAGGACAATGGGGTCGACGCCGTGCCGTCCAGCGCCGCCTGACCGGTCAAGCCGTCTGGCGTTCGGCCTTGACCAGCGGTCGCAAGGCCCACAGGCCGAGCGCAGGCCCGATCGCCAGCCAGGGAATCAGGGCAGCCAGGGCCACCCGGTCGACCAGCGAGACAAACAGCAGGATGCTGACGATGGAGATGCCGAAACCGATGCTGTTGGTCAGGGTGAGCACGCTGCCGACGGCCTGCGGTGGGGCATTGCGGGCCGTCAGGGTGGAGAACTGGGGCGAATCGCCCGCCACGGTGATGCCCCAGACCACCAGCCAGGCGTAGAAGGCCGCGTCGGGGGCGTGCATCAGCCACGGCGCCGCCAGGCAGCACAGGCCGCTGATGCCCAGCTGGGCGCCGGCCACGCGGGCGCTGCCGCGCCGCAGCGCGATCCAGCCGCCCACTGCGCAGCCGATGGCACCGGCCCCCAGCACCCAGAAGGCAGCCCAGGACAGGGCGGGGCCTTCCAGCCGGGTCGCCAGGATCAGGGGCACCAGCACCCACATGGTGTAGAGCTCCCACATGTGACCGAAGTAGCCCAGCACCGAGCTGCGGACCTTGCGGTCGGTCCAGACCGAGGCCAGCGCCCGCCACTGCAGGGTGGTGACGCGCGCCACCGCACCGGGGGCGTCGCCCACCGTGGCGTACAGCAGCACCCCGCCGGCGGCGGCCAGGGCGGCCACTCCCAGCATCAGCGTCGGCCACGGCAGCTGGTCGCCGATGGCCCGCAGCGCGTGTGCGCTGGCCGACCCGATGACCAGGG
Source organism: Burkholderiales bacterium (assembly GCA_030604135.1). Lineage (GTDB taxonomy): Bacteria > Pseudomonadota > Gammaproteobacteria > Burkholderiales > Burkholderiaceae_C > Hydrogenophaga. The sequence goes on along the minus strand of JAUVWL010000015.1, from coordinate 33,334 downwards.
CGCCGATCAGCAGGCCCAGGGCCGCGCCCAGTCCGCGCGAGTACCACTGGGCAGCGATCTTCATGCCCACCGGGTAAATGCCGGCCAGGAAGAAGCCGGTCGCGAAGCGCCAGGCCATCAAGGCATCGTAGTGCCTGACCATGGCCCAGGCCATCACCGTGCAGCCGGCGCCGGCCAGGGCACAGACCAGAAACACCAGCCGGGGTGCGAACCGGTCGGCCACGGCCAGCAGGGCGAACACCAGGGTGCCGAGGATGAAGCCCAGCTGCAGTGCCGAGGTCAGCGTGCCCAGCGCGGCGGTCGGCCAGCCCAGCTCACGCTGCAGGTCGGGCATGACCGCATTGACCGCGAACCAGAGCGAGGTGCCGGCGAACTGGGCCAGCACCAGCACCGGCAGGACATGGCGGGGAACAGCGGCCTGGGAGGTCATCGGCCGCAGCTTAACCGGCCAGCCGCTTGGCGGCGTGGCACGCAGGCGTCAGACGCCGCGTGAGCGCTCGGCCTTGAAGCGTGCCCGGAAAGCCTCGAACGCACCGGCATCCAGCGCGTCGCGCACTTCCTGCATCAGGTTCAGGTAGTAGTGCAGGTTGTGGATGGTGGCCAGCATGGGGCCGAGCATTTCGCCGCAGCGGTCCAGGTGGTGCAGGTAGGCCCGGCTGAAGCCGTCGCGGCCGCCGTCGGCCCAGCTCACGCCGCTCTTGCCGGCGCAGGCGTAGCAGGTGCAGGTCTCATCCAGCGGCCGGTGGTCGCTCTTGTGGCGGGCGTTGCGGATCTTCAGGTCGCCAAAGCGGGTGAACAGGGTGCCGTTGCGCGCATTGCGTGTGGGCATGACACAGTCGAACATGTCCACGCCGCAGGCCACCCCCTCCACCAGGTCTTCCGGTGTGCCCACGCCCATCAGGTAACGCGGCTTGTTCGCAGGCAGGCGGTGCGGGGTGTGCGCCATGATGCGCAGCATCTCGTCCTTGGGTTCGCCCACGCTGACGCCACCGATGGCGTAGCCCGGGAAATCCATCTCGACCAGGGCTTCCAGCGACTCCTGGCGCAGGTGCTCGAACATGCCGCCCTGCACGATGCCGAACAGGGCGTTGGGGTTGCCCAGGCGTTCGAATTCGGCCTTGGAACGCAGCGCCCAGCGCCGGCTCATCTCCATGCTCTGGCGGGCTTCGGTCTCGGTGGTGATGTGGCCGCTGCCGCCCTTGCTGGGCGGGTCACCCTGCCAGTAGGGCGTGCATTCGTCCAGCTGCATCACGATGTCGGAGTTGAGCACGGTCTGGATCTGCATGCTCACCTCGGGCGACATGAACAGCTTGTCTCCGTTGACGGGCGAGGCGAAGTGCACGCCCTCCTCGGTGATCTTGCGCATGTCGCCCAGGCTCCAGACCTGAAATCCGCCCGAGTCGGTCAGGATGGGCTTGTTCCATTGCTCGAAGCCGTGCAGGCCGCCGAAGCTCTGCATGATGTCCAGGCCGGGGCGCATCCACAGGTGGAAGGTGTTGCCCAGGATGATCTGGGCGCCCATGTCCTCCAGGCTGGCCGGCATGACACCCTTGACGGTGCCGTAGGTGCCCACGGGCATGAAGATGGGGGTTTCGATCACGCCGTGGTTGAGCGTGAGGCGGCCACGCCGTGCGAGGCCTTCGGTCTTGAGCAGGTCGAACTGGAGCATGGGCCGATTGTCGCAGGCGGCCTGCCAGGACCGCGCGAAGGAGGGACCAGTTCCTCGTCCCTCCCGCGCATGCGGGAGTCCACTCCCGTCCATTCCCGGACGCAGGCCGTATGGACTCCCGCGTGCGCGGGAGTGACGGGAGGGAATGGCGGAGCGTGGGGGCCAGAAGACCGCAGCGCCGGGCCGCCCCAAGCAAGGTCAGCCCCCCTGGGGGGCAGCGACCCGCGAAGCGGCGGAGCGTGGGGGCCAGAAGACCGCAGCGCCGGGCCGCCCCAAGCAAGGTCAGCCCCCTTGGGGGGCAGCGACCCGCGAAGCGGCGGAGCGTGGGGGCCAGAAGACCGCAGCGCCGGGCCGCCCCAAGCAAGGTCAGCCCCCTTGGGGGGGCAGCGACCCGCGAAGCGGCGGAGCGTGGGGGCCTACTACTTTTCCATTGCAAGAATCCAAGCCACCAGTCGGGCTGCGTCGGCTTCCTTGATGGCCACCTTGTTGGGCGGCATGGCAAGGCCGCTGACCTTGTCCTTCCAGTGGCTGTCATAGGGACTGGATCCCGCCATGACGATGGCGGTCAGTTGCTGCTGTGCCCCTTTTTCGGACTTGTAACGGGCAGCCACATCTTTCCAGGCTGGACCGATGGGGGGCAAGCCGCCAGGACCTTTGGCACCCGGTTCAATGTGGTGGCAGGTCATGCAGCCGCTGGCCGTGGCCAGTTTGAGCATGTCGTCGTCGCCTGGCGCAGCCTGGGCGGCACCAGCCACCAACAAGGCCAGCGCGAGGGAAGGAATGAGCATCTTCATGGCGATCTCCTGTGCAGTGAATGAACTGCATGCAGTTTGATCGCGCGAAGCACGGCCGGCTTGATCAGGATCAAGCCGGCGGGGGCTGTTCTCAGTTTGAGACAGTCCGGGCGATAACCGGTGAAGCTATTGCACCACCGCGTTGGCGCTGGCCTCGACGATACGCGGAGCGTCACTGCCACCGGGGTCGGAACGGTCCCAGCCCCAGGCCAGCAGCACGGCCAGTCCCAGGGACAGGGTGAGGGCCAGGCCCAGGCGCACAAACATTTCAATCACAGCGGCAGTTCCAACGACGGTTCTCTGAGGGGTTGGGCACGCATTGTGGCCTCAGTTTGTGTGGATGCCGTGGACAAGACGTTCCAAGGTGTTACCGGTGTGTACTTTCAGACGAATTTCACGGGCTGCTGTCGTGCATTTGCAGCAACGGTGGCATTGGAGGTGGTGTGTCGGTTCATGCGGGTGTCTCTGGCCCTGCCTGCGCTCTTGCCCGTCGACCGAAAAGGTCTGCCACCCGAGCGCGGAACCACTGATGTCCCGGATCACGGTGCAGGTGGCTGTGCCAATGCTGGGCGATCTCGCTTTCCGGCAGACTCAGACCCAGCGGGCGGGACCGCAGGCTGAATGGGCCACAGACACGTTCGGCGAAGCGCTCGGGTACGGTGGCCACCAGGTCGGCATGGGCCAGAACATGCCCCAGCGCCACATAGTGCGGCACGGTCAGTGCGACATGTCGGTCGATGCCCAGGCGGTCGAGGGCATCCTCCACCACACCGTGCCCGGTACCGGCCGAAACCACCCGCACGTGGGTGGCTCTTCGGTAGCGGGCAGCACTGATGGCGGCGTACCGCGCCAGCGGATGCTGTTCACGCATCAGGGCCACGTAGCCCTGGCGGAACAGGGTCTGGCGGAAAAAACCGGTCTGCAGCCGGGGCAGGGTGCCCAGCGCCAGGTCGATACGGCCGGCCGCCATGTCTTCGGGCAGCCCGGGGTCACCCACCGCCACCGCACGCAAGGTGACACCGGGTGCGACGGCGGCCAGGTGATCCATCAGCACCGGCAGAAAGTAGATCTCGCCGACATCGGTCATGGCCAAGCTGAAGCAGCGGCGGCTGGTGGCCGGGTCGAAGCTGGCGCGCACATTCAGCGCTTCCTGCAGGATCTGCAGCGCCTGGGCCAGGGGCGTTGCCAGTTGCTGGGCATAGGGCGTGGGGGCCATGCCCTGGGGTTGGCGCAGGAACAGCTCGTCGTCCAGCAAGGTGCGCAGGCGGCGCAGCGCGTGACTCACCGCCGGTTGGCTCATGCCCAGCGCCTGGGCGACTCGCGAGACCCTCCCTTCCCGCATTAGGCGGTCGAACACGATCAACAGGTTCAGGTCCAGGTCCTCCAGTTTCATGTCAATACCATGAATAAGTTGAATATCCGATATGTTCCAGATTCTATTGATGGATGGATCGGGGCGTCTGATGATGTCGGCCACAAAAACCCGTATTCAGGAGACCAGCATGGACACAGGCGCGATCGCGGGGCCGGACGCCCTTCGGTGGGAGGCGGGTGGCACCAGCCGCATTCCCTTTGCCGTCTACACCGATGAAGAGCGGCACCGGCGCGAACTGGAGCGCTTCTTCTACAAAGGCCACTGGTGCTACGTGGGCCTGGAAGCCGAGGTCACCAACCCCGGCGATTTCAAGCGCACCGTGGTCGGTGAGCGCTCGGTCATCATGACCCGGGCTGAGGACGGGCAGATCCATGTGGTGGAAAACGTCTGCGCCCACCGGGGCATGCGCTTCTGCCGCAAGCGCCATGGCAACCAGACCGAGTTCGTCTGCCCCTACCACCAATGGAGCTACGCCCCCAACGGCGACCTGCAGGGTGTGCCGTTTCGTCGGGGCGTGCGACAGGACGGCAAGGTCAACGGTGGCATGCCGGCCGACTTCAACCCCAAGGAGCATGGCCTGACGCGACTGAAGGTTGCTGTGCGCGGCGGTGTGGTGTTCGCCTCGTTCGACCAGGAGGTGGAGTCGCTCGAAGACTACATGGGGCCAACCATCCTGCGTTACTTCGACCGCCTGTTCAATGGCCGCAAGCTGACCGTTTTGGGCTACAACCGCCAGCGCATTCCGGGCAACTGGAAGCTGATGCAGGAGAACATCAAGGACCCCTACCACCCCGGCTTGCTGCACACCTGGTTCGTGACCTTCGGCCTCTGGCGCGCCGACAACAAGAGCGAGCTGCGCATGGACGCGCACCACCGGCACGCGGCCATGGTGTCCACCCGCGGCAGCATGGGGCAGGCCAGCGGCCAGGCCGCGCAGGTGACCCAGGTGTCCAGCTTCAAGGAAAGCATGCAGCTGGAAGACCCGCGCTTCCTGGACATCGTGCCCGAGCCCTGGTGGCAACTCGAAGACAAGATGCCGACCGCGGTGATGACGACACTGTTTCCCAGTGTCATCTTCCAGCAGCAGGTCAACAGCGTGAGCACGCGCCACATCCAGCCCAACGGCCACGGCGCCTTCGACTTTGTCTGGACCCACTTCGGCTTCGATGACGACACGCCAGAGATGTCCCAGCGCCGCCTGCGCCAGGCCAACCTGTTCGGCCCAGCCGGTTTCGTAAGCGCCGACGACGGCGAGGTGATCGAGTTTTCGCAGCAGGCCTTCGAGAGCAAGCCGCAGCACCGCGCCCTGGCCGAGCTGGGTGGACGCGAGGTCGGCGAGACCGATCACATGGTGACCGAGACCCTGATTCGCGGCATGTACGAATACTGGCGCAAGGTGATGGAAGCACCGCAAGCGAGCGATGGGGGCGCAACATGAGCGCGCTCATCAAGCTCGACTTCGACACCTGGCAGGCGCTGCAGCAACTCTACAGCGACTACGCCTCGGCCGTGGACAGCGGCGACTGGGACCTGTGGCCGACCTTCTTCACGACGGATTGTGTCTACAAGCTGCAGCCGCGCGAGAACCACGAGCGCGGCTTTCCTCTCTCCACGCTCGCCTTCGACAGCCAGGCCATGCTGCGCGACCGCGTCTACGGCATCAAGGAGACCCTGTTCCACGATCCCTACTACCAGCGCCACGTGGTGGGCGCGCCGGTCGTGCGGCAGATCGACGACCAGGGCCGGCTGCACTGCGAGGCCAACTACGCAGTCTTCCGCACCAAGCTCGACGGCCCCAGCACGGTGTTCAACGTCGGACGCTATCTGGACATCGTCGCAAGAACGTCCGACGGGCTGAGGTTCGTTCAACGTCTGTGCGTCTATGACAGCGAAATGATCCCGAACTCCATCATCTACCCCATCTGAACAGGACAGCACCCATGAGCAACTGGACCGACGTGGCCGCCGAGGCCGATCTGTTCGAAGGTGCGGGCATTCCGGTGACGCCGGGCGGGCGCGACATCGCGCTGTTTTCCGTGGAGGGTGAGGTGTTCGCCACCGACAACCTCTGCACCCACGGCAATGCCAAGCTGTGTGACGGCTTCGTCGAAGGCCACGAGATCGAGTGTCCGTTCCACCAGGGCCGCTTCGATCTGCGCACCGGTGACGCCACGCTGGCACCCTGCACCCGGCCGATCAAGACCTGGCCGGTGAAGGTCGAGGGCGGACGGGTGCTACTGGATCTGGGTTGAGCGCGCCAGCAGCATCGCATCCCCATAGCTGAAGAAGCGGTATCTGTGCGTGACCGCATGGCGGTAAAGGGCCATCACGTGATCGTGACCCGCAAAGGCACTGACCAGCATCATCAGTGTGCTTTTGGGCAGGTGAAAGTTGGTGATCAGCACGTCCACCACCTTGTACGCGAAGCCCGGCGTGATGAAGATGTCGGTGTCACCCTGCAGTTCGCCGCTGCGCGCCCAGCTCTCCAGTGTGCGCACCGTGGTCGTGCCGACGGCCACCACGCGACCGCCACGCGCGCGGCAGGCGGCGATGGCCTGCACGGTCTCGGGGGGGATCGCGTAGCGCTCATGGTGCATCACGTGTTCTTCGATGCGCTCGGTCTTCATGGGCGCGAAGGTGCCCGCGCCCACGTGCAGGGTCACGTTGGCGCGCTGCACGCCGCGCGCGTCCAGCGCTGCCAGCACGCTTTCGTCGAAGTGCAGCGCGGCGGTCGGCGCGGCCACGGCACCGGGCACGCGGGCGAACACGGTCTGGTAGCGCCGCTCGTCCTCGGCATCGTCGCTGTGGGTGATGTAGGGCGGCAGCGGCACATGGCCGTGGCGCGCCATCAGGTCGTAGGGTGTTTCACCGGCGGGCCCTTGCAGGCGCAGCCGAAACAGCTGCCCTTGCTCGTCCGGCCAGCGGCCCAGGAACACCGCGTCAAAGCCACCGCCTTGCAGTCCCCCGGCCATGTGCAGAAGGCCACCGGGCTGCGGCTTCTTGCTGACCCGCAGGTGACCCACCACCTCCTGGTCCGAACCGTCCAGGGCCTCGTGCGGCAGCAGCACGCGCTCGATCAGCAGCTCCAGCTTGCCGCCCGATGTTTTTTCGCCGAACAGCCTGGCCTTGACCACCTGTGTGTCGTTGAACACCAGCAGGTCGCCAGCATTGAGCAGATCAGGCAGGTCGCGGAACACGCGGTCGACGGGTGTTTCACCTCGGCCGTCGAGTAGCCGGGAAGCACTGCGTTCAGCAGCCGGGTGCTGGGCGATCAGGTGTTCGGGGAGTGCGAAATCGAAGTCGGCGACGGTGAACGGTCGGGTTGACGAGGTCGAAGAAGTTGTCATGCTGCTTGAGGGCCGGACAGGACCCGTTCCAAGTGGGTATGGATAAAAATACAGGCAGAATTCTCCCATGCCAGCCGCCACGCCACCTGCCGCCCTTCGCAAGGAACTCTCTGCCCCGCAGAAAGCCATGCAAAAGCTCGGTCTGGTGCGTGACATCGACCTGGCGCTGCACCTGCCGCTGCGGTACGAAGACGAAACCCGCATCGTCTCCCTGCGGGAAGCGCACGACGGCCAGGTGGTGCAGGTCGAGGGCACGGTCACCCGGCAGGAGATCACGCAGCGCCCGCGCCGGCAATTGCTGGTGACCCTGGACGATGGCAGCGACACCTGCACCCTGCGCTTCTTCAGCTTCTACCCGTCCCACCAGAAGGCCCTGGCGGTGGGTGCAAGGGTGCGAGTGCGTGGTGAGCTGCGCGGCGGTTTCCTGGGCAGGACCATGATGCACCCGGCCTTTCATGCGGCGGGGGGGGCGTTGCCCGGATCGCTGACACCGGTTTACCCGACCAGTGCCCAGCTGCCACAGGCCTACCTGCGCAAAGCGGTGGCGGCGGGTCTCAATCGCGCGGACCTGAGCGAGACCTTGCCACCGCCGGTGCTGGCCTCATTGCAGGAAGCCTTGCGTGGCCTTCGCGCACCGCTCATGTCGCTGCGCCAGGCGCTGGAGTTTCTGCACCACCCGGGCCCCGACGTGTCGCTGGCTGCGCTGGAGGACCACAGCCACCCGGCCTGGCAGCGCCTGAAAGCCGAGGAATTGCTGGCCCAGCAGCTCTCGCAACTGCAAGCCAAGCGGGAGCGAGATGCGCTGCGTGCTCCGTCGCTGCAGACGCAAGCTGGCGGCCTGCACGAGCAATTGCTGGTCGCGCTGCCTTTTGCCCTGACCGCTGCGCAGCGCCGCGTGGGCGAGGAGATTGCGCGTGATTTGCAGCGGTCCGTTCCCATGCACCGTTTGCTGCAGGGCGACGTGGGCTCGGGCAAGACGGTGGTGGCCGCACTGGCCGCCACCATCGCCATCGACAGCGGCTGGCAGTGCGCGCTGATGGCGCCGACCGAGATCCTGGCCGAACAACACTTTGCCAAGCTCATCGGGTGGCTCGAGCCCCTGCTGGAGCCCCTGGGCAAACGCGTCGCCTGGCTGACCGGCAGCCAGAAAAAGAAGCAGCGCACCGAGATGCTGGCACTCATCGCCAGCGGTGAGGCCGCGCTGGTGGTGGGCACGCACGCGGTCATTCAGGACCAGGTGCAGTTCAAGAACCTTGCCCTGGCCATCATCGACGAACAGCACCGCTTCGGGGTGGCACAGCGGCTGGCGCTTCGGTCCAAGACCCCTTACCGTCGCCCCGCCGGCGGCGGGGATCCAAAGTCGGATGCGGCTGGGCTGGATTCCCGCGTACGCGGGGATGACGGGCCCTTGTTGGAAGACGGGTCCCTGTCTGAACCCCATCTGTTGATGATGAGCGCGACGCCGATCCCGCGCACGCTGGCCATGAGTTACTACGCCGACCTGGACGTTTCCACCATTGAAGAGCTGCCGCCCGGCCGCACGCCCATCGTCACCAAGGTGGTGTCCGACAGCCGCCGCCACGAGGTGATCGAACGCATACGCGCCCAGGTGGCTGCGGGCCGGCAGGTCTACTGGGTGTGCCCGCTGATCGAGGAGAGCGAGGCGATCGATCTGTCGAACGCCACCGCGACGCACGCGGAACTGAGCCAGCTGCTCCCGGGCGTGATCGTTGGTCTGCTGCACTCGCGCATGCCTGTGGCCGAGAAGAAGGCTGTGATGGCCTTGTTCAGCGGCGGCCAGATGGGAGTGCTGGTCTCGACCACGGTGATCGAGGTGGGTGTGGATGTGCCCAATGCGTCGTTGATGGTGATCGAGCACGCCGAGCGCTTTGGATTGAGTCAGCTGCACCAGTTGCGCGGTCGCGTGGGCCGGGGAGCGGCTGCATCGGCTTGTGTGCTCATGTACACGCCCCATGAAGGCGGCCGACTGGGTGAGACGGCGCGAGAGCGACTGAAGGCCATGGCCGAGACCAGCGATGGTTTCGAGATCGCCCGGCGCGACCTGGAGATCCGCGGGCCGGGCGAGTTCCTGGGGGCTCGGCAGTCTGGAGCGCCCTTGTTGCGCTTTGCCGATCTGGCCACCGACATCCATCTGCTCGAATGGGCCCGTCAGGCGGCCGCCGACATGCTGAGCCTACACCCTGAGTCGGCCAGCAGACACGTGACACGATGGCTGGGCAACCGGGCCGATTACCTCAAGGTCTGAGAGGCTGAGCCCAGTGCGGCGTTGATGGCATCAGGGACTGATGCCTTGCAGTGACGGTGGCCCGGCGGCCGAGGACTCAGAGGCTGAGAGGGAATTGGGCGTGCCCGAAAGGGTGCCGCAAAGCGCCGCCGGCCAGGCGCAAGGCACAGCCGTAGCTCGGGCGACGGCGCGCCTTTGCGACGCTGCAGGCGGTGGTTTGGGGTGACAAGGCGGGCATGACCGATTCCCTATCAGCCTCTCAGATACGATTCCAGGGACGCGCAATGTAGAGCTGGGTAGGATGACCGTCAGCACCCAGCGTTCCGCTCAAGCCCCTGAAAAGCACGTTGCCGTCGGTCCAGAGAATATCGCGGGTCGGGCCGTCGGTTCCCGACGTGGGTCGGAACTCGGCGCGATCGACTGTGCGTCCGCTGGCGGTTTTCACCCCGTCAAAGACCAGGTCGCCCCGACTGAAAAACGCCGCCACGCGGGTGCCGGTGCAGTCGGCGGTTTCGTACTCGTTGGTTGTCAGACCGAAGCTCATGCGGGTGGCATCCAGTTTGCGAAGCACCAGGCCACTCACTTGTGACTTGCCGTCGGGGTAGGCCGGATTCTCTCCGGCGTCGTACTCCCGCAGGCAAGCGGTCACCCAACTGCCTTCATATCGGTCGGTCACATCGGCTGACGCTTCTGGCTCATTGGTGTCATCGGTGCCCGAACTGCCGCCGCAAGCGACCAGGAGGGTCGTCGCCAACGCGCAGGCCAGGGTCGAAAAACGTCGCTTCATGAGAATTCCTGTGGGTCTTTTGCTGGCTCCAGATGCCGGCTTTCACTGCAGTATAGGCAACTTCGCATTCTGCCCGGACCCGATTCGCGGGAGGGCTGGACCAACTGGCGCAAAATACCCTCATGACGCTGACCGAACTCAAATACATCGTCGCGGTGGCGCGCGAGAAGCACTTTGGCAAGGCCGCCGAAGCCTGTTTCGTGTCTCAGCCGACCCTGTCCGTGGCGATCAAGAAGCTGGAAGAAGAGCTCGAGCTCAAGATATTCGAGCGCAACGCCAGCGAGATTGCGGTGACCCCGCTGGGCGAAGAGATCGTCCGCCAGGCCCAGACGGTGCTGGAGCAGGCCGCCGCCATCAAGGAAATCGCCAAGCGCGGCAAGGACCCGCTGGCCGGGCCGCTCAAGCTGGGCGTCATCTACACCATCGGCCCCTACCTGCTGCCCAACCTGGTCCGCCAGGTTATCGAGCGCACGCCGCAGATGCCGTTGATGCTTCAGGAAAATTTCACCGTCAAGCTGCTGGAGCAGTTGCGCCTGGGTGAAATCGACTGCGCCATTCTGGCTGAGCCATTTCCTGAGACCAACCTCGCCATTGCGCCGCTCTATGACGAGCCCTTTCTGGCGGCGGTGCCGGTTCACCACCCACTGGCCGGCCAGGTCACCATCACGGCCGACCAGCTCAAGCGGGAGACCATGCTGCTGCTGGGCACAGGGCACTGTTTCCGCGATCACGTGCTGGAAGTCTGCCCTGAGTTTGCGCGCTTCTCCAACGATGCCGAAGGCATTCGCAAGAGTTTCGAAGGGTCTTCGCTGGAGACCATCAAGCACATGGTGGCCGCCGGCATGGGCGTGACCCTGGTGCCGCGCCTGTCCATACCCGCTTCGGCGCTGGGTGGGTCGAACGAGGTGGCGCCCGACTTTGGCGACTCGTCCTTCGTGCGCTACCTGCCTTTCGAGGGTGACCCGCCTACGCGCCGGGTTGTGCTGGCCTGGCGGCGCAGTTTCACCCGCTATGAAGCCATCGCCGAGCTGCGCAACGCCATCTACGCCTGTGAGTTGCCCGGCGTGCTGCGCTTGTCCTGACCGGTCGCAGCGGTACTGGAGGTCTGCACCTTGCCTTCGCGTCTTGCGCTTTACCTGGACCTGATCCGCTGGAATCGGCCCGCTGGCTGGCTGCTGTTGCTCTGGCCCACGCTGGCGGCTCTGTGGCTGGCCGCAGGCGGGTTCCCTGGCTGGCACCTGCTGCTGGTCTTCACCCTTGGAACCGTGCTGATGCGCAGTGCCGGCTGTTGTGTGAACGACGTCGCCGACCGCGATTTCGACCAGCACGTCAAACGCACCGCGCAGCGCCCGGTCACCAGCGGACGCCTTGGCGCGGCCGAAGCGCTGATCGTGGGAGCGGCACTGGCGCTGGCCGCGTTCCTGCTGGTGCTCACCACCAACCTGGTGACCATCGCCTGGTCCTTCGTGGCGCTGTTGGTGACGCTGCTTTACCCGTTTGCCAAACGGGTGGTGTCCATGCCCCAGGCGGTGCTGGGTGTGGCCTTCAGTTTTGGCATTCCCATGGCCTACGCCGCCGTGCAGGGGGGCGCGCCCTGGGAACTGCTGCACAACCGTGCGCAATTTTCTGACCCGGGCTTCCTGGGGGCGGTCTGGGACAGCGTGCCCTGGCAGGCCTGGGCGCTGATGGTGGGCAACCTGTTCTGGGTGCTGGCCTACGACACCGAGTACGCCATGGTTGACCGCGACGACGACCTGAAGATCGGCATGAAGACCTCGGCCATCACCCTGGGCGATGCCGACGTGCCAGCCGTCACCGCCTTCTACCTGGTGTTTCTCGCGGTCTGGACGGCCGTGCTCTGGAGCAGCGTGAATGCCTGGGTCTGGGCAGCCATGCTGGTGGTCGCCCTTGCCCAGGTGGCCTGGCATTTCATGCTCATCAGGGACCGCACCCGCGAAGGCTGTTTCAAGGCCTTTCGCCTGAACCACTGGCTGGGTTTCACCGTGTTTGCCGGCGTGGTGCTGGGCCTGGCGATCTGAACTACCCGCCGAACTCGCGTCCCAACTCTTCGGCCCGCTTTTGCGCGGCAAACAGGGCTTCTTCAAACTTCAGCTTGACCCCTGCGGCCTCCATGGATGTCAGCGCGGCATAGGTCGTGCCGCCCTTGGATGTCACACGTTCGCGCAGCGTCTGTGGCGGATCTTCGGAGCGCTGTGCCAGCGTGGACGCGCCCAGAAACGTGCCGACGGCCAGCTTCAGCGCCACCTCAGGCGGCAAACCCATGCGGGTCCCGGCGTCGCGCATGGCTTCCAGAAAATAGAACACATAGGCCGGGCCGGAGCCGGAGATGGCTGTGACGGCGTCCAGGTCGCGCTCACTGTCGACCCACACCAGGTCTCCTGTGGTCCTGATCACCGCTTCCACCAGCGCACGGTCGGACCCATTGGCGCCTGCTCGGGCGAACAGCCCGGTCATGCCCAGCCCCACCAGCGCCGGGGTGTTGGGCATGGCGCGCACGATGCGCTGGGTCTGGAGCCAGCCCACCATGCTCTCGCTGGTGATGCCAGCGGCGACGCTCAGGTGCAGCGCGCCCGCCAGGTGGGGCTGGCTGCTGGTGGCCGCCTCCTTGAAGGTCTGCGGCTTGACTGCCCACACCACCAGGTCAGCAGGGCGAAGCGCCGGGCCAGCGGCGGGCAGAACAGCCACACCTGGAAACTGCTGGCCAAGCCTCGTACGCTGCTCGTCCCAGGGTTCGACGATCTGCAGCGCACTGACCGGATGACCCTGACGAATCAGGCCGCCCACAATGGCGCTGGCCATGTTGCCGCCGCCGATGAAGGTGATGGTGGGATGGGTGAAAGTGTTCATCTCGTCATTGTCACCCGAAGAAAACCCACGGGACGACTACACCGCCACCGTCTGACGCACCGCACGTTCCCATTGCGCCATTTTTTCGGCGGCGCGCTCTCGGGAGAGCGTCGGGTGGAAGGTGCGTTGTGCCTTCCATTGCTGCGACAGCTCGTCGAGCCCGGCGTACAGGCCGGTATGCAGGCCCGCCAGGTAGGCCGCACCCAGCGCGGTGGTTTCGATCACGGCCGGGCGCACCACTGGAATGCCCAGCAGATCGGCCTGGAACTGCATCAGCAGGTCGTTCACGCAGGCGCCTCCGTCCACCCGCAGTTCGCTCACCGGAACGCCACCGGCAGCCACGGCGTCTCGGCTCATCGCATCCAGCAGGGCGGCACTCTGGAACGCGATGCTTTCCAGCGCGGCACGCGCAATGTGGGCCATGGTGGTGCCCCGGGTGAGGCCGGTGATGCTGCCGCGCGCTTCGGGTTGCCAATAGGGTGCACCCAGGCCGGTGAACGCGGGTACCAGCACCACGCCACCGGCGTCCGGCACACTTTCTGACAGGGCCTGCACTTCGCTGCTCGATTCGATGGCCCGCAAGCCATCGCGCAACCATTGCACCACCGCGCCCCCGATGAACACGCTGCCCTCCAGCGCGTATTGAGGCTTGCCTGGTGGCTGGGCGGCAGCCGTGGTGATCAGGCCGTTCTGGCTGACCTGGAAACGCTCGCCGGTGTGCATCAGCATGAAGCAGCCGGTCCCATAGGTGTTCTTGGCCATGCCAGCATGGAAGCATGCCTGACCGAACAGGGCACTTTGCTGGTCACCACCCACCCCGGCAATCTCAAGAGGAGCCCCCAGCCATTCGGTATCCAATTGCCCGAAGTGCGCACTGGATGGCAGTACCTCTGGCATCAGTCCGGACGGGATGTCAAGCGCAGCCAGCAGATCCTCGTCCCACAGGCGTGAGTGAATGTTGAACAGCATGGTGCGCGAGGCGTTGCTGACATCGGTGACGTGGCGCGCGCCACCGGTGAGCTTCCAGATCAGCCAGCTGTCCACCGTGCCGAAGGCCAGGTCGCCGCGCTCGGCCAGGGCACGGGCGCCAGGCACGTGGTCCAGGATCCACTTCAACTTGGTGCCGGAGAAGTAGGCGTCGATCCGCAGGCCGGTTTTCTGCAGCACAGTGTCTGTCAGGCCCCGCTCGCGCAGCGCCGCACAGGTGGCCTCGGCGCGGCGGTCCTGCCAGACGATGGCGTTGTAAACCGGCTCGCCGGACTGGCGGTTCCACACCAGCGTGGTCTCGCGCTGGTTGGTGATTCCCACAGCGTGGATCTGGCCGGCCTGCAGACCGGCCTGCTTCAGGGCCTGGCGCGCCGTGGCCAGCTGGCTCTGCCACAGGTCCTGCGGGTTGTGCTCCACCCAGCCCGGCTGGGGGTAGATCTGGGGGAACTCGCGCTGCGCCATGGACACCACCTGACCCTGGCGGTCGAACACGATGCTGCGGGAGCTGGAGGTGCCCTGGTCCAGGGCCAACAGGTAGGTCATCTCTTGTCTCGAATGGGGGGTTGGATGTGGTCAATGGACGGCGGGGTCGTCGCCGCAGACAACGCATTCCACATGGCCCTGGGCCATCAGCGCATCGAATGGGCTTGGTGGGGGCAGGTCGGTGAAGAGCACGTCGATGTCGTCCAGCCGGGCAAGTTCCACCATGGCCGGCCGGTTGAATTTGCTGTGGTCGGCCGCCAGCCACACCTCGCGGGATTGTTCGACGATGGTGCGTGCCACCTTCACCTCGCGGTAGTCGAAATCGCGCAGCGTGCCGTCGGCCTCGATGCCGCTGATACCGATCAGTCCGATATCCACCCTGAACTGGCGCATGAAGTCCACTGTGGCCTCACCCACGATGCCTTGGTCTGCGCTGCGCACCTGACCACCTGCCACGATGACCTCGCAGTCCGGGTGGCTGCTCATGAGGGACGCGATGTGCAGGTTGTTGGTGATGACCCTCAGTCCGCGATGGTGCCGCAACTCGTGGGCCACGGCCTCGATGGTGGTGCCGATGTTCATGATCAGCGAGCAACCGTTGGGCACCCGCCGGGCCACCGCCCGCGCGATGCGGATCTTCGCCTCCGAGGACATGCGCTGGCGCTGGCGGTAGGCGATGTTTTCGGTGGTGGATACCGGGAGACGAACCCCGCCATGGAAACGCGACAGCAGGCCGGCCTCGGCCAGGCGCTGCACGTCCCGGCGCACGGTCTGCAGGGTGACACCAAAGCGCTCGGCCAGGGCCTCGATGGTCTGGGGTCCCCGGGCGCGCACCTCTTCAAGCAACTGCGTGTGACGCGGATTCAGGTTCATGGGATAGAGAAGGTAAGCGGGACAGGTCGAACATAACGGAAAACAAAAAAGCCAGACTCAGGGTAAATACCGAATAAAAAAGAACAGAAACGAACAATAAAATCGCACAAACGAAACGGCAATACGGTTCGTATGTGCGATTCTTCACTTTGGGACTCGAATGCAGCTTTCTCTGGAGCACGTGGGCAAGACCGTAGGGCCTTCCGTCCACCTCTACCCCCAAAGCCTCAACCTGGTGCCCGGTGCCGTGACGGTGCTGCTGGGCGCCACGCAGGCCGGCAAGACCAGCCTGATGCGCATCATGGCCGGCCTGGATGTGGCGTCCACCGGGCGTGTGGTCGCCGACGGCGTGGACGTGACCCGGGTGCCGGTGCGTCAGCGCAACGTCGCGATGGTCTACCAGCAGTTTGTCAATTACCCCTCCATGACAGTGGCGCAGAACATCGCCTCGCCCATGCGATTGCGCGGTGATCGCGATACCGGCCAGATGGTTCGCGAGCTGGCAGCCCGCCTGCACATCGAGATGTTTCTGGATCGCCTGCCGGCCGAACTGTCTGGCGGCCAGCAGCAGCGTGTGGCCCTGGCGCGCGCCCTGGCCAAGCGGGCGCCCCTGATGTTGCTCGACGAGCCTCTGGTGAACCTGGACTACAAGCTGCGCGAAGAATTGCGCGAGGAACTCACCCAGCTGTTTGCCAGCGGTGATTCCACCGTGGTCTACGCCACGACCGAGCCGGGCGAAGCCCTGCTGCTGGGTGGCTACACGGCGGTCATGGATGCCGGGGAGCTGCTGCAATACGGGCCCACCGCGGAGGTATTCCATGCGCCGCAGAGCATCCGCGTGGCACGCGCATTCAGTGACCCGCCGATGAACCTGATGCAGGCCGAGGTGGCGGAGGGGGGCGTGCAGCTCGCCGGTGGCGCCATGTGGCCACTGACCTTGCCCTCCGGTGCGCCGCGCAAACTCACCCTGGGTGTGCGTGCCGGCGGTTTGCGCGTGCAGGCCCGCCCGGGCGACGTTGCCTTGCCCGGCCGGGTGGAGCTGGCCGAAATTGCCGGTTCCGACACGTTCGTGCACGTGCACACGGCCGTGGGCGAACTCGTGGCCCAGCTCACCGGCGTGCACGACTGTCCGCTGGGCGACCCGATCACGCTTTACCTGAGCCCCGAGAGCCTGTTTGTCTTTGACGCCGCCGGCCCGCTGGTGCGGGCTCCGGCACGCGCCGGAAAGGTCGCCTGATGGCCCGCATTGAACTCGACCTCGCGCACGCCTACAAGGCGAACCCGCAGCGGGATGAAGACTATGCCCTGCTGCCCCTGACAATGACCTTCGAGGACGGTGGTGCCTATGCGCTGCTCGGCCCCTCCGGTTGCGGCAAGACCACCATGCTCAACATCATGTCGGGCCTGCTGCAACCCTCGCAGGGCACGGTGAAGTTCGACGGTCGCGACGTCACCCGCCTCAGCCCGCAGCAGCGCAACATTGCCCAGGTGTTCCAGTTCCCGGTCATCTACGACACCATGACCGTGGCCGAGAACCTGGCGTTTCCCCTCAAGAACCGCAAGGTGCCGGCCAGGGAGATCCAGGAGCGCGTGGGCCGCATCGCCGAGATGCTGGAGATGAGCCATCAGCTGGACATGCGCGCCGCCGGTCTGAGCGCTGACCAGAAGCAGAAAATTTCCCTTGGCCGTGGCCTGGTGCGATCCGACGTGTCGGCGGTGCTTTTCGATGAACCGCTGACCGTGATCGACCCGCACCTGAAGTGGCAGCTGCGCCGCAAGCTCAAGCAGATCCACCACGAGCTCAAGCTGACCCTCATCTACGTCACGCACGACCAGGTGGAGGCGCTGACATTTGCCGATGAGGTGGTGGTGATGACGCGTGGCCGTGCGGTGCAGGTGGGTCCGGCCGAAGCGCTGTTCGAGCGGCCTGCGCACACCTTTGTCGGGCACTTCATCGGTTCGCCCGGTATGAACTTCCTGCCTGCGCATCATGAGGCTGGCCAGCTTCAGATCCTGAACCAGTCAATCGATGTGAGCGGCGAGCGTCGGCTGCCACCCGGGCCGCTGACCCTGGGCATTCGCCCGGAATACCTGGTGCTGTCCGCCACGGGAAAGACGGACACCTTGCCCGCACAGGTGCTGCGCGTGCAGGACATCGGCACTTATCTCATGGTCACCTGCCAGTTGGGTGACCTCAACCTGAAAGCCCGGATGTCGCCCGAAGCTGCCGCTCCGCAACCCGGCGACACCGTCCACCTGCAGGTGCTGGGCGACCACACCTGCTTCTATCAGAACGAGGTCCTCGTCAAATGAGCGCCACCACCAAGCCTGTCAACCAGAAAGCCTGGTTCCTGGTGTTGCCCGTCATCGTCTGTGTGGCGTTCTCCGCCATCCTGCCGCTGATGACGGTGGTCAACTACTCGGTGCAGGACATCCTCTCGCCCGACCGCCGCATCTTCGTCGGCACCGAATGGTTTGCCGCCGTGATGCGCGACCAGGACCTGCATGGTGCCTTGTGGCGCCAGATCCAGTTTTCGATGGCCGTGCTGCTGGTGGAGATTCCGCTCGGCATCGCGCTGGCGCTGTCCATGCCGGCCCAGGGATGGAAGGCATCGGCCGTGCTGGTGATCGTGGCGCTGTCGCTGCTGATTCCCTGGAACGTGGTCGGCACCATCTGGCAGATCTTCGGCCGCGCCGACATCGGCCTGCTCGGCTACTACCTGCAGCAGGCGGGCTTCAACTACAGCTACACCGGCAACGCTTCGCACGCGTGGTGGACCGTTCTCGCCATGGATGTGTGGCATTGGACGCCGCTGGTGGCGCTGCTGGCTTACGCCGGCCTGCGCAGCATTCCCGACGCCTACTACCAGGCCGCCAGCATCGACGGTGCCAGCAAGTGGGCCGTGTTCCGCTACATCCAGTTGCCCAAGATGCGCGGCGTGCTGATGATCGCGGTGCTGCTGCGCTTCATGGACAGCTTCATGATCTACACCGAGCCCTTCGTGCTCACCGGCGGCGGCCCTGGCAGTGCCACCACCTTCCTGTCGCAGTACCTGACCACCAAGGCCGTGGGCCAGTTCGACGTGGGCCCCGCAGCGGCCTTCTCCCTCATCTATTTCTTCATCATCCTGCTGTTCTGCTTCGTGCTCTACAACTGGATGCAGAGCCTGGGCACGACCCAGAAGGAGGCATCTCATGGTTGATTTTTCGCTGAGCCGCCTCAAGAAAAACCACTCCCCCGTGGGGGGACAGCGCGAATGCGCGAAGGGGGTCCAATGAACGAGCGGCGTTTCAAGAAGAGGACGCTGTTCCTCATTGCCTATCTGATCTTTGCCCTGCTGCCCATCTACTGGATGGTCAACATGAGCTTCAAGACCAACCAGGAAATCCTGTCCTCGTTCACCCTGTGGCCGCAGGAGTTCACCTGGGCCAACTACCAGACCATCTTCACCGATCCGTCCTGGTACTCCGGCTACATCAACAGCCTCATCTATGTGGCCATCAACACGGTGATCTCCCTCACCGTGGCGCTGCCGGCAGCCTATGCGTTCTCGCGCTACCGCTTCCTGGGCGACAAGCACGTGTTCTTCTGGTTGCTCACCAACCGCATGACGCCGCCGGCCGTGTTCCTGCTGCCGTTCTTCCAGCTCTACACCACCATGGGACTGATGGACACGCACATTGCCGTGGCCATGGCGCACCTGCTGTTCAACGTGCCGCTGGCGGTGTGGATCCTGGAAGGCTTTATGAGCGGCATCCCGCGAGAAATCGACGAAACCGCCTACGTGGACGGCTACAGCTTCCCGCGCTTTTTCTTCACCATCTTCCTGCCGCTGATCAAGGCCGGTGTGGGCGTGGCGGCGTTCTTCTGCTTCATGTTCAGCTGGGTGGAGCTGCTGCTGGCCCGCACACTGACCAGCGTGAACGCCAAGCCGATCGTCGCCACCATGACCCGAACAGTCAGCGCCAGCGGCATGGACTGGGCCACGCTCGCGGCCGCCGGCGTGCTCACCATCGTGCCCGGCGCGATCGTGATCTGGTTCGTGCGGCACTACATCGCCAAAGGCTTTGCCATGGGTCGGGTGTGACAGAGCGCTCTCTGAAAGGATTTGCAATGTTTGAGCGAAGTGACTTGGTCCAGTGGACGCGGCGGAACCGGCTTTGCCGGGCCGCCAGCGTCGTCCCTCCCCAGGGCGGAAGCGCCAAAGGCGCGCAGGGGGGATGCCATGTTTGACTGGATGGTCTGGACCACGCCCGTGGCCATTTTCTTCACCTGCATCGTGCTCATGCTGATCGGCATGACGGTGTGGGAAATCAAGTCGCCTACCGTCGAGCGCAAGGGCTTCCTGCCCATGTCCACCACCCGCGGTGACCGCCTGTTCATCGGTCTGCTCGGCTCGGCCTACATCCACCTGGCGTTTGTCGGCATGGCCGGCTGGATCGCCGAGTGGTTTTCGCTCGAACAGGAGCCCAGCATCTGGATTGCCTTTGGCATCGCGGCAGCCTGGATGGTGCTGCTCATGCGCAATGGCTGATGCTGCCCGGCTCCGTTTCTTCGCGAATTCGGCCCACCTGCTTCCCCGGGGCCGAGCCATTCCATGTGAACCACCGGGGAAGCACACCGAAAGAGGAGACGATATGAAATTGCGACACACCGCCCTGGCGCTGGCAACCCTGCTGGCCCTGGGGTCCCACGCGGCCTGGGCCGATGAGGCCGCCGCCAAGCGCTGGATCGACAGCGAGTTCCAACCCTCTACCCTGACCAAGGAGCAGCAGGCGGCGGAGATGAAGTGGTTCATCGACGCTGCAGCCAAGCTCAAAGCCAAGGGCGTGCGCGAGATTTCGGTGGTGTCCGAGACCATCACCACCCATGAATACGAGAGCAAGACGCTGGCCAGAGCGTTTGAAGAGATCACCGGCATCAAGGTCAAGCACGACCTGATCCAGGAAGGCGACGTGGTGGAGAAGTTGCAAACCTCGATGCAATCGGGTCGCTCCATCTACGACGGCTGGGTCAGCGACTCCGACCTGATCGGCACCCACTACCGCTACGGCAAGATCATGAACCTGACCGATTACATGGCCGGGAAGGGCAAGGAGTGGACCAACCCCGGCCTGGATCTCAAGGACTTCATCGGTACCAGCTTCACCACCGGGCCCGACGGCAAGCTCTACCAGCTGCCCACCCAGCAGTTCGCCAACCTCTACTGGTTTCGCGCCGATTTGTTCGAGCGCAAAGACCTGAAGGACAAATTCAAGGCCAAGTACGGCTATGACCTGGGTGTGCCGCTGAACTGGAGCGCCTACGAAGACATCGCCGAGTTCTTCACCAACGATGTCAAGACCATCGACGGCAAGCCTATCTATGGCCATATGGACTATGGCAAGAAGGACCCGTCACTGGGCTGGCGCTTCACCGACGCCTGGCTGTCCATGGCCGGCACCGCCGACATCGGTATTCCCAATGGCAAGCCGGTCGACGAGTGGGGCATTAGAGCCTCGGCCGACGGTTGCCACCCGCAGGGAGCCAGCGTGTCCCGTGGTGGCGCCACCAATTCACCGGCTGCCGTGTACGCCCTGACCAAGTACATCGACTGGATGAAGAAATACGCGCCCAAGGAAGCCACTGGCATGACCTTCGGCGAAGCGGGCCCGGTGCCTGCCCAGGGGCAGATCGCGCAACAGATCTTCTGGTACACCGCTTTCACTGCCGACATGACCAAGCCCGGCCTGCCGGTTGTCAACGCTGACGGCACACCCAAGTGGCGCATGGCCCCCGGCCCGAATGGCCCGTATTGGAAGCAGGGCATGCAGAACGGCTACCAGGACGTAGGTTCGTGGACCTTCTTCGAGAAGCACGACGAAAACCGCACCGCCGCTGCCTGGCTGTACGCCCAGTTCGTGACAGCCAAAACCACCTCGCTGAAGAAGACCATCGTCGGCCTCACCCCCATTCGCGAGTCCGACATCCAGTCCAAGGCCATGACCGACATGGCCCCCAAGCTGGGCGGCCTGGTCGAGTTCTACCGCAGCCCGGCGCGTGTGGCCTGGACCCCCACTGGCACCAACGTGCCCGACTACCCGCGCCTGGCCCAGCTCTGGTGGCAGAACGTGGCCGAAGCCGTCACGGGTGAGAAGACCCCGCAGCAGGCCATGGACAACCTGGCCGAGCAGATGGATCAGGTGATGGCCCGCCTGGAGCGCGCAGGCATGGAACGCTGCGCACCCAAGCTCAATCCCAAGGGCGACCCCAACAAATACCTGAGCGACAAGGCCGCGCCCTGGAAGAAGCTGGCCAACGAGAAGCCCAAGGGTGAGACCATCGCCTACGACCAGCTGCTCAACGCCTGGAAGGCCGGGCGCGTTCGCTGACCGGTCTATCGTGGGCATGTAGTAACCGCCGCCTGTACCCGCCGGGTGCGGGCGGTCACCTCAAATTCCATGAAACGCGCAGAACTGCTTCAAGCCCTGAGCCGAGACACCGTCTACGACTTGGCCATCGTCGGAGGTGGTGCCACCGGACTCGGGGTGGCCATGGACGCGGCGCTGCGCGGTTTTTCCGTCATTCTTTTCGAATCGCACGACTTTGCCGGCGGCACCTCATCGCGTTCGACAAAACTGCTGCATGGGGGTGTCCGGTATCTCGCCCAGGGCAACGTGGCCCTGGTGCGGGAGGCGCTGGCCGAGCGCTCGACCGTGTTGCGCAATGCGCCGCACCTGGCACAGCCACTCCCATTCGTCATGCCATCCTATGCGTGGTGGCAGACGCCCCTCTACGGGCTCGGGCTCAAGCTGTATGACCTGATGGCCGGCAAAGCCGGGCTGGGCCCGACCCAGTTTCTTGACCGTCAGGCCACCCTGCAGGCGCTTCCGGGCGTGTCTGCCGGAGGTCTCAAGGGTGGGGTCCAGTACTGGGATGGCCAGTTTGACGATGCACGCCTGGCCCTGGCCCTTGCACGGACCGCAGTGCAGTCCGGGGCGACCGTGCTGAACCACATCGCAGTGGACGATGTGGCACGGATCCCGCAGGACCATGAGCCTTTGGGACTTTTTGAGGTAAAAGTAAGGGATCACTTGGCTTCCCGATCTTTCACGGTCCGGGCACGCTGTGTGGTCAATGCCACGGGCGTCTGGGTGGATGAACTGCGTCGGCACGCCGCTCCTGCGAAGCAGGTGCCGGACCGGATGGTCAGGCCCAGCCAGGGGGTTCATGTCGTGGTCGACCGGGACTTCATGCCCGGAAACCGCGCGTTGCTGGTGCCCAAGACCCGGGATGGCCGGGTCCTGTTTGCCGTGCCATGGCTAGGCAAGCTGATCCTGGGCACCACCGACACTCCGCGCGAAGATCTGCCGCGCGAACCCGAGCCATATGAGGAAGAGCTGCGGTTCATCATGGACGAAGCCTCTCGAGTGCTGGCGCGCCCGGTCACCTTGGGCGACATCCGCAGCGTCTGGGTCGGCCTGCGTCCGCTGGTCGCCCCGCCGTCCAGCAACGGAGCCACCCAAGTCATCTCGCGTGAGCACACCATCGTGGTCGATCCCGGAGGTCTGGTGACAGTCACGGGCGGCAAATGGACCACCTACCGGGCGATGGCCGACGACGTGCTCAGACGTTGCTTCGAATGCGGCCTGTTGCCCGAACGCAACGTCTGCTGGACCGCAGAGCATGCCCTGGTCGGTGCCCCCCCGCCTGATCTGCCGGCCGTACCACTGCACCAGCCGCCCGGTCCGCACCTGTACGGAACCGAATGGTCGCAAGTGATAGCATGTCCGGGTGCTGGTCATGAAATTGGCATGGGCCTGACCGAGGCCATGGTCCGATACGCTGTGCGAGCTGAGTTCGCCATGACAGTCGAAGACGTGCTCGCACGCCGCTGGCGAGCCCTGTTCCTTGATGCACGGGTTGCTGCCGCCATGGCCCCTGCGGTGGCCGGGCTTCTGTTGGACGAGGGCTGTCAAAGCCCTGATCTGTCGGGATTTCTTGACCTCTGCTCAGGTTACCTGCCGCGCCAGGACAAGGCGACTTCACCAAAAACTTGACCTTGCAAGGGCTTCGTGCCATAATTTGTGGCTTCGCTTGAAAAAGCGAGGCCTATCTGCCCACCGAAGCGAGTGGTTGGGGCATCCGAAGTATTGCCAAGCTGTTGCTTGTGCAGGCCGGGTGTCCTGGCTGGCGCAACGACGGGCCCAAGACTGATCGCTCCCGGCCATGGTGGCCAGGAAGATTCAAGTTGGGACTTAAATCAAATGATCCAAACGCAATCTCGACTCGATGTTGCTGACAACACGGGTGCCAAGTCCGTGATGTGCATCAAGGTGCTGGGTGGTTCCAAGCGCCGGTACGCCAGTGTGGGCGACATCATCAAGGTCTCCATCAAGGAAGCAGCCCCCCGCGGTCGCGTCAAGAAGGGCGAGGTCTACAGTGCCGTCGTCGTGCGCACCGCCAAAGGCATTCGCCGTCCCGATGGTGCTCTCATCAAGTTCGACGGCAATGCCGCCGTGCTGCTCAACGCCAAGCTGGAGCCCATCGGCACCCGCATCTTCGGCCCGGTCACGCGTGAGTTGCGTACCGAGAAGTTCATGAAGATCGTGTCCCTGGCCCCCGAGGTTCTCTGAGGATTCATCATGAACAAGATTCGCAGTGGTGACGAAGTCATCGTGATCGCCGGCCGCGACAAAGGCAAGCGCGGCAAGGTTCTGCAGCGCGCAGACGAAAGCCGTCTGGTGGTCGAAGGTGTGAACATCGTCAAGAAGCACGCCAAGCCCAACCCCATGAAGGGGGTGACCGGTGGCATCGTCGAGAAGACCATGTCCATTCACCAGTCCAACGTGGCGATCTACAACGCCGCCACGGGCAAGGCCGATCGCGTGGGCGTGAAACTTCTGGCCGACGGCAAGAAAGTGCGCGTCTACAAGTCCAGTGGCGAAGAAATCAAGGTGGCATGAGCATGGCACGCTTTCAAGAAATCTACCGCGACAAGGTTGCGCCGGAGCTGACCCAGAAGTTCGGCTACAAATCACCCATGCAGGTGCCCCGCATCACCAAGATCACGCTCAACATGGGTGTGGGTGAGGCTGTGGCCGACAAGAAGGTGCTCGAAAACGCCGTTGCCGACCTGACCAAGATCGCCGGCCAGAAACCCGTGACCACCAAGTCCAAGAAGGCCATCGCGGGTTTCAAGATTCGCGAGCAGCAGCCCATCGGCTGCATGGTCACCCTGCGTGGTGCGCGCATGTACGAATTCCTCGATCGCTTTGTCACCGTGGCCCTGCCCCGCGTGCGCGACTTCCGGGGTATTTCGGGCAAGTCTTTCGATGGCCGTGGCAACTACAACATCGGCGTCAAGGAACAGATCATCTTCCCTGAGATCGAGTACGACAAGGTCGATGCGCTGCGCGGCCTGAACATCAGCATCACGACAACCGCCAAATCCGACGAAGAGTGCAAAGCTCTGCTGGCTGGTTTCCGTTTCCCGTTCAAGAACTGAGGTGGCGCGTGGCTAAACAAGCACTACTCCAACGCGAAATCAAGCGCGAGAAACTCGCCGCCAAGTTCGCCAAGAAATACACCGAGCTCAAGGCGACCGCCAACGACGCCAAGCAAAGCGACGAAGCGCGCGATGCCGCTCGTCTGGCTCTGCAGAAGCTGCCCCGCAACGCCAACCCGAACCGTCAGCGCAACCGCTGCGAGATCACGGGTCGTCCGCGCGGCACTTTTGCCCAGTTCGGTCTGGCCCGCAGCAAGGTGCGCGAAATGGCCATGGCCGGCGAAATCCCCGGCGTCACCAAAGCCAGCTGGTAAGCCCCAGGAGAACACCACATGAGCATGAGTGATCCCATCGCCGACATGTTGACCCGCATCCGCAATGCGCAGATGGTCGAGAAGGCCATCGTGTCGATGCCGGCTTCCAAAGTCAAAACCGCCATCGCCCAGGTCCTGAAGGACGAGGGCTATATCGACGGATTCCAGGTCAAGAGCGCCAACGGCAAGACCGAGCTGGAAATCGCGTTGAAATACTACGCTGGCCGCCCGGTCATCGAACGTATCGAGCGCGTCAGCCGTCCTGGCCTGCGTGTTTACCGCGGCCGCAACGAAATCCCGCAAGTCCAGAATGGGCTGGGCGTGGCCATCGTCACCACCCCCAAGGGTGTGATGACCGACCGCAAGGCTCGCGCCACCGGTGTCGGCGGCGAAGTCCTGTGTTTCGTGGCCTGATGCCGTCAGCAAGGAGCGACTGAACATGTCACGTATTGGAAAACTGCCTATCACCATCCCGGCAGGGGTGGAGGTGGCCGTCAAGGACGGCATCATCAACGTCAAGGGAGCCCAGGGCGCCCTAACGCTGGCCCAGAATGCGCTGGTCACGATCGAGAACAGCGGCGCCGCACTGTCGTTTGCCCCGGTCAATGACTCACGCGAAGCCAATGCCATGACCGGCACCATGCGCCAGCTGGTGAACAACATGGTCAATGGTGTGAGCAAGGGCTTCGAGAAGAAGCTGACCCTGATCGGTGTGGGTTACAAGGCCCAGGCCCAGGGCACCAAGCTCAACCTCAACGTCGGTTTCTCTCACCCGGTCGACATCGAGATGCCGGCTGGCATCAAGGCCGAGACACCGACCCCGACGGAAATCCTCATCAAAGGGGCTGACCGTCAGCGTGTGGGCCAGATCGCTTCCGAGGTGCGCGCCGTGCGCCCACCTGAGCCCTACAAGGGCAAGGGCATCCGCTACGCGGATGAAAAGGTCGTGATCAAGGAAACCAAGAAGAAGTAAGGATCAGGATCATGATGACGAAGAAAGAGCAACGTCTCCGTCGGGCCCGCCAGACGCGCATCCGCATTGCGCAGCAGGGTGCCGTGCGCCTGACCGTGAACCGCACCAACCTGCACATCTACGCCAGCGTCATTTCCGACGACGGCGCCCGTGTGCTGGCCAGCGCCTCGACCGCCGAAGCCGAAGTTCGGGCCCAGCTCGGTGGCGCCGGCAAAGGTGCGAACACCGCTGCCGCTGCCCTGATCGGCAAGCGCATTGCTGAAAAGGCCAAGGCCGCCGGCATCGAGAAGGTCGCATTCGACCGCTCGGGTTTTGCCTATCACGGTCGGGTGAAAGCCCTGGCAGACGCGGCCCGCGAAGCCGGCCTGCAGTTCTGATCAGACGGGATACACAAAATGGCTAAATTTCAGGCAAACATCAAGAACGAAGCCAACGACGACGGGCTGCGCGAAAAGATGATCGCGATCAACCGCGTGACCAAGGTGGTCAAGGGCGGTCGCATCCTCGGTTTCGCTGCGTTGACCGTGGTCGGTGATGGCGATGGCCGCGTGGGCATGGGTAAGGGCAAGGCCCGTGAAGTGCCCGTGGCTGTGCAGAAGGCCATGGAGCAGGCGCGCCGCAACATGATCAAGGTCTCGCTCAAGAACGGCTCCTTGCACCACGCTGTGCACGGCGAGCACGGTGCGTCCAACGTCATGATGCTGCCGGCCGCCAAAGGTACCGGCATCATTGCTGGCGGCCCGATGCGTGCTGTCTTTGAAGTGCTGGGCATCACCGATGTCGTGGCCAAGAGCCACGGCTCGAGCAACCCCTACAACCTGGTGCGTGCCACGCTGGACGCATTGAAGAATTCGACCACGCCCGCCGACGTCGCTGCCAAGCGCGGCAAGTCGGTTGAAGAGATCCTGGGCTGACAGGAGCGACCATGACCACGCAGAACACCATCAAGGTCCAGCTGGTGCGCAGCACCATCGGTACCAAACAGTCCCACCGCGACACCGTACGCGGACTGGGGCTGCGCAAGCTCAACAGCACCAGTGAACTCCAGGACACGCCCGCCGTGCGCGGCATGATCGACAAGGTCGCGTACCTGGTCAAAGTGCTCTAAACAGGGACACACAGACATGGAACTCAACACCATTCAACCCGGCGCCGGCGCCAAGCACGCCAAGCGTCGCGTGGGCCGCGGCATCGGTTCGGGCCTGGGCAAGACCGCCGGTCGTGGCCACAAGGGTCAGAAGTCGCGTGCCGGTGGCTACCATAAAGTCGGTTTCGAAGGCGGTCAGATGCCGCTGCAGCGTCGCCTGCCCAAGCGTGGCTTCAAGTCGGCCAAGCTGCAGTTCAATGCTGAAGTCACCCTGGCCGACCTGAACACCCTGGAAGTTGCTGAGGTGGATCTGCTGGTGCTCAAGCAGGCCGGGCTGGTTTCGCAGCTCGCCAAGCGCGTCAAGGTCGTCAAGACCGGTGAAGTATCGCGCGCGGTCACGCTCAAGGGCATCGCAGCGACAGCCGGGGCCAAGCAGGCCATCGAAGCCGCAGGCGGTTCGCTGGCCTGATCGGCCAGGACTCACACGGAAAGAACAGCTTCGTGGCAACCGCAGCTTCTACCCTGGCCAAGACAGGCAAGTTCGGCGACCTGCGTCGTCGGCTGGTGTTCCTGTTGCTGGCCCTGGTGGTCTATCGCATCGGGGCGCACATCCCCGTGCCGGGCATCGACCCCGATTTCCTGGCGCGGATGATGAACGACCAGCAGGGGGGCATGCTCGGCCTGCTGAACATGTTCTCCGGTGGTTCGCTCTCGCGCTTTGCGGTGTTCACCCTGGGCATCATGCCCTACATCTCGGCCTCCATCATCATGCAGCTGATGACGTACGTGGTGCCCACGTTCGAGCAGCTGAAGAAGGAAGGTGAGGCCGGGCGCCGCAAGATCACGCAGTACACGCGTTACGGTACCCTCGTGCTGGCCATCTTCCAGTCGCTGGCGATTGCCATCGGTCTGGAGGGCTCGCCGGGTCTGGTGATCGATCCGGGCATTGGTTTCCGTGTGACAGCGGTGGTCAGCCTTGTGGCCGGCACCATGTTCCTGATGTGGCTGGGAGAGCAGATCACCGAGCGCGGCCTGGGCAACGGCATCTCGTTGATCATCTTCGCCAGCATCGTTTCCGGTTTGCCCAGCGCAATCGGCGGCACGCTGGAACTGGTGCGCACCGGTGCCATGAACATCCTCGTGGCGCTGTTCATCATCGCCCTGGTGGTGCTGGTGACCTACTTCGTGGTGTTTGTCGAGCGGGGGCAGCGCAAGATCCTGGTGAACTACGCACGCCGACAGGTTGGCAACAAGGTGTATGGCGGACAGTCGTCGCACCTGCCGCTGAAGCTGAACATGGCCGGCGTGATCCCGCCCATCTTCGCCTCCAGCATCATCCTGCTGCCCGCCACCCTGGTGAGCTGGGTGAGCACCGGTGATTCGACCCGCTGGCTGCGTGACCTGGCCTCGGCCTTGTCGCCAGGACAGCCGATCTATGTCGCGCTCTACGCCGCTGCCATCATCTTTTTCTGCTTCTTCTACACCGCCCTGGTCTTCAACAGCCGGGAGACGGCCGACAACCTGAAGAAGAGCGGCGCCTTCATTCCGGGCATTCGCCCGGGAGACCAGACCGCCCGCTATATCGACAAGATCCTGTTGCGACTGACGATGGCCGGTGCCATCTACATCACGGCAGTCTGTCTGCTCCCCGAGTTCCTGATCCTGCGGTACAACGTCCCCTTCTACTTCGGTGGCACCTCGCTGCTGATCATTGTGGTGGTCACGATGGACTTCATGACCCAGGTGCAAAACTATCTGATGTCACAGCAGTACGAATCGCTGCTCAAGAAAGCCAACTTCAAGACTTCACCCGGCACCTGAGTTCGCCATGGCCAAGGATGACGTGATCGAGATGCAAGGGGAGGTGATTGAAAACCTGCCCAACGCAACTTTCAGGGTCAAGCTCGAAAACGGGCATGTGGTCCTCGGTCACATATCCGGCAAGATGCGCATGCATTACATCCGCATCCTGCCAGGCGACAAGGTCAAGGTCGAGCTCACACCCTACGACCTGAGCAGGGCCAGGATCGTGTTCCGGTCCAAGTGAAGAAGACGGTTATCGAGAGCAATTGGAATACTTAGGAGAAAACTATGAGAGTTTCAGCTTCGGTCAAGAAAATGTGCCGCAACTGTAAAATCATCAAGCGTCACGGCATCGTGCGGGTCATCTGCACGGATCCGCGTCACAAGCAGCGTCAAGGCTGATCGACTGGTTCAGAGGTAAAACATGGCTCGTATTGCAGGCATCAACATTCCGCCGCACAAACACGCCGAGATCGGTCTGACGGCCATCTTCGGTATTGGTCGCACCCGCGCTCGCAAGATCTGCGAAGCCTGTGGCATCGACTACAGCAAGAAGATCAAGGACCTGAGCGACGCGGAGCTCGAGAAGGTGCGTGACCAAGTGGGCGCGTACACGATCGAAGGTGACCTGCGTCGCGAAACCACGATGAACATCAAGCGTCTGATGGACATCGGCTGCTATCGCGGTTTCCGCCACCGCCGTGGCCTGCCGCTGCGCGGTCAGCGCACCAAGACCAACGCGCGCACCCGCAAGGGTCCGCGCAAGGCCGCCCAGTCGCTGAAGAAATAATCGGTTAGAAGGAAGCCCATGGCCAAGCAACAATCCAGCAGCGCCGCCGCCCGCGTTCGCAAGAAAGTCCGCAAGAACATTGCCGACGGTATTGCTCACGTGCACGCGTCGTTCAACAACACCATCATCACCATCACCGACCGCCAGGGCAACGCCCTGTCGTGGGCCTCTTCCGGTGGCCAGGGCTTCAAGGGCTCGCGCAAGTCGACCCCCTTTGCTGCCCAGGTGGCTTCCGAAGTGGCCGGGCGCGCCGCCATCGAGCAGGGTATCAAGAACCTGGACGTCGAGATCAAGGGCCCCGGTCCTGGTCGTGAGTCGTCGGTTCGCGCCCTGGGCGCCCTGGGTATCCGCATCACCTCCATCTCGGATGTGACGCCAGTGCCTCACAACGGCTGCCGCCCGCAGAAGCGCCGCCGCATCTGATGTTTGTGCCGCATTTCGCGGTATAATCAAAAGCTTTTTCCTGTTTGCCACCGCGGCGCGCTGCGGTGGCATTGTGTGTTTTAAGCCCACCGCCGACCTGATTTGAGGCTCGGCTCCCGCAATGACACCCCCTTGTCGGTGCCGGTTGCGGCAGTTAATCAAAGGACATCCACGTGGCACGTTACCTCGGCCCCAAGGCCAAACTCTCCCGCCGTGAAGGCGCCGACCTGTTGCTCAAGAGCGCCCGCCGCTCGATCAGCGACAAGGCGAAATTCGATTCCAAGCCCGGGCAGCACGGTCGCACCTCCGGCCAGCGCACCTCTGATTTCGGTCTGCAGCTGCGCGAGAAGCAGAAGGTCAAGCGCACCTATGGTGTGCTCGAGCGCCAGTTCCGCCGGTACTTTGCCGAGGCCGATCGCCGCCGTGGCAACACTGGTGCCAACCTGTTGTTCCTGCTGGAGTCGCGCCTGGACAACGTTGTGTTCCGCATGGGCTTTGCCTCCACGCGCGCCGAAGCGCGCCAGATGGTCTCGCACAAGGCCATCACGGTCAACGGCCAGTCGGTGAACATCCCGTCCTACGCCGTCAAGGCGGGCGACGTGGTTGCTGTGCGCGAAAAATCCAAGAAGCAGGCCCGCGTCATCGAAGCGATGGAACTGGCCAAGCAGATCGGCTTCCCGGCCTGGGTCGACGTGTCGACCGACAAGGCAGAGGGCGTCTTCAAGAAGACCCCGGACCGCGACGAGTTCGGCGCCGACATCAACGAGTCGCTGATCGTCGAACTCTACTCGCGTTAATTCCGTTCCCGGTGCCTGCCAACGCGTTGGGTGCCGGGCCATGCTCCGTCTGCCTTATCGGTGTAACGAGCCGAGGGAACTGAAGGAAGTTTGAATGCTGAACAATCTGCTGAAGCCCAAGACCATCAATGTCGAGCAAGTCTCGGCCAACCGTGCCAAGGTTACCCTTGAGCCGTTCGAGCGTGGTTATGGCCACACCCTGGGCAATGCCTTGCGCCGTGTCCTGCTGTCCTCCATGGTCGGACACGCTCCGACAGAAGTGACCATCGCCGGTGTCGTGCACGAGTACTCCTCCATTGACGGAGTGCAGGAAGACGTCGTCAACCTGTTGCTGAACCTCAAGGGTGTGGTCTTCAA
Source organism: Burkholderiales bacterium (assembly GCA_030604135.1). Classification (GTDB taxonomy): domain Bacteria; phylum Pseudomonadota; class Gammaproteobacteria; order Burkholderiales; family Burkholderiaceae_C; genus Hydrogenophaga. The sequence continues at coordinate 1,874 of JAUVWL010000015.1, read as the reverse complement.
GCTTCACAACCGCGACGAAGTGACCCTGAGCCTGCGCAAGGACGGCGAAGGTCTGGTCACCGCCGCCGACATCCAGACGCCCCACGACGTCGAGATTGTCAACCCCGAGCACGTGATCGCCACCCTGTCTGCCGGCGCCAAGCTGGACATGCAGATCAAGGTCGAGAAGGGCCGCGGCTATGTGCCGGGCACGTTGCGTCGTAACGACGACCAGTCGCGCTCGATCGGCCGCATCGTTCTGGATGCCTCGTTCTCGCCGGTCAAGCGCGTGAGCTACACGGTGGAAAGCGCCCGTGTCGAGCAGCGCACCGACCTGGACAAGCTGGTGCTGGAGATCGAAACCAACGGTTCGATCGGCCCTGAAGAAGCCGTGCGGGCTTCGGCCAAGATCCTGGTCGAGCAGCTGGCCGTGTTTGCCCAGCTCGAAGGCCTGGACATCGCCAACTTCGACGCCCCCAGCCAGTCGCGCGCCCAGCAGTTCGACCCGATCCTGCTGCGTCCTGTGGACGAGCTGGAGCTGACCGTGCGTTCGGCCAACTGCCTCAAGGCAGAGAACATTTACTACATCGGTGACCTGATCCAGCGCACCGAGAACGAGCTGCTCAAGACGCCCAACCTGGGTCGCAAGTCGCTCAACGAAATCAAGGAAGTGCTGGCTTCGCGTGGCCTGACCCTCGGCATGAAGCTGGAAAACTGGCCGCCTGCCGGCCTGGACAAGCACTGATCCAACGATCCCCGTCAACAGTCTGACGACCCCTCCCAGTACCTGATCCGGCTGGGGGCAAAACACTGAAAGGACATCACCATGCGTCACGGACACGGACTTCGCAAACTCAACCGCACCAGCGAGCACCGCCAGGCGATGCTGCGCAACATGATGAACTCGCTGCTGACGCACGAAGTTATCAAGACCACCCTGCCCAAGGCCAAAGAACTGCGCCGTGTGGTGGAACCCATGATCACCCTGGCCAAAGTCCCCACCGTGGCCAATCGCCGCCTGGCATTCGACCGCCTGCGCGACCGCGATGTGGTCGTGAAACTGTTCAACGAACTCGGCCCGCGTTTCAAGGCCCGTCCGGGTGGTTACACCCGCATCCTGAAGATGGGTTTCCGTGTGGGCGACAACGCCCCCATGGCCTTGGTCGAACTGGTCGACCGCGCAGAAGAAGCGCCGGCAGCCGATGGTGCCGAGAAAGCGTGATATAATTTAAGGCTTGACGCGGAGTGGAGCAGCCTGGTAGCTCGTTGGGCTCATAACCCAAAGGTCGCAAGTTCAAATCTTGCCTCCGCAACCAACAAAATCAAGCACTTAGCTTGTCATAAAACCCGCCGCAAGGCGGGTTTTTTTGTTTCTGTGTCGAGGTTTGTGCCGTCACAAGTTGACGGCTATGGTTTGTGACCTTTGGGCATCTCTTCTTGCGCTGAAGCTGTGTCGACCGTGCCCTGTCACAAGAGCAATTCAACGCCCTGAACTGGGGGGGCGTTTCTCCGGCTAGACGCTTCATTTCCGCTGAGGAGCCGTATGCCCAGTGGGGCGCCATGCATTGAACCCTTCCCGTAGAGTTGTGTATGACGTCCATGTCAACCATCAGCGTTGAGCAAATTCTTGGGGGCCCCAGTTCCTGATTGGGCCCCAGGTCCAGCCTCAACAGTTGGACGATGGCCAGCAGCAGTTCCACCAGGATGTCCCCCTCCTTGATGAACCGGAAACCGGCAAGTAAATCCGTCGCCTGGGCTCGGCTGCTATAGTTTAGGGTTGTAGGACGCCCTCCCGTGCTGGCGTGCCGACGACGCACCCTGACCACCAAGGGTGGGCGTCGTACAAGCCTCTAGGGAGGAAACCGCGGGGAGTACCAATCTGGGCGTACCAGCTG
>JAUVWL010000012.1 GCA_030604135.1 Burkholderiales bacterium | reverse complement strand
CCCCCGAGGGGGCGCGAATTCAGCTTGGGGCGGCCCGGCGCTGAACTCCATGCCCCCACGCTCCACCGCTGCGCGGGTCGCTGCCCCCCGAGGGGGCGCGTTTCGCCTTGGGGCGGCCCGGCGGCGAAACCTTCCCTCTGAAACCATGCGCCTTCTCTTGGTCGAAGATGATGTGATGGTGGCCAGCGGCATGAAGCTGGGGTTGTGTGATGCCGGGTATTCGGTCGACTGGGTGGGCAGTGGCGAGCGGGCCGAGCAGGCGCTGGACAAGGACAGCTTCGACCTGGCGATCGTCGACATCGGCTTGCCGGGCATCGACGGTCTCGAATTGACCCGACGCCTTCGCGCCCGTGCCCTGACCATGCCGGTGCTGATCCTCACCGCGCGCGATGCGCTGCAGGACCGTGTGCAGGGTCTGGACCTGGGGGCCGACGACTACATGGTCAAACCGTTCGAGTTGCCCGAGTTGCTGGCGCGCCTGCGTGCGCTGCTGCGGCGCTCGCAGGCGGCCACCTCGGCGGTGCTTGGCTTTGGCCCGCTGGAGATGGACACGGCCCAGCGCCGTGTCAGCCTGGCCGGGCAGCCCATGGAGCTGGGCCCGCGCGAGTGGTCGGTGCTGGAGTATCTGCTGCTGCAGGCCCCCAAGCCGGCGGCCAAAGACAAGCTGCTGCACGCGCTGACCGGCTGGGACAAGGAGATCACGCCAAACGCGATCGAGGTCTACGTGTCGCGGCTGCGTGGAAAGCTCGAGCCGGCTGGCATTGCGTTGCGGGCCATCCGGGGTTTCGGGTACCGCCTCGAAATGCTGGTCCGGCCCGACGATGCTCAGGACGACTGACCAGGAACCGGTGCCGGTCGGCATGATATGGGGCCTGCAGCGACGGCTGCTGGTGCTGCTCATGCTGCCCCTGGGTCTGATCGCGCTGGTCAGTGTCTGGCTGCACTACCAGAGCGCGGGCACGGCGGCATTGCAACAGGATCAGCAACTGCTGCGCCTGGTGCCCCTGCTGGCCGACTCGGTGGTGCTGCGCACCCGTGACAGCTCGGGTGCGCAGGCCCTTGCGGACGACGGCCTGGGTTTGCTGCCCGAACCCCGCCTGGCCTTGTTGCTTGCGCCAGCGGTGGACGAGTTCCTGAAGGAGCGAGAGGGGTTCGCTGCCTTTGGCATTTTCGATGCCCAGGGCCGTCTGCTGGTGGGGGACTCGTGGTTGCCCACGGTGCTGCCGGTCACCGACGAGGCCGAGTTGCTCAGCGTGATCGAGGGTGGTGTGATTTACCGGGTCGTGGCGCAGCGCGGAACGTCCAGTGCGGGCGAGCTCATCCTCATGCTGGCCGATGGTTCCGATGCTCAGCAACAATGGTTGTCCACGGTGGTGCTGCGGGTGCTGCTGCCCAACTTGCTGCTGCTGCTGGTAGCGGCCACGGCCGTGACCTGGGCCGTCAGCCGGGCGCTGCGCCCGCTGATTGACCTGAAGCAGGCAGTCGAGCGACGCTCTCCGCGGGACCTGAGTCCGCTGGAAGCCGGCAACGCCCCCGCAGAGGTGCGTCCACTGGTCGCGTCACTCAACCGATTGTTCGGGCTCGTCAATGCCCAGGCCGAGGCCCAGCGGCGGTTCGTGGCCGATGCGGCCCACCAGTTGCGCACGCCCCTGGCGGGACTGCAGGCCCAGGTGGAAGCCTGGGCGCAGAGCGCGCGGGGGGCACGGCCAGGACAGAGCGTGGCTTTGCCGGCTGACCAGTTGTTGCGGTTGCGCGATGCCACGCGCCGCACCTCTCAGTTGGCCAACCAGTTGCTGGCGCTCTCGCGAGCCGACAGCCTCAGTGCTGACACCCAGCCCATGCAGCAGGTTGATCTTCAGGCACTGAGCGAGGCGGTCTTGCCGCTTTTTCTTGACGCCACTTCGGCCAAGCGGATCGACCTCGGACTGGAGGCCGCGCCGGCTCAGACCATGGGCCATGCCTGGCTATTGCGCGAGCTCATCATCAACCTGGTGGACAACGCGGTCCGCTATACGCCCGAGGAGGGCCATGTGACCCTGCGGTGTGGCCAGGGCGCGGTTGCGGGACACGACGGGGCCTGGATCGAGGTGGAAGACGATGGGCCCGGCATCCCGGCCGACCAGTTGCCCCACGTCCTGCAACGCTTTTATCGGGTTCCGGGCACCATGGGCGAGGGAAACGGCCTGGGGCTGGCCATCGCCAGCGAGATTGCCCGTGCCCACCACACCAGTCTGCAGCTGATCCGGGCACCTGACGGGCATGGCCTGCTGGTGCGGGTGGCCTTCAGCCCGTTGCCAGCCGCCGGACGGGCGAACTGAGAGGCTGAGAAGGAATCGCCTTCGGTGCTGTGCGAGAATCCCGCGCAGGGAGAGACCACCGAGGCCTTTTCAAGGGCCCACCCGCATTTTCGAACGGACCGACTGCCCATGAACGCCGAATCGCCTGACGCCTCGCCCGAGTCACTGGCCGAGGCCCACGCCTCAGCGGAGGGCGGCAACGGACAGGACGGCGTTAGCGGGCGCAAGCGCCCTCGTCCGGGCGAGCGTCGGATCCAGATCCTGCAGGCCCTGGCCTCCATGCTGGAGCAGCCCGGCGCCGAACGCGTCACCACCGCCGCCCTGGCGGCCCGCCTGGAGGTGAGCGAAGCCGCGCTGTACCGTCACTTCGCCAGCAAGGCCCAGATGTTCGAGGGACTGATCGAGTTCATCGAGCAATCGGTGTTCGGGCTGGCCAACCAGCTCGACGAGCGCGAGGCCGATGCGCGCGTGCGCTGCCGCAAGTTGGTGACCCTGTTGTTGCAGTTTGGTGAGAAGAACCCGGGCATGGCGCGTGTGATGGTCGGTGACGCGCTGGTGCATGAGAACGAGCGGCTGCAGCAGCGAATGAACCTGTTCTTCGACAAGATCGAGTCCACTCTGCGCCAGCACCTGCGCGAGGTGGCGCTGCTGGGTGGCACACAGACCCCCACCGTCGATGCACAGGCCGACGCGTCGGTGATCACCGCCTTCTGTGTGGGACGCCTGCAGCGCTTTGCCCGCAGTGGCTTTCGCCGCACCCCTTGCGAAAACCTCGAGCACAGTCTCGCGCTGCTGTTGCCCGGCGACAGGCTCTGAGAGGCTGAGAGCATTCGGTCGAGCTCGGCATGGACTCCCGCCTTCGCGGGAGTGAGGGGGGCGGAGCGTGGGGCGGACAGGACCGCAGCGCAGGGCCGCCCCAAGCCAGGTCAGCCCCCTTGGGGGGCAGCGAGCCGCGCAGCGGCGGAGCGTGGGGGCGAACAGGACCGCAGCGCAGGGCCGCCCCAAGCCAGGTCAGCCCCCTTGGGGGGCAGCGAGCCGCGCAGCGGCGGAGCGTGGGGCTAGGTAGTCGCCCCTAATTTTTCCGGGTTTTGCCGGGAAATGGGTTCCCCACAGCGGCGCTTTTGCGGTAAAAATAGCACGGTCGTTCGATTTGTCGGTCGAGCGATCTTTTTTGCCTCTGCACCACTGACCACAGCCATGTCCACCACCCGCACTGCCAACCGCCTGCCAGCCGCCGTGGTCCACGCACGCCCTTTGCAGAAAGGGCAACAGACAAAGGCCGCGATCGTGGACGCTGCCCTGGGTCTGGCGACCCAGATCGGCCTGGAAGGCCTGTCCATCGGCGCGCTGGCCGAGGTGATGCAGATGAGCAAGTCCGGGGTGTTTGCCCACTTCGGCTCGCGTGAAGAGCTGCAGATTTCGGTGGTGCGCGAGTACCACCACCGCTTCGAGGAAGAGGTGTTCTACCCGGCCATGTCGGTACCGCGCGGGCTGCCTCGCCTGCGTGCCCTGTTCGACAACTGGATGAAGCGCACCTCGGTCGAAATCGACTCGGGCTGCATTTACATCAGTGGTGCGGTCGAGTTCGATGACCGTCCAGGTCCGGTGCGCGACGCGCTGGCCAGCTCGGTCAGCACCTGGCTGGCGGCCATGGGTCGGGCCATAGAAATCGCCATCGAGGAAGGGCACCTGCGCGCCGACACCGATGCCCACCAGATGCGCTTCGAGATCCATTCGCTGATCCTGGCCTTGCACTACGAGGCCCGCTTCCTGCGCAGCCCCGATTCCCTGCAGCGCGCCGTTGCCGCCTTCGAGGGCATCGTGCAGCGATACCACTCACCCGATACCAACAGCGCGGGCACCTCAGCGGCGCCTGATGAATCCCTGAAGCCGGCCCGCAAGACGCGAGCCCGCTGAACGACCCCGTTTCTTCACAAACCCACCACAGGAGTCAACCGATGCCCGTCTACAACCCGCCCCTGCGCGACATGCAGTTTGTGATGCACGAGGTGCTGAACGTCAGCGCCGACTTCCAGGCCATGCCGCAGCACGCCGAGATGGACGCGGACACCATCAACGCCGTGCTCGAAGAGGCCGGCAAGTTCGCCTCGCAGGTGATCTTTCCGCTCAACATCAGCGGCGACACCGAGGGTTGCACGCTGGACAAGACCACCCACGAGGTCAAGACGCCCACCGGCTTCAAGGAAGCCTACAAGACCTACACCGACGGTGGCTGGTCGGCGCTTTCCTGTGACCCCGAATACGGCGGCCAGGGGCTGCCGCTGGTGGTCAACCAGTGTCTGTACGAGATGATGAACTCGGCCAACCAGGCCTGGACCATGTACCCCGGCCTGAGCCACGGCGCCTACGCCGCGCTGCACGCCCACGGCACGCCCGAGCAGAAGGCCCTGTACTTGCCCAAGCTGGTCAGCGGCGAATGGACCGGCACCATGTGCCTGACCGAGCCGCACTGCGGCACCGACCTGGGCCTGATGCGCACCAAGGCCGAGCCGCAGGCCGACGGCACCTACAAGCTCACCGGCAACAAGATCTTCATCAGCGCCGGTGAACACGACATGGCCGCCAACATCGTGCACCTGGTGCTGGCCCGCCTGCCCGACGCGCCCCCCGGCATCAAGGGCATCAGCCTGTTCGTGGTGCCCAAGTTCCTGGCGAACGCGGACGGCACGCTGGGCGCGCGCAACGGCATCTACTGCGGCGGCCTGGAGCACAAGATGGGCATCCACGGCAACGCCACGGCGCAGATCGTCATCGACGGCGCCATCGGCACCCTGGTGGGCCAGCCGCACAAGGGCATGCAGGCCATGTTCGTGATGATGAACGCCGCCCGCCTGGGCGTGGGCAACCAGTCACTGGGCCTGACCGAAGTGGCCTACCAGAACGCGCTGGCCTATGCCAAGGACCGCATCCAGATGCGCAGCCTGAGCGGCGCGAAGGCCAAGGACAAGCCGGCCGACCCGATCATCGTGCACCCCGACGTGCGCAAGATGCTGCTGACCGCCAAGGCCTACGCCGAAGGAGGCCGCGCACTGGCCATGTACAGCTCGGTGCTGCTGGAGCAGGTGCACCACCACCCCGACGAAAAGGTGCGCAAGGACGCCGACGAGATGCTGTCGCTGCTGACGCCCATCGTGAAGGCCTTCCTGACCGACAACGGCTACCAGGCCGCCACCCTATGCCAGCAGGTGTTCGGCGGCCACGGCTACATCAAGGAATGGGGCATGGAGCAGTTCGTGCGCGATGCCCGCATCAACATGATCTACGAGGGCACCAACACCATCCAGTCGCTGGACCTGCTGGGTCGCAAGGTGCTGGGCAACCAGGGAGCCACGCTCAAGAAGTTCGGCAAGCTGGTGGCTGCGCTGGTGGAAGAAGAGGGCGTCAACGAGAAGATGGCGGAGTTCATCAACCCGCTCGCCGTGCTGGGCGACCAGATCACCAAGTTCACCATGGAAGTGGGCTTCAAGGGCATGCGCAACCCGGACGAGGTGGGCGCCGCAGCGGTGGACTACCTGCGGGTGGCCGGTCATCTGGTCTTCGGCTACTTCTGGGCCCGCATGGCGCAGGTGGCCCTGCAGAAGATCGCCGAGGGCAGCACCGACCCGTTCTACACCGCCAAGCTGCAGACCGCGCGCTTCTACTTCGCCAAGCTGTTCCCCGAGACCGCCACGCTGATGCGCACCGCCCGTGCCGGCTCCAGGGTCCTGATGGACACCGAAGAAGCCCTGGCCTGACCTCCAGCAACTGCCGAACAGGAGACACCCATGACCCGCACGCCTGTTGCGATTGTTCTTTCGCTGGCCTCGACCATGGCCATGGCCCAGATGAGCCCCGAGGGCCTCTGGCGCAACATCGATGACAAGACGGGCGAGGCCAAGGCCGAGATCCGCATCGCGGCCATGGCCTCGGGTGCCCTCAACGGCAGGATCGAAAAGGCGCTGACCCAGAGCAGCGAACCCAACTGCAGCCTGTGCACCGACGACCGCAAGAACCAACCCAAGCTGGGGATGGAAATCATCCGCGGGGCGAAGAAGTCCGATGGCGCAGCGGTCTGGGAAGGCGGCAAGATCCTCGACCCCGAAAACGGTAAGGAATACACGCTGCGCATGACACCGCTGGAAGACGGCAAGAAATTGCAGATCCGCGGCTACATCGGGCCTTTTTATCGGACCCAGGTCTGGCAACGCGTGGAGTGATGGATACACACCTATGAAACGATTTCAAGTGAAGAAAGTCGCCGTGCTCGGCGCGGGCGTCATGGGCGCGCAGATCGCTGCGCACCTGGTCAACGTCAAGGTGCCGGTTATTCTTTTTGACCTTCCTGCCAAGGAAGGTCACAAAAACGGCATCGTCACGCGCGCCATCGAGAACCTCAAGAAGCTCAAGCCTTCGCCCCTGGGCGTGGCGGCCGATGCCGACCTGATCGGCCAGGCCAACTACGAAGAGCACATGGAGCAGCTGCGCGAGTGCGACCTCATCATCGAGGCCATCGCCGAGCGCATGGACTGGAAGCTCGACCTGTACCAGAAGATCGCGCCCTTCGTCGCCAGCCATGCCATCGTCGCGTCCAACACCTCGGGCCTGTCGATCACCAAGTTGTCAGAGGCGCTGCCTGCGTCCATCCAGCCGCGCTTCTGCGGCATCCACTTCTTCAACCCGCCGCGCTACATGACGCTGGTGGAGCTGATCGCCACGCCGACCACGCAGGCGCAGATCCTGGACGATCTGGAAAGCTTCGTGACCACCGGTCTGGGCAAGGGGGTGGTGCGCGCCAAGGACACCCCCAACTTCATCGCCAACCGCATCGGCATCGCCGGCATGCTGGCCACGATGAAAGAGGTGGAGAACTTCGGCCTGACCTACGACGTGGTCGACGACCTGACTGGCAAGCGCCTGGGCCGCGCCAGCAGCGGCACTTTCCGCACCGCCGACGTGGTGGGCCTGGACACCATGGCGCACGTCATCAAGACGCTGCAGGACAACCTGAACGAGCAGACCGATCCGTTCTACGGCAACTTCGGTACGCCCGCCGTGCTCAAGACCTTGATTGAAAACGGACACCTGGGCCAGAAGACCAAGGCCGGCTTCTACAAAAAGGTGGGCCGCGAGGTGCTGCGCTTTGAACTGGAAAGCGGTGAGTACGTGCCCGGCGGCCAGAAGGCCGACGAGGTGTACGGCCGCATGCTCAGGAAGCCGGCTGCCGAGCGCCTGAAACTGCTGCGCAACAGCGAAGGACCGCAGGGCCAGTTCCTGTGGGCCATCCTGCGCAATGGCTTCCACTACGCCGCGGTGCACCTGGCCTCGATCGCCGAGACCGCCCGCGACGTGGACCAGGCCATGCGCTGGGGTTTCGGCATGAAGCAGGGCCCCTTCGAGCTGTGGCAGGAAGCCGGCTGGCTGGAAGTCGCGAAGATGATCCAGGAGGACATCGACGCCGGCAAGGCATTGAGCCGCGCACCGCTGCCCGACTGGGTGTTCAAAGGTCCGGTGGCCGAGGCCGGTGGTGTGCACACGGCCCTGGGTTCATGGAACCCGTCCAAGGGCGTGTTCGAGGCCCGTCGCAGCCTGCCCGTCTACGAGCGCCAGCACTTCCCCGAGCTGCTGCTGGGCGAGGCTGGTCCGAAGTTCGAGACCGCCGGCACGACGATCAGCGAAGACCGCAATCTGCGCACCTGGACGCTGGACGGTGAGGTGCTGATCGCCAGCATCAAGACCAAGATGCACACCCTCAGCCCCGAGGTCTGCGAGGGCCTGATGGCCGCCATCGACCTGGCCGAGGCCGAGTACCAGGGCCTGGTCATCTGGTCGGGCGACGAGCCGTTCAGCGCCGGTGCCGACCTGCAGGCCCTGCTGCCCGCTTTCATGGCGGTGGGCGTGGCCGCCGTGGAAGACGCCGAGGGCTTCATGCAGCAGATGATGCTGCGCCTGCGTTACGCCAACGTGCCGGTCATCAGCGCCATGCGCGGCCTGGCGCTGGGTGGCGGCTGCGAACTGGCGGTGCACAGCGCCCGCCGCGTGGCCCACATGGAAACCTATGTCGGCCTGGTGGAAGTGGGCGTGGGTTTGATCCCCGGTGCCGGCGGTCTGACCTACATCGCCCGCCGCGCGGCCGAGAACGTGAGGACCTCCACCGGCAAGGACCTGCTGCCCTTCCTGACCGAGGGTTTCACCGCCGCGGCCATGGCCAAGGTCGGCACCAGCGCCATCGAGTCGCGCGCCATCGGCTACCTGCTCGATTCGGACCTGATCGTCCCGCACAAGGACGAGGTGCTGCATGTGGCCATCAACGAGGCCAAGTCCCTGTTCAAGGGCGGCTACCGCGCGCCACACAAGCGCCTGTTCCCCGTGGCCGGGCGCGACGGCAAGGCCACCATCCTGGGCAGTCTGGTCAACATGCGCGATGGCGGCTTCATCAGCCAGCACGACTTCCACATCGCCAGCCTGATCGCCAACGTGGTCTGCGGCGGCGACGTCGAGCCCGGCACGCTGGTGAGCGAAGAGTACCTGATGACGCTGGAGCGCCAGGCCTTCTGCGCCCTGATTGAACATCCGAAGACCCACGAGCGCATCCTGGGCATGCTCAACACCGGCAAGCCGGTCCGGAACTGAGGTACCGAACATGAAACAGATCCAAGACGCCTACATCGTCGCCGCCACCCGCACGCCCATCGGCCGGTCGCACAAGGGCTCGTTCAAGCACCTGCGTCCGGACGATCTGCTGGCCCATGCGCTGCGCTCGGCCATGGCCCAGGTGCCTGGCCTGGACCCCAAGGCCGTCGAAGACGTGATCGCCGGCTGTGCCATTCCCGAGGCCCAGCAGGGCCTGAACGTGGCGCGCATCGGCGCCATCCTCGCCGGTCTGCCCAACACCGTGGGCGGCATCACCGTCAACCGCTTCTGTGCCTCGGGCCTGTCGGCCGTGGCCATGGCGGCCGACCGCATCCGCGTCGGTGAGGCCGACGTGATGATTGCCGCAGGCACCGAGAGCATGAGCATGGTGCCCATGATGGGCAACAGCCCCAGCCTCTCGCCCACCATCTTCCGCAACACCGACGACATCGAGAGCTATGGCATCGCCTACGGCATGGGACTGACGGCCGAGAAGGTCGCGCAGCAGTGGAAGGTCAGCCGCGACGCGCAGGACGCGTTCGCGGTGCAGTCGCACGCCCGCGCGGTGGCGGCCATGAAGGCCGGTGAATTCACCGACGAGATCACGCCCGTCGAGGTCACCGAGCGCAGCGTCGACCTGGCCTCGGCCGAGGTCAGCACCCGCACCCGCACGATCAGCCTGGACGAAGGCGCCCGGCCCGACACCACGCTCGAAGGCCTGGCCAAGCTGCGCACCGTGTTTGCTGCGCGCGGCTCGGTCACGGCGGGCAACAGCTCGCAGACCAGCGACGGCGCCGGCGCGCTCATCCTGGTGAGTGAAGCGGCGCTCAAGCGCTACAACCTCACGCCGCTGGCCCGTTTCGTCAGCTACGCCAGCCGCGGTGTCCCGCCGCACATCATGGGTATCGGTCCTGTCGAGGCGATCCCGGCTGCGCTGAAATACGCGGGGCTCAGGCAGGACGACATCGACTGGTTCGAACTGAACGAGGCCTTCGCGGCGCAGTCGCTGGCGGTCATGAACACCCTGGGCCTGGACCCGGCCAAGGTCAACCCCATGGGCGGCGCCATCGCGCTGGGCCACCCGCTGGGCGCCACCGGCGCCATCCGTTCGGCCACCGTGGTGCATGCCCTCAAGCGCCACAACAAGAAGTACGGCATGGTGACCATGTGCGTGGGCATGGGCCAGGGCGCCGCCGGGGTATTCGAACGGGTCTGACGACCCACCCCCGCGCCGCTTCGCGTGACCCCCGGAGGCGGACGGCACCGGTGGCCGTCCTGAGCGTGACGAAGGGCGGTTCCGCGGTGCCCTGGCTCAAGACACGCCGTCGCACAGACGACTGGGCAATGAAGGCAGTTTCTGCACACTTGGAATATGAGCACACACGTCTTCGAGCAGGCCATCGCGCTGACCGCCACGGGTGATGGCGCCTACACCGGAGCCACCTCACCGGCCTATGCCAACATGATCGGGCCCTATGGTGGCATCACGGCCGCCACGGTGCTCAACGGTGTGATGCAACACCCGGCGCTGCTGGGTGAACCCCTGTCGCTGACGGTCAATTTCTGTGCGGCTGTGGCCGATGGCACCTTCGAGCTGAGTGCCCAGCCGGTGCGCACCAACCGGTCAACCCAGCACTGGGTCATGTCCCTCACCCAGACCGATGCGTCGGGCGAGCGGCAGACCGTGGTCACGGCTTCGGCCGTGACGGCGGCCCGTCGCGATACCTGGAGTGTGGATGACGAGCCCATGCCCGAGGTGCCGGCGCCGCAGGAGGTGTCGCCCTACACCGTGCCCAGCCCGGTCGAATGGATTCGCCGCTACGAGATGCGCCCGGTTGAAGGGGCCATACCCGACGAGTGGGACGGCAGTGGCAGCGGCAGCCTGTCGCGCCTGTGGTTCAGGGACGCTCCTGCGCGTCCGCTCGACATGTGCGGCCTGGCAGCGCAGGCCGACGTCTTCTTTCCCCGCGTCTGGTTGCGCCGCGCCACCCGGGTGGCCGCCGGCACCGTGTCCATGACGGTCTACTTCCATGCCGGGGTGGCCCAGCTGGCCGAGTGCGGGCACGGCTGGACCTTGGGTCAGGCGCGGGCCCAGGCGTTTCGCAACGGCTTTTTCGACCAGACCGCCCTGCTGTGGAGCGAGAGCGGGCACCTGCTGTGCAGCACGCACCAGGTGGTGTACTTCAAGGAGTAGCGCAGTCGTCTGCGTTGCTTGTGCCCTGGTTGGTGCAGGTGGACTCCCGCGTTCGCGGGAGTCCATGACCCCACCGCCGCACCTGGCAACTTCACGGCCGTCCAAGCAGCAGGTACAACCCCGTGTAGCCCTTCGGGGCATGCACCAGACCCAGGTAGAAGGGGCCGACCCCCGTGTCTGCACCCAGGAACAGGCTGGAACCCACGCGCAGGCGGTTGCCGCTGACTTCGGCGCGCCGCACCCAGGCATTGCCCACTTCCAGCGAGCCACCCAGGAACAGCGCCCGGGCCACACCCACGTTCCACGGCATGCGCTGGTAGTAGGTCAGGCGACCGAACGCCAGGTAATTGCCACTGACCTGGCCCACGCGGTAGCCCGAGAGGCGCTGAAAGCCCCCCAGCGAAAACTCGTCGATGGCTCCAATGGGTACCGGGTTGGCCAGCGCGAGTCGAAGACCCAGGTTCAGTGTGTGCACATCGCGGGTGTAGGTGGATGTGAACTGCGTGTCCAGACGCACAAAATCGCGCGTGGTTTGCCCTTGCTCGCGCAAACGGCCGTAAATGAGCTCACTGTTCAGGCGGTGGCCCTTCGACGGGAAGTTGGCGTAGTCGAGCTGGTCTGACACAAAGGCCAGGCGCAGCCCGGCTTCCTGCCAGCGCTGGGTGCCGGTGGGCAGCCGCAGGCCGACCAGGCGGTCGCTCACGATGTCGGGGGTGGCCCGGCGTGCCCAGGCCACCAGACCGGTGCGGAACTCGCCGATGTTGCCCTGCAGGCCCAGCGGCCAGCCGACGTCGGCGCCGACCTTCAGGCCGCGTCGCTTGCCGATGGCCACCGCCTTGCCGCTTTCGTCGAACAGGTCGATGCGCCTGAGTTCGGCGTCGGCCCAGGCGGCGACGAACCAGTCTTCGGCAATGTCCACCGGTTGGTAGAACTCGGTGAAGGCACCCAGCGTCTCGCCAAGCTGAACGCGGTTGCGCCACTCGGCGCCGCGTGTGTTGATCCAGTGCCGGTTGTGGCTGATGCGCAGGTTGAAGGCGCCCTGGCCGTCGAAATCGGTGCGCAGGTCCAGACCGATGCGAAAGTAATTGGGTCCCCAGCGGTTCTCCTGCAGGCTCACGATCAGCTCTTCATTGCGGCTGCTGCCCAGCCGCTGCAGCCGGTAATCGATCTGTTCGTAGTCGCCGGTGGCGGCCAGTCGTTGCAGGTCGGCTTCGATGCGGTGCACGTCGATGGCTTGTCCCGGCTCGGTGTCCATCAGTTGCGTCAGGCGTTGGGTCTGTGCCGGGTCCACCCCTTCGAAACGCATGGCCCCGATGTGTCCGGCGTGAATAAGGGCGGTGTCGAAGATGGTCTGTCGCTGGCGCTGCCATTCCCGATAGGCATCGGGCGACACGGCCAGCCGCGCCAGTTCCCCGAGGGCCGCGCGCGTGTACTCCGTGCCGATGCCCACCAGCTCTTCGGCGCGGTCGAAGTCGGCCGACGTGAGCCTGCCCAGGTCGGGTTGCAGCAGCACGTCCGATGGCAAGAGCGTGGCGATGCTGGCCTTGACGTTCTGCTCGGTCAGGATGTTGACCATCTGCGCCGTGATGCCCAGCAGACTCACCAGGCTGTCACGTCCGGCCAGTGGCGTGCCGATGTTGACCGCGATCACCACGTCAGCGCCCATGCGTCGGGCCACGTCGATCGGCAGGTTGTTGACCAGCCCCCCGTCGCCCAGGATGCGGCCGTCCATCTCCAGCGGCGAGAAGAAGCCCGGCACCGACATGCTGGCGCGCAGCGCGGCCGCCAGATCGCCGTGTTCCAGCACCACCGCCTCGCCCGTTTCCATGTCGGTGGCCACGGCGCGAAACGGCGTCGGCAGGCCATCAAAGCTGGCCAGGTGCCGCGAAGGCAGCGAGTAACGACGCAGCATGGTTTCCAGCGCCCGGGTAGAGACCGCGCCCGAAGGCAGGCGGAACTCGCCGTCCCTAAAACCCAGCCGCAGCACCGGCGAGAGCAAGAAGTCTTCTTCCTTGCGGCGCTGCGACAGCAGCTGCCGAGGCTCGCGGGACTCGAACAGGCCGCCCCATTCGAGGTCCAGGATCTCGCGTTCGATCTCGTCCGGCGTCATGCCGCTGGCGTACAGGCCGCCGATGATGGCGCCCATGGAGGTGCCGGCAATCACATCCACCGGCACGTTGGCCTCCTGCAGCACCTTGAGCACACCCACGTGGGCGAGGCCACGTGCCCCGCCGCCGGAGAGCACCAGGCCGATGCGGGGTCGCTCCGCCGGTGTGGCTGCGGGGGTGGTCTGCGCCCCTGCCGTGGCCGGCCAGCACAGGCTCAGGACCAGGCTGCCGAGGGCCAGCAGACCATGGAGGGGAGCAAGCAGTTTCATGTCGTCGGGCGCAAGTGGAACCGGTGCCAGTTTAGGGGGCCCTGCCGCCTTGTGCACAAGGTGTCGCCAATGGGCATGCCACTCCAGACAGCGCCGCCGCATCGTGCTAACGTGCGGCGCTTGATTCAACCCCAGCATTTGAGCCCACCATGAGCGACATCCTTGTGCACACCGAAGACGGCGTCACCACGCTGACCTTCAACCGCCCAGACAAGAAGAACTCCATCACCGCGGCCATGTACGCCAGCCTGGCCGACGCGCTGGAAGCGGCCGCCGCCGATGACAGCGTGCGGTGCGTGGTGTTCCAGGGCAACGAGACCACCTTCAGCGCCGGCAACGACATCGCCGACTTCCTGAACAACCCGCCGGCCACCACCGACTCGCCGGTGTTCCGTTTTTTGCGCGGCATTGCGCAGTTTCCCAAGCCGGTGCTGGCCGCCGTCTGCGGCCCGGCCGTGGGCATCGGCACCACCCTGCTGTTCCACTGCGACCTGGTCTATGCCGGTGACAACGCAGCCTTCTCCATGCCCTTCGTGAACCTGGGCCTGTGCCCCGAAGCCGCGTCCAGCCTGCTGGTGCCGCAGATGTTCGGCTACCACCGCGCGGCCGAGGCGCTGCTGCTGGGCGAGCCCTTCATGGCCGAGGCCGCGCTGGAAGTGGGCCTGGTCAACCGTGTGGTGCCGCCGTCCGAAGCGGCCGCCATGGCCCAGCAGGCGGCACGCAAGCTGGCGGCCAAGCCGATGAGCTCGCTGGTGGCCACCAAGCGCCTGATGAAGCAGGGCCAGATGAAGCAGGTCATGACCGTCATGGCCGAAGAAGGCGAGCAGTTCGGCCGCATGCTGCGCGAACCGGCCGCGCGCGAGGCCTTCAGCGCCTTCATGGAGCGGCGCAAGCCCGACTTCTCCAGGGTCTGACCCCGGGCGGCGCCGCAACGGCGCCAACGCCCCAGGCTGCGCGCTGCCGCGGCTTATCCCGAAGCATGTCGAAGACGCGGCCAGGGCCCCAGCGGGCACAGCGGCCGCACACTGCCGCTTGCGGTTTCTTTCGAGTTACGAACCTCAGATTTTTCATGACACTGGGATAAATACCTAGACAAATGCTGAGGTGCGTACCTCAGAATTTCACCATGGACAGAAAAAGCAGCACCAAAGAGCGCGCCACACTGGAAGACGTGGCCCAGGCGGCACAGGTCAGCCTGGCGACCGCCGACCGGGTGTTGAACAAGCGCCCCGGGGTGCGGGCGGCCACCGTGGCCCGGGTGAACGATGCGGTGCGCCGCCTGGGCTACCGGCCCGACCCGTCTGCCGCCAAGCTGGCACGCGCCCGGTTGCGGCGGGTGGTCTTTCTGTTGCCTGCCGGTGCCAACCGCTTCGTCGGCATGCTGGGTGAACAGGTCGAAGCCAACCTGGAGTGGATGCGCGACCAGCGCGTCGGGTCCACGGTGCTGGCGGTCAATGTGTTCAACCCGGCCGAACTCGCCAAGGCCCTGCTGGCCCAGGCGGGCCAGTGCGATGCGGTGGTGGTGATGGGCATGGACCATCCGCTGGTGCGCTCGGCCATTGACCAGCTCACCCAGGCCGGCACCGTGGTCATCACGCTGGTGTCGGACGTGCCCTCGTCCACACGGCAGCACTACGTGGGCATTGACAACACCGCCGCTGGCCGCACTGCGGCCACCCTGGTCGGCCGCTTCGTCGGCCGCCACAGCGCCAAGGTGGCCGTCATCGTTGGCAGCCTGGCCCTGCGCGACCACGCAGAACGCTACTTCGGCTTCAACCAGGTGATGGCGCAGGAGCACCCCCATCTGTCCGTGCTGGCGCCGCTGGAAGGGCAGGACGATGCGGTGCAGAACGAGGCCCTGACACGGCAGTTGCTGGCGGCCCACCCGGACCTGGCCGCCATCTACAGCGTGGGTGCGGGCAACCCCGGCATCAGCTCGGCCCTGTGCGCGGCCGGTCGTGCGCACGACACGGTCTTTGTCGGCCACGAGCTCACCCCTGCTTCGCGTGCCGATCTGCTCAACGGCACCATGGACGCGGTCATCAACCAGGACGCCGGTCACGAGATCCGGTCGGCCCTTCGGGTGGCGCTGGCGCAGTGGTCGCAGGAGCCGGTGAATGCCGACCAGGAGCGCATCCGCATCGACATCTACCTGAAGGACAACCTGCCGTGATGACCCTGGGCCTGGACCTGGGCACCTCCGGCCTGAAAGCCCTGCTGCTGGACGGCGACACCCCGCTGGCCACGGCCACCGCGCCGCTGACCGTGCAACGGCCTGCGCCCGGCTGGTCCGAACAACACCCGGCCGACTGGTGGCGGGCCACTGAGCGCTGCCTGGATGAGCTGGCGGCCACCCACCCTCGGACGCTGGCCGCCGTGCGGGGCATCGGCCTGTCCGGCCAGATGCACGGCGCCACGCTGCTGGGCGCGGACAACGAGGTGCTGCGCCCCTGCATGCTGTGGAACGACGCGCGCAGCGGCCCGCAATGTGTGGAGCTGGAGCGGCCTGCACTGAACCTGCGCGGGCTGACCGGCAACCCGGCCATGGCCGGTTTCACCGCCCCCAAGCTGCTGTGGGTGCGCGAGCACGAACCCGAGGTGTTTGCGCGCGTGGCCAAGGTGCTGCTGCCCAAGGCCTGGCTGCGCTGGAAGCTCAGTGGCGAGTTTTTTGAAGACATGTCCGACGCCTCCGGCACCCTGTGGCTGGACGTGGCGCGGCGCCGCTGGTCGCCCGAGCTGCTGGCCGCCTGCGGCCTGAGCGAAGCCCACATGCCCCGTCTGGTGGAAGGCACGGCGCCGGCCGGCCAGCTGCGGGCCGAGTGGGTGCGGCGCTGGGGCTTCGAACAGGCACCGGTCATTGCCGGTGGCGCGGGCGACAACGCCGCCGGAGCCGTGGGTGTGGGCGCGGTCAGGCCGGGTGATGCCTTTGTCTCGCTGGGCACATCGGGTGTGTTGTGGGCCACCACCGCCGGCTTCGCGCCTGCCGCGCACCAGGGTGTGCACGCCTTCTGCCACGCCTTGCCCGGCCTGTGGCACCAGATGGGCGTGCAGCTCTCGGCCGCCGCCTCGCTGGCCTGGTGGGCGCGCACCCACGGCGTGAGCGAAGTCCAGCTGCTGCAAGAGCTCGATCAAACCCCGAGGCCACCGGCCGGGTGCTGGTTTCTGCCTTACCTGTCGGGTGACCGCACGCCGCACAACGACAGCAAGGTGCGCGGCGGTTTTCTGAACGTCTCGACCGACACCGAACGCACCGACATGACACAGGCGGTGCTGGAGGGCGTGGCCTTTGCGTTCCGCGACGCACGCGACGCACTGGCCTCCGCCGGCACACCGCTGCGCGAAGCCGACCTGCTGGGCGGTGGCGCACGCTCGGCGCGCTGGAGCCAGATCCTGGCCGATGTGCTGGGCATGCACCTGCACCAGATTGAAGGGGGTGAACACGGTTGTGCGCTGGGGGCGGCCCGGCTGGGTCGTGCCGCTGCTGGTGGCGACACCGGTTTTGGCAAGCCCCACCGCCTGCGCAGTTTCGAACCCGATCCGCAGCGCGCCGCGTTTTATGGCCAAGCCCATGCGCGCTGGCGCACCCTCTACGGCCTGGCCCGGGAGGTGTCCACGCCGCCACCGACAGCCGCCGGTCGCTCAATGGGGCACTGACCCGCTGCCATCTTTCAACGTCACACACAAGAGCACCTTCAACATGAACCCAACCCAGACCCTGGCCCCCAGACAGGCAGCCCAGAACGCCGCCTACTTCTCCTTCCGGGACCCGTTCGTGTTCCGGGGGGAGGGCTTCGTGCCCACCACCGCCGAACCCTTCGCCTACCAGTACTACGACAAGAACCGCATGGTGCTGGGCAAGCGCATGGAAGACCAGCTGCGCTTTGCCACCTGCTACTGGCACAGCTTTGGCTGGGGCGGAACCGACCCTTTCGGTGAGCCCAGCTTTCTGCGGCCCTGGCACGGTGCGGGCGACCCCATGGCGCAGGCCCTGCGCAAGGCCGATGTGGCCTTCGAGCTGTTCCGCCTCATCGATTCGCCTTTCTTCACCTTCCACGACCGCGACGTGGCTCCCGAGGGCGCCACGCTGCGCGAGTCCAACGACAACCTCAAGCGCATCGAGGCGGTGTTCGAACGCAAGATGGACGAGACCGGCGTCAAGCTGCTGTGGGGCACCGCCAACCTGTTCGGCAACCGCCGCTACATGGCCGGCGCCGCCACCAACCCCGATCCCGACGTGTTTGCCTACGCTGCCGCGCAGGTCAAGCAGGTGCTGGAAATGACGCACCGTCTGCGGGGCGCCAACTACGTGCTGTGGGGCGGCCGCGAAGGCTACGAAACCCTGCTCAACACCGACCTCAAGCGCGAGCTGGCACAGCTGGGCCGCTTCCTGAACCTGGTGGTCGAGCACAAGCACAAGATCGGCTTCAAGGGCCAGATCCTCATCGAGCCCAAGCCGGCCGAGCCGACCAAGCACCAGTACGACTACGACGTGGGCACGGTCTACGGCTTCCTGAAGGCCCACGGTCTGGAGAGCGAGGTCAAGGTCAACCTGGAGCAGAACCATGCGCTGCTGGCCGGTCACACCTTCGAGCACGAGATTGCGCTGGCCGGCGCCTTGGGCATCTTCGGTTCCCTGGACATGAACCGGGGCGACGAAATGCTGGGCTGGGACACCGACCAGTTCCCCAACAACCTGCCCCAGGTGGCCATGACGATGTACGAGGTGCTCAAAGCCGGCGGCATTGGCCAGGGCGGCCTGAACTTCGACGCCAAGCTGCGCCGCCAGTCCATCGACCCCGACGACCTGGTCTGGGCCCACGCCACCGCCATGGACCTGTGCGCCCGCGCCCTGCTGGTGGCCGAACGGATGATCGAAGACGGCGCGCTGCAGCAGCATGTGCAGACCCGCTACCAGGGCTGGGACACGCCACGTGGACGCGCCATCTTGCAGGGTGAGCGCACCCTCGAAGCCCTGGCGCGCGAGGTGGAGACCGAGGGCCTGGAACCCCGGCCGGTCTCGGCCCGGCAGGAGCGGCTGGAGCACCTGGTCAACGGCTACTTCTGAGTTTCGGACACAAGCAAGGAGACAACACCATGGCCACCAACATCAAGGGACCCGGCATCTACCTGGCACAGTTTGCCAGCGACACCGCTCCGTTCGACTCCTGGGCCTCCATCACACAATGGGCCGGCAGCCTGGGCTTCAAGGGCGTGCAGATCCCGTCTTGGGACAAACGCATCTTCGACATGGACCTGGCCGCCGAATCGCAGACCTACTGCGACGAGATCGCCGGCGTGGCGCGCGAAAACGGTGTGGAGATCACCGAGCTGGGCACCCACCTGCAGGGGCAGCTGGTGGCGGTGCACCCGGCCTATGACGAGGCCTTTGACGGCTTCGCGCCCGAGTCGGTGCGCAAGAACGCGCAGGCCCGCCAGGCCTGGGCGGTGCAGCAGATGAAGCTCTCGGCCAAGGCCTCGCAGCGCCTGGGTCTCAAGAGCAACGTGAGTTTTCCGGGCGCGCTGGCGTGGCCGTTTCTGTACCCCTGGCCGCAGCGGCCGGCCGGACTGATCGAGGCCGCGTTCGACGAACTGGCCAAGCGCTGGCTGCCCATCTTCAACGCCTTTGAAGACGCCGACTGCAACGTCTGCTTCGAGCTGCACCCGGGCGAAGACCTGTTCGATGGCACCACCTTCGAGATGTTTCTGGAGCGTGTGAACAACCACGCCCGCTGCTGCATCAACTACGACCCCTCGCATTTCCTGCTGCAGCAGCTGGACTACCTGGCGTTCATTGACATCTACCACGAGCGCATCAAGGCGCTGCACATCAAGGACGCCGAGTTCCGCCCCACCGGCCGCCAGGGGGTGTACTCGGGCTACCAGCCCTGGGTGCAGCGCGCCGGGCGCTTCCGTTCGCTGGGTGACGGGCAGGTGGACTTCGGTGCCATCTTCTCCAAGATGGCCCAGTACAACTACGACAGCTGGGCCGTGCTGGAGTGGGAGTGCTGCCTCAAGCACCCGGAAGCCGGTGCCGCCGAAGGCGCGGAGTTCATCCGCCGCCACATCATCCGCGTGACCGAAAAAGCCTTTGACGACTTTGCCGGCGGCGACACCGACCCCGCGCAGCTGCGCCGCATGCTGGGCCTGCAGGGGAGCGCGCAATGACCATCGAAGCCGGATCCACAGCGGAAGGCGCAGGCCGCCGCATCCGCCTGGGCATGGTCGGTGGTGGTGAGGGCGCCTTCATTGGCGCGGTGCACCGCATTGCCGCCCGGCTGGACGACCACTACGAACTGGTCGCCGGTGCCCTCTCGTCCACGCCGGAGAAGGCCCTGCGTTCCGCGCAGGCCCTGGGCCTGGCCCGCGCCTACCCCGACTACCGCACCATGGCGCGCGAAGAAGCCGCCCGCGGTGCCGACGGCATTGAAGCCGTGGCCATCGTCACCCCCAACGACCAGCACGCCCCCGCCGCCGAGGCCTTTCTGCAGGCCGGCATCCACGTCATTTGCGACAAACCGGTCACCACCACCCTGGCCGAGGCGCAGCGCCTGCGCGAGCTGGCCCGTGCGCGTGGCCGGGTGCTGGCCGTGACCTACAACTACACCGGCTACCCCATGGTGCGCCACGCCCGCCAGCTGGTGCGCGAAGGTGCGCTGGGCACGTTGCGCGTGGTGCAGGTCGAATACGTTCAGGACTGGCTGACCGAAGCGCTGGAGTCCAGCGGGCAGAAGCAGGCCGCCTGGCGTACCGACCCGGCCCGTGCCGGCGCGGGCGGCTGCATTGGCGACATCGGCACCCACGCCTACCAGCTCGCGGCCTTTGTGAGCGGTCTGAAGACACAGTCGCTGTGTGCCGAGCTCAACGCCTTTGTGCCCGGCCGTGCGCTGGACGACAACGTGCAGGTCATGCTGCGCTTTGCCGGTGGCGCGCGCGGCATGCTCTGGGCCAGCCAGGTGGCGCCCGGCAACGAGAACGGCCTGCGCCTGCGCCTGTATGGCGACAAGGGCGGCCTGGAGTGGCGCCAGGAGCACCCCAATCAGCTGCACTGGTCACCCTTTGGCCAGCCCACCCAGGTCATCTCGCGCGGAACCGGCGCCGCCAATGCGGCGGCCGCGCGCGTCACCCGCCTGCCCTCGGGCCATCCCGAGGGTTACCTGGAGGGCTTTGCCACCATCTACGCCGAGATCGCGCAGGCCCTGCGTGCCGCACGCGACGGCTCGGCCATCGCACCCGAGGTGGTGTTCCCCACCATCGAAGACGGCGTGCATGGCATGGCCTTCATAGAAGCCGCAGTGCGCTCCTCGGCGCAAGGCGGCCAGTGGGTGGGGGTGGAGGCGTGAGCCTGGGCGTGCGCTTCAACGAGGTCGTCAAAGACTTCGGCCCGGTGCGTGTGCTGCACGGCGTGAGCTTTGAGCTGGCGCCCGGGCGCATGGTCGGGCTGCTGGGCGAGAACGGTGCGGGCAAGTCCACCCTCATGAAAATCCTTTCCGGCTACGAAACGCCCAGCAGCGGCAGCCTGGAGGTTGGTGGCCAGGTGCGCCGTTTTGCCAGCTCGCGTGAGGCCGAAGAGGCCGGCATCGTGCTGATTCACCAGGAGTTCAACCTGGCCGACCACCTCACGGTGGCGCAGAACATCTTTCTGGGGCGCGAGCTGCGCCGCGGCTGGCTGCTGGACGAAGCCGGCATGCGCCGCGCCGCGCGCGAGGTGCTGCAGCAGGTGGGGCTGGACATCGACCCCGACACCCGCGCGGGCGACCTCATCGTGGCCGAGAAGCAGCTGGTGGAAATTGCCAAGGCGCTCTCGCGCCACGCGCGTCTGCTGGTCATGGACGAGCCCACCGCCACACTCACCCCGTCAGAGACGCAGCGCCTGTTCGATGTCATTGCCCGGCTGCGCAGCCAGGGCGTGACCATTGTGTACATCTCGCACAAGCTCGACGAGGTCGAGCGCGTCACCGACGAGATCGTGGTCATGCGCGACGGCCGCTTTGTCATGCACGGCGCCACGGCCGACCACACCCGGCAACAGATGGCCACCCTCATGGTCGGCCGCGAGCTGTCCGACATGTACCCGCCGCGCATCACGCCGCCGCCGGCCGAGCCCCTGCTGTCGGTGCGTCACCTGACCGTGCCCGGCTGGGCCCGCGACGTGAGCTTCGACGTGCGCCCTGGCGAGATCCTGGGCTTTGCGGGCCTGGTGGGTGCCGGTCGCACCGAACTGTTCGAAGGCCTGCTGGGCCTGCGCCCGCGCAGCGGTGGCGAGGTGCTGCTGGCCGGGCGTGCGGTGAACTTCAAGAGCCCGGGCGAAGCCGCCCGCCAGGGCATGACCTACCTGAGCGAGGACCGCAAGGGCTGCGGCCTGCACATCCGCATGTCCCTGCAGGAAAACCTCACCCTCATGGACCTGGACCGCCACGCCCACCCTCTGCTGGACCCCCGCTCCGAACGACGCGCGCTGGAGAAGGCGGTGGCCGACTTCGGCATCCGCACCGGCTCGGTGGACGCGCCGGCCGGCTCGCTGTCCGGCGGCAACCAGCAGAAGCTGGCCATTGCCAAGGTCCTGCAACCCGACCCCCGCGTGGTGGTGCTGGACGAACCCACGCGCGGCGTGGACGTCGGCGCCAAACGCGACATCTATTTTCTGGTCCAGCGCCTGGCGGCAGAGGGGCGCGGTGTGGTCGTGATCTCTTCCGAGCTGATGGAGCTGATCGGCCTGTGTCACCGCGTGGTGGTGATGCGTGCCGGTGCCGTGCAGGCCACGCTGGACGCAGACCACCTGACCGAAGAGGAGCTCATCGCCCATGCCACCGGCACTCACTGAAACCATGCAGCAGCCCGCCACCCCCCTGCGCTCGGGCAAGCCGGTGCGCCACCATCTGCGTGATGCGGGGCCCATCATCGGCCTGGTGCTGCTGTGCATGGCTGGCACCCTGCTCAACCCGGACTTCGCCACCTGGGACAACGCCATGAACGTGCTCACCCGCACGGCCTTCATCGGCATCATCGCGGTGGGCATGTGCTTTGTCATCATCTCCGGTGGCATCGACCTGTCGGTGGGCTCCATGGCCGCGCTCATTGCCGGCTGCATGATCATGGTCATGAACTGGGTGGCCCCGCTGGTGGGCAGCCCGGTGGCGGCGGTCATGGTGGGCATGGTCATTGCACTGTGCCTGGGTGCGGCCTTTGGCCTGGCGCACGGCCTGCTCATCACCAAGGGTCGCATCGAGCCTTTCATTGTCACGCTGGGCACGCTGGGCATCTTCCGTGCCTACCTCACCTACTTCTCCAACGGCGGCGCACTCACGCTCGACAACGACCTGGGCGACGTCTACGGCCCGGTCTACTACGGCGCCTGGCTGGGCATTCCCATTCCCATCTGGGTGTTCCTGGCGGTGGCCGTGGCCGGCGCGGTGCTGCTCAACCGCACCCGCTACGGGCGCTATGTGCAGGCCATCGGCTCCAACGAACAGGTGGCGCGCTACGCCGCCGTCTCGGTCGACCGCATCAAGATCCTCACCTACGTGCTGCTGGGCGTGTGTGTGGGCATTGCCACCTTGCTTTATGTGCCGCGCCTGGGCTCGGCCTCGCCGTCCACCGGCCTGCTGTGGGAGCTTGAAGCCATTGCCGCCGTCATCGTCGGCGGCACAGCGCTCAAAGGCGGCCAGGGCCGCATTCTGGGCACGGTCGTCGGCGCCATCCTGCTGTCCGTGATCGGCAACATCCTCAACCTCACCAGCATCATCAGCGTCTACCTCAACGCGGCGGTGCAGGGGTTCGTGATCATCGTCGTGGCCTTCCTCCAGCGGGGGCGCCGATGACCTTCCGGCCGCGCAGCCTTCGGGTCAGCGGGTCTTTCCACTCTCAAGAAACCAGACAGGAGACAACATGAACAGACGCCTTTTCACAGCCATATCACTGGCTGTCTGCACACTGATGACCGCTCCCGCCTTCGCCCAGAACAAGATGGTGATGGGTGTGTCGGTGCCCGCGGCCACGCACGGCTGGACCGGTGGCGTGGTGTACTGGGCCAACCGCACCAAGGCCGAGCTGGAAAAGCAATACCCCGGTTCCACCGTGGTGGTGCGCACCGCCGGCTCGGCGGCCGAGCAGGCCAACCAGATCCAGGACATGCAGACCGTCAACAAGATCGACACCCTGGTGATCCTGCCGTTCGAGTCCGCCCCGCTGACCCGCCCTGTGGCCCAGGTCAAAGTCAAGGGTGTGTTCGTGACCGTGGTTGACCGCGGCCTGACCGACGCCAGCGCGCAAGACGCCTACGTGGCTGGCGACAACCCCGGCTTTGGCAAGGTGGCGGCCGAATACATGGCCAAGGCCATGGGTGGCAAAGGCAACCTGGTGATCTTGCGCGGCATTCCCACCGTCATCGACAACGAGCGGGTCGACGCCTTCAACGCCGTCATGAAGAACCACCCGGACATCAAGGTGCTCGATGCCAAGCACGGCAACTGGAACCGCGACGACGCCTTCAATGTCATGCAGGACTTCCTGACCCGCTTCCGCCAGATCGACGCCGTCTGGGCCTCTGACGACGACATGGCCGTGGGCGTGCAGCGCGCCATTGCCCAGGCCCGCCGCACCGACGTGAAACTGGTGCTGGGCGGCGCCGGCTCCAAGGACTACATCAAGAAAGTCATGGACGGCGACCCGGTGGTCACCGCCGACGTGACCTACTCGCCCAGCATGATTGCCGACGCCATGAAGCTCACCGCCGAAGCGCGCGTCACCGGCAAGGCCATGCCCGCCACCACCATCATCCCCTCGGTGCTGATCACCAAGGAGAACGCGGCCAAGTTCTACTTCCCGGACTCGCCGTTCTGACCCGACGAGATCTCGCCTGAGCTCACGGTCAGCGCGTGAAGCGCGCCACACGCTGCCTGAGGGTAGGGCAGGGTGGGGCGCGTTGTGCTTTGCAGAGGGCCGCTCAGCCGCTCAGCCGCTCAGTCGCTGAGCGCTTCACCGAAGCGGATGGCATTGCCAAACGGCTCGTCCACCTGCATCTCGTTCATGCCCCAGGGCTACCTTTTGGCTGAACCCAGCGACCGCTACCTGTGCATGGGTGCCGTTGACGCCTGTCGACTCGTGTCCTTCGAATCAACAAGGCCGGAACGCAACGACCACTGCTTGACCACCGCATAGATGGCCGGGATCACCAGAAGCGTCAGGATGGTCGACGACACCATGCCCCCGACCATGGGTGCCGCGATGCGGCGCATGACCTCCGAACCTGTGCCGGTGCTCCACATGATGGGCAACAGACCCGCGATGACGGTAATGGTGGTCATCATCTTGGGGCGCACACGCTCAACGGCACCCGCCATCACGGCTTCGTACAGGTCGGCAACGCCGGGCGAGCGGCCTTCGGTGGTGCAGCGGGCTTGCGCATCGCGCCACGCGTGGTCAAGATAGATCAGCATGATGACGCCCGTCTCGGCGGCCACTCCCGCCAGTGCAATGAAGCCCACCGCCACCGCCACGCTCATGTTGTAGCCCAGCCACCACATGAGCCAGATGCCACCGATCAGGGCAAACGGCACCGAACTCATGACGATCAGGGTTTCGGTGAGGCGGCGGAAGTTCAGGTACAGCAGCACGAAGATCAGCACCAGCGTCAGCGGGATCACGATGACCAGCTTGTCCTTTGCGCGCTCCATGTACTCGTACTGCCCGCTCCAGGTGGCGAAGGTGCCTGGGGGGAATGTCACCTGCTCGGCCACCGCCTGCTGGGCGCGCCGAACGAAAGCGCCCAGGTCGGACTCACGCGTGTCCACATAGATGTAACCGACCAGCATCGCGTTTTCTGTCCGGATGGCTGGCGCGCCCTGGCGGACGGTCACATCGGCCACCTGACCCAGCGGTACCATGCCGCCAGCCGTGGGCACAAACACCTCGCGCGCGATCCGCTCAGGGTCACTGCGCAGACCACGCGGGTAGCGAACGGTGACGCCGTAGCGCTCCAGGCCCATCACCATGGTGGTGACCTGTTCGCCGCCCAACGCGGTTGCCACCACCTTTTGCAGCGCATCGGTGCTCAGACCGACGCGTGCGAGCTGATCGCGGCGGGGCTCGATGTCCAGGTAGAGGCCGCCGGTGACCCGCTCCGCGTAGGCGCTGGTGGTGCCCTGGACGGATTTGACGGCTGTTTCCACTTCCCGTGCAACGCGTTCGATGTCCTCCAGGTTTCGGCCGAAGACCTTCACGCCGATGGGGGTCCGGATGCCGGTCGAGAGCATATCGATGCGGGCTTTGATGGGCATGGTCCAGGAATTGGCCAGGCCCGGAAAACGCAGGGCGGCATCCATTTCGGCAATCAGTGAGTCGATGGTCACACCTGGGCGCCAGTCGCCCGAGGGCTTGAGATTGATCACCGTCTCGAACATTTCGACGGGCGCAGGGTCGGTGGCCGATTCGGCGCGGCCGGCCTTGCCGTACACCGACTCCACCTCGGGGAAGGACTTGATGATGCGGTTGGTGGTGGCCAGCAGGCGGGCGGCCTCGGTCACCGACATGCCGGGCACCGAGGCCGGCATGTAGAACAGGGTGCCTTCATTGAGGGTGGGCATGAACTCGGAGCCGAGCTGGCGCGCCGGGTAGACCGTGGCGGCCATGGCAGCGATCGCAAGCACGATGGTCGCCCACTTGAACCGAAGCACACCCCGGATCATGGGGCGATAGGCCCAGATCAGAAAACGGTTCACCGGGTTTCGGGATTCGGGCAGGATACGGCCGCGCACGAAGAACAGCATCAGCACCGGCACCAGGGTCAGCGAGAGAAAGGCGGCGCCAGCCATGGCAAACGTCTTGGTGAAGGCCAGGGGCGAAAACAGGCGTCCTTCCTGTCCCTCCAGTGCGAAAACCGGCAAAAACGAGACGGTGATGATCAGCAGCGAGAAGAACAGCGCAGGACCCACCTCCTGACAGGCGTCAATGATCACGCCAGCGCGCGCCCTCGCGTACTCCTTTGCGGTCAATGTCTGCGATCGGGCGTCGAATCGCTCCAGGTGCTTGTGGGCGTTCTCGACCATCACGATGGCGGCATCCACCATGGCGCCAATGGCGATCGCGATGCCGCCCAGGCTCATGATGTTGGACCCTATACCCAGGGCCTTCATGGCGATGAAAGCAAACAGGATGCCCAGCGGCAGCGTGACAATGGCCACCAGCGCACTGCGCACATGCAGCAGGAAGACGATGCACACCACCGCCACGATCAGGCTCTCTTCGAGCAGCGTCCACTTGAGGTTGTCGATCGCGCGCTCGATCAGAGCCGAGCGGTCGTAGACGGGCACGATCTCGGTGCCCTCGGGCAGGCCAGGGCTGATCTCGGCGATCTTGTTCTTCACGTTGGCGATCACGTCCAGCGCGTTCTGGCCGTAGCGGGCCATCACGACGCCGGATGCCACCTCGCCTTCGCCATTGAGTTCGGCAATGCCCCGCCGCCCGGCCGGTACCAGTTCGACCCGTGCGACGTCCGAGATGCGAACGGGCGTGCCACGGTCCTGCGCCAGCACCAGCGCCCCGATGTCCTCTGCGCTGCGCAGGTAACCCCGGCCGCGCACCATGTATTCCTTTTCAGCCAGTTCGATGACGCGGCCTCCCACGTCGCGGTTGGACGCGGCAATGACCTCCCCCACCTGTTCGAGCCCGATCCCATAGCCCGCCAGCCGGTAAGGGTCGACCACGACCTGAAACTCCTTGACGAATCCGCCGATGCTGGCCACCTCGGACACGCCATGCGCCTGCGTCAGCTGATAGCGCACATACCAGTCCTGCAGGCTGCGCAGCTCGCCCAGGTCCTTGCCCTTGCCCAGCAGGGCGTACTGGTACACCCAGCCCACTCCGGTGGCATCGGGTCCGATCTGCGGCGACACACCCTGGGGCAGGCGCCCGGCGACCGAGCTGAGGTATTCCAGCACCCGAGAACGTGCCCAGTAGATGTCGGTGCCGTCCTCGAAGATCACGTACACGTAGGACGCGCCGAACATCGAGAAGCCACGCACCACGCGTGCGCCTGGCACCGAGAGCATGGCGGTCGTCAGCGGGTAGGTGACCTGATCTTCGACCACCTGTGGCGCCTGCTCGGCGTACTCGGTGAAGACGATGACCTGCACATCAGACAGATCGGGCAGCGCGTCCAGCGCCGTGTGCTTGACCGCGTACAGGCCCGCCGCGATCAGGAACAGAGTGCCCAGCACCACCGCGAACACATGCTGGCCGGACCAGGCGATCAGTCGGTTGAGCATGTCAGCGTCCCGGGTTGCTCGATGCTTTGCCGAGATCCGATCGGGCGATAGCCTCAAGCTCGATTACCACGTACTCACCAGGGCCGCGTTCTTCGAAACTGAAGCGAATGGGCGTGCCCGGTGCCAGCCCGGCAATCAGGTCGGGTCTGGCCAAGGCGAACTCCATCGACATCGCGGGCCATGACAGCGAACCGATGGCCTCGTGCGTGAGCATCACGATGTTGCTGTCCTTGAAGTACTCGTCGAACGTACCCTGGGTGGTGTGGCGGGTGGGAGGCGGCTTGGTCTCGCTCGCGCGGAATCCGGCCAGGGCCGATTGCAGGTTGCTCTCGGCATCGAGCAGGAAGTTGGCCGAGACCACCACGTGCTCTCCACCCTCAAGGCCAGAGAGGATTTCGACATGCTCGCGCCCCCGTCGCCCGATCTCGACGGCCTGCGGTTTGAAGCGGCCCTCGCCCAGCGCCACGAGTACGGAGCGGCGCTGGCCATCATCGATGAGCGCCGAAGCGGGCACGCTCAGGCGGGGTGTCTCACCCCCCGTGGCGATCTCGACCTGGGCGAACATGCCCGGTTGCAACAGCCGTTCCGCGTTGGCCAGTTCCAGACGCACGGTGGTCGTCCGTGTCGAGGCGTTGAGTACCGGGTAGACATAGGTGATCCGGGCATCGAAATGGCGATCGGGAAAGGCGTCGATGCTGACCCGGGCTTTCTGCCCTCTGGCAAGACGGGCCAGGTCCTGTTCGTAGACATCGGCCAAAACCCAGACCGTGGACAGGTTGGCGATGCGGTAAACCGCCAAGCCCGGTGTGAACCGCATACCCTCCACCGCCGCCTTTTCCAGCACGATGCCGTCCACGGGGGATCGCACGACCACACGACTGCCGTCCGGCGTGCCGACGGCCTGCCAGTTGTTCAGGCGCGCGCGGGCTGCCTCCACCATGCGCTGCGCATTCACCCGATCGGCCGTATCGGCCTCGGCGGTCCGTGCCAGCAGTCGCTCTGCAATGGCCAGCTCCTCCCGGGTCGCGGCCAGTTCCGGGCTATAGACCGTGAACAGGGCTTGTCCTTTGCGGACCGGGTCTCCAGTGGCACTGACGTGCAAGCGCTCTATCCAGCCCTCGAACCGGGGCGCCACCTCGTGGTTGCGACGCTCGTCCAGCTCCACTCGGCCGACCGCCAGCACCGCGGAATCGATCACCCGCCGCTCTACCGGGGCGGTGCGAACGCCCAGCGTCTGCAGCCGCTGCGGGCTCACGCGCACGGCGCCCGGGTCGTTGTCCTGCTCGTCGGCATAGACGGGCAGGTAGTCCATGCCCATGGGATCCTTCTTGGGGACGGGCGAGGTGTCCGGCAGCCCCATCGGGTTGCGGTAATAGAGCACCGTCCGCTCACCGCTTGCGGTGGACGCTGGCGCCGCGGTGGTCGTGTGCCCGGCGCTGCCATGGGAATCGGGGCTGGCCGATTGGTCGCCATGTTGACGCCACTGTCCGATCTGGTAGCCGGTCAGCAGGGACACAGCCACTGCGGCGGCGATCAGGGCCTGTCCGATACCTGTTTTCACCAAGAGTCTCCCACCCGTTGTTTCAGATCCGCCGCAGCCAGCGCAGCGTCCACCTCGGCTTCCAGCAGAGCAAGCCGGTTATCGAGCAGCCGTTGCTGCGCTGCGAGAACCGGTTCGAAGCCCGACGATCCGCTTTCGTAGCCGGCCCTGGCCGATTCAAGGCTGGCCTGGTTCTGTGGCAACAGGACCGCCTGCAGCAGCCGCAGCTGCTCCATTCGCGCCACCAGGGTGGCATGGGCCTCGCCAACCGATTCCGCCACCCGGGCAGCAGCTTCCAGCTGGCGCGCCTCGGACGCCGACTGAGCAAGGGTCGCCTCGCGCTCCTGCGCGCGGCGGCTGGTCTGCTGCAACGGCAGATTGATTTCCACCCGCAGATCCCAGCTGTCACGTCCACCGCGTGGCCGGTTGTTGGCAATCGATACGCCGAAGTCCGGGTAACGTTCGCGATGGGTGAGGGCCCGCTGGCGCTCAGCCGCCAGCGTGTCCGCTCGGGCTTTCATGAGCAGGGGTGACTGCAGGCTTGCCCGCTCGATCACTGCAGACAATGAGACCGGTGCCGGGCTGGGAGGCAAAGCCTGCGGCTCGGTCAGTGGGGCATCGGGTGCTCGGCCCAAAAGGGTGTTCAGCCGCACGTGGGCCAACGTGCGGCTGCGTTCCAGCTCAACCACCCCGATCCGCAGCGCGGTCCGCTCAGCCTGCACCATCAGCACCTCCTGCTGGCTGGCCAGACCGCGGGCATAGCGACGGAGCGTCACCTCGGTGAGGCTGTCATTGAGTGCCATGGACTCTCTCAGAATGTGGTCCTTGCGCACGACCTGGTAGTGGGCGATGTAGGCCCTTGCAATGGCCGCCTCTACCTCCTGCAGGGTCTGCAGTGCGTCGGCCTCCGACCCTGCCGCCTGCGCCTGGGCCACGTCCCCTCGAAGTGCCAGCTTGCCCGGGTAGGGCAGCATCTGCGTTGCCCGCCAACTGGTGGTGCCGACCCGCCCTGGCAACAAGGAAGCCGACCTGCCCGGACTCATCGCGTTGGTCACGTCCATGAGTTCCAGTTCGAGCTGCGGATCGGGCAAGGCCGTGGCCATGCGTATCCGCTCCCGAGCAGCAGCGGCATCCATGCGGCTGGCCGTCAGCGAAGGGTTGTGTTGGCGCGCGTAAGCCATCAGCGCGCCAAGTTCAGCGCCCAGTCCCTGCTCATCCTCGGGCGCTACCGCAACGGTTATCGACGCCCAGGACAACACCAGGGCGGCCACACAGGCTTTGGCCAGGTGGCGTGAGATACGGCTTGGAGAAGTGGCGTACATGGCGTTGCAGGGGTGGCCTGACTCAAGCGCAGCGGTGGATCGTGGAAAAACGGCAAGGAATCGTGACTGGCTCTGGACCGGCCTTCGGGTCCGATCAGTTTGACAGCTTTTCGATTCGGGTGACCACGAGCGAGCCCCCGTCCTTGTCAGCGA
This sequence comes from Burkholderiales bacterium, assembly GCA_030604135.1. Lineage (GTDB taxonomy): Bacteria > Pseudomonadota > Gammaproteobacteria > Burkholderiales > Burkholderiaceae_C > Hydrogenophaga. The sequence continues at coordinate 78,142 of JAUVWL010000012.1, read as the reverse complement.
CAAAACGCACCTTGTCACCCGCTGCCAAGCCCTCCAGCGATGCACCACCCACCACCTTGAACCCCATGGTCATTGGGGGCATGTCCAGATGGGGCAGTGGACCGTGCGCAATCGTGACGGTGCCGGCCGCCACGTTCACGCGCCGCACCACTCCTTCCGATTCGGTGGTGTTGGCGGCCTGGCTGGCGACGGCGGCCGTACCCGGTGATGGGTGATGGGCATGTCCGGCCTGGGCAAAGGCCTGGCTGGACAAAGTGGCGATCAGTCCGACAAAAACGAAGGTCCTGGAGAATTTGGTACGCATGGTCGATTCCAGTTGGGGCAGGGAATGGTCGAAGGTGCAAGACCAAGCTGTCCCAGCTCGTCGTGGCATGCACCCCATACACGTATGATGATCACGTGGCGCCCACAACAAACTGACCGCAATGTGACAGTTTTGTCATCTGGACTGATGGTCAAGCCATCATTGGCTGTTTCATTCGTCCTCTGCAATGAGGGCTTGTGCTTCAGTGCCAGCGCGGCAACAAGCCGGGAGCGTCAGAAGCGGATTGGGGCACGGCGCAGCAACAGCGAGTTGCCGATCACCGACAGCGAGCTTGCTGTCATCGCAACCACGCCGATCATGGGGTGCAGCAGACCGAGTGCTGCGATCGGGATGGCGGCGACGTTGTAGACCCAGGCCCAGAACAGGTTCTGCACGATCTTCGAGAACGTGGCCTTGGACAGCCGTATGGCCTCGACCACCCGGGTGAGCTCGCCCTGGACCAGCGTCACGTCGGCGGCCTCGATCGCCACGTCCGCCCCGGCGCCGATGGCGATGCCCACGTTGGCCTGCTTGAGCGCCGGTGCGTCATTGATGCCGTCCCCCACCATCGCCACATGCTCGCCGTACTGGCCTTGCAACTGGCGTATCGCATCCACCTTGCCTTCCGGGAGCACGCCGGCCATGATCTCGTCCACCCCGACCTGGGCAGCGACATGGCGAGCAGTCCGCTCGTTGTCGCCAGTCACCATCACGACTTTGATGCCGAGCGCATGGAGCGCGGCAATCGCGGCCTTGGAGTCCGGCTTGACGGTGTCGGCGACAGCCACGATGCCCACGGCGCGGTCTGCGACCGTGACCAGCATCGCCGTCTTGCCCTCGTTCTCGAAGCGCGTGAGCGCTTCGTCCAGTGCGCCATAGCTGATGCCGGCTTCATCCAGCATGCGGCGACTGCCCACACGCACCAGTTGCCCGTCCACATCGCCCTGCACCCCGCGAGCGGTCACAGCCCTGAATGACTGCACGGCGGGCACGTCAACCCCACGCTCCCGTGCGCCGTTGGCGATGGACTGGCCAAGCGGATGTTCGGATCCGGCTTCCACCGCCGCAGCGACCCGTAACAGCATGGCTTCGTCCACGCCCGCCGCCACCACGACATCGGTCAGGGCCGGCTTGCCTTGGGTGATGGTGCCGGTCTTGTCCAGCACCACCACCTTGACGTCCTTCAGCGTCTGGATGGCCTCGCCGGAACGGATCAGCACCCCGCGTTCGGCGCCGATGCCGGAGCCCACCATCAATGCGGTCGGCGTGGCCAAACCCAGGGCACACGGACAGGCAATGACCAGCACCGCCACCGCCGACAGGGTGCCGACGACAAGGGGTGTGCGGCTCGGGTCCACCCAGGGCAGGAAACCGGCGCCCCAGTCGAGCACCGGCTGCAGGCTCGCACCAATCCAAAGCCACATGAAAAAGCTCGCCACACTGACCCCGATCACCGCCGGGACGAACTGGCCAGTGACGCGATCGGCGAACTCCTGGATCGGTACCTTGGAACCTTGCGCCTGTTCGACCAGGCGGATCACCTGCGACAGGAAGGTGTCGGCGCCGATCCTGGTGGCGCGCACCTTGAGCAGGCCTTCCTTGTTGATCGTTGCGCCGATCACCGCATCGACTGGCCCCTTCTCCACCGGCACCGACTCGCCAGTGGCAATCGACTCGTCGATGTGGCTCACGCCCTCGATGACTTGACCGTCGGTCGGCACCTTGGCGCCGGGGCGCACCAGCATCACGTCGCCCACCACCAGTTCGGCCACCGGCAGTTCGACCTCGCGCCCTTCGCGCAGCACCGTTGCGGTCTTGGCTCCCAGCGTGACCAGCTTGCGTATCGCCTGCGAGGCGCGCCCCTTGGCGCGCGTTTCCAGGTAGCGGCCCAGCAGATGGAAGGTCATGATCGACGCAGCCATCTCAATGAAAGAGGTCATCGGGTAGATGAAGCCAATCAGCCCGATCAGGTAGGGCGGAATGCTGCCCAGCGAGATCAGCACGTCCATGTTGGCGGTGCGGTTCTTCAGCGACAGCCAGGCCGACCGGTGCGTGGCCCAACCCCCATTCGTGAACACCACCGGAAATGCCAGCACCGCGACGATGGCCAGATACCCCGGCACCGGCCGCCAGAACATGTGCGGCACCATCAACAGCATGATGAGTGCCGCCGGAACCCCGGCGATCCAGAGCCTCCGGGTGGCCAACGCCAGATAGCGCTCTTCGGAGCCCGAGTCCTGTGGCGAGCGGGTCGGGTGGTCGTCGTTCACACTGTCCACGTCATAGCCTGCCCGTTCCACGGCGGACCGGATGGCCTCCGGCTTGAGACGCGTCGGGTCAAAGCGTACCGTCACACGGTGACGAGCGATGTTGGTTTCGATCTGTGCAACGCCGTCAAGCCGCCGTATCGAGGTGGAGACCAGGCCAGCGCAGTGATCGCTGCCCATGCCGGGAACGGTCAACAAGACGGTCGTCTGTTCTGCGTCGGTACCCATGTTTATGCCTCCAGTTTCTGCACCGCTTCATGCGTTCAGTGCTTTCCGTGCTTTCCATCAGGGTCATGTTCTGACCCGTGGCCCCCATGCCTTCCGTGTCCATGGAAAAGGTGCATCAGAGGGCAGAGCAGCAACAACACGTAGGGCCACCCGCCCAGGATGTGACCCCAATGCTCCCGTAGCAGATAGAACAACGCGATCAAGGAGGCCGCCACCCAGGCCAGGACGGCGGCACGGCGCCAGGCAGGTGGACGTGGCTCTTTGTGGGGATCAGGTGCATTCATGGTTCTGGGTGATGGCAGTGATCAAGACTTGTCCGCGTCGCGCTCCAGCAGGTGCTTGGCCTGCTCGTAGGCTTCGGGCGTGATCTCATCCCGGGCGAGTCGTCGCTTCAGGATGTCGAGTTGGGCAGCATCGGATGGCCGTCGACCACGTGAAGCCGTCCAGATGGCAACCATCGCCACCGCCACAACCAGCCAGAAAGCCCACCCGATGGTGTGCATGCCGCCCATGAAAAAGCCGTGATCGAAAAACATGATCCTCTCCCGACTACTTGGGCGAAGAAGCCCCCATCTGGTCGATCATCATCTGCATCATGGACTCCATCATTTCCATGCGCTTTTCCATCAAGGCGTGGCGCTGCATCATCTGTCCCATCATCTGCGGACCCATGCCGCCCTGCATGCCCGATCCCCCCATCGCACCCATTCCTGCCTTGGGCATGGCCTGCATGTGCCCCATCATCTTCATGCCGTCCCGCATGACCTGACGATGCTCTGCCATCAGCGCCTGGCGCTCCTGTGGTGTTTTTGCCTCGGCCATTCTGCGATTCATGTCGCGCATGGCCTGCAGGTGGCGATCCATCGCCAACGCCTGTTGTTCGGGGTTGACTGGCGATGCCGCGGTCGTTGGGGCAGTGGCACCCGGGTGGTGCTGTTCGTGTTCGGCTGCGGTCTGCGCCGTGGCGGAAAACGAAGCAATGACCAGCGCCAGTGCGGCGGCCTTGGGAATTGAGGCGTTCATGTTCAGGCCCTTTCATGGCTGATTCCGATCCTCGAGATCGGTGGGGAATGGCTCCACGCCCCATGGCGTGAAATGGCTACCCCACGAGTGCACTCTAGGCTGGTCCAGGCCACGTGAACATGACTCCGAGATGACAAAGATGTCAGAAATCCCTGTCCACCGCTTTGAGTCCGCCAACTGATAATCATCACTGCATCCTCGACCGCGTTGAGGCGAAGGCCCTTCAACATGAGCTCCACATTTCTTTACCGCGGGGCCTCCCTGGTCCGCAGACACTGGATCGCCTCCACGCTGGTCATCGCTCACCTGTTGGGATTCGTTTCGTCTGTTGATGCCCTGATGGGCACACGCACGGCCCCAGGCGCTGTCGCGTGGATTGTTTCGCTCAACACATTTCCCGTCGTCGCCGTGCCCTCGTACTGGGTGTTCGGACGGTCCCGCTTCCAGGGATACGTGATTGGCCGTCGTGACACCGACAGCCAGCTGCACCATGCACTCGATTCAAAGATGGCGTTGGTGGAGCCATTCGCCGTCCGCGACCTGTCGTCCCATCTGGACCTGCCTGCCATGGAACGCCTGGCCAAACTCCCCACCCTGGCAGGCAATGACGCGCAGTTGCTGGCCGACGGTAAGGCCACGTTCGAAAGCATCTTTGAAGGCATCCGCTCTGCCCGGCAATACCTGCTTGTGCAGTACTACATCGTTCGCGACGATGACCTGGGTCGCCAACTGAGCCGCTTGCTGCAGGAGCGTGCCCGAGCCGGGGTTCAGGTGCATTTTCTGTACGACGAGATCGGGAGCTATCAGCTGCCATCCGCTTACCTGACCGCCTTGCGGGCTGCTGGCGTGCATGTCCGATCCTTTCACTCGACACGAGGCTCAGGCAATCGGTTTCAGTTGAACTTCCGCAACCACCGCAAGATCGTGATCGCCGATGGCATCAGTGGCTGGACTGGCGGACTCAATGTGGGTGACGAGTACCTGGGCAGGAATCCGGACGTCGGTGCCTGGCGTGACACGCACCTCAAGCTGGTGGGACCGGCCGTGTTCGCCCTGCAACTCTCATTCATGGAGGACTGGTACTGGGCCACGGGCGAAATCCTCGAGTTCGACTGGACCCCGTCTCAAACCAACGGCCGCAACCTCCCGGTTCTGGTTCTGCCCAGCGGGCCTGCCGATCGTTTTGAGACCGCCAGCCTGATGGTGCAGCTGGCGCTGTCCAACGCCCGGGAACGCATCTGGATTGCAAGTCCGTATTTCGTTCCCGACGAAGGCGTGCAGTCCGCCCTGAAACTGGCGGCACTGCGCGGCGTGGATGTGCGCATCCTGATTCCGGAGAAGCCCGACAATCCGCTGCTCTACTTTGCGGCCTACGCTTTCCTGGGACCTATGCTTGAGGCGGGCGTCAAGGTCTACCGCTACCACGACGGGTTCCTGCACTGCAAGACCATCCTGGTGGATGACAAGGCCTCGGCGATCGGGACCGTGAACCTGGACAACCGATCCTTCCGCCTCAACTTCGAGATCACGACGTGGGTGTACGACCATGGCTTTGCAAAGGAGTTGGAGGCCAAGTATCACCATGATTTCAGCCACTCGCATCTCATGGACCTGCGCGATGTGGTCGAACGTCCCTGGTGGTTTCGGCTGGCCTCCAGAGCAGCCTACCTGCTCGCTCCCGTGCTCTGAAGCGACCTCGACGAAAAGTCGGTGGACCATCCAATGAGCACGACGGCAACCTGTCCGACAGATGACAAATCTGTCATTTGCGCCCGGTACCGCCAAGTTGCGGGCAAACTTGAGGCGGAGGTCCTGTTGACATGAAGATACTGATCGTTGAAGACGAACCCAAGACGGGTGATTACCTGCGGCAGGGCTTGCGCGAAGCGGGGTTTGTTGTGGATCTGGTTGCCAATGGCACAGACGGGCTTCATCTCGCCCTGGACGGCGAACACGATCTGGTGATTCTGGATGTGATGCTGCCGGGCCTCGATGGCTGGCAGGTCCTCAAGAGCATGCGCAGCCGCGGACAGCAAATGCCGGTGTTGTTCCTGACGGCGCGTGACCAGGTGGAGGACCGTGTCAAGGGACTGGAACTGGGTGCCGACGACTACCTGGTCAAGCCTTTTTCGTTTGCAGAGTTGCTGGCACGTGTGCGCACCATCCTGCGACGTGGCCGCTCGGGCATTGAGGCCACCACGCTGGTGGTTGCCGATCTGGAGCTTGACCTCCTGCGGCGACGCGTCAGTCGGGGTGGCAAACGCATTGACCTCACCGCCAAGGAATTCGGCCTGCTGGAACTGCTGATGCGCCGGCAGGGGGAGGTCCTGCCGCGCACGCTGATCGCGTCCCAGGTCTGGGACATGAACTTTGACAGCGACACCAATGTGATCGAGGTGGCCATGCGGCGCCTGCGCAACAAAGTGGATGACCCTTTCGAGCCACGCCTGATCCAGACCGTTCGCGGCATGGGGTATGTGCTTGAAGTCCCGGAGGGTCCGCGCTGATGCTGGGCCGACTGTCTCTGACCACACGCCTGACCGCCTTCTACACCCTGGTGTCGGCTGCGGTGCTTGTCGGCATGGGGTTCCTTGTGTTGTACGCGACCGGGCGGCACTTCGTCGAACTCGACAGAGACTATCTGCTTGACAAGATTGGACTGGTTCAGCAGATCGTCAGGGAGGCGCCTTCGCGCGAGGTGCTGTCCGCACGGCTTGACGAACTGATGGACAGCCACCATGGGCTGTTGATCGGGCTTTGGCTGGATGAAGAGCCGATCTATGGGCGGGGTGATCAGCAGTTTCCCGTCCGCCTACCCGATGCGGGTCTTGACGCGGAGCCCGTGAGCTGGAACCTGGGTCGTCAGACCCTGAGAGGCCTGTCGGCAAGCATCGATGCTCCTTCACGCTCGCCCCAGGGTGGCGTGGACCAGCCCATGCGACTGAGCATTGCCGTCGACACGGGTCACCACGCACATTTCATGAAAGACCTGCGGCAGACGCTGACGCTTTATCTGCTGGGGGCGATCCTGGTGAGCGGTCTGCTGGGCTGGTGGGCTGCTCGTCGCGGACTGGCACCTCTTCGGATCATGAAGGAACGAGCCTTGACAGTCACGGCGCAAAAGCTGGACCAGCGCATGCCGGTTGATGCCGTTCCTGCGGAGTTCGCGGACCTTGCACAAAGCCTGAACACCATGTTGGACCGTCTGCAGTCGGCGTTTGTTCGTCTGCAGGATTTCTCCAGCGACCTGGCCCACGAGCTGCGGACCCCCATCAACAACCTGTTGACCCAGACCCAGGTATCGCTGGCCCAGAAACGGGAGGCGAGCGCCTACCAGGACGTCCTTGCATCCAACGCGGAAGAGTTTCAGCGGCTGGCCCGCATGGTGTCCGACATGCTGTTCCTGGCAAAAACTGAGAATGGCATTGAGCTTCCCCATCGTGAGTCGATTTCCTTGCATGAGGAAACGCAAGCACTGTTCGAGTTCTATGAAGCTGTGGCGGAGGACAAACAAGTCCGCCTGATGGTGATTGGTGAAGCCCGGGTCATGGGTGACCGGCTGATGATCCGGCGAGCCATTGGCAATTTGCTCTCCAATGCGCTCAGACATTCGCCTTCGGAGGCTGACGTCGTGGTGACGATTGAGACCGGAGACGAAATGACAAGGCTGTGTCTGAGCAACTGTGGACCGGGTATCCCACCGGACGTGCTGCCGCGGTTGTTTGATCGCTTCTTTCGGGTGGACAAGTCGCGCAGCCATCCGCACTCCGACGGGACAGGCCTTGGCCTGTCGATCACACAGGCCATCATGGCGGCACACGGTGGCTCGGTGTCAGCCACCTCCGAGGACGGATCGACCTCCTTTTGCCTTGTGTTTCCCCGCACGGATCTCGCCTGATGCCAGATCGTCACCGCAGATCTTTCGCATTGACAGCGGGCCTTCGGCTGGTGACTGCAGGCATGACGCTCGTCTGAGCGGCCGACAACTCTGCGTCTGCGTGAACCCATCAGAGATGGACTTGGGGCGTCTTCACTCCGCGCATCCAGGCCATCAGGTCGACATGCCCGGAGGGTGGGGCTGGTGAGGGCGTGCGCGATTTCTGGTGTTCAAGTCCAGGTCGGCGCCTGGGCTTTACAAAGCGCGCTTCATGACGCGGCACTTGTTGACTCTCGGAGGCCAGGTTGTCCAGGATCGCGCAATCGGAGTGATCGTCACCCGCGCAGGCCTGGACCAGCTCCTCCAGACCGGCCTTCATCTCCACAATTTCTCTCAGCTTTTCCTCCAGGTCGGCCAGATGGCGCAGGGCAATGTCCTTGACCTGCCGGCTTGACCGGTGGGTGTCGCCCCATTGACCGATCAGGTCGGCAATCTGCGGCATGGAGAAGCCCAGGCGCCGGGACTGCCGGATGAAGCGCAGGACCGACACATCACGCTCTCCATACAGGCGATACCCCGCGTCGCTTCGTTGGGCCTGCGGCAGCAAGCCTGTCTGCTCATAGTGACGAATCATCTTGGGTGATACGCCAGCTGCTCTGGCTGCCTGGCCAATGTTCATGAGCTGGGACATGGAAGCGCTCCTTGCAAGACAAGAGAAGGCACGGTGGTGCAGAAATGTCTTCCTTGCCACCGTGTCAAGGTCAAGAAACCTTGGCTTGAAGATGGTCTCTTCCCTCAGGCGGGTGGATAGCCGGCGTCGGTCAGGGCTTCGGCCAGCAAGTCGCGCGCTTCATGGCTTCGCACGCTGACCTTGCGGGCTGGCAGATCCACCTGGATCTTGCAATCCGGATCGGCCAGGTGCAGCGCCTTTCCGACCACGCCAGCGCAATGACCGCATGTCATGTCGGGCAACTGAAACTCATGCATGTCGTACTCCTTGAAAAGTTGAGGAGCTTTGAGTCTCAAGCTTGTCACAGCGGCAATGTCAAGAACTGGCAAATTCAATCAGACGTCGCTTGACCTTGCCACTGCGTCAAGTCCAAGAGTTCCGGACACCAACCCACCATTTGAAGGAAGGTTCCGTGAACACACTTGCCACCACTGAGGCGCAGCCAGACAGCCGCACCGACATCGAATTCAACCTGTCCATCCAGGGCATGACCTGTGCCTCCTGCGTGGGGCGCATTGAGAAGGCCCTGAAGGCCGTCCCCGGTGTCCAGGATGTCACCGTGAACCTCGCAATCGAAAGCGCTTCCGTCATGGCGGCGCCGCAGGTGACGCGGCCGGCGCTGGTCCTCGCCGTGGAGGGGGCTGGCTATCAAGTTGCGGAGGCGCAAGGCGCCGATGGAAGCCGTCCACCCGGTCGCGCTGAACCCTGGTGGCCAGTGGCACTGTCGGCCGCCCTGACATTGCCGCTGGTCATGCCCATGGTGGGCATGTTGCTCGACAAAGAATGGTCGATTGCCGGCTGGATCCAGTTGCTCCTGGCGACGCCGGTTCAGTTTTGGCTGGGCGCACGCTTTTATCGTGCCGGCTGGAAAGCGCTGCGAGCGGGAACCGGCAACATGGACCTGCTGGTCGCGTTGGGCACCTCTGCCGGCTACGGACTGAGCCTCTACCTGCTGCTCAGACATGCTGCGCACGGTACGCCACACCTGTATTTCGAGGCCTCTGCAGTGATCATCACGCTGGTGTTGCTGGGCAAGTGGCTGGAGGCCCGCGCCAAGCGCCAAACCACGGCGGCGATCCAGGCGCTCAACGCCTTGCGACCGGAAATCGCGCGTGTGCGCACCCCTTCGGGTGATGTCGACATGACACTGACGCAAGTCAAGGTAGGCGATCTTGTCGTCGTCCGACCTGGCGAGCGGGTTCCCGTGGACGGCGTCGTCAGCCAGGGTGCCAGTGAAGTGGACGAATCCCTGATCACTGGGGAAAGCCTGCCGGTGGCCAAACTCCCTGGCGACGTGGTCACAGGTGGTGCCGTCAATGGCGAGGGCCTGCTGCTGATCCGGACCACCGCCATTGGCGCCGAGTCCACCCTATCGCGCATAGTGCGCATGGTGGAGTCGGCCCAGGCCAAGAAGGCACCCATCCAGCGCATGGTGGACAAGGTCAGCGCAGTGTTTGTACCCGTTGTGATGGGACTGGCGCTGACCACCATGTTGGGTTGGGGACTTCTGACCGGCAACTGGGAGCAAGCCATCCTGAACGCTGTGGCCGTGCTGGTGATCGCCTGCCCCTGCGCGCTCGGGCTGGCAACGCCCGCGGCGATCATGACAGGCACAGGGGTTGCGGCGCGTCGAGGCATCCTCATCAAGGATGCCGAGGCGCTGGAAATTGCTCACAGAATCAACACCGTCGCCTTCGATAAGACCGGTACGCTCACCCAGGGCAAGCCGACCCTGGTGGCACTGGAGGCCATGGCTGGACAAGAAGGTCAACTGCTGCCATTGGCTGCCGCCATCCAGAATGGCAGTGAACATCCTCTGGCCAAGGCCGTTCTGGATAGGGCGCGAGAAAGGGCGGTCACCGTGCCTGCAGCTCACGCTGTCACTGCCATCGCCGGGCGGGGCATGTCGGCACAGGTGAAGGGGCGCGATCTGCGCCTGGGAAGTACGCGGTATATGAATGAGCTGAACGTCGACATCTCACCCATTGCCGCAGTGGCCAAGATGCTGCAGGAGCAAGGCCGCACCGTATCGTGGCTGGCAGACATGACCGACGGTCCCCGATTGATGGGCCTTCTGGCCTTTGGTGATGAACTCAAGCCTACAGCCGCGCAGGCCATTCGACAGCTGAAGGCGCTGGGCATCCAGACCGTGCTGGTGACAGGCGACAACCACAGCAGTGCCCAGGCGGTGGGTCGGGCGTTGGGTCTTGACCGCATCCGGTCAGAAGTCCTGCCGTCAGACAAGGCCGACATCGTGGCCGAGATTCGCCATGGTGGCGAGCGCGTGGCCATGGTGGGTGACGGTATCAATGATGCACCGGCACTGGCCGCTGCCGATGTGGGGATGGCCATGTCAACCGGTACAGACGTGGCCATGCACGCAGCGGGCATCACCCTCATGCGAGGTGATCCGGCGTTGATCGCAGATGCCATCGACATCTCGCGAAGAACCTACGCCAAAATCCGCCAGAACCTGTTCTGGGCCTTTGCGTACAACGTGATCGGCATTCCTCTGGCCGCACTGGGCATGCTCAATCCGATGGTGGCCGGCGCCGCCATGGCCCTGAGCAGCATCAGCGTGATCTCCAACACTTTGCTGCTACGGCGCTGGCGCTCAAGCGGCAGCTGAATGCGAACTGCAGAGCATTTCAGTCCTTCGCGCCATGATCTGCGCTGGTGTGACCACAAATGACTGGAACCACTGCACACCCATCCTCCGGTTGGAGATGTCGGCTTGAGGGCCGGTAGCACCCGTTCGGCATCGGCCGTCGAACGAACGGGGGTGCTGCAGACCAGTTCGTCAGGCCCCTGTCAACCAAGCGAAGATCTGCGCGCCAAACCTGCTCACATCTCCCCCCACCGCAACACCACCCCCCACGCATGCAGCCCACCCATCACCAGACAAATCCCCGATGACACCAGCCAGAAGCGCAGGGAGTTCTCGGGGAAGGCGGGCATCAGCAGCGGGAATGCCAGGCCTCTGGCGAGGTACAACGCGCTGATCAGGACCAGGGCCGGGCGGGTGAAGGGAATGGGGGGCACCAGCCCGGCGCCAGAGAAGGCCAGCAGCGCCCACACGCCCAGCAGGCTGGCAATCGCAAGGGTGACGGCGGCCGGTTGCCAGTGGCCGGCCTCGGCGGCGCGGGCCATGCGCTCGCCCGCGCCCATCAGGCGGTAGGCCGGGCCGCCCACGATGACGCAGACCACGTGGGCCAGGGCGGCCAGGGCGCTGCAGGCGCCGGCCAGGGTCAGGATGGTTTCACCCATGTTCTACGGGCGCCGGGGCGCGGTGGATGTGTTGGAGTTTGTGCGGGTTGCGCTGGAAGTACAGGCCGCGCACGCGGCCGGTGGCGTCCAGCTCCAGCGCGCAGGCCTGCTCCAGCGCCCCCTGGGCGTTCCAGATCAGGGCGCCGGGCTGGCCGTTGACGCGGGCGGCGTGCAGGGCCTGTTCGCCTGGGTTGCGTTGCCAGCTTTTGGCAAAGCCCAGAAGGGCCTTGGCCACGCGCAGTCGGCCGTGCAGCGGGGCGGGCAGGGCGCTGACCAGGCCGCCCCCGTCGCTGTAGAGGCGCACGTCTTCGGCCAGCAGGCTGGCCAGGGTGTCGACCTGGCCGCTGGCCAGGGCCTGGGCAAAGGCGGCCAGCAGGGCCTGGCCTTGCGGGTGCGCCTGGGTGGGGTGGCTCAGCTGCGGTGCGGGGGGGTGGTCGGCGTCAAAGCCCTGGGCCCGCAGGTGCTGGCGGGCGCGGCTGGCCAGCTGGCGGCAGGCGGCGGTGCCGCGGCCCAGCGTGCGAGCAATGTCGTCAAAGCCCAGGTCGAACACGTCGTGCAGCAGGAAGGCGGCGCGCTCCAGCGCAGACAGGTGCTGCAGCGCCAGCAGAAAACCCAGCGACAGCTGCTGGCGCAGGCCCAGCGCGGTTTCGGGGTCGGTGGGCTGGTAGTCGGCCAGGGCGTCGTCCACCAGCGGTTCGGGCAGCCACAGGCCCACATACTGCTCGCGCCGGGCGCGGGCGCTTTGCAGGTGGTCCAGGCACAGGTGGGTGGTGGTGCGGCACAGGTAGGCCAGGGGGTCTTGCACGGTGGCGGGGTCCACCGCCTGCCAGCGCAGCCAGGCCTCTTGCACCATGTCGTCGGCCTCGCTGCGCGAACCCAGCATGCGGTAGGCCAGGGCGCGCAGGCGGCGGCGATGAAGCTCGAACTCGGCAAGGCTCATGCGCACATTAAACCGGATAGGCGGACAGGTAGGTGGCGGGTATGACCACCGGAACCAGCCAGCCGGCCATCAGGGCCACCAGCAGCGCGCCCAGCACCGCGCCGCCCAACCCCAGCAGCCAGGGCAGGGCGCGGCGCCAGGGGCCGGGTTGTGGCGGCCGGTGGCGCTGTGCCGCGCAGGCCAGGTGCACACCCAGCGCGGCCACGCCCAGCCCGTAGTAGGGCGCAAAGAACCAGGCCCAGGGTGTGTGCAGGCCGGCCGCCGCGAAGTGGAAGTTGGTGTCCAGCTGCAGCACGGCCCGCCCCACCAGCACCGCGCCCACGTGCACCAGCACAAAGCCGCCCAGCACCAGGCCAGAGACGGCCTGCAGCCGGGCCACCGGGGGCGGCGTGCGCCCGCTGCCGCCCGTCCGCAGCAGGCGCCAGGCGCCCACCGCACCCGAGGCCAGCTGGCAGGCCAGCACCAGCAGCAACAGGGGTTCGACCAGCGGGTGGCGGTAGACCAGACGCAATGCCTCCAGCACGCGCTGGTGGGCTGGCTGGCCGGCCAGGGCCACCAGGTGGTTGCCCAGGTGCAGCAGCGCAAAGAGGGCCACCACGACACCCCCCAGGCGGTGCAAGCGGTGCAGGCGGCGACGGCGCGATGCAGAGCGCGCCGCAGCGGTGAGGGACGGAGAGGCGGTGGGGATGAATGGGCGTGTCATACCCACAGGACGACGCAGCCCGGCTTGGTGTGACATGGGCGGGTTGGCCACGTCCGTGATTACCCGAACTGGCCCCGCAAATGTGTGTTTTGAGTAGATTCCTGTGCCTCCCACCCATGGTTGGCTGGGCCCCCCACTCCTAGCATTGGACTCACTCGAACACCGGGTTCGGGGCCAAAACCAAACAGGAGACAAGAGCATGGATCTGAAACTGTGGGCAGCCGCGTCCGTTGTGGCCGTGGCCAGTGTGGGTGTGGCCCAGGCGCAAGCCACCCAGCAAGGCCGACTCTCGAACGATGTGTTGCGCATCGGTGTGCTGACCGACATTTCCGGCGTCTACGCCGACATATCGGGCAGGGGTGCGGTGGAAGCCGTCAAGATGGCCGTCGAGGACTTCGGCGGCACCATGTTCGGCAAACCCATCGAAGTGGTTTTTGCGGACCACCAGAACAAAGCCGACGTGGGCGCCGCCAAGGCGCGCGAGTGGTATGACGGTGGTGTGGACATGATCAACGACCTGGCCAACTCGGGCGTGGCCCTGGCCGTGGCCGGTGTGGCCAAAGAGAAGAAGCGCCACGCCATTGTGAACAACGCCTCCAACGTGGGCGTGACCAACGCGCAGTGCTCGCCCTACACGGTGCACTACGCCTACGACGCCTATTCGCTGGCGCACGGCACCGGCAAGGCCATTGCCGAGGCCGGTGGCGACACCTGGTTTTTTCTGACGGTGGACTTTGCCTTCGGCATTGGACTGGAACAGCAGGTGAGCGAGGTGGTGCGGGCCAACAAGGGCCGCGTGGTGGGCGCCGCACGCCACCCGCTGGGCACCACCGACTTCTCGTCCTATGTGCTGCAGGCCCAGGCCTCGCGGGCCAAGATCATCGGTCTGGCGTCCACCGGCAACGACACCATCAACGCCATCAAGGCGGCCAACGAGTTCGGCGTCACCAAGAACCAGAAGCTGGCCGCGCTGCTGCTGTGGATCCAGGACGTACATTCGCTGGGCCTGCAGACCGCGCAGGGCCTGCAGCTGACCAATGCCTGGTACTGGGACATGAACGACGAGTCGCGTGCGTTTGCCCGGCGCTTCCAGCAGCGCGTGGGCGGCCAGATGCCGAACATGGCACACGCCGGTGACTATTCGTCGACGATGCACTACCTGAAGGCGGTGCAGGCCGCAGGCACCGACGACCCGGATGCCGTCTCGGCCAAGATGCGCGAAATGCCGATCAGCGACATGTTCACCAAGGCCGGCAAGATCCGTGAAGATGGCCGCATGGTGCACGACATGTACCTGTGGGAGGTGAAGTCGCCGGCCGAGTCCAAGGGTCCTTGGGACTACCTCAAGCTGGTGAAGACCATTCCGGCCGACCAGGCCTTCATGCCGCTGTCGCAGAGCACCTGCTATCTGGTGAAAAAGTAAGACGCCCTCCGTTGCTGGTTCACTGCGTGTAGCCGCATCCTCCCCACGGGGGCGGGCCGGCCGCTTCGGGGCGGCTGTGCGCGGCGGCCCCTGGTCCGAAGCCGCTGCCTGCACCCACATTGCGACCTTGCATTCATCATGTCCTTCATTCTTGAAACACAGGGGCTCTCGCGCAGTTTCAGCGGGTTTCACGCCGTCTCGAACGTGAGTCTGGCGGTGCAGGAGGGCAGCATCCACGCCCTGATCGGACCCAACGGGGCCGGCAAGACGACCTGCTTCAACCTGCTGACCCGCTTCATCGACGCGACCGCCGGGCGCATCCGGTTTCAGGGGCAGGACATCACCCGCACACCGGCCGACGCGGTGGCCCGCCAGGGCCTGGTGCGTTCGTTCCAGATCTCGGCGGTGTTCGGACAGCTGACGGTATTCGAGAACCTGCGTCTGGCCCTGCAACGCCGCCGCGGCCAGTCCATGGACTGGTGGCGCAGCGATCGCACGCTGGCCACCTTCAACGAACGTGCGCTGGAGCTGCTGGCCGAGGCTGGCCTGTCGGAATGGGCCGACCAACTGGCGGGCGAGCTGCCCTATGGCCGCAAGCGCGCGCTGGAGCTGGCCACCACGCTGGCGCTGGAACCCCGGGTGTTGCTGCTGGACGAGCCCATGGCCGGCATGGGCGCCGAAGACATTGCCCACGCGGCCGCCATGATCCGCCGGGCCGCGCGCGGGCGAACCGTGCTGATGGTGGAACACAACCTGTCGGTAGTGGCCGACCTGTGCGACCGCATCACCGTGCTGGCGCGCGGTGAGGTGCTGGCCGAAGGCGACTACGCCACCGTGTCGAAAGACGAGCGCGTGGTCGAGGCCTACCTGGGCCATGGCCATGCCGGCCAGCGCAAACACCACACCTCCGGCGCGGAGGCCAGCCATGGCTGAGCCGCTGCTGACCCTGCGCGACGTGAAGGCCTGGTACGGGCCCAGTCAGGCGCTGCACGGCGCCAGCCTGGAACTGAACGAGGGTGAGCTGCTCACGCTGCTGGGCCGCAACGGGGCGGGCAAATCCACGCTGCTCAAGACCATCATGGGCATGATGGACAAGCGCCAGGGCTCCATCCGGTTCAAGGGCAAGGAGCTCATGGGACTGGCGCCGCACCACATCGGCCGGCTGGGCGTGGCCTTCTGCCCGGATGACCGCGGCATCTATGCCTCGCTCACCGTGCGCGAGAACCTTCGCCTGCCCCCGGTGGTGGCCGACGGCGGCATGAGCGAGGCCGAGCTGTTCGAGCTGTTCCCCAATCTGGCCGAGCGCGCGAAGTCGGCCGGCACCCACCTCTCGGGCGGCGAGCAGCAGATGCTGGCCATTGCGCGCATTCTGCGCACCGGCGCGCGCCTGCTGTTGCTGGACGAGCCCACCGAGGGCCTGGCCCCGGTCATCGTGGACCGCATTGGCGACCTCATCCGCCAGCTCAAGGGGCGGGGCTACACCATTGTTCTGGTGGAGCAGAACGTGCATTTCGCTGCCGAGCTGGCCGACCGCCACTGCCTGATGGAGTCGGGCCGCATCACCGACACGTTTGACGCGGCCACGCTGCTGCGCGACTTTGACGCGATCACCTCGCGCATCGGGGTATGAGCCATGCGCAGGTGCCTGACGCTCTCAACCCCTTGGCTTGGCCCGGTAGTCCGACGGCCGAAAGCCGGTCAGGCGTTTGAATGTGTTGGAAAACGCGAACGGGTTGACGTAGCCGACGCTGTGGGCAATGGCTTCGACCTTGTCGTGCGTGGTGGCCAGCAGGTGGGCCGCATGTGCAATGCGCAGCGTGGTCAGCTGCTTGCCGGGACTGCGGCCCAGGTTCTTCTGGCACAGGCGCCGCAGGTGTTCTTCGCTGGTGTTGGCCAGGCCGGCCAGGTCGGCCAGGGTCCAGTCGCGCCCCAGGTCGGCCTTGACCGCGTTCCACACCGGCACCAGCCGTGGCTCGCGCTGCAGCGGCTCCAGGATGCGCGAGACATAACGCTCGATCACGTCCACCCACACCGCGCAGGTGCCGGCATCGGTCGCACCCTGCATCTCGCCGGCCAGCCCCAGGATGGCGTGCTCCAGTACCTGGCCGTCGAACGGGCTCATGGCCGGGGCCATGGCACCGTCCACCGAGCGCATGGAGTCGGGTCGGAAGCGCACCCAGGCCAGGCGCCAACGCTTGCCGGGCACGGCATGGAAGGCGTGCAGCACGTGGGCCGGTGCAAAGCTGACCGTGCCCGGCCGGTGCGGGTACCAGCGGCCGTCCAGCAGGGTCTGGCCCTCGCCGCTCAGGCACACCTGCATGAAGGCGCCACTCAGGTGCGTGCGCACGATGGTGTAGGGCGCGGCGGCGTCCACCACCGCCACGTGCGCAATGTGGCGCACCGCCAGCGCGTCGCACTGCTCTGCCCGCACCACCGTCTGCACAGTGTCATCGCCCAGCACATGGGTTTCTTGGGAGATATCAGGATGCTTGATCGACATGGCTTTCTCATCATAGGGGCCACGTGATGGATTTTTTTGGAATGCCGGTGCAGGTGCTGGCCGGGCAGATCATGCTGGGGTTGGTCAACGGCTGCTTCTACGCGGTGCTGAGCCTGGGCCTGGCGGTGATCTTCGGCTTGCTGCGCATCGTCAACTTTGCGCACGGCGCGTTCTTCATGACCGGGGCCTTCGGCGCCTGGATGCTGCTGCAGTTTCTGGGCCTGGGTTACTGGGTGGCGCTGGTGGTGGTGCCGCTGGTGGTGGGGGCGCTGGGCGGTGTGTTCGAGCGCACGCTGCTGCGCCGGCTCTATGGACTGGACCCCATTTACGGCCTGCTGCTCACCTTCGGCCTGGTGCTGGTCCTCGAAGGCGGGTTCCGCGTGGCCTTCGGCACCTCGGGCCAGCCTTACCCGGTGCCGTCGCAGCTGCAGGGTGTGTTCAACCTGGGCTTCATGATCCTGCCCATCTACCGGGCCTGGGTGATCGTGGCCGCGCTGGCGGCGTGTGCCTTCACCTGGTGGCTGATCGAGCGCACCCCGCTGGGCGCCCGCCTGCGCGCCGCCACCGAGAAGCCGCAGCTGACCCAGTCCTTCGGCGTCAATGTGCCGCAACTGCTGACCTTCACCTACGCCGGCGGCATTGCGCTGGCGGCATTCACCGGTGTGCTGGCCGCGCCCATCTTGCATGTGAACTCGGGCATGGGCTCGAACCTGGTGATCATCGTGTTCGCCATTGTGGTGATCGGTGGCATGGGCTCCATTCTCGGCTCCATCGTCACCGCGCTGGGCATCGGGGTGATCGAGGGGCTGACCAAGGTCTTCTACTCGGAGGCG
The DNA here is from genome assembly GCA_030604135.1 of Burkholderiales bacterium. Classification (GTDB taxonomy): domain Bacteria; phylum Pseudomonadota; class Gammaproteobacteria; order Burkholderiales; family Burkholderiaceae_C; genus Hydrogenophaga. The sequence goes on along the minus strand of JAUVWL010000012.1, from coordinate 60,047 downwards.
TCCACCACGGTGATCTTTGTGGTGATGGCGCTGGTGCTTCTTTTCCGCCCAAGAGGCCTGTTTGGTAAAGAGGGGGCCGCATGAACGCAAACCCACCCCCAAGCTCCACCGCTGCGCGGGTCGCTGCCCCCCAGGGGGGCGCCTCTCGCCTTGGGGCGGCCCGGCGGCGAGAGATCTCAATAGCCCCCTGGCAAAAGGCCTTCATGGTGGTGGTCGTGCTGGCGCTGCTGGTGGTGCCCTGGGCACCGCAGGTGGTGTACCCGGTGTTCGTGATGAAGCTGCTGTGCATGGCGCTCTTTGCCTGTGCCTACAGCCTGCTGCTGGGCTTTGGCGGCATGATGTCCTTCGGCCATGCGGCGTTCTTTGGCAGCGCGGCCTACATCACCGGTCTGGTCACCAAATACTGGGGCATGCCGCCCGAGGTTGGCCTGCTGGCGGGCACGCTGTTTGCCGGCGCGCTGGGTGCGGTGTTCGGCCTGCTGGCCATCCACCGCCAGGGCATCTACCTGGCCATGATCACGCTGGCGCTGGCGCAGATGGTGTACTTCATCTTCCTGCAGCTGCCCTTCACCGGCGCCGAAGACGGCCTGCAGCAGATCCCGCGCGGCACGCTGTTCGGTTTCATCGACTTGCGCAGCGACATGGCCATGTATCACCTGGTGCTGCTGCTCACGCTGGCCGGGTTGTGGCTGATCCACCGCGTGGTGCATTCGCCCTTCGGCCATGTGGTGGTGGCCATCCGCGAACACGAGCCGCGGGCCCGCTCGCTGGGCTACCCGGTCGAGCGCTACAAGCTGATGCTGTTCGTTCTCTCGGCCGCCCTGTCGGGCCTGGCCGGCTCCATGAAGGCGCTGGTGTTCCAGCTGGCCGCGCTGTCCGATGTGCACTGGCACCTCTCGGGCGATGTGGTGCTGATGACGCTGCTGGGTGGCATGCACACCGTGTTCGGCCCGGCCATCGGTGCGGCCGTGGTGGTGGGCCTGCAGTACTACCTCGATGCCTTCGGCGGCTGGGTGACGCTGGTCACCGGCCTGATCTTCATGGTGTGCGTGCTGTCGTTCCGCAGCGGCATTGCTGGCGCCGTCCGGGCCCTGCGAACCCGGCCCGACCACACACCCTGATGCGCCAACTCTGTCCATTCATCTGCGTCCCGAACCAAGGAGAACCGCATGCCGCGTTTTGAACGCCAAGCCCTGATGGCGAAATTCCAGGACATGGTCCGCAACCGCCAGCCGATCATCGGCGGGGGCGCCGGCACCGGCATTTCGGCCAAGTGCGAAGAGGCAGCCGGCATCGACCTGATCGTCATCTACAACTCGGGCCGCTACCGCATGGCCGGGCGCGCGTCATCGGCCGGCTTGCTGGCCTACGGCAACGCCAACGACATCGTGCTGGAGATGGCAGGCGAGGTGTTGCCGGTGGCCAAGAGAACGCCGGTGATCGCCGGCGTGAACGGCACCGACCCGTTCATCGTCATGCCGGTGTTCCTGAAAAAGCTCAAGGAACTGGGGTTTTCCGGCGTGCAGAATTTTCCCACCGTGGGCATCATCGACGGCACGTTCCGCCAGAGCCTGGAGGAGACCGGCATCAACTACGCCACCGAAGTCGAGATGATCGGCCAGGCCCACGCCATCGACCTGCTGACCACGCCCTATGTGTTCTCTGCCGAAGAGGCCGTGGCCATGACCGAGGCCGGGGCCGACTTCATCGTGCCGCACATGGGCGTGACCACCGGTGGCACCATCGGGGCCACCACGTCCAAGTCGCTGGCCGAATCGGTGAAGCTGATCGACGAATGGGGCGAGGCGGCGCGCCGGGTGCGCAAGGACGTGATCGTGATCGCGCACGGCGGTCCCATCTCCAGCCCGGAAGACGTTGCCTATGTGCTCCAGCACAGCACACACTGCAACGGCTTCTATGGCGCCAGCAGCATGGAGCGCCTGCCCACCGAGATCGCCATCAAGGCCCATGTGGAGCGCTACAAGAACGTCAGCTTTCAAGGCTGACACCAGATCCACCACCGACCAAGGAGACAGACATGGCCAGGGTATATGTAAGCGCGGTGATGAACGCCACCATCGACCAGGCGTGGGCCTACCTGCGCGACTTCGGCGCGCTGGGCAACTACCACCCCTTCTTCGAGAACTCGTTCATTGAGGACGGCAAGCCGTCGGACCAGGTCGGCTGTGTGCGCCGCTTCTCGGTGCGCGACGGTGGCGGCTACCTGCGCGAGCAGCTGCTGGCCCTGTCCGACGACGAGCACCGCTGTCGCTACAAGATCCTGCACATCGACGCGCCCTGGACCAACTACGTGGCCGAGATGCACCTGCTGCCCATCACCGAAGGTGACCGCTGCTTTGGCGAGTGGTGGGCCGAATGGGATGTGCCGGCCGACCAGGAGGCCGAGGCGATGGAGCGTGTCAGGGGCACGTTCCGCACCTTCTTCGAGTGCGTGAACGCGCACCACGACCGCCGCCGGTGAGTGCCATGAACCACCGGCAACCCGTGGCCTGGGTGGTGGGCACCTTCGACACCAAGGCCGCCGAACTCAACTACCTGGCCGGCCTGCTGCGTGCGGTGGGTGTGCGCGTGGTGACGGTGGACATCGGCACGCGCAGTGCCCCGGGTGTGGCCGACATCGACGCCGCCGCCGTGGCCAGCCACCACCCTCGCGGAGCCGCCGCCGTGTTCGACACCTCGGACCGGGGCGAGGCCGTCATCGCCATGAGCGAGGCCCTGTCGGTGCTGGTGCGCGGGCGTCTGGCCGCGGGCCAGATCGATGCCATGCTGGGTGTGGGCGGTTCGGGCGGCAGCTCCATGATCGCGCCGGCCATGCGGTTGCTGCCCATTGGCCGACCGAAGCTGCTGGTCTCCACCATGGCGGCGGGCAACGTGTCGGCCTATGTGGGTGTGGTGGACATCACGCTGATGTACCCGGTGACCGACATCGCCGGCCTCAACCGCCTCTCACGCACCATCCTGGCCAACGCGGCGCACGCGTTGGCAGGCATGCTGCTGCACCGCGCCCCGGTGGAAGGCGCACAGGACAAACCGGCCATTGGCCTGACCATGTTTGGCGTGACCACACCCTGTGTGCAGGCGGTGCGCGAGCGGCTACAGACCGACTTCGATGCCCAGGTGTTCCACGCCAATGGCGCCGGCGGCCGCACCCTGGAGACCCTGGCCGCCGCCGGCCTGCTGTGCGCCGTGGTGGACCTCACCACCACCGAGGTGGGGCAGCACCTGGCCGGAGGTGTGTGTGACGCCGGACCCGACCGGCTGGATGCCGCCGCGCGCCACGGCCTGCCGTGGATCGGCTCGGTCGGGGCACTGGACATGATCAACTGGGGCGCTCCGTCGACCATTCCCGAACGGCACCGCCAGCGCCTGTTCCACGTGCACAACGCCGACGTGACCCTGATGCGCAGCAACGCGCAGGAACTGGAGGCGGCGGCCCGGCGCATCGCCGGGCAGCTCAACCGGGCACCGGGACCGGTCAGTCTGCTGCTGCCCATGGGGGGGCTGTCCATGATCGATGCACCCGGCCAGCCCTTTCACGACCCGGAGGCCGATGCGGTGCTGTTCGACACGCTCGAGCGCCTGTTTGTGGTCAGCGACACGCACCGTCTGCTGCGGCTGCCTCAGCACATCAACGACCCGCAGTTCGCCGAGTCGGTGGCGCAAGAGGTGAGGGCAGTGCTGGCGGGTTCGGTAAGCTAAGCTTCAGCGCTTCAACCCCGGTCGCGCCTGTGTCGCGGCCGGACCAGCCCAGAAAGAAAGCCGATGACCGCCGCCCTTGAACGTGCCAAGAACCTGTTTTTTGAAGGCAACGACCATTTCGAGGCCGGGCGTCTGAGCGAGGCGGCCGACGCCTACCGGCAGGCGCTGGTGCTGGCGCCGGGGCGCGCGTCGGTGCTGGCCAACCTGGGCATCACGTTGTGGCGGCTGGGGCAGGTGACGGAGGCACTGCCCGCGCTGCGGCAGGCCACGGCCGCTGACCCGGCCCACACCGAAGCCTGGCTGGCCCAGGGCGTGTGCGCCGAGACGCTGGGCTTGTGGGAAGAGGCGGCCGGTGCCTTGTTGCAGGGCACCCGGCAGAGCCCGGGTACGGTGGGTGCGCCGGTCTGGCTGAGTCTGGGGCATTGCTGTAGTCGCCAGGGCCGTTCGGCCGAAGCACTCGATGCGCTGGAGCGTGCACTGGCGCTGGACGCCACGCTGGCCGAAGCCTGGAGCCAGCGCGGCCAGCTGCTGCGCGAGTTGGGCCGCCTGCCCGAGGCCGCCCAGTGTTTCGAGCAGGCGCTGGCGCATGGCGCCGACGAGGCCTTGCACCGCTTCTACCTGGCCTCGGTGCGCGGCGAAGCGGTGCCGCATGCACCCGCCGCCTACGTGCAGGCCCTGTTCGACGACTATGCCGAGGGCTTTCAGACGCACCTGGTGCAGGCGCTGCGCTACCAGGCGCACGAGGTCCTGCTCGAGCCGCTGCGCAGCAGCGGCCGGCATTTTGAACACATGCTGGACCTGGGCTGTGGCACCGGCCTGTGCGCCCAGCGCATGCGGGGCCAGGTGGAGCGCATCGACGGCGTGGACCTGTCGCCGGCCATGGTGGCCCAGGCGCGCAGCAGCGGGCTGTATCAGCAGCTGGAGGTTGGAGACCTGCTGGCCTTCCTGCAGGGGCAGGGCACACCGGTGGACCTGATCGTGGCCGCCGACGTGTTCATCTACGTGGGCGCGCTGGACGAGGTGCTGGCCGCTGCGCGCCGCTGCATGGCGGCCGGTGGCGTGTTCGCCTTCTCGCTGGAACAGGCGCCACCCGCTCAGGACCTGGTGCTGCAGCCCAGCCTGCGCTATGCCCATTCACGCGGCTACATCGAACGACTGGCTGCTGCCAACGGCTGGCAGGTGCAGTGGCTGGAGGCCGCAGCCATCCGCGAGGACCAGAGGCGACCCGTCATGGGCTGGTATGTGCACCTGACGCCGGTGGCGGCGATGCACTGAGATCGGGGTGGCGGTGCTCAGGGTGTCATGAGAAACAAGAAGCAACCCCCACGTCGCACCCGCGCACAGCCTGCCCCCGCGAAAGCGTGGGACGGCTGTCCATGAACAGAGACCCAGGGTGAACCTGGATGCCCGCGTTCGCGGGCATGACGGCCTGGTGAAGGTGTGCATGGATGCCCGCATTCGTGGGCATGACGGAGGGGCTGGGGTGCGCGTGGATGCCCGCTCCACGCATTCGCGGGCACGACGAAGCGGTGGGTGACGGTGTTCTGAGGCCCTCAGGTGGCGTCGCGGCGCGCCACCCAGTAGGTGGCCCCTTCGGCGCCGTAGCGCTCGGCGTGGGGCTTGTGGGCGTCGAGCGTGAATCGGTCGCCCGTGCGCAGCAGCTGCTCGTGCCCGTCGACCGTCAGGCTCATATCCCCCTGGACCACCAGCGCATCCACCGAAAAAGGGTGGGTGTGTTCGTCCAGCACGGTGTTGGGCGCCCACTGGCGCTCCAGCACGGTGTCGAAGCCACGGGCCAGGGCGTCGGCCTGGAATTGCTGGAAACTGGGCAGGGTCATCGCGCCATTCTGCGCCGGTCCGGTCTGGCGCGGGGAGCACGAAAAAAAAGCCCCTGGTCTCAGTGACCGATCAGCTTCAGGTAGGCCAGGCGGGTCTCGGGTGAAACCGATTCGATGACCTGAGCATAGGCGGTGCGGTGCCGGGCCACCAGGCGCGCCGAGGCCATGGTCAGCGAGCGGCAGTACCAGTGGCAGCTGTGCTGGAACAGCAGCAGCTCGGCCGAGATGCGAAAGGCCTGGTCGCGGCGCGACAGACCGTCTTCGTTGCGCAGTGCCGCAGCCATGGCCTGGGCATGCAGCTGGAGCAGCGGGCGCAGGTCGAAACCCAGTGCCGGAAACAGGCGCGTGACCAGGGGCACACTCACTGGCAGGCGGCTGACACGCACCTTCTCGCCCCACATGCCCGACACGTCGGTCGCAAAGGCCTGCATCTGATCGCTCAGGCGCGCCTCAATGGCCGACAGCTCCTGCCAGACGGAAGCGCTGCGGTCGGTGTCCTTCTCGTCCATGGCGCGCAGGTAGCCGTCCAGCAGGTCGGCCATCAGCTGCTCGAGCTGGTAAGGACGCAGCTTGGCGCTCAGCAGGTCGATGCGCTGGCGCTCGTCGAGCGTCTTGACGGTGTAGCTGCCCAGTACCAGCAGCATGAGGCCAATGAATACATCCATGGGGGCGTATTGTCTCCGGCCACCAGGGGTGGGGACAGGGGGATTGTTCGGAGCGGGAAAACATCAGGGCGCGCCAACGTTTCGTCGACGCGCCCTGGGCCCGGGCAGCAGAGGCCCGGCTGGCTGCAAGGGAATCAGGTGCTTTGCTGGATACCGGCCAGAACCCAGCCGCCGCTGCCCTGCACCGGCTTGGTCAGGTGCCAGAGTTCGTCAAAGGCCTCGGCCGCGCCCCCGTCTTCGCGGATGCTGCCGGTGAAGCGAACGCTCACCACGTACTGGTGGCCTTCTTCCTGCACCTCGATGACTTCGGCGTCCAGCGAGAGCACGTCGGTCTGCGAGGCGGCCTGGCCGCGGTCGCGGATGTCCATGCTGATCTCGGCGAACATCTGCGGCGTGGTGAACTCGCGGATGTCTTCGAGGTTGGCGGCGTCGTGCGCGGCCTGCAGGCGGATGAACTGCACCTTGGCGTTGCGGGCAAAGCTGGCGGTGTCGAAGTCGGCCGGGATGCTGCTGGCCGCAGGTTGCAGGTTGGCGCCGATCATCGAGCCACCGTTGGCAAAGGGTGCAGCGGTGTTGCCCGACGCGGCCGGGGTCGGCATGCGGAATGCGGCCGGCTGGGCGTTGCCCTGGCCCGACTGGGCGCCGGCATAGGCCATGCCGCCATTCTGGGCACCGGCCCGGCGGCGCATGATGAAGCCAATCACCGCGATGGCGGCCACCACCAGAAGCCCGATCATCAACATGTTGGCAAAGGCTTCACCGAAACCCAGGTGGTGCGCCAGAGCGGCCAGGCCCAGGCCGGCTGCCAGACCTGCAACCGGGCCCATCCAGCTGCGCTGGGGTGTGGTGGCCGGCGGGGTGGCGTTGTTGGGGGCCTGGCGCGGCGTGGTGGCTGGTGCGCGCGGAGGGGCGGCCTGGCGTTGCACGCCCAGTGAGCCGCCACCACCCAGGCGCCGTGCCTCGGCGTCGAAAGACACCGCAGCCAGCCCGAGCGACAGGACCACGGCAAACAGGGAAAAGAGTTTTTTCATCGGTGTCTCCAGAAAAGGTCAGCAAGAGGCACAGGGTAGTGCATCGGTGGATTCTAAAAAACCAGATACAGGCTGACGTTAACTTCGTAAAAAAGGGATCGTCGGCGCCGGGCGTGCACCACCCGCGTGTGCTGCTCAGAACCTCAGAGGCTTTTGTTGCCGCGAAGGTTCCGCGGCTGGTGGGGGGCTCAGTAGCCCAGCCACTCCAGTGGCTGCAAGGGTGCCTGACCCCGGATGCGTGTAATGGTCTGCGTCAGCACATCGATGTCGTTGTCGAAGCCGCCATGGCTGGCGCGGGCGGTCTGGCCTTCGCGGTCGACGGTGATGTAGGGCTGGGGCACGCGGTGCAGGTTGGCCATGGGGAAGGCGGCCTGCCAGTGTTGCAAGGCCTTGAGTTCGCTGCCGGCCCACTGGTCGGTGTTGACGTGGGCCGTTTCGTGGGCGCGCTCCAGGCCCAGCAATGGCATCTTTCGGGTGTCTTCCAGTGCCCGGCTGACCAGGTACAGCAAGGATTTGCCGTACAGGGTGACCGGCCCCAGGCGCAGCATCTTGTCGTCCTTTTCCTGGGTGTCGGTCAGCAGGTGGATGTGCAACTGGTTCAGGTCGAGCACCGGAGCGGCCAGTCGACGGTAGTGTTCCAGCGCAAAGGCCGTGGTGCAGGCGGGTGCATACAACGTGCAGCTGGCCACCCGAACCTGTTGCGCGGCCAGCTGACTCAACAGGTGGCCCAGCAGGATGGCGCCGGCCGAGTGGCCCACCAGATGCAGCTCCAGCGGCTGGGCGCCCGGGCCCGGCGGCCAGCCGGCCAGGGTGCGGGCCAGCAGGTCGCTGCTGCGCCCGCGCAGTGCCGAGCGCCGGGCGTTCTGCTTCATCTCCGCCCACAGGGGCTTGCCGGTGCGGCTTGCCAGGGCTTCGACCCCGCGGTCGCGTGCGTCGCCCAGCAGCGTGCCCAGCCGTTGGGCGCGTTGGGCATCGCCCAGGCCAAAAGCCTCCCGCACCCGGTCTTCCAACAGGTGGCGCAGGGTCTCCAGCGGGCCGGTGCGCCAGGTCAGGAAAAGCGGGCAGATGCCGTTGGCCTCGAAGTACGGTGCCAGGATGCGGACGCGGTCGATCGATTCGGCTTCGCTGTTGAGGCCGCCGTGGGCATAGACCATCAGGCGCGGCACTGGCAAGGCCTGCACGCGCTGTCGCAGGCGGTCCAGGTGGGTCTCGACGAAGTCGGTTGCGGCGCTGTCCACCCGGCGGGTCAGGTCGGTGACGATGACGTGGCCGTTGTTGCCGCTGACCAGGGTGTGCTCATAGGCCTTGGCCGTGGGCCAGGGCTGGTAGGGCTTGTGCAGAAAGGGCTTGTTGATCGGCCAGGGGTCGTCGGCCGGGTTGTCGGGCTGCAGTGGTCCGCTGACGGCAAAGCCCAGCGAACGCCCGCTGCGGGACGGCCAGCGCAGGGCGTCGACGGCCTCGGGCGAATGGCTGCGCGCCTGCGGCACACCCAGGGCAGCGGCCCAGGCGTCGGTGCCGTGCCTGACCCAGTCTTCATAGGGCATGACCGCGAACCCGCAAGCGCCCCAGCCGGTGCCCCAGCTGTTTTGCACCACAAAGCCGCGCTCGTTGTAGCCGACGATGGCGAAGGCATGCCCGCCCAGCAGCGAGTCGGGTGAGGCCGGGGGGACCACAGGCAACTGTTCGGTCTCGTGTGAGCGTGGAGGTGCCCCGGTGGCCGGTATCCGGTCCCAACCGTCGTGGACACGGGCAGACACGTAGATGGCTCCGATTTCGTCGATGGCCGACTGCATGTCCACCACCGATTTGTGGTCGATGCGGTAGTAGACGCCCAGCGGGCGCTTGAGGGCGTCCATTTCCCACTCGAGCTCGTCACGCGGGCCGGTGCGTGGGCCGGGCCAGAGGGCCTCCAGGCAGACCCCGTGCTTGTGAAAACCCTTGAGGGCGCCACGGCAGGACGAGCCCTGGTAGTCCTCGCCTTCCCACTCGTCATAGCGTCGGGCCAGTTCGTAAAGCATGTGCGGGCTGACGCGGTTCGGTTGCGGTACAGGCCCCTGTTCCAGCGCCCGCCGCCAGAGCAGGAAGTTGACCACGGCCGCCAGGCCGAAGCCGGTGCAGGCGCCCTGGGCTTTCTGGTCCCGGACCATGCCGGCTTTCACATAGGCGGGCATGCGTGCGTGCAACTCATCGTCGGCCGGGTAGCGTGCGGCCAGCGAGCGCAGTGGGGCGCGGTAGGGCAGGTCGCGGAAGTCGAGCCGGTCGGGCCGGGCGTCGAACATGACCGAGAAGCGCTGGTTGCGCCTGGACAGTCTGGCAACAGGCGGACGGGGCGTCATGGCGACCTCCGGCAAGGTGCAGGCACACGCGCGCGCAGGTGAAGGGTGTGTGCCGGCGTGCGGCGCACGCTCCCACTTTGTACGCCCATACGGGCGTGCTGCCCACCCCCGATTGGGGGAGGTCCTCAGCGGTAGCGATCGACCGACAGGCCTTCCATGCTGATCTCGGGTTGCCGCCCGGCCACCAGGTCGGCCATGACGCGACCGGTGCCGGTGGCCATGGTCCAGCCCAGCGTGCCGTGACCGGTGGACAGCAGCAGGTTGTCGTACTGGCAGCCGCCGACGATGGGGGTGCCGTCGGGGGTCATGGGGCGCAGGCCGGTCCAGAACTCGGCTTTGGCGACGTCGCCCCCGTTGGGGAACAGGTCGGTTACGACGAACTCCAGCGTCTTGCGCCGTCCTTCATTGAGCTGCAGGTCGAAGCCCGAGAGCTGGGCCGTGCCTCCGACGCGGATGCGGTCGCCCAGGCGCGTGACGGCGACCTTGTGGGTCTCGTCCATGATGGTCGATTCGGGTGACTTGGACGCGTTGGTGATGGGCACGGTGATCGAGAAACCCTTTACAGGGTAGACGGGGATGCGGATGCCCACCGGCGCCAGCATGGCGGTGGAGTAGCTGCCCAGCGCCAACACATAGCGGTCGGCAGTCTTGAGGCCTTCGCTGGTGCGCACGCCGGAGATGCTCTGGCCGCTGCGCTCAAGCGCGTCGATGCCGATACCGAAGCGGAACGTCACCCCCAGCGCCTTGGCCTTCTCGGCCAGCACATTGGTGAACTTGAAGCAGTCGCCGGTTTCGTCGCCGGGCAGGCGCAGCGCGCCGACGAACTTGTCTTTCACGTCGGCCAGTGCGGGTTCGTACTGCAGATAGCCCTCACGGTCGAGCAGCTGGTAGGGCACGCCGAACTGTTGCAGGATCTCGATGTCCTTGGCGGTGCCGTCGAGCTGCTTCTGGGTGCGAAAAAGTTGCAAGGTGCCCTGCTCGCGGTGGTCGTATTCGATGCCGATGTCAGCCCGCAGCTCTTTGAGGCAGTCGCGGCTGTACTCGGCCAGGCGCACCATGCGTCCCTTGTTGACCTGGTAGCGCGCGGCTGTGCAGTTGCGCAGCATGGCCAGGCCCCAGCGCCACATGGCCGGGTCAAGCATGGGCTTGATGACCAGCGGACTGTGGTGCATGAGCAGCCACTGGATGGCCTTGAGCGGCACCCCCGGGCCGGCCCAGGGGGCGGAGTAGCCGGGCGAGACCTCGCCGGCGTTGGCGTAGCTGGTTTCCAGCCCCGGGCCGGGCTGGCGGTCCACCACCTCGACCTCGTGACCGTCGCGCGCCAGGTAGTAGGCGATGGTGGTGCCGATGACGCCGCTGCCGAGAACCAGAACCCGCATGAATGCACTCCGTGCCACTCCGGCCGCACGGGGGTGCGGGCAACGGACGGACAAACGGGCACAGCAAGCCGCGTGCCATGGCAGAGGTGCCCGAGTTAAGGGAAAAAAACCAATCAAAACAAGCACTTGCCGGCGTGCGCTCCCATAGGGATCGGCGCTGGCTGGCCATGGTTGTAACGATAACGTGACGAACAGGTAGAGATTTCATTCTTGATTGGGAAAAAACAAGTGAAATCAATGAATTGGGTACATGTACGTTGTTCGTTACAATGGAGCGAAAACAGTACGGCCTTCGTCCATGCGCATCGACGTCTTCTTTGCCGACCGGGTCGGCATCGCCCAGGAAATCCTGGCCCGCCTGGCGGGGCGGGCGCTCGACGTGTCGGCGGTCGAGGTGGAGCCGCCACACATCTTCATCGAGGCACCGGCCTTGCAGCTGGCGCAGTTCTCGGTGTTGCGGGACGATCTGCTGTCGGTGCCCGGTGTGCTGCGCGTCGACGAGTTGCAGATGCTGCCCGGTGCTCGGCGCCGGCTCTATCTGGAGGCCTTGCTGGCTTCGCAGAGCGACCCGGTGCTGGCGGTGGACAGTGACGGCGTTGTGGTGCTGGCCAATGCCGCGGCGGTGGCGGTGTGTGGCGCCACCGAGGCCGACCTGCGCGGGCGCACGCTGGCCGGACTGACCGGCGATGCGGGGCTGGCCCGTGAACTGCTGGCGTCGCCGCAGCGGGTGCCGGCGCGCGAGATCTCGGTGCAGGGCCAGCCGTTTCTGATGGAGGCCGTCGCCCTGCACGAGCCGGGCGCCGGTGTGGCCGGAGCGCTGCTGACCCTGCACGCGCCGCAACGCCTGGGCGAGCGCATCAGCGCCCTGCAGAACTACAACGCGGGTGGCTTCGAAGCCATTCTGGGGCAGTCGCCGGCCATCCGGCAGCTCAAGCAGCGCGCCATGCGCATGGCCCAGGTGGATGCGCCCTTGCTCATTCGCGGCGAAACAGGGACAGGCAAGGAACTGGTGGCGCACGCCTGCCACGCCGGCAGTCGCCGCAAGGACCAGCCCTTTTTTGCCCTGAACTGCGCGGCGCTGCCCGAAAGCCTGGCCGAGAGCGAGCTGTTCGGTTATGCCCCCGGGGCCTTCACCGGCGCGCTGCGGGGCGGCCGTCCCGGCCTGCTGGAGCTCACCGACGGGGGCACCCTGTTCCTGGACGAGATCGGCGAGATGTCGCCCTACCTGCAGGCCAAGCTGCTGCGCTTCCTGAACGACGGACGGTTTCGGCGCGTGGGAGGCGACCGCGAGATCCGGGCCGATGTGCGCATCATCAGCGCCACCCACCGGTCGCTGGAGGACATGGTGGCCAGCGGTGCCTTCCGGCAGGACCTGTTGTTCCGGCTGGACGTGCTGCAGCTCAACCTGCCGCCGCTGCGTGAGCGCACCGAAGACATCCTGCCGCTGGCCCAGGTGTTTGTGGAGCGCGCCTGTGCCCAGACCGGGCGCCCGGTGGCGCGGCTGACCCGGGCGGCGGCCGAGGCCCTGCTGGCCAACCCCTGGCTGGGCAATGTGCGCCAGTTGCAGAACGTGGTGTTCCGGGCTGTGACCCTCAGCGACACGCCGGTCATCGACGCGGCCCAGCTGGAACTGGCCGGGGCCGATGTGGCCGAGCCGGGTTCCGGACCCGAAGCGGTGGGCAGTCTGGAGGAGGCGGTCTCGGCCTTCGAGCGCAACCTGTTGCAGCGCCTGTTGCCCCAGTACCCGTCCACCCGCAAGCTGGCGGCCCGGCTGCGCAGTTCGCACACCGCCATCGCCGCGCGTTTGCGCCGTTACGGGCTGAAGGCGCCCTGAAGCGCGTCCCTGCCACCGGCGCTGTCGGGGCGGTGACAGCCCGGCCTGATTTTTACAAAGCATCCGCTTGCTGAAAATCGGACAGGCTGCTATGGTGCTCGCCATGCATGTGAACGAAGCCCCCGCCCCCGATCTGGACGCGCCACGCCGCAGCCGGGGCCGACCCCGAAAAAGCGCCGACGAACGCGACGACGGCAACCGCCGCCAGGAACTGCTGCGCGTGGCCGCCCACCTGTTCCGCACCCAGGGCTTCGACGCCACCAGCACACGCGATATCGCGGCGGCGGCCGGCATGCGCTCGGGTTCGCCTTTCTACCACTTCGAAAGCAAGGAAGCCCTGCTGGCGGCGGTGATGCTCGAAGGCATGGAACGGGCCCTGCAGCGACAGGCCGACGCCATGGCGCAGGCCGCCGCCGATGCGCAGCCGCAGTCGCTGAGTGCCCGCGACTGCCTGCGGGTCCTGGTGCGCAACCACTTCGATGTGCTGGTGGGCCCCGAGAGCGACTTCATTCCGGTCATGCTGTACGAATGGCGTTCGCTCTCGACCAGCGAGCGCTCGGCCGTCAAGGCCCTCAAGGACCGCTACGAAACGGTCTGGGTGCCGGTGCTGGATGCGCTGCACGCCAGCGGCGAACTCAGCGGCGACGTGCGCCTGGCCCGCCTGCTGATCTTCGGCGCCCTCAACTGGACCGCGCAGTGGTACCGGCCGAACCAGCGCGCCTCGCTGGACGCCTTGACCGACACGGCCCTGCAACTGTTTCTGAAGGACAAGGCATGAGTGAGCACTACCGTTCGGTCTTCCGGCCTGGCCTGTTTGCAGACCAGACCGTCCTGGTGACGGGAGGGGGATCCGGCATTGGCCGATGCACCGCCCACGAGCTGGCCAGCCTGGGCGCCCATGTGGTGCTGGTGGGGCGCAACGCCGAGAAGCTGGAGCGCACCTGCGCCGAAATCGCCGAGGACGGAGGGCAGGCCAGCCACCAGGTCTGCGACATCCGGCAGGAGGCGGCGGTGCAGGCCATGGTCTCGCAGGTGGTGCAGGCGCGCGGCCGCATCGACGGACTGGTCAACAACGCGGGAGGACAGTACATCACCCCGCTGGAGAAGATCAGCGCCAAGGGCTGGCAGGCGGTGATCGACACCAACCTCACCGGGGGCTTCCTGGTGGCGCGCGAGTGCCACCTGCAGTCCATGCAGGCGCACGGCGGCAGCATCGTCAACATCGTGGCCGACATGTGGGGCTCGATGCCCGGCATGGGCCACAGCGGCGCGGCCCGCATGGGCATGGTCGGCCTGACCGAGACCGCCGCCCTGGAGTGGGCCTGCTGCGGTGTGCGCGTGAACGCGGTCGCGCCGGGCTACATCGCCTCCAGCGGCATGGACCATTACCCGCCCGAGGCCGGGCCCATGCTGCGCGAAATGCGCGAGACCGTGCCCGCCGGGCGCTTCGGCAACGAGGCCGAAACCTCCGCCGCCATTGTCTTCCTGCTGTCGCCGGCGGCCAGCTTCATCAGCGGCAGTGTGCTGCGCGTCGATGGGGCACGCCCGCAGGTTCGCATGGGCTGGGGCCAGGTCGCAGCACCCGAGGACGTCCAGCAGCGCCAGGCTGTCCGGCCGTTCGACGGCTTTCACCGCTACGTTGTTCCCAAGGTGTTCCAGTGATGCGTTTCGAATCGCGCTTCGACCCCCACAGCGCCGTGGCCCAGCAGCGGCGCGAGGCCATGCTGGCCCGCATCGCCGAGCTGCGGGCGCTGGAGGACCGCGCGGCCCATGCCTCGGCCCGCTCCAAGCCGGTGTTCGACAAACGCGGCCAGCTCCTGCCGCGCGAGCGCGTGGGCCTGCTGCTGGACCCGGGCGCCCCCTACCTGCCGCTGTGCACGCTGGCCGGCTACCGCCAGGATCACAAGGACCCGGCGAAGTCGGTGCCGGGCGGCGGCATGCTGGCCGGCATCGGTTTTGTCGGCGGCGTGCGCTGCATGGTGGTGGCCAGCGATTCCGGCATCGACGCCGGCGCCATCCAGGCGCGCGGACTGGAGAAAATTCTGCGCGTGCAGGAGCTGGCGCTGGAGAACCGTCTGCCCTTTGTGCACCTGGTCGAAAGCGCGGGCGCCAACCTCATGAAATACCAGGTGGAGGGCTTTGTGCTGGGCGGCGGCCTGTTTCGCAACCTGGCGCGGCTGTCGGCCGCCGGCCTGCCGGTGATCACCGTGCAGCACGGCTCGGGCACCGCAGGCGGCGCCTACATGCCGGGCTTGTCGGACATCGTGGTCATGGTGCGGGGGCGCTCGCGCGCCTTCCTGGCCGGACCGCCTCTGCTCAAGGCCGCCACCGGCGAGATCGCCACCGAAGAAGAACTGGGCGGCGCCGAGATGCACACCGCGGTCTCGGGCCTGGGCGAGCACCTGGCGGAGGACGATCGCCAGGCCCTGGGGCTGGCGCGCGACATCGTGGCGCGCACCGGCTGGCAGGCGCCCGCCAGGCCGGCGGCACCGGCGCCCCACCATGCGGCCGACGACCTGCTGGCCCTGATGCCCGAGCACCACCGCGAGCCGGTGGACATGCGCGAGATCATGCTGCGCATCGCCGACGACTCGGCGCTGCTGGAGTTCAAGCCGCTCTACGGCCCTGGCACCGTGTGTGTGCAGGCGCACATCGGCGGACACGCGGTGGGCCTGATCAGCAACAACGGTCCGATTGACGTCGCCGGCGCCAACAAGGCCACCCACTTCATCCAGTGGATGTGCCAGCTGGGCCACCCCATCATCTACCTGCAGAACACCACCGGCTACATGGTCGGCAGGGACAGCGAGGAGGGCGGCATGATCAAGCACGGCAGCAAGATGATCCAGGCGGTCACCAACGCCACCGTACCGCAGATCACCATCCAGTGTGGTGCGTCATTCGGCGCTGGCAATTACGGCATGTGCGGGCGTGGCTACGCCCCGCGTTTCCTGTTCAGCTGGCCCAACGCACGCACCGCGGTGATGGGAGGCGAACAGGCCGCCACCACCATGCGCATCGTGGCCGAGGCCGGTCTGGCCCGCAAGGGCATCACCCCCGACCCGGCGCAGATGCAGGCGCAATACGATGCCATCGTGCAGCTGTTCGAAAGCCAGGCCGATGCCTTCTACACCAGCGGCCTGGTGCTGGACGACGGTGTCATCGACCCGCGCGACACGCGGGCGGTGCTGGGCTTCTGTCTCGATACGGTGGCCGAAGCCGGGCAGCGAGAACCGCGCCGCATGCAGTTCGGTGTGGCACGCATGTGAGGCATGCCCGTGGCCGCCACCCTGCAGTACCTCATTCCGGCCGAGGCGCCGCACCTGCTCGGCGAGCAGCTGGCCCGGGCGGGTGCGCACGTCCGGCCCGAGGCCTTCGCCAAATCGGCTGGTGCGGACTTTGATGCACTGGGCCTGATGGACCGAGGCCGGCGCCTGGCAGAGGTGCTGGTGCGTCACCTGCCGGCGCACTTTCCCGACGCGGCGGCGCTGCTGGTGGCGTCCATGGGCCAGCCGCTGGGGCTGGACGCCAAGGGTGAACCGGTCGCCAGCGGGGACGTGCCCAGCAGCTTCTTCTACCTGCCCCACAGCCTGTTCATCGCCACGCAGGGACTGGGCCACCTGAACGAGGCCATGGCCGCGCAGCACGCCCTGACCCAGCGTTTCACCGCCGAGTTCAGCCTGCGACCCTACCTGCAGCAGCACACCCAGGCCACCCTGGACCACCTGGCGGCCTGGAGCACGGACGCCAGTGCACACGTGCGCCGCGCGGTCAGCGAATCGACCCGACCCCGCCTGCCCTGGGCGCCGCGACTGCACGTGTTCGACAACGATCCCGAGCCGGTGCTGGACCTGCTGACGAGGCTGCGCGACGACCCTTCGTCCTATGTGCGCCGCTCGGTGGCCAACCACCTCAATGACCGGGTGAAAAGCCACCCCGACCGGCTGCTGTCGCTGGCCCGGGAGTGGCTGGACGGACCGGCGGTTCCGAGCACACGGGAGGCGCTGGTGCGCCACGCCCTGCGAACCGCCCTCAAAAGCGGTGACCCGCAAGCGCTGGCGCTGTTCGGCCACGGCAAGCCGTCGGTGATCCTGGTGGCGAAGCCCCGCGTGCAACCCAGGAACGTGGGTATCGGCGAGCGGGTCGAGGTCCGCTGCGAACTGCACAACCCGACCGACCGGGCCGCATCGGTGCTGGCCGACTGGCGCGTGCATTACGTCAAGGCCGACGGCAGCCGCAGCCCCAAGGTGTTCAAGGGCCAGGAGCTGACACTGGCGCCCGGCGCCCGCGTCGGCCTGCACAAGACCTTGTCGCTGCACCAGATGACCACCCGCACCCACCATCCCGGTCGGCACCTGGTCGAGCTGGCCCTGAACGGCCAGCCGCATGCCATCGGACATTTCGACCTTCGCTGAACCCGACAGGAACCCACAGGAGACACGCCATGCAATTCACGCACGAACACCGCGAAATCCAGAAGACGCTCAAGCGCTTCATCGACGAGCAGATCAACCCGCACGTGGACGAATGGGAGGCGGCCGAGATGTTCCCTGCACACGAGGTGTTCAAAGGCCTCGGCAAGCTGGGACTGCTGGGTCTGACCAAACCCGAGGCCTATGGCGGCATGGGGCTGGACTACTCGTACAGCGTGGCCATGGCCGAGACGCTGGGGCACATCCACTGCGGCGGTGTGCCCATGGCCATCGGGGTGCAGACCGACATGGCCACGCCGGCCCTGGCCCGATTTGGCAGCGACGAACTGCGTGCCCAGTTTCTGGCACCGGCCATTGCCGGCGACATGGTCGGCTGCATCGGTGTCAGCGAGCCGGGAGCTGGCAGCGACGTGGCCGGCATCAAGACCTACGCCAGAAAGGACGGTGACGACTACGTCATCAGTGGCCAGAAGATGTGGATCACGAACAGCCTGCAGGCCGACTGGATGTGCATGCTGGTCAACACCGGCGAGGGGCCCGCCCACAAGAACAAAAGCCTGGTGATGGTCCCGCTGCGCGAGAACGGCAAGACCGTCAAGGGCTTCGATGTGGGCCAGAAGATCAGGAAGATCGGCATGAACAGCAGCGATACCGGCCTGCTGTTCTTCGATGAGGTGCGTGTGCCGCAACGCTACCGCATCGGGCAGGAGGGCGCGGGCTTCATCTACCAGATGCAGCAGTTCCAGGAGGAGCGCCTGTGGTGTGCCGCCAGCACGCTGGAGAGTTTGAGCAACTGCATCCAGTGGACCGTGGAGTACGCCCAGGAGCGCAAGCTGTTCGGCGCCTCGCTGGCCGACCAGCAGTGGGTGCAGTTCAAGCTGGCCGAACTCAAGACCGAGGTCGAGAGCCTGCGTGCGCTGACCTACCAGTCGTGCGAGCACTACGTGGCCGGCGAAGACGTGACCGAATGGGCCACCATGGCCAAGCTCAAGGCTGGCCGCCTGAATCGCCTGGTGCCCGACACCTGCCTGCAGTTCTGGGGCGGCATGGGCTTCACCTGGGACAACAAGGTTTCGCGCATGTACCGCGATGGTCGCCTGGCGTCCATCGGTGGCGGTGCCGACGAGGTGATGCTCGGCATCCTCACCAAGATCATGGGTATCGCCAAGAAGCCGGTGCATTGAAAGGAAGCCGACATGAGCAATTTTCTGGTGGTGCGGCAGGGTGATGTGGAGCGATGGACGCTCAACGACCCGGCCACGCGCAATGCCTTGTCCGACAGCATGGTGGTCGACCTGTTTGAAGCCTGCCTGCGGGCCAAGGCCGACCCCTCGCTGCGTATCGTGGTGCTGACCGGTGCCGCCGGAGCCTTCTGTGCCGGCGGCAGCCTGGGGCATTTTGCGAGCGCCATCGGCAAGCCGCTGGCCCCGGGTGAGGACGACCCGCTGGTCGCAGTCAACCGGGCTTTCGGCGATGTGCTGCACGCGCTGTGCGAACTGCCGCAGCTGCTGGTGTGTGCCGTGGACGGTGCCGCCATGGGCGGTGGCTTCGGCCTGGTCTGCTGCGCCGACCACGTGATCGCCACCCGCCGCTCGGTGTTCGCCACCCCGGAGGTGACGCTGGGACTGCCGCCGGCGCAGATCGCACCTTTTGTCTGGGCCCGCCTGGGCGATGCGGTGGCACGCCAGTGCCTGCTGCAGGGGCGCAGTTTCCCCGCCGAGGCCGCGCAGCAGGCTGGGCTGGTCGACGACCTGGTGGCCGATGGTGAGCTGGAAGATGCTTTGACCGACAGCCTGCAGCGCTTGCGGCGTGCCGCGCCTGGTGCCGTGATGGCGACCAAGCAGCTGCTCGGTCGGCTGCGCTCGAAGATGCCCGACCTGCGCGACGAGGCGGCGCTGGCCTTTGCCGGTGCTCTGCGTGGCCAGGAGGCGGCCGAGGGGCTGGCCGCCTTCGCCGGCCGACGGCCTGCGCGCTGGGCCGATGGGGAGAAGCGATGAGGCGCCTGCTGATCGCCAACCGCGGCGAGATCGCCAGGCGGGTGATCCGCACGGCGCGGCGCATGGGCATCGCCACGGTGGCGGTCTGCTCCGATGCCGACCGCCAGGCGATGCATGTGCGCGAGGCCGATGTGGTGGTGCCCCTGGGTGGCGACAGCTCGGCCGAGAGTTACCTGCGCATCGACAAGCTGATCGACGCGGCGCGAAGCAGCGGTGCCGATGCGGTGCACCCGGGTTACGGCTTTCTGAGCGAGAACGCCGACTTCGCCCAGGCGGTGATCGACGCCGGTCTGATCTGGGTCGGGCCACCACCCGCGGCCATTCGCGCCCTGGGCAGCAAATCGGCGGCCAAGGCGGTGGCCTTGCGGCAAGGGGTGCCGGTGCTGCCCGGCTACTTCGGGGATGACCAGCGCGACGCCACCTTTGTGGCCGAGGCTGCGCGCATCGGCTACCCGCTCATGGTCAAGGCGGTGGCCGGTGGCGGCGGGCGCGGCATGCGTCTGGTGCACAACGCCGACCAGTTGCCGGCGGCGCTGCACAGTGCGCGGTCGGAATCGCTGGCCAGTTTCGGCAGCGCCGACCTGCTGATCGAGCGCGCCCTGCTGCGACCGCGCCATGTCGAGGTGCAGGTGTTTGCCGACACCCATGGGCATGCCATCCACCTCGGCGAGCGCGACTGCTCCGTGCAGCGCCGCCACCAGAAAATCATCGAGGAAGCCCCCAGCCCGGCCGTCACGCCCGAACTGCGCGCCGAACTCGGCCGCTGCGCCGTCGCCCTGGCGCAGGGCGCGGGCTACGTCGGGGCCGGCACGGTGGAGTTTTTGTTGGATGAAGGGGTAAAAGACGACGGAGAGGGTTTCGCCGCCGGGCCGCCCCAAGGCGAAACGCACCCCCTTGGGGGGCAGCGACCCGCGCAGCGGCGGAGCGTGGGGGCCAGTTTCTACCTGATGGAGATGAACACGCGGCTGCAGGTCGAGCATCCCGTGACGGAAATGCTGACCGGCCTTGATCTGGTCGAGTGGCAGTTGCGTGTGGCTCGGGGTGAACCACTACCGATGAAGCAGGACGAGGTCCGGCTACAGGGCCACGCCATCGAGGTCCGCCTGTGTGCAGAAGACGGGCACTTCACCCCGCACGCCGGCACGGTGCACCTTTTCAATGAGCCGCCCCTTTCCGAAGGGCTGCGCTTTGACCACGCCCTGGAAACTGGCACCGTGGTCACGCCGCACTACGACGCCATGCTGGGCAAGCTGATTGTCCATGCGCCCAGCCGGGATGAGGCGCTGGACCGGCTGGCCCAGGCGCTGGACGACACCGTGCTGCTGGGCTTGCCGAGCAACCGGGCCTTTCTGGCGGCCTGCCTGCGTCACCCGGTGTTCCGCGCTGGTGAGGCGGGCATTCCGTTTCTGGCGGACCATGGCGATGCCCTGCGTGCAGCCCTGGTGCCATCGGCCCAGGCGCAGATCGCCGCGGCGGTGGCGGCCAGCTACCGTGGCCGAACGCCGGCCCATGAACTGCCTTCGCCCTTTCCACGCGCGCAGCGCTGGCGTGTGGGCACTCAGGTGCTGGACCTGGTTCTGCGGGAGCAGGGCGGTGGTCGCGTGTCTGTGCAGCTGGGGGAAGCGCAACATGAAGCGGTGTTCACCCCTGGCGCGTTGACGTTGGACGGGGTGGGTCGCGCACTGACGGTGGTGGCCCTGGGTGAAAGCGACCCACCGGCCATGGTCGTGCGTTGGGGAGTGGATGTCATTGAGCTGGTCGACCTGAGCCTGGTCGCCCCGGAAGGCGCCGGCAGCGGAGCCAGCGCCAACGAGCTGCGGGCCCCCTTCAACGGCAAGCTGGTGGCGCTGGTGGCCCAGGCTGGCGCACGTGTAACGCGCGGTCAGACCTTGATGACCATCGAGAGCATGAAGATCGAGCACCAGATCACCGCACCGCGCGATGGCGCCGTGGCGACCGTGTCGGTGGCTGCCGGCCAGCAGGTGACGCCCGGTCAGGTCCTTCTGACATTCGAACCGGAGTCCACATGAACCCGTCCGACACCCCCGCCCTGGACGAAGCCGACCTGCAGGCCCTGCTGGACACGGTGCGCCGCTTTGCGGCTGAGCGGGTGCGCCCGAACCTCGATGCATGGGAGGCGGCCGGAGAGATCCCGCGGGGGCTGTACCAGGAGGCCGCCCAGCTGGGTCTGCTGGGCCTGGGCTACCCGGAGCACCTGGGCGGTACCCCGGCCAGCTGGCGGGTGCGCAACGCGTTCTCCCAGACCCTGGCACGCCATGGCACCAGCGGAGGCCTCATGGCCAGCCTGTTTTCGCTGAACATCGGGCTGCCGCCGCTGCTCGTGCATGGCACCCCGGAGTTGCAGACCGAAGTGATTCCGCCGGTGCTGCGTGGCGAGCGCATCGCTGCGCTGGGCATCACCGAACCCGGTGGAGGCTCCGACGTGGCGGCCCTGCGCACCACCGCGCGCCGCGAGGGGGACGACTACGTGATCGACGGCGAGAAGGTGTTCATCACCTCGGGTGTACGCGCCGACTGGGTGACGCTGGCGGTTCGCACCGACAAGCAAAACAAGGGACCGGGCGGTGTGAGCATGATCGTGGTGCCCATGGACCGCCCCGGCATCTCGCGCACCGCCTTGCAGAAGATGGGCTGGCACTGCTCGGACACCGCCCATCTGCGTTTTGACGGTGTCCGCGTGCCGGTGCGCTACCGCCTGGGCGAGGAGGGCGCCGGCTTTCGCATGATCATGAGCAACTTCAACGGCGAGCGCCTGGCCATGTCGGCCATGGCGCTGGGCTTCGCCCAGGCCTGCCACGACGAGGCGCTGGACTGGGCCCGCCAGCGCCAGACCTTCGGCACCGCGCTGGTCGAACGGCAGGTCATCCGTCACAAGCTGATGGACATGCGCATGCGCATCGAAAGCACCCAGGCCTGGGTCGATGCCGTGACTGCCCGTGCCGACGCGGGAGACACCGGGTCGGACTGGGTGGCACACGTCTGTCTGCTGAAAAACCACGCCACCCAGACCATGCAGTTCTGTGCCGACGCGGCGGTGCAGATTCTCGGCGGCATGGGCTACATGCGCGGCACCGCCAGCGAACGCATCTACCGTGAGGTGAAGGTGATGATGATCGGCGGTGGGGCCGAGGAAATCATGAAGGAACTGGCCGCGCGACAATCAGGACTATGACCCGACACACACCACCCCCGGAGGCCTTCGAGCCGGCCTTCATTGACGGCCTCAAGCAGATCTTCGAGGAGAAGATCGTTTTCAACCAGGTTCTGGGTCTGAAGATCACCGATCTGCGGCCGGACCGCGCGATCGCGCGCATCGACATGCGCCACGAACTGATTGGCCACTACGCCCACAACCGGGTGCACGGTGGCGTCATCAGCGCCGGGCTCGACGCCATGGGCGGCCTGGCCGTGATGGCCGCCATCGGCGCCCGGCACATGGACGAAGCCCCCGAGCAGCGCCTGCTGCGCTTTGCCAAGCTGGGCACCATCGATCTGCGCATCGATTACCTGCGACCGGGCATTGCCGAGTGGTTTGAACTCAGTGCCGAGGTGCTGCGGCTGGGATCGCGCGTGGCCTCAACCCGGATGGAGTTCAAAGGGCCCGACGGCAAGCTGTTCTCGGCCGGGTCGGGCGCCTATATCGTGTCTTGACACCGGCTGGCGCCTGCCTGACCACCTGCCCAAAGGCAGTGGTCAGGTGATCCGTCATTTCTTGCCGCCGCCGTTGCCTCGGCCACCGCCCTTGTTGCCGCCCTGAGAGCCCCCGCGCGACGCGCCACCTTTGGAGCCGCCGCCTGCGCCGCCGGCACTGGCACCCCCCTTGGACCCGCCTTGGGAGCCGCCTGCCGAGGCTCCACCGCTGGTGCCGCCCTTGGCGCCCTGGCCGCTGCCGACACCGCTCATGCCCGGACCACCCTTGCCGGCCAGTCCGACGGTGGTGACGCTGCCGTCGGAAGAATCGGAGGCCACACCGTCGCCACCAGGCACCTTGCCGCCACGCTTGAGGGTGGCCTGGGGCGAGCGGTTCTCGGCGCTCACCAGGCTGCCCAGGTTCACGCCGAGCGAGTTGGCAATGGCCCCCCAGCCCATGCCGGACGCGCGCATGGCTTCAACTGCCGATTCGGCGACACCCACATCGTCGGGTGTCGGGGTGGTCACACCCTGTTGCGTCAGGCTGGCCCTGGCCAGCATGCCAACGAAGTCCTGACCGGTCTTGACGGTGACCGTGGGTTCGGTGGAGGGTGATTTGGGTGTTTCGCCCGCCAGTGGCTGGGCCAGGGCGGCGGTGCTGGCGATCAGGGTGGCACAGAACAGGGAGCGAATGGCCAGCTGGATGGTGGAGGGGTGTGACATGGTGTGAATCCGGGGGGTATCGGGGAACCTTCATGTTAATGAGGCCGCCTTGCAACGTGGGCGTCCGATTGTGATCAGTTGTGACAACCCGGAACGCCTGGGGCCGGCGGCCGACCGCCGGTCGGCGCACGGTGGGGTTTCAGCCCTGGACCGACGCCTTCGCCAATGGACAGGGTGTGGGCAGCCGGTCACGGCGGGTGCCCGCTGGCTCCCGTCGGATCAGTTGGTCTTGCAGTCCTTCGCCACCACGTTCCAGCGCCCGTCATCCATGCGGGAGAGGTGTGAGGCCTTGCTGCCCAGCTGCCTCTGGGGACCGAAGGGCAACTCGGCGCTGCCGAAAGGGAAGGTATCAACCAGGCTGTAGCCACAGACCGAGAACACGGTCGTGTCTTGACGGACTTGCGCACCTGAAGCCGCCCGCCGGGGTGACCTGTCAGTACTTCTTGACGCCCGTGTGACCCGGCAGCTTGGTGGCGCCGCCTTTGGGCGCAATCGACTCATGGATGCGTCCTTTGTAGGGGCTGCCCGTGTACACGGTACCCTTGACCGGTGCAGCGACTTGGGCCTCTTTGGTTCCCTTGTCGAAGTCGCCTGCAACTTTGCCTTCTTTCGGATAGGCAGCCATCGGACTTTTCTCGTAATACACCTCGGTGTCCGGTGGGGCGCCTTTCATGGCAGCGTCGGCCTTGCCCGGCAGCTGTTTACCGTGGCCTGCTTCCACCTTCGCCGGCTTCTTGCCGTCGAAGGCCTGCGCATCTTTCTTGTAGTCGGCCTTGTCGCCCGCAGGGTAGGCATCCTTGCCTTCTGACTTCTTCTCATAGGAGGTTTCGTCCTGCTTGGCAGGCAAGTCCTTGACGGCGTGGGCAAGGCCCCAGGCACCGAACAACACCACGGCAAAAGGAACAACAATGCGGGATGTGACCATGACTCGACTCCTGTGAGCCCGAAGGCGGGTGACAACCATCGGATGGTACTGCTTTTTGTTGCAGATGGGGGCGCCGGTGGTCCTTGGTCGGATTCGTAGGTCAGCTGCTTGGCGGTCTGCCTGTTGGCCGAACCGCCACCCAGGTGGCGACCACGATCAGCGCAAACACCGTGTAGATCAGGGTGAAGGCCCACCAGGGGGCGTCCCAGTAGATCAGACGGGAGAGCCAGTGTCCGATGAAACTCTGGTCATGGGTGGCCTGCCCGGCCAGTCGGCGAAGTTCCTGTTCCCATATCGTCAATGGGCACAGCTGGCCCAGCCAGGTCTGCAGCGCAATCCAGACACACATGGCCAGGTGCAGGCTCCGCCAGCTGCGCCGGTGCACCCAGGGCCAGCGCCGCCACCAGCCGATCCATGCCAGGGCCAGGCCCAACAGGACAAAGGCAATCACCGCCAGGTGCAGGACCAGCAGGGTGTCGGCCAGCAGGGCGGCGATCGTGGGGCTGGGGTTCATGGAATGAAAAGGCCGCCAGCGCGGAGCGCTGGCGGCCGGGTCATGAGGCGCCGCGAGGCACCCGTCGGATCAGTTGGTGCTGAAGTACTCCGACACCACCTTCCAGCGCCCGTCGTCGATGCGGGACAGGCGAGAAGAGTTGCTGCCCAGGCGCTTCTGGGGGCCGAAGGTCATCTCGGCGCTGCCGAAGATGTCCGGCGGGATCGTCATGGTGTCCATGGCCTTGATGAAGCTGTCGGTGGTCAGGTTCGGACCGGCCTTGGTGGCTGCCCGAATGAAGGCATCGACCAGGCTGTAACCGTAGACCGAGAACACCGTCGGGTCTTCGTTGAACTTGGTTTTGTACTTGTTGGCCCAGAAGCGGATCGGCTGTGACGTGTCGTCCAGATAGGGGTTCTGAACGGTCATGGTCGCATACAGTCCGTTCACCGCCGGGCCGCCCAGCTTGTGGATCAGGTCGGTGTAGGCGGCACTCGATCCAAGGAAGGTGGGGTTGAAGCCCAGGCGCCGTGCGGTGGCGATGCCACCGATGGTCTCGCGGATGATGGTGCCCAGCACGACGAAATCGCATTGGGCCGAGGCCAGGCGCTGCATCTGGGAGGAGAAGTCGGTCGCGCCGCGCTTGAAGCTGGTGCGCTCGGCGATTTCCATGCCGATGCTCTTGAGGCCTTCTTCAGCGCCGCGCAGCACCTCCAGGCCGAACTCGTCGTCCTGGTACATGGTGCAGACCTTCTTGGCGTCCTTTTCCTTGACCAGCAGCGGCACGGCCACACGCATCTGGTCGTAATAGGTGGCGGCAAACGAGTACTTGAGCCGGTGGAAGGGCTCGTACATCTCACGGGCTGCGGTCACCGGGAAGAAGTTGATCACGTTGCGCTGGAACTGCACCGGCATGGCCGCCATGTTCTGCGCCGTGCCGATGTGACCGACCATGGCAAAAATGCGGTCCTGGTTCACCAGCTTCTGGGCCGCCAGCACGGCGCGGCGGGGCTCATAACCTGAGTCTTCCACCACCAGCCGGATCCTGCGGCCGTTGACGCCGCCTTGCTCGTTGGCTTCCTCCACGCGCAGCATCATGCCGAAGCGCACCTGCTTGCCAAAGCCCGCGATCGGGCCCGACAGATCCTGGATGGAACCCAGGACGATCTCGTTCTGGGTCACGCCCTGGGTCTGCTGCGCCAGGGCCGTCCCGCTGGCCAGCACGAGGCCGGCAGCGATCAGCGTCAACTTGCGTTTCATGCGTGTGTCTCCTTGGTGGATGAAAAGGGTGGAATCAACGGTACATGGCCTCGATCTGTTCGGCGTACTTCTGCTGCACCAGCTTGCGTTTGAGTTTCATGGTCGGGGTCAGTTCCTCGTCCTCGGCCGTCAGCTGGGTGTCGAGCAGCCAGAACTTCTTGACCTGCTCGACCCGCGCAAACTTCTTGTTGACGCTGTCAATGAGGTCCTGGATGAGTTGCTGCACTTCGGGCGAGCGGGTCAGGCTGGCGTAGTTGGAGAAGGGCACGTCGTTGTCCTGGGCGAATTTCTCGACGTTCTCCTGGTCGATCATGATGATCACGGTGAGGTAGGGCCGCTTGTCGCCAATGACCACGGCATCGGTCACATAAGGTGAGAACTTCATCTCGTTCTCGATCTCGCTGGGGGTGATGTTCTTGCCCCCTGCGGTGATGATGATGTCTTTCATGCGGTCGGTGATGCGGAAAAACCCTTCCTCATCGACCAGACCGACATCACCCGTGTGCAGCCAGCCGTCGGCATCGATGGTTTCGGCGGTTTTCTCGGGCAGGTTCAGGTAACCCATAAACACGTTGGGGCCGCGCACCAGGATCTCTCCGGTTTCCGGGTCGAGCTTGACCTCGTTGTACTGTGCGGCCGGTCCGATGGAGCCGGGCTTGATGCGCTCGGCTGGTATGCCGGTGGATGCGCCGCAGGTCTCGGTCATGCCCCAGACCTCGAGCATGGGCACCCCCAGCGCCAGGTACCAGCGCACCAGCTCGGGTGAAATGGGGGCCGCACCGGTCACCAGGAAGCGCGACTTGTGAATGCCGATGAGCTTGCGCACGTTGTCCAGCACCAGGGCCCGAGCGACGCGGAACTGCAGGCGCAGCGAACCCGGCACCTCCTTGCCTTCGAGCACCAGGTCGGCCACACGCTGGCCCACGCCAATGGCCCAGGCGTAGGCGGCCTGCTGGGTGCTGCTGGCTTCCTTGAGCGCGATCATCACACCCGAATAGAACTTCTCCCAAACGCGGGGCACGGCGGTGAACACCGTGGGTGCGATCTCGCGCACGTTCTCGGGCACGGTCTCGGGGTTCTCGACGAAGTTGAGCTTGGCGCCGGTGTAGAGCGAGAAGTACTCGCCGCCCATGCGCTCGGCGATGTGGCACAGGGGCAGGAAGCACATGCACTCGTCGTTCTCGTCGCGCGCGATCAGGGTGTTGTACCCCCGCACCGTGTAGACCAGGCCTTTGTGGGCGTGCATGGCGCCCTTGGGCTTGCCGGTGGTGCCCGAGGTGTAGACCAGGATCGCCAGGTCGTCGGGCGAAACCGCCGCGGTGCGCGCCTTCAGCGCATTCGGATGCGACTTGGCATGTTCCCGGCCCAGGGCGCGCAGGGCGTCCAGGCTCATGACCTGTTCGTCGTGGAAGTCGCGCAGGCCCTCCATGTCGAACACCACGATCTTGCGCAGCAGGGGCAGCTGCGAGCGCACTTCCAGCGCCTTGTCCAGTTGCTCGTCGTCCTCGACGAACAGCACGGTGGTGCGCGAGTCCTCGCACAGGTAGTGCACCTGCTCGGCGGCATCGGTGGGGTAGATGCCATTGGCCACCCCGTTGGCACTGAGCACTGCCAGATCGCTGAGCACCCACTCGATGTTGGTGTTCGACAGGATGGAGGCGGTCTCACGCTCACCAAAGCCCAGCGCTAACAGGCCATGGCCGATTTCCTCCACCGCCTGACCCACCTTGTTCCAAGTCCAGCTGCGCCAGATCCCCAGGTCCTTCTGGCGCAGCCACACGCTCTCGCCGCGGCGCTCGACCGCGTTCCAGAACATGGCCGGAATGGTCTCGCCGGGCAGCACCACTTCGGTCTGCGGCTTGATGTTCGACAAATCCCACAAGTAACTCATAGCGTTGCTCGCAATGTTCTGCGTTCAGCCGAGCGGTAAGAACGGTGTAGTCCTGGCAGCAGGCACCCGTGGAACCGGCTTCGCCGGGCCACTGGGTGCGTTCCCCTCCGGCCGAAGGCCAGAGAGGGGGAAGCCGTGAAGCGGCGCAGGGGGTGAGCTTCTTTCATCTCCAGTTCTTCTTTTTCTTCCAGCGGCGGTCGGCGCGCACACCCGCCTCCTTCATGCCCAGGTAGAACTCCTTGATGTCCTCCTTCTCTCGCAGGCGGGCACAGGTGTCCTCCATCACGATGCGGCCGTTTTCCAGCACGTAGCCGTAGTCCGACGCGTTCAGGGCCATGTTGGCGTTCTGCTCGACCAGCAAAATGGTGGTGCCGCGCTCGCGGTTGATGCGCACCACAATCTCGAAGATCTCCTTGGTCAGCTTGGGACTGAGGCCCAGGCTGGGCTCGTCGAGCAGGATCAGGTCGGGGTTGGCCATCAGCGCGCGGCTGATCGCCAGCATCTGCTGCTGTCCTCCCGAGAGCAGGCCGGCGTCCTGGGCTGCCCTTTCGCGCAGGATGGGGAAGTAGTTGAACACCAGCTCCATGTCGCGCGCCACACCGTCGCGGTCGTTGCGGGTGTAGGCGCCCATCAGCAGGTTGTCTCGCACCGACAGCAGTGGAAACACCTCGCGCCCTTCGGGCACGTGCATCAGGCCCAGCTGCACGATGTGCGCCGGGTCCTGCGCCGTGATGTTCTCGCCCTTGAATTCCACCGTGCCCTTGCGCGGGTCGATGATGCCGCTGATGGTCTTGAGGATGGTGGTCTTGCCCGCGCCGTTGGAACCCAGCACGGTGGCGATCTCGCCGCGGCGCACCTGCAGACTCACACCGCGAATGGCCTTGATCGGCCCGTAGGCGCTTTCGACGTTGAGCAGTTTCAGAACCGCGTTGTCGGTCAGTGGAGCGGTCATGCGGCTGCTCCTGACCTGGCCTGGTTTTCGCGCCGCAGGCTGGACATGTCATCCACCGAGCCGAGGTAGGCCTCGATCACGCCCGGGTCGCTCTGCACCTCGGCCGGTGTGCCGGTGGCCAGCTCGGCCCCCATGCTCATGGCCAGCACCCGGTCGGAGACCTTCGAGACCAGACTCATGTCGTGTTCGACCATCAGCACCGAGATACCCAGTTCGTTCTTGATGTCGGCGATCCAGAACGCCATGTCGTCGGTTTCTTCAACATTGAGACCGGACGAAGGCTCGTCCAGCAGCAAAAGGCGCGGTTCGGTGCACAGGGCGCGCGCCAGCTCGACCACCTTGCGCACGCCATAGGGCAGCCCGGCGACCATGCTTTCGCGGTGGTGTTGCAGGTCCAGGAAGTCGATCACCTGCTCGACCTTCTCGCGCGCCTCGATCTCGGCTTGCCGTGTCTTTCGGGTGAAGAAGGCTTCGCTCCACAGGCTGGTGCGACGGTGGGTGTGGCGACCGATCAGCAGGTTCTGCAGCACGGTGGCGTGTTCGAACAGCTCGATGTTCTGGAAGGTGCGCGCGATGCCGAGGCTGGCGATCCGGTGTGGCGGCTGTTCGGTCAGCACCAGGCGTCCCTGCGGACCCAGATACTCGATGCTGCCCTGGGTGGGCTGGTAGATGCGGCTGATCAGGTTGAACACCGTGGTCTTGCCGGCCCCGTTGGGTCCGATCAGGGTGAACACCTCACCCTGGCGTACATCGAAGCTGACGTCGTTGACGGCCAGGACACCGCCAAAGCGCACACTCAGGTTGTGCGCCGACAGCAACACCTCCGAGGAGTCGGTCTGGATATGGCTCATTTGAGTCGGTCCGATTTCTGGAACGATTTCTGGCGCTTGAACATGCCCTTGCGGTAAAAGGGGAACAGCTGGAACCAGGTCCTGATCTTCAGCCAGCGTCCGTACAGGCCCATGGGCTCGAACAGCACGATGGCAATCAGCACCATGCCGTAGATGACCGCCTTCAACCCGGTCGCCTCACCAATGGCCGCGGGCAGGAAGTCCTTGCCGATGGAGATCAGCTGCGGCATCACGATGATGAAGATCGCACCCAGGAAGGCCCCATGGATGGAGCCCAGGCCACCGATCACGATCATCAGCAGCAGGTCGATCGACTGCAGCAGGTTGAACTGCTCTGGCGACAGGAACATGATCTTGTGGGCGTAGAGTGCGCCGCCCACGCCAGCCAGTGCCGCTGAGATGGCGAAGCTCAGCGTTTTGTAGCGGGCCAGGTGGATCCCCATGCTCTGGGCCGAGATCTCCGAATCGCGGATGGCCACGAAGGCCCGCCCGGTGGACGAGCGCAGTAGATTGATGATGAACAGGGTCGCCAGCACCGCCACCACCAGGCACAGGAAGTAAAACTCGGTCGACGAGTCGAGGTCCCAGCCAAACAGCGAGGGGTAGCCCACCATCAGGCCGGCGTTGCCACCGGTCACACTTTCCCAACGGGCCATGCCTTCCTCGACGATAAAGCCGAATGCGAGGGTCGCCATGCCCAGGTAGATGCCTTTGACCCGCAAGGCCGGCAGGCCCACGATCACGCCCACTGAAGCGGCCAGCAGGCCGGCACAGGCCATGGCAATGGGGAAGGGCACGCCGGCATTGACCATCACCGCCTGGGTGTAGGCGCCCACGCCCAGAAAGGCGGCGTGGCCCAGCGAGAACAGGCCGGTGAAACCGGACAGCAGCATCAGACCCAGGCCCACGATGGAGTAGATCAGCACGAAGGTCAGCTGCGCCAGCCAGTACTCGGCGATCACCCAGGGGGCCACCAGCAGGAACAGGCCCAGCAGCGAGTACCAGAACACATGGCCGCCGTGCTTGGCCAGCCGGATGTCCTGGTCGTAATCGGTTTTGAATATGAAGCGCATGGGTACGGTTCCGGTGTCAGACCTTCTTGCGCAGCTGCTCGCCGAACAGGCCGTTCGGCTTGAGCACGAGCATGATCAGCACCACGATGTAGGGAGCGATGTCCTTGAAGCCTTCTGGCAGGTAGAAGCCGGAGAGGGCCTCGACGATGCCGATGATCAGGCCGCCGACGATGGCGCCCGGCAGGCTGCCGAAGCCGCCCACCACAGCCGCCGGGAAGGCCTTCAGGGCGATGAAACCCATGTTCGCGTGCACGAAGGTGATGGGCGCCAACAGCAGACCGGCAATGGCAGCCAGGCCGGCAGCCAGGCCCCAGACCAGGCCGTTGAAGCGCTTGACCGGGATGCCCATGTAGTAGGCTGCCAGCTGGTTCTGTGACGAAGCCTGCATGGCAATGCCCAGTTTGCTGAAGCGGAACATGGCATACAGGGCGCCACACAGCAGCGTGGTGGCACCGATCACCACGACCTGTTCGGCCGAAACCACCAGACCTCCCAGGCGCAGGACTTCGTTGGCGTAGGGAACCGGGAGCGTGTGCGTGTCGGTACCGATATCCGGAATCATGGTGATCAGGCCACGCAGCACGTAGCCCACGCCAATGGTCAACATCACCACAGAGAACGCCGGCTGACCCAGGATGGGCCGGATCACGACCCGTTCCAGCACCATCCCGAACATGCCCATGGCGATGATGGCGGCGGGCACACCGATCCAGAACGGAAAGCCCAGAAAGGTCATGGTGGCCAGGCCGGCAAAGGCGCCCACCATCATCATGTCGCCCTGGGCGAAGCTGACGGTCTCGGTGGCCTTGTAGATCAGCACAAAGCTCAGCGCGATCAGGCCGTAAATGCACCCCAGGGCGGCGCCATCGATGAGCAGCTGCAGCAATTGCACGCGGATCTCCTGAGTGGAACAAACTCGTGAACAGCCCCCTGCCACCAAAACCTGTAGCACGATTTGCCGTCAACGTGCGCCGTTTGTATCTGCCTTGCTGCAGGCTGACGATAAGGTTTCACCCGATGAAGAGTCGCGAAGGTGCCATGGGTTGAAAACAATAATTTTACAAAGCAAGTGCTTGGCAAAAATCAACCAGCCCCTTATGCTTTGGCTGTTGAAGAGCCCGGTAAGCACCGACACAAGCCCATGAAACCCACAACCTCCGTCCGCATCGGAGCCGGCCTCGGCTTCTACGGCGACAACTGGGAGCCGGTGGTCGCCAGCATCGAGCGTGGCGCCGTCCAGTTCATCGCCAGCGACCACCTGGCCGAGCTCACGCTGGCCATCTTGCAGAAAGACCGCCAGCGTGATGCTTCACTGGGCTATGCCCGGGACGTGGTGCCCATGCTCATGCGCTTGTGGCCGCTCATGCGCGAGCGCGGCGTGCGCTTCGTCTGCAACGCCGGTGGCCTGAATCCGCGCGGCGCAGCACAGGCCCTGCGCGAGGCTTTTGACCGCAAAGGCTGGAGTGCCCGCATTGCGGTGGTCACCGGTGACGACGTGTTGTCCCACCTGCAGGACCCGGAGGTGCCCGACGCCGACCTGGCCCACCTGTTCAGCGGCGAGCCTGTCTCACGGGTGCGTGAGCGCCTGGTGTTCGGCAATGCCTATCTGGGCGCACGGCCCATCGTCGATGCGCTGGATGCCGGTGCCGACATCGTCATAACCGGCCGGGTGGCCGACGCCGCCCTGTTCCTCGGGCCCATCGTCCACAGCCTGGGCTGGCGCCTGGGCCACCAGCACCAGGCCGGTGACCTCGACAAGCTGGCCCAGGGCCTGGTGGTCGGGCACCTGCTCGAATGCTCGGGCCAGGGCAGTGGCGGCAACTTCGGCGCACAGGGCCACTGGCAGCAGATTCCCGATCTGGCCCGCATCGGCTACCCGATCGCCGAGGTCTGGCAGGACGGCACGGCGCTCATCACCAAGGCGCCGGGCACCGGTGGCCGGGTGAACTTCGACACTGTGCGCCAGCAGCTCCTCTATGAGGTGCACGACCCGCACGCCTACCGTTCGCCCGATGTGGTGCTGGACATGGGGGACCTGCACCTGCACGACGAGGGTCATGACCGGGTCCGCATCACCGGCGCCCGTGGGCACGCGCCGGGTGACCGCCTCAAGGTGGTGGCGGGCTTTCGCGACGGCTACAAGGCCGAGGTGACCTGGGGTTTCTCCTGGCCCGACGCCTGGGACAAGGCGCAGGCTGCCCAGGCCATGATCCGCCAGCAACTGCAGGAGAAGCGCCTGCCGCACGACGAGTTGTACGTCGAATACCCCGGACTGAACTCGGCGCACGGCCCGCTGACTCCGCTGCCACCGCCGGAACAGCTCAACCAGCTCAACGAAGTCTGGACCCGCCTGGTGCTGCGCACCCCGGAAAAGGCCGTGGCCGACGGTTTCGGTCGCCTGTTCCCCTGGATCGCGCTCAGCGGCCCGGCCTACACCTGCGGCTTCAACGGCCTGCACCACACCGGTGAACTGCTGGGCATCTGGCCGACCCTGATCCCCCGCGACCTGGTGGAACCGATGGTCCGGGTCGAACTGCTGGAGGTCACGCCATGAGCCGTCAACTTCGTATCCCCCTGGTCCGACTGGCCCATGCCCGCAGCGGTGACAAAGCCGACTGGGTCGATTTCGGCCTGTTCGCCTGGAACGCGGCCGGCTACCGCGTGCTGGAGCGCGAGGTCACCGCCGAACGGGTTCAGGCCCACTTCGCCACCTGGCTGCCGGGCGAGGTCGACTGCTGGCCCCTGCCGAAGCTGCTGGCCATCAAGCTGGTGCTCAAGGGCGCCCTGCAAGGCGGCGGCGCCCGCAACCTGCGGCTGGACAACCTGGGCAAGGCCATGGCCGGGGCCTTGTTGCGCATGGAGATCGAGGTCAGCGAGGCGGAGCTGCTGGAAGCCGAGCGCAGCCCGAAGCTGGCCTGGTGGCCCGACCCGGGTGAGGAAGCAGCATGACCTCTGAAGCGGTTCGCACGGAGAAGCTGGGCGAGGTGTGGGTGGTCACGCTCGACCGCCCCGAGGTACGCAACGCGGTCGACACCGCCACCGCTCAGGCACTGCACGCGGCCTTTCTGGCGTTCGAAGACGATACGCAGGCCCGCGTGGCGGTGTTCCACGGTGCTCACGGTCATTTCTGCGCCGGCTGGGACCTGCAGTTCGGCGCCCGGCTGGCGGCCGGGGGCGATGCCGCGTCCTTGGCCGGTCTGGACTTCGACAGCAGCAATGGTCGGGCCATCGGCCCCATGGGCCCTTCGCGCCTGCAGTTGTCCAAACCGGTGATCGCGTCCGTCAGCGGCGCCGCGGTGGCCGGCGGCATGGAACTGGCCCTGTGGTGCGACCTGCGGGTCATGGAGGCGGACGCCTACTTCGGTGTCTATTGCCGGCGCTTCGGTGTGCCCCTGATCGATGGGGGCACCGTGCGCCTGCCGCGACTGATCGGCATGGGCCACGCCATGGACCTGATCCTGACCGGTCGCAAGGTCGAGGCCGCCGAGGCCCTGCAGATGGGGCTGGCCAACCGGGTGGTGCCCCCTGGCCAGGGGCGCGAGGCCGCCATTGCCCTGGCCCGGCAGCTGGCCGGCTTTCCGCAGGCCACCCTGAGGGCCGACCGCGAGAGCGCCCATGCCCAGTGGAACCTGCCCCTGGGCGAAGCCCTGCAGCAGGAGTGGCAACGGGGCCGGGCACGCATCCCCGATGCGCTGGAGGGCGCCAGCCGATTTGCCGCCGGCGAGGGCCGGCACGGGGCGTTCTGACAGGCTGAGCGCGGATCGGCCCCCTGGGGCCGTGGCGCATTGGTCCTGCCCGTGACGCAAGACTTCCTATCATCACGGCATGAGCGATTCCACCCGACCACCCGCCCAGGTGCTGGTGCTGCAGCACACCATCGAAGACTCGCCCGGATTCCTGGGCGATTGGCTGGACCGCGCCGGTGTGCGTTGGGACGTGTTCTGTGCCGAAGCCGGCCAGGCCTACCCGGCCTCCGTGGCCGCTTACCAGGGCCTGGCCATTCTGGGAGGCGAGTGGAGCGCCAACGACGAGCGGCCCAGCCTGCGGCAGGCCGAGGCCCTGATCCGCGAGGCCGATGGGCTGGGCATCCCCGTCATTGGCCATTGCCTGGGCGGCCAGCTCATGGCCCGCGCCTTTGGCGGCCGGGTCACCCGCCTGCCGCAGCCCGAAGTCGGCTGGTTGCCGTTGCGCATGCACCCCTTGCCAGAGTCCGGAGAGTGGTTCGGCGACACACGCGAAGCCGTGGCCTACCAATGGCACTACGACAGCTTCACCGGGCTGCCACCCGGTGCCCGGGTGCTGGCCGAATCCGAGGTCTGCGCCCACCAGGCCTTTTCCATAGGCCCCCACCTGGCCATGCAGTTCCACATCGAGATCACCCCGCAGAAAATCGAAACCTGGCTGGGCGATCCCGGCACGGTCTACCCGGCGGCGGTCCGCGACGGCATCGCCACGGTCGAATCACCCGAAGCCATGCGCCGCAGCACCGCACGGCATCAGGCCGGCAGCGAAGCACTGGCCGACCGCATCTACCGCACCTGGCGCTCGCGCTGGAAGAACTGAGCCACCCCATGACGCCGGAAACCGCCCTGTCAGTCCACCACATCGATGCCGGCGTGTTGCGCGTCGGCTATCTGGAGCAGGGCCCGGCCGATGGCTGGCCCTGCATCCTGTGCCACGGTTTTCCCTACGATGTGCACGCCTACACCGAGGTGGCGCCCGCCCTCGCTTCGGCCGGTGCGCGGGTCATCGTGCCCTATCTGCGCGGCTACGGACCGACCACCTTTCTCTCGCCCGACACCCCACGCTCGGGAGAGCAGGCGGCGCTGGCAGCCGACCTGCTGGCCCTGATGGACGCGCTGCAGATACCGAAGGCCGTGCTGGCCGGCTACGACTGGGGCGGCCGCGCGGCCTGCATCGTCTCGGCCCTGTGGCCCCAGCGGGTGGTCGCACTGGTCTCCGGCAACGCCTACAACCTGCAGGACATCGCTCGCTCCTGGGAGCCGCAGGCCCCCGAGGTCGAAGCTGCCCTGTGGTACCAGTACTACTTCCACGCCGAGCGTGGTCGACGCGGTCTGGCGCGTGACCGCCGGGGCATGGCCCGCCTGCTCTGGCGCATGTGGTCACCCACCTGGGCCTTTGACGAGGCGACCCTCGACCGCAGCGCAGCCGCCTTCGACAACCCGGATTTTGTGGACGTGGTGATCCATTCCTACCGCCACCGCTTCGGCCTGGTGCCCGGAGACCCGGCCGTGGCCCACATCGAGACCCGCCTGACCGCCCAGCCTCCGATCGGGGTGCCGACCATCGCCATCGATGGCAGCGCCGACGGGGTCAACAGCGGCACGCGCCACCATGCGGCACATTTCATCGGCCCTTACCAGCACAGGGTGTTCGACGGGGCAGGCCACAACCTGCCACAAGAGCGACCGGCCGACTGGGTGCAGGCCGTGCTCGACGCACGGCGCATGGCCGGCGTCTGATCAGTCCTGCCAGTTGACGACCGGTCCCAGCTTGCGCTCGGCCAGGAAGACCGCTTCTCGCAAGCTCAGGCCGGCGCCTCCGTCCAGCCAGGTCGGCGCCACCGCTGGCGTGTGGTAGCGCACGTAGTAGCACTCCCGGGCCTGGTCTTCGGCAAGTTCGGGCGGGTCATCGCTGTCGCCGGTTCCGAACAGCACATCGTGCCGCACGATGCGCACGTCGCAGGGCGTGGTGCCCGCATACAACCACAGGCCCCGCTTGACCGCGGGAAGCTCATCCACCATCGCCATGCTGCGTCACCTCCGGAGGGTGCATGCCCCATTAACCGCCAGGACCGAAAGGGCCGGCGGTGCTGCATGCATGGTACGGGGGCCGGATCGGGGATGCCTATCCGGTGTTTTCCCGGGTCAGCCCCGCCATCAGCTGGTGGCGGGCAGCCCGTCGCGAGGAATCGGGCGCGGGCGTCCCTCGTCGTCGATCGCCACATAGGTCAGGCTGGCCTCGGTCACCTTCACATACTGGCCTTGCGCCCGGAAGCGCTCGGCGAAAACCTCCACCTGCACCGTGATCGAGGTGTTGCCGATGCGGGTGACGTGGGCATAAAAGCTCAGAATGTCGCCCACCCGCACCGGCTGCTTGAAGATGAACTGGTTCACCGCCACCGTGGCCATGCGACCGCGCACGTAGCGCGCCGGCAGCACCGAGCCGGCCAGGTCGACCTGCGCCATCACCCATCCGCCGAATATGT
The DNA here is from genome assembly GCA_030604135.1 of Burkholderiales bacterium. Taxonomy (GTDB): domain Bacteria; phylum Pseudomonadota; class Gammaproteobacteria; order Burkholderiales; family Burkholderiaceae_C; genus Hydrogenophaga. Next base: position 22,766 of record JAUVWL010000012.1, on the reverse strand, counting down.
CCCCATTGCCGTTGGTGTCGGCGGGCATGGGGATGACCTTGAGCACGAGTTCCCGGCCCTCGGGCAGGGCAGATTCGGGGCGCGGGCTGGATTCCTGGGACATGGGCACAATCCTGATTGATAACAAGCAAATCAACCGCCATTCTCCCGCATGCGCCCCTCCCGCTCCACCCTGCCAGCCCATTTGCCGGCCGGTGCCTCTGAACCGTCCCGTGCCCGATCCGACTGGTCGGTGCTGGGGCGCCTGCTGCCCTACCTCTGGCAGTACAAGGGGCGCGTGGTGCTGGCCCTGGCCTTCATGGTGGCGGCCAAGATGGCCAACGTGGGTGTGCCGCTGCTGCTCAAGGAACTGGTCGACGCCATGACCATCCAGCCCGGCAGCATGCAGGCCCTGCTGCTGGTGCCGGTGGGCATGATCGTGGCCTACGGGCTGCTGCGCTTTTCCACCTCGCTGTTCACCGAACTGCGCGAACTGGTGTTCGCCAAAGCCACCGAGGGCGCCACCCGCAGCATCGCCCTGCAGGTCTTCGGCCACCTGCACGCCCTTTCCCTGCGATTTCACCTGGAACGCCAGACCGGCGGCATGACACGTGACATCGAACGCGGCACCCGCGCGGTCCAGTCACTCATTTCCTACTCGCTCTACAGCATCGTCCCCACCCTCATCGAAGTGGCCATGGTGCTGGCCCTGCTGGGCACGAAGTTCGACATGGTCTACGTCTGGATCACCCTGGTCGCGCTGGTGCTCTACGTGGGCTTCACCGTGGTCGTGACCGAGTGGCGCACCAAGTTCCGGCGCGAGATGAACGAGCTGGAGTCCAGCAGCCAGTCGCGGGCGATCGATTCGCTGCTCAACTACGAGACCGTCAAGTACTTCAACAACGAAGCCTTTGAGGCCCACCGCTACAACGAAGCGCTGGAGAAGCTGCGCCGCGCCCGCCTCAAGAGCCAGGCCACGCTGTCGCTGCTGAACACCGGGCAACAGGCGGTGATTGCGGTGGCGCTGGTGCTCATGCTCTGGCGGGCCACCGCCGGCGTGGCCGCCGGTGACCTGACCCTGGGTGACCTGGTCATGATCAACGCCTTCATGATCCAGCTCTACATTCCGCTGGGTTTTCTGGGGGTGCTCTACCGCGAGATCAAGCAGAGCCTGACCGACCTCGACCGCATGTTCACCCTGCTGGAGAAGGAGCGCGAAGTCGAGGACCGGCCAGGCGCTGCCGAGCTGAACCCGCCGTCCGCGCCGGCCGTGCGCTTCGAGAACGTGCAGTTTGCCTATGAAGCGGCACGCCCCATCCTGCACGGCGTGAGTTTCGAAATTCCCCCGGGCAAGACCGTGGCCGTGGTCGGTCCTTCGGGATCGGGCAAGTCGACACTGGGGCGGCTGCTGTTCCGCTTCTACGACATCCAGGGCGGAGCCATCACCATCGATGGTCAGGATATCCGCGACCTCACCCAGTCCAGCGTCCGCCAGGCCATCGGCATCGTCCCCCAGGACACGGTGCTGTTCAACGACACCATCGAATACAACATCCTCTACGGCCGGCCCGAATCCGGCCATGAAGCGGCCGTGGCGGCGGCCCGGGCCGCCCACATCCACGACTTCATCGACCGCCTGCCATTGGGCTACCGCACCATGGTGGGCGAGCGCGGTCTCAAGCTTTCCGGCGGCGAAAAGCAGCGGGTGGCCATTGCCCGCACCCTGCTGAAGAACCCACCCATCCTGATTTTTGACGAGGCCACCTCGGCGCTCGACTCGGCCAACGAGCGCGCCATCCAGGCCGAGTTGCGAAGCGTGGCGCGCAACAAGACCACCCTGGTCATTGCACACCGCCTGTCCACCGTGGTCGATGCCCACGAAATCCTGGTACTTGTTCACGGCCAGATCGTTGAGCGGGGCACACACGCCGATCTGTCTGCCAGGACCGGTGGTGTCTATGCTCAAATGTGGGCCATGCAGCAGTCCGGCCAGGACAACAACGGAGACAGGGCCCCTTCGCAGGGGTGAAAAACCATGGAAACCAAGTGGCTGGAGGACTTTGTCAGCCTGGCCGAAACACGCAGTTTCAGCCGTTCGGCGCAGTTGCGCCACGTCACACAGCCGGCGTTTTCACGCCGAATCCAGTCGCTGGAAGCCTGGGCCGGCACCGACCTGGTCGACCGATCCTCCTACCCGACCCGCCTGACCCCAGCCGGGCAGACCCTGTACGAACAGGCCCTGGAGATGCTGCAGTCGCTGCAGAGCACCCGCGCCATGCTGCGCGCCCACACTGCGGCGGCGCAGGACGTGATCGAGTTTGCGGTTCCACACACCCTGGCTTTCACCTTCTTTCCCGCCTGGTTGTCCGGGCTGCGCGAGGTCATAGGCCCGATCAAGAGCCGCCTGATTGCCCTTAACGTGCACGATGCGGTGATGCGCCTGGTCGAAGGCAGTTGTGACCTGCTGATCGCCTACCACCATGTGGCGCAACCCATTCAGCTCGACGCCGACCGGTACGAGATGCTGCCGCTGGGGCGCGAAACCCTCTCGCCTTACGTCAAACCCGACGCCTCCGGGATGCCGCTTTACGCCCTGCCTGGCCATGCGTCCCAGCCACTGCCCTACCTGGCTTACGCCCCGGGTGCCTACCTGGGACGCGTGCTGGATCAGGTGCTCAAGCAGGTGTCCTCGCCCCTGCACCTGGACCGCATCTACGAAACCGACATGGCCGAAGGCCTCAAGGCCATGGCGCTGGAAGGCCATGGGGTTGCTTTCCTGCCTGCCAGCGCCGTGCGCCGCGAACTGCGGGCCAAGAAGCTGGTGCTGGCCGGCAGCGGTCTCGATGCCGAGCTGGACATCCGCATCTACCGCGCCAGACCCCACGACAACCAGAAGGGCAAGCGGGCGGTCCAGGTGTTCTGGAGCCGGCTCGCCGAAAGCCTCGGCAGGCAAAAAAACTGATCGGTGCTGGCTGGCGCCGGTTTGAGACAATCAGGGCATGAACGCCCCGACCGCCCAGACCCTGACCCTCACCCGCCCCGACGACTGGCACCTGCATGTGCGCGACGGTGCAGCCTTGAACACCGTCGTGCCACACACGGCGGCCCAGTTCGGCCGCGCCATCATCATGCCCAACCTGAGGCCACCGGTGACCACCGCGGCCCAGGCCCTGGCCTACGCCGATCGCATCCGCGCCGCCGTGCCGGCGGGCGTGGCCTTCGAGCCGCTGATGACCCTGTACCTGACCGACAACCTGCCGGCCGACGAGATCGTTCGTGCCAGGGACGCCGGCGTGGTCGCCTGCAAACTCTACCCGGCCGGTGCCACCACCAACAGCGACGCCGGCGTGACCGACATCCGCAAGACCTACAAGACGCTGGAGGCCATGCAGAAGACCGGCATGCTGCTGCTCGTGCATGGTGAAGTCACCAGCCCCGACATCGACCTGTTCGACCGCGAGGCCGTGTTCATCGAAGACAAGCTGGAGCCGCTGCGCAAGGACTTCCCGGGACTGAAGATCGTGATGGAGCACATCACCACGAGAGAGGCCGCGCAATATGTGGCCGGGGCCGATGCCCATCTGGCGGCCACCATCACCGTGCACCACCTGCTTTACAACCGCAACGCCATCTTCACCGGCGGCATCCGTCCGCACTACTACTGCCTGCCGGTGCTCAAACGCGAAACCCACCGCCAGGCGCTGGTGGCCGCCGCCACCAGCGGCAGCCCCAAGTTCTTCCTGGGCACCGACAGCGCGCCACACCCGGCCCACCTCAAGGAACACGCCACCGGTTGCGCTGGCTGCTACACCGCCCACGCGGCCATGGAGATGTATGCCGAGGCCTTTGAAGCCGCAGGTGCGCTCGACAAGCTCGAAGGCTTTGCCAGTTTCTTCGGCGCCGACTTCTACGGCCTGCCGCGCAACACCGGCACCATCACCCTGCGCAGGGAAAGCTGGACGCCACCCGAGAGTTTCCCCTTCGGCGAGGCCGAACTCAGGCCGTTGCGCTCGGGCGAAGCCCTGCCCTGGAAGCTGGTGGCCTGATCGCGCATGTGCGCCGTCGGCAACCCGGTGGCCGGCTGGCCCTCGCCCGACTGGGCGCAGCCCTGGAACGCCCCGTACGCCGCCGACGGCATCGCGGTGCGCCAGGCCTGTGAGCAGGGCGTGCCGCTGCCCCAGGCACTGACCCAGCACATCGGGCCTGGCGGGCCGCGTTTTGTGCCGCAGGCCGACCTGCCCGACGGCTTGGCCTACGAGCAGTTCATCTTTGAGGCCGGCGCCGTGCCCACCCGCGACGGCCTGCACGACTTCTTCAACGGCCTGGTCTGGGCGCGCTTCCCGGCCACCAAGCGCCTGCTCAATCGCCTGCAGGCGGCCGAGATCGCGCAGGCGGGGGTGGGGCAGGTGCGTGGCCCGGTGCGCGATGCCATCACCCTGTTCGACGAGAACGCGGTTCTGCTGCAGGCCCCCGACGCCATCTGGGATGCGCTCCTGGCGCGGGAGTGGATGCGGCTTTTTGTCGACCTGCGATCTCTGTGGGCGCAGGCGAGGCTGGTGCTGTTCGGCCATGCCCTGACCGAGAAGCTGGTGGCCCCCTACAAGTCCATCACCGGTCACGTCTACCGCGTACCGGTGCCGCTCTCATTGGGTGATGATCTGTGCGCCTGGGACAGCTGGCTCGCTGCGCGACTGACGGCGGCCGAGCTGGCCGCCAAGCCGTTCACCCCGCTGCCGGTGCTCGGTGTGCCTGGCTGGTGGCCCGCCAATGAGTTGGCCGGCTTTTACGAAGACGCCAGCGTCTTCCGGCCGGCACGAAGGGCGCCGGACTGAATCCACAACCTGTTCGAGCCTCTTGTTTTTTCGAAAACTCAACCAATATTGTTCCATTATCATCAGTGGTATCCGGCTTCACGCCCGGAGGGAACCGACCTGAGCGGCGCGGGTCTGATGGCGTGAAGGTGCCCCCGGTGGCACACCCCTGTTTTGGAGTCACACATGAAACGCATTGTCCTGTTTGTCCTGACCAACCTGGCGGTGATGCTGGTTTTGCTCACCGTCACGCGCATCCTCGGCTTTGACCGGTTCCTCACCGCCAACGGCCTGGACATGACGGCTCTGGCCGGGTTCTCGCTGATCATCGGTTTTGGCGGTGCCATCATTTCGCTGCTGATCAGCAAGCCCATGGCCAAGTTCAGCACGCGCGCGCGTGTCATCAACCAGCCGCAGACCGCCGACGAAGCCTGGATCGTGCAGACGGTGCAGAAGTTCGCCGACAAGGCCGGCATCGGCATGCCCGAGGTTGCCATCTACGACGGCGCGCCCAACGCCTTTGCCACCGGTGCCTTCAAGAACTCGGCGCTGGTGGCGGTCTCCACCGGTCTGCTGCAAAGCATGACGCGCGAAGAGGTCGAGGCCGTGATCGGCCACGAGGTGGCCCACATTGCCAATGGCGACATGGTCACCATGACCCTGATCCAGGGCGTCATGAACACATTTGTGGTGTTCCTCAGCCGGGTCATCGGTTATGCGGTCGACGCCTTTCTGCGCCGCGGCAGCGACAGCAACGGCCCCGGCATCGGCTACTTTGTGACCACCATCGTGATGGACATCATCCTGGGTTTCCTGGCCGCCATCATCGTCGCCTGGTTCAGCCGCCAGCGCGAGTTCCGGGCCGATGCCGGTGCCGCCGACCTGATGGGGCGCAAGCAGCCCATGATCAACGCCCTGGCACGCCTGGGTGGCCTGACCGCGGGCGAACTGCCCAAGGGCATGCAGGCCATGGGCATTGCCGGTGGGCTGGGCAAGCTGTTCTCGACGCATCCACCCATCGAAGAGCGCATCGCTGCGCTGCAAAAGGCCTGAGCCCAGGCAAGCGGCCACAACAGAAAAGCGCCCCGCGGGGCGCTTTTTTCATGGGTGGCGGCTGCCTCAGTAGCCGTAGGACTGCCAGTGGCGGTTGTGTGGATGGTGGCGCCAGCCGTGTCCCGGCTTGGTCGGCGTTGGCTGGACATGCACCACCACCGGAGCGGGCGCGTGGGCCACCGGGCGGGTGCCGCCCGGGTGCGGCCGCTGCGACGTGGTCACCGGGAGCACCTGGACACGGATCCAGCGGCCCGGATCTTCGGTGGTCTGGGTCCGGTACTGCTGGCCGGCGTACTCGTACACCACGTCGTAAGCCACGGTGCGCTGCTGCCACACGTGCTGGGTGCTGCACTGGCGCACCACCTGGGTGGTGGCGGGCGGGCGGCCCTCAATGCGGTCACCGATCACCGCGCCGCCGACCAGTCCGATGACCGTGGCAATCGCCCGGCCGCTGCCGTCACCGATGGCGTTGCCCATGGCACCGCCGGCAATGCCGCCCATCACGGCGCCGGCGCCGGTGGTGCGACCGGGCACGGTCACCACCTGGTCCTGGCAGACCTGCTGGGGCACCTGGATCTGCTCGGTCACGGGGGTGCTGCTGATCACCCGTGCCCGTTCGTCGCGGGCCTGGGCCAGGCCGCTGAACCCCAGACCCATCAGTGCGACGGTCAAGGGAATCATGGCAACTTTGGAAGGGGTTTTCATGGAAGGCTCCATTGGTGTTGTGGAGCCTCTATGCTGCGGCGGCCGTGTCAAGCCACCTTGCCTGCCGCGTAAAGCACCGCGAAAACCTGTAACCGCTTGTTTACGTCGACTGGTGCGGCAGACCCAGGGTGTCCCGTGCCACCGCCTCGGCCACCTTGATGCCGTCCACCCCGGCCGACAGGATGCCGCCGGCATAACCCGCCCCCTCACCCGCCGGGTACAGGCCGGTTGTGTTCAGGCTCTGGAAGTCGGCGCCGCGCGTGATGCGCAGCGGCGAGGAGGTGCGCGTTTCCACCCCTGTGAGCACGGCGCCCGGCATGTCGTAGCCGCGGATCTTGCGGCCGAACACCGGCAGGGCTTCCCGCATGGCTTCGATGGCGTAGCCCGGCAGCGCAGGGGCCAGATCGCCCAGGAGCACCCCCGGGCGGTAGGACGGCTCCACCTCCGCCAGCGCCGTCGAAGGCCGCGCCGCCAGGAAATCGCCCACCAGCTGGCCGGGTGCCTCGTAGGTGCCGCCCCCCAGCTCGTAGGCGCGAGCCTCCAATTGGCGTTGCAGCACGATGCCGGCCAGCGGGTGTGTCACCCCTTGCGCCTTCAGCGCCTGCGCCTCGGCCGCATAACGTGGGCCGTCGTCTTCGCCGAAGGCCGCGGTCCACAGCGGCAGGTCTTGCGGGAACTGCGTCGGAAAATCCGCCGGCTCGATGCCCACCACCATGCCGGCGTTGGCGTTGCGCTCGGCGCGCGAGTACTGGCTCATGCCATTGGTCACCACCCGGCCCGGTTCGCTGGTGGCCGCCACCACCGTGCCCCCCGGGCACATGCAGAAGCTGTAGACCGCGCGACCGTTCTTCGCGTGGTGCACCAGCTTGTAGTCGGCTGCGCCCAGCAGCGGGTGGCCGGCGTGCCGGCCCCAGCGCGCCCGGTCGATCACGCTTTGCGGGTGCTCGATGCGAAAGCCCACCGAGAAAGGCTTGGCCTCCAGAAACACCCCGGCGTCGTGCAGCAGGGCAAAGGTGTCGCGTGAGCTGTGCCCCAGCGCCAACACCGCGCGCCGCGCCGGCAGGTCCAGCACCTCGCCCGTGTCCAGCCGCTGCACCCGCAGGCCGCGCAGTTGCTGCCGGTCCGGGCCTGGCGCCAGCTCGATGCCCACCAGCTGCTGCTGGAACCGGATCTCGCCGCCCAGCGCGACGATCTTCTCGCGCATGGCTTCGACCACCTTGACCAGCTTGAAGGTGCCGATGTGCGGGTGCGCCTGGTACAGGATCTCGGCTGGTGCGCCGGCCTCGACGAACTCCCGCATCACCTTGCGGCCCAGGAAGCGCGGGTCCTTGATCTGGCTGTAGAGTTTGCCGTCGGAAAACAGGCCGGCACCGCCCTCGCCATACTGCACATTGCTCTGCGGGTTCAGCACCCGCTTGCGCCACAGGCCCCAGGTGTCCTTGGTGCGCTCGCGCACCGGCTTGCCGCGTTCCAGCACGATGGGCCGCAGCCCCATCTGCGCCAGCGCCAGCGCGGTGAACAGGCCACACGGCCCCAGGCCGATCACCACCGGCCGCTCGGCCTCGTCGGCCGGCCAATCGGCCGGCGCCCGCCCGGGTGGCTGCCAGGTCATGTCCGGCGTCGGCTGGATGTGCGGATTCTTCGGGTGCTGCGCCAGCAGCACCGCTTCCTGGAGCGGGTCGGCCAGCGTCACGTCCACGATGTAGACCGCCAGCAGCTCGGCCTTGCGCGCGTCGAAGCTGCGCTTGAACACCTGCAGCCCGGCAATCGCTGCCGGGTCGACCCCCAGCGCCTGCGCGGCCAGCCGCGTCAGGGCCCCGGTGGGGTGGGGCGGCGGTTGCCGGTCCCGGTCGGTTTCGGTCGGCGCGTCAGCGCTGCGGCGGTGCTCGCAGGGCACCTGCTCCAGGGGCAGTTTGAGTTCGGCGATGCGGATCATGTGGGGCTGTCGTGGGGCTTGTGTCGATCAAGCAGGCGCCCGGCCAGCGGTCGGGCAGACAAGCGCCGATAATAGCGGGGTGAAGCCCGCCAAGGCCGCCGCTGGCACAAGCTCCGAAAGGAGGTGCCGGAGGAACGTCCGGACTGCACAGGGCAGCGTAGGAGGTAATACCTCTCCACCGTGAGGTGAGGATCAGAGCAACAGAGACGAGTCGGCACCGGGGCAACCCGGTGCCGGGTGAAACGGGCAATCTCTACGCGCAGCAATACCAAATAGGCACGCGCTGATGTGGCTCCGCGGAGCGTGCGGGTAGGTAGCACCGAGCCGGGTGGGCGACCCCCGGCCCAGAGGAATGGCGGTCACGTGCCAGGCTTTCGCAAGAAGGTCCGGCACGCACAGAATCCGGCGTACCGGCGGACTTCACACTTTTATCGCGATGGCTGCGCCGCTGGTGCCGGCCGTCCAACAGGGCATCACCGCCCGAACACGGCATCCATCGCTTGCTGACCGAGGGGTACGGTGCCCTGATAGAACTCGGTGAACTTGCAGCGGGCACAAACCACCGCCTTGTATTGGGCCGTTTCGACACCGAAAAATGAGCTCAGCCATGTCCGAGATGCGCGAATCTGGTTCAGCTCGTACCTCGTGTGCCCACACTTCATGCACTGGTAGCTTGATGTTGGGCTTCTCGCCAGCAGCTCTGTTTTTAGAGCCTCATGTATTTCGCGGTAGTGCCCTATATTGACGGACGCCAGCCGAAGGTGTTCCGACAGCTGATCGTGGGTGAGCGCTGGAATGGCATCAAGAGAGGGTACGGACCAGGTATCTTCTTTGTGCATGGGGGTGAGCGGCGTTGATGGGCGAGGTCAAACTTGTCGATTGGCAGTTGAGTCTTTTGGCCCGCCTCACAGGCAGCAGCTCGTGGCAAGCCCGTCCAATGGAAGCGTCGGGCATTCAGTTGCCCCAAAGTCTACGACGGCATTCACGCTTGACCCCCTGCGATTTGCCAGTGTCTGCAAACGTGATAACCGCTACAGGGCCATTGAACGAGTGAGAGCCATGGGCGCGCCGGACAGCCACCCATTCGATCACCGCTCAAACATTGAACCCCCCCAGGCTCTGGATGCGTTCCACATGCGCCAGCATGGAGCGTTTGGCCACCGGCCACAGGCGTTCGGGCACGTCGTTGTAGGCCAGGGCCACCCAGTCGTCCAGGGTGCCGTCGGGGCGGGTGCGCATGGCGGTGGCGACCTTGGCTTCGCGGGCCAGGCGGTGGGCTTTCAGGTGGGCGATGGCGGCGCGGGCGCCGCCGTGTTCGGGGGCGCTGGGGTTGTCGGCGCTGCGCGGATGGTCGCCCAGCACATAACCGTGGGCCGGCAGGATGAAGTGGACGTTGTGCTCGCCGCACAGCCGGTCCAGCTTGTCCAGCGAGTCGAGGTAGTCGCCCATGTGCCCGTCGGGCGGGTCGATGACGGTGGTGCTGCCATTGAGGATGTGGTCGCCGCTGAACAGCAGGCCGTCTTCTTCCAGGATCAGGCACAGGTGGTTGGCGGCGTGGCCCGGGGTGTGCACCACCTGCAGGGTGTGGCGCACTTCCGCCTCGCCCGAGGCGCCCACCAGCTCAATGCGTTCGCCGTCGGCCAGCGCCCGCTCGGGCACAAAATGGCTGTTCGTGCGGGCGGTGCTGGCGCTGGGCAGGCCCAGAATGGGCGGGGGCGGCGAGCCGGCCCGGGTGCACAGGGCCTGCAGGCGCGGCGCGCCCGGCGAGTGGTCGGGGTGGGAGTGGGTGCAGACGATGGCGCGGATGTCGCCACCGGTGGCGCGCCACAGGCGCTCGATGTGCTCGGGCTCGTCCGGGCCCGGGTCGATCACCACATGGCCGCAGGCCGGGTCGCCCACCACGTAGCTGTTGGTGCCGGGGCCGGTCATCATGCCGGGGTTGGGCGCGGTCAGGCGCTGCACATGGCGCAGCAGCGGCACCGGCCGCTCGGTCTGCCAGGCCAGCTCGTGCACGATGCGCCCGTCCGGACACACCATGGCCAGCTCGCCGAAGGGCGACTCGTGCTCCATGTGGCGCGATTCCTTGCCGTGCATCAGGCCGGCGCGCGGGCAGCTGGTGAACAGGGGCTGTTCGTTGACGGCACACGCCTCCAGCACCGCTTGCACGCTGTGGTAGGCCTGCAGACGCTCCAGCGTGCGGATGGTCGGGAAAATGATGAAGAAGTCACCGGCGGCGTGGCGCGCCAGTGCGTCGGCCGGGCGTATCCACACCGGCTCGAACTGCTCGGATTCATCGGCCACCGGTTCCTGTCCCTCGGGCATGCGGGCCACCAGAAAGGGCACGTCGAAGCGGCGCGGCAGGTCGCGATCGGTGATCCAGTGGGCCAGCACGAACACCTCGTCGGCCGCCAGGCGCAGGCCCAGCGCCTCGCACTGTGGGGCAAACGGCGCCTTGCGGTCCAGCCGGGCCAGGTCGGTCGCGTCGGCGTGCGGGCCGTCGCTGCGCCGGGCCAGCAGAATGCCCAGCTCCTCAAAGCTTTCGCGGATGGCCGCTATGGCCTGTGTCAGGTGCAGGTCCGACTGCGTGGGCCGCCGCTGCGCCAGGCGGTGCGATTGCGCGTCGGCGGCGTCGATGCCACCGCCCGGGAACACATAGGCGCCGGGGGCGAAGCTGGCGGTCATCGAGCGGCGCGTCATCAGCACCTCGATGCCCGGGCGGCCGGGGTCGGCGCTGTCGCGCAACAGCAGGACGGTGGCGGCCGGTCGCAGCGGCGCCGGGGAACGGGGGGTGTGCAGGAGTTGGGTGGGGCGGACCATGCAGCCATTGTGCGACAGCCCGGACGGGCCGACGCGGCACCTGGGTGACGCTGGCCGATAATCCCCTGCATGCGCATCCGTTTCACCAAAATGCAGGGCGCCGGCAACGACTTTGTCGTGCTGGACGAAACGCGCGGGCGCCTGGGGCTGAGCACGGCGCAATACCGCTTCCTGGCCGACAGGCATTTCGGGGTCGGCGCCGACCAGATCCTGAGCGTTCGGCCGTCGCCGGGCCTGGGGCTGGACTTCGAGTACGTCATTCACAACGCCGACGGCGGCGAAGTCGAGCACTGCGGCAATGGCGCGCGCTGCTTCGTGCGCTATGTGCACGACAAGGGCCTGACCGATCGCAACCCGGTGCGGGTCAAGGTGAAGAACGGCGAGCTCAGCCTGGCCGCCAAGCCGGACGGCCGGGTCACGGTGGACATGGGCGCGCCAGTGTTCGCGGCCGAACGGATTCCGTTCCTGCCGGATGGCCTGTCGCACAAGTCGGTCGGTGCCTTCGAGCACTGGCTGCTGCCCCTGGCCGATGGCGTGGCACCGGTGTCGGTGCTGTCCATGGGCAATCCGCACGCGGTGCTGCTGGTGGCCGACGTCGACCGCGCGCCGGTGCTGTCATGGGGGCCCCAGATCGAATCGCACCCCGCGTTTCCGCAGCGCGTCAACGCGGGCTTTCTGCAGGTGGTGGACCGGCACAGCGCACGCCTGCGCGTCTACGAGCGCGGCGCCGGCGAGACCCTGGCCTGTGGCACGGGCGCCTGCGCGGCCGTGGTGGCCGGCGTTCGCCTGGGCCTGCTCGAGGGGCCGGTCGACGTCCACACGCGCGGCGGGGTGCTGACCATCGACTGGCGGGATACGCCGACCCACGACGCGCCGGTCTTGATGACCGGGCCCGCCACCACCGTTTTTGAGGGCGAGATCGAGCTGCCCGACGCCCTCTGACCCCCCTCACTCCAGGGACGACCGCATGAGCCACAACCCCATTCCGCCCATCACCGAAGACGACATCGCCAACTACCTGGCCAACACGCCCGATTTCTTCGAGCGCCACGCCAGCCTGCTGGCGGCGGTGCAGCTGACCAGCCCGCACGGCCAGCGGGCCGTGAGCCTGCAGGAGCGCCAGGCCGAGATGCTGCGCGAGAAGATTCGCGGGCTGGAGCTCAAGGCGGCCGAGATGATCCGCCACGGCCAGGAAAACACCGCCATCGCCGACCGCCTGCAGCGCTGGACGCGCGAGCTGCTGCTCACCCGCGAGGCGCGCGACCTGCCCGAGGTGATCGCCCGAGAGCTGGTGAGTCACTTTCTGGTGCCGCAGGTGGCCATCAAGGTGTGGGGTGTCATGCCAGAGCTGGCGGGTGAGTCCTTTGCCCAGGGGGCTTCCGACGACGTCATCACCTTCTCGTCGTCGCTGGTGCAGCCGTACTGCGGAGGCAACCCGGGTCTGGAGGCGGCGCAGTGGCTGGTCGACCCGTCGGCCGCCGCGTCGCTGGCCCTGATTCCCTTGCGCGCCGGTGCCGCGCCCGAGGCCTTTGGCTTGCTGGTGCTGGCCTCGGGCGACCCGCAGCGTTTCACGCCCGACATGGGCACGGACTTCCTGACACGCATCGGCGAGACCGCCAGCGCAGCCCTGGCACGCCTGCGTCCCCTCACCGGCGTCTGAGGTCCATGGAAACGCCCGTACCCGGCCCGGTTGTCACAGGTGACGCCGCGCTGGTGGCGGGCTATCTGGAGCACGTGGGTGTGCAACGGCGGCTGGCCGAGCGCACGGTCAACCTGTACGCCGACGCCCTGCAACGCCTGATCCAACACGTGAACGACGCAGGCTTCGACGCCCGGCGTGTGCAGCCGGCGCATGTGAGGCAGTGGGTGGCCCGCATGCACTCGGACGGGCGCAACCCTCGGGGTATTGCCCTGGTGCTGTCGGCCTGGCGAGGGTTCTACACCTGGCTGGCCCGCCAGGGTCATGTCGATCACAACCCGGTGCAAGGGGTGCGGGCGCCCAAGGCCGGCAAGCCACTGCCCAAGGCGCTGGGCGTGGACGACGCCGTCCGCCTGGCCAGCCACGCCATCGAAGACGACGACCCGGCACTGGAGGCGCGCGACCGCTGCATCACCGAATTGCTGTACGGGTGTGGCCTGCGAATCGGCGAACTGGTCGGGCTCGACGCCGTGCCCGGACCGCTGGCCCGAGGCTGGATCGATCTCGATGCCGGTGAGGCCCATGTGCTGGGCAAAGGGTCCAAGCGCCGGAGTGTCCCGGTTGGAGGGGGGGCTTCACAAGCCCTGCGCGCTTGGCTGGAAGTGCGCGCAGCCTGGCAGCGTGACGACCCCGCCCTGTTCATCGGGGCCCGGGGCCAGCGCCTGACACCACAGCACATTCGCCTGCGCCTGAAGCGCCGCTCGGCGCTGGCCGGCGTGGCGGCACCGGTGCACCCGCACATGCTGCGACACTCCTACGCCAGCCACCTGTTGCAGTCCAGTGGCGACCTGCGTGCCGTGCAGGAGCTGCTGGGGCACGCCAGCATCAGCACGACCCAGGTCTACACCCGGCTGGATTTCCAGCACCTGGCGCGGGTGTACGATGCGGCGCATCCGCGCGCCCAGGTCCGACGGGCAAAGACGGGGGCGGCCAAAACGGAAAAACGGGAGGAACCCGATGCCGACGCATAACCCTGCTGCCAAGGGTATTTCCCATGGCGCTGCCCGGACACCGATGCAGAATCCGAACATAAGCAATCACTATCTCATTAGCCGAGGTCCATCCATGATCAAGTTCCTGCTGTCCCTGAAGGCCTTGCTGCTGGCTGCCTTGATGGCCTTGTCGCTGCCCGCGCAAGCGTCTGACCCCATCAAGGTGGTCTACCACATGAGCGAAGGCATTCCTCAGGCCTCGCGCGCCATCAACAACATCCGCAACCACCTGGCCGCCGATCCGACGGCCAAGATCGTGGTGGTCACCCACGGGCTGGGCATCGACTTCCTGCTCGAAGGAGCGACCAACCAGATGGAGCAGCCTTTTGCCGGTGGCATTTCCGACCTGGCCAGCAAAGGGGTTGAATTCCGCGTCTGCAACAACACCCTGGTGGCGCGCAAGATCGACAACAGCAAGGTGGCGATGGAGGCCACGGTGGTTCCCTCAGGCGTTGCGGAGGTGGCTCGCCTGCAGGCCAAAGAGGGGTATGCCTACCTGCGCCCCTGAGCAGGCGGTGACCAACAGGAAGCCGGGCCTGGGCCCGGCTTATTTCTTTCTGCGTGCCACTCCTGGCTCGACTACACTCGCCGGGTTGAACCCCAAGCCCGTCAGTGGGCGCTGACTGCCATGTCCCTGATTCCCGCCACCATCCTCACCGGTTTCCTCGGCTCCGGCAAGACCACCTTGCTCAAGCGGGTCCTGTCGGAAGCCCACGGCCAGAAGATCGCCGTGGTTGAAAACGAGTTCGGTGAGGAAAACATCGACAACGAGATCCTGGTCGCCGACACGCAGGAAAACATCATCCAGATGAGCAATGGCTGCATCTGCTGCACCATCCGCGATGACCTGCGCGCCACCCTGGCCGACCTGGCGCAAAAGAAGCGCAAGGGCGAGCTGGATTTCGAGCGCGTCGTGATCGAGACCACTGGCCTGGCCGACCCCGGTCCGGTGGCGCAGACCTTCTTCATGGACGACGAGGTGGCCGAGCAGTACCTGCTAGATTCCATCCTGACCCTGGTCGACGCCAAGCACTCTGCACAACAGCTCAACGACCGGCAGGAAGCCCGGCGTCAGGTGGGTTTTGCCGACCAGCTGTTCATCAGCAAGGCCGATCTGGTCGGCCAGGACGAGGTGGATGCGCTCATCCACCGGCTCAAGCACATGAACCCCCGGGCTCCGGTGCGCACCGTTCACTTCGGTGAGGTGTCCATCAAGGATGTGTTCGACCTGCGCGGTTTCAACCTCAATGCCAAGCTCGACATTGACCCGGAATTCCTGACCGCCAATGGCCACGACCATGGTCATGATCACGATCACCACCACCATGATCACGAGCACGGTGAACATTGCAGTCACCCCTCGCACCAGCATGGACACGCGCACGGGCACCACCACCACCACGATGACGACGTCAAGAGCTTCGTCTATCGGGCCACACGCCCGTTCAATCCGGCCAAGCTGGAGGATTTCCTGGGCGCGGTGGTCCAGGTCTATGGCCCCCGCATGCTGCGCTACAAGGGGGTGCTGGACATGCAGGGCACCGACCGCAAGGTGATCTTTCAGGGCGTGCACCAGCTCATGGGCAGCGACCTGGGGCCGCCCTGGAAGGACGGCGAGGTGCGTGAGAGCAAGATGGTGTTCATTGGCATCGATCTGCCCAAGGACATCCTGACACAGGGTCTGGACCAGGCGCTGAGCTGACATGAAAGCCGCGTGCACGCCTGGTTTCGGTGTTCGGACTGGTCAGACCAAGGGCAGCCAAGGCGTGTGGCACTGACCGCAGCCAACAGGGAGGAACCGTGCTTTTTGTCTCTATTCTCCAACGCATGGGCTTTCTGTCGGAGTCCACGCCAGTGGAAAGTCAGCGCAAATCGTTACAATCGCGCGCCGCCACCCAAGACCGCCGCGCCCGACCAAAGTCCGGTCAGGTGTCCGCATCGAGGCCGGCAGGCCAGGCACGCATTCAGGGTATAACTGCAGAACCAGCGGTGCCTCGGGTGCGGTCCGCAGCCAGGCCATTGCCCGGCAGCGACGGCCAGAGCCAACGTGAATCCGTCATGTCAGGTACTGAGAGGAGACCCGCAGTGAAAGCCCCGGCGACCAGGACAGCGACTTCAGGCAAGCCTGCCTCGGCGGCCTCGCGCCCGGGTGCAGCAGCGGGCCGCGCCAAGGCTGTGGTCAAGCCGGTTGTCAAGCCGGCCGCGAAGGCGGGCGGCAAGGCGGCGCCTCAGTCTGTAGGCAAGCCGGCAAGCAAGGCGGCTGCCAAGCCAGCCCCCAAGGCGGCCGCGAAGGCACCTGCTGTCAAATCGGCGGGCAAATCACCCGCCCGTTCTTCTGCGGCGGCCCCTGTCAAACCCCCAGTCAAAGCGGCAGCCAAGGCGGTCGCGAAGGCGGCTGCACCGGCTGCGGCGAAGAAGCCCAGTGTGAAGTCGCCCCCGGTCACCCCCGCCAAAGCCGGGACCAAGGCGATCAGCCACCCCAAATCAGGTCCCTCTGCGGCACCGGTGACACCGACTCCGGTCGTGCGTGCTGCACCTGTTCAGCAAAAGACGCCACCCGCTCCAGTGGCGATCGCGCCGTCTCCGAAGCCGCTTGGCAAGAGGGCGGCCAAAAAAATCATGATGGAGCAAATGACCCAGGCTGCAGTGGTACCCTCGCACGCGCCCGATGCCGCCAAGGCCACTTTTTTCACCTTGAACGAACGCCCCGTGATGACCCCTCCCGTTCCATCCTCCATCCAGAAAGACCCTAAGCGGGCCAATAACTGGAAGTCCCTGCCGGTGGAGCAATTGACCGACCAGGACATCCTGTCCATGCCCGACGGCGAGTACATGAACGATGTTCAACTCGCCTTTTTCAGGCGCAAGCTCTCTCAACTGAAGGCCGACATGCTGGCCAACGCGGGCGAGACCACCGAACACCTGCGTGAAGACACCGTGGTCGTTCCCGACCCGGCCGACCGTGCCACCATTGAAGAAGAGCATGCGCTGGAGTTGCGCACCCGAGACCGCGAACGCAAGCTGCTCAAGAAAATCGAACAGGCCATTGCCCGCATCGATGGCGGCGACTATGGCTACTGCGACGAGACCGGCGAACCGATCGGTGTCGGCCGCCTGATGGCAAGGCCGACGGCCAGCCTTTCGCTGGAGGCCCAGCAGCGCCGGGAACTCAAGCAGAAAATGTTCGGGGACTGAGAGGCTGAGATGAAATCGGACATGCCCGCCTTGCCGCCCCAAGCCACCGCCTGCGGCGCTTCAAATGCGCGCCGGAGCCCGAGCTACGGCTGTGCTTTGCGCCTTGCAGACGACGTTTTGGGGCGCCCTTTCGGCCACGCCCAATTCCCTCTCAGCCTCTGAGCGTCCTGCGTACCGACATCCCTGACCATCCCGGTAACCGACCCCACATGTCCAAGGACGACTCCAGCGGCGGCTTCCTGTCCAAAGTGGTCAAGTTCGTGCGGCATCCGACCACGAGCTGGTCTGATCTGGACACCCGCGCGTCCGACCGGGAGAGTGAATACAGCAAGGCGGCGCTCAAGGAGATGATTGAGCGAAAGCGTCGCAACGATTTTGTTCGCAAGCGCGAATTCGACATGCTGCGCAAGATCCGCAGCCGCGAGGCATCCGGCTCTGAAGGAGCCGGCGTACGTCCCTCGTTCTTCCAGAGCTCCCTGCCGTCCAAACCCGACGACCGCGCCCTGACGCTCAAGAAGATCGACGAGATCGAAGCGCAGATGTCGATGCAATGGTGGAAGACCAAGGGTCCTGACTCTCTGGTCAGCACGGGGTCGGGGCTCAACAGCACAGGCGGGACGCCGCTGGACAAGAAGGACGGGTCTGAAAAGCCGGAGGTGGTGCGCGAGGAGGCGCGGCGCAAGCGCCAGTACAACGAAACCGAGCCCGCACGCCTGTCCACCGAATCACCCAGCCTGGAGCCTTTGCACACCGAACCGGTGGCCCAGGCCGATCAGCGGGAGTGGTCACCGTCCAAAGAGCGTGAGTTGGCGCTGCCACCCGAGGAAAGCAAGCCGCGCCCATCGAAGGCCCGCACGGGACTGATGGCGCCCGCCGGCCCCCGGTCGGTCACTCCCTACAGTGATTCCGGCCCGTCGTCCTCGTTTTCCGCTTCGCATTTCTTCGCCATGGATGTGCAGGAAATCGCGCAGGATCCTGAGGTCGAAGAGGCCGCCATCCGGTTTGCCAATGGCGACGATGCCGGGGCCGAGCAGGGTCTGCTGGAGAGCCTGACCGAGGCGGGAGGGCGTCTGAACGAGGTGGAAGACTGGCTCGCGCTGTTCGACCTGTACCGTGCCACAGGGCAACTTGAGCCGTTCGAAAGCCGTGCGGTCGACTTTGTCAACCGCTTCGACCGGTCGGCACCCCAGTGGTACGACATGCCGGAAATGGTCACCCGGCTGGCGGGCCGGAAATTCCGACCCACCACGACCACGGGGCGGGCCGTCTGGGTGAGTGATGACGAGCTCGATGCCCATGCGGTGGGCACCTTGCAGAATGTTCTGTTGCGCGCCGAGCAGCCCTGGGTGCTGGACTGGTCAGCGGTGGAGACCATCGATCTGAAGGCCGCCAGGGCCCTGCTGGGCATCTTTACCCTCTGGAGCGATCAGGACGTCGACTTGCGTTGGTATGGCACAGCCCATTTGCGGGAGCTGCTGAAGTCGCTGACACCGTCCGGGCGTCGTGATGTCGAGCAGATCTGGTGGGAGCTGCGCATGGCCTTGCTGCGGCTGATGAACCGCCCTGACGAATTCGAACTCACGGCGCTGGACTTCTGCGTCACCTATGAGGTTTCGCCCCCGGGTTGGGAGCGTCCCAGTTGCCACTTCCAGGCCCTGACTGCCGAAGGTGAGGAGGAGTCGGGACAGTCGGTGTTGGGTGAAGGGGTGCTCGAACCCTTGTCGGTGCCCTCGGAGTCGGGTGAGTCGGTGATGGACAGCGAGGGTGTCAACCAGCTGGGGCTGGTCGAGCTGTCCGGCGAAATCCGCGGTGACCCGCAGGAAACGCTGAACGGACTGGAGAAGCGCCTCAAAGGCGCCGACGTCATGATCATTTCCTGCCGCAACCTGATTCGGGTGGATTTCTCGGCGGCAGGCACCCTGCTGAACTGGGTTTCGGCGCACCATGCCGAAGGTCGCATGGTCCAGTTTGTCGATGCCCACCGTCTGGTGACGGCCTTCTTCCATGTGATCGGCATCACCGAGCACGCCAAGGTGGTGCTGCGCAACGACTAGCTCGTCCACCCCTTGCGCCGCCTGTGGCGTCACCTTTCCCAGGGGCGGCAATGGCGGTGCGACAGAGCCCGTTCTGCGGTGCCCTGGCCCACGTTCAACTTCTCCGTCAATGGACTTGAGCTTGTCTTCTTTGTCCGCATCTGCCTTAGATATGGAATCATTTCACGGAACCACCATTGTCTGTGTGCGACGCGAGACGCCGGACGGTATTCAGGTCGCCATCGGCGGCGACGGGCAGGTCACCCTGGGCCACGTGGTGGTCAAGGGCACGGCCCGCAAAGTGCGCAAGCTCTACCGCGACCAGGTGCTCGCCGGTTTTGCCGGCGCCACGGCGGATGCGTTCACGCTGTTCGAGCGCTTTGAGACCAAGCTGGAAAAGCACCAGGGGCATCTGGTGAGGGCGGCCATTGAGCTCACGCGCGACTGGCGCACCGACCGCGTGCTGCGCCGCCTTGAAGCCATGCTGGCGGTGGCGGACCGTACGGCCAGCCTGATCATCACCGGCAATGGCGATGTGCTGGAGCCCGAGCATGGCATCGTGGCCATCGGGTCGGGGGGGGCCTACGCCCAGGCTGCAGCCAAGGCCCTGATTGACCACACGGACCTGAGCGCCGAACAGGTGGTCCGACAGTCGCTGGCCATTGCGGGCGAGCTGTGCATCTACACCAACATGAACCACACGGTTGAGGTGCTTTGACAGGCGCGTCCTGATCGGCTTTGTGTGCTGACCGATTGACCTTCCAAGAACCTCCCGACCCGAAAATTGCATGCCATGTCATCCATGACGCCCCAGGAAATTGTCAGCGAGCTCGATCGCTTCATCATTGGCCAGAATGCCGCCAAGCGTGCTGTGGCCATTGCCCTGCGCAACCGCTGGCGGCGCCAGCAGGTCGACGAGAAGCTGCGTCCGGAGATCACGCCCAAGAACATCCTGATGATCGGCCCCACCGGTGTCGGCAAGACCGAAATTGCCCGCCGTCTGGCACGCCTGGCCGATGCGCCCTTTGTCAAAGTCGAGGCCACCAAGTTCACCGAAGTGGGTTACGTGGGTAAGGACGTGGACGCCATCATCCGCGACCTGGTCGAGATGGCCGTGAAGCAGACGCGCGAATCCGAGATGCGCAAGCAGCGCGCACGCGCCGAGGACGCTGCCGAAGACCGCATTCTGGATGTGCTGATTCCGCCGCCCAGGTCGGTCGGCGGTGAACCGGCCAGCCGGGTGCCCGACGGCCCTGCGCGGCAGGGCTTTCGAAAGAAGCTGCGTGAGGGTCAGCTGGATGACCAGGAAATCGAGATCGATCTGGTCGAGCCGCGCCCAGCCATGGAAATCATGGGACCGGCCGGCATGGAAGAGATGGCCGAGCAGCTGCGCGGCATGTTCAGCCAGCTGGGTGCCGACAAACGTCGCACCCGCCGCCTGCGCATTGCC
Organism: Burkholderiales bacterium; assembly: GCA_030604135.1. Lineage (GTDB taxonomy): Bacteria > Pseudomonadota > Gammaproteobacteria > Burkholderiales > Burkholderiaceae_C > Hydrogenophaga. The sequence goes on along the minus strand of JAUVWL010000012.1, from coordinate 2,096 downwards.
GACGCCATGCAGCAGCTCATCGAGGAAGAGGCCGCCAAGCTGGTCAACGAGGACGACATCAAGACCCGCGCGTTGCAGAACGCCGAACAGAACGGCATCGTTTTCATCGACGAGATCGACAAGGTCGCTTCACGCAGCGATGTCTCGGGTACCGATGTGTCACGGCAGGGGGTGCAGCGCGATCTGCTGCCCCTGGTGGAGGGCACCACGGTGACCACCAAGTACGGCATGGTCAAAACCGATCACATCCTGTTCATCGCCTCGGGAGCCTTCCATCTGTCCCGGCCCAGCGATCTGATTCCCGAGCTCCAGGGTCGCTTTCCGATTCGCGTCGAATTGCAGTCACTGTCGGTGGACGACTTCGAGGCGATTCTCACCCGCACGCACGCCAGCTTGGTCAAGCAGTACCAGGCCCTGCTGGCCACTGAGGGTGTGACACTGGAGTTCCTGCCGGATGGCATCCGTCGCCTGGCCCAGATCGCCTGTGATGTCAACGAGCGGACGGAGAACATCGGTGCCCGCCGACTGTCCACGGTGATGGAGCATCTGCTCGACGAGGTCAGTTTCGATGCCGCGCGCCTGGGCGGTCAGTCGGTGGCCATCGACGCGGCCTATGTCGATGGACGTCTGGCCGAACTCAGCCGCAACGAAGACCTGTCGCGCTACATCCTCTGAGCGCGCAATCGCTTGGCGGAGGGTTCGCCACCGCAAAGGGCGGGGCCGGCTCCAGGCTCACCGTCCATCCGATTCCCTGCTTCTTCGGCCTGATACAGGCCGTTTCCCTTTTTGAGATAGCACTTTCACTGGTGACGGTAAGTGCTTGCTGTCACACGATTTTTGGGTGTCAGATCGCCTGGAATTCAGTCGCTAAGTGATTGATTTATAAGAATTTTCAGGTAAGTACGCGCTTGCAAGCCCTCAATTTCCTGCTACAGTGGGAAATAGTGCAATAAAGTGGCATAAAGTGGCTTAGCAGGGTCAATCACGGTGTTCCAGGGCGCTTCCTCTCTCAATCTCGATGCCAAAGGGCGTCTTTCGGTGCCAACCCGGCATCGGGACGCGCTGGGCGCGGGTCCGGGTCAAGGGGGGCAACTGACAATTACCAAGCACCCGGACGGATGCCTGATGGTATTTCCTCCGGCGGCCTGGGAGGTGTTTCGCGCACAGGTGGCCGGCATGACCATGGATGGCACGGGCTGGCGACGCTTTTTCCTGGGCAATGCCATGGAGGTCGACATGGACGCGGCCGGGCGCGTGCTGATTGCGCCCGAGTTGCGCAGTTTTGCCCGCATCACCAAGGAGGCGATGCTGCTGGGCATGGGGTCCTACCTTGAATTGTGGGACACACAGGCGTACGCGGCCAAGGAGGCCGAGACCATGAAGGCGCCCATGCCCGATGTCCTCAAAGGGTTCTCTTTCTGATGGGCGCCGCGGTGGAAATCCAAAGGCATCACCAGACCGTCTTGCTGAGCGAGGCGGTGCAAGCCCTGGCGGTCAGGCCGGACGGTCACTACGTGGACGCAACATTCGGTCGTGGCGGCCACAGCGGTGCCATTCTTCGCTTGCTGGGTCCTCAGGGTCGCCTCACCGCCTTTGACAAGGATCCTGCCGCCGTGTCCGTGGCCCAGTCGCTGGCGGCTGGCGACAGCCGCTTTCTGATCCGACACCAGGGGTTTGTCCACCTTGGCGAGCTGGAGGACGCCTCCGTCGACGGGGTGTTGATGGACCTGGGTGTCAGCTCCCCCCAGATCGACGACCCCGAGAGGGGTTTTTCTTTTCGCCACGACGGGCCGCTGGACATGCGCATGGACACCACGCGTGGCCAGAGCGTGGCGCAGTGGCTCGAAACGGCAGATGTCTCCACACTCACGGAGGTCATACGTGACTACGGCGAAGAACGGTTTGCTGCACAGGTTGCAAAGGCGATTGATCGTCGCCGACAGGAACGGGGCCCTCTTCGAACCACCCGTGAGCTGGCCGAAGTCGTGGCTGGCGCGGTCAAAACCCGCGAGCCGGGCAAGGACCCTGCAACGCGCACATTTCAGGCTCTTCGGATTTTCATCAACGCCGAGCTTGAAGAGCTGCAACAAGCGCTG
>JAUVWL010000028.1 GCA_030604135.1 Burkholderiales bacterium | reverse complement strand
TGGTGCCCAAGTTCGGTGCGGTGGTGGCCAGCATGCCCATCACGGTGCTCGGCGGCGGTGTGATCATCATGTTCGGCATGGTGACCGCCGCGGGTGTGAGCATGCTGTCCGACGTGAAGTGGAACCGACGCAACATGGTCATCTTTGCGATCTCCCTGTCGGTGGGACTTGGTTTGCAGCTGGCACCCGATGCCTTGCAGCACCTGCCCGCGACCCTGAAGATCCTGATGACCAGCGGGCTGCTGCCTGCCGCCACCATTGCCATCACATTGAACCTGCTGCTGCCGCAGGAACTGGACTGAGAGGCTGAGAGGAAATCGGGCACGGCCGAGGCCCTTCTCAACCCTGTAACAGCAACTGGGCTGCAACGCTGGCGGCGATGACAGCAGGCTCCTTGCCGCGAATACCTGCAAGTCCGATCGGGCAGGTGATACGGTCCAGTTCGGCATCGCTGTAGCCGCGCTCTCGCAGCCGCCGCCTGAATACGGCCCATTTGGTCTGGCTGCCGATCAGGCCGACAAAGGGAAGGTCGTCCTGCCGGCGGCGGCGTTCAAGACAGCAGGCCACGATGTCCAGGTCTTCGGCATGGGAGAAGCTCATGACCAGCACGAGGCTGCCGGGCACCAAGCCGTCAACGGCGCGGTGCACCGGGTCCGAGTGCTCACAGTTGATCGACCCCTGCAGTTGCAAAGGAAAAATCTCGTCCCGACTGTCGATCCAGTACAAGGAGAACGGCAGAGGCAGCAGGGCCCGCACGATGGCCTGCCCCACATGCCCTCCCCCGAACAAGGCCACCGGTCGATGGTCACGGTCGAGCAGGCGCTGCAGGCGGGGACCGTCCTCGGCCTGGACCCGCTCGAAAGCCAGCTCCATGGTCCCGCCACAGCACTGCCCCAGGCTGGGTCCCAAGGCGGCCCGGTGGCGCCACGCCTTGTCCAGCGTGTTCTCATGCCAGCGGGCGAGGTGGTCGCGCGCCTGCGCCAGGCAGACCCACTCCAGATGCCCGCCACCCACGGTTCCGATCTGATCACCAGCAAACACGGCCATCCAGGCACCGGCCTCGCGCGGCGCCGAGCCGCTGACGGACGCCACCGTCACCAGGACGGCAGGCTCAAGGGACAAGCGTTGCAAAAATGCAAACAGACTCATGCGGGAACGTGGCCTTTCTGGGGCAAAAGTGTTTGAATTCGTAATTCAGCACACCGCCCTCCGAGTATGCGGCGAACATTGGAGCGCTTTGAACGGGCATGCCCCATAAGTCCCATGCGGTTTGTCGTATGTGCTCTTGGCATGAACACCCCGACCGCAGGTCTGAACAGGAACACCCCATGCAACTCAAGGATCGGAACCCCAACCCGCTGACGGATCGAACCCTGCGCGCAGCAGCCTGGGTCTGTGCCTCAGCCGTCGTGGCATTGGCCGCTTGCACAACCAAGCCACCACCCCCGGCACCGGCACCAGAGCCGTCGGTGACACCGGCGCCGCCCCCGCCCGTGGTGGAGGCCCCGGAGCCTCCTCCCGCCCTGGTTTCCCACGCCAAGACCCCCAGAGAGTACCGAAAGGACGGGGCAAAGCACCTGTACGGTCTGAATCAGCACCGCATTTTCAAAGGCCAGATGCCGCCACTGCTCCACGCAGTTGGCGTGCTGGACGTTGAAGTCGACGCGCGCGGCAATGTCCGACAGGTCAGCTGGATGCGGGCGCCCACCCACGCTCCCCAGGTGATGCAGGAGATCGAGCGCACGGTACGGCAGGCTGCCCCCTTTCCTGCTCCTGTGGCCATGGGCAGCGTGACCTACCGGGACATCTGGTTGTGGGATCGCAGCGGCAACTTCCAGCTCGACACCCTCACCGAAGGGCAGCGTTCGCGCTGAGACCCCGTCGACCCAGGCCCGCTTCGGCGGGCTTTTTTTTGCCCGGCCGCTCAGCTGCCTCGGTAAGTGGAGAAACTCCAGGGGCTGACCAGCAGCGGCACATGGTAGTGCTGATCTGCGTGGGCCACACCAAAATCCAGTGAGACGCGGTCAAGAAACGTCGGCTCCGGCAATGACACGCCACGAGAGAGAAAGTAATCTCTGACATCGAACACCAGCCGATAGGTGCCCACCTTGAGGTCACTGTGGTCGTAGAGCATCCCCCCGGGGTTGCGGCCGTCGCCGTTGAGCACAAAGCGCTTGACCAGTGTGGCCTGGTCACCCTCAGTGGTGTACAGCGCCACCGCCATGCCGGCGGCGGGGCATCCGTGCATCGTATCCAGAACGTGGGTGCTCAGGCCCATGGGAATTCCTTTCGCTTTTGGTCTACCGAAAGTGTATACACTTTTTGTTTTTCTGGATATGATGAATTCATGGAAACCTCCAGCACGCACCACATCGTCGAGTCGCTGACCCGCGCCATCGTCGAGCACCGGCTTCACCCGGGGACCAAGCTGGCGGAGCAGAAACTGGCAGACCACTTCGGTGTCTCTCGCACCCTTGTGCGACAGGCTTTGTTCCAGCTGGCCCAGAACCGGCTGATTCGTCTGGAGCCGGCACGCGGGGCTTTTGTGGCCTCCCCCTCGGTCGATGAGGCCAAACAGGTGTTCGCGGTGCGCCGAATGCTGGAAGCCGAGATGACACGCGCCTTCGTGCGCCAGGTGACTCCCGCCAAGCTCAAGGCCTTGCGCGAACACGTGGCGCAGGAGAAACAGGCGGTGGACAACCAGGATGTGCCTGGACGCACCGAGTTGCTGGGCGACTTCCACGTGCGCATGGCCGAGCTGATGGGCAACGAGGTGCTTGCCGAGCTCTTGCGCGAACTCATTTCGCGCTGCGCGCTGATCACACTCATGTACCAGAGCACGCACGCGGCCGAGCACTCCAACGAAGAGCATGGCGAGATCGTCAAGGCCCTGGCGGCACGCGACGAAGAACTGGCCGTGCGGCTGATGAACGACCACCTGCTGAACGTCGAGCAGGCGCTGACCTTCGACCGAAAGCGGCCCACCAACGACATCGCCATGGCCCTGGCGACCTGAAACCTCCCGCATGATCTACGACAGCACCGCTCCCTACCCCCGTGATCTGATCGGCTATGGCCGCGACGTGCCCCATGCCCGCTGGCCGGGTGGTGCCCGCATCGCTGTGCAGTTCGTCCTCAATTACGAAGAGGGCGGAGAGAACAGCGTTCTGCACGGCGACAAGGCCAGCGAGCAGTTCCTCTCCGAGATGTTCAGCCCGGCCGCCTACGAAGCCCGCCACATCAGCATGGAAGGCATCTACGAATACGGCTCGCGCGCGGGGGTCTGGCGCATCCTGCGCGAGTTTGAAAAGCGCCAGCTGCCGCTGACGGTGTTCGGGGTGTCGACCGCGCTGCAGAAGCACCCGGAGCTGACGGCGGCGTTCAGGCAGCTGGGCTACGACATCGCCTGCCACGGCCTCAAGTGGATCCACTACCAGAACGTGGACGAGGCCACCGAGCGCGCCCACATGGCCGAGGCCATGCAGATCATTGAAAGCCTCACCGGTGAGCGGCCGCTGGGCTGGTACACCGGCCGCGACAGCCCCAACACCCGGCGCCTGGTGGCCGATTACGGCGGCTTCGAGTACGACAGCGACTACTACGGCGAAGACCTGCCGTTCTGGATGAAGGTGCGCAAGACCGACGGGACGGACGCACACCAGCTCATCGTGCCCTACACGCTGGACTGCAACGACATGCGCTTTGCCCTGCCCCAGGGCTACTCGCACGCCGACCCGTTCTTCCAGTACATGAAGGACACGTTCGATGCCTTGTACGCCGAAGGCGACCCCGATGGCCTGAACCGACCCAAGATGATGAGCATCGGCATGCACTGCCGCCTGCTCGGCCGCCCCGGCCGCATCACCGCGCTGCAGCGCTTCCTGGACCACATCCAGTCGCACGACAATGTCTGGGTGGCGCGTCGGCTGGACATCGCGCGGCACTGGAAAGCCACGCATCCGCTGCCCAAGGTCTGAGGAATCCGCCATGCCCCTGACCCTGGACCAACTCAACGCGGCGCCCCTGCCCGAGGCGCTGCAGATGCTTGACGGCCTGTACGAGCATTCGCCCTGGATCGCCGAGCGTGCCTTGGCGCAGCGGCCCTTCGCCTCGCTGGCGCAGCTCAAGCATGCGATGACGCGTGTGCTGGACGAAGCCGGCGTGGAGCCGCAACTGGCGCTGATCCGCGCCCACCCGGAACTGGCCGGCAAGGCCATGGTGAGCCAGACGCTCACGGCCGAGTCCACCAACGAACAGACCAAGGCGGGCCTGACGAACTGCACGCCGGAAGAGTTCGCGCACATCCAGCAGCTCAACGCCGACTACAACGCCCGCTTCGGTTTTCCCTTCATCCTGGCGGTGCGCGGCCCGCGCGGCACGGGCCTCACCAAGGCGCAGATCATCGAGGCCTTCGAGCGCCGCGTGCACGGCCACCCGGATTTCGAACGCGCCGAATGCCTGCGCAACATCCACCGCATCGCCGAGATCCGGCTGAACGACAAGTTCGGCTTCGAGCCGGTGGACGGGCAACGGGTGTGGGACTGGCAGGAGACCCTGGCGCAGCACAGCGACCCGGGCTACGCCGAGAAGGGCCAGCTCACCGTCACCTACCTCACCGACGCGCACCGCGCCTGCGCCTTGGCGCTAAGCCACTGGATGAAGGACTGCGGCTTCGACGAGATTCAGATCGACGCCGTGGGCAACGTGGTGGGGCGTTACCACCCGGCGGCGCCAGGCGCCAAGTATCTGCTGACCGGATCGCATTACGACACCGTGCGCAATGGCGGCAAGTACGACGGGCGTCTGGGCATCTTCGTGCCCATGGCCTGCGTGCAGAAGATGCACGCGGCCGGCCGCCGTCTGCCGTTCGGCATTGAGGTGGTGGCCTTCGCTGAAGAAGAAGGTCAGCGCTACAAGGCCACCTTCCTGGGCTCGGGTGCCCTCACCGGCCACTTCAAAGCGGCCTGGCTGGACCAGAAGGATGCCGACGGCGTCACCATGCGTGAGGCCATGCAGCACGCGGGACTGAACGTGGAGGACATCCCCAAGCTGCAGCGCGACCCGGCGCAGTACCTGGGTTTCATCGAGGTGCACATCGAGCAGGGCCCGGTGCTGGGCGAACTGAACCTGCCACTGGGCATCGTCACCAGCATCAACGGCAGCGTGCGCTATGTCGGTGAAGTCATGGGCATGGCCAGCCACGCCGGCACCACGCCCATGGACCGGCGCCGGGATGCGGCCTGTGCCGTGGCCGAGCTGATGCTTTACGCCGAACAACGCGCGGCCCAGGACGGCGACTCGGTCGCCACCGTGGGTATGCTGCAAGTGCCCAACGGCTCGATCAACGTGGTGCCCGGCGCCTGCAGATTCAGCCTGGACCTGCGTGCACCCACCGACGCCCAGCGCGATGCCCTGGTGCGCGATGTGCTCACGAAACTGCATGACATCTGCCAGCGGCGGGGCGTGCGCCATCAGCTGGAAGAAACCATGCGAGCGGCCGCCGCACCGAGCGACCCCGCCTGGCAGGCGCGCTGGGAAAGTGCCTGTACCGCTCTGGGCGTTCCCCTGCACCGCATGCCCAGCGGAGCGGGGCATGACGCCATGAAGCTGCACGAGATCATGCCGCAGGCCATGCTGTTCGTGCGCGGGGAAAACAGCGGCATCAGCCACAACCCGCTGGAGTCGACCACCGCCGACGACATGGACCTGGCCGTCCAGGCCTTTGACCATGTGCTGCAGCAGCTGGCCCAAGACAGCTGACGCCATTCCTTCGCCCTTGCGCTGCCAGGACATCTTCACCACACACCACCATGACCACACCGTACGAACGACTGGACGACTGGATCGACCGCCACTTCGATGAAGAAGTGCACTTTCTGCAGGAGCTCGTGCGCGTGCCCACCGACACGCCGCCGGGCAACAATGCGCCGCACGCCGAACGCACGGCCGAGCTGCTCACCGCCATGGGCCTGGCACCCGAACGGCATGCCGTGCCCGATGCCGAGGTCAAGGCCGCCGGGCTGGAGAGCATCACCAACCTGATCGTGCGTCGCCGCTTCGGCGAAGGCGGTCCGACCATTGCACTCAATGCCCACGGCGACGTGGTGCCCCCGGGCGAAGGCTGGACCCACGACCCTTATGGCGGCGAAATCGTCGACGGCCGGATCTACGGCCGTGCAACCGCCGTGAGCAAGAGCGACATTGCCAGCTTCACCTACGCCCTGCGTGCCCTGGAGGCGCTCGGGGCGCCGCTCAAGGGTGCGGTGGAGCTGCATGTGACCTACGACGAGGAGTACGGAGGTGAAGTCGGCCCCGGCTGGCTGCTGGACAAAGGCCTGACCCGTCCCGACCTGATGATCGCCGCCGGCTTCAGCTACCAGGTGGTGGTGGCCCACAACGGCTGTCTGCAGATGGAGGTGACGGTGCATGGCGACATGGCCCACGCGGCCATTCCCGACAGCGGCACCGACGCCCTGCAGGCAGCGACCCACATCCTGAACGCGCTGTACGCCCTGAATGCGGACTACCTGAAGGTGCGTTCGGATGTCGACGGGATCAGCCATCCCTATCTGAACGTCGGACTCATCCAGGGTGGCACCAACACCAACGTCATTCCGGGCAAGGTGGTGCTCAAGCTGGACCGCCGCATGATTCCCGATGAGGACCCGTACGACGTGGAAGCGGCGATTCGAAAAACCATCGAAGACGCAGCCGCGAGCTACCGACCGCCGCGCGGTGGCTCGGACATCCGGGTCGAGATCCGGCGCCTGCTGCTGGCGCGCGCAATGAAACCGCTGGCCGGCAATGCGCCGCTGGTGCAGGCCATCCAGAAGCATGGGCAGGAGCTCTTCGGCGAACCCATCCCGGCCCTGGGCACGCCGCTGTACACCGATGTGCGCCTGTATGTGGAGCGCGGCATTCCGGGCGTGATCTATGGCGCCGGTCCGCGCACCGTGCGCGAGTCCAACGCCAAACGGGCCGACGAGCACCTCGAACTCACGGACCTGCGCCGTGCCACCAAGGTGATTGCGCGCACGCTGCTGGACCTCCTGAGCGTGTGACAATGACCGTTCGCCCGCTCGGGCGCACCGCATTCTGGAGACGCCCATGACCCCCGCAGAACAAGCCCTGCGCGACGCCGCACTTGAGTACCACCGCACCCCCAGCAAGGGCAAGATCGCGGTCACTCCCACCAAGCCACTGTCCAACCAGCGCGACCTGTCGCTGGCCTATTCGCCCGGTGTGGCCTACCCTTGTCTGGCCATCCAGGCCGACCCGACGCTGGCCGCCGAGTACACCAGCCGTGGCAACCTGGTGGGCGTGATCACCAACGGCACGGCCGTGCTGGGCCTGGGCGACATCGGCCCGCTGGCGGGCAAACCGGTGATGGAAGGCAAAGGGTGCCTGTTCAAAAAGTTCGCCGGCATCGACGTGTTCGACATCGAACTGGCCGAACGCGACCCGGACAAGCTGGTCGACATCATCGCCGCGCTGGAACCCACGCTGGGCGGCATCAACCTGGAAGACATCAAGGCGCCCGAGTGCTTCTACATTGAGCAGAAGCTGCGCGAGCGCATGAACATCCCGGTGTTCCACGACGACCAGCACGGCACGGCCATCATCTCCAGCGCTGCCCTGCTCAACGGCCTGGAGCTGGTGGGCAAGGCCATAGGCCAGGTGAAAGTGGCCGTCTCGGGCGCCGGTGCCGCGGCCATTGCCTGCCTGGACGTGATGGTCGGCCTGGGCGTCGACCCGAAGAACATCCTGGTGTGCGACTCCAAGGGTGTGATCCACAGCGAGCGTGAAGACACGAAAGCGGGCAAGCTGGACGTGTCCAAGCAGCGCTACTGCCAGACCACCGCTGCCCGCACGCTGGCCGATGCGGTGAGCGGGGCCGACGTGTTCCTGGGCTGCTCGGCGCCGGGTGTGATGACCGTCGAGATGGTCAGGACCATGGCCGACAAGCCGATCATCCTGGCCCTGGCCAACCCGGAGCCCGAGATCCGGCCCGAGCTGGCCAAGGCGGCTCGGCCCGACTGCATCATCGCCACCGGTCGCTCGGACTACCCGAACCAGGTCAACAACGTCCTGTGCTTCCCGTACATCTTCCGCGGGGCACTCGATTGCGGGGCGACCAAGATCACCGAGGCCATGAAGCTGGCCTGCGTGCGCCAGATCGCGGACCTGGCCAAGAGCGAGATCAGCGACGAGGTGGCCTCGGCCTACGTCGGGCAGGAACTGGCCTTCGGTCCGGACTACCTGATTCCCAAGCCTTTCGACACCCGACTGATCCTCAAGATCGCGCCAGCCGTGGCCCAGGCCGCCGCCGATTCGGGCGTGGCCACCCGGCCCATCACCGACATGGCGGCGTACAAGGAATCCCTGTCGCGTTTCACCACGCAGACCGGCATCCTGATGCGGCCCATCTTCAACGCCGCCAAATCCATCGAACCTGACAAGAAACGTGTGGCCTACGCCGATGGCGAGGACGAACGTGCCCTGCGTGCGGCCCAGATGGCGATCGACGACGGCATCGCCACCCCCATCCTGATCGGACGACCGGCCGTCATCAATGCCCGCATTGAAAAGGCAGGCCTGCGCATCCGCCTGGGCACCGACGTCGAGAACGTGAATCCGGAAGACGATCCGCGCTTCCGCCAGTACTGGGAGCACTACCACGCGCTCATGAAGCGCAACGGCGCCACGCCGGAAGTGGCCAAGGCGGCGGTGCGGCGTTCCAACACCATCATCGGTTCGCTGATGGTCTCGCTGGGCGATGCCGATGCCCTGATCTGTGGCCTGGTCGGCACCTACACCACCCACCTGGAGCGCATCGACAGCATCCTGGGCAAACAGGCCGGGGTCAGCAACTACGCCGCGGTCAATGCCCTGATGACCAACCAGGGCCCCTTGTTCATCACCGATACCTACGTCAACGAAGAGCCGTCGGCCGAGCAACTGGCCGAAATCGCGTGGATGGCGGCACAACAGGTGCAACGCTTCGGCGTGCCGCCCAAGGTGGCCTTCCTCTCGCACTCGAGTTTCGGCTCATCCAAGCGGGCATCGGCACGCAAGATGCGCGCGGCCCGTGATCTGTTCGTGGCCCGGCATCCGGAGATCGAATGTGATGGCGAGTTGCACGGGGATGCCGCGCTGCAACCCGAGATCCGCAACGCCTACGTGGCCGACTCGACCCTGACCGGATCGGCCAACCTGCTGGTCTGCCCGAACCTCGACTCGGCCAACATCCTGTACAACGTGCTGAAAACCACCACCAGCGGGGGAGTCACCGTGGGTCCGGTGCTGATGGGTGTCAACGGCACCGCCCATATCCTGACCCCGGCTGCCACGGTCCGACGGGTCCTCAACATGACCGCCATGGCGGCGGCCAGCGCCTGGCGCGCGACCTGAACCTCTGAAGGTCGCCGTGCGGTACCGGTGCGCTTGGCGATCGACTGAGAGGCTGAGAGGTTACAGCGCTAAAGCCACGACAACAGATGCACCCAATCGGTGCATCTGCGCGCACCCGTGCACCATTACGGGAAAGCCATGATGACACCCATGGCGGGCGATCGGACAATGTGTATACACATTCTGTGTTCAGTGCGGACCGTCGCCTGGCCGGGCGGCGCCTACAGGCAGCAAGGCGGGTGCGGCATGGCATCCTTATTGCTCTTCCACCATGCCTCGGCACCAAATCCGCTCGCCGATCCCCATCCATTTTGCAGGAGACCCTATGAAAAAACGCCTGTTCCTCCAGACGAGTCTTGCCTTTGCCGCGCTGACCAGCCTGGGGCATGTCCATGCCCAGACCGCCATCAAGTTCCAGCTGGACTGGCGCTTCGAAGGCCCGGCCGCCTTGTTCTTGTTGCCCGCCGCCAAAGGTTATTTCCGCGATGTGGGCCTGAATGTCACGATCGATTCGGGCAACGGCTCTGGTGGCACGGTCACCCGCGTGGCCTCGGGTACCTACGACATGGGCTTTGCCGACATGGCGGCCCTGATGGAGTTCCACGCCAACAACCCCGACACGCCCAACAAGCCGGTGGCGGTCATGATGGTGTACAACAACACTCCGGCCGCTGTGCTGGCGCTGAAAAAGAGCGGCATCAGCAAGCCAGCCGACCTCAGCGGCAAGAAACTGGGAGCACCGGTGTTCGATGCCGGTCGAAAGGCCTTCCCAATCTTCGAGAAGGCCAACAACGTCGGCAATGTGAACTGGACCTCGATGGACCCGCCGCTGCGCGAGACCATGCTGGTGCGTGGTGACATCGACGCCATCACCGGTTTTTCATTCACCTCGTTGCTCAACCTGGAAGCCCGCGGCGTCAAGGCGGAGGACGTGGTCATCATGCCTTACGCCGACTATGGCGTGAAGCTGTACGGCAACGCCATCATCGCCAGTCCCAAGCTGATCCAGGAGAACCCGGAAGCCGTGCGGGCCTTTCTCAGGGCCTTCGCCAAAGGGGCCAAAGAGGTGATGGCCAACCCGGCCGCCGGCATCGAGACGGTCAAGGCGCGCGACGGCATCATCAATGTGGGCCTGGAAACGCGTCGTCTGCAACTGGCCATCAATTCGGTGATCGCCAGTCCCGACGCGCGCCGCGAGGGCTTTGGCAAGGTCGACCCGGCGCGCCTGGCCCTGATGGCTTCGCAGGTGTCCGATGCCTTCGGCACCAAGACGCGCATCGATGCCGGCGCCGTCTGGAACGGCAGCCTGCTGCCCACCGCGGCCGAGTTGAACGTGCTGCCGCCGGCCCGCTGAACCGCCTTTGCCCTTGTCCCGACGGGCAGCCAGTGGCTGCCCGTCCGTCAACTGGAATCCCCATGCAAGCTGACACCGACACCGGTGCGCCAGCCTTCGTCGACTTTGACCAGGTCTGGCTGGCCTACAACGACGACCTGCTGGCCAAGAACATTTTTGCGGTCGAAGACATCAACCTGAAGGTACGCCAGGGCGAATTCATCGCCATTGTTGGCCCCTCGGGCTGCGGCAAGTCAACTTTCATGAAGCTGACCACCGGGCTGAAGATGCCCAGCATGGGCAAGATCACCATTGACGGGCAGCCGGTGACTGGGCCGCTGAAAATCTCCGGCATGGCCTTCCAGGCGCCATCGCTGCTGCCCTGGCGCACCACGCTGGACAACGTGCTGCTGCCGCTGGAAATCGTCGAGCCTTACCGCAGCCAGTTCAAAGACCGCCGCAAGGAGTTCGAGGACCGGGCCAGGCGCCTGCTGGCCAGCGTGGGGCTGGGTGGCATGGAATCGAAGTTTCCCTGGGAGCTTTCAGGGGGCATGCAGCAGCGCGCCAGTATCTGCCGCGCGCTGATCCACGAGCCCAAGATGCTGCTGCTGGACGAGCCCTTTGGGGCGCTGGATGCCTTCACCCGCGAAGAGCTCTGGTGCACGCTGCGCGACCTCTGGGAGGCCCAGCGCTTCAACGTGATCCTGGTCACCCACGACCTGCGCGAATCGGTGTTCCTGGCCGACACGGTGTACTGCATGAGCCGCAGCCCGGGCCGCTTCGTGGTCAAGCGCGAGATTCCGATACCGCGCACCCGCGATCTGGAAGTGACCTACACGCCCGAGTTCAGTGACATCGTGCACGAGCTGCGGGGCCACATCGGCGCCATGCGCAAGGCGGGCACGGTCATCAACCAGTGAGGCTCCGACATGAAACAGAAGCACCTTGAACGCTGGTCGCCCCTGCTGCTGCTGACCGCCATCATCATCATCTGGGAGGTCATCACCCGCGGCTTCGGCGTCTCGGAGTTCATCTTTCCGAGCCCCTCGCGCATCTGGGAGCAGACGCTCGAGCACAAGACCACCATCCTGGGCCATGCCTGGCGCACCTACTGGGTGACCATGGCGGGCTTTGGTATCGCCATCGTGGTCGGTGTGCTGCTGGGTTTCCTGATCGGCAGTTCGCGACTGGCCTACGCCGCCATCTACCCGCTGATGACGGCCTTCAACGCCCTGCCCAAAGCCGCGTTCGTGCCCATCCTGGTGGTGTGGTTCGGCATCGGTATCGGTCCGGCGATCCTGACGGCCTTCCTGATCAGCTTCTTCCCGATCATGGTGAACATCGCCACCGGCCTGGCCACACTGGAGCCTGAGCTGGAGGACGTGTTGCGGGTGTTGGGTGCCAAGCGCTGGGATGTGCTGACGAAGGTGGGCCTGCCCCGCTCCATGCCGTATTTCTTCGGCTCGCTCAAGGTGGCCATCACCCTGGCCTTCGTCGGCACCACGGTGTCCGAAATGACGGCGTCCAACGAGGGCATCGGCTACCTGCTGATTTCGGCCGGCAGCTCGATGCAGATGGGACTGGCCTTCTCGGGCCTGCTGGTGGTGGGCATCATGGCCATGGTGATGTACGAGCTGTTCAACTGGGTGGAAAAGCACACCACCGGATGGGCGCACCGCGGGAGTCAGGCTTGACCGACGACCAGGTCGCCCGCCACCTGCGTCGGGCCAACACCGTGGCCCTGCGGGCCATGGCCATGGGGAGGCATCCGTTCGGAGCCCTGCTGGTCGCGCCAGATGACGAAACCGTGCTCGCCGAGCAGGGCAACATCGACACCGTGAACCACGCCGAAGCCACGCTGGCGCGCCACGCGGCCGACAACTGGCCGGGCGAGTACCTGGCGCGCTGCACCCTGGTCACCACCTTCGAACCCTGTGCAATGTGCACCGGTACCCTCTACTGGGCGAACATCGGGCGGGTCGTGTATGGGGCCAGCGAAGAAGCCCTGCTGGCCCTGACCGGCAACCACGATGAGAACCCCACCCTGTCGCTGCCCTGCCGCGAGGTGATCGCGCGGGGGCAGAAGGCCATCGACGTCATCGGTCCGGTGCCGGCACTGGAGGCCGAGATGGTCGCGCTGCACGCGGACTTCTGGAAAAAGTAGCGCCCCCACGCTCCGCCGCTGCGCGGGTCACGATTCAGCGGCAGGTCTCGCTTGGGCGCATCATCCCTTCGCGTAGTTGGCCCTCATGCGCTCGGCCAGATAATCGCCGGCCGTCATCGGTGGGTACTTGCCGCCGGGCGACTCGATCATCGCGTCGGTATTGGCCTGGCAGAAGAAGGCGATGCTGTAACGACCGCCCATGTACTCACCCGGCAGCGGGTTGCGCACCCGGTGAAAGTTGGACAGCAGGCGGTCGTCGCTCCAGCGCATGAGCATGTCGCCGATGTTGCAGGTGATGAGGTCTTCCTGCGGTGGCACGCTGGTCCATTCCTGGGCCTCGAACTCCTTGCCGGGGCAGACCTGCAAGCCGCCCTGCCCCTCGCGCTGGTAAAGCAGGGTCAGGCAGTTGAAGTCGGTGTGGGCACCACCCCGCACATAATCGAGCTTGTGCTGCACGTCGGCGGGGATCGGATAGTAGTGCAACAGCCGCAGGGTGCTCTGGTAGGTTTCGCTGTCGGGGTCGTGGGCGCGGGTGAAGAAGTCCCTCTCGAAGCCCAGGCACTCGGCGAAACACGACAGCACCTTCATGCCCACGGCCCAGCTGGCCTGCTCGAAGGCCAGCATCGCGCCCCGGAAGCCGGGCAGCTCCTGCTCCGTCGGGTACAGGCCGGCCATGCGGGGGCGTGTGATCTGGTAGCTCTCCTTCTGGTCGGGCACCCCGGTGGACGGGCGCACCTGCGCCAGGCTTTCCCAGCCGGCGTTGCGCGACAGTGGCCATTGGGCCTTGACTTCGTGTGGCAGGGCAAAGAAGCGCTCACTCATGGCAAAGGCGGCACGCACCTCCTCCAGCGGCACGCCGTGGTTGCGCAACTGAAAGAAGCCGACATCAACGGCGGCACGCCAGAGCTGCTCACTGATTTCGTCCCGACGCGCGTCAAAGTCGCAGAGGTCGATGACGGGGACATCTCGGGCAAAGGTTTCCTGGCCCAAGGCGCCCATGCGGGCCTCCTTGGCCAGCTCGGTGACAGCGGAATTCATGATGCAACACTCCTGATGAAGTCGAACAGCGGGTTGAACGGGCCGCTGCAGTCAGGAGTGGCATCCGGCAGGCCGCGCTCCCGACCGCAGGACCACACGGCAAGCACACCGCGCGGCTCAGGGCCCGAAGAGCAATTCCCAGGCAGGTCGGGCGGGCGACCTGCTGAACGCTTCTACTCTCGATCTGGATTGAAGCAGGTTTCAGGCCAGCCACCAAGCCCTGGTGCCGGCAGCGTCGGGCACCGCATTGGTTCCAGACGGTCAGGTCAAAGCAGGCCCATCTCAAGGCAGCGCACCACGCTGAAGCAACAGCCGCACCGGCCTGGCTCATCGGCGGGTGAACGGGCGCAAAACCCGAGGGGCATGACCTGGCACGCAAGCTGCTCGCTCAACGGTGACAGAGTAGAAGCGTTCAGCGGACTTCCGCCCGGAAATTGCTCTGGTGTCGGGCGCACCCTGGTGTGCCTGTGGCGGCGCCTGCCCCTTCAGGGTGGCGGGGGCTTCGGGGGCGCGGGCTCCATCAACTGGGGACCGCTGGCCGCCCCGGGCAACGTGCTGGCCGCCAAGGTCATGACGGTCGAGGAGACGCCCAGGCTGCTGGAGTTGCGCGGCGCCGAGGCCATGCTGCTGCACCACACCTACGGCACCAACGGCATTGTGCTGGAGCTCGAGGTGGCGCTGGCGCCGGCGGTGGCCTGGTCCGAGTGCCTGGTGGTGTTCGAAAGATTCGAGAACGCGCTGGACTTTGCCAGCCGCCTGGGCATGGCACCGGGGCTGGAGAAAAAGGAGGTCTGCTTCCTGGGCGCCCCCATTCCGGACCACCTTGCCAGCCTGGCACCGCACCTGCCCCCGGGATGCCATGCGGTGATTGCCATCGTGGCGCCACACAGCGAGGACGGCCTGAAGCAACTCGCCGAGCCCCTGGGCGGGACCGTGACGTACCGAAAGGGTGACGACGAGGTGCGCGCGGGCGGCCGCACCCTGCTGGAATACACCTGGAACCACACCACGCTGCACGCGATGAAGGTGGACAAGTCGCTCACCTACATCCAGAGCGGCTTCAACCCGACGTGCTTCCGCGAACAGGTGCTGGCACTGGAGAAGGCACTGGCCGGTGAAGTGATGACGCACCTGGAGTTTCTGCGCACCAAGGAAGGTGCCTTCAACTGCAGCGGCCTGCAACTGATCCGGTACACCTCGGAGGACCGACTCAACGAGATCATGCAGATCTACCGCGACCAGGGCGTCCAGATCAACAACCCACACGTCTACATCGTGGAAGACGGCAAACAGAACCACCTGGACCCGGGCGTGCTGGCCATGAAACACCAGCTGGACCCCCTGGGCCTGCTCAACCCAGGCAAGCTGCGCAGCTGGTGTCCCTCTGCGCAGAAAGAGCCGGGGCAGGCCTTGCCAGCCTGAAAAAGGGGCGGACAGTCAGGGCACTACACTCGCACGAATGCCCTGATCCGTCCCTCTGTGCCCAGACATCCGCTCCGATCACCCGAACAATGGCGCACCGCCCTGGCAGCGGTCAGGTTGCCCTGGCTGAGCGCCACGCCCGTGCTGTCGCGTGCCCTGTCCTCCAACGCCAGCCTGGGCGATGTCGCATCGGTCCTCGAAGCCGACCCGCCGCTGGCGATCGAGGTCCTGCCCCTGGCCGCCCGGGCGCCACGTGTGGACGGCCGGCTGCGCAGCCTGCAGCAGGCGGTGAACCTGATCGGGGTCTCGCGTATCCAGGCTTTGCTGCAGGCCCGTGGTCGGCAAAACATGGCACCCCAGCCCGAGGCGGCGGCGCTGAGCGTCCAGGCCATGGAGACCAGCCGCCTGGCCACCCGGCTGGTGACGGCCTGGGCCTTCCAGAAACACACGGTTGATCTGGATCACCTGCTGTGGGCCACCTGGCTCATGGGCGTGACGCGCTGGAAACTCCCCTGGGTGGATGCCCCAGCCTGCCAGCGCATCGCCTCGCGCGTGGCCGCTGGCGAGCGCCGCTCGGCGGTCGAGCGCGACGAGCTCGGGTGTGATGTGGATGCGCTCAACGCCTGGCACCTGCAGGACCTTGGCCTGGGCGATGCATCCGAGCTGAGCCAGGCCTACCGGCTGAGCTCCCCCCAGATGGCCCAGGCGGCCCGGCTGGGCTGGACACACGACTTTCCGCCGGAGGTCCCACCTGCCCTTGCCCGCAACCTGCACCGCCCGACCACCGGCTGCGCACTGGCCTATGCGCTGGCGCTGGAGACCGAGCAGGGGTGGTATGGCCAGCGACTGCAACACCTGCTGGCGGTGGCTTCGGCCCATCTGGTGCAACCCGTTGCACGTGTGCGGCAACAGGCCATCGGCCAGGCTCTGGACCTGGCCCGTGCCCCGCGCGCCGGGTGGTCGGCCACCGCGACCGCCGAAAAGCTGCTGTGGCCGGCAGCCCCCCCACAGCGCGCCGTGCTCGCCTCCCGCGCGGCAAAGGCCGCGCCCGCACCACGCCCCCCAGAACAGCGGGTTTGCCCCCCGGGTTTTCTCGAGCGGTGCACCCGGGCCGACTTCAAGGACCTGGGGAGTCTCCTTCGCGCAGCGCAGCACGCCTTGTCCGATGAACTGGGCTTCGGGCGACATGCGCTGTTTCTACGCCAGGGCAGCACCGGGCGCCTCGTCTGCCACCTGGCCCATGGCCTGGAGGTGAATCAGCCACTCAAGTCCATGGGCTTTGCCTGGGCCGATCACCCCATCACCGACAAGCTGATGGCCCACCCGGCGGCCAGCCTTTGGGTGCGGCCGGAGCAGGTCCCGGCCGCCCGGGCGCGCCTGCCCGATCCGATCCCCCAATGGCCCTCGGATGGCGGCATGGTCCTGCTGACGGTGGCCGTCAATGGCCAGCCTGCCGGGTTGTGGTGGGTGACCGCCGCGCCCGACCAGAGCCCCCTGGACGAACGGCGCCTGCAGGCATTGCGCCGGCTCGTTCAGGCCTTCGGTGTCGAACTCACGCGCCAGATGCGCCTGCGTCAACGCTCAGCGGGCACTGCCTGAGCCTTCATCCCCGCCCGAAACGTCGGCCACCCAACCCAGCCGGTTCAGCTCACCCAGCTGCCCGGTGCCCGCAAGATCCCTGGCATCACGTTCCAGGTTCTGCACCGGCCCGGAGAGGTCGACCACGATCTCCACCCGTCTGTTCAAGGCGCGGTTGGCGGCCGAGTCGTTGGCCACCCTGGGCCGGGTTTCGGCATGCCCCTGGACGCGAACCCGCTGGGGCTCGACCGAGGGCCCTGACAACAAGGCGTTGGCCACCGCTGCCGCGCGGCCGGCCGACAGGTCCCAGTTCGACCGGAACCGGGCGGTGCTGATGGGAATCTCGTCCGTGTGGCCTTCGACGGCGATCTCCCCCGGGATGCGGGCCAGCGAATCGCCCACGCGGGCCACCATGCCGGCGAACTCCGGATGCAGATCGGCCGAACCGGACGCAAATGACCCGCGCTCCTCGATGCGGATGATCAGGCGCTTGGGCCCCTGTTCGATCTGCAACATGCCCTTGCCCGCCTCTTCGCTCAGCGCCGCCTGCAGCGCCTGCAAGGTCAGGTCCATCTGCCGTTGCACCGCTTGCTCGATGGCCTGCTCGGTGGCGGCGTCGGCGGTGAAAGTGCGCAGCTTGGGGTCGTCCTGGCTGGTTTCCTGCTGCACACTCTCCTGCAGGGTGGGCTGCGGCTTACCGGGTGAGAACTTGTCGAATATGGGGCTCGTACCCATGGGCGGCTCGGCGGCGGGCACCTTGCGTTGCACACCGAAGGCCTTTTCCATTGAAGCGGCGATCTGCTTGAACTTCATCGCGTCCATCTCGGCAAACGAGAGCAGCAGCACGAAGAAGCACATCAGCAGCGACATCAGGTCGGCAAAGGTCATCACCCAGGCCGGTATGCCGGCCTTTGGCTCTTCCTGAGGTTCTTCCATGATGCTCAGGTGTCGGCCGACTTGCGTTTGACCGGCGGCAGGTAGGTGTTGAGCAACTGTTCGATCACCCGCGGATGGGTGCCGCCCTGGATCGAGGTCAGTGCATCGATCAGCAGCGCGTTCATGCGCGCCTCTTCAGTCATGCGCAGGTTGAGCTTGTCGGCCATGGGCAGGAAGACCATGGTGGCCATCATGGCGCCGTAGAGTGTGGTCAACAGGGCCACCGCCATGGCGGGACCGATGGATTTCGGGTCGTCCATGTTGGAGAGCATCTGCACCAGGCCGATCAGGGTGCCGATCATGCCCATGGCGGGCGCCACGTCGCCCAGGGCCTGGAACACCTTGGCACCCCAGCGGTGGCGGTCCAAGGTCAGCAGACGCTCGCGCTCGAGATAACTGCGCACCGCCTCAGGCGGCTGGCCGTCCACCATCATCTGCATGCCGGTCTTGAACAAGGGCACGCTGGAATCGCGGTTATCCAGGGCCAGCATGCCCTCCTTGCGGGCTATGCGGGCCACCTCCAGCACCTCCTCGATCAGGGCATCGGTGGCCGGGAGCTTGAACGAGAAGGCCTTGGAGGCCACCTTGAACGCCCCCAGAAACTGCTGCAGGCTGAACTTGCTGAGCACCACAAAAAGGCTGCCCCCCAGCACGATCAGCAGGGACGGTGCGTTCAGGAAAATCATGGCCGAAGCACCCAGCACAATGGCCGAAACCACAATGCCCATGGAGCCCACCAGGCCAATCAGTGTCGCCAGATCCACCGCCCACCCCCGCTTTTTCAGGATTGCCTTTGTTGGCCGAATTCCACCCCCGTGCCACGGGCGTGACCACGCAGAGACCTTGCTTGCAAGCCGAGGTCCAGCACATGAATCTTAGGAAAAGCAAAGGATCTCAAGCGAACGAACAAGCCGAGTTTGGCCGTTCTGTTTCGGGCATGACGTGGGTATGCGTACCAAGGCAACAGGGACCCGTACACTCGGAACATGCCCTGGCACGCCTCCCTACAACTCGACTACCGGTCGACCCAAGCACGCACCCACGTGATGCACCGGCACCACGGCCCCCTGAGGGTGTTCAAGAGCCTCTACCCGGAAGGTCCCGGCATCTGTCACAACGTGATTGTTCACCCCCCCGGGGGGGTGGTCGGTGGCGACCGTCTCGACATCAAGGTCCAGGTGGCGTCCGGTGCGCACGCCCTGATCAGCACACCCGGTGCGACCCGCTTCTACGAGGGCGATGGTCTGCCCGGCTCACAGCAGGTGCTGTTGACACTGGCGCAGAATGCCCGGCTCGAATGGTTGCCACTGGAAACCATCGCCTACCCGGGCTGCCTGGCGGAGAACCGGATCCGGATCGACTTGTCCGAGGGTGCCCAGTTGCTGGCCTGGGATGTGGTCGCGCTGGGCCTGCCGGCGGCCGGCAGTCCGTTCACCCACGGCCGATTTGACCAACGCATCGAATGGCCTGGCGTGTGGCTTGAACAGGGGCGCATCGACGGACAAGACCGCAGGCTGCTGGACTCGCCGGTCGGCCTGGGTGGTCGCCAGGCCATGGCCTGCCTGTGGTTTGCCTGTGGTACGGCCCTGACAGCCGCAGAACAGGAAGCATTGATCGACAGGGTACGCGAAGCCTTGCCGTCGGCGGCAACACCCGGACTGCCCGCATTCGCGGCCACCTGGAATCACCCGCAGTTGCTCGTGGTGCGCGGCCTGGCCGACAGCGTCGAGCACCTGATGGCCACCCTGCAGGCGGTTTGGGCGGCCATCCGCAAACAGGCATGGCAGCTCGACGCGGCGGCGCCCCGCATATGGCGGGTGTAGTTCCGGGCGCCGAACAGCACGGTGATCCGGTGCCTGTTCGGCGCAATCGACTGGACAGACAAAGGCAGAATCGGCACATTCCATTGCGACGCCACTCCAGCTCGCCCAAGAAATCGCGCCGCGGATGCATTTTTTTCCCAACGACCTGCATGATGCCCATGCCCTGGTGATCGAGGGCAACCCGCAGTCGCGCGCCATCCTGGTCTCGCAATTGCGTGACATCGGCATCGGCAAGGTTTCGCAGTGCTCCCGCATGGCCGACGCCCGGAGAAAGCTGGAGACCAGTCAGTTCGATGTGGTGATCTGCGAGCAGACCTTCGAGCGGGAGTCGGGCTCGGGTCAGGATCTGCTGGACGAACTGCGTCGCAACCAGCTGCTGCCCTTCTACACGGTGTTCATCATGGTGACCGC
Source organism: Burkholderiales bacterium (assembly GCA_030604135.1). Taxonomy (GTDB): domain Bacteria; phylum Pseudomonadota; class Gammaproteobacteria; order Burkholderiales; family Burkholderiaceae_C; genus Hydrogenophaga. The sequence goes on along the minus strand of JAUVWL010000028.1, from coordinate 30,186 downwards.
CGAGGCTTCCTACAGCAAGGTGGCCGAGGCGGCAGAGGCGGCGCTGGATGCCTACCTGCTCAAACCCCACACCGGTGCCCGGCTGGCCGAACGCATCCTTCAGGCTCGCAGTCGCAAGGCCGAACTGGAGGCCATATTTTCGGCCATCGACGAGCAGGACCACGAACGCGCTGCCCAATTGTGCCTGGAGCGCTTTGAGGCACGCGGCCCCTTCTGGCTGTACGCCGCGCGCATCGGTGCCGAGTTGCTGCTGCGCACCGGCCGCCTGAACGAGGCCCGTACCCTGTATGAAGCAGTGATTGAGGCCAAGACCGTTCCCTGGGCGCGCCTGGGTGTGGCCCGCGCCCAGCTCGGTGCCGGCGAGCCACGCAAGGCATCCACCACACTCGAAGCCCTGTTGCAGGACGAGCCCGAATACGCCGACGCCTATGACGTGATGGGAAGGGCACAGTTTGAGCTGGGCCATTTCGAGAATGCGCTGTCCACCTTCAAGATGGCCACGCAGCTGACGCCCCACTCCATCAGTCGCCTGCTCAAGCACGGCATGCTGGCCTACTACACCGGCGACCGGTCCGAGGGCATTGCACTGCTGGAGAGGGCCACCCGTATCGGGCTGGACTCCAAGATGTACGATCCGCAAGCCCTGGTCTTGCTGGGGTTCGCCAGACTCGATGACAACGACAAGAAGGGCATGAGCAGGGTGCTGGAGCAACTCAGCCGCCTGAAGGAACGTTCGTTCGAACCCGAACGGCCTTACCGCTTGCTGGAGTTTGTCCGGGCGCTGGATTGCCTGCTCAACGAGCAGGAAGGACGCGTGATGGACGAGGTCAAGCACCTCACCGAGAGCATCCGGCAGCCCTGGTTCGACTTTGAAATGGCCACCAACCTGATGGGCTTGCTGGTTCGCGTGGTGCAACGGCGGGTGCAGGTCTATGAAGTCGAAAAAAACATCGAAAAGCTGGGCATGCGCTTCTGCACCAGCCGTTCGCTCAGCGAGCTGCTGGCCAGCTCGGCTGCAGGTCATGAAGAGTTCTCCCACATCGTCCGTGATGCCCACGCCCGTATCCTCAAGCTGACCGAACAGGCCATGACACTGGCCATCAAGGGAGACCCCAAAGGCACCGTCCTGAAACTGCTGGAAGACGGACGGCAGACCAGTAACGCCAAACTGATCGAATCGTCCTGGCAGGTTCTCAACCGGTATGAAACCCGCATCGACGGCGCCGAGGACCTGCGCCGGCAGATCGCAGCGCTGCGCGACAGCCTGCAGACCCAGCACCAGATCACGCGCATGGGAGAAGCCGGCAGTCCGAATGCCGCCCCCGGGGGGCTTGCCCTCCCCTCAGGCTACAAGGCACCCCGGCGCGAGGGCCTGCTCGACCGGATGCGCTCGGACTGAGAGGGTGAGAGGACTCTCACCCTCTGAAATGCCAGCAAGCGAGGCGACAGCCGGTCAGATCGCCACCAGCCTTCGAATGCCCTTGTCCGCCATCTCGCTGCCCGGGCCGCTGGCGATCACTTCGCCGCGCTCCATCACCACATACTGGTCGGCCAGTTCCTCGGCAAAGTCGTAGTACTGCTCGACCAGCACGATGGCCATGTTGCCCCGGTCAGCCAGCATGCGGATGACCTTGCCGATGTCCTTGATGATGTTCGGCTGGATGCCTTCCGTGGGTTCGTCCAGGATGAGCAGCTTGGGGCCGGCCGCCAGCGCGCGGGCAATGGCCAGTTGCTGCTGCTGCCCGCCCGAGAGGTCACCGCCGCGGCGCCTCAGCATCTGCTGGAGCACCGGGAACAGCTCGAACAATTCGGCCGGCACCGGAGTGCCACCCTTTTTGTAGGCCAGTCCCATGTGCAGGTTCTCCTGGACCGTCAGACGCGCAAAGATCTCGCGCCCCTGCGGCACGAAGCCCATGCCCAGCCGGGCGCGCTCGTAGGGTGTGGCCCTGTCGATGGACTTGCCGTCGAGCACGATGCTGCCGCTCTTGATGGGCACCAGACCCATGAGCGACTTGAGCAAGGTGGTCTTGCCCACCCCGTTGCGCCCGAGCACGACGGTGACTTTGCCGAGTTCGGCCGTCAGGCTGACGTTGCGCAGGATGTGGCTGCCACCGTAGTACTGGTTGACGTTCTTGACTTCCAGGAGGCTCATGGCGGGGGCTCTTTGATCAAGGGTTGGGGGTGATGGGCTTGGCCGGGTTTCGATCTGGCTTGCCCTGCTCCTTTCTGATGGGAGCCGCTTGTTTGGGGGGCGTGGACCGGATCTCGCCCCGGCCAACCCACCCCAGACAAAAAGCAAAGGTCAGCGCCCAAGGTACACCTCGATCACCCGTTCATCTGCCTGCACCTCATCCAGCGTGCCCTCCGCCAGCACCGTCCCGTCACAAAGCACCGTCACCTTTTCAGAAATCGTGCGGATGAAGCTCATGTCGTGTTCCACCACCATCAGCGAGTGCTTGCCCTTGAGGGACAGGAACAGCTGCGCGGTGCGTTCGGTCTCTTCGTCGGTCATGCCCGCCACGGGCTCGTCCAGCAGCAGCAGCTTGGGGTCCTGCATCAGCAGCATGCCGATTTCCAGCCACTGTTTCTGGCCATGGCTGAGCAGACCGGCCGGGCGCTCGACCTGTTCGGTCAGGTGGATGGTTTCCAGCACCTCGGCCAGGCGGTCCTTCTGTGTTCCGTTCAAGCGGAACTTCAGACTGCTGGCCACACGCTTGTCGGCGGCCAGCGCCAGTTCCAGGTTCTCGAACACGCTCAGCTGCTCGAACACCGTGGGCTTCTGGAACTTGCGGCCAATGCCCATGGCGGCGATGTCGGCCTCGCGAAAGCGCAGCAGGTCGATGGTGCTGCCGAAATACACCTGGCCGCTGTCGGGGCGCGTCTTGCCGGTGATGATGTCCATCATCGTCGTCTTGCCGGCGCCATTGGGCCCGATCACACAACGCAGTTCACCCGGTGCGATGTCCAGCGACAGACCGTTGATCGCCTTGAACCCGTCAAAGCTGACGTTCACATCCTCCAGGTACAGGATGCGCCCGTGGGTGACGTCCACCTCACCGGGCACGACCACCCGGCCATAACCGGGGAATCGATCTCCCGACGAGGTGCTGCTGCGCACCTGGGCCTCGTGCAGGCGCTGGGCACCCGCCTCCATCAGATCCGGGGTCATGCCTTGCCCTCCGCGGCCTGAGCACCCATGGGCAGCTCTTGCGCCTGCTGACCCGATGGCTCTGCTCCCGTCGGCCGGGCTGGCTCCTGTCGCGCCTCGGTCCCGCGTTCAGGCCGGCGAAGCCAGCGACGCACCAGACCCACCACACCCTGCGGCATGAACAGGGTCACCACAATGAACAGCCCCCCCAGGAAGTACAGCCAGTACTCGGGAAAGTTCACCGTCAGCACGCTCTTGGCCCCGTTGACGATGAAGGCGCCGACGATCGGCCCGATCAGCGTGGCGCGGCCGCCCACCGCCGTCCAGATGGCGATCTCGATGCTGTTGGCCGGGCTCATCTCGCCGGGGTTGATGATGCCGACCTGCGGCACGTAGAGCGCGCCCGCCACGCCACACATCACCGCCGAGACGGTCCAGATGGTGAGCTTGTAGGGCAAGGGGTTGTAGCCGCAGAACATGACCCGGCTCTCGGCGTCGCGCACCGCCTGCAGCACCCGGCCGAACTTGCTGCCCACCAGCCACTTGGCCCACAGGAAAAAGCCCAGCAGCGTCAGGCCGGTGATCACGAACAGCGTCATGCGCATGCCCTGGGTGGCGATCGGGATGTCCAGGATGCGCTTGAAGTCGGTGAAACCGTTGTTGCCACCAAAGCCGGTCTCGTTGCGAAAGAACAGCAGCATGGCGGCAAAGGTCAGCGCCTGCGTGATGATGGAGAAATACACCCCCTTGATGCGCGAGCGGAAGGCAAAGTAGCCGAACACAAAGGCCACCAGCCCCGGCACCAGCACGATGAGCAACACGGTCGCGATGAAGCTGTCGGACAGCGCCCAGTGCCAGGGCAACTCCTTCCAGTCCAGAAAGACCATGAAGTCGGGCAGTTCGCTCCTGTAATGGCCGTCGGTGCCGATCTGGCGCATCAGGTACATGCCCATCACATACCCGCCCAGGGCAAAAAACAGGCCATGCCCCAGGCTCAGGATGCCGGTGTAGCCCCAGATCAGGTCCATGGCCAGGGCACAGATGGCGTAGCACATGATCTTGCCCAGCAGTCCGACCATGTAGTCCGAGAGGTGGAACACGCTGTCCTTGGGCACCATCAGGTTGAGCACCGGTGCCACTGCGCAGACCACCAGCAGGGCCACCATGAAGGCGCTCCAGCCGCCGCGCGTGAGCAACGGTCCGGGCTCAGGGAGCTTGACAGAACGGGGACTCATGCTTCCCTTCCTTTGAACGCAAAGATGCCTTGCGGACGTTTCTGGATGAACACGATGATGAAAACCAGCACCGCAATCTTGGCCAGCACGGCGCCCGCCCAGCCCTCGATGAACTTGTTGAGCACACCCAGGCCCAGCGCGGCGTACACCGTGCCGGCAATCTGGCCGACACCGCCGAGCACCACCACCATGAAGGAATCGATGATGTAGTTCTGACCGAGGTCGGGCCCCACGTTGCCGATCTGGCTCAGCGCGCAGCCGGCCAGACCGGCAATGCCCGAACCCAGCGCGAAGGCGTAGGTGTCGATGCGCGCCGTGTTGACGCCCATGCAGGCGGCGATCGGCCGGTTCTGGGTCACACCGCGTACGAACAGGCCCAGCCGCGTGCGACTGATGAGCATGGCCACGCCCAGCAGCACCATGGCGGCAAACACGATGATGAAGATGCGGTTCCAGGGCAGGGTGAGGTTGCCCAGCAGGGTCACGCTGCCGCTCATCCAGACCGGGTTTTCAACGCCGACGTTCTGTGCGCCGAACAGGCTGCGCACGCCCTGCATCAGCACCAGGCTGATTCCCCAGGTGGCCAGCAGCGTCTCCAGCGGCCGGTTGTACAAGTAGCGGATCACGCTGCGCTCCATGGCCGCGCCCACCAGGGCCGAGGCCATGAAGGCCACCGGCATGGCGGCCAGCAGATACCAGTCGAACCAGTCGGGCAGCCACTGCCTGAACGCCACCTGCACCAGCCAGGTGGCGTAAGCGCCGATCATGATGAGTTCACCGTGCGCCATGTTGATGACGCCCATCAGCCCGTAGGTGATGGCCAGACCCAGCGCAGCCAGCAGCAGGATGCTGCCCAGACTCACCCCCGAGAACACCTGCGCCAGGGCCGCGTTGCGCTGAAGCGATCGCTCCAGCGCCGACAGCGATTTGCGCAGCGCTTCCTTGACTTCTTCGCTGCTCTCGCGCTCGATCTGCTGCAGCAGCAAGGGCCGCACGACCGGCTGGCGCGCCTGGCCCAGCTTCACGGCCGCCTCCAGCCGGCGGGCCTCGTCATCGCTGCCCAGCAGCACCGCCGCCTGGGCCATGAGCAGCGAGGCCCTGGCGGTTTCGTCCAGGTCGCTCGCCAGCGCCCGCTCCAGCAGGGGCAGCATATCGCTGTCAGGCTCACCGAAAGCCCGCCGCTGCAAGGTGGCCGCCGCCTCGCGCTGGCGCGCCGCAGGTGCTCCAATAAGGTCCAACGCAGCCAGCGCGCCCTGCAGGGCGCTGCGCATGCGGTTGTTGAGCATCACATCCTGTGCCCCCTCCGGCAGTTCGGCGGGCTCACCCGTCACCGCGTCGCGCACCCCATCGGCATTCGTGATGAAAACCTGTCCCTCGAACACCTGCACCTCTCGCTCGGCCAGGGCCCGGATCAGCGCCGCCGCCCGCTCGTCCGGGTCCACCACCAGACGGTTCAAGGCGTCGATGCGATCGGCCACCCCGCCCTCCACGACGGCAAGGGCATCGTCGGTGGTCATGGCCTGCGCCGGCAGGGCCATCATCAGCCAGGCCAGACAGAGGCTCAGGAGGCGGATCATGTTCAAGGGGGGTTGGGGACACATGGTCCATCCTTCACTGGCTGGTCAACCCAAGCCCATCCAGGTCGGGTCTTGGTGACATCGATCAATATCCATCGGTGCGCCAGCGCCCACGGTCGGCCCAACACAGCACGACCGGGACACTGACATCCCGCCAAGCGCTTACCGCTTGGGTGCCGGCTCGTCCTTCTTGCCCTTGTTCTCAGGAATGAAGGGGCTCCAGGGTTGTGCACGCACCGGGCCCGGGGTCTTCCAGACCACGTCGAACTGGCCGTCAGCGCGCACCTCGCCGATGAACACACTCTTGTGCAGGTGGTGGTTCTTCTCGTCCATCTTGCTGACGATGCCGCTGGGCGCACGGAAGGTCTGGCCCGCCATGGCTTCGATCACCTTGTCCACGTCGGTCGACTTGGCTTTCTCCACCGCCTGCTTCCACATGTTGATGCCGATGTATGTCGCCTCCATCGGGTCGTTGGTCAGCGGACGGTCGCGGTGGCCCGGAATGTTCTTGGCCTTGGCGTAGGCGGCCCACTTCTTGGTGAACTCGTCGTTGGTCGGGTTCTTCAGGCTCATGAAGTAGTTCCAGGCCGCCAGGTGGCCTTCCAGGGGCTTGGTGTCGACACCGCGCAGCTCTTCCTCGCCCACGCTGAAGGCCACCACCGGCACATCGGTCGCCTTGATGCCCTGGTTGCCCAGCTCACGGTAGAAAGGCACGTTGGAGTCGCCGTTGATGGTCGAGACCACCGCGGTCTTCTTGCCCTGGCTGGCGAACTGCTTGATGTTGCGGATGATGGTCTGGTAGTCGGAGTGGCCGAAAGGCGTGTACTCCTCCATGATGTCGCTGTCCGGAATGCCCTTGGAATTCAGAAAAGCGCGCAGGATCTTGTTGGTGGTGCGGGGGTACACGTAGTCGGTGCCCAGCAGCACAAAGCGCTTGGCCGAACCGCCATCGCGGCTCATCAGGTACTCCACCGCCGGAATCGCCTGCTGGTTGGGCGCGGCGCCGGTGTAGAACACATTGCGCGAGAGCTCTTCGCCCTCGTACTGCACCGGGTAGAACAGCAGGCCGTTGAGCTCCTCGAACACCGGCAGCACCGACTTGCGGCTCACCGAGGTCCAGCAGCCGAACACCACCGCCACCTTGTCCTGCGTCAGCAGCTGGCGGGCACGCTCGGCAAACAGCGGCCAGTTCGACGCCGGATCCACCACCACGGGTTCGAGCTTCTTGCCCATCACGCCGCCCTTGGCGTTGATCTCCTCAATCGCCATCAGCACCGTGTCCTTGAGCACGGTTTCCGAAATGGCCATGGTGCCCGACAGGCTGTGCAGCACACCGACCTTGATGGTCTCCTGTGCGTGGGCGGGCAAGGCCGCCAGGCCACCCAGGGTGGCAACGGTGGCCGCTGCGGACAGGGCCTTGAGCGTGAATCGACGTGAGTTCTGCATGGCGCTTCTCCAGGTTCCAAGAGCATTCGTTGAAGGGACTGACTGTCGCCGCCGAATCGCCCGTGGCGGGCCTTTCGGAGGGGTCAGACGGATGCTAGGGAGAACCCTGAGGGGCGTCTGTACGCCGGGTGGCGTATGCAGGGCTCAGATGCCCTGCCTCGGCTGCAGCAGCGGTACGCGATTGATGGCCATGGCCGCCGCCGCGGTGCGCGTTTCCACCCCCATCTTGGCGTGGATGCGCTCCAGGTGCTTTTTCACCGTGGCCGGGCTGGCACCCAGGATGTCGCCGATGTCGCGGTTGATCTTGCCCTTGGCCACCCAGTACAGCACCTCGGCCTCGCGCGCGGTCAGGCCAAAGGCCTGGGCCAGGGCTTCGAGCACGCTGGCATCCGAAGTTTCCTGCATGACGATCAGCCAGTCACCCCCCTCGCCGTTGGGGCTGGCGTCCTCGGGGTCGCCCACCTGCAGGTGCAGGCGGAAGGTCAGGCGCCGCGGGCCGTTCTCCAGGGTCAGCCGAGGAGGTTCCTGGGCCGCCCGGCCGGGCAACTGCAGGTCGGGCAGGTGGCGCCGCAGCCACTGCAGCACGGGGGCGGGAGTTTCGGGGGCGTGGGTGCCGCAGTAGCGCTGCAGCAGGTCGCGCGCCAGCGGTGTTTGCCACATCAGCCGGCCATCGCGCTCGCGCACGGTGATGGTGGCGTAGCCGAAGGCGTCCAGCGCGTTGCGGGCCTGCTCACGTTCGACCGCGCCGTCGCGGGCGTGGCGGGCACTGCGCAGGTGCACCCCCATGCGGGCCATCACCTCACGCGGCTTGATGGGCTTGGTCACGTAGTCGGTGCCGCCCGCGTCCAGCGCCGCCACCAGGTGCTCGGTCTCGGTCAGCCCGGTCATGAAGATGATGGGGATGTGCGCGGTCGACGTGTCGGCCTTCAGGCGGCGCGCCACCTCGAAACCGTCGATGCCCGGCATCACCGCATCGAGCAGGATCACATCCGGCCGCGCCTGCCGGGCCCGGCGCAGCGCGCTCTCGCCGTCCAGGGCCACCAGGACCGTGTAGCCGGCGGCATCCAGTGCGTCGTGCAGGGGTGCGACGTTGTCGGGCACGTCATCGACGATCAGCACCACCACCGCGTCGCCCACCGGTCGGGCGCGCTCCTTGTCCTGCAGCAGGTCAGTTCCCGGGTTCATGGCGTCTGGGGGTCGGTGTCGGCCACACACAGGGCCTGCAGCTGCTGTTCGATGGCCTCGAAGCGGAACTCGCGCGCCAGCAGCTTGATCGACTGAACCAGTTCGGCCTGCTCGGGACGCTCTTGCACCCAGGCGTCGAGCCACTCCACGATGCCGCGCGGGTAACCCAGCCGCACACGCTCCAGCAACGGGGCCAGCTCGTCGCAACGAATGGGCACTACCGGCCTGGCAGGCGATGGAGCTGGCGCCGCAGGCATGGCATCGGCACGCACCCAGTCGAGCCCCAGTTTCTGGCCCAGCCAGGCCAGCAAATCGCTGCGCCGCACCGGCTTGACAAAAAAGTCCTGCGGCGGTGCCTCGGCCTGCCCATCCAATTCGTCCAGCAAACCGCGGTCGAATGCGTTGGCCGACACGATGGCCACCGGCACTTCTTCCCAACCCATTCGGCGCAGCCGCCTGATGGTCTCCCAGCCATCGATACCCGGCATGGCCAGGTCCATGAAGATGGCATCGGGAGCGGCCGCATCGCCGGGCCGCAGACCTTCCAGCAGGCCCAGCGCATCGTGTCCGCTGGTGGCCAGCTTCACGTCGAACCCGAGCGGCTGCAACCAGTGCGACAGCAGTTCGCGGTCCGCCTCTTCGTTGTCCACCACCAGCACCTGGCGCCGTCGCCCCAGGTAGCCAACCGGCGCACGTGCTCCGTTGTCCGCGGCCTGCAGCGCAGCGTGCGATTCGGGCAGGAACAGGCGCACCGTGAACACCGTCCCCTCCCCCGGGGCACTGCGCACCGTCATCTCGCCGCCCATGAGGTCGGTCAGCATGCGGGCAATCGTCAAGCCCAGACCGGTACCCGGGCTGCCTGGCACTGCGCCCTCGCTTGTGGATGCACCGGCGCGCTCGAAGGGCTCGAAGACCCGCTCCAGCTCCGCGGGCTCCATGCCCGGACCGGTGTCGCGCACCTCGAACTGGGCCATCTCGCGGGCGTAGCTGACCTGCAGGCAGACCGATCCCTCCCGGGTGAACTTCACCGCATTGCCGAGCAGGTTGATCAGGATTTGCCTCAGACGCTTTTCATCAGCGCGGACCGTGGCCGGCAGCCGGGTGGCACAGCGGAACTCGAAATGCAGGCCCTTGGCCGCCGCCTGCAGCTCGAACATGCGAGCCACCTCGCGCAGGCTGTCAGCAAAGGCCATGGGCCGCACATCCAGGGCCATGCGACCGGACTCGATGCGCGCAATGTCCAGCGTGCCCTCGATCAGTGACAGCAGGTGCTCGCCACCTCGGTTGATCACCTGGATCGCCTGCGCGCGGTGCGGCGCCATGTCGGCGTCTTCCTGCAGCAGCTGCGCATAGCCCAGGATGCTGTTGAGCGGTGTGCGCAGTTCGTGGCTGATGGTGCTGATGTAGCGCGTCTTGGCCTGGTTGGCGGCCTCGGCCGCACGCCGCGCCTGCTGCAGGGCCTCATCGGTGCGCTGGTGCGACTCGATCTCCTGCATCAGCAGCAGGGTCTGGCGGTTCGACTCCTCCTGCGCGACCTCGCGGCTCTTGTGGGCCAGCACCAGCCACCACGCCACGGTGGCGGCAATCAGCAGCAGCACCGCATAAACCTGGATGAAGCCCGAGCGCAGGGCGGCGTCGAGCAGGCTGGGGTCGGCCACCGACGGCAAGCCCTGGTCCAGGCCCTGCACCTGCTGCCGATACAGCAACGCCAGCACGGCCGCCAGCACCGGTGCCATCACCAGCATGATGAGCAGGTAGTGCGCCAGTCCCGCTTCCAGGTAAGGCCACATGCGCCTGGGCAACAGGCGCTGCAAGGCCCCCTGCCACTGCACCGACAGCCGCGCGTGGGGTTTGCACAGGTCGCCACAACGGGCATCCAGCGTGCAGCACAGCGAGCAGATCGGCCCCTGGTAGGCCGGACAATGGGCCATGTCCGGACCCTCGTACTCCCGCTCGCAAATCACGCACTTGTGGATACCCCACGCGCCGCCTTCGGCGTCTCCCCTCTTCTCCAACGGTCGAAAGTCGCTCCAGGACACCTTGCTTTCTGCCGACCTCGCGATGTAGTAGCGGCCCTTCGTGGCCCAGGCGATGAGCGGCGCCGTCACCAGGGCCGTCACCATGGCGATCACCGCCGAAAAGGCCTGCGGCCCGGCCCCCATCAGGCCCAGGTGCGCCGCGATGGCCAGCACAGAAGCCAGCACCATGGCGCCCACGCCGACCGGGTTGATGTCATACAGGTGGGCACGCTTGAACTCGATGCCTCGCGGCGACCAGCCCAGCGGCTTGTTGATGACCAGGTCGGCCACCACCGCCATGATCCACGCGATGGCGATGTTGCTGTAGAGGCCCAGCACCTCGCCCAGCGCCTGGAACACACTCATCTCCATCAGCATGAAGGCGATCAGGGTGTTGAACACCACCCACACCACCCGGCCCGGGTGGCTGTGTGTGAGGCGCGAAAAAAAGTTGCTCCAGGCCAGCGACCCCGCGTACGCGTTGGTCACGTTGATCTTCATCTGCGAGACCACCACGAACAGCGCCGTGGCGGCGACCGCCCAGCCATAGGCCGGAAACACGAACTCGTAGGCCGCCAGGTACATCTGGTTCGGGTCCACCGCGCGCTCGGGCGGCACCATGTGGCTGATGGCCAGGTAGGCCAGCACGGCCCCGCCCAGCATCTTCAGCACACCGATCACCACCCAGCCGGGGCCACCGGCCAGCACCCCGGCCCACCAGCGCAGGCCATGACCGGGTCGGCGTTCGGGCATGAAACGCAGGTAATCGGCCTGCTCGCCCATCTGGGTGATCAGCGCAATGCCCACCGTCAAGGCCGCACCAAACAGGTGCCAATTGAACTGTGCCCCTGCACCGCTTTCGCCTCCGTAATGCACCACTTCGGTGAATGCCTGTGGCGCATACCACCACACAGCCACAAAAGGCACCACCATCATCACCAGCCACAACGGCTGGGTCCAGACCTGGAAGCGGCTGATGACGGACACCCCGTGCGTGACCAGCGGAATCACCACCAGCGCGCAGATCAGGTAGCCCCAGGCCGGTGGAATGTCCAGCGCCAGTTCGAGTGCGTAGGCCATGACCGCGGCCTCCAGCGCAAAAAAAATGAAGGTGAACGAGGCGTAGATCAGCGAGGTGATGGTCGAGCCGATGTAACCAAAGCCTGCGCCCCGCGTGAGCAGATCCATGTCGACCCCGTAGCGGGCCGCATACACGCTGATGGGCAGCCCGGCCGCAAAAATGATCAGGCCGGTTGCCACAATCGCCCAGAAGGCGTTGATGAATCCGTACTGCACCAGCAGGGTCGCCCCCACCGCTTCCAGAATCAGGAAGGACGCCACGCCGAAGGCCGTGTTGCCCACCCGCCACTCGCTCCACTTTCGGAAGCGCTGCGGCGTGTAGCGCAGCGCATAGTCTTCCATGGTCTCGCTGGCCACCCAGGAGTTGTAGTCCCGACGCACCTTGATGATGCGCTGGGTCGGCTGTCCATGACCCTGCCCCGCCTGCGCATCAGGCGGCGGGTTGGGGGGGGGGTTCGAAGTCGCGCTCACCGCCTGCCCGGTGCAGCTTCCGTGCCACATCGCCGACTTCGGACCATCGGGGCACGCTACTTGCTGACGGGCTCCCAAAGCACTGGCATCATCACACCATGGAACTGACGCCCCGAGAAAAAGACAAGCTGCTCATCTTCACCGCCGCCTTGCTGGCCGAGCGGCGCAAGGCACGCGGCCTCAAGCTCAACTACCCCGAAGCCGTGGCGCTGATCACCGCGGCTGTCATGGAGGGCGCACGCGACGGCAAGACCGTGGCCCAGCTCATGAGCGAGGGCCGCGAGGTGCTCACCCGCGACGACGTGATGGAGGGCGTGCCCGAGATGATCCCGGACATCCAGGTTGAAGCCACCTTCCCCGACGGCACCAAGCTCGTCACGGTCCACACCCCGATCCCCTGATACCCAAGCAGAGACCACCATGAAGCTGATCACCCGATCCCTGATCGCCACCGCCCTGACCTCCCTGGCCCTGGCAGCCCAGGCCCACACCGGCCATGGCACCGAAAGCCTGATGGAAGGCCTGGTACACCCCTTCGGCCCTGACCACCTGCTGGCCATGGTGGCGGTGGGCGTCTGGTCGGTCTCGGCGTTGCCCGCCGGCAAGGCATGGCAGGGCCCGGCCGCCTTCCTGCTGGCCCTGATCGTTAGCGCCACCCTGGGCATGCTGGGCGTGGGCGTGCCCTACCTGGAACACGGCGTGGCGCTGTCGGTGGTGCTGTTCGGCCTGATGCTGATCACCGCCCGCCAACCGTTGGCGCCCGCCACCGGGCTGGGCCTGATTGCCATGGCCGCCGCCCTGCACGGTCTGGCCCACGGCTCGGAAACACCTGACACCGGTTTCGCGGGCTACGCCATTGGTTTCCTGATCACCACGGCCGCCTTGCACCTCGGTGGTGTGGGCATCGGCCTGACCATCCGGCGCATCCTGGCCGAGCGGCGCCATGTGGCCCTGGGCGGGCTGGGCACCGCCGTCGGCGTGGCGGGCGCTTACCTGGTCACCCAGCTCTGAGAACCGCCATGATCCCTGGCGAACTGTTCACCGACGATGGCGACCGCGATCTCAATCCCGGTCGCCGCGCGCTGACCCTGCTGGTCCGCAACACCGCCGACCGGCCGATCCAGGTCGGCTCGCACTACCACTTTGCCGAGACCAATGGGGCTCTCGATTTCGACCGGGCGGTCGCAAAAGGCATGCGCCTGAACATCGCCAGTGGCACAGCGGTGCGCTTCGAACCAGGCCAGCAGCGCACTGTCGAGCTGGTCGACTACGCTGGTGAGCGGGTCGTGTTCGGGTTTCGTGGCCTGACACAAAGCAAGCTCTGAAACAAGGAACGCTCTGACATGGCCAGCATTCCCAAACGAGCCTATGCCGACATGTTCGGCCCCACCGTCGGCGACCGCGTGCGCCTGGCCGACACCGGACTGGTCGTCGAGGTCGAGCAGGACTACACCCTGGCCGCCGGCGGCTACGGCGAAGAAGTCAAGTTCGGCGGCGGCAAGACCATCCGCGATGGCATGGCACAGTCGCAGCGAACGCGCGCTGAAGGCACAGTGGACACGGTGCTCACCAATGCCCTCATCATCGACCACTGGGGCATCGTCAAGGCCGACATTGGCCTCAAGGACGGCCGCATCGTCGCCATCGGCAAGGCCGGCAACCCCGACACGCAACCGGGCGTGGACATCGTCATCGGCGCCGGCACCGAGATCATCAGCTGCGAAGGCAGCATTGTCACCGCCGGCGGCATCGACAGCCACATCCACTTCATCTGTCCGCAACAGGTGGACGAGGCGCTGGCTTCAGGCATCACCACCATGCTCGGCGGCGGCACCGGACCGGCCACCGGTACCTTCGCCACCACCTGCACACCCGGCCCCTGGCACATCGAACGCATGCTGCAGGCGGCCGACGCCCTGCCCGTGAACATCGGCTTCCTGGGCAAAGGCAACGTCAGCCAGCCCGATCCGCTGCGCGAACAGATCGAAGCCGGTGTCATCGGGCTGAAGCTGCACGAAGACTGGGGCTCGACCCCGAGCGCCATCAGCAATTGCCTGGACGTGGCCGAAGAAACCGACACCCAGGTGGCTCTGCACTCCGACACGCTCAACGAATCGGGTTTTGTGGAGGACACCATCGCAGCCACCAAGGGGCGCACACTCTGCGCCTTCCACACCGAAGGCGCAGGAGGTGGTCATGCGCCCGACATCATCCGCGTGGTGGGCGAGTCCAACTTCCTGCCCTCGTCCACCAACCCGACCATGCCCTACACCGTCAACACGCTCGACGAACACGTCGACATGCTGATGGTCTGCCACCACCTGGACGCTTCGATTCCGGAAGACCTGGCTTTCGCCGAAAGCCGCATTCGCCGCGAAACCATTGCCGCCGAAGACATCCTGCAGGACATGGGCGCCATCAGCATGATGAGCAGCGACAGCCAGGCCATGGGCCGCGTCGGCGAGGTCATCATCCGTACCTGGCAGGCGGCCGACAAGATGAAGTCGCAGCGAGGCACGTTGCCTGAAGACGGCAGCCGCAACGACAACTTCCGCGTCAAGCGCTACATCGCCAAGTACACCATCAACCCGGCCATAGCCCACGGCATATCGCACATCGTCGGCTCGCTCGAAGTCGGCAAATGGGCCGATCTGGTGATCTGGAAGCCGGCCTTCTTCGGCGTCAAACCGGCCCTGGTCCTCAAGGGCGGCAGCATTGCGCTGGCCGCCATGGGCGACCCCAACGCCTCCATCCCGACCCCGCAGCCGGTGCACTACCGTCCGCAGTTCGGCGCCCTGGGCGGTGCGCTGGCCAAGGGCAGCCTGAGCTTCGTCTCGCAGGCCGCCCAGGCAGCGGGTGTGGCGCAACGCTACGACCTGGCCAAGACCACCGTCGCCGTGCAGAACTGCCGCAGCGTCACCAAAGTCAGCATGGTGCACAACAGCCACCTGCCGGTGATGGAAATCGACCACCAGCGCTACACCGTGCGGGCCGATGGTGTGCTGTTGACCTGCGAGCCCGCCACCCGATTGCCCATGGCGCAGCGATACTTCCTGTTCTGACGCGGGAACGAGCCGACCGGCATGGGGCCGGCGGTGACCCCGTCCACACAGGGACGAACCACATGCTTCAAGCTTCCAAACTCATCGCCCGTGGCCAGGGGCTGGCCACTGTGCTGCTGCAGCGCGCCGCCACGCTCACACTCGACTGGGACATCCGCCAGAAAAGCCGCTTCGACGCCGAAACCTCCGACGGCCGGCAGGTCGGGGGTTTCCTGCCGCGCGGCACGGTTGTGCGCGGTGGTGACGTGCTGCTGACCCAGGACGGCACGCTGCTGCGCGTGGTCGCTGCACCGCAGCCCGTGCTGCGCATCTCGGCCTGCACCGACCACCACCACGGCCACACGCACGACCCAGCCTTCGATCTGATGCGGGCGGCCTACCACCTGGGCAACCGCCACGTGCCCATCGAACTGCAGCCCGACCACCTCAAGATCGAACCGGACCACGTGCTGGCCGACATGCTGCGGGCCATGCACCTGAATGTGGCCGAGGTGCGCGAGCCCTTCGAGCCTGAAGGCGGCGCCTACGGTCACGGGGCCGGTGGCCGCGATCACGATCACGGTCATGGTCATGGTCATGGACATGCCCACAGCCACGGTCATGACCACGCGCACGAACATGGACACGAGCACCACAAACACGGCTGACACTGCACTGCTGCGCATCCTGTGGCTGGCCTCACCGGCCCTGCCGGTGGGTGGATTCTCTTATTCCGAGGGGCTGGAAGCGGCGGTCGATGCCGGTCTGGTCGAGAGCGAAGCCAGCGCATCCGACTGGATCACCGACCAACTCCACCTGGGGCTGGCCCGCAGCGACCTGCCCGTCGTGGCCCAGGCGATTCGCGCCTGGCGGGACCGTGACCTGCCACGCCTGCAGGCCCTCAACGACTGGGTGCTGCAGACCAGGGAAACCCGCGAACTGCGCCAGCAGACCGAGCAGATGGGCCGATCGCTGCTGGAATGGACCCGCTCGCTTGGCGATCTGGACGACGGCCTGTGTGCGCAGTTGCAGTCCGCCCGCCTCGATCCACCCAGCTACCCGGTCGCCTGCGCCTGTGCACTTGCACACAGCCCGGGCAGTGAGCGAGACTGTCTGATCGGTTTTGCCTTTGGCTGGTCAGAGAACCTGGTGCAGGCGGCCATCAAAGCCATTCCGCTCGGCCAAAGCGCCGGCCAGCGTATCCTGGCCCGCCTGGCGCGCGAGATCCCCGTCGCGGTCGACCATGCCCTGGCCCTGGGCGACAACGAACGCCAGTCCTTTTCGCCGGGCCTGGCCATCCTGTCGGCCCGGCACGAAACCCAGTATTCCCGACTGTTCAGATCCTGAGCCATGAACCCCTTGCACCACATTCCCAAGCGCACCAAACCCCTGCCGCCCCTGCGTGTGGGCATCGGCGGCCCCGTCGGCTCCGGCAAGACCACCTTGCTTGAAATGCTGTGCAAGGCCATGCGCGAGCGATACGACCTCATTGCGATCACCAACGACATCTACACCAAGGAAGACCAGCGACTGCTCACGGTCAGCGGCGCCCTGCCGGCCGAGCGCATCATGGGTGTGGAAACCGGCGGCTGCCCGCACACCGCCATCCGCGAGGACGCCTCCATCAACCTTGAAGCCATCGACCGCATGCTCGAGCGCTTCCCCGACGCCGATGTCATCTTCGTCGAAAGCGGCGGCGACAACCTGGCCGCCACGTTCAGCCCCGAGTTGTCCGACCTGACCATCTACGTCATCGACGTCGCGGCCGGCGAGAAGATTCCGCGCAAAGGTGGCCCCGGCATCACCAAGAGCGACCTGTTCGTCATCAACAAGACCGACCTTGCACCCCATGTGGGCGCCGATCTGGAGGTCATGAGACAGGACACCGCTCGCATGCGCCCGGACGCCGCCCGCCGCCCCTGGGTCATGACCAACCTCAAGACCCTGGACGGGGTCCAGGACGTGATCCGCTTCATCGAAAAGCGCGGCCTGCTCAACACGGGCAGCCCATCTGCGCAGCCGGCTTGACCTGGGAACTGCGAACATAAAAAAGCGGCCCATGGAGGCCGCTTTCCTGATTTCGCCGGACTGACCGAGGGATCAGCGCACGACGCTGGCAGCGGCACCCTGGGCCAGGTCGCCACCCTGCACCGCCTGCCGGGTGGCCATGCGCAGTTGCTCCAGCTGGGCAGGGGTCGGCTGCACTTGCACATCGCCGGTCGCGATCAATCCCAGGCGGTTGGCTGCGATGGCCTCGGCGCGCACCTGTTGGCGGGACTGTGCGCTGACGACCGCTGGCGCTGTCACATCGACATTGCCGACGGCAATGGTGCCGGAGCGCAGGGCCTGGGCCGCCTGGGCCATCACCTCGGCCCGGCTGGCGGCGGAGGTGAAAGGCACTTCCGGCGGCAGCTCGGAGGCCATCGAACCGGCGGCGGCAACAGACATGAGGACGGGGACAAAGATGCGGGTAGCGAGTTTCATGATGGTTTCCTGAACAAAAGTGAGGGTAGGAGGAGACTTCGAACATGCCGTGTTCGTTGCGGCATGGGTTGAACTGTAGAAACCGGATCTTGCGATTGACGAACACAAGCATTACGAATCTGTAATCCAGCCCATGCACGGGCGGCGGGATAATTTGCAGCTCCTCACACAGCCCTGCCTCACCGTTCCCATGCGCATCCTGGTCATCGAAGACGAAGCCAAACTGGCCGACTACGTTCGGCGTGGTCTGACCGAGTCCGGCTACACGGTGGATGTGGCACGCGACGGCATCGAAGGTCGCTACCTGGCCACCGAAGGTGACTACCAGCTGATCGTGCTGGACATCATGCTGCCCGGCGTCGATGGCTTTGGTGTGCTGGCGTCCCTGCGCGAGAAGCGCAACACCCCGGTTCTCATGCTCACCGCGCGAGACCGGGTGGAGGATCGGGTTCAGGGACTGCAATCCGGTGCCGACGACTACCTGGTCAAGCCCTTTGCATTCTCCGAGCTGTTGGCACGCATCGGCGCCCTGCTGCGCCGTGGGCCGTCGCAGACGGAAAGCACCCAGCTCACCCGCCTGGGGGTGAGCAATCTGGAGCTCGATCTGCTCGGCCGCAAGGTCTGGCGCGACGGCCAGCGCCTGGACCTGACCGCCAAGGAGTTTTCGCTGCTGACCCTGCTGGTTCGCCGCAAGGGGCAAATCCTCTCCCGCACCACCCTGGCCGAGCAGGTCTGGGACATGAACTTCGACTCCGACACCAACGTGGTCGAAGTCGCCGTACGGCGCCTGCGCGCCAAGATGGACGACCCCTTCAGACCCAAGCTGCTGCACACCGTGCGCGGCATGGGCTATGTGCTCGAGGAACGCACATGAACACTGGCACTGCGCCCGCCCGCACCCCCTGCGTCTACTCCATCGGCCGGCGCCTGTCTCTCCTGCTGGCCACCCAGACGGTCATCGGCATGGGCCTGCTGCTGGCCCTCGCCTACGCCGCCACGCACATGCTGTTCGTCAGCAAACAGGACCAGGAGTTGCGTGGCTACACCGCCATCCTGGCCGAGGTGCTGCAAGAAGCCTACGCCCAGGGTGGCGAGGCCGACATGATGTCCAAACTGGCCTGGCTGGCCGAACGGCGACCCGGCACCTTTGTCCAGGTCGTGCGCGCCGACCAGATCGAGATCTACCGTGACGCCTCGCCCACCTTTGATGTGGGCCTGGCCCCCACGAGAGAAATGCGCTTCGACATTGCCGCCAATGGACGCCCCGACGCCTACCGGGGCAGGCTCGTGCTCGACTGCACAGAAGACGCCCGGCACGCGCGACGCATGGCCTGGCTGCTGGTCATGGCCACCCTGGCAGGCGGCAGCTTTGTCGCCTGGGCCACGTTCTGGCGCGTGCGTTGCAACCTGCGCCCACTGCTCGACCTGGCCGCCCAGACGCGCGCCATCGACGTGCGCAAACCCGACCAGCGTCTGTCACTGCCGGTGCCCATCGAGGAGCTCCAGCCGCTGATCGAGCAGTTCAACGGCCTCATGGAACGCGTGCAGGCCAGCTACAGCCAGCTTGAGGGCTTCAACGCCGACGTGGCCCACGAGCTGCGCACGCCCCTGGCCAACCTCATCGGTCAGACCGAGCTGGCCCTCAGCCGGGAACGCAGCCATGCCGAGCTCACCGACACCCTGGCCTGCAACCTTGAAGAACTGCACCGCCTGGCCGGTATCGTGAATGACATGCTGTTCCTGGCCCAGGCCGACCGCGGCATCAAGGCACGACGTGGCCAGCCAGTGAGTCTGGCCGAACTGGTCCAGCAGGTCATCGAATTCCACGAGGCGCCCATGGAGGAGGCCCAGCTGGGCATCGACATCGAAGGCGACGTGCGCCTCCCGGTGGACGAAGCCCTGATCAAGCGTGCCCTGTCCAACCTGCTGGGCAACGCCATCCGCTACGCAAAAAAAGGTTCTCGTCTGCGGGTGCACCTCAGTCCCGAGGCCGGCGGTGGTGCCCATGTCTGGGTGGAGAACGTGGGCCCCCCCATTGAACCCGCCCATCTGCCCCGGCTGTTCGACCGCTTCTTCCGCGCCGACGCCTCCCGCTGCGAACTCGAGCGCCCCCACCATGGTCTGGGTCTGTCCATCGTGGCCGCCATCGCCCGCATGCACGACGGCCTGGCCATCGCAGAGTCGGCCAACGGGCGCACCCGTGTCGGTTTCAGCCTGAACAGCAACCCGACAGGGGCCGCCTGAACAGGGCCACGCTACGGCTAGAATCATGGCTGCAGCCTGCACGCCCAGGAGACGTGGGAGAGTGGTTTAATCCAGCGGTCTTGAAAACCGCCGACCCGCAAGGGTCCGTGAGTTCGAATCTCACCGTCTCCGCCAGCACACACCGCACCGGCTGGCCAGGTTTCCGTGCGCCCTCAAGCCCGACAAGTTCTTGCCGATAGACAAGGCAGACGAACTTCACCGGACGGGTATTCCCGGATTCCATGGCTGCTGCTCAGACAAACAACAATCCGCTGCTGGTCTTGCTGGACCTGCTGGGCAGCCCGGTGTTGCTGTTTGACGGTGAAGCCCATGTGGTGTTTGCCAACCAGACGGCCCGGTCCCTGGCCTGCCGTCCGGCCCTGGTGCTGGGCAGTGATCCGGACGTTCGACAGCTGGTGCGTGACATCGCCCGGGGCCAGACAGCGCCAGAGGGAGCCCTGCGTGTCGAGGTCATGGCCGATACCGGTATCGTGCAGCTGGAATGCCGGTGTGCACCGCGTCCCATTGCCGGCCTTGTGGCCATGTCCGTCACTCTGGTAGAGCCCGAACCGGCGGTCGAACCCGGCGGTGGACCGCCGGCTCCGGTCACCGACCAGCGCCTGTCTCTGCAGCAGATCATGGAGCTCATACGGGCCGACCTGATTCCCCCGATTCAAGACGCCCTGAGCCAGACGCGCGGCGCGCCCATACCCGAGCCCATGCTGGCCCTCAAGGACAGCCTGCTGAACCTGACCGAGCGACTGGATCGCATGGTCGACCTGGTGGACGTGTTCGGCGAGGACGTGCTCATCAGCGACGAGCGCGTGATCCTTGTCGACATGGTGCGCGAAGCAGCCCAGGAGTTGTCACCCTTGGCCAGCAGCAAGGGGGTCACCCTGGTCCTCAGTGGCGAAAAGGAGGATCTTCCACCCATCTATGGCAGCCGCAAGCTGTTGCGACGTGCCCTGCTGGAGTGCCTGCACAACGCCATCATCCACTCAAGAAACGAAGCCCGCACCGCCGCGCCCATGGGCGTGGAAGTCGGTTTCAGATCCTCGGGTCAGCACCTGCTCGTGAGCATTTCGAACATGGGTGCCCTGTCGGCGACGCTGCTGCAGCGCCACGCCGCCTCGGTGTTCCGGCCGGCCTTGCTGCCTGACGGCAAGCCCGATCCGGCCCCCCCGGTGCTGCGCATCGGTTTGCCCCTGGCGCAGCGGATCATGCAGCTGCACGGCGGGCGACTGCGCATCGACCAGGAAGCGCCCGACGAACTGAAGGTGATGCTGGAGCTGCCGACCGGCGCACCGCGTCGCAACACACACCACCTGGATATGCTCCAGGCCCAGATCTACGCCGAAGACCTGTCGCGGCTTCTGGCACGCAGCCGCCCGAGGAAAGCCTCATGACCGCCCGCATTCTCATCGTCGACGACCAGCCGGACATCCGCAAGCTCATTCGTCTGACCCTGCAACACCTGGACGATGCCGAGGTCTTCGAGGCCGAAAATGGCGCAGAAGGATGGCGCCGTGCCCAGGATCTCAAGCCCAACGTCATGCTGCTGGACGTGATGATGCCCGGTGAACTCGACGGCTACCAGGTTTGCGACAAAGTCAAAAAAGACCCCGAGCTGAAGCGGCACACCAAGGTCATTCTGCTGACTGCACGAGCTCAGAAGGAAGACCTGGAGCAGGGTGCCAAGGTAGGCTGCGATGCCTACCTGACAAAGGCTTTCAGCCCGCTGAAGTTGCTCGACATGGTCGACGAGATGCTTGGCAGGACCGTATGAGTGCATCGCTGTCTTTTTCCCATACGTCATTGAAACAGGCTGCGGCCATGCGCTCCAGCCAGCGACGCCGGTAGGGCCGCCATGGTCTCGCTCATCATGCCGGTGATTCGCTGGTTCTCCCAGCGCTCCATCAAGACACAGATTCTGTGGATGGTGGTCTTCGTCACCCTGCTGGGCAGCGTCCTGATCAGCGCCGCTTCCTTCCGAAGAAACGACGATCAGACCTTGAAGGACAGCCTTCAATGGTCACAAGCTCTGGCGGCCTTGGCGGCACAGGCGTCCATCAGACCCATGCTGGACCGGGACCTGCCCACTCTGGAGTCTGCTCTGCAGGAACTCCTGGCCATGCCTGGCGTCCGGGCGGTGGAGGTGGTTCGTCCCGGCGGACAGCGGGTGATTCGCCTGACCCTTGGAGCAGACCAGGAGCCGAGGGTCATTTACCCGGGTCAGGACAACACCGCCACACCACCGGGCAGCCGCTACGCGCTGTTCAACGGGCAAATCCATGCCTACGCGGCCATCCTGGGCAATCGCGGAGGCGGTGACCGGCGGGAAGACGGTTACGACGACTTTCTCCGCCACGGGTGGGTTGAGCTGGAGTTCAGCTTTGCCGAGCGTCGCGCCCACGCCCTTCGTGGCTGGATGGTGGAGACAGTGACATCCCTGAGCCTGATTGCGCTGGCACTGGCCTTATTCACGGCGTTTTTGCGTCGAGCGATCCGACCCATCGGCGAACTCGCCCGCTATTCGACACAACTGGCCACCACCCCGGGGGAGCACCTGCACATGCGCTGGGGCAGCCGTGAGGTGCGGGAGCTTGGTCGGAGCCTCAACCGTTCGTCCCAGGAGCTGGCTTTGCGCATGCACGAAACCCAGCAGCGCCTGAGCCGGCTGCGCGCCATTCTGGACACCGCAGCCGACGCCATTCTGGGCATCCGGCGAGACGGTGTCATCGACAGCGTCAACCCTGCTGCCGAGCGCATGTTCGGGCGCGCCGCAGCAGACATGACAGGTCTGCCATTGGAGGATCTGCTGCCAGGCCTCGACGCCGATCGATTGCGTGAACTCATCACCAATGGCATGCTGATCCACAGCACCCAGAGCCGCATCGGCCAACTCGAGATGGCCGCTCTGCGCCAGGAAGGCACGTCGTTTCCGGTCGAGCTGCTGGTGGGCGAGATACCGGACGATCCCGACATCCGCTACACCTGCATCGTGCGCGACCTCACCGATATGAAGCAGGCCGAAGAGTTTCTGACACTGTATGGCCGGGTGGTGGACTGCACGCTCAATGGCATCACCATCAGCAACGCCAGGCGCTACCCGCAACCTATCGTGCATGCCAACCCGGCCTTCTGCCGGATCACCGGCTACGCGCCGCACGAGGTGCTCGGACGTGATGCATCGATCCTGGAAGGGCCACTGACCGACAGGGACGATCTGGCGGCGCTGAACCAGACCGTGCGCAATGGCGGCGAGGCGACCATCACCCTGAAAAACTACCGCAAGGACGGCAGCATGTTCTACAACAAGCTGTCGGTCTCGCCGGTGCGTGATGCTCATGGCGACATCACACACTACATCAACGTGATCGAGGACGTTACCGCACAGGTCGAGGTCAAGCAACGGCTGATCGAACGCACCGCGCGCCTCAACGCGACTTTCGATCTGAGCCCGGATGGCTTTGCGGTGTTTGACAGGCAAGGTGAGCTGATCTCCACCAACCCGGCCTTCAGGGAGATGGTGGGCGACATCCCGAGCTGGTGCAGCCTGCAGCGCTTCGATGTCTGGTTCAAGACCCTGCTGGAAGAAGGCAGCCACTATCGCGGCATCACTGAGGCCTGGAACGACAAGAGCACCGACATCATTGCCATCGCCCAGCCTGCACGAAAGGTTCTGGAGCGCGAAGTGCGCCGCAACCTCGGCGGTAGCGGCGAAACCATCCTGTACCTGCGAGACGTCACCCACCAGACTGAGGTGGACCGCATCAAGAGCGAGTTCCTGGCCACCGCTGCCCACGAGCTGCGCACGCCACTGGCCAGCATCCTGGGTTTCACCGAACTCATGATCCACCGCAAGTACTCGGAAGAAAAGCAGAAGGACCTGTTGCGAACGGTGCACAAGCAGGGCACCCTGCTGTCCAACCTGATACAGGAACTGCTGGATCTCTCCCGCATTGAAGCCCGCCAGGGCAAGGACTTCCACATTGTCCCCACGGCGCTGGGTGCACTGGTGCGCGATGTGGTGGACGGCATTGCCAGCTTTGACACCAAGCGCGAAGTCATGGTCGGCGTGATCCCCGATGTCCACATCCAGGCAGACGGCAGCAAGATCCATCAGGCGCTGACCAATCTGCTGAGCAACGCCTTCAAATACTCGCCCCAAGGCGGTCAGGTTGCACTTGATGCGGCTGTAGAAGTGCACAACGGCGCGGACATGCTCGCCATCCACGTTCGGGACGAAGGTATCGGCATGTCTCCCGAGCAACTGGAGCGCGCCTTCGAGCGCTTCTACCGGGCCGACGCCTCAGGCAACATCCCGGGCACCGGGCTGGGCCTGAACCTGGTCAAGGAGATTGCCGAAATCCACGGTGGCTCTGTGACCTTGCAGAGCGAATTGGGCAAGGGAACGGTCGCCACCTTGCGGCTTCGCCTGGCCAGCGTGGACGGGATTCGCAGCGCGAACCTGGAATGCAACAGCCCGGCATGGGCAGCTTGAAGCCACCTTTGCCCGACGGCGGACCCCGGTTTCATTCGGGCAGAAACAGGGCCTGCACGTCGCTCAGGAAATCGAAACCCTGCTCGGTCGGTCGCACCACGCCGCCATCCACCACGAGCCAGCCCAGACCACACGCCTGGTCAATGCCATGGCGCAAGGCTGAAACGGGCAAGCCGGTGCGGGCCACTGCCTCATCCAGCGCGAAACCCTCGCGCAGGCGCAGCGCATTGAGCATGTACTCGAACGGCAGGTCGCGGCGCGCCACCTCGTCCACCGACACCACCGCATCGCCGGCACGCGCCCGCTCCATGTACAGACGCGGCTCGCGAGCCCTGACCTGCCGCACCACCCGGTGCGCAAAGCTGAGTTTGCTGTGCGCGCCAGCACCAATGCCCAGGTAATCGCCAAACTGCCAGTAGTTCAGGTTGTGCCAGCACCGATGCCCAGGGCGCGCATAGGCCGATACCTCGTAGCGCTCCAGCCCTTTGGCCGTGGTCAGCTCGGTGATGCGGTCGAGCATGGCGTAGGCATCGTCGTCCTCGGGCACCTGCGGTGGAAACTTCGCAAACACCGTATTGGGTTCGATGGTCAGGTGGTAGATCGAGATGTGCGGCGGCGCAAACGACAGCGCTGTGCGCATATCTTCCTCGCACTGGGCCAGGGTCTGCCCGGGCAGCGCGTACATGATGTCCAGATTGAAGGTCTCGAAGGCCTGTGCCGCTTCCTCAATGGCCGCCAGCGCCTGCACGCGGTCGTGCACCCGGCCCAGCGCCTTGAGGTGGGCGTCGTGAAAACTCTGCACCCCGATCGACAGCCGCGTCACGCCGGCAAAGCGGAAGGCCTTGAAACGGTCCTTCTCGAAGGTGCCAGGGTTGGCTTCCAGCGTCACCTCAGCACCCGGCTCCAGACGCACCCGAGCTCTCACCCCCGCCAGCAGTTGGTCGATGGACTCGGGCGAGAACAGACTGGGTGTGCCCCCCCCGATGAACACACTGTGCACCGTGCGCCCCCAGATCAGGGGTAATGCGGCCTCCAGATCGGCCATGACCGCTTCGACGTAGGCCTGCTCGGGCATGGTCTCGCCGACCCGGGCCGACGCACTCCACTCGTGCGAATTGAAATCGCAATAGGGGCACTTCTTCAGGCACCAGGGCAGGTGGACATAGAGCGACAGCGGCGGCAGCCCCTGAAGCTGCAGCGTGCCCGGCCGCATCCAGTGCTGGAGCTGCTCCGGAGAATTCATGCCATCCAGCGGGTGCGCATCAGCTCCAGCATCTGCTGAGCTGCGCGGCCCCGGTGGCTGTTGGCGTTCTTGACCTCGGTGGGCAATTGCGCAAAGGTCTGGCCGAACTCGGGCAGGAACATCACCGGATCAAAGCCGAAGCCGTTCTCGCCGATCGGCTCCTGCGTGATCAACCCCGGCGCACGCCCCGTGGCCACCAAGGGCTCCGGGTCGTCGGCGTTGCGCAGCGCCACCAGCGTGCTGACCAGCGCCGCACGGCGGTCGGTCACACCACGCATCTGTTCCAGCAGCGCACGCACGTTGTTGTCGTCGCCCTTCTCGTAGCCGAACTGTGTGGCGTAGTAGGCGGTGTCAACGCCAGGCAGGCCGCCGAAAGCCTCCACACAGAGACCGGCATCGTCGGCCAGCGCCGGCAGGCCGCTGACCCGTGCCGCATGGCGTGCCTTGGCCAGCGCGTTCTCGATGAAGGTGCGGTGGGGCTCGGGTGCCTCTGGAATGCCCAGGTCGGCCTGGCGCACCAGTTGCACACCCAGCGGCGCAAACAGCGCCTGCAACTCGGCCAGCTTGCCCTTGTTGTTGGAGGCCAGGACCAGTTTCATGCCCATGGACTCAGAGGCTGAGAGGGAAATGGGCGTGCCCGAAAGGGCAACCCAAAGCGCCGCCGGCAAGGCGCAAAGCACAGCCGTAGCTCGGGCTACGGCGCGCAGTTGCAACGCCGCAAGCGGTGGTTTGGGGTTTCAAGACGGGCATGGCCGATTTCCTCTCACCCTCTCAGGCGAGCCCGAGCGCGTGCTTCTGCAGGCGAACCAGCTCGCCAATGCCCTGCTCGGCCAGCGCCAGCAACGCGTCCATTTCCTTGCGCGTAAAGGCCACGCCCTCAGCGGTGCCCTGCACCTCGACATAGTGGCCAGCGCCGGTCATCACCACATTCATGTCGGTATCGCAGGCCGAGTCTTCCACGTACTCCAGATCCAGCAAGGGCTGGCCGGACAGGATGCCTACCGAGATCGCCGCCACATGGTCCCTGATGGGAGATGTGGCCAGCTTGCCCTCGGCCATCAACTGGCTCACCGCATCCTGGGCCGCCACAAAAGCACCGGTGATGGCCGCCGTGCGGGTACCCCCGTCGGCCTGCAGCACATCGCAGTCAAGCGAGATGGTGCGTTCGCCCAGGGCCTTCAGGTCGAACACGGCCCGCAGCGAGCGGCCGATCAGCCGCTGGATTTCCTGGGTCCGCCCGCTCTGTTTGCCCTTGGCGGCCTCACGGGCACTGCGGGTGTGGGTTGCACGCGGCAACATGCCGTACTCGGCCGTCACCCAGCCTTCCCCGCTGCCCTTTTTGTGGGGGGGCACTTTCTCTTCCACCGACGCGGTGCAGAGCACCTTGGTATGACCGAACTCGATCAGCACCGAGCCCTCCGCGTGCATGGTGTACTGCCGGGTGATCTTCACCGGGCGCAAGGCATCAACGGCCCGCTGGCCGGGCCGCACATGTTCTGTCATGAAAACCTCTCAGGTCTTGCGTTCCGCCGAACGGCGGATCGCTTCGTTGATCTCGGCGATCGAGCGCTCGATCGCCGCATCGTCCATGTCCTCGATTGTCGGATCGGGCACACCGGACTGGATGGTGGAGGAAAACACCCCCTCCTGGATGTCGTCGGTCGACACGCGGGTCGACTGGAATTCTTCCGGGGTCTCCCACTCCATGGCCACCACGGTGACGTTGTCGCACCGCTGCCCGCCGCGCTTGAGTGCCAGCTCCACCAGCTCGGGCACGGCCTGCTCCAGCGGCGCACGCGAGAGCTCGTTCACGATCTCCTGGTCTTTGACGGTTCCCCAGAGCCCGTCAGAGCACAGAAGCACCCGGTCACCTTCGTGCAACTGAAGCGGGCCCGAGATGTCGTACACCGGCTTGGCCGGAGACCCCAGACAGGTGAACAGGATGTTGCGGTTGATGTGCTCGGTCGAGCGCCCCAGGTGGGCCTGCTGCTCCATGTAGGAGTGGTCCCGGGTGCGGGTGACAAGCTCACCATCGCGCACCACATACAAGCGCGAATCCCCGCAATGGATCCAGTGCATGTGCCCGCGCTCCATCACCGAGGCCACCAGCGTGGTGCGGGGCGTGTCGAGCATGCCTTTCTCGGCTGCGTAGCGGATGATCTGGTGGTGGGCTGCCATCAGGGCGCTGGAAAGAAATTCCGGCACTTCGCCCACCGTCGGGTTGGCGGCCTTCTGGAAGTAGGCCGAGAAGGTCTGCAGCGCCAGCTGCGCCGCCATGGCCCCTTCCGGGTGCCCGCCCATGCCGTCGGCCAGCACGAACAGCCCCGCTTCCCGGGTGTAGGCATAACCCATCCGGTCCTCGTTGCGCTCGCGTCCTCCCTGGCGACTGATCTGGTAAACCGAAAACTTCATCGGAACTTGGTCGCCGCGTTGGTGGATTTGCCCGACTTCTTCTTGTTGTCGGACACCAGGCTGTCAAATTGCAGGCGCATCTTCTCGGCCACCGTCAGCTTGGTGTAGCTGCGCTCGGTTTCGCGGCTGAGTTCCTTCTGCAAGGCAAACACCGACTGCGGTCTCGACAAGGGGTCAAGCGACATGCACCACTCGACCACCTCGATCAGGTTGTCGGAATACACCCCACGCAATCGGGACAGCGCCAGCGACAGGCGGTCTTTTTCCAGACGCTGGGGCGCATCGTTGGGCGGGTAACCCTGCATGCTGGCATAGATGCAGGCGCCGATGGCGTAGATGTCGGTCCATGGCCCCATGCTGGAATCGCGCCGGTACATCTCGGGCGCCGCAAAGCCGGGTGTGTACATCGGCCGGATGAAGTTGCCTTCCTTGCTCAGCACCTCACGGGCGGCACCAAAGTCGATCAGCACCGCCCGGTTGTCATCGGTCACAAAGATGTTGGCCGGCTTGATGTCCAGGTGCAGCATCTTGTGCTGGTGCACGATGCGCAAGCCGCGCAGCACCTCGTCATACAGCGAGCGGATGGTGGACTCGCGAAACACCTTCTGCTTCTTGAGTTCGCGCGCGGTGATGATGAACTCCTGCAGGGACGCGCCCTCCAGGTAATTCATGACCATGTAGACCGTCTCGTTCTCGCGGAAGAAATTCAGCACGCTCACCACCGACTGGTGGGAGATCTGGGCCAGCGCACGGCCCTCTTCGAAAAAGCTCTTGAGGCCCAGGCGGTAGAGCGACAGCTTCTCGGGCTGGACCTGCGGCAACAACTCGCCAGGTGCGCGCGAAGCCAGCGACGAAGGCAGGTACTCCTTGACGGCGACCTGCTGGCCCTCGGTGTCCACGGCCAGATACACCACCCCAAAGCCCCCGGCAGCCAGCTTTCTGACAATGCGGTAACCACCGATCACCGTGTCCGGCGGAAGTGGGGCAGGTTTGACCTTTGACATATGATTCGCCAGGATTCCGGAACGCCTCGTTTTGGACCGCTCAAACCGAAGAGGCCAGTGCGATGTCAGTTTACAGCATGACCGGATACGCCACGGCGCACAGTGGCGCAGACGGTATGCCCGAAGGGTTGCCCGGACTGGGGGTTGAAATCCGTTCGGTCAACAGCCGTTTTCTTGACCTGGTGCTCAAACTGCCGGAGGACCTGCGGGGTGCCGAACCGGCCCTGCGCGAGCTGCTGGGCGCCAGGCTGCGCCGAGGCAAGGTCGAGGTGCGCGTCTGGGTCGAGGGCCGCACCGATGCCGGTCAGCGCGCGCCAGGTGTGCCGGAACTGCAACGTCTGGCGACCCTGCAGGATCTGGTGCGCAGCTGGCTGCCCCTGGCTGGTCCGCTGTCGGTGGCCGAGGTGCTGCAATTGACCGGCAAACAAAGTGCCGATCCCGGTGCCCTGCAGGCCCCACTCATGCACCTGGCCGCAGCCGCACTCGAAGGCCTGCTGGATGCGCGTCGCCGCGAAGGGCGGCGTCTGGCCGACATGTTGCTGGACCGGGTGGAACAACTGCGCCAGCTGGCCTCTGATGCCCAGCCGTTGATTCCCCAACTGGTCGAACAGCAGCGCCAGCGCTTTCTTGAGCGCTGGAACGAAGCACTGGGCTCGGACAGCCAGGGCGCCGTGTCCAGCGAGGCTGCTCGCGACCGCGCCCTCAGCGAAGCCACGGCCTTTGCCATCCGCATCGACGTGGCCGAGGAGCTGACCAGGCTGGACGCCCACCTGGGCGAAATCGAACGCCTGCTCGGCCGTGGCGCCGAACTGGGCAAGCGGCTGGATTTCCTGATCCAGGAATTGCACCGCGAAGCCAACACCCTGGGCTCCAAATCGTCCAGCCTGGAGTTGACCCGCATTTCGGTGGATATGAAGGTGCTGATCGAGCAGATGCGCGAGCAGGTGCAGAACATCGAGTGAACTGGATGCCCCCACGCTCCGCCGCTGCGCGGGTCGCTGCCCCCCGAGGGGGCTGACCTTGCTCGGGGCGGCCCTTCGCTGCGGTCGCTCTCGCCCCCACGCTGAAGCTCATGCCCCCACGCTCCGCCGCTG
>JAUVWL010000010.1 GCA_030604135.1 Burkholderiales bacterium | reverse complement strand
TCCGCCGCTGCGCGGGTCGCTGCCCCCCGAGGGGGCTGACCTTGCTTGGGGCGGCCCTGCGCTGCGGTCCCTCTGGCCCCCACGCTCCGCCGCTGCGCGGGTCGCTCCCTTGGGAAGGGGGACCACACCAGTGGCCCGGCAAAGCCGGTTCCACGGTGTGTGCTTGATGAGATCACCTTTCCCGGTATCGCGATGATGCCCGCGTATGTCACTCCCGCGAACGCGGGAGTCCACGACAGCCGTTTACTCGGGTCTGCCCATCAGGCCCTGACCCGACATCAGGGGTGCTCCGCATTCGCGTGGGCCTGGGTGATCCGTCTTTCGTGGCGGATCAGGTACAGCCCGCTGCCGATGATGATGGCGGCGCCCAGCCAGGTGTGGCTGGCCGGCAGGCTTTGCCAGATCAGCCAGTCCAGCCCGACACCCCAGGCCAGGGCACTGTATTCGAACGGGGCCACGGCCGAGGCCTGGCCGTGCCGGAAGGCTTCGGTGATGGCCAGCTGGCCACCAAAACCGGTCACCGCCAGAGCCAGCAAGAGCCAGGCGTCGGAGGCAGCCACACCCACCCAGCCGGGCGCCGCCAACACACCGGCCCCCAGCGCCACCAGCAGCATCATCGAAAACACCATGCTTTCGCTGCTGTCGGAGCGGCTGAGCAGGCGGCCGCTGACGGCAGCCACGGCGTAACACAGCGCGGCACCCAGAGCCGCCAGGCCACCGATCGTGACCAGGCCGGCGGACAGGGCCTGTCCGTTCGGGCGCAGTGCGATCAGCACACCGACAAAGCCGACGCCGATGGCCCACCAGTGCGCACGCGGTACCCGTTCACCCAGCACCGGCACCGACAGCACCGTGATCAGCAGTGGCGCGACAAAGAACAGGGTGTAGCTGGCCGACAGGGGCAGGTGGCGCACCGAAAGCGTGAACAGCGACAGCATCACGATGCCCAGCGCACCGCGCAGCAGGTGCAGCGGCCAGCGGATGCGCAACAGGCTGGGCCAGGCCCTTCGCCACGTGATGTAGAGCAGCACCAGGGGCAATGCGGTCATGCCGCGCAAGGCCGCGATCTGCAGCACCGGGTAGCGGGTGGACAAGGTTTTGAGCACCGCGTCCATGAGGGCAAAGCAGCCAACGGCCAGCAGCATGGCGACGATGCTGCGCAGGTTGCCGCCTCGGAGGGGATGGGCTTGGGGTGACACGGGTTTTCGCTGACGGGCTGGCCAAAACCAGCCAGTGTGACCCAAATCGGTGCACAGTGCAGTGCCGCCTGCGTCAGGCCCGTTCAGTCCATCTGATCCAGCGTGTCCGGGTCGGGCACATCACCAATGGCTTCACGCGTCTGCGCGGCCTGGGCCAGCAGCCAGTCGCTGAAGGCCTTGACCTCGGGGCGCTCCAGGCTGCGTGGTGCACTCAGCAGCCAGTACACCAGCGGCGAATCGATGCGGGTGGTCGGCAGAGGTTCGACCAGGTCGCCGGATTGCAGCGACTCGGCCACCAGGGGCAGGCGGGCCAGGGCCACGCCTTGTCCGGTCAGTGCCGCCTGCACGATCTGGTGCGCGTAGCTGAAGTACAGCCAGCGTTTGGGACTGAGCCGTTCGCGTGCAGCGCGTCCCCCTGGCCTCACGCGGGTGGCGCCGGCATGGGTGTCAAGCCAGCGCTGCCAGGTCAGCCATTCCAGGTGGCGCGTGCGGTGGGCATCACCCGCCTCGATCAGTGTGCAGTCGGCCAGGTCTTCGATGCGGCCGATGGGGTGCGAGCGCAGCAGCCATGGGCTGGCCACCGGGGTCAGCTGTTCCCCGAACAGACGGATGGCCTGGGAAGGCACCGCCTGGGGCACGGCGTAGCGCAGGGCCAGGTCGACATCGGCCGTGCCCAGGTCCACCGCCACATCGGACGCGTCGATCCGGATGTCGATGTCCGGGTGCTCCCGCTGGAAGGCTTCCAGGCGTGGAATCAGCCACATCGAGGCAAACGAGGCCGAGGTCGTCACCGCCACGCTTCGGCGACCCGCACTCTGTCGGATCATTCGCACAGCCGCATCAATCCGGTCCAGCGAGGTGCTGGCCGCACGCAGCAGCATCGAGCCGGTGCTGGTGAGTTCCACGGCCCGGGTGTGCCGCAGGAACAGGGCCGAACCAACCTCGTCTTCCAGTGCCTGGATCTGGCGGCTGACGGCGCTCTGTGTCAAGGAAAGCTCTTCTGCGGCAGCGCGGAAATTCAGGTGGCGCGCGACCGCTTCAAAGGCGCGCAGGTGGCCGACCGCGATCGGACGGGTGCGTGGGTGGCTGGGACTCAAGGCCATGGATCACACCTTTTTCGGGCTTTTTGATTGATGCCGTAAGCGAATCAATAGCTTAGCCGCTTTTCATTGGACGTGGAAGCCGCCCGGCGGGAAGATGCTGACCTGTCGGAAACCCAAGGAGAGCACCATGTCCTTTGCCTATCGGGTCGAAACCTGTTCTGTTGCCGGTGCGTGGCGTCTGTTCCCCGGCCGTGCCATGAGCCTGAAACCGAAAGCAGCCGCCGAGTTGCGCTTGCGCCGTGGTGGAGCCTGGGTGACCCTGGGCGAGACGGACCGCGGCATTCCCGGTGCCTCGGGCGACCGTTTCCTGCGGGAGGGCGAGATGCTGCTGGTGCCGGCAGGGGCCTGGCTGGTGATGGAGCCCATCGATGTCCGTGATGGCGATGAACCCGTGCTCTTCGACTGGACCGATCGGGTGGTGGATCCGCCCGCTTCGAGTCGCTTCAGCCGGGAGGTGGTCACGCCTGGGCGGGACCTGGTGCTCGCCCTGGGGCAGGCCGGTCTCGCGCTGGTGCGTGTGTTCCGGGGCCTGCTTGGGTATGGCGAGTACCTGGTGGCTGGGCGTGGCCGCGTGTTGTCGCACCTGGAAGGCAACCCGCCTTGATCGGCCTTGGTTCAAGCCTGCTCGCTGCCCGCAAGGGGCTGGTCGGGAGCAGGCTGGTTCCATTGGCAAAAAGTATCGACGAAGCCAATTAAAGAATTGGCCACAAATGGTTCAGGTGCCAACAATGGAATGGTCGTGTCGTGCAAGCGGTGCGTCGCATACCTTGAACCATTGGAGACATCTGCATGAAATCGATCAAGTTTCTGGCGGCAGGCCTTTGCTTGCTGGGCGCCACCGCCTGGGCACAGGACTACCCAACAGGCCCCGTCACCCTGGTGGTGCCATTTGCCGCCGGCAGCGGCACCGACGGCGTGGCGCGAACCGTGGCCAACAAGCTGGCCGAGCGGCTCGGGCAGCCGGTGATTGTCGACAATCGGGCTGGGGCCAGCGCGCAGATCGGAGCCCAGTTCGTGGCAGCAGCCAAGCCGGATGGCTATACGCTGTTCATGACCACCAACACCTCGCATTCGGCCAACCCCAGTCTGTTCAAGTCGCTGCGCTACGACCCGATCAAGGATTTCACCCCGGTCATCCGCGTGGGTGAGTTGCCGTTTGCGCTGGCGGTGAACCCTGGCCTGCCGGTTCGCAATCTGAAAGAGTTGGTTGACTACGCCAAGGCCCATCCTGGCAAGTTGTCCTACGCCACGCCCAACAGCACCTCGCTGGTTGCATCGGAAACCATCAAACGCATGGCGGCTGTCGATATGGTGGCGGTGCCGTACCGCTCCAGTCCTCAGGCCCTGACCGATCTGGTCAGTGGTCAGGTGCAGGTCTATGTGGTGGACTTCGGATCGGGCATGGCCATGCTCAAGAGCGACCGGGTCAGGCCATTGGCCGTCACCACGGCCAGGAGTTCCGCCAATTTGCCTGGCGTGGCGCCAGTGGGCGAGACCTTGAAGGGTTTTGATCTGACCTCCTGGAACGGCATTTTCGGACCCGCCGGCATACCCGCGTCGGTGGTGCAGCGCCTTGACCGCGAACTGCAGGCTGTGCTGGCCGACAAGTCGGTGCAGGAGCGTCTGGCGCAGATGGGCTTCGAAGTCTGGCCATCGTCCTCGCCTGAGGAGTTCGGCCAGTATGTGAAAGATCAGCTCGCGCACTGGACGTCCCTGATTCAGCAGGCTGGCATCCAGCCCGAGTGAGCGCCGCCGTGTCAGACCGTACCCATACCACCGTGCCGGGCCGAGGGCAGGAAGCCGGCGCCCGCCTGAGCGCCGGAGCAGAACCGGCCGTCGGCCCACTGTCGGGTGTGCGTGTGCTGGACCTGACCTCTGTGGTCATGGGCCCGTTCGCCACCCAGCAGCTGGCCCAGCTCGGTGCCGACGTCACCAAAGTGGAGTCACCCGAGGGCGACAACATGCGCCAGGTGGGACCCATGCGTCATCCTGGCATGGGCCACATCTTTCTGCACGCCAATCAGGGCAAGCGCAGCGTGGTGCTGGACTTGAAGAAGCCTGCCGCGCGCGAAGCCCTGATTGAACTCGCGGCACAGAGCGACGTGTTCATCAGCAACATCCGGCCACAGGCGCTGGCACGCCTGGGTCTGGACCACGACAGCCTGCGAGATCGTTGCCCGCGGTTGATTCACGTGAGCTGCTGTGGATTCGATCCGGCGGGACCTTATGCCGACCGCCCCGCCTACGACGACCTGATCCAGGGTGCCACCGGCCTGCCATGGCTCATGCAGCAGTATGGTGCTGCCGAGCCATGCTATGCACCGCTGACTTTGGCCGATCGCGTGACCGGACTGCACGCGGTCTACGCCGTCACCGCCGCGCTGTATGCGCGCGAACGCAGCGGCCAGGGGCAGGCGGTGGTGGTGCCCATGTTCGAGGCGATGGCTCAGTTCGTCCTGGGTGATCACCTGGCGGGCCTGAGCTTTGTGCCCGTTCAGGGTGACCCTGGCTACGCACGACTGCTGACTTCGCACCGCCGGCCCTACGCCACCCAGGACGGCCACCTTTGCGTGCTGATCTACAACGACGGACACTGGCGGCGCTTTTTTGAAGCCATTGGCGAGCCCGGTCGTTTGGCGGGTGACCCGATGTTTGCCTCCCATTCGGCCCGCGCTGCAAACATCGATGCGGTGTATGCCGAAGTGGCGCGAATCATGCGTCTGCGGCCCACCGCCGAGTGGCGCCAGTTGCTGGATGCCGCCGATGTGCCCAACATGCCCATGAACACACCGCACGACCTGCTGCTCGATCCGCAATTGCGCGCCAGTGGCCTGGTGCGCGAGGTCGAGCATCCCAGCGAAGGGCATCTGCACACCACGGGCTGTCCGACGCGTTGGTCAGGTACACCGCCGCCACACGAAACCAGACCGGCACCGCAACTGGGGCAGCACACGCGCGAAGTGCTGTCCGAGTTGGGCTACAGCGCCGCCCGAATCGATGCATTGATGACCATTGGATGAACCCATGACCACCTCTCAATACCACGTACGTCCGGCCCAGGTGCCGGCTTATCATCCGGCGCATCACGCCCACACCGCCAACCAGCGCCTGATTGGCCCCGACAACGTGGGGGCACGGCAGATGGAAGTGGTGCTGGGAACGCTGCACCCGGGTGGCGGCGCGCTGCCGCACGCGCACCCCGGCATCGAACAGGCCTGCTACCTGCTCGAAGGAACAGCACGGGCCGAGGTGGGGGACCAGGTCTTCGATCTGCTGCCTGGCGAGATGTGCTTCTTCCCTGCCGACGTGCCGCATATCTTCACGGTCACCAGTGCCACGCCGGTGCGACTGCTGGTCATATACAGCCCGCCCTATCTGGAGTCGCCCGAGCGGGTGGTGCGTCCGGGAGCCTGAGCATGAACTTCGACCTCACAGACGACCAGCGCCAGCTGCGCGACGCCATCGAGCGCACCTGTGCGCCTTTTGATGACGACTACTGGCTGCGACGTGACCGCGAAGGTGGCTTCCCTGAAGACTTTCACCAGGCGCTGGCCGAGGCGGGGTGGCTGGGCATCGCCATGCCCGAAGCCTACGGCGGAGCCGGTCTGGGCATTGCCGAGGCCGCGCTCATGATGCACACCATCGCCGCCACGGGTGCCGGTCTGTCGGGTGCATCGGCGGTCCACATGAACATATTTGGACTGCACCCGGTGGTGGTGCACGGCAGCGAAGAGCAGAAGCGCCGCTGGCTGCCGCCGCTCATACAAGGACACGAGCGTGCCTGCTTCGGGGTGACTGAGCCCAACACCGGCCTGAACACATTGAAACTCAAGACCGTGGCCCGACGCGAAGGCGATCACTATGTGGTCAGTGGCCAGAAGGTCTGGATATCCACGGCCCAGGTCGCCAGCAAGATGCTGCTGCTGGCACGCACCACGCCGGTGGAAGACTGTCGAGGCACCCACGGACTGAGCCTGTTCTACACAGACCTGGATCGTTCGTGTGTGGAGGTGCGCGAGATCGAGAAGATGGGTCGCAAGTGCGTGGACTCCAACCAGATCTTCATTGATGGCTTGTGCATCCCGGTTCAAGATCGCATCGGCGAGGAAGGCAAGGGCTTCGACTACATCCTGCATGGGCTCAACCCCGAGCGCATTCTGATCGCGTCCGAAGCCATTGGCCTGGGGCGTGCGGCACTCCGGCGCGCCGCGCAATACGCGGGCGAACGCGAGGTGTTTGACCGCCCCATCGGCCAGAACCAAGGCATACAGCATCCGCTGGCCCGTTCATGGATGGAGCTGGAGGCCGCCCACCTCATGGCCTGGAAGGCCGCCACCTTGTACGACGCGGGTCTGCCGTGCGCGGCCGAGGCCAATGCGGCCAAGTACCTCGGGGCAGAGGCTTGCTACCGTGCGTGCGAGAACGCCATCCTCACGCACGGTGGCATGGGATATGCCAAGGAATACCATGTGGAGCGCTATCTCCGTGAAGCCTGGATTCCGCGTCTGGCGCCGGTCAGTCCGCAGCTCATTCTGTGCTTCATCGCCGAGAAGGTGCTGGGCTTGCCGAAGTCCTACTGATGCCTGTGCGGGGCGCTACCGATCAAGGAACAGAACCAAGCCCAATGTCGGGACGAGGTGTGATGGGCCCCCGGGTGCTCGCTGATGTAGGGTCCTGTCCCGCAAATAACCTGCATATGAAACCGCGCCTTCGCCCCCATGGTTGCGTTGCAAATCCTAGCGATAGCGCAAGCTATCGCTGTGGTTTGCGCCTTGCCCAGAGCGCGAATCCATCGGTTTCACTTCATCCAGCTTTTTCCGGGACAGAACACCAGGTGTCAGGCATGCCTCGGAGGGCACCGCCTTGCGGCATGATAGGGCCATGAAACTGCATCTGCTGCGCTACTTCTCGGTGTTGGCCGAGGAGTTGCACTTCGGTCGCGCCGCCGATCGCCTGGCGATCACACAACCACCGCTGAGTTCGGCCATCAAGGCTCTTGAGGACGAGCTGGGTGTGCGCTTGCTCGAGCGCGACAGCAAGCATGTGGCGCTGACCCCAGCGGGTGCGGCTTTCCTGGCCGAGGTCCGAGTGATCCTGGAGCGCATAGACCGTGCAAGCGAGACGGTGCGTGCTGTCGCGGGGGGGCTGCGTGGACGACTGGACGTGGGCATCACCGGTTCCATGGTTTACCGTGAGGTGCCGAGCATCGTGAAGCGGTTTGCACAGCGCATGCCGGGCATCGAGGTGACTTTGCGCGAAATGTCGACCAGCGAGCAGCTGGACGCGCTGCAACACGGGCAACTGCATGCCGGCTTCATCAATTCGGCCACGGTGCCCGACAGCTTGTCGTCGCTGCCGCTGAATGCCGACCCGCTTGTCTGCTGTCTGCCTGCCGACCACCCGCTTGCCACCGCCGACAAACTGGAGCTGACGCAGCTGGCGCAGGAGCGCTTTGTCATGTTCTCCCGCGACGTGTCGCCCGCCAACCACGACAACGTGGTGGCAGCGTTCAGTCGCGCTGGCATACACCCGCGCATGTGCCATGCGACGCGCCAGTGGCTGACGATACTGGCCCTGGTGGCCAAGGGCATGGGCGTGTCACTGGTGCCTGCCTGCATGGCGAATGCGGTTGCGGCCGGTGTGCGTTTTGTGCCCTTGAGCGGCCCGGTGACCCTGGTCCCGGCGCTACTGGCCTGGCCAGCCGATCAGCGGATGCCGGCGCTCGCCGCCTTTGTTTCCGTGGCACAAGAGGTGCTGGAGGCACGCGGCGTGGCAAGCCCCGAAACCGCTGGTGACACCCATGTGAGGCGGTGAAGCGGCCCACAGACCTGCACACCATCAGCTGGACTTTGCGGCTTTTCCCAGGTGCTTGCTTGGCTGCCTCGGCCGGCGCGCAGCGACCGCCGCCTCCAGCGCCAGCCAGGCCCAGGGCGCCATCAGCGCCGGCGATTCGAGGGCTTCTTCGGGTGGTGTGTGGTAGCGCAGGCGCATCGGCTTGCCCTTGGCCTCATAGACAAAAGGCCGCCCCCCGGCTGCCAGCCAGGCCGCTTCGGTCTGCCCGTTGCTCTTGAGGTACAGCGTGTCCCACGCAATGATGGCCACGTTCATGCCATCGACCGAAATGCCCCAGCCTCCGAACATGCGCGTGGCCTTGCACGGCCCCAGACACGACAGCAACTCGCAGGCATGCAGCACAAACGGATCGGTGACAGGGCGTGTGGCCATGCCGACATGGTAGACAGAGATGCGCCCGGCTGCCATGGCGCAAGTGTGAAGGAAAGTTCAGCCAGGACGCGGGGGTGGGAGAATCGGACATGGCCAGACCCCGCTCCGCCTCCCACGACCTCAAGCGCGACCAGATCCTGGATGTGGCGGCGCAGTGCTTTGCCCGTCAGAGTTTTCCGGCCGCCAGCATGAACGACATCGCCGCTGCCTGCGGCACCAGCAAGGCGCGGCTCTACCATTATTACGAGAGCAAGGACGCCATCCTGTTTGACTTGCTGGACCGCTACACCCAGCGTCTGCTGGCGCTGATCGGCGAGGCCGAGGCACGCGCGCAGCGCAAGAACCTGTCAGAACGCGAAGCCCTCAACGAACTGGTGCGGGCCTTCCTGACCGAATACGAGAACTCGGCCACCCGCCACCAGGCCCTGGTGTCCGACACCAAATTCCTGGGCGAGGCGCAGCGAGAACTCATCCTCAACCGGCAGCGCGACGTGGTGGCGGCCTTCACCCGCTTCCTGCGGCGGGCCTACCCGCAGCGCGTGAATGCCGCCAACCAGACCGCCCTGACCATGATGCTGTTTGGCATGATCAACTGGACCTTCACCTGGCTGCGACCGGGGGGAGCGATGAGCTACGCCGCCTTTGCCGATGAGGTGGTCGCCGTGCTGGAGGGTGGCCTGGGCACCCAGAATTGACCATGACTTGCGTATGGCTAATGTTTACTGATGAGAAATTGATTTCGATTAGGTAAAATTCAAAGATTCGCCCGACCCACCCACGGAGACCCGTCATGAGCAAAGCCTTTGCCTCCCAGGCCGACCTGGAAGACAAGAAGATCACTTTCGAACAACTCAGCCCCCACTGCTGGGCCTACACCGCCGAGGGCGACCCGAACTCCGGTGTCATCATCGGCGAGAAGTACATCATGGTCAGCGACGCCACCGCCACGCCGGCCATGGCGCGCGACCTGATCGCCAAGATCCGGACCGTCTCCGACAAGCCCATCAAGTACGTGCTGCTGACCCATTACCACGCCGTGCGTGTGCTGGGTGCGAGCGCCTACTTCGCCGAGGGCGCCACCGAGGTCATCGCCAGCCGGGGGACCTACGAACTGATCGTCGAGCGAGGCGAGCAGGACATGAAAAGCGAGATGGAGCGTTTTCCACGCCTGTTCCGCGGCGCCGACTCCGTCCCTGGGCTGACCTGGCCGACCCTGGTGATCGGCGATGGCCAGCCCGGCCGCCAGGGTACGCTGGAGGTGGATCTTGGCGGTGTGAAGGTGCAGATCTGGCACCCGGGTGCCGGCCACACGCGCGGCGACACCATCGCCTGGGTCGAAGAGGAAAAGGTGCTGTTCAGCGGTGATCTGGTCGAATATGAGGCCGGTGTCTACACCGGCGACGCCCAGCTCGAAGAGTGGCCCGCCACCTTGGAGGCCTTGCGCGAACTCAAGGCCGAGTTCATCGTGCCCGGTCGCGGGGAGGCCATGAAGGGCAACGACAACGTCAACAAGGCGCTGGACTACACCCAGCGCTGGGTGACCACCCTGTTCCAGGCCGGCAAGGAGGCCGTCGCCCAGAAGATGGACCTGAAAGCCGCCATGGCCCACACCCGCAAGAGCATGGACCCGGTCTTCGGCCATGTTTTCATCTACGAGCACTGCCTGCCGTTCGACGTCAGCCGGGCCTACGACGAGGCCAGTGGCATCAAGAATCCCCGCATCTGGACCGCCGAGCGGGACAAGGAAATGTGGGCCTCGCTGCAAAGCTGAACGCAGGCAACAAAAAACCCGCCACTGGCGGGTTTTTTGTTGAGCCGGTTCAGATCAGGTGGCGTCGTCCTCATCTTCCCCGTTGTCCTGGTCGTTGTTCGACGTCGAGCCCGGAAGCGCTTCACGAACGGTGACCTCTTCGGTGGTGGTGCCCGAGCGACCTGCGCTGTCGGTCACGGTCAGCGTGACCCTGTACTTGCCGGCTCGGCTGTAGGTGTGGGTGACGGTTTCACCCCTGGCGCGCTGACCATCTCCGAAGCTCCACTCGTACGTGACCGCCGTCGCCCCGTTGGGCATGTTGGAGATCAGCGTGCCGCCGCCATCGAATTCGATTCTTTGACCGGCCCGGGGTTCGCTCGGGCTGAACTCGATGATGGCAATCGGGTTGCAAGCCACCAGCAAAGTGGCCAGCAGGCCGATGAACAGAAGTTTGAGGGGCAGAAGGACACTTTTCATGGCTTGCTCGCACGCGCAGGATATGCCCAGACTATAGCGCGGCCGCCGCACAACGGGTGCAGCGAAATGTTCCCGCCGGCCCAATGGTGACCTCGGGCGACCGGAGGTCCTGTCCGCCCGGATGGGGCCAGGATGTGCACCGGCCTGACACACGATGGGGATATGCTTGAGCGATGGTCTTTTTCCAGGTCTTTGGATGGTCGCCCGCAACCCATGAGTCTTGATTGGATATCAGCGCCCTGGCTGGGCCAGGATGCGGCCGACTGGGGCATTGTGCTGGTTTTTGTGCTGGTCTACCTGGGCATGTTCCTGGGCGGCTTGCCCAGACTCAAGCTGGATCGGTCGGGCGTGGCCTTGCTGGGTGCGATTGCGGTGATTGCGCTGGCTGGCCTGCCGGTGGAGCAGGCCGCGAGAGCGGTCGATCTGCCGACCCTGGTGCTTTTATTCGCCTTCATGGTGGTTTCGGCCCAGATGCGCCTGGGCGGTTTCTACACCGCCGTGACCCAGCGGGTGGGTGCACTCGCGCTGCCGCACGCTGGCCTCCTGGCTGCGTTGATCGCAGTGGCTGGGGGCTTGTCGGCGGTGTTCTCCAACGACATCGTGTGCCTGGCCATGACGCCGGTGGTGGCACGCCTTTGCCTTCAGCGGGGACTGGACCCGATCCCTTTTCTGGTAGGGCTGGCCTGCGCCGCCAACATCGGGTCGGCGGCCACCCTGATCGGCAATCCGCAGAACATGCTGATTGGCTCGGTGTTGCAGCTGTCGTTCAGCGGCTATCTGATCCAGGCCATGCCGCCGGTGTTGTTGAGTCTTCTGTTTCTGTGGGCCTGGCTGGTGTTCGGGCCTGGCGCGCGAGCAGACCTGAAGAGACCTTTGCCTTCGATGCCAGCGAAGATGACTGTTGCGCATGAATTGCCGCCGTTCGATGCCTGGCAAACGGCCAAAGGCCTGACGGTGGCCCTGGTTCTGATGATGGTCTTCCTGTTCACCGACTGGCCCAGGGACGTGGCTGCGCTGGTGGGCGCGGGGGTGTTGCTGCTCAGCCGGCGTTTGCATTCTTCGCATGTGATGGGCCTGATCGACTGGCCCCTGCTGCTGCTGTTCATTGGCTTGTTTGTGGTCAATCACGCGTTCGAGAGCACCGGGCTGGCGGCCCAGGCGGTGCACTGGCTGGGTCAACGGGGCGTGGTCCTGTCCGACCCCGGTCCCTTGATGGTGTTGGGCGTGGCCCTGTCCAACCTGGTTTCCAACGTACCGGCCGTGATGCTGCTGCTGCCTCACCTGGGAGCTGACGCGGCACAGGCCGGCACCGTGCTGGCCCTCGTGAGCAGCTTCGCAGGCAACCTGCTGCTGGTCGGCTCCATTGCCAACCTGATCGTGGTCGATATCGCCCGGCGCCAGGGTGTCGAGATCGACTGGCGTCGGCACCTGCTTATCGGCCTGCCGGTGACGCTCGGCTCGCTCGTGGTTCTCGGCCTGTTTGTCTTTTGAGCTTCGCCTCTCAAGGCTGTCCGGCCAGGTTCATCAGGTCATCTTCATAGCTCCTGAGGGTGCGCAGCGCACGCTCGCGTTGCTGGGGACTCATGCTGTTGTGCAAGGCGGCAAACTGGGCGCAGCCGTGGCGAACCATCGCCTGGTTGTAGGCGTCGTATCCCGGCGTCGGTGACTGGCTGATGCGGCGGATGTGGGCCGCTACCAGGGCCTCGGCCTGTGCCGGGCTGGACTGTGCATCTTGCACCGTTTGCAGCAGATCGGCCTGGCGCCGCTGGCGTTCGGCCAAGGTGCGTTCCGGATCCCAGGGGGACCTTCGCAGCCAGTCACGAACCATGTCCCGCTGCTCGCTGCTGAGGCGGCCATAAATGCGCTCGCTGCGGTCGATGGTGTTGTTCAGCCGTTTGCGCAGGCGCTGGGCATCGTTGCCTTGCATGAAGTCCTTTTCGAAGCCCTGGTTGGCCTTGATCTGGTGACGGCGTTGGTGCTCGATCTGCTCCGGGCTGAGCGAGAGGGCCAGCCGGGCCAGTGGCGCCACTGTGCGGTGGGCCGCCGTGTCGATGTGTGAGCGGATGGTCTGGAACTGCTGGCAGACCTGGTCCGCATCAAGGTCCTCCATGACCATGGCCTGCCAGGATTGCAGCAGGGCCGCATAGGCAGGCAGGGCGTCACTGCGGTGCCAGTCAAAGAAGCTGTCGATGTCACGTCGCACCGACTCAGACTGTCCATTGGTCAGGTCAACGTGGCCATCAAGCCACCAGTACGTCAGGGTCGGCGCCTGGTTGTAGGCCAGCCTTGCCATGCTGCAGCCTGTCAGCATCAGCAAGGCGGTCAATATCAGGAAGCTCAGCTGTGCGGTGCGGGCGATAATGCCCGGCTGCAAGTTCCCGGAAACAACGCCGGGACCGGAATCCCCGAACGAGGTGTTCATGACATTCCCTGTGGACGTGGTGGTGATGGCGGCCGGCAAAGGCACGCGAATGAAGAGCCTTCGCCCGAAAGTGTTGCACCGATTGGGCGGGCGTGCTCTGGCGCAGCACGTGATCGACTGTGCTGCGCGGTTATCGGCGCGCTCGGTGGTGGTCATCACCGGTCACGGTGCCGAGCTGGTGGAGGCGGGTCTGTCGACGCCGCCGGTGGCCGAGGGCGAACCCCTGGCCTTGCGCTATGTGCGGCAGGAACCTCAGCTTGGCACCGGCCATGCCGTGCAGCAGGCGGTACCTGTGCTGCCGGACGATGGAGTGGTGCTGGTGCTCAACGGCGATGTGCCTCTGATCGAGCCAGGCACCCTGCAGCAGTTGCTGCAGGCCTGTGGGGGGCAGCATCTGGCCTTGCTCAGCGTGGACACGGGCAGCGATGCCGGCAGCTACGGGAGGTTGCTGCGCGCACCCGATGGCGCCGTGCAGGCGATCGTCGAATTCAAGGACGCCACCGACGCGCAGCGGCGCACCACCGAGTGGTACAGCGGCGTCATGGCGGCGCCCGCGCGGCTGCTCAAAAGCTGGCTGGCGCAGTTGACCAACAACAACAGCCAGGGCGAGTACTACCTGACCGATGTCGTTCGCCACGCGGTGGCGGGAGGTCACGGGGTCCGGGCCATCGTC
Organism: Burkholderiales bacterium; assembly: GCA_030604135.1. GTDB lineage: Bacteria > Pseudomonadota > Gammaproteobacteria > Burkholderiales > Burkholderiaceae_C > Hydrogenophaga. The sequence goes on along the minus strand of JAUVWL010000010.1, from coordinate 109,765 downwards.
ACCGACGACGAGGTCCAGGTGGCGGGTGTCAACAGTCCACAGCAACTGGCCGAGCTGGAGCGTGCCTATCAGCGACGCGCAGCGGATCGGCTGATGGCCCAGGGTGTGCGCCTGGCCGACCCGGCCCGTTTCGACGTCCGGGGCGAACTGGTCTGTGGGCAGGATGTCGAAATCGATGTCAACTGCGTCTTCGAGGGGACGGTCGAACTGGGGCAGGGTGTGCGCATTGGTGCCCACTGCGTGGTGGCCAACGCGCGCATTGATGCCGGGGTGGTCATCCACCCCTTCACCCACATCGACGGCGACAGGCAGGGCGTGGTGGTCGGGGCGGGTTCGCTGGTCGGCCCGTTTGCGCGCCTGCGGCCCGGAGCCCGACTGGGTGCCGAGGTGCACATCGGCAACTTCGTCGAGGTCAAGAACAGCACCCTGGCCGACGGTGCGAAGGCCAACCACCTGGCCTACCTGGGCGATGCCACGGTGGGCGAACGCGTGAACTACGGGGCCGGCAGTATCACCGCCAACTACGACGGCGCGAACAAGCACCGCACGGTGATCGAGGCCGACGTGCATGTGGGCAGCAACAGCGTGCTGGTGGCACCGGTGACCCTCGGGGCCGGTGGCACCGTGGGTGCCGGGTCGGTCATCACCAAGGATGCCCCGGCGGGTGCCCTTTCGGTGGTGCGGGGCAAGCCGTTCACGGTACCGGGCTGGAAACGACCGGCCAAGAAAAGCGGCTGAACCTGGCCGGCAGGTTCAGTGCCGGGTCTCGCTGAATCCGTTGTAGCCAGAGTTGGTGCCGGTGGGGCGGCTGGGTGCGGGTGCACCCAGGCCGGTCTGGCGCCCTTTGCGCTCGAGTTCCATCAGACCGCTCAGACCCATGACTTCGGAATCGTTGAAGCCGGTGGCCGGGTAGAGTTTGTCGAAATCCGACATCTGTGATTCGAGCTGCTGGCGCACGCTTTGGCGGTCGTCGTCTCCGCGGGCTTTGGGGCGTGGCAATTCGGCCAGGTTGAGCTGCTTGCGGAACTCCGACGGCGACGGCATGCGGTGGATGCCGTTCTTCAGAAAAACGAAGCGCACCCCGGCCGACTTGAGCACGCGGTTTTTCATCTTGACCTGGTGGGCCTTGGCCTTGGCGTTGCTCAGGTGGTATTGCTCGATGTCGAAGGCGAACATGGGCCGGCCGTCCTCGCCGCAGACCACAAAGTCGACTTTCTGGCGGCGCAGCCTGTCTTCGGCCTTCTTGCGGTCACCGGCACTGCGGATGGACAGCATGTCCTTGAGCAACATGTTGGGCAGCACGACCTGACCTGGGAAGGTGTCCTGCAGGTAGTCCAGCATGTGGACCTGCTCGGTGGTCAGGATGCGTTCAGGTGCGTAACGGTCATCGCGACCTGAGGGCTTTCGGCGGTAGCGCTGGTAGAGCCAGACGCCCAGTCCGACCAGCACCAGTGCCGTGCCAAAGGCAATCCAGAGTGGCAACATGAAACCTCCTTGGGTGATCCACACACAGGGGCCACGAGGCCCTGCGCTTCAGATGGACTGTGGCAATGCAGAATAGTTGCCTAAGGTTACCGACGAAAGGTAAGACAAGTCCATACCCTGATTGTGTGATTTATCACCAAAGAATGCCAATGTGTCTGGCCGTTGAACGACCGGCGGTGCCATGTGGCTTCCTGGGTGGCCGCCATTTCATCCGGTACCCGCGTGGCTCGCATGTCGATTCCCGCGTGTTGCTCCTCAACCGCGGGCCGGCAAAGGCAGGCGCGGATCGAACTTGCCGCGTCTGGTGCTGAAGAAGGCCTTGACGTTGCGTACGTTGCGCTCGCTGCTGAACAGCCTCTGCGAAAGCGCCAGATAGGTCGGCATGTCCGCCGTGTGCACCACCAGCACAAAGTCCGGACCCGGACTGACGCGGTAGCACTGTTGCACCTCCGGTTCCAGCACAAGGCGCGTTTCAAGCTCGTCCAGGTACTCGGCGCCTTGGCGCTCCAGTGTCAGCTCGACCACGGCGGTGAGGCCGTGGCCGATCACGGCCGACAGGCGATCTGGGCTGAGGATGGCCACCTCGCGTTCGATCAGGCCCTGCTGGCGCAGGCGCCGAACGCGACGAAGGCAGGTGGCAGGGGAGAGGTGGGCGGCTTCGGCCAGCGCCTGGTTGCTGCGCGATGCATCGGTCTGCAGCAGCTCCAGCACCCGAAAGTCGGCCTCATCGAGGGATATTTCGTTCATCTTTGACCTTATTATGAAAGAAATTATCATTTTTGGGTATGAATGATAGATTATTTCTTGGTGTTCTAATACTTGATCGATAATTTCTTTTCTGATGCCCTAGCATCCCCGTCAGCCTGCTCGGAATGGTCCTGCAGCGGGCCTCAAGCAAGGGGTTGAGCATGTGTGGCATCGTCGCCGGAGTGTCCGGTCGCAACATCGTTCCTGTGCTGGTGCAGGGTCTGCAACGTCTGGAATACCGGGGGTACGACTCCTGCGGGGTGGCTGTGCATGCCCAAGGGGCGCTCACCCGCGCCCGCAGCACAGCCCGCGTGGCCGAACTCGCCCAGCAGGTGCAGACCGACGGCATCGCCAGCGGCACCGGCATTGCCCACACCCGCTGGGCAACCCACGGCGCGCCGGCGGTGCACAACGCCCACCCCCATTTCAGCCACGGCCCCGGCGCGGCAGCGGGTGCAGCGGGACGGGTGGCCCTGGTGCACAACGGCATCATCGAGAACCACGACGAACTGCGCGCCGAGTTGCAGGCCCGCGGCTACGTGTTCGAGAGCCAGACCGACACCGAGGTCATTGCCCACCTGGTCGACGCCCATTACAACGGCGACATCTTTGCCGCGCTGCAGTCGGCGGTGGCGCGGCTGCACGGGGCCTATGCGCTGGCCGTGTTCCACAAGGACGAGCCGCACCGCGTGGTCGGTGCCCGTGCCGGATCGCCCCTGGTGCTGGGCGTGGGCGAGGGCGGCGCAGAGCACTTCCTGGCCAGTGACGCCATGGCCCTGGCCGGTGTGACCGACCAGATCGTCTACCTGGAAGAAGGTGACCTGGTCGACCTGCAGCTGGGCCGCTACTGGACCACCGACGCCCATGGCCGCAGCCACGAGCCGGACCAGCGACCTGTGCGCACGGTGCAGGCCCACAGCGGGGCGGCCGAGCTGGGGCCCTACCGGCACTACATGCAGAAGGAAATCTTCGAGCAGCCGCGTGCCATTGCCGACACGCTCGAAGGCATCGAAGGCATCACCCCCGAGCTGTTCGGTGATGGGGCCTACCGTGTCTTCAAGGACATCGACCAGGTCCTGATCCTGGCCTGCGGCACCAGCTACTACAGTGGCTGCGCGGCCAAGTACTGGCTGGAGTCCCTGGCCCGCATTCCGACCCAGGTCGAGGTGGCCAGCGAGTACCGATACCGCACCAGTGTGCCGAACCCGCGCACGCTGGTGGTCACCATCAGCCAGAGCGGCGAGACGGCCGACACCCTGGCTGCCCTGCGCCACGCCCAGGGCCTGGGCATGCACCAGACCCTGACCATCTGCAACGTGGCCACCAGCGCCATGGTGCGCGAGTGCAAGCTGGCCTACATCACCCGCGCCGGGGTGGAGATCGGTGTCGCCTCGACCAAGGCCTTCACCACCCAGCTGGCCGGTCTGTTCCTGCTCACGCTGGCGCTGGCGCAGGTGCGCGGGCACCTGTCCGACGAACAGGAGGCGAGCTACATCAAGGAAATGCGCCACCTGCCGATGGCCCTGCAGGCCGTGCTGGCGCTTGAACCCCAGGTCATCCGCTGGGCCGAAGACTTCGCCCGCATGGAGAACGCCCTGTTCCTGGGGCGCGGCCTGCATTACCCGATCGCGCTGGAGGGCGCGCTCAAGCTCAAGGAAATCAGCTACATCCATGCCGAGGCCTACCCGGCCGGGGAGCTCAAGCACGGGCCGCTGGCCCTGGTGACCAGCGCCATGCCGGTGGTGACGGTGGCACCCAACGACACCCTGCTGGAAAAGCTCAAGAGCAACATGCAGGAGGTGCGCGCGCGTGGCGGTGTGCTGTACGTGCTGGCCGACGCCGATACCCGCATCGGCAGCAGCGAGGGCATGCACGTCATCCGCATGCCCGAGCACTATGGCGCGCTTTCACCTATTCTGCATGTGGTGCCGCTGCAGCTGCTGGCCTACCACACGGCCCTGGCCAAGGGCACGGATGTGGACAAGCCCAGGAACCTGGCCAAGAGTGTGACGGTGGAGTGAGTGTCGTTGTCAGGTGTACAGCCAGTCGCCGGCCTGCCGCACCGTGGCTGCCCGTGCTTCGCCCAGTGCCTGCACCACCGGCTCCCAGGTGCTAGGGTAGGGCGGCAATGCATCGTCGGCGAAGGCGGTGTGTGGCCAGTCTGAGCCCCACACCAGGCGATCGGCCATGGTGCTGGCAACCCGTTGTATGTTCCTGTACAGGGTCTCGTAGGGCGTTTGGGCCTGTAGACGGTACCAGCCCGACAACTTGACCCAGGCGCCCATTTCGGCCAGGCGGTCCAAGGAGGCCCAGGCGGGGTTGCTGGCCGAGATGCCGGCGTGCATGCCGGCCAGGTGGTCAAGCACGGGCACCAGTCCGCTGCCATTGTGCAGGTCGGCAATGGTCGCCAGCTGTTCGCCCCGTGCGTACCACTGGACATGCCAGCCTCGCGCCTTCAACCGAGGGGCGAGGGCGCGAAAGTCTGAGGCGCCATTGCCCACCGGGGAAACGAGATTGAACCGGGCGCCGCGCACACCCAGTGCGTGCATGTTGTCGAGCTCGGATTCGGACACGCTGGTGTCCACCACAGCGACCGCGCGGTGACGTCCCGGTTCCCGCGACAGCCTCTGTAGGATCAGGCTGTTGTCGGTTCCGTAGACGCTGGGCTGAACGAGTACCAGATGCCCTACGCCCAGACACGCGGCCAGGCGCTCTATCTCCGGCAGGTCGCGCGGGGCCGGCCGGTAGTGGCCGGGTTGTGCCGGGTGCGCAGGGTCGAACACATGCACATGGCAGTCCCAGCCAGAGGCGACGCGGGCGTGTGACGTGGTCATCCGGTGGTGATGTTGCGGTCCTTGATCACCTTGGCCCATTGCGCCTGTTGCGCAGCGATGAATGCGCCCGCGCTCTGCTGGGAGGCGTCAGCGAAGACATCGCCCCCGAGCTGGCGAATGCGGCCCAGCACCTCGGCATCGTCCAGCGCAGCGCGGATGCCGGCCACCAGCGTGGCCTTCACGTCGGACGGCAGACCTGCCGGACCCAGGATGGGGTTCCATTCCAGCACCTCGTAGCCCGAGACACCGGCCTCGGCCATGGTGGGCACATCGGGCAGGGATCGGGCGCGTAGCTTGCTGGTGACGGCCAGAGGGCGCAGCTTGCCGGCCTGGATGTGACCGAGCGAAGACGCCACGTTGGCGAAAAACAGGGGCACCTGACCTCCCATCACGTCGTTCATGGCCGGGCCACCTCCCCGGTAGGGCACGTGGGTCAGTTCCACGCCCGCCCGTTGCTCGAACAGCGCTCCGGCCAGGTGCTGCGCCGAGCCGTTGCCGGACGATGCGTAGTCCAGACGCCGGGCCTTGGCCAGCCGGACCACGTCCTGCACGGTGCGGGCTTCGAAGCCGGGTGTGCAGACCATCACATTGGGGAAGGTCGCCAGGACGGCCAGGGGCGTGAAGGCGGTGGCCGTGTCGTAGGGCAGGCGGGGGTATAGGGAGGGGTTGACGGCAAACGAGGAGGCGTCCAGCAGCAAGGTGGTGCCGTCGGGCGTGGAGCGTGCCACGTGGCTGGCGGCCAGCTGGCCGCTGGCCCCCGCCTTGTTGTCGACCACAACAGGCTGACCGAAGGCCGCGGCCAGCTTGGGGGCGATGACGCGGGCCATGAGGTCGGCGCCGCCGCCGGGCGGGTAGGACACGACAAGGGTGATCGGCCGGCCGCCCGCCAGTTTGCCCTGGGCATGGGCGCCCACCCAGGGAGCGGCCAGCGTGGCGCCGGCCAGGGTGAACAGGGATCGACGGGAGAGCGCCCCCAACCCTGGCGTCGCCAGGCCCCCCGAGGGGGTGCAGTCGTTCTCGGGGCGGCCCAGCGAACGACTTGAGAGGCTGGTCTGCAGTGGCAGGCGGGAGGGCATTGTCATGATCGGGTCCTTCAGGTGATGTGGACGGTGTAGTGGAAGGCGTGGGCGTCGCCGCGGGTGATGCGCCATTCGACACATCGCCCGGTCAGATCGAACGCGGCCCTTTCGACCACGGCGCAGGGGTGGCCGGGAGGCAGGTTCAGGTGCTGTGCCTGGGAGGCGTTCAGCAGGCTGAAGCCGATTTCGTCACGTGCCCGGTGCACATGGATCTGCAGCCTGCGGGCATACATCGGATAGAGCAGGTCGTCCCAGGCCGCGGTGTCGTCGTCTGCCAGCGGGGCGAACAAGGCATGGGGCAGCCAGAGCTCTTCGAGAAGGCGGGGCAAGCCTTCCATCAGGCGCAGGCGGTGCAGGCGCAGCACAGGTTCGCCGACAGCCAGACCCAGGCCGCGCGCCACGGCAGGGGGGGCGTTCAGCACACGGCGGTCGAGGATTCGGGAGGTCGGCACCTCACCCGTGCCGCCATCGAACCGGAAGAACCGCAGCATGGTGGCGCCCGACAGGCCCTGGCGGACAAAGGTTCCGCGGCCGTGGATGCGCTCGATGAACCCTTGCTCGACGAGCAGTTCGAGGGCCCTCCGCATGGTGCCCAGGGCCACGCCATGCTCTTGCGCCAGTTGGTTTTCAGCGGGCAGGGCGGCGCCCGGCGTCCATTCGCCACTGGTGATGCGGGCGCGCAACGCCTGGGCCAGCGACGCGTAGCGGCTCAGTCCGGGTTCGTTGCCTGTGGCCAATTGAAGGTGGGAGCTCATGGCGTGAACTATAGAGCTCTATAGGACTTTGCGACTTGGGGTTTACCCTGGGCAAGTGTTGGCAGCCACTCGATTTCAGCATTCTGGTCCGTTCAGGTGTTTCGCCGTTGAAACAAGGGCTTCTTCCGTCAACGCTGGCCATTTGTGTCGAAATCTGTGACAATGTTTTTGATCTTGCAAGCGCATCGCCGCTTGCCGGCGCGGTCGCCGCTCATGCGGCGCACCTTCCAAACACGGCACCCCCCCAGGTATTGGGCGTTGCCTTTCTCCCTGTCCTGAGCCCACTCATCGGGTGGACAGCGTTTTCATCCTCTGGCATTTCAGGCATGGTTCCCACCATGCAGTCAGAGGCACTTCAGCGTGGGCGGTAGCGGGGCTTGCCTGTGGCCACACAATCAAGAAAAGGACGATGGTTTGAATGAACCGCATGACCCCATGAAGCCGGACGGGGAGGTGAACCCCATCAACACGGACTACCAGATTGGCCAGGACAACATCGTGGTCAAGGTCGGCCCCTTCGGGCTGGACATCCACAACCGGGTCTTCGCGGTCTCGGGCCTGGCGGTGGTGGCTTTTGTGCTCCTGACGCTCATATTCCAGACCGCCGCCGAGCCGATGTTCGCCGCCCTGCGCGGCTGGCTGACCTCCCATCTCGACTGGTTCTTCATCGGGGCGGGCAACATCTTCGTGCTGGTCTGCCTGGGTCTGGCGCTCTCGCCGCTGGGCAAGGTGCGGCTGGGCGGCACCGAGGCCACACCGGACTACAGCTACCTGGGCTGGTTTTCCATGCTGTTTGCCGCGGGCATGGGCATCGGACTGATGTTCTACGGGGTGTCGGAGCCCCTGTCGCACTTTGGCAGCGCCCTGGGCGGCACGACCCTGGAGGACGGTGTGCGCACCGACTGGGCGCCACTGGGGGCGGCCGCCGGCGATGCCGAGGCAGCGCGGCGACTGGCCATGGCGGCCACCATCTACCACTGGGGTTTGCACCCGTGGGCGATCTACGCCATCCTGGCGCTTGGCCTGGCCCTGTTCTCGTTCAACAAGGGCTTGCCATTGACCATCCGCTCGGTGTTCTATCCGCTGCTGGGCGAGCGGGTCTGGGGTTGGCCCGGCCATTTGATCGACATCATGGCGGTGCTGGCCACCATGTTCGGTCTGGCCACCTCGCTGGGCCTGGGCGCCTCCCAGGCAGCCGCCGGCCTGAACCACCTGTTTGGCGTGCCGTTGGGCGAGACGACACAAATCGTGTTGGTGATCGGCATCACGGCGATTGCGCTGGTCTCGGTGCTGGCCGGACTGGACGCGGGGGTCAAGCGCCTGTCCGAGATCAACATGGTGCTGGCCCTGCTGCTGGTGCTGTTCGTGATTCTGGTCGGTCCGACCGTGGCGATAGTGACCGGTTTCTTCGACAACCTGGGTGCCTACCTGCAATACCTGCCTGTGCTGGCCAACCCGGTCGGCCGCGATGACGCCAACTTCTCGCAAGGCTGGACCGCCTTCTATTGGGCATGGTGGATCTCGTGGTCACCGTTCGTGGGCATGTTCATCGCGCGGGTCTCGCGGGGTCGCTCGGTGCGGGAATTCATCATCTCGGTGCTGATCGTGCCCTCGCTGGCCTGTGTGCTGTGGATGACGGTATTCGGTGGCACGGCCATTTCCCAGCTGGTCAAGGACGGCTACGAGGCTGCGGCCAGCGCCGACCTGCCACTGCAGCTGTTCCTGATGCTGGAGCTGCTGCCACTGGCCCAGATCACCTCGTTCATCGCCATCGTGCTGGTGGTGGTGTTTTTTGTGACCTCGTCGGACTCCGGTTCCCTGGTCATCGACGTGATCGCGGCCGGGGGCAAGATCAATGCCCCCACGCCGCAGCGCGTGTTCTGGTGCACCTTCGAGGGCCTGGTGGCGATTGCGTTGATCCTGGGCGGTGGCCTGGTGGCCCTGCAGGCGATGGCGGTGTCGACCGGTTTTCCTTTTGCCGTGGTGCTGCTGGTGGCCACCGTGTCGGTGATCAAGGGCCTGGCTTCGGAGCCCAGGGTCAGCTGAGGGCGAAATGGACGACGAGCGCCACGACATCGTTGGCTTTCTGCGGCAACATGCGCCGTTCAGGGAACTGGACGAGTCCACGCTCGGGCGCATCGGAGCGGCCATTGATGTGCGTTACTGCAAGGCCGGCACGCGCATCGTGGAGTTCGGCCAGGATGCGCAGTTCTGGCACATCGTGCGCAGCGGCGTGGTCGAAATCTACCGGCGTGACGGCACGCTGTACAACCGCCTGACCGAGGGCGGCTATTTCGGCGAGTTCGGCCTGTTGCACCGCAAAAAGGTCCGGTTTCCGGCGGTGGCGCAGGAAGACACGCTGCTTTACCTGCTGCCGGAACCGGTGTTCACCGAATTGTTCGAGGGCAACGAGGGCTTCGCCGACCAGGTGGAAATCGAGGACCGCACGCGGCTGCACAAGGCGGTGTCGCGCCAGCAGGCCGGCAACAGCCTGTTGTCGGCCACGGTCGGCAGCCTGGTCGAACGCGAGCCGGTGGCGGTGCCCGCCCACACCAGTGCCCTGGAGGCGGCGCGTTGCATGACCGAGGCCGGGGTTTCGTCGCTGCTGCTGATCAACGAGGCGGCCGATGGCGATGACGAGGGCGCTGAACAGCTGGCAGGCATTCTGACCGACCGCGACCTGCGGACCCGTTTGCTGGCCCAGGGTTTGCCGCTGGAAACCCCTGTCGCCGACATCGCCACCACGGAGGTGGTCCGCATCGAGCACCACCGGCAGGTGTTTGAGGCCATGCTGCTGATGCTCAGGCACAAGGTCCACCACCTTCCCGTCACGCGAGGGCCTCGCACCCTGGGGGTGCTGGCCTTGTCGGACATCATCCGCTTCGAGTCCAACAACAGCCTGTTTGTGGTGGGGCGCATCGGTCGCGCCCAGTCGGTGGACGAGCTGGAGGCGCTGGTGCCCGAGGTGCATGCCAGCTTTGTGGGCATGCTGGGCGAGGACGCCAGTGCCCGGGTGACCGGTCAGGCGATGTCGGCCATCGGACGGGCCTTCAAGCAGCGCATGCTCGAATTGGCAGAACAGACGCTGGGGGCGCCACCGGTGCCATACTGCTTTCTGGCGCTGGGTTCCATGGCGCGTCAGGAGCAGGGGGTGGTGACCGACCAGGACAACGCCCTGGTGCTGGACAACCGTTTCGAGTCGGCCGTGCACGACGCGTACTTCGAGGCATTGGCGCGTTTTGTCTGCGAAGGACTGGCGCGTTGCGGATACAGCCTGTGCACGGGTGACGTGATGGCGACCAACCCACGTTGGCGTCAACCGCTTCGGGTCTGGCAGGGCTATTTCCGGGACTGGATCGAGAAGCCGACCGCAGAAGGGCTGTTGCACAGCAACATCTTCTTTGACCTGGACGGGGTGCACGGGCGCACCGATTGGGCCGACAGCCTGCGGCGAGACATCGCCCGGCTGGCGCGGCAGCATCCCCGCTTTCTGGCCAGCATGGCGCGCAATGCCTTGCTGCGCACACCACCCCTGGGTTTCTTCAAGGGCTTTGTGCTGGAAACCGACGGCCGTCAGTCCGCGGGCATCAACCTCAAGCGCCGCGGCACAGCGCCCTTGAGCGACCTGATCCGGGTGCATGCCCTGTCCGTGGGTTCGCAGGCGCTCAACTCGTTCGAGCGCCTGGACGAGGTGATCCGCGCCGGCATTCTGCCGCCAGGTCGAGGCCCTGACCTGCACGACGCGCTGGAGTTTCTCTGTTTCGTCCGCTTTCGAACCCAGGCCGAGGACCTGAAGGCGGGTCAACCGCCGGGCAACACCGTGGACCCCGAGCGCCTGTCGGAGTTCGAGCGCAAGAGCCTGCGCGATGCCTTTCTGGTGCTGGGCCAGGCGCAGGACTACCTCAAGTTCCGGCACCAGTCGGTGCGCTGAGAGGCTGAGAAGAAATCGGTGATGCCTGCCTTGCCAACCCGAACCACCTCCTGCGGCGTTGCACATGCGCGCCGTAGCCCGAGCTGCGGCTGTGCTTTGCGCCTGGCCGGCGGCGCTTTGGGGTGCCCTTTCGGGCTCGCCCAATTCCCTCTCAGCCTCTGACCGCATGCTGCACGCGGGGCATTTGCGCGACCGCCAGCCGACCGGGGCAGCGATCGGCGAAGTGGACTGGCCGGCGCGCTTTCACGCCCTGGCGCAATCGGCGCGGGACCCGCGCTTGCGGTCCTACTACGCGGCCGGCTTGCCCGACGGGAAGACGCCTGTTCAGGATGTGCCTTTGCTGGCTCTGGATGTGGAAACCACCGGACTCAACCCGGCCACCGACGGAATGGTGAGTATCGGCATGCTGCCCATGAGCCTGGCCCGCATAGCGGCCAGCCAGGGGCGACATTGGCTGCTCAAGCCGCGGGTGCCCCTGCGTGACGACGCGGTCACGCTGCATGGCATCACCCACCAGCGTCTGCGCGAGGCACCCGACCTGGACGAGGTGCTGGCCGAGCTGCTGAGCCAGATGGCCGGCCGGGTGATGGTGGTGCATTGCCGGGACATCGAACGGCAGTTCCTGGCGCAGGCGCTGCGACGGCGTCTCGGTGAGGGCATCGAGTTTCCGGTTATCGACACCATGGAGCTGGAGGCCCGCCTTCACCGGCGGCCCGGGCCGCCATGGTGGCAGCGCCTGTGGCGGCCCCAGCCGGCGCCGGTGTCCATCCGACTGGCCGCCAGCCGGGCACGCTACGGCCTGCCGCGCTACCGCCTGCACCATGCCTTCTCCGACGCGCTGGCGTCCGCTGAGTTGCTGCAGGCCCAGGTGGCGGATCGGTTCGACCCCCAGGTGCCTGTTGCACACCTCTGGTGCTAGGAGGCTGCGCGGCAGAAGGAACAGCGCCTGCGGGCCTGACGAGGCCAAATGCGAACGGTCTTTGCGGTTCCATCTGGCTTCGGTGGCAGAATGCTCTGTAACCACTTGTTGAACTTTTCGCCAGTTTTCAATGGCTCACTTCGTCGGGTCGGAAGGATGGTCTCGGAGGTCCTTCATCCATCGCCTGCCCGTGTTGGCGGGGCTGTGCGGACTTGCGCTGACGACGGGTTGTGCTCCTCCCCCGCCTATGCCGCTGGTGGTCGGTCTGGCGCCCTGGGTGGGATACGATCCCTTCATCGTGGCCCGCGAAGGGGGTCTGGTCGACGCATCCAGGGTGAAGATGGTCGAGCTGACGACCAACGCGGAGGCGGTGCGCCATTTTCGCAATGGCTTGCTGGATGCGGCTGCGCTGACACTTGATCAGGTGCTTCAACTCGACAGCCAGGGTATCGACCTGCGGGTGGTGGCGGTGCTCAGCGAGTCGGCCGGTGCCGATGTGGTGATGGCCTCCCCTGTGGTGACCAGTCCCGAGCATTTGCGGGGAAAGCCCGTGTTGCTGGAACCCTCCACCGTCAGCGCCCTGATGTTGCGCAGCCTGTTGCAGGCGGGCGGATTGCGTGAGGGCGACATCACCGTGTTGGCTTTGGAATCCAGTCAGCATCTGGCCGCCATGCAGGCGGGTCGGGCTGTGGCGGCGGTGTCGTATGAACCGCTGGCCACCCAGCTGCGCCAGGCTGGGTTTTCCAGTCTTTTCGACAGCCGCCTGATGCCCGGACAGATACTGGACGTACTGGTCGTGCGGCCAGACGTGCTGACCTTGCGCGCGGGTGATGTGGACGAGTTGTTGCTGGCCTGGACACTGGGGCTGGAACGCATGCAATCCGACCTGGAGGCCAGCGCGCTGATGCTGGCGCCCTCGCTGCAAATGACGGCGCAGGAGTATCGCAGCACCCTGGATGGTCTGCGCTTCATGTCGCCGGCCGATTCGATGGCCTACCTCTCGGGTGAAAAGGCCCCGCTGCGTCGGCAGGGCCAGTTGCTGGCAGAAGCTCTGACCGAGCTGGGTCAAATGGGCGGGCGGGCAACCGACTGGAGCCGCCTGATCGACAGCGCTCCGGCCGGGCGCAGCCTGCAGCTGCGGAGGCGGCCATGATCGACACAGCCCTCCTGCGACGCTGGCCGGTTCGGTGGGTGGCGCCCGTGCTGCTTGCATTGTTCGGGGTGTTGGCAGCCCTGGGGCACCATGGCTTTCGCGCCGGGCAGTTGCTGGACAGCCTGTGGACAGAGCGCGAGCGCAACCTAACGGAGCGCCTGAGCGTCGAACAGATGCGGCTGGAAGTGCAGGGCGGCATGGACAACGGTGTCCAGCTGCGGCGTCTGGTCACCGGTCTGGCCCTGCACGAAGGGCTGGATCACGCGTTTCTGATCGCCAGTGACGGGGTGGTCCAGGCTTCGCTGTCCCGGCTGGATTCCGGACGCCTTTTGAGCGATCTGGACTCGCCGGTGGCGCAGGAACTGGCCCGGCGGCAGCTTCCACCCGGGCAGGGCATCAGCGTCTGGCCCGATCGCGACAGCGACCGGTTGTGGGCTCGTGCACCACTGACCGACGGTCGTGCGCTGGCGGTGGCGGTCGATCTGCAGCGGGTGCGCGAGGCCTTGCTCTTCGACGTCCGTCGAGATAGCCTGCTGGTCGGACTGCTGGTGTTGTGTCTGGCGGCGGTGCTGGCCTGGCTGCTGCACCTGATCTGGTTCCGCCGTTCGGCGCAACTGGTGAGCCAGCTCGACCGCATTGCTGGCGGTGACCTGTCGGTGCGTGTGGGTACGTCGGGCAGCGATGAAATCGCCCAGATCGGACGAGCGATCGACGACATGGTCGAGCGGCGGGCCGAAGCCGAAGCCGAAGCCGGCCGCATGCTGGGCATCGTCAACCGTTCGCCGGTGGTGGTGATCGAGTGGCGCAACGAACCGGGCTGGCCGGTCAGCTTTGTCAGCGAAGCGGTGGGCCAGTGGGGCTACTCGCCGCAGGACCTGCTCAGAGGACGGTACAACTACAACGAGTTGTTCCATCCTGACGACGTGCAGCGGGTGAATGAGGAAATCAGCGGCTATTTCGAGCATGGCCCGGATGTCTACCGCCAGGAATACCGGCTTCGCCGGGCCGATGGTGACTGGGCCTATGTCATCGACGACACCACGCTGACCCGGGATCGCGGCGGTCAGGTCATCGGCATCAGCGGCATGCTCATGGACGTGACGGCCCAGCGGCTGGCCGAGGCAGAGGCCCGCCTGCAGACCGACCGCGTGGCGCGCTTCTACGCGCTGCCCTTCATTGGCATGGCCATGACGGACCCACAGTCCCGGCGCTGGCTGCAGGTCAACGACCGGCTGTGCGAGATCTTGGGCTATTCGCGCGAACGCCTGCTGTCTCTGTCGTGGGTCGAGATCACCCACCCGGACGACCTGCAGGGGAACCTGACGCTGTTCGACGACCTGCTGGCGAACGAGCGGCAGCACTACCAGATGGCCAAACGCTTCATCCGGGGCGACGGCCAGGTGGTGCACACCGAGATCGATGTGCGTGCCCGCCGTCTGCCGGACGGTACGGTGAGCGAGATCTACACCACCATCCAGGATATCACCGAGCGCATTCGGGCCGAAGCCGAGGTGCGCCGGCTGGGCGCCATGGCCGACAACGCCAACGATGCCCTGCTGCTGACCGTGGACAACCGGATCGAAGACTGCAATCCGGCGGCATTGCGTCTGTTCGGCTACCCGGACAAGGCCTCCCTGGTGGATCGCGCGCCAGCGGATCTTTCTCCGCTGGAGCAGGCCGATGGCGAATACAGCGAGGATGCGGCCAGAAGGCGGCTGGCTGAGGCACTGGCTGGTCGACCGCAGCAGTTCGAGTGGCTGCACCGACGGAAGGACGGCGCGGTTTTCGAGGCCGAGGTCAGTCTGAACCGCTTTCAGCTCGCCGATGGCCGGCACGCGGTGATTGGTGTGGTGCGTGACATATCCCAACGCAAGCGGCAGGACGCAAGGCTGCGGGCCAGCGAGGCGCAGCTGCGCGAGGCCCAGCGCATCGGGCGCATGGGCAGCTGGGTCTTTGACCTCCTGTCCGGGCAGGTCACCTGGTCGGACGAGACCTACCGGATCCAAGGAATGGATCCCGCCAGAGAAGATGCCAGTTTCGCGCGCTTCCTGTCCCTGATCCATCCAGAGGACCGCGCCCGGGTGGAGGAGACTTACCGCGAATCCGTCGACATGGGCAAGCCCTACGAGACCCGCTACCGGATCGTGCTGGGTGATGGACGCATCCGGCACCTGCATGTCAGGGGTGAAACCGAGTACGCGAACGGACAAGCCCTGCGCACCGTGGGCATGGTGCTTGATGAGACCGAACTGGTCGAGGCCCAGGCCGAGCGCGACCGGCTGGTGGCGGTGCTGGAGAACACCAGCGACATCGTCAGCATGGCCGACCCGCAAGGGCGCGTCATCTACTTCAACCAGGCCGGTTACCGGTTGATGGGGCTGCATCCTGATGAGCCGCTGGAAGGGGCCATGGCAAGGGTGCATCCGCCATGGGCGTTTCGCAAAGTGGCGGAGGAGGGCATACCGGTGGCCTTGCGCGGGGAGCTCTGGCTGGGCGACACGGCGGTCTACAACGCGCAGGGCCAGGAGGTTCCGATGTCGCAGCTCATCGGAGTGCAAAAAGATGACGTCGGGCAGGTGCGCTTTTTGTGGACCATCCTGCGTGACGTGTCCCAGCTCAAGGCCACACAGGCTGCCTTGAGTCTGGAGCGAGAGCGGCTGGCCGAGGCGCAGACTGTGGCGAGCATCGGCAGCTGGAGTGTGGACCTGCCGCAAGGGCGGGTGACATGGTCGGATGGGAATTTCCATGCCCTGGGTCTGGATCCGCAACGAATCGTCCCCAGCATTGAAGCCTATCTGTCGGTGGTGCATCCGGAGGACTTGCCCCGGGTGCGTGATCATTGCGATGGGACCGTGGCGTGGAATCCGGCCAATGAAAACGAAGTGCGCCGGATCGAGCACCGCATTGTGACCAGCCGGGGTGTACGCTACGTCGAAGAGCGGGCCAGGGCACAGAAAAACGACCAGGGCGAAATCGTGCGCCTCTACGGAACCACCATGGACGTGACCGAGCGTGTCGAGGCTGCTCGCGCTCTGGAGGAAACCAAGGCCATGCTGGAGCAAGGTGAGACGCAGGCACGCATGGGCAGCTGGGTGTACGACAGCGACACACGCGAGCTGCACTGGTCACGGCAGATGTTCACCAACATGGGCATGCCCTGGGCACCCATGCCACCCAGCATCGACGAGTACTGTGCACGCATCCATCCGGATGATGTGGGGCCCGTCCGGGTTGCGATCAACCTGCTGTTGGCGGGGCAGGATGTGCCCGAGGTGCGGTTCCGCATCCACCCCGACCTGGGACCTGTGCGCTGGATGCGGCGGGTGGTCCAGAAGATCGAGCGCTCGGCCGAGGGCAAGGGGCCCAGTTATGTGGGGACCTTGCTGGATGTGACCGATGCGGTCGAGGCCGAAGAAAGGTTGCGGGCCATCAACGAGGAGCTGGAGAAGCGGGTGGTCGAGCGCACCCAGCAGCTGCAAGAGGCCAACCGCGATCTGGAGGCCTTCACCTACACCGTCTCACACGATCTGAAGGCACCTTTGCGCGGCATCGACGGCTACAGCCAGTTGCTCATGGAGGACTACGGTGGCAAGCTGGGCGTCGAGGGGCAGATGTTCGTCGAACGCATCCGCCGCGGTGTGTCCCAGATGGGCGAGCTGATTGCCGACCTGCTGAACTACTCCCGCATGGAGCGGCGGACCATGGAGCCACAGGCCATGGCCATCGTGCCCATGGTGGACAAGGTCTTGCGGGACTACGGGGACGAGCTCGCCGCCCTGGGGGGCGAGGTGCAGCGGCAGCTGCAACCGGTGACGCTCAAGGTGGATCGTGAAGGCATGGCGGTGGTTTTGCGCAACCTCATTGGCAACGCCATCAAGTTCACGCGTGATCGGCCGAAACCGCTGATAGAGGTGGGTTCGCGGGTCGATACCGATCACTGCCTGCTGTGGGTGCGCGACAATGGGGTCGGCTTCGACATGCAGTACCACGACCGCATCTTCGGCATCTTCCAGCGTCTGCACCGCGCTGAAGATTACCCGGGCACGGGGGTCGGACTGGCCCTGGTGGCCAAGGCCGTCCAGCGCATGGGGGGCCGTGTATGGGCCGAGAGCCGTCCTGGAGAGGGCGCCACGTTCTTCATGGAGTTTCCGAGATGAGCACCGCCAAGACTGTTCCGCCGATCCTGCTGGTCGAGGACAACCCGATGGACCTGGATCTGACCTTGCGCGCCTTCGCCCGCAAGAAATTCGCCAACGAGGTGCAGATTGCCCGTGATGGTGAGGAGGCGCTGGCTTTCTTTCCCCGCTGGGATGACGGCGCTGTCGTTCCGGCTGTCATCCTGCTGGACATCAATCTGCCGAAGATGAATGGTCTCGAGGTGTTGGAGCGCCTGAAGGCGCATGAACGCTACCGACGCATTCCTGTGGTGGTGCTGACCTCGTCGCGCGAGGACCGCGACCTGCGAACCGCGTACGATCTGGGGGTGAACTCGTACATCGAGAAGCCGGTCAGTTTCAGCAAATTCATGGAAGTGGCCGAGCACATCGAGTTGTACTGGTGTGTCTTCAACGAACGGCCCTACTGAAACACGGTGCCGGGCCTTGTCCTGAAAGTGTGCCCATGCTGAAATTTCTCATCCCCGTTGACGGTTCGCCCGCCGCCTTGCTGGCGGTTCACCACGCGCTGGAGCTGGTGGGCCACGGCCTCAAGGCCCGTTTCGTGGTGGCCAATGTTCAGGAGCCGGCCAACCTGTACGAGGTGATGGTGGCGCACGACCCGGTCGTGCTGCAGCAGGTGAGCGAAGCCGCCGCCAGGGACCAGATGCAACCGGCGGTCGACCTTCTGCAGGCGGCTGGCATGCAGGTGGAGACCGCGCCGGCCAGTGGCGATGTGGTGCCGGCCCTGATGGAGGCGATCGAGGTCTATGGCTGCCACGGTGTCATCATGGGTTCGCACGGGACCGGTGGCTTCAAGGCCGCCGTGCTGGGCTCGGTGTCGGCCGAACTGGCCCGCAGCGCGCCGGTACCGGTGACCCTGGTCAAGCCGGCCGAGGACACCGAGGAGTGAGGCCAGGGCTTTTCAGGACCGGATTCGGAACCGCTGAAGTCGATCTTAGAATTACGATTAGAGAAATCAATTTACTGATTTTGAATTTTTGGCTATAGTCGCGTCCCAGATACGGCCGCCGGATGGTTGGCGGCTGGACCCACCCGAGGAGCAAACGACATGGCCACCTACACCTATCCCACGTTTCCCTACCGGGCGCCCAACGACCTGATGACAGGGGCGCCCCAGCGCCGGCCGCTGCTGGTGATCGGTGCCGGTCCGGTCGGCCTGGCGGCCGCCATCGACGCCCGGCTGCATGGCCTGGACGTGCTGCTGTTCGACGAAGAGGACAGTGTGTCCTTCGGTTCGCGCGCAGTCTGCTACGCCAAGCGCGCGCTGGAAATTCTGGACCGCCTCGGCGTGGGGGACCCGATCGTGGACAAAGGCGTGAGCTGGAACGTGGGCCGCACCTTCCTCCAGGAAGACGAGGTCTACCGATTCAACCTGGTGCCCGATGCCGGTCACAAGCGCCCGGGCATGATCAATCTGCAGCAGTACCACCTGGAGGAGGCCCTGGTCAAACGGGCCACCGAACTGGGCGCCGATCTGCGCTGGAAATACAAGGTGGTGAACGTGCAGCCGCTGGACGATGGCGCACGCGTGACGGTGGAAACGCCCGATGGCGCGTTCGACATCGAGGCCGACTGGCTGATCGTGGCCGACGGTGCCCGCTCCAATGTGCGGCGCCAGCTGGGCCTGGACATCGAAGGTCATGTGTTCAAGGACCGTTTCCTGATCGCCGACGTGATCATGAAGGCCGACTTCCCGGCCGAGCGCTGGTTCTGGTTCGACCCGCCGTTCCACCCCAACCAGAGCGTGCTGCTGCACAAGCAGAGCGACAACGTCTGGCGCATCGACTTCCAGCTCGGCTGGGACGCCGACCCGGAAGAAGAGAAGAAACCCGAGAACATCATTCCGCGTGTCAAGGCCATGCTGGGCGACGACCGCGAGTTCGAGCTGGAGTGGGCCAGCATCTACACCTTCCAGTGCCGGCGCATGAAGAACTTCCGCCACGGCCACCTGCTGTTCGTGGGTGACGCGGCGCACCAGGTCTCACCCTTCGGCGCGCGCGGCGCCAACTCGGGCTTCCAGGACACCGATGACCTGCTGTGGAAGCTGGCACTGGTGATGAAGGGCCAGGCCCCCGAGGCGCTGCTGGACACCTACGACGCCGACCGCACCTACGCGGCCGACGAGAACATCCGCAACTCGACCCGCTCGACCGACTTCATCACGCCCAAGAGCAAAGTCAGCAAGCTGTTCCGCAATGCGGCGCTGGAGCTTGCGCGCACACAGCCGTTTGCGCGCAAGCTGGTCAACTCCGGCCGGCTGTCGGTGCCGGCCTTCCTGGTGAATTCGGCCCTGAACTCGCCCGATTCCGAAGCCTTCGAGGGCAACATGGTGCCTGGCGCGCCCATGGACGATGCGCCGGTGCGGGTGAATGGCCGCGACGCCTGGCTGCTGGACCAGCTGGGCAACCGCTTTGTCCTGATGGTGTTTGCCGACCGCGCCGATGCGGTGGAGCCAGCCGTGCTGGCCCAGGCCGACGCGTTGGCCGCAGCCGCGCTGCCGGTGCAAACCCTGGTGGTCACGGCCCACGCCGGGCAGGCGCCAGGCGGTCTGACCACCGTGCACGACCGCGACGGCCTGGTGGCCCAACGCTACGACGCCCGCCCTGGCACGGCCTATCTGGTGCGTCCGGACCAGCATGTGGCCGCGCGCTGGCGCCGGGTGGACTCGGCTGCCGTGCAGGCCGCGCTGGCACGTGCCACCGGCCAGACACTGGCTGCCCCCGCCGCTGAAGCGACGCTGACCGCCTGACCCCCTAGGAGACACCCATGCCCCTGCAACTGCAACCCCATCTGGCCGAGGCCGGGCAACGCTATTTTCGCGACTTCACGCCCGGCGACGATTTCTATGAATCGCTGATCGATGCCCACCGGGACCTCAGCGACGAACAGAGCGAGATGCTCAATGCCAAGCTGATCCTGATCCTGGCCAACCAGGTGGGCGATATCGGGCTGCTGCGCGAAGCGCTGGCGCTGGCCCGCGAAGGGATTCGCTGAGGCGAACCACCCAAACCGTCGAAAAGCGCCCCAAATACCCCTCAAGTCCGCCCCATGGCGGCCGAAAACCATGGCAGAACACCGGGAAAACCCTTTCCCGGTATCACCCATAGGGGGTTGCCATGTTCAACATACCAAACACCACGGCGGTGACCTGGACCACACCGCCCGTCAGCACGCCTGTGGGCCCGGTGGCGCCCGTGCAGCCCGTGGGTGCCACGGGACGAGAGCGCCAGGCCGGCCTCGGAACCGGTCAGGATGGTCAGCCGCCTGCCCGTCCCAAACTGGCTGCGCGCACCGAGCCGGGAGCCGTTGGGCAGGAGACGGCCGCTGCGCCGCTGTTGCCCCGGGCCGCACAGGACAAGGGTGCTGAAGCTGAGCGCGCGCGCGAGGCAAGCCTCCGGCAGGAGGAGCAGCAAAAGGCTGCCCAGGAACTGGCCGAACAGGAAGCCGACAAGGCCTTGCGCGAAAAACTCCAGGCCGTGCTCACCACGATCTGGCAGGCGAGCGCGGCCGTGGTCGAGCGGGCGCTGGGTCGTGAACCGGCCAACGAAACACCAGGCGCCCGTGCCGACGCGATGTCGGCTTCCGGTGCCACCGGGTCGTCACAGTCCGCGCGCCGTCCTCTGCCGCCGGAGCCTGCCGAGCGATCGCAGACTGAACCCTTGCCATGGCCTGTTCTGCAAGGTGGTGCCGGTCGGGTGGGCGACTCCCCAGTGCCCGCTGCCCTGCCGCCTGAGGAGATCGTGGCCTACGACGATCGAGGCAACACCAGTGCCGCGCCACTGGAGGTCGGCAGCCTGATCAACAGACGGGTCTGAATCGATCAATCGAGGAGCCTGACCCATGAAAAAACGCCCTTCGGGGCGTTTTTTCATGTCCCCGATCAGGACCTTGACACACCGATCGGCTGCGCAGCGCTTTCACCAATCGGTGAACCAAAGAATCGTCAGTTTCAATCGACTAATCAACTGTTTGCACGTCCACGTGAGCGATCAACTGCCGGATCTGGTGCAGTGTTTCAATGCTACATGGAACACAAAAACGCGCCTTCTGGGCCATGGCTGAGCTAAATCCGCGCGACACCGCCCGGTATCGCTGTGGTTTGCGCTTTGCCCTGACCCAGAACGCATCGCTTTTGTTTGTTCCATCAAGAGTCAAACACTGCACTAGGGTCAGGCGGTCAGGCTTGCCTCATATCGGTTCAGGGCGTCTCGCGTGGCCACCATGTCCTGTTGCAACTGTTCGACCCAGCCTGAGGACAGAGGGTCGCTGGTCTGAACGGCCTGCTGTTCGATCTGGGCTGCGGTCCGGACAATGGCCCTGAAGCCCAGCAACATCGCGGTGCCCTTGAGCTTGTGGGCGTTGTACCCCACCGCCTCCCGGTCGCCTTCAAGAAGAGCGGTTTGCAGCGTCGGCAGTGTGCCTTCCGGTGGTTCGAACACCGTTGTGAGCATTTCGGCCATGGTCTCGCCAGGCATCATCGAGACGATCTCCGCGTAAGAATCGAGATCGATCAGGGACGACAGCGAGGGCGTATCGGGCAGACGAACCGGTGCCTCGTAGGATGAAAGTGGGAACGGGCTGGAGTGGCGCATCAGAACCGCTGCATCCGGCACACTGGGGTCGTCGAGCAGGCCGCAGCGCAGCAGCGCTCGATGCAGGTCGGCGGCCTGCAGCGGCTTGCTAGTGAATTCGTTCACACCGACTTCCACCGCGCGCTTGCGGGTGTCGTTCACCACGTCGGCGGTGATCAGGATGATCTTGATTTGCGCGGCAGGTCCCTCCATGGCACGTATGGCTTCGGTGGCCGCCAGACCGTCCAGCACGGGCATGTGGTAGTCCAGCAAGACCACGTCAAAGTCCTGTGACTTCAACAATTCCAGCGCCTCCTGCCCGTTCTCGCAGAACACGGCGTCGTGTCCCATCTTGTCGAGCAGAATGTTCATGTACTTGAGGTTGATCGGGTGGTCCTCGGCCACCAACACCTTCAGGCGCCGTGTGTGCTGGGGATCAAACTGGCTGATTCGATCGGGCTCGGGTGCCTCTGTCTCTGGCAGGCTCAGCATCACGGTGAACACGCTGCCCACCCCTGGCTCGCTGCTGACCTTGATGTCACCGCCCATCATGCGCGCCAGGTTGCGCGATATTTCCAGACCCAGGCCCGTGCCTCCGATGCGCCGGCGCAGCGAATTGTCTGCCTGGTAGAAGCGGGTGAAGAGGCGCTGCACGGTTGCCTTGTCCATGCCGACCCCGGTGTCCCGCACCGTCAGCACCACACCCGACTGGCCACCTGCCGAGCGGGACAATTCGACAATAATGCTGCCCTCGTTGGTGAACTTGATGGCGTTGTTGACCAGATTGAACATGATCTGGCGCACGCGCGTGGCGTCTGCACTCACCCATTCCGGCAGGTCGCTGGCGGCATAGATGTTCAGGTTCAGGCCCTTCTCGGTCGCCGATACCTGCATCAGGCCATCAACCTCCTGCACCAGATCGCGCAGGTTCACCGGTCCCACCGACAGTTTGAGGGTGCCGGACTCCATGGTCGAAACGTCCAGGATGTCGTTGAGCACCCCCAGCAAATGGATGGCCGAGTCCTGCGCCGTGCGCAGGTAGTCGCGTTGCCGGCCACTCAGATTGGGTTCGTCCAGCAGGTTGAGCATGCCCAGCAGACCCTGGAACGGGGTGCGGATTTCGTGGCTCATGTTCGCCAGGAACACACTCTTGCCGTGGTTGGCGGCTTCGGCCAGGTCCCGGGCCTCGGCCAGTTCGTGGCTCAGCTTCTGCAACTTGTCGTATTGCCGATGCTGGTGCCGTATGTGACGGACCAGCAAGAACACGAACACCAGCAACACCAGGGCCTGCACCCCGGCCAGCGAGATCACCAGCACGCTTTGCTGGTGCAGTTGCTGATTGCGCTCGTCGACGAAGCGGGCCACCGCGCGGTTGGCTTCTCGGGTGAGTTCGCCCAGCACCGGCAGCATCTGGTTGGCGCTGAAAATCAGTCCGTTGAGCTTGTCGTGATGCCCCATCAACTCGGCAGGCCGGGCAAAAAGAGGGTCGGCCTGCTTAACGAAACCTTCGATCAGACCCATGGCCTGGCCGTAGACCGGTGTCGATTCCAGCAGGTCGCGACGGGGAATGCGGCTGATCAGGTTGATCCGGCTGAGGAACACCTCGTAGCGCTCCAGCAATTCCCATTCGTCAATGGCCGGCACTGGGTCACCGGCTTCCTGCAAGCTGACCTGCAGTCGACCCAGTTCCCGCTCAAGCTGATAGGCCTGCCACATGATGGAATCGACCTGGTTGGTCGACACGTCGTCAAGCAGGCGGAACTGCTGCCACTGGATCCACACCAGTGGCGTGAGCGTGACCAGCAGCAGACCGGACAGGGCCAACGCCCACTGCCGGGTCTGCCAGCGAGCCAGGTCGATCAATTTGCGGTTCATTGGATGTCAAGCGCCTTGAGCTGCCAGATGGAGCGTTCGTAATAAACCGAGCTGCGCAGCGTGGCCGAGTTGTCAAACGGGTAGACGATGAACAGGGGCCCTTTTTCGCGCACGGGAATGGGTTGGTCATCGATCAGACGCGCCATGATCACGCCATGCTGGCTGGCGTCGCTGGCCGGTATGGTGATGCGGTAGTCGTTGATGGCGGTCGCCCCAATAGTTTGGCCCTCGGCCTTGACCAGTTTGAGCACGTCGGCGAGCAGCGGGCCGGTGAACTTGATCGGCTTGTCGTACCAGGGGGTGCGGGTGGTGAAGCTGTGCTGGGGCAGCGCCTCGATCATTTTCATGTCCAGCCGAGCGCTGCCGTTGGGCGTGTTGCTCGCACCGATCTTGCCGGAAATCGTCAGAACGGGGCGTTCCTGGGGCGCCTCGAGTGCCAGAGAGGGAACAGACAGGCCGAGCAGGCTGATTGCGGCGGCAAGCTGAAAGTGGCGGCGGGTGAACATGTTCATGGTGGTCTATGAAGAAGGTGGGTGAGGGAAGTTCAGATGCGGTGACGCACGCTGGCGGGGGAGGCCGCCAGGTGGGCCAGTACCGCTGGGGCAATCTGACCGAGGGGCAGGATTTCGTGGGCAGCGCCGGCCTGGATGGCCATGCGGGGCATGCCGAAGACGACGCAACTGGCTTCGTCCTGCACGTAGTTGTAGCTGCCTGCGTCTTTCATCTCGCGCATGGCCTGGGCACCGTCGGCACCCATGCCGGTGAGCATGATGCCGACGGCATTGGGGCCGATCACGCGGGCAGCGGAGCGAAACAGCACCTCCACCGAGGGACGGTGCCGATTCACGGGTTCGGAGTCCTCGATCACGGCGACGTAGTTGGAGCCACTGCGATCAATGCGCAGGTGCCGTCCGCCCGGGGCAATGTAGGCATGACCCGGCAGAATGCGCTGACCATGAACGGCTTCCTGTACCCGGATCTTGCACAGGGTGTTGAGCCGGGTCGCGAAGCTGGTCGTGAATCCGGGCGGCATGTGCTGGGTGATCACGATGGCCGGTGCATCGGCGGGCATGGGCACCAGCACTTCACGGATCGCTTCGGTGCCACCGGTGGAGGCGCCGATGCAGATCACCTTCTCCGTGGACATGCGGGGCAAAGGCGCGCGGGGCGCCTCCGGGGCCGTACCCTGGGCCTGAGGTGCGACCTGAGGCGATCCCGTGCCGGCCAGGCGGCGCACATGGGCGTTGGCGGCCACACGGATCTTTTCGACGATGTCGCCCGACAACTCATTGAGACCGCTGGTGACACCGATGCGTGGTTTGGCCACAAAATCGACAGCGCCCATCTCCAGCGCGCGCAGGGTGATTTCGGCGCCTTGCTCGGTCAGGGTGGAAACCATGACCACAGGCATGGGGCGCAGTCGCATCAGGCGCGAGAGAAATTCCAGACCATCCATGCGGGGCATTTCAACGTCCAGCGTGATGACGTCCGGGTTGAGTTCGCGGATCATCTCGCGGGCCACCAGCGGGTCGCTGGCCGCGCCCACGCATTGCATGTCGGGCTGGCGATTGATGATTTCGGTCAGCAGGCTGCGAACCAGCGCCGAGTCGTCGACCACCACCACTCTGATCTTGGCCATGTCAATCCTCCTGTCGGCCGCGCGTGCCTGTTCTGTGAACCGCGCGCAACCGGCTTGACCGGGGCGCAGCTGCTGCGCCCTTCAATAAAAAAGGGGCGACGCGCAGCGAGCATGCGAAAGGCGTGTTTTTCATGTGTTCAGAACAGGTCGACCGATCCGCCGGCGGTGGACTTGACCACCACCGCGGCGTTGCCGGCCCGCTCCTGGGTTTCGAGTGTTTCCGGGTGGGAATGCGCCAGGCGTTTGACCATGGCTTTCCCGGTGGCCGGGAAATAGCAGACCTTGCGCGGGTGGATGTCCAGCACATCCTTGGAGACAATGGAAATGCGCTCGGTCTGCAGGTAGTCGAGGACGAACTGGGTGTTGCGCTCGCCCACGTTCATGGTGGTGAACGAGTGCATCACCTGTCCGCCACCGAAGACCTTGGCCTGCATGTGTTCGCGCCGGGCACCGAGCTTGATCATCTCGTTGATCAGCAGTTCCATGGCGTAGGAGCCGTAGCGCCCGGAGGTGTCGGCGCCGCCTTCGGGCAGCATGAAGTGGTTCATGCCGCCGACCCGGACCTTGGGGTCCCAGATGCAGGCGGCGATGCACGAGCCCAGCACCGTCATGACCAGGATGTCCTCGTCGGTCACGTAGTACTCGCCTGGCAGCACCTTGACAGCGTCGTGCTGGAAGTGGTGGTCGCGGTAAAAGAATGAAGCCTCACCCGGTTTGCGGGGGCGGGATTTCAACAGATCCAGCGACGACCGGTCCTGTGTGGACAATGAGGCCATGCCGGTTCGCTGTCCGGCTAGGCCTGCCATCAGGGCGGCGGATCCCATCTCGCCAGATGGCAGTTGGCGTCCCGCTGCGGACGCGGCGCGAAGTGCGCCCGATGCGGCTTCAAACCCTTTCATAGACCGTCTTTCCGCGCAAGGCAAACAGGTTGCGGGCGTCGCTGAAGTTCTCCGCATGACCCACGAACAGCATGCCGCCAGGCTTCATGACGCGGTGGATGCGTTCGAGCACCTGCCGTTGCGTGGTGGCGTCAAAATAGATCATCACGTTGCGGCAGAACACCAGGTCGAAGGGCTCCCGGAACGGCAGGTCCTGGATCAGGTTGACGCTCTGGAAGCTCATGTGCCGCTGCAGCTCGGGCTTGACGCGCATCATCCCGGCATTCGATCCTTTGCCACGCATGAAGTGGCGGTGGATACGTTCCTGGCTCAGGCCCTTGACGCCGTCGAGCTTGTAGACACCGCGGGCAGCGGTCTCCAGCACGCGGGTGTCGATGTCGCTGTTGACGATCTCGAACTGGCCAGCGGAACCCAGCGACTCCAGCGCGGTCATGGCGATGGAATAGGGCTCTTCACCGGTGGAGGCGGCCGAACACCAGATGCGCCAGGGGCGGCTGCGATCTGCGCGCAACAGGTCGGCCAGGATGCCGAAATGGTGCTCTTCGCGGAAGAAGGCCGTGAGGTTCGTGGTCAGGGCGTTGATGAACTCCTGCCATTCGGGTCCGTCGTGCCGCTCCAACCAGTCGAGGTAGCTGCTGAAGCTGCTGTGCCCGGTGTCACGCAGCCGGCGCGAGACGCGGCTGTAGACCATGGCGTGTTTGCCATCGTGCAGGCTGATGCCGGCCCTGCGGTAGATCAGGTCCTTGATGCGCCGGAAGTCGGCCGGCCCCCAGACGAACTCGCGGCCTTCCACCAGTGGTCCCTGGTCGGTGTCGGCCGAAGGCAACAGATGAGGGCGTGGGGCTCGGGTGGATTGCAGCATGAATGTCTCAGCAATGTGTGCCTGCGCTGCCTGCCGCTCAGTGCCTGGAACGCCTGACCAGACCGGAGGTGTCCAGGATCAGCGCTACCTTGCCGTCGCCCAGGATGGTGGCGCCGGAGACATTGTTCACCTTGCGGTAGTTGGACTCCAGGTTCTTGATAACCACCTGTTGCTGCCCCAGCAGCTCGTCGACCATCAGGGCCACGCGGGCGCCATCGGCCTCGACAACGACCATGATCGGGCTGCTGGCGTTGTGTTCGAAGCGCGGCACCTGGAACACCTGTTCCAGCTCGATCACCGGCATGTACTCTTCGCGCACCTTGACCAGCTGGGCGCCCTGTGCAACTGTGTTGATGTCCTTGGGGTTGATCTGGAAGGACTCGATCACGCTGGACAGCGGCAGGATATAGACCTCGTCGCTGACGCGCACGCTCATGCCGTCCATGATGGCCAGGGTCAGTGGCAGGCGCACCTTGACGCTCATGCCATAGCCCTCGGCCGAGTCGATTTCGACCGTACCGCCGAGCGAGGCGATGTTCTTTTTCACCACGTCCATGCCCACGCCGCGGCCGGAGACATCGGTCACTTCGGTGGCGGTGGAAAAGCCGGGTGCAAAAATCAGGCTCCAGACCTCGGCATCGCTGAGGCTGTCCGGTGCATCAATGCCTTTTTCGCGGGCTTTGGCCAGCAACTTGTCGCGGTTGAGCCCCTTGCCATCGTCGCGCACCTCGATCAGGATGGATCCACCCTGGTGCGAGGCCGACAGGGTGATGGTGCCGTGTTCTGGCTTGCCACGGGCGCGGCGCTCCTCCGGCATTTCAATGCCATGGTCACAGCTGTTGCGGATCAGGTGGGTGAGTGGGTCGGTGATCTTTTCGATCAGGCCTTTGTCGAGCTCGGTGGCCTCACCGTGGGTGATCAGTTCGACCTTCTTGCCCAGCTTGCCAGCGAGGTCGCGCAGCATGCGGGGGAAGCGGTTGAACACCACCGACATGGGAATCATGCGGATCGACATCACCGCTTCCTGCAGGTCGCGCGTGTTGCGGTCCAGGTCGGCCAGACCGGCCAGCAGCTGCTGGTTCAGCGCCGTGTCCAGCTCACGACTTTTCTGGGCCAGCATGGCCTGGGTGATGACCAGCTCGCCCACCAGGTTGATCAATTGGTCGACCTTGCTGACAGAGACCCGAAGGGTGCTGGACTCGACCTGGGCTGCAGGTGCGGGGCGCGCCTCGGTGCGGGCGGCCGCCCGAGGAGCGGCGACCGGGGTGGGCGCGGTCGCAGCGACCGCCTCCACAGCTTGTGGTGCCTGCGGCGGCGTCACAGCATCAGCCCGGGCTGCGGTGGGCGAACCGGGGGCGTCGTCGAAGAAGCCGAAGTCCCGACCCTCCCCGGCGCTGGCGGCTGCGGGCGCAGCAGAGGCTGCCGGTGCTGCAGCGGGTTCGGGCAGGCAGGGCACGCTGGTGTCGACGATGCGGATTTGCTCGCGACTGACGTGGAAGGTGAACAGGTCCAGAAGATCGCTGTCGCTGGAGGCGGTCTCCACCGCAAACACGCGGCGGTCGGCCTGGTCGCAGGGCAGCACTTCCAGCTGCCCCAACCCGGCGATGTCCCGGAACAGGTCGGCGATGCCGTCGGCCTGTGTCGGGTGCTCCAGCGGGCCGACGTGAATTTCGAGTCGACGGTGACCTGCGGTAGTTGCACGGGGTCGTGCCGTGGTCTCGGCGACCATGGGTTCGGGCGCGGCGAGCGGCTGCGCAGCGGCTGGCACTGCCGCGGCGGGTGTGCTGGCGGGCGCGGCGGCCGCAGGCGGGGCCTCGCCGCTGGCCAGCACCCGGATGCGGTCGACCAGGCTGGCCGTGGGCGGGGTGTCCACCGCGCGACCCTGGTGGCGCGCCAGCAGCAGCCGCAAGGCATCGGACGATTCGAGCAGGACGTCGACCATGGCGGCGTTCGGCGCCAGCTCATGCCGACGTAGCTTGTCCAGCAGCGACTCCATCTGGTGTGTCAGTTCGGCCACATCGGCAAAGCCGAAGGTGGCCGCGCCGCCCTTGATCGAATGGGCGCACCGGAAGATGGCGTTGAGTTCCTCGTCGTCGGCCTGCTCCAGGTCCAGCTGCAGCAGCATTTGCTCCATCTGGTCCAGGTTCTCGCCGGCTTCTTCGAAAAAGATCTGGTAGAACTGCGTCAGGTCGAAGTTGCCGCTGCTGTTCTGCGCTTCGTTCATCATGTCACCCATATGGGTTCTCCTGCTCGTGGTGGCGAGCCTGTGCTCAGCGAATGACCTTCTGAATGACCTCGATCAGGCGACCCGGATCGAAGGGTTTGACCAGCCACCCGGTGGCCCCGGCGCTGCGTCCCGCCTGTTTCATGGCGTCGCTGGACTCGGTGGTCAGGATCAGGATCGGGGTCGTCTTGAACTTGGGGTGGTCACGCAGCTTGCGCGTCAGCCCCAGCCCGTCCAGGCGCGGCATGTTCTGGTCGGTCAGCACCAGGTCGATAGCGTGTGTCTGAGCCTTCTCGAACGCGTCCTGACCGTCCACGGCTTCCACCACGTGAAAACCTGCGCCGGTCAGCGTGAACGAAACCATTTTTCGCATGGAGGCCGAGTCGTCTACGGCAAGAATGGATTGCATGGGGTACTCCGTTTTCGAACAGATATCGACAAGTGGGGGCGTTTCTTGAAAGCTGGGGCTGTGTGCCGTTCTTCAGAACAGTTCAACGGAGCCCGAATCCATTTCGCTCTGGGTGACCGGGCTGGGGCGCTCAGGCATCGGGTCGAGCGCGAGGGGTTGCTCGTCGCCTTCGAGTTCCATACTTTCGTCGGCCAGACGCCAGGCGCAGCCTTGCAGGATCTGGCTGGTATGGTGGATCAGCTGGGTGGCCATGTCGTGGAACTGCAGTTCCGTGACCGCCTGGTGCAACTGGGTCCGGATGATGTGCAGGTCCTCGTTGTCGCCACCGGCCAGGTGGGCCAGGGCACGCTCGGCGTTGCCGAAGCGGTCAAGCAGGTTGCCGGTGGCGTGGTCGAGCAGACCCACCAGGCGTTGCAGGTCGGTCATGGCCATCAGCAGCGAGTCCTGGACATCGGCCACCATGTGCACGGACAAGTAGACAGAAGGGCCTGTCTGCGGCGTCGATGGTTGTTCCATGGTCATGTGGGCTGGTTATGCCGGTGAGTGGGATGGTGGGCAGTACAATTTTGGTGACACCCGGTGATGCTCTATCGACCGATTACCGGGCAAATTCAGTTCCTTATCGTTTGCCGGCGTGACAATGCCCACACGGCGGGCGGCGAACTGACTTCCCGACGCTGCATGAACCCAAGCCCAGAGCCCGACAGCCGTCCGCAGGTGCGCATCCTCCATCTGGAGGATTCCCGTGTCGATCATGCGCTGGTGAAATTTGCACTCCAGCGGAGCCAGCTCAATTGCGACATCCAGCTGGTCGACACTCTGGAGGATTTCCAGCGCGAGCTGGAGGCGGGGGGGTACGACATCGTGCTGGCCGACTACCACCTGCCCGGCTTCACCGGCATAGACGCCTGGCAGCTGTCGCGTACCCTGCGCCCGGAGCTCCCGTTTGTGATTCTTTCCGGTGCCATCGGCGAAGCGGCAGCGGTCGAGGCCATGCACGAGGGCGTCAGCGACTACCTGCTCAAGGACAATATGCAGCGCCTGGCGCATGTGATCCAACGGGCCATCGAGGTCAGCCAGGCGCGCCAGGCCAAGGCCCGGGCCGATGAGGAGCTGGCCGAGTCTCGACGGCGCCTGGGCGAGCTGGCCGAACACCTGCAGACCGGCATCGAACAGGAGCGGGCGGACATTGCCCGGGAAATCCACGACGACATCGGTGGCGCCCTGGCCGCGGTCAAACTGGACCTGGCCTGGGTCGGGCGACGCGCCGAAGACGCCGAGATGAAGCGGCACGTGGCCACCGCCATGGAGATGCTGCAGCACGCGCTGGGTGCGAGCCAGCGAATCATGCTCAACCTGCGGCCCCCCATTCTCGACCAGGGACTGGTAGCCGCGGTGCTCTGGCTGGCGGCCAACTTCGAGCGCCGCACCGGTCTGTCGGTCGTGGTGCGACGCTCGGCCGAGACCATCGATGTGCCCCGCGACGTGCAGCTGGTGGCTTACCGCACAGCCCAGGAGGCGCTCACCAATGTGGCCAAGCACGCCCAGGCCAAAGCGGTTCAGATCGACCTGAGTGACCGCGAAGGGGTCTTGACCCTGGAGGTCACGGACAACGGCAGGGGCATGGGGCCTGAAGCCTTGCGCAAGGCCAAGTCGTTTGGTTTGCTCGGCCTCAAGGAGCGGGCTGCCAAGGTCGATGGCTGGCTGGACATCAGCAGTTCACCCCGGGGCACGTCTGTGATCCTGTCGGTGCCGCTGGCATCACGGTTGGGAGAGGGCGGCAATATCAACAAGGAGGATGCCCATGATCCGGGTCATTTTGTGTGACGACCACGCGGTTGCGCGTCGCGGGATCCGTGACACGATTTCGGAGGCGGTCGACATTCAGGTGGTGGGCGAGGCCGGCAGTTACCCCGAGCTGCGCGAGCAGATGCGCAAGGTCGAGTGCGATGTGCTGGTGCTGGACCTGAACATGCCGGGTCGAGGCGGTCTGGAGGTGCTGGCAGCCTTGCGCGAGGAGGGGTCCGAGGTCAAGACCCTGGTGGTCTCGATGTACCCGGAGGACCAGTACGCGATCCGTTGCCTTCGTGCCGGCGCGCGCGGCTACCTGAACAAGGCGGGTGAGCCGGCCGAGTTGGTGGCGGCCATTCGCACCGTGATGCAGGGCCGAAAATACGTCACGCCCGAGGTGGCCCAGATGCTGGTGGACACGCTCAACAAACCCGAAACCGAAGAGCTTCACGCCAGCCTGTCCGAGCGCGAGCTGCAGACCTTGCAAAAGATTGCGTCGGGCAAGAAGCTGTCCGAAATTGCCGACGAGCTCATGCTCAGCCCCAAGACGGTGAGTGTGTACCGTGCGCGTGTTCTGGAAAAGCTGCACCTGGCCAACAACGCCGAGCTGACGGTGTACGCCATTCGCAACGGGCTGGTCTGACTGGTGTGCTCATGAGACGACGGCATTGCCTGTGGGTCGTTTCCTCGCCATGGTGGTTGGCAGCTTGCGGCAAGGACGACCCGCAGGCGGCGCTGGACGCCACGGTTCGCCAATTGCAGGACGCGCTGGAAGCGCGAGATAGCAACGCGGTGATGGCCTTGCTGGATGCACGCTTTCGGGCCCAGGAAGAATTCGACGCCGAATGGGCGCAACGCACCTTGCGCCTGATGTTCCTGCGCTACGCGCAGGTGCGTATCGTGGCCATCAGCCGGCGCAACTCCGTTGACCCCCAGGCGCCGCACCTCGGGCGCACCGAAGCCCAGGTGCTGGTCTCGGGCGCCCAGGGCCTGATTCCGGAGCGAATCACCCCCTACGCTGTGCAGCTGGAGTGGCGACGCCAGGGCAAGGACTGGCGGCTGTACGACCTGCGCTGGCAGTAGCCGTCGCGGTCTGTTCGGTCAGCCACCCATGAACATGCGGGTGGTCATCTGCATCAGTGCCAGCACCGGCCGGTCGAGCATGGGCAGGGTGAAGGCAATACCGATCAGGCCGGCCGACAGCGTCAGTGGGAATCCGATGGCGAAGGCGTTCATCTGCGGCGCGATGCGCGAGACGAAGCCCAGCACGATGTTGATGAACAGCAGCATGCCGATCATGGGCAGCGCAATCCATAGGCCGTAGCGAAACACGACAGACCCCAGTTCGTGCAGTCGCAGTCGGCCCACGGCCTCGAAGGCGCTGCCACCCACCGGGAAGGTCTCGAAGCTGGCGATGACGACCTGCAGCAGCATCAGATGACCGCCCATCACGATGAAGAGCAGCATGGTGGTGTTGCCGAAGAAACGACCGACGGTACTGCTTTGCGAGTTGGTGGTTGGGTCGAAGAAACCCGCGAAGTTCAGTCCCATCTGCAGGCCTATCATCTCGCCCGCCAGTTCCACGGCCGAGAACACAATGCGCACCGCCAGCCCGATCGCCACGCCAATGACCACCTGCTGCAGCACGGTTTCGAAGGCCCGCGGGTCGGTCAGGGCGATCATGGGCTGTTCGGGCAGTCCGGCCTGGGCACACAGGGCCACCAGCATCGCCAGGGCCACCCGGCTGCGCATGGGCACCGAGCGCGCCGAGAAGATCGGGGCGCTGGAAAACACGGCCAGCACGCGCAGAAAGGGCCAGAACACCGGCATCACCAGCCCCATGATGTCGGCTTCGGTGAAGGTGGGCATGGTCGCTCTTGTTCTGGCCTGCCGCGATCAGACTGCGTAGCTGGGTATCGAGAGAATGGTGTTGCGGATGAAATCCACCATGGTGTTCATCATCCAGGGGCCGGCGATGGCGAACACCGCAATCGCGGCGATCAGTTTCGGGACGAAGGACAGCGTGGCTTCCTGAATCTGCGTCAGTGCCTGAAACAGGCTGACCACCAGACCGACCCCCAGCACCGTGGCCAGCACCGGGGCGGCGATCTTGAGCAGCAGGAACAACGCGTTCTGGCCAAAGGTGAGGGCGGCTTGAGGGTCCATGGCGGGTATCGGGGTGGGCTTGTTCAGACGGAGAAGCTGGCCGCCAGTGAGCCGATCAGCAGGTTCCAGCCGTCGGCCAGCACAAACAGCATGAGTTTGAAGGGCAGCGCCACCAGCACCGGTGAAAGCATCATCATGCCCAGCGACATCAGCACACTGGCCACCACCATGTCGATCACCAGAAAGGGAATGAAGATCATGAACCCGATCTGGAAGGCGGTCTTGAGTTCGCTGGTGACGAAGGCCGGGACCAGCACGCGAAAGGGCGCCGTTTCGGCCGTCACGTCGGCAGGCAGTCGGGCCAGGTTGGCGAACAGCTCGAAGTCCGACTGGCGGGTCTGTTTGAGCATGAAGCCGCGCATCGGGACCTGGGCCCGCTCCAGCGCCTCTTCAAAGCCGATGGCGTTGGTGGAATAGGGCTTGTAGGCGTCTTCATAGACGCGGTCCAGCGTTGGCCCCATCACGAAGAAGGTCAGGAACAGCGACAGGCCCACTACCACCTGGTTGGGGGGCGCCATCTGGGTGCCCAGGGCCTGACGGATCAGCGAGAGCACGATCACGATGCGGGTGAAGCCGGTCATCATCAGCAGCACCGCCGGCAGAAAGGACAGGGCGGTGAAAAACAGCAGCGTCTGGATCGGCACCGAGTAGGTGGTGCCCCCCGCGCCCTGTCCCACCGCCAGCGGCAGGCTGGGGCCGGCCTGGCTCCAGGCTGCGCCGCTGACGCCCAGCAGGAGGAGCGCGATCAGCAGGTGGCGCAGGCGGCGCTCAGCGTGAGCCATGACGGGCTTTCGTCAGCTGCGCCAGTCGGGCAGCAAAGGGGCCGGGGGCGCTTCCGGGGGATGCCAGCGGTGTCGGGTCGGTGGGCAGGGCCATCGAATGCAGGGTCTGCACCGAACCCGGGGTCACTCCCAGCACCAGGCAGACGCTGTCGGCGCCTTCGCCCACCTGCACCGTCACCATGCGCTGATGCGGTCCCAGCGAAAGCGATGACAGCGTGCGCAGGGCAGGGCCTTCCTGGCCACCCGGGCGGGGCAGGTGGTGGCGCATGCGCTTGAGCACGACGGCCAGGACCACCATGATCAGCAGCAGGCCAAAGGCCGGAAGGGCGTTTTGCAGCATGACAGTGATGGCTCCGAACTCAGCCTCTGGAGACGCGGCGCATACGCTCGGACGGCGTGACGATGTCGGTCAGGCGGATGCCGAACTTTTCGTTGACCACGACCACTTCGCCCTGGGCAATCAGGTAGCCATTGACCAGTACGTCCATGGGCTCGCCGGCCAGAGCGTCGAGCTCGACAATGGAGCCCTGGGCCAGTTGCAGGATGTGCTTGATCGGCACCTTGGTGCGACCGAGTTCGACCGACAGCTGGATCGGGATGTCCAGCACCATCTGGATGTCCTGCATCTGACCGCCGCCGGCCTGGCGCGGGTCGGCTGGTGTCGGGTCGCTGTCGAAAGCCGGTGCGGCGTCTGCCTGCCCGGCGCCGGTCTGCTCTTCCAGCGCCTGTGCCCATTCGTCGGCGATGGCGTTCTGGTTCATTTCTTCAGTTGACATAGCTATCTCCCAGCCAGTTCATGTCCGGTCCGCGCAGGCTGCGCTGGATGCGCAACGCGTATTTGCCCTTGTGTGTGCCGTACTGGCAGTCGAACACCGGCACGCCTTCGATATGGGCCTCGATCGTCGGGTTGCGGTCGAGTTCGATGAAGTCGCCCACCTGCATGGCCAGCAACTGTTCAACCGTGGCGTCGGTGCGGGCGAGTTCGGCGACCATGGTCAGTTCGGCGGCCTGGATCTCGTGGCTGAGCACCTTGATCCAGCGGCGGTCCACCTCGATGGCGTCGCCCTGCACACTCGAATACAGCACGTCGCGAATGGGTTCGAGCGTGGCGTAGGGGATGCAGATATGCAGCGAGCCGGTGATGTCGCCTATCTCCAGCGTGAAGCTGGTGGACACCACGATCTCACTCGGGGTGGCGATGGTGGCGAACTGTGGTTGCATCTCCGAACGCTGGTACACCAGCTCCAGCGGATACACACCGACCCAGGCCTTCTTGTATTCCTCTGCAATCACATCCACCAGGCGGGTGATCACGCGCTGCTCGGTGGCCGAGAAATCGCGGCCCTCGATGCGGGTCTGGAACTTGCCGTTGCCGCCGAACAGGCTGTCGATGACGCCGAACAGCAGCGTGGGCTCGCACACCACCAGGCCGTTGCCGCGTAAGGGGCGGATGGCCATGATGTTGAAATTGGTTGGCACCACGAGTTCGCGCAGGAAGGCGTTGTACTTCTGCACCTGCACCGCTCCCACCGATATCTCGGGGCTGCGCCGGATGAAGTTGAACAGGCCCAGCCGCAGGTTGCGCGAGAATCGCTCGTTGACGACCTCCATGGTCGGCATGCGACCGCGGACGATGCGTTCCTGGCTGGCCAGGTTGTAGTCGCGGATGGCGCCCGCCGGCACGTCTTCCTTGGCCAGCTTCTGGCTTTCGCCCGTGACACCTTCGAGCAGGGCGTCGATTTCGTCTTGTGACAGGAACGAGTCGGACATGGCAGCTCCGTCAGCTCATTGCACGATGAAGCTGGAGAACAACACGGCCTGCACGGGGTTGGGCGGTGCCCTGCGGCGGCGGTTGCTGCGCTCACCTTCCTCGTCTTCGTACTCGTAACCCATGATGTCCGAGATCTCGCGGATGATGTCCCGTGACAGGCGGGTCTTGCCCTCGACCTGCAGAACCTCGTCCGAACTGCGTTGCGAAATGAGCATGAGGATGGCCGAGCGGATGCTGGGCATGTAGGTCTTCATGTCGTCACCGGTCTTGCTGTCCTGCAACTGCAGGGTGATGCCGATCTGGGCAAACCGGTTGCCGCCGGCATCGGCCAGGTTGACCACCATGTTTTCCAGCGGCAGAAACACCGGGGGTGTGCGGGGCCGGGATGGCGCCTGCGCCGCGACCGGGGCATCGTCGTCATCGTGGTCGTCGTCTGCGGTGTTCTTCATCAGCAGGAACAGCGCGGCGCCGGCCCCGAGAAGGGCAACCAGGACGACGCCCAGAATGATGAACAGCAGTTTTTTGCTTTTGGGCTTTTCAGCAGCGGCGTTGTCGGCGGTGGCAGCGGCACTCATGGGAGACTCCAGTCGAGGGAGCGAAACCCGCTCCCGGGACGCCTTGCGGCGATGGCACTGGAGTCATTATTCGATGGCAGGGCGCGCGCCGTTCGCGGGAATAGGGCGGGAAAACGCCCGCTTACCCGGCTTCACACAAACAGGTCGAGTGATGAGCTTCCGTCGCTTCTCTGTGGTCTGACAGGGCCGGATGGCACCAGGTCATCGCCCGTGGTGACCTGATTTCGTCCGGACCTGCGGGCCGTTTCCTGCATGGCCGCCTGTTCCGGGTTCTGGCGTTCGGGCAGCGCCTGGCCGCCCACTGTCAGGCCACCGAGTTGCATGCCACTGCGTTGCAGCAGGTCGGTCAGCGCAGCACCTGCGCTGGCCTGCAGCGAGCTTCTGGCTTCGGCATTGTCGGTTCTGAAGTCCACACTCACTTCCTGGCCACGCAGGCTCAACTCGATGTCGATCGCGTCGCCGCTGTGCTGGCCGACGCGCAGGCTGGCCTGGCGCAGGGCGCCCGTGGTCCAGCCACGCAGGTCCTGGTTGTGGGCTTCGTCGGCCTCGGCCTCTGGCATGGCAAATGTGTTTTCGGCGTCGGTCATTTCATCTGCTGACGCGTCAGCCAGGTCGGTCGACGAGGTGCCGTCACCGCTGAAACCGCCTTGGCGCTGGCCCAGGGAGGCTTCGCCTGCCTGGGAGCCGGCCACGCCCAGCAGGGCGTTGGGGCTTCCGGGAAGCGCGCTGTCCGCGCTGCGGGCCGACAGGTTCTCGACCCCGAGGGTCGCCCCGAACCGGTGGTGCAGGGTCACGGTGCTGCGCATGCCCGACCAGTTGGCTGCGCTCGCCAGCGCAGGTGCAGACGGGCTCGTCGCGTCCTGGCGAGCGGCCGTTGTCGAGCGCCATTGAACGCTGTCTGTGTTCTGCAACATCTGGGTGGTGCTCGCCTGGGCCGCACGTCCCAGGGAGGCCGCTGGGCGACCTGCCGGGGTCTGGGGTGGCGAGGCAGCGGGGGGCGCCATGTCCTGATCCACCGGCGTGGTGGCGTGCTGTCCGTCCAGGGGAATCTCGGTCGCGGGAATCGAGGTCGCCATCACCGGATCCGGTCCCTGGGCCTGCACACCCTGCTCGCCCGTGTCCATCAGACCGCTTGCTGGCGACTGCGCGGTGTCGAATTGGCCCACCGCCGCTTCGGCTGCCGGTGTGGCGTCCGACCCGGCGGTGTTCAGGGCGTTCGACGGCACCTGCAGCCAGTCGATCACGGCCGCCAGCACCGCGTTTCCGTCCGGGCCGAGATCATCGTGCGCCGCGATCGGTTCGCCCCTCTCGGTGGCGATCGCCGGGTTGTCGGTCATGAGACCCAGCAGGCTGGAGAACAGGTCGGCCGGAGCACCCTGTCCGCCGTCCGTGCGTTTGGCCTGACCATGTGCAGGTGCATCGGCGAGGCGGGATGGCGGGGTCTGGCCAGCGCTGGGCGTGGTGCTCACGGGGTTGGCTCCAGTGTTTGAAAACGGGGGGTGGACACAGCGGTCCTGTTCGGGAACAGAGTGTGGGTTTGCCGGGTGCGGGTCATGTCGACAGGCCACCTGTGGGCGCCACTGCGCCGCTTCGCTGCCGAAGGTAGACGCTCATGGCCATTTCATCGGTCTGCTTCTGCTCCTGCCGCATGGCCTGGCTGGCAACTTGCTGGCGCTTGCGCTCGGTGTATCGCCGAAGGCCGGCGAGGTCGCGTTCGGCCGACTGCAGCACCGCCAGCTGGCGATCGATCTGGTCCTGCCGGCTGCTCAGCACGCTGCGCTGGAAGGCGATGGCGTGGTCGATTTTCTGCACGAACTGGCGCTGGTGACCCAGCACCGTCGGGTCGATGGTGCCACCACTGCGTGCGGCCCAGCGTTGTTGTGCCTCCAGTGAATAGGACTCGAGCTGATTCATCTGGTCCTGCGCAGCCTGCATCTCGCGTTCCAGCTGAGCCATGGTGGCCAGGGCCGCATCACGCCGTTGCTCGGCCAGCTCCACGACCTTGTCCAGGGTTTTCAGGTTGCTCATGTGCGGGCTCCTTCACGAGGCGGCCTGTTTTGCGCCGGCGCTCCTTGGCGTTGTGCCGTGCCCGGCTTGTCCTGCAAGGCGCTGGCCAGGCCGTGCAGGCTGCTGTTCATGTCGGCCGCTTCGTGCATGCCCTGTGCCAGAAACCCCTGCAGCGCCGGGTAGAGCGCGATGGCGCGGTCGGTGTCGGGGTCGCTGCCACTGACGTAGGCGCCCAGCTGGATCAGGTCGCGGCTCTTCATGTAGCGCGAATACAGGTTTCGGAATCGGCGGGCCAGTTCCAGGTGTTCGCGTGAGGACACGTTGTGCATCACCCGCGAGGCCGAGGCCTCGATGTCGATGGCCGGGAAGTGCCCGGACTCGGCCAGCGACCGCGACAACACGATATGGCCGTCCAGAATAGCGCGCGCCGCATCGGCAATCGGATCCTGTTGGTCGTCGCCTTCGGATAACACGGTGTAGAAGGCGGTGATCGAGCCGACGCCATGCAGGCCGTTGCCGCTGCGCTCTACCAATTGCGGCAGTTTGGCAAAACACGAGGGCGGGTAGCCCTTGGTGGCCGGCGGCTCACCAATGGCCAGGGCGATTTCCCGCTGCGCCATGGCGTAGCGGGTCAGCGAATCCATCAGCAGCAGCACGTGCAGGCCGTCGTCGCGAAAGCGCTCGGCAATGGCGGTGGCGTAGGCGGCGCCCTGCATACGCACCAGCGGAGGCGCGTCGGCCGGTGCGGCCACCACCACCGAGCGCTGGCGGCCTTCTTCGCCCAGGATGTCCTCGATGAATTCCTTGACCTCACGGCCCCGTTCGCCTATCAGGCCGACCACGATCACGTCGGCGCGGGTGTAGCGGGCCATCATGCCCAGCAGCACACTCTTGCCCACGCCGGAGCCGGCGAACAGGCCGATGCGCTGTCCGCGCCCGACGGTCAGCAAGGCGTTGATGGCCCGAACGCCGGTGTCCAGCGGTATGCGTACCGGATCGCGGTCCATGGCGTTGAGCGGGCCCCGGTCCATCGGCAAGGCCTCGACGTCGGTGACCGGACCCATGTGGTCCAGTGGGCGGCCATGGGAGTCAACCACGCGCCCGAGCAGGCCCTTGCCCAGTGGCAGGCGCAGTACGCCCCGGTCACCGGCCGAGGGGGGCCGGTTGGGCATGCCAATGCGCGGAACAGGGCGGTAGGGCGCCAGAGGCGTGACACGAGCGCCGCTGGCCAGGCCATGGGTATCACCGGCCGGCATGAGGTAGGCGCGGTCGCTGGAGAAGCCCACCACCTCGGCCAGCACGGGTTCCTTTTCGCCGTTGGCGATCAGGCATTGGGAGCCCACCGGCACCTTCAGGCCGACGGCTTCGAGCACCAGACCGGCCAGCCGGGTGAGGGTGCCACTGACCTCCAGCGGGGTGTGCACCCGGGCGTTTTCGCGCAGGTCGTCCATGAAGCGGGACCACCGCTCGGCATCCGCCAGGCGTTGCTCAGACATCGGCGTTCTCCGGGTTCAGGGGCCCTTCGAGTCCCAGGTTGCCGATGGCACGGGCCCAGCGCTTCTCGATCGACGCGTCGGCCGTGGTACTGGCCGAGCTGACGATGCAGCCACCGGGCGAGACCGACGGGTCGGCCACCAGCTCCGGCAGCGTGCCCGACGAGGTGCTGTCTCGCAGCGATTCTTCCAGGGCGGCCAGGTCGTCCGGGTTCAGGCGAACCGTGGCGGGCAGGCCGTCTTCGACCAACTGCGCCACGGCCTCGGCCACCACCGGCCTGAGGGCCTGGGGGTTGTGCCGCAGTTCCTGCCGGATTACCTGGCGCGCGAGGTCGCAGGCCAGTTCAAGCAACTGGTGAGAAATGCGGTCTTCGTTGCGAACGATGTGGTCGCGTGCCTCGTGCAGCAGCTGTGCCAGGCGCAAGCCGGTGTCCTCCAGGGTTTGCCGAATGGGCGCTTCCAGAGCGTCCCTGGTTTCCTGACTGCCGGCATCGTGCCCGTGGGCAAAACCATCGGCATAGGCTTTCTCCAGCAACTCCTGGACCGCCGGCAGGTCTTCCACCGGTTCTTCTGCGGCCGGAGGCTCCTCGCGCACCGCAGCGCCCTCGTCCATCGACGAGAACTGCCAGGCCGACACCCCCTCGATCTCTTCCCGGGGCACAAACCGGGTGTAGGGGCTGGACTTAGACGAGGCTCTCATCCTCGCCTCCGCCACCGATCACGATCTGGCCTTCGTCGGACAGACGACGCACGATCTTGAGAATCTCCTTTTGCTGTGCCTCCACCTCCGACAGCCGCATCGGTCCTCGCGATTCCAGGTCCTCGCGCAAGGCCTCGGCGGCGCGCGAAGACATGTTGGACAGCACCAGGTTGCGCAGCTCGGTGCTCGCACCCTTGAGCGCCACCACCAGCATGTCGGTCGACACCTCCTTGAGGATGAGCTGCACCGACTTGCCGTCGAGCTTGAGCAGGTCCTCGAAGGTGAACATCTTGTCCATGATCTTCTGGGCCAGGTCGGCGTCGTGTTCCCGGATGGCGTCCAACACCGAGGTCTCCAGCTGGGTACCCAGCAGGTTGATGATCTCGGCGGAAGTCTTGACGCCGCCCATCGAAGTCTTGCGGATCTTGTCGCCGCCGGCCAGCACCTTGTAGAGCACCTCATTGAGGTCTTTGAGGGCGGTGGGCTGGATGCCTTCGAGCGTGGCGATGCGCAACATCACCTCGTTGCGGGTGCGCTCGGTGAAGTTCTTGAGCACGCCGGCGGTCTGGTCGAACTCCAGGTGGACCAGGATGGCCGCCACGATCTGCGGGTGCTCGTTGCGCAGCAGCTCGGCTATCGACAGTGGGTCCATCCACTTGAGGCTTTCGATGCCCGAGACATCGCCACCTTGCAGAATGCGGTCGATCAGCAATGAGGCCTTGTCGTCGCCCAGGGCGCGCTTGAGCACCGAGCGAACGTAGTTGTCGGTGTCGGACACCAGCAAGCGCTGCGAGGCCGCCGCATCGGTGAATTTTGTCATCACCTGGCTGACCCGCTCGTTGGACACGGCGCGCGTGCGCGCAATGGTTTCGCCCAGCTTCTGCACTTCTTTGGGCGAGAGGTGTTTGAACACCTCGGCCGCTTCCTCTTCGCCCAGGGACATGAGAAAGATGGCTGCGTCGTTCAGTCCGTCGTCTTCCATTGACTGTCTTTCCGTTGGATGGACTCAGGCAGGGGCTTCGCCGTTGACCCAGGTCTTGACGATGTTGGCCACGGCGGCGGGGTTTTCCATTGCCAGGCGGCGCGCTTCGGTCAGGCGGTGGTGGTCGGGGTCGTCCTTCTCGTCCTTGACCGGCATGGGCAGGCCTGGGCGCTCCGGGGTGTCGTTCAGCAGGGCGTCCAGCTGGGGCGCCGGTGCCGGCAGTTCGGGTGGCGTCTTCATGGTCTTGATGGCCGGGCGGATCAGGCCCATCAGAATCAGCAAGCCCATGCCCAGCAAGCCCACCGGCCAGGCCAGGCGGCCGGCCAGTTCCTGCACCTGAGGGTTCTGCCACCAGGCCACCGGGTCGGTTTCAGGTTCGCGTTCTTCGGTGAAGGCCACGTTGACCACGTTCACCGAGTCGCCGCGCTCGCGGTCAAAGCCAATGGTCTCCCGCACCAGGGCCGCCATCTGCTCCAGTTGTTCCGGTGGTATCGGGGTGGTGGTCTCGCGGCCGGAGCGGTCGGCGCGGGTCACGTGGTTGATCACCACGGCGGCACTCAGGCGCCTGACCGTGCCCGTGGCTTCGCGCACCACCCGCACGGTGCGGTCCACCTCGTAGTTGATGACCGATTCGCGGCGCATGTTGCCCGCACGCTCGCTGTTGCCCGCAGCCGTCAGGGGCGCGGCTTCGCCATTGATCGGGGCGCCGGTGACACCGGCCGGCTGGTTGGTGATCGCACCCGGCACGCCTGTGGGCTGTGCGGTGCCACCGGTGCTGTCTTCGACCGTCTGCTGGCTGCGCACGGTGCCCGGTTCACCGCCCTGGTTGGGTCGGTGCTGCTCCGAGGTCAGTTCGACCATCGAGAAATCCACCTGGGCATTGACCTGTGCCTTCACGTTGCCACGACCGACCAGGGGTTCGAGCATGTCCAGAATGCGGCGGGTGTGCAGCTGCTCGATCTGCTGCACGTATTGCAGCTTCTGCAGGTCGGCGCCCTGGTTTTGCGCGTCCGGCGTGCTTGACAGCAGAGTGCCGGCATCGTCCACCACGCTGACCGCTTTCGGATTCATTTCGGGCACGCTGGAGGCCACCAGGTGCACGATGCCGGCGACCTGCGCTTTGTCCAGGGTACGGCCCGGGTAGAGCGAGAGCAAGACCGAGGCCGAGGGTTTCTGTTGCTCGCGGAAAAAGCCGTTCTGGTTCGGCAGCGCCAGGTGCACGCGGGCGCTTTGAACCGATGACAGCGACTGAATGGAGCGGGTCAGCTCACCCTCCAGACCCCGCTGAAAGGTCAACCGCTCCTGGAACTGGGTCATGCCAAAGCGGTTGGATTCCATCAGCTCGAAGCCGGTCACAGAGCCGCGCGGCAGGCCTTGCGAGGCCAGCCGCAAGCGAACGTCGTGCACCTTGTCGGCCGGCACCATGATGGCCTGGCCACCCTCGGTGTGTTTGTAGGGGACGTTCATCTGCGAGAGCTGCGCCACGATGGCACCGCCGTCTCTGTCGCTCAGGTTGGCGTACAGCACCCGCCATTCGGCCTGGCGCCCCATGAAGAACAGGGCCAGGGCCAGGGCGAACAGCGCGACCACCCCCAGACCCAGGCGGGCTTTCTGGGTGCTGTCCAGGCGAGACAGGCCTTCGGCCAGCGGGCCCCGGCGTACGGGCTGCAGGTCCATTTCGGCGACGGTGGTGCTCATGGCGGTGGCAGGGTCGGAGTTCGGTGCAAGGGTGGGGAATGAATCCCTGTTGCAACCGATTATTCGGTGCCGCCCCCCCCGCCATAGCCACGAAAAGGCCCGACTTTGACCGTCTATTCCCGGGGCGCGGGGGCCTGCGGCGCCCTAGCATCGGGAGCATCTGCCTTGTGTGGAAGGATCACGCCATGGACAACCGAATCGCCCCCCTGACCAGCCAAGCCCTGCAGGCCTCGGGTGCCGCTTTCAAGCGCCCGACGGCTTCGGGTGCCGTGGGCGGCGTCGGCACCGGCTTTGCCGACAATTTCAAGACCGCCCTCAAAGAGGTCAGCAAGGCCCAGAACGAGGCCTCGCGCCTGCAGACCCAGGTTCAGCTGGGCAACCCCAAAGTGAGTCTGGAAGAAACCATGCTGGCCATGCAGAAGGCCCAGATCGGATTTCAGGCCACCCTGCATGTGCGCAATCGCATGGTTCAGGCCTACACCGACATCATGAACATGAGCGTCTGAAGCCTGTGCGCTTCTGAGGGCTTGAGTGCGAG
The DNA here is from genome assembly GCA_030604135.1 of Burkholderiales bacterium. Lineage (GTDB taxonomy): Bacteria > Pseudomonadota > Gammaproteobacteria > Burkholderiales > Burkholderiaceae_C > Hydrogenophaga. Next base: position 65,702 of record JAUVWL010000010.1, on the reverse strand, counting down.
CCCGGGGCTCAAGGGGGCATGACCCATGTTCCCCCCCGCCTCTCAGTGCACCTGGCCCTTGTTGTCCATCAGCTGTTCCAGGTCGTTCAGCCAGGGCTCGGCCAGACAGCGGATTTCGGCATCGGCGCGCAGGATGCGCTGCATGATCTTCGCCTTCTCCTTGCGCTCGGCCGGTTCCAGCTGGTCGGTGCGCGACTTGGCCCGCAGCTGGGCAATCAGCACCGCGCAGGCGCCTTCAAGTTTGACCACCTGGTCCCAGTTTTCGGCTTGTGCGGCGGCCAGCATCTTCTGGCTGGCGTTTTCGATCGCCTTGTAGTAATCCAGCAAGGTGTGCTCCATGATCAGGCTCCAGCGGCCGGGACGGGTTGAAGGTAGGCGGGTCCGGGGTTCTTGATGTGTTGCCATGATTGGGCCACGGGTTCGATCAGTGCCAGCACTTCATCCAGGGCCTGGCGGTCGTTGCGCAGGTTGGCCTGGGTCAGGCGAAGCACACAGTATTCATAGAGCTGGAACAGGTTGGCCGCCACTTCGCCACCGGCCCTGAGGTTCAGGCCAGCCTTCAGACCTTCCTCGATGATGCGCACGGCTTTGCCAATGGCCTCGCCCCGAGCGCCTATGTCTTGTCGACCCATGGCGCCCTGGGCGGTCTGGATGTGGCGCAACAGGGCCTCGAACAGCAGGCTGACGAGCTGGTGCGGGTCGGCGCCCTGAACGCTGGTTTCCGCAGCCACGCGACGATAGGCGGCGGCGGCTCTGGCGGGGACTGAGGTGAACATGGTGGTGATTCCTTGTGCCTGATGCCTTTGAGTATCGGCATTTGTTCACATCACTGAAGTGCTGTGTTGCTGAAAATGGAGGCGCAATGCCATGCAAATTGCTGTGCCTGGTGCGACCCGACGCCCAGCCGGAAAGTCCAGAAAGAAAGCCCCGACCGCCCCCATTTGCGGTGGCATGGCGGGGCTTTTGGTTGGCACGTCAGCGGGTGTTCTGGTTCCAGAGCGTGACCTGCTGGCTCACATACGCGCTCAGGCCACTCAGCCCGGCCAGCTTGGTGTCCAGTGCCGTGTACTGCGCGAGCAGACGCTTTTCAATCGATTCAATCCGGACATTCAGCCGATCCTGCTGGTCACTGTTGCGGCGGATGGCCGCCTGGATCGAATCGCTGCGCGAGGTGATCAGGCCATCGATGTCAAGCAGGCCACGCGCAAACGATCGCACCTTCAGGCCAAAGCCGTCGGTGGTCGGGTTGCCCGAGTCGACCGTGAAGAGTGATCGCAAGCCAGAAATGTTGTCCAGTGCGCTGTTCATGCGCTTGTTGTCGACCTCCAGCCTGCCGCCGGTGCGCAGTTCGATGCCCACGTCGACCAGGCGGGAGAAGGGTTCACTGGCGGTCACCGAGCGCATCATGCCGCGCAGGGCGTTCTGCAGGCCCACGGCGGTGGCGTCGCCTTGCAAGGCACCGCCCTTGCCAGATGCCTCGTCAAAACGCAGCGCGTTGTTCAAAGTGTTGTTGATGGCGTTGTAGGCCGAGACAAAGGCGTCGATGTCCTTGCGCAAGCCTTCGCGGTCGGTGGCCACACTGATTTCGACCGGCTGGCTGGTGACCTGCGAGAGCTGCAGGTTCAGTCCGGGCAGGGTGTCAGTCAGGCGGTTGCTGCCCGAGGTGATGGCCACGCCGTTGATGGTGGCCTGGGCGTTCAGGGCCGACTGGGCCAGGGCCATGCCGGCGCCGCCGCCATCGAAGGCCAGGCGCGACAGACCGTTGCCATCGCTGTCGTCGCCATCGTCGTCGCTGACGGAGATCTGAAAGCCGGCCGATTCGCCGGTCTCGCGCGATTGAATCATCAGCCGCTCGCCCGAGGCATCGCGCAACACCGAGGCGCTGACGCCCGCGCCGGCAGCGTTGATGCGGGCGGCGATGCTGCTCAGCGAGTCTTCCCCTGGCTGGATCTCGACGTCGATGGTGGAGCCGGTCGCGCTGAAGCTGCCACCGGCCCAGCTGCCCAGCTGGATGCTCAGCGTGCCCGAGCCCATGCCTGTGCCTGTGGGGACCGCGGCGGACACGGTGGACTGGGCCCGGGCCAGTTGTTGCACCTCGATGCTGTAGCTGCCGCTGGCGGCCCCGGGCGATGCACTGGTGGAAACCGCCGCGGCGTTGGACGAACTGGCCGATACCGCGCTCCAGGTGGACGGGTTGCCCAGTTTCGCTGCTGCGCTTTCCAGCGCCGACATCTGGGACTTGATGGTGCCGTAAAGCGACAACCGTGTCTGCAGCGTGGAGGCCTGGGTCTGCAGCTGCTTGATGGGCGCGCGTTCCAGCGCGACCAGCTGGGACACGATGCCCTGCACGTCCAGGCCGCTGCCGATGCCGGGGGAAGAAATGGTGCCCATGCTGTGCCTTTCTCAGAATGCCCTGGCCGCACGCGCTTGCATGCGGCCAGGGCATCCCGCTGGGGGGGAAGGGCCCAAGGTCCGGTGCGCCGGACCTTGGATGTACGGGAGGCGGGCTCTTGCGAACCGCCCTCCCGATACGATCAGCGCAGCAGGCTGAGCACGCCCTGCGGGATCTGGTTGGCCTGGGCCACCATGGCGGTACCGGCCTGTTGCAGGATCTGGGCGCGCGACAGGTTGGAGGTTTCCACGGCGAAGTCGGCGTCCATGATGCGACCGCGGGCAGCAGCCTGGTTCTCGGCCGCCACCTGCAGGTTGGAGATCACGGCCTCAAACCGGTTCTGGTAGGCACCGGCGTCGGCGCGGGCTTCGTTGACCGTTGTGAGGTCGGTATCGATGTCATCAATGGCCGTCAGAGCAGCCGCTGCGTCCGAGATGTCAACCGTTCCGTATGCGGTGAGTCCCGACATATCGAAGGTGTCGAAGTCGACTTCGATCTGGTCTTCGGCTGCCACTGCATTCGCGCCGACCTGGAAAGCCACTTGACCCAGCGAGCCGTCGAGCAGTTTGTTGGTTTTGTTGAAACTGGTGCCGTCCGCCAAACGGGCGATCTCCGAGGTCAGCTGATCCACTTCCTTTTGCAGGAAGCCACGGTCATCGTCGGTCAGCGAACCGTTGGCGGCCTGCACGGCCAGTTCACGGATGCGTTGCAGGTTCTCGCCGATCTTGCCCAGCGAGCCTTCGGCGGTCTGCACCATGGAGATGGCGTCGTTGGCGTTGCGGATGGCCACGCGCATGCCTCGTACCTGGGCGTTCATGCCCTCGGCCACGGCCAGGCCGGCGGCGTCGTCCTTGGCGCTGTTGACACGCAGGCCCGAAGACAGGCGCTGCATTGAGGTGGCCAGCGAGCCTTGCGAGGCCGACAGGTTGCGCTGGGCGTTGAGGGACATCACGTTGGTGTTGATGGTGGTCATGACTAACTCCTAAAAAAAGTCGAGCGATGTGATCCGGCATTGCTGCCAATCTGACTGCCGGCCCCCGAGGGAACCGACTGCACTGACCGGAGCTGTCTGTGTGAGGGCCCCGGGTCTGTGGGACCTGGGATGGCCTCGCCGCATCGGCTTGCCGGACGACGAACCTTTGAAGAAGTTCGTTGGGTTCAATTTCGGAGCACCGCCTGCATTCTTTAACGGGCCCATGCCACCCAACTCGCAAAAAAGCAGGCTATACGCGGGGCTTTTCTTTCTTCTGGTTGCTGCGGTCCGCCTGCCGCATCCAGGCCGCGTTGTCGGCACCGCCGGGGCCGGCTGTAGGGGCTTGTCTGGCCACCCATCGGGCCTGAAGGGCCGCCTGTCCTGATGGCTGGCCGCTTGCGGCTACCAGGTGCGGCCGTTGGAGCGTGGCCGGCCCGGGCCCCCGTCTGACAGGCCTGTCTCCCTGAGGCCGCAGAGCGCCGGCATGACCGTTTGTCGGATGCCAGCGGCAGGCGGGTTTTGCTGCCTATGTAGGAAGAAACCTGACAAGCCGTCAGGCGCTGGCTGACGGGTCAAACAGACATTCGCCGATTCAAGATTTTTTTGCGGCCGACACAATCACTCACATCGACAAGCAGTTTGTCACCGCCTCAGTCACTCAGACACACACCGACCTCAAGGAGCCCACGATGGACAACGATCAGATTCTCGCCGAGATCCGCGAAGCCAACCTCACCTACCTGATGCTGGCGCAGAACCTGATCCGCAAGGACCGCGCCGAGGCGCTGTTCCGCCTGGGCCTGACGGAAGAGGCCGCCGACCTGCTGGGCATGCTCTCGACCGCCCAGCTGCTGAAGATCGCTTCGAGCAACATGTTGCTGTGCCGCTTCCGCGTCGACGACGACCTGGTGTGGAACCTGTTGACCAACCACAACGTGCGCAAGGTGGACAACAGCACCACCACCCAGCTACACGCCAGCATCCTGATGGCCGGCCGTTACGCCGACAGCATGGCCGCGGCCACCGCGCACTGATACTCAACGCCCCGTCAGCACGAAGCACCCCAGGGAGGGACCGACCATGGCAGCCAAGAGCATTCTCAACGAGTCGCGTGACATCGAGCGCGCCATCGCCCTGATCCAGCTGGGCGCCCGCCTGCAGGTGCTGGAGTACGAAACCGGCTTGTCCTACGAGCGCCTGTTGCGCCTTTACAAGGAAGTGGCCGGCAAGTCGCCATCCAAGGGTCAGCTTCCGTTCTCGACCGACTGGTTCCTGACCTGGCAGCCCAACATCCACGCGTCGCTGTTCCTGAACATCCACGAGTACCTCTCGAAGTCGAGCGAGCTCGAAGAGATCGACACGGTGATCAAGGCCTACCGGCTCTACAGCGACCAGATGCAGGCCAGCGAGGTCGAGCCCCTGTTGTCGGTCACCCGCGCCTGGCGCCTGGTCAAGTTTGTGGACAACGGCATGCTGACACTCACCAAGTGCTCGTGCTGTGGGGGGCACTTTGTTTCCGAACCCTACGAGAACGCCAGGAACTTTGTCTGTGGCCTTTGTGAGCCACCAGCCCGGGCCGGCAAGGGCAGCGCAGCCGGTGGCCTGCGCCTGCACTGAGCCCGTAGCCGGTGGCCAGCCACCGGTGGCGCCGGCTCAAAGCCCGAAAAGGACCTCGCATGAGGTCCTTTTTGCGTTTATTGGCACCCTCAATCCCTTCTAGAGTCGACCGATAGAAGCTGTGTGGTGGGTGGCCAAGGTCCACCCGCCCCCACAGCCCCGATTCCTCAACCTCGACCGCTCCCATGTTTGTCATCATCGGTTATCTCGTTGCACTGGGCTGCGTGTTCGGCGGCTTCATGATTGCGGGTGGCAACATGATGGTGATCCTTGCCGCACTGCCGATCGAGATGCTGATCATCGGCGGTGGTGCGCTTGGCGCCTTTGTCGTCAACAACCAGCCCAAGGTGCTCAAGGCCACGCTCAAGGCCATCCCGATGGCCTTGAAGGGCTCCAAGTACACCAAGGCGCGTTACATGGAGTTGCTGGCCCTGCTGTACGACCTGCTGCAGAAGGCACGCAAGGAAGGCCTGATGGCGATCGAACAGGATGTGGAGAACCCCGACCAGTCGCCCATCTTCAAGAAGTACGCAACAATTGCGTCGGACCACCATGTGGTCGAGTTCATCACCGACTACCTGCGCATGATGGTCTCGGGCAACCTCAATGCCCATGAGATCGAGTCCTTGATGGACAGCGAGATCGAGACCCACCACCACGAGGCCCATGCCCCGGTGGCGGCCCTCACGCGCGTGGCCGGTGGCCTGCCGGCATTCGGCATTGTGGCCGCCGTGCTGGGCGTGATCAAGACCATGGGTTCGGTGGGTCAGCCACCGGCGGTGCTCGGCGCCATGATCGGCTCGGCACTGGTGGGCACCTTTCTGGGCATTTTTCTGGCCTATGCGATTGCCGAGCCCCTGGCCGGTGTGATCGACCAGAAGATGGAAGAGGGCGGCAAGGAGCTGCAATGCATCAAGACCACTTTGCTGGCCAGCATGCAGGGCTACGCCCCGGCCACAGCCATCGAGTTCGGCCGCAAGGTGCTCAATTCCACCGAGCGCCCGACGTTCACCGAACTCGAGAGCCACGTGAAAGGCAAAAAGTGATGAGACGCTTGCGCTTGAAGGCAGTTTTGGCCAGGGCACCGCGGAACCGGCTTGGCCGGGCCGCCAGTGCCGTCCCCCTTTGGGGATCGCGCGAAGCGCGGCAGGGGGGGGCCAATCATGGCTGACGGGAAGAAGCTTCAACCGATCATCATCAAGCGCGTCAAGAAGGGCGGGCACGCGGCGCACGGTGGTGCCTGGAAGATCGCCTACGCCGACTTTGTGACTGCCATGATGGCCTTCTTCCTCCTGATGTGGCTGCTCGGTTCGACCGCCAAGGGCGAGCTCGAGGGCATTGCCAGCTATTTCAGCAACCCGGTGAAAGTATCGCTGATGGGCGGTGACGGCACCGGCAACAGCGACAGCATCCTGCCCGGTGGTGGTCGCGACCTGAGCCGGTCATCGGGGCAGGTGGACGCCGGTGATGCCGAACGGGCCGCCAAGCTGGTGGGTGCCCAGATGGCGCGCGCCGAGCAGGCGCGCCGCGATGCAGCCCGCATCGACGCACTGCAGCTCAAGATGCAGGAGTTGATTGCGACCGTGCCTCAGCTGGCCGAGTTCGGCTCCCAGATCCGCCTGGACAAGACCCCCGACGGGCTGTACATCCAGATCGTCGATGAGCAGAACCGGCCCATGTTCGACACCGGCAGCGCCCTCGTCAAACCCTATATGCGTGAGATTCTGCGCGCCATTGGTGCCGCGCTGGGCGATGTGGAGAACCGCATCGCGCTGGCGGGCCACACCGATGCGGTGCCCTTCGGAAGTGGCCAGCGTGGCTACAGCAACTGGGAACTGTCGGCCGACCGTGCCAATGCCTCGCGCCGCGAGCTGGTGGCCGGTGGTCTGCCCGACGACAAGTTGCTGCGGGTCGAAGGCCTGGCCTCCAGCCGCCTTTTGCACCCGGAGCGCCCGAACGACCCGACCAACCGCCGCATCAGCATCGTGGTGTTGACGCAGGAGGCCGAAGAACGGCTGCTGCCCTCGGGGGCGGCGGTACCGGCACTACAGAATGTCGGCGATCTGTCGAAACTGCTGCCAGAGGGCCCGCGTTGAGCGGCGCCCGGAACGCCTGAACCCCCATCTTGCAGGAGCACTGCATGTCCACTCCGATGAAATTCCTGATCGTTGACGACTTCTCGACCATGCGCCGCATTGTGCGCAACCTGCTCAAGGAGATCGGTCATGCCGACGCCGACGAAGCCGAGGACGGGGCCATCGCCTTGAACAAGCTGCGCAACGGCAACTTCAACTTCGTGGTGAGCGACATCAACATGCCGAACATGAATGGCTTCGAGCTGCTCTCGCAAATCAAGGCCGACCCGGCGCTCAAGCACCTGCCGGTGCTGATGGTCACGGCCGAGGCGCGCAAGGAGGACATCGTGATGGCGGCCCAGGGAGGCGCGGCGGGCTACATCGTCAAGCCCTTCACCAAAGCCACACTGGAAGAGAAGCTGGCCAACATTTTCAAGAAGCTGGGTCTTTGAAGGGAGATGACATGTCTGAAAGCAATCCGACGAAGTCCGCCGACAACGAAATGTTCCGCCAGCTGGGAACCATCACCCGGCAGTTGCACGAGGCCCTGAAAGAGCTGGGCTACACCGACAAGCTCAAAGGCACGGTCGAGCAGTTGCCCGATGCGCAGAGCCGCCTTTCCTACATCGCGCGGCTGACGGGAGAAGCCGCCGAAAAGGTGCTGGGCCATGTGGAGGTGGCCAAGACCGACCAGGAGCAGATCACCCAGCGAGGGCGCCAACTCGTCGACACCATTTCCCGGGTTCCCGGACTGCCCAAGGCCATGCCGGAGCTGGTGAACTGGTCCCAGGAGGTGGTGGAGCTGAGCGAAAAGAACGATGCGCGCCTGACCGAGATCATGATGGCCCAGGACTTTCACGATCTGACCGGACAGGTGATCAACCGGGTGGTGCAACTGGCCAGCACCATTGAAGAGCAGTTGCTGGGCCTGCTGCTGCAGGCGGCCCCCACAGGCCAGCCCGGCCAGGACCAGGCCTACGAGCTGTCCGGGCCGGTGGTCAACCCCGAGGGGCGAACCGACGTGGTCAATGACCAGAAGCAGGTCGACGACTTGCTGGCCAGCCTCGGTTTCTGAGTGCGCTTGGCCGGCCCTTCGGGGCCGGTGCATCCTGTGGCGGCGATAAGCGCCTTGTGCGGCCACCTTTTCTTCCCTTTCCCCAGGCCCCTTGACTTCCACAATCGGTCACATCCCCTTTGATGTGACCGAGCCATGGAGTCCTCCAGCCAGGAAAAAAGCCTTCCCGCCACACCGCAGCGCCTGAAAAAGGCGCGCGACGACGGTCAGGTTGCGCGCTCCAAGGACTTGTCGAACCTGGCGGTCCTGGGTGGCGGTGCCATGGTGTTGCTGGCACTGGCGCCGATGGGCTTCGAACGCTTGCGCACGGCCATGCAGACCCAGCTGCGCTTCGACCAGGCGGTGCTGGCCCACCCCGAGCAGATGTTCGAGCGTCTGGTGCACGCCGTCATCCAGGGCTTGTCCCTGGCCATCCCTCTGGGCTTGATGGTGCTGGCGGTGGCGGTGTTCTCGATGCTGGTGTCCGGCAGCTGGGCCCTGAGCACCAAACCCATCACGCCCGACCTGTCGCGGCTGAGCCTGTTCAAGGGCTTCGGCCGGCTGTTTTCGCGCCAGCAACTGGTCGAGACCTTCAAGCTCACCGGCATCACCGCCATCGTCGGTGTGGTGGCCTGGCGCTTCATCGCCTCGCACGTCGAGGCCTTTGCCGGTTTGCTGCTACGACCGCTGGAAACAGCGATCGGTCAGCTGGCCAGCTGGATGGCGATGGGTGTGGGCATGCTGCTGCTGGTGGTGCTGTTCTTTGCCATCATCGACGTGCCGACCCAGCGCTTTTTGCACGCCCACCGCATGCGCATGTCGCACCAGGAAGTCAAGCGGGAGCACAAGGAAAGCGAGGGTGACCCGCACATGAAAGGCCGGCGGCGCGCCCGACAGCGTGAACTCGCCCAGCGCAACAGCATCACTGCGGTGCCCAAGGCCGACCTGGTGGTGATGAACCCGACCCACTATGCCGTGGCGATCTGCTACGACGACGCCACCATGCGCGCCCCCCGGGTGGTCGCCAAGGGAGTGGACCTGCTGGCGTTGCGCATCCGTGACGTGGCCAAAGGCGCGTCCGTGCCGGTGCTGCAGGCCCCCATGCTGGCGCGGGCCTTGTACGCCCACGGCGAGATCGGGGAAGAAATCCCCTCGGCGCTCTACACCGCCGTGGCCCAGGTGCTGGCCTATGTGTACCAGCTCAAGGCCGCCCTGCGCGGCCAGGGCGTGATGCCCGGCGAGATGCCGGTGCCCGAGGTGCCACCCGAACTGGATCCGCACTGGAAACCAGTCGTCCAAGGAAACTGACCGATGAACGCCCAACTGCAAGTCCTTCAGCAATGGCTGGGTCGCAACCAGGCCCTGGCGCATGGCCTGGCGGCGCCCTTGCTGGTGGTGGTGGTGCTGTCCATGATGGTGCTGCCCCTGAGGCCCTGGCTGCTCGACACCTTCTTCACGCTCAACATCTCGCTGGCCCTGACGGTGATGATGGTCGCCGCCTACATGAAGCGGCCGCTGGACTTCTCGGTCTTTCCCACGGTTCTGCTGCTCACCACGCTGCTGCGCCTGTCGCTCAACGTGGCCTCCACCCGCGTGGTGCTCATGGAAGGCCACACCGGACCGGGCGCGGCCGGCGCGGTGATCGAGGCCTTCGGAACCTTTCTGATCGGCGGCAATTTCGCCGTTGGCTTCATCGTGTTTGCCATTCTGGTGGTGATCAACTTCGTTGTGATCACCAAAGGATCGGAGCGGATTGCCGAGGTCTCGGCCCGCTTCACCCTGGATGCCATGCCCGGCAAACAGATGGCCATCGATGCTGACCTGGGGGCCGGTCTTATCGACGAGAAAGAGGCCAAACGCCGTCGCGCCGAGGTGGGCGAGGAAGCCGAGTTCTTCGGCTCCATGGACGGTGCCTCCAAGTTCGTCCGGGGCGATGCCATCGCCGGTATCCTGATCCTGATCATCAACATCATCGGCGGTTTCGCCGTCGGTGTGATGCAGCACAACCTGTCGGTGGGCGACGCCGCCGACAGCTACATCACGCTGGCAGTCGGTGACGCGCTGGTGGCCCAGATCCCGGCGCTGCTGATCTCGGTGGCCGCGGCCATGGTGGTCTCGCGTGTGGGCAAGGATGCAGACCTGGGCGGGCAGATCGTCAGCCAGATGTTTCTGTCGAGCAAGGTGCTGGGCATCACCGCCGCGGTCCTGTTCATGCTGGGTGTGGTGCCGGGCATGCCCCACGCCGTTTTCCTGTCGTTTGCCGCCATCATCGGGGGCCTGGCATGGTGGCGCCGCCAGGAGGAGCTTCGCCCGGAGCCGGCGCCGGCAGCGGCACCCGAAACCAGCGACGGCGAGGCCACCTGGGACGACCTGCAGCCGGTCGATCTGCTTGGCCTGGAACTGGGCTACCGGCTGATTGCCATGGTGGACAAGACCCGCCAGGGCGACCTGCTGACCCGCATCAAGGGGGTGCGCAAAAAGTTCGCCCAGGAGGTGGGGTTTCTTCCGCCGCCGGTGCATGTGCGCGACAACCTGGAGCTGCGCCCCAGCGCCTACCGCATCACGTTGCGCGGCGTGGTGGTGGGCGAGGGCGAGGTGTTCCCGGGCATGTTTTTGGCCATCGATCCCGGTGGCATCGGCACCCCCTTGATCGGCACCCCCACCACCGACCCGGCGTTTGGACTGCCTGCGCACTGGATCGAAGAGAAGCAGCGTGAGAGCGCGCAAATGGCCGGTTTTACGGTGGTTGATTCCGAGACTGTGCTGGCGACCCATTTGTCACACTTGATGCAAGTCCAGGCCGCGCGCTTGCTCAGCCGGACAGAGACCCAGGACCTGGTCGAACACGTGACCCGCCTGGCCCCCAAGCTGATCGAAGAAGTCGTTCCCAAGATGATCTCCATCGCCGCCTTCCAGAAAGTGCTGCAGCTGCTGCTGGAAGAGTCGGTGCACGTGCGCGACATCCGCACCATCATCGAATCGATTGCCGAAAACGCCGCCATAACCACCGAGCCGGTCGAGCTGGCGCGCCGGGTTCGCATGGCGCTGGCCCCGGCCATCGTCCAGCAGATCTACGGCCCGGTCAAAGAACTCGAAGTCATTGCCATTGAACCCGGTCTGGAGCGCCTGCTCATGCAGGCGCTGGCCGGCGGAACCGGCGGCGCCCTGGACCCCGGGGTGGCCGAGATGCTGACTCAGTCGGCCACCGAAGTGGCCAACCGGCAGGAAGAAAAGGGCGTGCCTGCCTGCCTGCTGGTGCCCGATGCCATACGAACCGCCATGGCCCGGCTGCTGCGCCGATCCGCACCCCGTCTGCAGGTCCTGGCGCACAGCGAGATTCCTGAAACCCACCTCATCCGCATTGGCCCGATTCTTGGAGAAGTAGCATGAACATCCAGCGTTTCACCGCCCAGACCTCCCGTGAAGCCATGGCCAAGGCCCGCCGAGCCTTTGGCGACGCGGCCGTGATCCTTTCCACCCGAAGCACCGAAGAAGGGTTCGAGGTGATGGCGGCGGCCGAGGAAAGCCTGGCGGCCCTGCCCCAGTCGGTGCCGGACAGCAGCCCCCGCGCGTCGCTGGCCATGCGAACCCAGGATTCGGTCGAGCGCGACACCGAAGCCCTGGCCATGAGCACGCTTTCGTTCCAGGAGTATGTGCGCGAACGCATGCTGCGCAAGCGCAAGGAGTCCTCAGAGGCATCGCCAGCCCCCGTTGCGCCCAGCCCCCGTCAGGCGGCACCCATTCAGGTTCGCGAAGAGCGCCAGGCCGCGGCCCCGGCGCCGGTCGCGGCCCACGCCATGGGCCTGGCGCATGCCATGCCGCCCATCCGCACCCGGGCACCGATCGAAGCCAGCTGGAAAGACTCGGCGCCGCCCGCGCCGGCCGTGGGCACCACCCGCGAAGACAGCAGCATGGCGGTGGAATTGTCGGCCCTCAAGGACATGATCGAGGAGCGCTTCAACACCCTGGCGTGGCTCGGCTCCTCCAAGCAGAACCCGATCCAGTCGAACCTGATGCTCAAGCTGATCCGCTCGGGCTACTCGCCCTCCATGGCGCGCGCGGTGCTGGAAAAAGTGCCATCCGATGCCAGCGTCCCCGACGCCGTGCGCTGGGTCATGGACGTGATCACGCGCAACCTGCGGGTGCCTGGTCCGGGCGGTGGACTGGCCGAAGAAGGCGGGGTGATCGCCCTGATTGGTGCCACCGGCGTCGGCAAGACCACCACCGCAGCCAAACTGGCTGCCCAGTGCGTGCGCCAGCATGGCGCAGCCAGTGTGGGCCTGATCACCCTGGACAGCTACCGCGTGGCCGGCTATGAACAGCTGCGCACCTATGGCCGCATGCTCGGTGTGGTGGCCCATCTGGCCCACGACCGCTCAGCCCTGGGAGATCTGCTCAACCTGCTGGCCAACAAACGCATGGTCATCATCGACACGGCGGGACTGGGCCAGCGCGACCAGCGCATCCAGGACATGCTGGACATGCTGGACATGCCCAAGGTCAAGAAGACCCTGGTGCTCAATGCCGGTGCCCACGGCGACACCATCGACGACGTGCTCACCAGCTTCAAGGCCCGCAGCCTGCACGGGGTGGTGCTCTCGAAGGTCGACGAGGCGGTCAAGCTGGGTCCGGCCATCGACTCCGTCATCCGTCACCAGGTGGTGGTGCGGGGCGTGGCCAACGGTCAACGGGTGCCCGAAGACTGGCAGTCACCGGACGCCGCCGCCATGGTGCGCATATCGATGGGCGCCCAGAACAAGTCGGCCTTTGACCCGGTGGCCAGCGACATGGGCTTCTACTTCTCTCAGGCCAACGTGCGCGGCATCGAACTGGGGGTGGGCCGTGTTTGAGTTTTCCTACGACCAGGCAGCCGGACTTCGATCGGCCATCCCGGTCATGCCGACCCGGGTGCTGCCGATCGCCGCCACCGCCCAGCCGGCCCGAGGATACGAGCTGCTGTGCAAGCTTGCCGGTCTCCTGAGCCACGAGGACGAGCAGGTCGTGATCGTTGACGCGAGCGCGAAAGAATCCGAACGGCGCGGGGGCGCCGAAGGTCGCCACCTGGGCTTGTTGCAGGTGCTGCGGGACCCCTCTGTGGCCGGACTCGGTCGCCCCGTGGATTCGGCCGACTGGCTGGTGCTGCCTGGCGCCCGGGGGCTGCAGGCCCTGGTGAACACCGCAGTGGCGGCCGGTCCGGATGTGGCCCTGTCCCGCCTGCTGGTGCCCTTTGCGCCCGGGACCCTGGTGCTGCTCTACGGCGCTTCACCTTCGCTGGCGGCGCTGCTCAAGGGGACCGATGCTCAGGTGCTGGTGCCTTTGCTGGCACAACCCCAGGCCAGCATCGATGCCTACGGCTCAGTGAAGCTGCTGCATCTGGCCGGGTTGCGTCCATCACTGGCGCCGCTGCCTGAGGTCGACGATGAGCCCGGCAGCCCGATCGACCGCCTGCAGGAGACGGTGCTCGACTGCGCGCACCGCCACATTGGCCTGAATCTGCCGTGCTGGCCTGAGTCCAGCTGGGCACAGCGGGCCCGCGAGGCGGCTGTGCCCGCGACCTCCCGCCAGGTAATGCCATTCATGCAAGCACCTGCTACGGAAAGCGGTGAAAAGACAAGCCGAAGAGTGCATGCCCACTTTTCCTGGAGCTGACAAACATGTACACCGCCAAAGGCACTTTGAACCGGGAAGACCAGTTGCGCAAGTACAGCCCGCTGGTCAAGCGCCTGGCCCACCACATGATTGCCAAATTGCCGCCCAGTGTGGAACTGGACGACCTGATCCAGGTGGGCATGATCGGTCTGACCGAAGCCATTGCCCGCTATGAACCGTCACAGGGTGTGCAGTTCGAGACGTTCGCCAGCCAACGCATCCGGGGTGCCATGATCGACGAGCTGCGCGATGGGGACTGGATGTCCCGTGGTTCGCGCAAGAGCCAGAAGGAAATTGAACAGGCGGTGCACCGGCTGCAGCAGCGTCTGCACCGCGCCCCCATGGAATCGGAGATCGCCAAGGAGATGGGCATGAGCCTGGCGGAATACCAGCAACTCCTGGCCAAGGTGCGGGGCACACAGCTGGTGTACCTGGAGGACATATCAGGCCATGGTGATGACGATGACAGCTTTCTGGATCGCCACATGGGCGACACCGATGTCGAGCCTTCGGCCGTGTTGCGGGACCAGCGCATGCGCATGGCGCTGGTCGAAGCCATCAAGGGGCTGCCCGAACGCGAGCAGCAGATCATGAGCATGTACTACGAGCATGACATGAACCTCAAGGAGATCGCGGCTGTGCTAGGGGTGACCGAATCGCGCATCTGTCAGTTGCACAGCCAGTCGATTGCCCGTCTGCGCACGCGTCTGCGCGAACATTGAATTGGCGCTCAGGGCCGGCAAGCAGCCTCCCGCTCGGCTCACCTTGCGCCTGCCTGCCCGCGCGGGCGCACCTTCGAGATCCGCACGAACACCTGAGCCGGTCTGGACACCCGCGTGCGCAGGTGTGACGGACGCAAAGACCCCTTTTGTGCTGGCCCGAACAAGCGCCTGTCATGTCCGTACAGGCGGACATCCACAAGCTTCTCGAAGGCCCAGGGGCGACGAACGAAGAGGTGCTTGTGTGGCGGCCAGAACAGGTACCCGTCATGTCCGCGCAGGCGGGCATCCACAAGCCCAAAGCAAGCCTCGGACGACCTGGCCGACTGGTTCAGCGGAACAAAAAAGCGGGGGAGGGGTGCCTCAGGCAGAGAGGTAAGCGCGGCCAGGCAACTGGCCGCCTGGCGGACGGCGTCCTGCGTAGGTCGGCGATTGCCCGGTTTCGGGCAGCAGAACCCGTGTAGATCTTTCGGCCTGTGCAACGAGGCGCAAGACGGCCTGTCTCAGACCATTGAAGCGCCGCGCGTTGCGCTGTAGCTGTTGGCGCTGGGCCTCATCCAGTGACACCCAGTTGCGTGCCGGGGGAGCCTTGGCCATCAGGGTCTGCACCGCCAGACTGGCCGCCTGCACAGCGGCGGCATCGGTCGACAGCAAGGCATTTTCAAGCTCGTCCAGCTGCGCAGTCAGACGTTCGAGCCACGCGGCAGGCTGTGGGTTGGCGGTCGTCATGAATGGCCTTCCGGACTTTGGGGTGCTTGTCAGCCGCGTGCTCCGCCCAGCATTTCTGCGGCGTTCGACAGCATCTTGTCGGCGATGGCTTCGGCGTTGACCTGGAAGCTTCCGTTGGCGATGGCTGCCTTCATGGCCTCTACCTTCTCGGCATTGAACACCTCGCTGCCGCCAGATCCGGAGGCCGACAGGGCCTGACTGGTCGACGACGAGAGGCTCACCGTCACCCCCGCCTGGGGCTTGGCCGCAGCCTGCGCCGGCGCAGCGGCCGGCGTGGACACAGCTTCGGCACCGGCGGCAGGCGTTGCAGGAGCCTTTTGCGGGCCCCCGGCCACCGAGCCGATGTAGGAATCCGACGATGATTCGATTTTCATGGCACTCTCCATACCCCGTAACTGGGGTGTCGTGGAAAGACTATCGACGCGTTTGCCGGCAACTTTAACCCTATTTCCTTCAATTGATCGGCCGCAGGCGTGATGGGCTTCACAGCTGGACCTCCACGGTCTGGCCGTCCAGCACCGTGCCAGTGATGACCCGGCCACCCGAGAGGCGCACACGCACCGGCTGGCCGGTGACGCCAGGCCCCAGAGCCTGCCCGGTCACCACCACATGCAGCCCCCCCATGACGCTGCTGACCCGGACCTGGGCTCCAGGACCGAAGGCCGGCACCGGGCGGACCATGTTCTGGCGCAGGGCCTGTCCGGGGCGCAGGGCAAAGGACGCCTGTTGTCCGACCCACATGTCCGGGTTCGCCAGCACGCTGGCGTGTTGCTCTGCCCAGTCGATTTCGGCCAGTTCGGCGTCTTCTTCGGTCAGCACGCCACCGGCGTTGACCGGCCGGCGCAGCACCCAGGCGGGCCCCCAAGCCTTCACAGTGACCGGTACGAACACGTTCCAGCGCACCGGTCCCTCCAGGCAGCGCAGGCCGATGCGGCTGCGCCCCCACAGGCGCGTGCCGTTGGGCAAATAGGGCTCCACACGGGCGCAAGGGGCCAGGCGAAGGCGCGGATCCAGGCTGCCTAGAACAATCTCGGGGCGCAGCGTGTTCGAATCGCTCAGCCCCATGCTGCTGTCCATCGCCGGTTGCAGGTAGTCCATGGCCAGCCGTTCGAGTTCGGCGCTGTCGCCTGTCTGCACCTGCAGCGGCTCCTGCAGCTGGACCGTGGCGGGCTGGGCCTGCGACACCAGGGTCGGCAGCGCCAGGCTGCAGGCCAGAAGCCAGTACCTGACGCGATACGGCCAGCGAAGGCGGTTTTTCGTGGTGACGGTGTTCATGGCTGCGCTGCTCGAAGTGGGGCGGTACCTGTGTGCGGGCTGGATCAGGGGCATGGAACCGTGCCAGGCGCCTTTTCCTCAGGTTGACACTTTAGAAGCAGCGCGTCGCCTGCAAAGGCGGGAAATGCCGTCAAAAGCCGGGGCTGTTTCCTACATTGGGCAGCCTCAAGTTTTTCCATACTTGACGGCACACCGGTGGATCCGCACGGAACCACCACCCTTCCAACCTTGTGTCAGGAGCACGACATGCTGCAACAGATGACCGCCCGACTGGACAGTCATGGCAACGCCCTGCTGTTGCGTGCGCAGCGCCAGCAACTGATTGCCAGCAACATTGCCAACGCCGACACGCCGGGTTTCGTGGCGCGCGACTTCGACTTTGCAGCCGCCCTCAAGCAGGTCAACGGGGGGCCTGCCAGCTCGGCCATGAGCCTGACCAGCCAGGGACACATGCGCGCGGGCAGCGCGGATCCACGCCGGCCCGATATGGTCTATGCCCTGCATGCACAACCCGCCATGGACGGCAACACGGTCGACCTCGATCGCGAGCGCGCCAGCTTCGTCGACAACGCGGTCCAGTACGAGTCCACCCTGCGCTTCATCAACGGGCATGTCAAGACCATGCTCAGCGCCATCACCGGTCAATGACCATGAGCACCTGCTGAGAGGATGCCCCCATGTCCATGCTTTCCATCTTCAACGTGTCTGGCAGCGCCATCAGCGCGCAGTCGCAGCGGCTGAACGTCGTGGCCAGCAACCTGGCCAATGCCGATGCGGTGGCCGGACCCGATGGCCAGTCCTACAAGGCCCGCCATGTCATGTTCCAGACCGTGGCCATGGGCTCAGAAGCGTCGCGAGGCGTCAAGGTGCAGAACATCGTCGAGAGCGATGCCCCCGGCCGCCGTGTCCATGCCCCGCACCACCCAAGTGCCGATACGGACGGCTACGTCACCCATTCCAACGTCAACCCGGTTGAGGAAATGGTCAACATGATTTCTGCATCCCGTTCCTACCAGAACAACGTCGAAGTCATGAACACCGCCAAGACCCTGTTGCTCAAGACCCTGCAAATGGGTCAATGAACCCGGAGCTGAAACATGTTTGCCCAACCCATTGACCTGACCAGCCTCGGCTCTGCCGTGGGCAGCTCCACCGCCGGCGGTTCGCGCAACGCCACGGATCCGGAGGCCTCTCAAGACCGCTTCCTGAAGCTGCTGGTGGCGCAGCTGAACAACCAGGATCCGCTCAACCCGATGGACAACGCGCAGATGACCACCCAGATGGCGCAGATCAACACGGTCAGCGGCATTCAGGAGCTCAATGCCACCCTCAAGGGCATGGCCACGCAGGCCGCGGCCACACAGTCTCTGCAAGGTGCATCGCTGATCGGACGGGAAGCCCTGATCGACGGCAACAAGCTCAGCTTTGATGGCACCCTGGCCAAGGGTGCCGTCTCGCTGGACGGCAGTGCTTCTCAGGTCTACGTCGACATCATCGGCACCAACGGCAACCGCATCGACACGGTGGACATGGGACCGCTCGGGCCGGGCCAGCACCCGTTCGAATGGGATGCCGGCGAACTGAACCTGGCCGGCATCGCCCGCTTCGAGGTGCGCGCCAGCAACGGCAGCGAGCCCGTGGCGGCCACCCCCTTGTCCCGATTGAAGGTGGCCTCGGTCAGTTTCAACGCCGGCGGCTTCCAGCTCCAGTTGCAGAACGGACGCAGCCTGGGCTACGACCAGGTGCGGGCCTTCATGTGACCGACCCCACAGACACAACAGACACGATTTATTCCCGCAAAGGACCACACCATGGCATTCCAGCAAGGACTCTCCGGCCTCAACGCCGCCAGCCGCAACCTCGACGTGATCGGTCACAACATCGCCAACGCCAACACCGTGGGTACCAAGGCCTCCCGCGCCGAGTTTGCCGAGGTCTACGCCACCTCGATCAATGCATCGGGTGGCACCAACGCCGGCATCGGTGTGGCGGTGGCCAGCGTTTCCCAGATGTTCACCCAGGGCAACATCACGGTCACCGGTAACGATCTGGACGTGGCCATCAACGGCAATGGTTTCTACGAACTGACCATGCCCAATGGCGCCATCAACTACACCCGGGCTGGCATGTTCAAACTGGACCGTGACGGCAACATCGTGACCAACGATGGCGGTCGCCTGATGGGCTATCCGACCGATGCCTCTGGCATGCGCACCGGCTTCGAATCGCAGCCCTTGCGATTGATGACGGGTGGACCGATTCCCGCCCGACAGACAGAGAACATCACTGCGGTCTTCAACCTGGATGCCCGGGCACCGGTGGCTGCAGCTGCTGTCCCGCCCACCCCCTTCGGCACCTACGGCACCACCATCACTGCTTTCGATCAGCAGGGTCTGGAAATTCCTGTTTCCCTTGTGTTCGAGAAAATTGGCAACAACCAGTGGAACGTCTACACCGGCGTCAATGGCGCCGACCCGGCGCTCTCGGCCCCGTTCCAGATCGACTTCCTGCCCGACGGCACCCTCGACCCAGGCGTCGTGATCCCGCCGTTGGAGCTGGCTTCGCCAAACGATCCTGCTGCTGTATTCAACGTCGAACTGAACTTCGGTGGTGCCACCCAGTTTGGTACCAGCTTCGCCGTCAGTGACCTGACTCAGGACGGCTACCGGCCGGGCGAGCTGACCAGCCTGGGCATCAGTGATGCAGGTGTCATCATGGCTCGCTACTCCAACGGGCAGTCGATTGCCGCCGGCCAGATTGCGCTGGTGAACTTCCGCAACGTCCAGGGGCTGTCCCCGGTGGGTGGTGGCAACTGGGTGCAGACGTTCGCTTCGGGCGAGCCGGTGCGGGGTGCCCCCGGAGAAGGCAACATGGGTTCGCTGCGCGCGGGTGCACTGGAAGACTCCAACGTCGATCTCACCGCTGAACTGGTGGCCATGATGACGGCGCAGCGCGCCTACCAGGCCAACGCCCAGACCATCAAGACGCAGGACCAGGTCCTGAGCACTCTGCTGAACATGAGGTGATGAATGAAGGCGCCACCCAGTAGGCCCCAAGCTGGCTTGCGGGTGGCCCGATCAGTTACCAGGAGTACGCCATGGATCGCATGATCTACACCGCCATGACCGGTGCCAGCGCTGCTGCCCATCGGCAGCAGTTGCTGGCCAACAACCTGGCCAACGCATCGACCACGGGTTTTCGCGCCGAGCTGGCCACGTTCCGTGCCGTGCCGGTTCGTGGCGAAGGCGCATCCACCCGCGTGTTCGCGCTGGAAGCGACGGCCGGCCACCTGGAGGCGCCGGGTCCGATCCAGATGACCGGCCGCAGCCTGGACGTCGCCGCTCGAGGCGATGCCTATTTTGCGGTCCAGGCGCTGGATGGCACCGAAGCCTACACCCGTGCCGGGGCCTTCCAGGTTGACGCGGATGGCAGCCTGGTCACTGCCCAGGGACTGCCCGTTCTCAGCGATGCAGGGGCCCCTCTGGTCATTCCGGCCAATGCGCAGATCGACATCGGGGCAGACGGGGGTGTCAATGTGCGCGTGGGTGAACAACCACCTCAGGCGCTGGGGCGGCTCAAGCTGGTCACGCCGAACGCGGACAACCGCTTGCAGCGCGGCGACGATGGTCTGTTTCGAGGTCCGCAGGGAGAACCACTGCCGGCCAATGCGCAGGCCCGTGTCCAGGGTGGAGCGCTGGAGGGCTCCAACGTGAATCCGGTGGAAGCCATGGTGGGCATGATCGCCGTCGCCCGCCAGTTCGAACTGCAGATGCGCATGATGCAAAACGGCGAAACCAACGACCGCACTGCGGCCCAGCTGCTCAGCCTCAACGGCTGACACCGCGCCCCCTTCAACCCCTTCTGAACAGGCAGATTGTCATGATCAACTCGCTGTGGATTTCCAAGACCGGCATGCAGGCCCAGCAAACCCAGCTGGACGTGATTTCCAACAACATGGCCAACGTGTCCACGAATGGCTTCAAGCGGGCCAGCGCCGTGTTCGAGGACCTGATGTACCAGAATCTGCGCCAGGTGGGCGCCGCCGCCGACGAGCAGAATCAGCTGCCCACCGGCCTGCAGCTCGGCCTGGGTGTTCGCACCGTGGCCACGGCCCGCAACTTCACCCAGGGCAGCCTGCAACAGTCGGGCAACCAGCTCGATCTGGCCATCAACGGCAACGGCTTTCTGCAGGTGACCATGCCCGACGGCACCACCGGTTACACCCGGGACGGCAGTCTCAAGCTCGATGCCCAGGGTCGTGTGGTCACCTCGGGCGGACTCCCTCTGGTGGGCGACATCAACATCCCGGCCGAAGCCCAGAGCATCACTGTCTCGCCCGATGGCGTGGTGACGGTCAAGGTGCCGGGCAATGCCGCGCCCCAGCAGGTGGGCAACATTGAGCTGGCCAGCTTCATCAACCCGGCCGGACTGGAGCCGCTCGGGCAGAACCTGTATGCCGAAACCGTGGCGTCCGGTGCGCCGGTCAATGGTGCGCCGGGCACGGCCGGCATGGGCAACCTGATGCAGGGCTATGTCGAGACCTCCAACGTCAACGTGGTGCAGGAACTGGTGACCATGATCCAGACCCAGCGTGCCTACGAGATGAACTCCAAGGCCATCCAGACTTCGGACCAGATGCTGCAACGTCTGTCCCAGCTGTGATCGGAGCATCCGCATGAAACACCTTTCGCTCAACCCTTCTGCAGTCCTCCGACGCTTTATGCCCTTGCTGCTCTGCTGGCGCTTGCTGTGGCTGGGGGCCGCGGTCTGGCTGGCCGGTTGCATGACCAAGCCGGTGGACATCGAGCCGACCCGACCCATCCAGTATGTGCAGGTGCCGGCTGCCCAGGCACAGCCCACCGGCAGCCTGTTCCACGCGGCACGCTACCGTCCGGCTTTCGAAGACCCGAGGGCGCGCCACCCTGGCGACACGCTCACCATTGAAATCACCGAGAAGGTCAGTGCCTCGCAGCGGTCCACCTCATCGGTCAACCGCTCCGGCAGTGCGTCCGGCAGCGTGTCGGCTCTGCCACTGATCCGGCCCAGGGACATCGCCAAGGCGAACAACCTCCAGCTGGGCGGTTCATCGGAAAACCAGTTCTCCGGTCGTGGCGATACGGAGAACGCCAACACCTTCTCGGGCACCATCACCACCACCGTGCAAGAGGTCCTGCCCAATGGACATTTGCTGGTTGTGGGTGAGAAACAGCTGGGCGTGAACCGCAATGTGGATGTGCTGCGCTTCTCCGGGGTGGTCGACCCTCGGCATATCCAGCCAGGCAACGTGGTTGCCTCGGCACAGGTGGCCAACGCACGCATCGAATCGCGGGGTCGCGGTGCCATGGACGAAGCGCAGGCAATTGGCTGGTTGAGCCGGGTCTTTTTGAGTGTTATGCCGTTCTGAGACGGCCTAGCATGAGGTCCATGATGATCGCCCGAATCCCATCACTTCCGTTGGCTGATGCCGCCACGCGTCTGCGTGTGTGTCTGACCGCACTGGTGTTCCTGTTGCTGGCCACCTGGTGTGCCATGGCCAAGGCCCAGACGGTGCGCATCAAGGAAGTGGCGGCGGTGCAAGGCGTTCGCAGCAACCAGCTCACTGGCTTCGGCCTGGTTGTTGGGCTCGATGGCACGGGCGACCAGACAAACCAGATGCCCTACACCGCGCAGGGCATGAACAACTACCTGCAGCAATTGGGCCTGACCTTGCCGGCCGATGCCAAGGTGCAGTTCAAGAACGTGGCCGCCGTCATGGTCACGGCGCAACTGCCGGCCTTTGCCCAGCCGGGGCAGATGATCGATGTGACCGTCTCCTCCATGGGCAATGCCAAGTCGCTGCGCGGCGGTACGCTGATCGCCACGCCGCTCAAGGGCCTGGACGGCGAGATCTACGCCATTGCCCAGGGCAACCTGCTTGTCGGCGGTGCAGGCGCCTCCGCTGGCGGCAGCCGCGTGCAGGTCAACCACCTGAGCGCCGGGCGCATACCGGCCGGTGCGCAGGTCGAGCGGGCCGTGCCAACCGCATTTGCGCTCGGGTCGACCATCGACCTCGGCTTGAACGCGGCCGACTTCCAGACCGCACGGCGGGTGGCCGAGGCCATCAACGCCCAGATGGGGCCTGGTGTGGCCAGCGCCCTGGATGGACGTCTGGTTCGCCTTCAGGCTCCGGCCGATCCGCATGCCCGCGTTGGCTTTCTGGCCGAGATCGAGGAGATCCCGATGCAGGCGGTGGTGCCGGTGGCCAAGGTCATCGTCAACACCCGCACCGGCTCCATCGTCATGAACCAGGCGGTCACCCTGGCCCCGGTCGCAGTGGCGCATGGCAACCTGTCGGTGAGCATCAGTTCCACGCCCGTGATCAGCCAGGCCAACCCGCTGGCACCCGGTGGGCAGACCGTGGTCGCCGAGAAGGCCGATATCCAGATCACCCAGGAGGGAGGCAGCCTGATCCAGATCGACGCCGCACCGCAGCTGGCCGACCTGGTGCGCATGCTCAACAGCCTGGGCGCCACGCCGCAGGATTTGCTGGCCATTCTGCAGGCCATCAAGGCCGCCGGAGCCATGAACGCTGAGCTGGAGGTGATCTGAATGAGCATCCCCATGCTGTCGACCCAGGGCCTGGCGGCCGACCCCGCTGCCCTCGATGCCCTGCGCTATGGCGCCGGCCGCCAGGGCGACGGTGGCAAGGCTGCGCTCAAGGAGGCGGCGCGCCAGTTCGAATCCTTGTTCATGCGTGAGCTCATCAAGAGCATGCGCGAGGCCACCCAGCAATCCGGCCTGCTCGACGGACCGGGCAGTCAGCTGGGCACCGATCTGCTGGATCAGCAGTTTGCAGTTCAGCTCTCCGGCTTGCCTGGTGGTTTGTCGGAAGCCATCGAGCGGCAGCTGGGTCAGCAGATCGAACGCAGCCAATCCGCCTCTTCAGGGCCAGTGCTCGCAGGCTCCGCCGCTGCCAGCGAGGCTCCACCGCCCAGTACGGTGTCCCGTGTAGGTGCGGGCTCCGGGGGCAGCAGCCGACAGGCCGATTTTGTCTCGCGTCACAGCGATGCCGCCGCCCGCGTGGCACAGGAGTCCGGCATTCCGGCTGGCTTCATGCTGGGCAAGGCCGCACACGAAACCGGATGGGGGCGCAGCGAGATCCGCCATCGCGACGGATCACCGTCACACAACCTGTTCGGTATCAAGGCCACATCGGCCTGGAAGGGCAAGGTGGCCGAGGTCATGACCACTGAATACGTCAACGGGGTGCCGCGCAAGACGGTGGCCAAGTTTCGCGCGTATGACTCTTACGATGACGCGTTTCGCGATTACGCTCGCCTGATCAGCCGCAGCCCACGCTACCAGCCGGTCATGGGTCAGCTCGATTCGGTGCATGGCTTTGCCAACAGCGTGCAGCGGGCCGGTTATGCCACCGACCCGCAGTACGCGGCCAAGCTCTCCCGGGTCATCAACATGACCCTGAACCTGCAACGCACGCAGGCCTGACGGAGTTGCGGTCGTGTCGTCCTCACTGAGCATCGGGGCCAACGCCCTGACCACCAACCTGGCAGCCTTGCAGGTCATTGGCCACAACATCGCCAACGCCAACACGCCGGGCTACTCACGGCAGCGGGTCGAACTCCAGACAGCCGGCTACCAGTTCTTTGGCAATGGCTATTTCGGCAAGGGCGTCACGATTGACACGGTCGAGCGCGCCCACGATGCCTACCTGACGCGCGAAGCCCGCCTCACATCGGCCATTGCCGCGGCCGATGCGGTGCGCCTGTCGCGCCTGCAACAGCTTGAAAGCGCTTTTCCTCTGGGCAGTGGCGGTCTGGGCGCATCGCTCAACGACATGCTCAATGCCTGGAGCGATATCGCTTCGTCGCCGAGCAATCTCACCGCCCGGGTGGTGGCCATTGCCCGCGGCGATGAATTTGCCAGCCGCATGCGCAACACAGCGGGTCAGCTGGACCTGCTGCGCGATAGCACGCAGCAGCAGGTGCAAGGCGCGGTCGATGTGGTCAACCGTCTGGCGCAGGACCTGGCGTCCATCAACAAGCGCATCATCGAGACCCAGGGACCCTCACACACGCCCAACGACCTGTTTGACCAGCGCGATCAGCTGCTGCGACAGATCAGCCAGTACGTGCAGACCAGTGTTGTACCCGCCGAGGGTGGCAGTGTCAGTGTGTTCGTCGGTGGCAGCCAGCCCCTGGTGCTCGGCGCACGGGCCAACAGCCTGGCCGTCACCCGCAACCCGGCAGACACCTCGACGATCGGGGTGTCCTTTGTACAGTCCGGGCTGGTGACACCGCTGGCCGACGCCAGCCTGGGTGGCGGAGAGCTTTCGGGGCTGATGAACTTCCTGAACCAGGACCTGGCGCAGGTGCAAAACATGCTGGGGCGCATGGCCTTGTCGACCGCCACCCTGCTCAACCAGCAACAGTCGCTGGGCCTGGACCTGAACGGCCAGCCAGGACAGAACTTCTTTGTGCCGCCTGCTGCCGCGCAGGGCATCGGCGCGGTTTCCAACACCGGCAATGCCCAGATCAGCGCAGCTGTGGTGGACGTTTCTGCGCTCAGGGCATCGGACTACGAGCTCCGGTTCAATGCAACCGGTGTGACCGTGGTCAGGCTCAGCGATGGGCAGGTGAACGACTTCGTCGGTCCGCCGGCGAGCTTCCAGCTCGATGGTCTTGAGTTCTCCCTGGACAGTGGTGTGGCCGACAGCGGAGACAGCTTCAGAGTCAGACCCTACGAAGCGGTGGCCCGCAACCTGCAGATGGCACTGACCTCACCAGACCGTCTGGCGGCGGCCAGTCCGGTCTCGGTCATCCCCGCGACCACGAACAGCAGTGGTCTGAGCGTGGAAAGCCTGTACGCCAGGTCTGCTCTGCCGGCGCCGGTGCCCTCGACCGAGATCGCCTTCCAGGCCGATGGCACCTACACCATCGATGGTGCCTTGCCGGGCACGCCTTTCATGCCCGGCGTTCCGATCGAGGTCAACGGCTGGAGCCTGACGCTGCGCGGCAGTCCATCTGCGGGCGACCGCTTCGTCATCGAGGCCGCCACGACCACGTCGGTGGCGCAGAATGCCGGTAACGCCAGCGCCGTGCTGGCCCTGCGGTCTCTGCCGACTTTCGAGGGTGTGGCGTTGGCCGACGGCTACATCAGCCTGTTCTCCGACGTGGGCACCCGGGTGCAGGGTGCCCAGTTCGCGGCGAGTTTTTCGGGCCAGGTGGCCAGCTCCGCCGAGTCGGCCCGCACCCGTGTCTCCGGCGTCAACCTCGACGAAGAGGCCGCGCGGCTGTTGCAGTTCCAGCAGGCGTACCAGGCCTCGGCCAAGTTCCTCCAGGTGGCCCAGAGCACCTTTGACAGCCTGTTGCAGACCGTCGGACGATGACGTGAGAGAGGAGACGAAATGAGAGTCGCCACCGCCAACGCCTACGACAACACAGTGGATCTGCTGGCCAGGCGCCAAGCCGAACTGGCCACCCAGCAGGAGCGCCTGGCCACCGGCAAACGGGTGCTCAAGCCCAGTGACGACCCGGTGGCCGCCACCCTGGCCGAGACGGCCGCGAACCGCCTGTCTCGCATTCAGGCCGACATGCGGGCACTGGAGTCGTCACGCACGAGCCTGCAGCAGGCCGAGAGTGCCCTGGGTCAGTCCGGCGAGCTGCTACAGAAGGTGCGTGAGCTGCTGGTCACTGCCGGCAATGGCAGCTTCAACCAAAGTCAGCGCGAAGACATTGCCCGCCAGCTGGAGGGGTTGCGCGAGCAACTGATCGGTGTAGCCAACCTGCGTGACAACGCCGGACGCACCCTGTTTGGTGGCCTGGGCGGAGCACAGACACCCTTTGTCGACACCTATGGACCGCCCGCCACCGGCGTGGTCTTTGGTGGTCAGCGGGGACAGGCAGCGGCCGGTGACACCTCGCTGCCGCAGGCGCTGGACGGCGACGCCATCTGGATGCGCATTCCCCGGGGCAACGGCAGCTTCACCCTGAACCTGGACCCTGCCAACACCGGCAGCATCAGCACGGGTGTCGGATCGGTCACCGATCCCTCCCTGCTGACGGGGTCCGATTACGAGATCAGCTTTGTGGACGTAGGCGGCCAGATGCAGTTCACCGTGTTCGATCAGACCAATGGCGTGCCGGTGCTTTCCGATGTACCTTACGTGGCTGGTCAAACAGTGTCGTTCGATGGCCTGTCTTTCCCCATGACCGGATCACCGGCCGATGGCGATCGGATCGAGCTGCGTCCGGCCACCGAACCGACCGACATCTTCCGCGTGGTGCAGGACGCCATCGACGCCCTGAGGTACCAGGGAGCCAACCGCGGTGCCAACCAGTTGCAGGAGCTGGGACGTGTCATGACCGAAGTGGATGCTGGCATGGACCGCATCCTCCTGGCGCGTGGTCGGGCGGGCGAGTGGCTCAACCGGGCCGATTCGCTGGACGCCCTGCTCAAGGGCCGCAGCAACGACTTCGAAATTGAGAAGTCCCGTCTGGAAGATCTGGACTTGATCAAGGGCATCTCGGACTTCCAGACCAAGCAGGTCGCGCTGGAAGCGGCTCTGAAGTCCTATGCCCAGGTGCAGCGAATGTCGCTCTTCCAGTACGTTGGCTGAGCTAAACGGCCATGGGTCACACCGTTCTTGACAGCCTGGCCCTGGGGTACCAGCCGATATGGAATCCTGGTCGCCAGCTGGCGGCGGCTCGGCTTCAGGTGCTCAGCGTGGTTCCCGAAGCGGTCAACGCCCATCACCTGCTGGACGCACTGGGCGACGACTGGCCAGCGGCGGCGCCAACCCTGATCCTCTCCGTCAGGCACGCGCAGTTGCGCCGCCAGATCTTGGCCTGTGAGCCTGCCGAGAACCTCTGGCTCGAATGGCCGGCCGACGACTTCGAGGACCCCGACACCCTGGCCATGCTGGCCGCGGCGGCGAGGCGCGGACACCGCCTGCTGCGCCGCATCGACATCCATCGGCTGTATCCTGGATGGGTCAGCCCCCTGAACAGCCGAAGCCTGGTTCAGGTGGACGCCGAATCCTCGTTGGCCCTGCTGCAGGCACAGGACCAGGGTCGCTCCCCGTCGGTGTTGATGCCGGGCCACCTGTACACCGGTCTGGGTAATCTTCAGTTGGCCATGCAGTGCCTGGACCAGGCAGGCGCGTGGGGTCTCATGGGTTGGCCCGACGAAGACGTGTTGCGAGCCCGTCAATGCAGGCCGCAGGCCTGCGATGTCGCCGTCATTGATCAGATTCTCCAGGCTGTCCGCGACGAAACCTCGCTGGAGCACCTGGAGCGTCTGGTCCGGCAGGATCCGGTGCTGGTCTACCGGCTGTTGCAGTTCGTCAATTCCGCGGCTTTCAATAGCCGGCGTGAAATCGATTCGATCCGCCACGCCCTGATGATGCTGGGTTTCACCGCCCTGGCTCAGTGGTTGCAAGACCAGCGTCCGAGCGGCGAAAGCGACGTCAACCTGCACCCGGTGCGCTACGCCATGGTGATGCATGCGCGCCTCGCGCAGCACCTGCTGGCGCCCGGGTCTGAGGACGATCTGCGTGCCGAGGTCTACCTGAGTGCGCTTTTTTCCCAGCTTGATCGCCTGATGCACCAGCCACTGCCCGATCTTCTGGGTCGCCTGCCGTTGGCCGGTCGCGTTCTTGATGCGGCGCTGCGGCAGACCGGCCTCTACCACCCCCTGCTCGACCTGGCCGCGGCCCAGGGCGACCCGTCCCGGCTGGTCGATCTGCCGCAGCTGTGCCAGGAACACGAGTTTTCACTTGAAGATGTCAACCGGGCCCTCATCCGGATGCTGGCCACCAGCCGGGACCACACAGGCAAGCGCTCGCAGCGCTTGCTCTGACTCGCCGACCAACTGATCAGGTCGGTGCAGGCTGCAGCCGGTGCAGCACCCGCTCCGATGACGCACCCCCGCCTGCGCCGTGCACGGGATCGAGCTGCCAGACCCGGTCATGGAAACCGGCCACCGTGGGGCGGTGGGCAATCGACACCAGCGCGCCGTGCTCTGCCGCCACCATGGCCTTGAGGTGCTGGTAGATCCTCGCCTCCGCCGTCTCGTCCAGCGCGCTGGTGGCCTCGTCCACAAACAGCCAGCGTGGGCGCTTGAGCAGGGCTCTGGCCACCGCCAGCCGCTGCTGCTCGCCGCCCGAGAGCTTCTGGCCCCAGGTGTCCTCCTCATCCAGGCGCCCGGCCAGGTACGGCAACAAGGCGTTGTCCAGTGCCTGCCGCAACTCGGCATCCGGATAGCGGTCGGCTGCTTCCGGATAGGCCAGCGCCTGTCGCAGCGTGCCGTTCGGGAAGTAGGGCCGCTGCGGCAGGTACATCACACGCCGCTCGAAATCGGCGGGCTTGTGCCAACGTGAGCGGGCCCATGGCCAGATACCGGCCAGTGCCCGGAACAGCGTCGATTTGCCACTGCCTGATGGACCGCGGATCAGCACAGTATCGCCGGCCTTCAGGGCGAGCCCATCGGCCTTCAGAAGCGGCTGCCCGCCTGGCAAGCCCAGCGCCACTTCGTCCAGCCACAAGGCCTCGGTGTCATCCGAGTTCGCGCTGTCCGTGAGGGGCTGCTGCAGGGCCTGGAAGCTCTCCTCGAAGCTGGTGATGCGGTCGGTCGTGGCCCGCCAGCTGGCCAGCCGGTCGTAGTTGTCCACGAACCAAGAAAGTGAGTCCTGCACCCGGCCGAAGGCCGAGGCGATCTGCATCAGCTCGCCCAGCTGGATGGCGCCGCTGAAGAAGCGCGGCGCGGCCACGATGAACGGAAACACCACCGCCGCCTGGCCAAAACCCACCGTGAACCAGGTCAGGCGCTTTTGCGCGCGGATCAGCCGCAGGTAGTTGCCCAGCAGCTGGTCGAAGCGCCCGCCCAGGTGCCGCCGTTCCACCGGCTCACCCCTGTCCAGCGCAATCGACTCGCTGTACTCGCGCACCCGGATCAGGTGGTGCCGGTAGTCGGCCTCGAAGCGCTGCTGGCGGAAGTTCAGGCCGATCAGGGGCCGTCCGATGTAGTGGGTGATGATGCTGCCCGCCACACAATAAACCACCGCCATCCACACCATGAAGCCTGGAATCACGTAGTCACTGCCGTTGAAGCTGAAAGCGAAACTGCCCGACAGCGTCCACAGGATGCCGACAAAACTCACCAGCGTCACCACCGCATTGAGCAGGCCCATCGACAGACTCACCGAGTAGCTGGTGAACAGGTTCATGTCCTCGGCGAGGCGCTGGTCCGGGTTGTCCGGTGGTGCATCGGCACCCTTGGCAAAGCGCGTCAACTCCAGCTGGTAGAAGGCCTTGTCGGCCAGCCAGCGGTCCATGTAGTGGCCCGTCATCCAGGCCCGCCAGCGCATCTCCAGCAGCTGCGTCAGGTACAGCCGGTAGACCGCGATCACGATGAAGCCGAAGGCCAGGTAGGTGAAGCGCCCCAGTTCGCGCCAGAACACCGGCGCGTCGCGGTTTTGCAGCGCATCGTAGAACACCCGGTTCCACTCGTTGATCAGCACCAGCATGTAGACCGCAGCCAGATTGAGCACCACGATGGCTGCCAGCAGGGCACGCGCTTTCCATTTTTCCTCGGACGAGAAGTACGGCAGAGCCAGCCTGCCCACCTTGCCGGCGAACTGCCGGAAGCTGCGGAACTTGTCGATCAGTTTCATGGTGTCAGCCGTTGGCGATGCCACTGGCCACATGGCCGGCCGGCACATGCTGCGCCGCCGATTCGATGTGGCCGGTCTGGTCGTCGAAGAAGAAGTCAGGCTCGAACTCACGCAGGAACTCGCCTTTGGGCAGACCGCCCAGGAACATGGCCTCGTCCACCTCGATGTTCCAGTTCATCAGAGTTCGGATGGCCCGCTCGTGGGCCGGTGCGCTGCGCGCCGTCACCAGTGCGGTGCGCACGCGCATGCTGCTCGTGCCCTCGGCCTGCAACCTGTGCAATGCCTCCAGCAACGGCTTGAACGGACCTCCGGGCAGGGGCAACCCGGCCTTGCTGGCCTCGTGCAGCTGGAAGGCACTCAGCCCCTCGCTCTGGAACACCCGTTCGGCTTCATCGGAGAACAGCACCGCGTCGCCGTCAAAGGCAATCCGCACTTCGTGCGGGTGCGCGTCGCTGGCGCGCACCGAGTGCGGATACACCTGCGCCGCCGGCACACCGGCCGCCAGGGCCGCGCGCACATCGGCCAGGTGGGTCGACAGGAACAGGTTGGCCCGCAGCGGCCGCAGGTAGCGCCAGGGCGGCTGGCCGCGCGTGAACGACCCGCGCTGGATCGGCAGGCCATAGTGCTGGGCCGAGCGGAACACCCGCATGCCCGAAACCGGGTCGTTGCGCGAGAGGATCACCACCTCCACCCGCTGGGCTTGTGCGTCGTTGAAGGCCAACAGCTTGTGCACCAGTGAAAACGCCACCCCCGGTGGCGCTGGCTGGTCCAGCCGGTCCAGCTGCAGCTTCATGTAGGCGCGGTCGTCACCGGTCTCGAAAACCCGGTTCTCCTCCTCGAAGTCGAACAGCGCCCGAGAAGAAATCGCCACCACCAACTGTCCATCCAGCGTCACCGGCATGCTTTGCCTCCTGAAGAATGCGTACCTGTCAAGCGCGCCGCGGAACCGGCTTTGCCGGGCCGCAGGCGCGGTCCCCCCTCAGGGAGGAAGACGCGAAGCGGCGCAGGGGGGATCAAGTGACCAGCTGGTTCAGCTGGATGATCGGCATCAGCACGGCCAGCACGATCAGCATCACGATCAAGCCCATGCCCACGATCAGCAGCGGCTCCAGAATGGTGGCCATGTGCATGGCCCGGCGCTGCACTTCAGCGCTGAGCTGGCCAGCCGCGCGTCCCAGCATCGAGGGCAGCTGGCCGGTCTGCTCACCCAGGCGGGCAAACATCGACACCAGCGGCGGAAACCGCTTCTTGCTGGCCAGGGCCGAGGCCAGCGGCGCGCCTTCGCGCACCAGCACCAAGGCATCGAGCGCGTCGGCCCGCATGGCCCGGTTGGACAAGGTTTCTGCTGCTGTCTGCAAGGCCTTGAGGATCGGCACGCCGGCAGCCGTCAGCAAGGACAGGGTGGCTGCAAACCGGGCCGCGTTGTAGCCCCTGGACAAACGCCCCACCAGGGGAAGCTGCAGCCAGGCTGCGTCCATGCGTTCGCGCAGCGTGGGCTGACGCCGGGCCAGCAGCACCCCGATCACACTGACCACCAGCACGCCCAGCAGCCACCAGCCCTGCTGGCGCACGAAGTCGCTGATGCCCATCATGATCACCGTCAGCAGCGGCAATGCCTGCTTGCTGCCGGCAAACACGCCCGCCACCTGGGGCACCACATAAGACACGAGGAAGACCACAATCACCACCGCCACCAGGGTCACGATGGCCGGATACAGGGACGCGGCGATCAGCTTGTTCTTCAACTCCTGACGCGCTTCCAGGTCATCGGCCAGTCGTTCCAGCACCGAGCCCAGTTGCCCGCTCTGCTCGCCCGCGGCAATCACCGCGGTGAAGCCTTCGTCGAACTCGCGGCGGTGTTCGGCCAGCGCCCGCGCAAACGGCGACCCGCCGTTGACCTCGGATCGGAGCGTGGCCAGCAGGTTGCGCTGGCGCTCGTCCTCGGCTTCTTCGGTCAGGGCCGAAAGCGCGCGCTCCAGTGGCAAGCCGGCCGACACCAGACCCGCCAGTTGCCGCGTCCACACCGCCAGCCCCGTGCTGTTGAAAACCCCGCCACCCCAGAGCGTGATGTTCCATCCCTGACCACCCTCGGGGGCTCCTCCGGTGGCCAGTTCCACCGACAGCGGCACCAGGGCGCGCGCGCGCAGCATGCTGCGCGCCGACCGCGCCGTGTCGGCATCGATCAGCCCCTTTTGGGTGGCTCCTTTGGCATCCAGCGCTTCAAACGTGTAGGCCGGCATGGTTCAGGAAACGGTTGAGGTCTCAGGCAGATCCGCCCAGCCCGTGGGCTGAAACAGCGCAGGGGGATGATGCATGTCAGTCACGGGTGACGCTCATCACCTCGGCCAGCGAAGTGATGCCCGCATCCACCAGCCGCTGGCCATCCTCACGCATGGTGCGCAAGCCGCCGGCCACAGCGGCCGCTGCCACCTCGCTTTCGGCTGCGCGGTTGTGCACCAGTTCGCGCACCCGCTCGTCCGCCACCATCATCTCGTAAATGCCGGTGCGGCCCTTGTAGCCACTCTGGTTGCAGTGCTTGCAGCCCACCGGGTGCCATTGGCCGTGTTCGTCTTGGCGTTTGCAGAGAGGACACAGGCGACGCACCAGCCGCTGGGCCAGCACCCCCAGCAGGCTGGAGGACAGCAGGAACGGCTCCACCCCCATGTCGGTCAGGCGGGTCACCGCACTCGGTGCGTCGTTGGTGTGCAAGGTGGCCAGCACCAGGTGGCCGGTCAGTGAGGCCTGGATGGCGATCTGTGCGGTCTCGAAGTCGCGGATCTCGCCGATCATGATCACGTCCGGGTCTTGCCGCAAGATGGCCCTCAGTGCCTTGGCAAAGCTCAGGTCGATCTTCGAATTGACCTGTGTCTGGCCAATGCCCGGCAGTTCGTACTCGATCGGATCCTCCACCGTCATGATGTTCAGCGTGCTGGCGTCCAGTCGTTGCAGCGCCGCATACAGGGTGGTGGTCTTGCCCGAACCGGTCGGGCCGGTGACCAGGATGATGCCGTGCGGCTGACGGATGAGACGCTCGAAGCGCGCCAGCACGTCACCTTCCATGCCCACCGCTTCCAGGTTGAGCTTGCTCTCGCTCTTGTCCAGCAGGCGCAGCACCGCCCGTTCTCCGTGGGCGCTGGGCAGGGTGGACACCCGAACGTCCACCGCACGGGTGCCGATGCGCAGGCTGATGCGGCCATCCTGGGGCAGTCGCTTCTCGGAAATGTCGAGTTCGGCCATGATCTTCAGGCGCGAGATCAGGGCCGCGTGCAGCGCCCGGTTGGGCTGCACCACCTCGCGCAGACTGCCATCGACCCGGAAGCGCACACTTGAATGGCGTTCATAGGGTTCAATGTGGATGTCGCTGGCACCGTCACGGGCTGCCTGCGTCAGCAGCGCATTGAGCATGCGGATGATAGGGGCATCGTCGGCCGTCTCCAGCAGGTCCTCGATGGCTGGCAGCTCCTGCATCATCCGGCTCAGATCGGCATCGCTTTGCACCTCGCTGACCACGGCCGCAGCACTGGATTCCCCCTCGGCATATGCCGCACTGATGCGCTGGCTCAGCGGCTCGGCGGCCTCCCAGCGAACCTGTGCCACCTCATGCCGGCGCAGAATTTCCGTCAGGGCCGACAGCCGACGCTGATGGGCGAGCCCGTTGGCCGCCGGCGTGTCAGGGCCGGTGAGCGTCAGAACCCCTCCGTCGTCCTCAAGCAGCCACAGGTGCTCGCGCGCAAACGCATAGGGCAATGGGTACTTCACGCCGGCCCCGTCAATTCAACAGCAAAGGGTCGATCTGGACCGGCTCCACCGCCCGCGGTGCAGCACGGCCGGGCAACTCGACAGGCGTTCCGCGCGGCGGAATGACGGGCGCCTCATTGATGCGCAAGACGCTGCTGGCTGGCGGCTGGGCTTCTTTCTGGATCGCACGCATCATTTCGTAGCGGTCCAGCGAGAACGAATGGCTTTCCCTGCTGTCACGAAGCACCACCGGCCTGAGGAACACCATCAGGTTGGTCTTGCGGCGGTTGCGGCTTTCGCTGCGAAACAGGTTGCCCAGCACCGGAATGTCGCCCAGACCCGGCACCTTGTCCTGGTTGGCCGAGTATTCGTCTTGCAACAGGCCACCCAGCACCACAATTTCGCCATCATCGACCAGCACGGTCGATTCGATGGTCCGCTTGTTGGTGATCAGGCCGGCCGCCGAATTCACCGAGGAAGCCTGCACGCTGCTGACTTCCTGATAGATGGTCATCTTGATGGTGCCGTTTTCGCTGATCTGCGGGCGCACACGCAGGGTCAGACCCACGTCCTTGCGCTCGATGGTCTGAAAAGGATTGACCGACCCATCGTTGCTGCCGGTGTTGGTGAACTGGCCGGTCACAAAGGGCACGTTCTGCCCGATCACGATCTTGGCTTCCTCGTTGTCCAGTGTGAGCAGATTCGGGGTGGACAGGATGTTGCCATCGCCGTTTTGCTGCAGCATGCGCGCCAGGAAGCCCAGCACGTAGACCCCGTTGCGCCGTTCCGCAAGACCGAGGTTCAGACCCGGGGGTGGTGGGGTCAAGTTGCCGAAATCGCCGGTGGCCACGGGCAGCGTGTTGGTCAGTATGTTGGCCGCACCGGCTCCGAAGTTGGTGCCCATCACACCAATCAGCCGGTCGGTCAGGCCACCGAGGGGGCCTTGCCACTGGATACCGAACTCGGCCGCCTTGTCGGCGTTCACCTCGGCGATCAGGCTTTCGACATAGACTTGAGCGCGTCGCGAGTCCAGCTGATCGATCACCGCGCGCAACTGGCGGTACACCGGTTCCGGCGCCGTGATGATGAGCGAGTTGGTGGCCGGGTCGGCCTGAATCTGACCTCCGGTGGACGGTTCACCGACGGCTGTCACTGGGGCGGTCGAACGGTCAGCGCCAGCGGCCCCGCCGGCCACCACCGCAGTGGCACGGGGTGCACCACCCATGGCCGCAGCACCGGTGCCACCACCGATCTGTCCGGACTCGGCAGCCAGGGCGGCACGCAAGGTGGCCGCCAGTGCCACCGCGTTCGCATTTTTGAGGTAGACCACGTGGATGTTGCCGCTCTGCCGGTCTGAGCTCGGCTGGTCGAGCTGAACCACCAGAGAGCGGGCGAGCGCCTGGCGCGCCGGATTGGCCGAGCGAACCACCAGGCTGTTGCTGCGCGGTTCAGCAATCACGGTTGTCCGGTAGGAAGTGTCGACGCCAGCCGCCCCGGCACCTGCGGCCCCCGCCGTGCCCCCGCCCTCCAGCAGCTTGTTGACCAGGGCAGCCAGATCGGCCGCGACACCGTGACGGACCGGAATCACCTGGACATCGGTGGCACCGGAGACATCCAGGGCCGCAATGATGCGTCCGATGCGCTGCAAGTTGTCCGCGTAGTCCGTGATGACCAGCGAGTTGTTGCCCGGGCTGACATTGATCGTGTTGTTCGGGCCAATCAGGGGCCGAAGCACCGGCACCAGGTTGTTGGCCGATTCGTGGTTGAGCCGGAAGATCTGGGTGACGATCTGGTTGGAGGTTTGGAGCCGGTCGACCGATCCGGCGTTGACCACCTGGCCTTGGAGTTTGGCATCGGCTTCGGGCACGATTTTGTACAGGCCGCCGGTGTCCACCAGCGAGAAACCTTGCAGACGCAGCACCGCTGCGAACTGGTTCAATGCCTCGTTCGGTGAAACCGGGCGCTCCGTCGCCAGGTTGATGTTGCCTCTCACACGGGGATCGACAACCACATTGCGGCCGGTGATGGTGGCCATGGTGCGGGCCACGGCCTCGATCTCGGCGCCCACGAAGTTCAGCACGATCGGTTCGCTGGATGCGCGTGCGGACTGCCCCTGGGCCTGCCATGGCGCCAGTGCCACCATGGTGCTGGCGCCCAGCGCCAGCAGCTGGCGTCTCAGCGAGCCAGCTTGTCGATTGCGCACCCACCCTTGCAGGGCAGCACTCGGGTCGTTCTGCTTCATGTGGTGATCCTACCGCGTCCCGGTGTCCGCAGACCCTGTTTGCGTTCCATTTGGTTACCCCAGACTGAGCAGCGAGCGGGAACCGTCTCGCCGGCCAATGATGTTGAGCAGGTTGGCCAGGGCCGTTTCAAGGCCGCTGGCCGCCTCGGCCACACCTTCGAAACGAAGCCGTGAACCCACCCACTGCCCCTGGCCTTGCAGCTGCAGGGCTCCGCTGTGGGTTGACAGGGCGAGTGTGGCCGTGTGACCGTCGTCGGAGGCCAGCAGTTCCAGTCGGTAGCTGCCCAGCGGGCGCAGGGTGGACAGGCGCGACGCGACTTCAAAAGCATCCAGACCCAGGCCGCCCTCCAGCCCCAGGCGCCCCTGTTGCCAGCGCGCGGTGAAGCCCTCGGTTTCCAGTTGGAGGCGCCCCTCCAGTCGCAGGGTGTTCCAGGGTGTGCCCAAGCCAATCAGGATGTCCGCCGGCCATTGGCTGCGGGAGGCCGCCAGGGCCACGCTGCCTCCGCCCAGGGAAGGGCGCAGGCTCAGGTTCAGAGGGGCGGGTGTGCAGCACGGTGCGAGCACCGCCAGACGCATCACCGGTGCACCGTGCTCCCAGCCTGGGCGCATGTGCCAGCGAATTCCCTGGGGCAGTGCCGCCCGCGTCTGGCTGCCGGTGCCCCCGGTCAACATGAGGTCGGCTTGCCCAGACCAGAGGCTGCCGCGCGCATTGAGCAACTGCACATGACCCGACGTGAGCCCGGAGATGGTACCGCTCAGCCACCGTGCCGGTGCAAACAGCAACAGCGCGATGAAGAGCCCCAGCACCGCAGCCATCCAGGCCATTCTTTGCGGCCATGCACTTTCCATCTCAGTTCTCCGCCAGACTCGGACCACCGAGCATCAAGGTGCCGCTCCACACCTGGGGCGCCGTGCCAGCGTTGAGCTGAGCTTCCACCGGGAAAACGCGGGCATTCAAGCGCACCTGGGCCAGCCACTGAGCCAGAGCCTGGGGAGGGATGTTGCTCACCGTGACCACCACCCGGTCTCCGGTTACGCTCATCTGGGCAGATGAGCCCAGGGTCGCCATGGAGACTTCGATGGCCCGCAGGGCGGCGGATCGCCCGATGGCTTGAGCGGACGCCTGTTCTCGCAGCAGACTGGCCGTGGCAGCCAGCTGACGCATTTCCGCCAGTTGTCTGTCCAGGCGTGCGTGCCGCTCAGGTGCCTCGGACAAGGTCCGCCAGGCAGGTGCCAGCGCCAACCACCACAACAGTGCGAGTCCCAGCAGCCACAGCGCCAGCAGCACCGCCAGCCGCTCGCGTGGTGCAAGCCCCCCCAACGTGGCATCCAGGCGTTCGCGCAGTGCCTGCAAAACGGGCGGTTTGGCTATCGGCCGACTCATGGCGTGCCCCCTGCCGGCTGCAGCCGCATCGCATCACCGTCCCAGGAGACCTGCCAGCCCGAGGCCCTCAAAGGCTGCACCAGGCTTTCCGGCGCCACGCCGGCCGCCTGCCAGGCGCCGAATTGAGATTGGCCGTTGCCGTACTGGATGCGCGTTGGCCAACTCAGCGCATCGGGCAGGACCTGCCCCAGCGACGACAGCTGCGTTTCCAGGTCGCCTGGACCCGGTGTGCCACTGGCTTGTTGCAGGCGGCCCACCTCGCGCCGCATCTGGGCTGACGCATCAAGCACCAGGGAAACATGGGGAAAGGACTGCTGCAGCAATTGACGCACCTGCGTTTCCTTCAGTTGCAGGTTCTTGCGGTCCGACCACGCCACCACATTCAAACCGACCAACTGCGCCATCAGCAAGGCGAGCAATCCATACCGGGCCGGGCGCCACGCCGGGGCGGTCCGCCAGCGCCTGAGGAGGCTGCGCCAGTGCTGTCCGCGGCGCGCTCCGGCCGACAGGCTGAACTCGAACTGGGCCAGATTCCAGTCGGACAGGGCCGCCTGCAGCAGCCAGTCGCGGCGCATCACCAGCTCGAACCGCTGCCCCAGCGCCGACTCGGCCACTGCGGCCACCGCCGGGTCGGCCATCCAGCGGACACCCTGCAATTCGTCCACGGCAGAGAACGGGTCGATATCGGTGGTGGGCATCAGGGCATCCAGCACGCGCTCGGCGCTGGTGGATCCC
The DNA here is from genome assembly GCA_030604135.1 of Burkholderiales bacterium. Taxonomy (GTDB): domain Bacteria; phylum Pseudomonadota; class Gammaproteobacteria; order Burkholderiales; family Burkholderiaceae_C; genus Hydrogenophaga. The sequence continues at coordinate 27,451 of JAUVWL010000010.1, read as the reverse complement.
TTCAAGGTCAGCGGCAGACTGCTCAGACCCGCAGGGCTTGCACTGGTCAGCCAAGGTGCGTCGCCTTCTTCGTGGGCCCAGTGCAGCGAAGGGCTGGTGTCCAGAGCGGTGGCACCCACCTGACCCTGAGCTGCGGGCGATGTCAGCGGCCACAGGGAAGGCACGATCCGGGAGACGGGCTTGCCGGCCTGTTCCAGGGCCTGCAACCAGCCCGACAGCCATGGTTTGCGGCAGGCGGCCACCCACATCGCCTGTCCGGGGCGCTTGCCGGGTTCGACGCCGAAGTGCATGAGCTCCACTTCGTCCAGCAGCCGGTCTTCCAGCAGACCTTCGAGCACGGCGCGAAGCCGTGCTTGTCCGACCTTGGGGACATCCAGCCTGTGCCAGGAAAGCGCCCGGGGAGGCAGCACCAAGACAACGTCTTTGTCGACAGGCAGATTGATGGCCGGGTCCTGCCCTTCATCGAGCACCAGCTGTCCGTCGCTGCTGCGCACCCAGTCGACCAGCGACTCGCTCCCCGCTGCGTCGACGATCGACATCCGGGCAGGTGCAAGTATCAACATGATAGGGCCTCAGAAAAGGGCGGAACTGACATGGACTCGTGCGATCAAGGTCAAGCAAAGACCACGGGCGGTGTCATATGCGCTCGCGCCACAGAACCCGTACATCCAGGTTGTCGCGGATCACCAGCGAGCGCTCTTCCACCACGGCATCGTCCAGTCTGAGACGGCCTCGAATCTCGAAAAAACGGCTTCGTGTGCCGTGGTGCTGCTGCGAAAACTGAACTTCCTCATTATTCAGTATACGAGGCGCATCTTCCATCTGAATGAAAGGGCGGCGCTCCCTTTCTGTCACCAGCAACTGGGCCAGGGCCAGATCCAGACCGGGAACGCTGGCCGCCAGTGTACGCACGTGCGCCGTGTTCAGATTCAGGGTGGTGCGCTGGGGCAACACCGTCACATGTGGCTCCAGGGCCGTCAGGCTCGCCTGGGAGAGGCCCAGCCACGACAGGTGCGCCAGTTTTCGGGGCATCAGTGGTGTGGCTGATGGCATGGGATCGTTGGCTGCCTGACTTTGGGTGGCGCGCAGACGCTCGACGGCGTTTGTCAGCTCGCTGACGGGCAGGTCCAGCAGTTCATACAGTCGGGTGAAGGCAGTGAGGTCGGGCTGGGATACCTCCACCCGCGTGCCTCCCTCCACGGACGTCAGTCTCACCAGGTTCAGGAAATTCAGGCGCGACTGCATGTCGATCACCTCACCCGACAGAAACGCCTGCATCACTTCGTCTGCGCTGTTTTCGCGGTCCACGGCCAGAAAGCTCGACAGACGGGCTTCCTCCAGCGGCATGGCCCAGGGTTCGCCGAGGTGGTCGGAATGGCCCGCGTTGCGGTTGCCACGGGCGTCTTCCCTCAAGATCAGGCGAGACCAATCCAGCGCACCGGTCAGGATCCAGCTGGCCTGCTGGCGTTGGCGCTCGGCCTGCTCGATCTCGATGACCCGCCATTGTTGCCACAGCGCTGCCGCAGCCAGAGACGCCACCAGGGTGACGGTGAGCATGGCCAGCAACAAGGCGACGCCCTGTTGCCGGACAGGTGGCTTCGTCGTTTTCACTGACCCGCCTCCAGCGTTGGACGCACCCAGTCCCGCACCACGCTCCCGCTCAGCCCAGCGTGTCCCGGCAGATCCAGCACCAGCCGGACCCCATTGGGCATCTCCAGTGCACCGGCGCCTGTTTGCTCGGCCTCGTTGCCCACGGCCGAGAGCGGATTGCCCCAAGTCTGACCTCGGTGGTAGAACAGCTGCCATTGTTCGACACCGATCAGCACCACCCGGCTGTCCCCCGAATCGGCCGAGGGCGTCTGTCCACCACCGGCCCGCCATTGCTCGGCACGTTGCCAGGCGCGTGCCAGCTCGTCCCTTTGCCGCACCGGAGCCGATTGCCAACGAACCCAGTGGCCGCTGCCCGGCCCTGCGCCCTCCTGAGCCAGGCCGGTCAGTCGTGTCCATGCCACCACCCGGATGCCCGGGCTGACCAGCCCGCTTTCGGTCGCGTCGCGCCGGGTCATGCGCAGCATGTTTCCGTCGAAGGCCAGAGGTCTCAGTTCCTGTGTGTCGATCACCGCGTCAAGATCGGCCACCCATTGACCCAGGGCCGCCTGCATGCGCAACAGCGCATCGGCCCGCTCCTGGGTCATCGCCTGCGTTCTGACCATGCCATCGATCGAACGCCAGCTCAGGAGTGCCAGTATGGACATGACCATGATGGCCACCATCAGCTCGATCAGGGTGAATCCCGATGCCGCCTTTTTTCCGTGCCTTGCTCTGCGTCGCATGATCAGAACCTCCCTTGCACGGTCGAAATCGACAGCAGGCGCACCACCTGGCCGTCCACAAGCCCCTCCACGACAGCGTCTATGCGCCTGAAGTTGGGGTTGGGCGTGGGCAGGACCGACAGCCTCACCTGCAGATTGCGACCAGCCTGGTCACAATTGACGACGGTGCTGCCCACACCAGGAAGTTGTCGCGCCAGGCGCAAGCGGGTCAGTTCGTTCTCGGCACACAATTCGGCCAGCCATTGATCGGTCTGCCGCTGGGCCTGTCGGGTGAGCGCGCCGGTCGCCTGCAGACCGGTGGTCAGGGCGATGGCCACCACAGCCAGCGCCACGAGAATCTCGATCAGGGTGAAACCACGACACCGGTTCATGGTGTGATGTCTGCTGCCACGATCCGAAACGGACCCAGTCCATCGGTCTCCAGTCCCAGCCGGCGTTCGCCCAGCACCAGTTCCAGTCGCTGCGCCGGAATCAGCGGCTCGGGGCCCAGCACCAATGCACTGGTGTTGGTCGGGCGGACGATGCGTGCCTGGGTCTGCCCGTCGAGCCAGCTTCGACCTGCTGTGTGCAGGCCGGAAGCGGGCCCCTCGCCCGAGGGGGACCTCAGCCCATCAAACTCGAAGCCTTCGGCTGTCGCTCGCCATTGCACCGGCGTACCGGTGGTGCGCGACTGTGCCCGTGCCGCATCGAGCAGGGCTGCCAGCCGAAGTGCTTCACGTTCCAGCTGCGTGGCGTCACCATCTCGCAGGGCCAGCGTGACGCCGGTGGTGGCCAGCGCGACGATGGATATCACCACCAGCAATTCAAGCAAGGTGAACCCGCGATCGCGCCTCGGCACCGGCTGTTTGCTGAACCCCTGCTGCATGCTGCCCTCAGGCGGCAAGCGAGTCCATGCCACGCGGTGGCTCAAGGTGAACATGCCTATTGCCAGCTACCAATGTCGGCGTTTCTGCCCTCTCCTCCAGGCTGCCCGTCAGCACCCAGCGACAGCACATCCACCTCCCCATGGACCCCGGGATTGAGGTATTGGTAGGGTCGGCCCCACGGGTCGGAAGGCAGTTTGTCGAGATAGGGGCGCCAGTTTGGCGGCACCGGCGACGTCGTGGGGCGTGAGGTCAGCGCGTTCAGGCCTTGCTCGGACGTCGGGTAGCGCTGGTTGTCCAGGCGATACAGCTTCAAGGCCTGCATGATGTTGTTGACGTCGGTGCGCGCCGCCGTGACACGCGCGTCATCGGCCCGGTCCAGCACGTTGGGCACAATCAGCGCGCCCAGGATGCCGATGATGACCAGGACCACCAGCAATTCGATAAGGGTGAAGCCTCGCGACAGGCTGCGGGCAAGTGCATGGACCTTGGTGTCGGACAGTTGTTGGGGGGGGCGGAGAAAAGCGATCCGGTTCATCAGGTGCGAGCTCCCGTTGCGATGGGTTCCCGGCGCAGCTTGTGCTGGTCCGGGGCAGTGCTGGATGATAATGCTCGGATGAGCAAGACGTCGACCTTCGGCCATTCGGTATTGCAGGGTGACAGCCGCTTTGTCCTGACCCAGGATGATCGCCGCTGGCCAGTGGCGGCAGCCGGGTTGGTGTGGCTGGTCGCAGGCCTGACCGGTGGCTACTGGGTTCTGCAGGCCTTGGGTCGCACCGAGCCTGTGCCAGTGTCGACCGCTGCCGCCTCCTTGCCGGTCATCGACTCGATCTCCGTGGCCCGTGTGCTGGGTCAGCCGGATGCGGAGGCGGGGCAGGACGGCATGGGCATGGCCCAAACTGTTGCTTTGCGATACAACTTGCTCGGGGTGGTGGCAGACCGTAGGCAGCAGGGCGCGGCGCTGATCGCCATTGATGGGGAACCTGCGCGCCCCTATGCTGTGGGGGCGGAGCTTGAAGGTGGCCTGGTTCTGCAGTCGGTGGACCGGCGGGTGGCGCGGCTGGGACCTACCCTGGAAGGCCCTTCCACTGTCGAGTTGGCGGTGCCCGAGGAGTCGGCGATCTCGCCGACCTCGCGTGCGCCCTCCGAGGTCTACACGCCGCCCTCCATACCGGATTACACGCCGCCGCCCATTCCTGCGTACATCCCTCCATCGACGCCGCCAGGCGCCTCGCCGGACCTGGTGCCCGGCCTGCCGGGCGATCGCGGTGGCGATGGGACGACTGTCTTACCTGGCGGCAGCCCGCCCGGGTCCTGAACCCCGGCAGCGCTCAGCCCCCTCAGGTGACCTGCCGCTGAATGGGGAGCAAAGCCTGGGCTGCCTGCAGCAGTGGCCAGGCCATCAGAGCGCCCACCCCCTGACCCACCCGCAACTCCATGTCCAGCAGCGGCTGGGCCTGCATATGGATGAGCAGCAACCTGTGCCCGGGTTCGGTCGAACGGTGTCCGAATACCAGGTAGTCGGACACCGCCGGACAGAGGCCTCGTGCCACCAGCGCGGCAGCCCCGGCGACAAAGCCGTCGACCAGCACAACCCGCCGTTCGCTGGCGGCCTGCAACATGGCGCCGGCCTGCATGGCGATCTCGAAGCCCCCCATGGCTGCCAGAGCATCCAGTGGGGTGACGGCTTTGCGGTGGCGGGCCGCCGCCAGCTGCAGTTTCTCCAGCCGGTGCTGGCGCCTCAGGCTGTCCAGTCCACCGCTCTGTTCCTGATCCCGGCCGCAGGCATCGGGCAGAGGCACGCCGCACAGCCGAGACAGCAACAGCGCTGCACACGCCGTGCTGCCGACGCCGATGTCACCGATAGCCAGCACCCGGCCCGGCAGGTGCCTGACCACATCCATCCCCGCCTGAAGCGCGGCAATGGCCTGCCGCAGAGGCATGGCCGGGCCCAGCACCATGTTGCGGGTTCCATGACCGATTTTTCGCGGCAGCAGCGCGACGTCCTCATCGGTGCCTGAGGGTCGATCCAGCCGTTGCGCAAGCCCGGCGTCGACCAGCGTCAGGTCAAATCCGTGCAGCCGAACGAGGGTGTTCACGGGCGCGACACCCAGAAGCACCTCTTCCACCCTCTGTCGGCTTGTCTCCTGGGCAAAGGCCGACACACCTTCATCCACGATGCCGTGATCGGCGGCGAACACCAGCAATTGGGGTTGGTCCAGCGCGATGCCTGCAAAGGCCTGCCCAGGCGCATGCTGGATGCGGGCCATTTGCTGCAACAGGGACTCCACCCGCCCCAGGGCATGCCTGGGGTAGCGTGTGCTGGCCAGCAAGCCGGCGACTTCCGTGTCCAGTTCAGGCTGAACCAGGGGCTGAATCTTTGGCAGGTCCAGTTCCACCCCCGGGTTTGTCTGCCGCGTATCGATCGAGGCTGTCTGTGTCGTGGTGTCCATAAGCGGCCTCAGCTCTGGAGGAACAGGCGGTAAACCGGGTTATCGGTTTCGTCGACGTAAGGGTACCCCAAGGTATCCAGAAATCGCTGGAACGCCTTGTGGTCTTTGGGAGGTACCTGCAGACCGACCAGAATGCGACCGTAGTCGGCCCCCTGGTTGCGGTAATGGAACAGGCTGATGTTCCAGCCCGGACGCATCAGGCTCAGAAACTTCAGCAGCGCCCCGGGTCGCTCGGGAAAAACGAAACGCAGCAGTCTTTCATCATGGGCCAGTGGTGAGTGCCCCCCCACCATGTGCCGAATGTGTTCCTTGGCCAGGTCGTCGTGCGTCAGGTCCAGCGTGTCGAAACCGTGTTTGCCCAGGGTGGCGGTGATGCGTGCGGATTCGCCCTTGGTCGACGTGGTCAGGCCCACAAACACGTGGGCTTTGCTGCCGTCGTGGATCCGGTAGTTGAACTCGGTGACGTTGCGCGCGGGTCCGGGCAGGCTGCCAATCAGTTCGCAGAAGCGCCGGAAGCTCCCCCGCTCCTCCGGAATGGTGACCGCGAACAGCGCCTCACGCTCTTCCCCCACCTCGGCGCGCTCGGCCACGAAGCGAAGCCGGTCGAAATTCATGTTGGCGCCACACAGGATGGCGGCGTAGGTTTCACCGCGCGTCTTGTGGGTGGTCACGTACTGCTTCATGGCCGCCACCGCCATGGCACCCGAGGGCTCGACAATGCTGCGCGTGTCGACAAACACGTCCTTGATCGCGGCGCATACGGCGTCGGTGTCGACCACGATGAATTCGTCCACCAGACCGCGGGCAATCCGGAAGGTTTCCTCGCCCACCAGCTTGACCGCCGTGCCGTCGGCAAACAGGCCCACATCGCCGAGTGACACCCTTTCCCCGGCTTCGACGGAGCGCAGCATGGCGTCCGAGTCGCTGGTCTGCACACCAATCACCTTGATCTCGGGGCGCAACGCCTTGATGTAATTGGCCACCCCTGAAATCAGTCCCCCGCCGCCGATGGCGACAAACACCGCGTCCAGGCGGTCCGATCCCAGGCTTTGCAGCTGTCGCAACATTTCCATGGCGATGGTGCCCTGTCCGGCGATCACATCGGGGTCGTCGAAAGGGTGCACAAAAGTCAGGCCTTGCGACCGTTGCAGTGTCACCGCATGACCATAGGCGTCCGAGTAGCTGTCACCGTGCAGGACCACTTCTCCGCCGAGGGCTCGCACCGCATCCACCTTCACTTGGGGCGTGGTGGTGGGCATGACGATGACCGCGCGGGTGCCCAGTTTGTGGGCACCCAGCGCCACCCCTTGGGCATGGTTGCCAGCCGAGGCACAGATCACGCCCTTGGCCAGCTGCTCGGCCGACAGGTGGGCCATCTTGTTGTAGGCCCCGCGCAGCTTGAAGCTGAACACCGGCTGCTGGTCCTCCCGCTTGAGCAGCACCTTGTTGTGCAGGCGCCGGCTCAGATTGCGCGCGGGCTCCAGCGATGACTCCACCGCCACGTCGTAAACCCGTGCCGTCAGGATCTTTTTCAGGTAGTCGGCAGGGGTCAGATCGGTCGCCGAAGAGGCGGGGGCGGGTGGGGTCTTGCGGTTCGGCATAGCGGATTTTCCAGGGTCCGACGCCACGGTGGTCGGCGCGAACGGGAAGCACAATGGTTGCACTGCATCATATCGGGCTTGCCAGACCGCAAAAAAAGGCCCGGACGGCGATACCAGTCCGGGCCTGAATCCACCCGTGGAGGGCAGAGGAGACAACCTTCAATACAATGGTTGTAGTATACCGCTTGCATGCTGCAATGCAACAAGTCATCAGGCTTTTGCACTCCTGATTAGAGAGCTTGATCCAAGCCTGTCCATTTTTTCACACACCAGACAACCGCCATGGAATGCACTGTCACCTGGACCGGCGCTGCCGGTACGCGCTCTGCCATGGGTTTCGTTGCCGAAACCGGCAGCGGCCATGTTCTGACCATGGATGGGGCGCCCGATGCGGCCAAGCCCGAAAACGGCGGCGCCAATCTGGCCCCTCGCCCCATGGAGGCCGTGTTGGCGGGCACCGGTGGTTGTACGGCCTACGACGTGGTGCTGATCCTCAAACGCGGACGGCATGACGTGCGTGGATGCAGCGTCAAGCTGACTTCGGAGCGGGCGGAAACCGATCCCAAGGTGTTCACGCGCGTCCACATGCAGTTCACCGTCACCGGCAAGGGCATCCCGGCGCAGGCGGTCGAGCGGGCCATTGCCATGAGCCACGAGAAATACTGCTCGGCCAGCATCATGCTGGGCAAAACTGCAGAGATCACCACCGGTTTTGAGCTGATCGAGGGCTGACAGGGCGGTTCGTGGATTCCCGCCTGCGCGGGAATGACGGGGGTGCCCTCTTGTCGGCGAATGACGGACCTCTGGCCCAGCCAACTCGCGCTCGGGCCATGGGCAACCCTGCTCCCGATCGTCATTCCCGCGCAGGCGGGAATCCATACCGCCAGGGCGACGCACCTCCTCCCCCCATCGGATCGTCATTCCCGCGCAGGCGGGAATCCATGCACAAGGTGTCAGATCCGGTGCGCGACCGTGGTCATGACCTTGGCGGCACCGCGCATCAACAGCTTCACCGGTGCCGGCAGTTCAATGGCGCCTGCGCGCTGGGCGTCACGCGCGTGGCGCGCCTCGTCGTCTTTCATCTGCGCCACGATGGCCCTGGACACCTGGTCTGTTGCCGGCAGCCGGTCCATGTGACCGGCCAGGTGGGCTTCGACCTGGCGCTCGGTTTCCACCACAAAGCCCAGACTGGTTCCGGGTCCCAGGCGCCCCGCCAACAGCCCCAGGCCAAAGGCGCCTGCGTACCAAAGCGGGTTGAGCAGGGAAGGGCGTGCACCCAATTCGTGCAGGCGCTCCGCTGTCCACGCCAGGTGGTCGGTCTCCTCCTGTCCGGCGGCCTCCAGTTGACGCGCCAGTGACTCGTTGGGTTTGCGACCACTGCGCGCGGCCAGCGCTTGCGCGGTGTAAAGCGCCTGGGCGCACACTTCACCCACATGGTTGACCCGCATGAGTGCGCCAGAGAGCTGTCGATCCTGGTCGGCCATACTGGCAGCACCCGTTGGTTCGGACGGGGTGGGGCAGGTCCTCAATGCGCGAGCCGGCACCAAAAGGGTTCGCAGAGCCGAGTCCGCGGCCTTGAGCAAGGCATCCATGTCTGTTTTCCTCAGGAGGGGGGTCCGACGGCGGCATGCCTCAAATTGAAGGCAACGCCCTATCAGCGGGGCGGTCACAGGTGTGCACTGGGGGCCGTCACCTGTCACCTCCCACCTGAAAACGATTGTGCCTCTTTGCTTTGTCGCCTGTCGACCGGTGGACATGACCCGTGTTTCAAGTCGAAGGCGGGCACCAATCGAGTGCGAGTCCGTGGACAGGGCTGTTGTCCATGCACCACAAATCCACCGCTCCATGGTCGAAAGCTTTGCATCTGTCATGTTCATCTGGTGCAATAGCATCAACTTCCAACAACGGAGGTTGGCTCGGGGGCGACAGACCCACGGCCCTTTTTTCAACCTTGGAGAAACTCTCAATGAAAAAGACCCTGATTGCTCTGGCCGCCGTGGCTGCCACCAGCGTCGCCTTTGCCCAGTCGTCCGTGACCCTGTACGGCGTGGCCGATGCCGGTATTTCCAAATCCACCGGTTCTTCCACCACGTTCTCCAGCTCCTCTCTGATGAACAACGGCACCAGCCGTCTGGGCGTGCGTGGCACCGAAGACCTCGGCGGTGGCCTGAAGGCTGGCTTCAACTTCGAGCAAGCTGTGAACCTGAACAGCGGCGCCACCGACGCCAACACCTTCCAGCGCGCTGCCTGGATGAACCTGAGCGGTGGTTTCGGTGAAGTCCGTCTGGGCCGTACCCTGAACCCGACCTTCTTCGCACGCGCCGCCTGGGAACTGTCTGGCACGGCCAACTACTCGGTGGCAGCCAGCCAGTTCGGTTACCTCGGCGGTGCCCGTAACGACTCGCAGATCGCCTACACCACCCCCAACCTGGGCGGCTTCACCGCCACCCTGGGCTATGTCCTGAAGGCCAACCGCCCCGACGACAAGGCCAAGGTTGACCTGAACGCCATCTACCGCAACGGCCCTCTGGCTGTGTCTCTGGGCTACAACAAGGTCCAGGACGCCGTCAAGAACGTTGAACTGGGTGCCAAGTACAACTTCGGCGCCTTCACCCTGGGTGGTGGCTACATCGATCCGGCCGGCGACAGCAAGGGCTTCGTGATCGGTGGCAGCATGGCCGCTGGTCCGGTGAACCTGCTGTTGGACGTCGCTCGCGACACCGACGCCAAGGACACCAACATCCTGTTCGAAGCCAAGTACCCGCTGAGCAAGCGCACCTTCACGTACGCTGCTTTCCTGCGTGACGGCAAGGGCAAAAACCCCGAAGCCATCAACCACTTCGGCCTGGGCATCCGCCACAACTTCTGATCATCCGCTGGCTTGACCAGCTTGTGATCTGGAAAACCTCAAGAACCCGCTGCAGTTATGCAGCGGGTTCTTTTTTGTTTGCCCTGGTGGGTGGGTGTTTTCCTGTGCGGTGAGGTCGGGCGGCTGCGGCATCTTGAAATCGCCCCGTCTGGCTCGAAGTTTGCTTCGGATCATGGGTTGGGTCGTGCGCGTGGTGATCGTGGTGTTGTTTTTTTGCATTTTCAACAGCTCAATCCAAGGGTTTGCCCGAGGGCGCGCCCCAACTCTCGCTAAACTGACTCACGGGTCAGTGATCAAACCAGCAAGTGGCCACTGAACAGTTTTCCTCCAACTTTCTCCACAAGGTGATTACATGAAAAAGTCCCTGATTGCTCTGGCTTCCCTCGCCGTTGTCACGGCCGCTTCCGCCCAGTCCAGCGTCACGCTGTACGGCATTGCCGATGTGGTGATCCACAAGGACAGCGGTGTCAGCACCCAAATGACCTCGGGCGGTGTCAGCACCAGCCGCTGGGGCGTCAAGGGCAGTGAGGACCTGGGTGGTGGCCTGAACGCCAACTTCAATTTCGAGCAGAGCGTTGACCTGACCAACGGCAGCACCAGCGGCGGCTTTGACCGTCAGGCCTGGGTGGGCCTGAGTGGTGGTTTCGGTGAAATCAAGCTGGGCAAGACCGGCTCGGCCTACGATGACGTGGCCTACCTCACCAACCCCGTGTTCGACTCGGTGCTGGCTCCCACCAACATCTGGTTCAGCTACAACGTCTACAACTGGAATCCGAACAAGGGCCTGTACTACGCAACGCCCGAGTTTGGTGGTGTGAGCGGTGCCATCAGCGCCAGCTTCAAGGACCCCGCTGACGACAACCTGCGTTCCAACGCCTTCCATGTCAAGTACGAAGGTGGCCCGGTGTACGTGGGTGTGGCCTACCAGCAGGACAAGGCCGACATCGGTTCGATCAAGTACACCTTGCTGCAGGCCACGTATGACTTTGGCGCTGCCAAGCTGCTGGCCGGCGTGGCCAAGTCCAAGCTGGATGCACTGGGCGTGACCGCCGACTTCACCGATGTGTCCCTGGGCGTGGATGTTCCCCTGTCCGACGCCCTCACACTGTCTGCAGGCTACGCATCGACCAAGCTCGACGGTGGTCCCCGTGGCAGCAGCTTCGGTGTCGCAGCCAACTACTCGCTGTCCAAGCGCACCTCGGTGTACACCGGCTTCCGCAAGGACAACAACAACGCTGTCGACTTCTACGATGGCGTGAAGAGCCGTTTTGGTGTGGGTGTCTCGCACTCGTTCTGATGCTCGATCGGGGCCTGGCCCCGGCAAAAAAACCACCCGTCTTGCGGGTGGTTTTTTTTTCGTCCCTGTTCCTTTGATCTGCCGCTGCCAATTCAAGGTGCGGTAGGTCTTGAACCAGTGGCAGTCTGGGTTCTTGGCGCGTAGCCGATGGGTGGTTTGGGCGTCGCGGGTGTTGGTGGCCGGAGCTCAAAGGCCTCGCCCCGAACCCGCAGGCCTTGGTCGGACAGTTGGGCGGCGCGCCGATCGCCGATGCCCGGCACCCGCACAATGAAGTCGGCCCAGTCTCGGAAAGCCGCTTGTCGACGTTGCTGCAGTATTCGCTGCGCGGTGCTGGGACCGATGCCCTTGATGCTTTCAAGATCGTCGCTGCTGGCCTGGTTGACTTCGATGGCGGCCAGGGCCGCGCCCGCCCAGCACGCCAGAAACCAGACGCCCAGGCAGCGCAAGATTTGTGCTTTCATCATGTCCTTCCTGTCGAGACCGGCTCAGGGACCACTGTCGTCCTGATGCCAAGTTCCATCGAGCCGCATTCTTGATCAAGCATTTGGGATCTGCATGCCCCAAGCGGGGGAGGAGCGAACTTCCAGGCCGGTGCATCGGGCCTCAGGGCCTCCTGCCCGTGCTCAAGCACCGGGACAGAACTGGCCCCAGCCTGTCGGAAGGCTGACGGGGCCGCCTGTGGTCTGACGCCTGGGGGACGTCGTGCCCATGGCCTGCGGGTAAGTCCGATGGGCCGACCGGGAACATTTGTTGCATAGTCCTTGGATGTTCATTTTTATTTCAGGTGTCAAGCAATGAATCACTCCGTGACAATGCGTGCCGTGGTCCTGGGCGCCGCCCTCTCGCTGGGAATGGGGCTGGCGCAGGCCAAGACCTTCAAATGGACCAGCGCCAGCGACATCCCGACCTGGGATATCCACTCGCAGAACAACGCCCTGGCCAATGGCGTCCATGCCTCGGTCTACGAGTCGCTGGTCTACTACAACAGCCGGACCTTCAAGCCCGAGCCTCTGCTGGCCACGGGCTGGACCCAGGTGTCGCCCACGCAGTTGCGCATGACTTTGCGCACAGGTGTCAAGTTCCATGACGGGAGTCCTTTCACCGCCGACGACGCCGTGTTCTCCCTGGAGCGGGCGATGGCCAAGACCTCGAACTTCACCGTCTACACCCAGGGCATCACCCGGGTGGTGAAGGTGAACGACAACACCATCGACATCTTCACCGGCGGTCCCAATCCGGTCCTGATCAACCAGATGACCGAACTGCGCATGATGAGCAAGGCCTGGGCCGAAAAGAACAACTCGGTGGAACCCAAGGACATCAAGACCCAGGACGAAAACTTTGCCCACCGCAATGCCAACGGCACGGGCCCGTTCATGCTCAAGGAGTGGCAGCCCGATCAGAAGATCGTGTTGACCCGCAACCCCGGCTGGTGGGGCAATATGGAAGGCAATGTGACCGAGATTGTCTACACGCCGGTGCGCAACGTGGCCACGCGCATGGCGGCCCTGCTGTCCGGCGAAGTTGACTTCGTGCTCGATCCCAGTCCGCAGGACCTGCCCCGCATCCGCAACACAAGTGGTCTCAAGGTCATGGATGGTGTCGAGAACCGCACCATCTTTTTTGGCATGGACCAGTACCGCGACGAGCTGCCCGGCAGCGACGTCAAGGGCAAGAACCCGCTGAAGGACCAGCGCGTTCGCAAGGCGCTCTACCAGGCCATCGACATCAACGCCATTTCACGTGTCACGTTGCGTGGCCTTGGCCAGCCCACCGGTGCGCTGGTGGCACCCCAGGTGGCCGGATGGACCGAAGCCATCCACCAGCGCTTTCCTTTCGATGTGGCGGCGGCACAGAAGCTGATGGCCGACGCCGGCTACAAGGACGGCTTCGAGGTGGACTTTGCCTGCCCGAACAACCGCTACATCCAGGACGAGGCGATCTGCCAGGCGGTGACCGCCATGTGGGCGCGCATCGGGGTGCGTGCCAAGCTGCGCACGCTTCCGTTGGCCACCTACTTCCCCATGATTCAGCGGCATGAGGCCAGCATCTACATGCTCGGCTGGGGTGTGCCGACGTTTGATGCGCTCTACAGCCTGCAGTCGCTGGTGCGCTCGCCGGGTGAAGGTGGTGACGGCAACTACAACGTGGGTCGCTACAGCAACGCCAAGATGGACGAGCTGATCGACAAGGCCAAGACCGAAACCAATCCTTCGGTGCGCCTGCCCCTGCTGACCGAAGCCCTGAAGCTGCAAAACGACGATGTGGCCCACATCCCCTTGCACAACCAGATCATTCCCTGGGCGATGAAGCAGAACGTCGAGGTGGTGCACCGTGCTGACAACCGTCTGGACTGGCGCCTGATCAAGGTAAACTGACCTCGGTCTGTCACGGGTCGCCCAGCTGTTTGGGCGACCCGTTATTCATTGCACATTCATGTTCGCTTTTATTCTGCGGCGGCTGGTCCAGGCACTGATCGTGATGGTCAGCGTGGCCTTCATCGCCTTCATGCTGTTCCAGTACGTCGGCGATCCGGTGGTCTTCCTGCTTGGTCAGGATGCCACGCCGGAACAGATCCGTGAGCTCAGGGGTGACCTGGGTCTGGACAAACCCTTCTTCTACCAGTTCGCGGCTTTTCTGGGCAATGCGGTCCAGGGCGAATTTGGTTTGAGCCTGCGCCAGGGTGCCAAGGTTTCGCGACTCATCGCCGAGCGCTTTCCCGCGACGCTGGAGCTGGCTCTGGTGGCGGCCGGCCTGGCCCTGGTCATTGGCATCCCCATGGGGGTGTATGCCGCCCTCAAGCGCGGCACATTCCTGAGCCAGGTTTTCATGACCGTGTCCTTGCTGGGTGTTTCTCTGCCCACCTTCCTGATCGGTATTCTGCTGATCCTGGTGTTTGCAGTGAACCTGGGCTGGTTCCCGAGTTTCGGGCGTGGCGAGGTCACGCAGATTGGCTGGTGGAGTACCGGGCTCCTGACGGCCAAGGGATGGCATCACATCACCTTGCCGGCCATCACCCTGGCCATTTTCCAACTGACACTGATCATGCGTCTGGTGCGTGCCGAGATGCTGGAAGTGCTTCGCACCGATTACATCAAGTTTGCCCGGGCCCGTGGCCTGACCAACCGGGCGGTGCATTTCGGTCACGCGCTGAAAAACACCCTCGTGCCCGTGATGACGATCACCGGCCTTCAATTGGGGGGTCTGATTGCCTTTGCCATCATCACCGAGACGGTGTTTCAGTGGCCGGGCATGGGTCTGCTGTTCATCCAGGCCGTGACCTTTGCCGACATCCCTGTCATGGCGGCCTACCTGTGCCTGATCGCGCTGATCTTTGTCGTGATCAACCTCATCGTTGATCTGCTCTACTTTGCTGTCGATCCCCGTTTGCGCGTCGAGCGTGCCGGTGGGGGGCATTGACCAACCATGCTTGCACCCCGCATCAAGGCCCACGGCCGCGCGTTTGCCCACATATCGGCCCTGCATCCGGAACTGACTTCGTTCCGGCGTGACCTGCACGCCCACCCTGAACTCGGCTTCGAAGAGCACTACACGGCCCAGCGTGTGGTGGAGGCGCTCAAGGTCTGCGGGGTCGACGAAATTCACACCGGCATTGGACGAACCGGCGTGGTCGGTGTCGTTCACGGGGTGCGACGGGACAGCGGCCGCATGATGGGTCTGCGGGCCGACATGGACGCGCTGCCCATCACCGAGCAGAACGACTTTGCCTGGCGCTCGACCCGCCCCGGAATGATGCACGGTTGTGGCCACGACGGCCACACCGCCATGCTGGTGGGTGCCGCCCGCTACCTGGCCGAGACGCGACAGTTCGATGGGTCGGCGGTGTTGATTTTCCAGCCAGGCGAAGAGGGGTTCGCCGGCGCCAAGGCCATGATCGAGGATGGCCTGTTCGAGCGCTTTCCGGTCGAGTCGGTCTATGCCATGCACAACTGGCCGCAGATGCGTCCGGGTACGGTGGGGGTCAACCCGGGCCCGATGATGGCGGCGGCCGACCGCATCACCATCGAGATCACCGGCAAGGGTGGTCACGGCGCCCACCCATACCTCACGGTCGACCCGGTGCTGGTGGCGGGGCACATCATCACCGCCGTGCAAAGCATTGTCTCTCGCAATGTGCGGGCCATCGACAGCGCCGTCATCAGCCTGTGTGCCATGCACGCGGGCGACATGGCGGCTTTCAGTGTGGTACCGGGCAAGGCTGTTCTGGTCGGCACTGTCCGGAGCTTCAATCCAGACGTCCAGGACATGGTCGAGCGACGCCTGCACGAGGTCTGCTCGGGCGTGGCCCTGGGGCTGGGCGCCTCGGTCCACCTGAACTACGAACGCATCTACCCCGCCACCATCAACACCGACCGGGAGGCCCGGTTTGCCGCCGATGTGGCCGAGGGTTTGCTGGGCGAAGACCACGTCGATCGGGAGATGGAGCCCAGCATGGGCGCTGAAGACTTCTCCTTCATGCTGCAGGTCAAGCCGGGCGCCTACCTGCGGCTGGGGCAGGGCGGAGAGGGCAGTTGCATGCTGCACAACACCCGATACGACTTCAACGACGACATCCTGCCCCTGGGCGCCGCACTCCATGCCAGCCTGATCGAGCGGGGCATGCCTTTGCCGCCCACCTGATGCCTACCCGATCTGACTTCTTCAACCGCCATCCATCCACAGCAGGAGCACTTGCATGAACTTCAGGAAGACACTGTCCAGCGTTCTGGTGTCCGCCATCCTGGTCACGGCCGGGACGGCCATGGCCCAGACCGTGCGCATCGGCAACCAGGGTGACGCCTTGTCCATGGACCCGCATTCCCTCAATGAATCGCTGCAATTGAGCGTCACCGGCAATGTGTACGAGCCGCTGGTGGACCGCAATGCCGATCTGGCGCTGGTCCCTGGTCTGGCCACCAGCTGGAAACAGACCTCGCCCACGGTCTGGCGATTCGAGTTGCGCAAGGGCGTGCAGTTCCACGACGGCAAACCCTTCACGGCCGACGATGTGCTGTTCTCGTTCGAGCGTGCTTCTGGCGACGGCTCCGACATGAAGAGCTACACCAACGACATTCAGGCGGTCCGCAAGATCGACAGCCACACCATCGAGATTGAGACCAAGGCACCGTTTCCCATCCTGCCTGACGTGATCTCGCTGGTCTACATCATGAGCAAGCAGTGGGCCGAGGAAAACCAGGCCATGCGTCCGGTGGACCGGCGCAAGGGTATCGAAAACGCCGCCTCGTTCCGGGCCAATGGCACCGGACCGTATCGCCTGCGTGAGCGCCAGCCCAACGTGAAAACCAGCTTCGTGCGCAATGGCAACTACTGGGGCAAGATCGAAGGCAACGTGGTGAACGTGGAGTTCACACCGATCGGCAATGACGCCACCCGTGTGGCCGCGCTGCTTTCGGGTCAGGTCGATGTCATCGAGCCGGTGCCACTGCAGGATGTGGCCCGCATCAACGCAGGGGGCCGTCTCAAGGTGCTGCAGGCGCCCGAGCTTCGCACCATTTTCCTGGGCATGGACCAGAAACGTGATGAGCTGCTGTTCTCGAACGTCAAGGGCAAGAATCCGTTCAAGGACAAGCGGGTGCGTCAGGCCTTCTACCAGGCCATCGACATCAACGGCATCCAGCGCACAGTGATGCGTGGTGCTTCCAACCCCACGGCGCTGATGGTGGGGCCGGGCATCAACGGATTCGATCCCGCACTCAACACCCGCTTGCCCTATGATCCCGACGCGGCCAGGAAACTGCTGGCCGATGCCGGATATCCGGACGGTTTCGAGGTGACCATGAACTGCCCGAATGACCGCTATGTCAACGATGGCGCCATTTGTCAGGCCGTGACCGCCAACCTCGCGCGCATCGGTGTCAAGGTCAACCTGCAGGCCGAGACCAAGGGGACCTACTTCCCCAAGATCCTGCGCCGCGACACCAGCTTCTACCTGTTGGGCTGGACCCCCGGCACCTACGACGCCCACAACCCGCTCAATTCCCTGATGCGCTGCGTGGATGACAAGGGCGCCGGCCAGTTCAACCTGGGTTCCTATTGCAACCCCAAGGTGGATGAACTCACGCTGAAGATCCAGTCCGAGACCGATCCTGCCAAGCGTCAGGCCATGATCAGCGAGGCTTTCAAGATCCACGCCGACGACATCGGGCATTTGCCTCTGCACCAGCAGGCCCTGGCCTGGGGTGTGGCCAACAACGTGACCCTCAAGCAGCGTGCCGACAATTTCATGCCTTTCCGCTATATCTCGATGAAGTGACACCAGGCTGCCCGGCCGCAGCGAAATCCACCAGGGTTTCGCTGTGGTGAACCCACGGGGCCCGACATGGCGGAGGCGCACTCGAACTGAAACGGGCAGGCTGCGTCCGGACTGGCCGGCGTCTACAACCTGTTTTCACCCGGGATTCGATCCTTTTTCTGAAAGAGTCTTCACTTGATTGCCACTGTTAGACGCTGGGCCGACAGCGATGTCGGCCACAGTTTTCTGCATTCTCCAACTGCCATCGTGGCGGCCCTGATCGCTTTTGTGTGCATCTTCTGCGCACTGTTTGCGCCCTGGGTCGCGCCGCACAACCCGTTCGACCTGGCCACGCTGGAGTTGTCGAATGCCCGCCTGCCGCCAGCATGGCATGCCGAGGGCAGTCGCGAGTTTTTCCTGGGAACCGACGACCAGGGGCGCGACATCCTCTCGGCCCTGATGTACGGCGCACGGATTTCGCTGGCCGTCGGCTTCGCATCGGTGGTCCTGTCTGTCGTGGTGGGCGTTCTTTTTGGTCTGCTGGCGGGCTTCCTGGGCGGCTGGATCGATGCCGTCCTGATGCGCCTGTGCGACGTGATGCTGTCGTTCCCGGCCATTCTGGTGGCCCTGCTGATTGCGGGTGTTGGTCGGGCCATGTTCCCCAACGCGCATGAAACCCTGGCCTTCGGCGTGCTGATCATTTCGATCTCGTTGACCGGATGGGTCCAGTACGCCCGCACCGTGAGGGGCTCGACCCTGGTCGAACGCAGCAAGGAGTACGTGCAGGCAGCCCGCGTCACCGGTGTGGCGCCCTTGCGCATCATGCACAGCCATGTGCTGCCCAATGTCATGGGTCCGGTGCTGGTGCTGGCCACGATTCAGGTGGCCACCGCGATCATCACCGAGGCCACCCTGTCCTTCCTCGGTGTGGGGGCGCCCCCGACGTCACCGTCGCTGGGCACGCTCATCCGGGTCGGTAACGACTACCTGTTCTCGGGCGAGTGGTGGATCACCATTTTCCCTGGCGCCATGCTGGTGCTGATCGCCTTGTCCGTCAATCTGCTGGGCGACTGGCTGCGCGACGCGCTCAACCCGAGGCTTCAATAAGAACATGAGCCTGCTTCAAGTCAAGAATCTGGTCGTCGAGTTTCCGACCCGTCGCGGCACGCTGCGAGCCCTTGATGATGTGTCCTTTGATATCGCACCCGGAGAGATCCTCGGTGTGGTGGGTGAGTCGGGCGCTGGCAAGTCGCTGACCGGAGCCTCCATCATTGGCCTGCTGGAGCCGCCCGGGCGCATCGCGGGTGGCGAGATACGCCTGGAGGGCGAGCGCATCGACAACCTGCGCCACGACGCCATGCGCAAGATCCGGGGGCGTCGGATCGGAGCCATCTTCCAGGACCCGCTGACCTCGCTGAATCCGCTGTACTCGGTTGGCCGGCAGCTCATTGAGACCATCACCACGCACCTGCCCGTCAGCCAGTCGGAAGCGCGTCAGCGCGCCATCAAGCTGCTCAAGGACACCGGCATTCCGGCGGCCGAGCAACGCATCGACCACTATCCGCACCAATTTTCCGGCGGCATGCGCCAGCGCGTGGTCATCGCTCTGGCACTGGCCGCCGAACCGCAGCTGATCGTGGCCGACGAACCCACGACCGCGCTGGACGTTTCGATCCAGGCCCAGATCATCACCCTGCTCAAGACCATTTGCCGAGATCGCGGTGCGGCAGTGATGCTGATCACCCACGACATGGGCGTGATCGCCGAAACCTGCGACCGCGTCGCTGTGATGTACGCAGGGCGGGTGGCCGAGGTCGGTCCGGTGCACGAGGTAATCAATCAGCCGGCCCACCCCTACACCCGGGGACTGATGGGCTGCATTCCCGACATGGCGGCGGATCGCGAGCGCCTGCACCAGATTGATGGCGCCATGCCCAGGCTCAACGCTATTCCGCGCGGCTGCGCTTTCAACCCCCGCTGCGATCGCAGCTTCGAGCGATGCCACGAACAGCGACCCGATCTCATGCCGGCCGGCGCCACGCGGGCGGCCTGCTGGCTGCATGACGCGTCCAGCATCCAGACCATCGGGGAGGCCGCATGACGGATATGGTGAACGAACAGGCGCCCGTCCCGACCGCCGCGGCTGCAGAGACTGAGCGACCCCTTGTGCGCGCGACCGACCTGGCGCGCACCTTCGACGTGTCTGCACCCTGGCTCAACCGGGTGATTGAGCGTCAGCCCCGTCTGTTGCTCAAGGCGGTGGACGGTGTGTCTTTTGACATTCAGCGGGGCCAGACCCTGGCCCTGGTTGGCGAGTCGGGCTGCGGCAAGAGCACGGTGGCCCGTTTGCTGGTCGGCTTGTACCCGCCCACCCGCGGCAGCTTCGAGTTCGACGGGCAGGATGCCCACGCGGCCTTTCGCACCCCGCAGGGGCGGCAGTTGCGGCGGCGCATCCAGATGATTTTTCAGGACCCCTACGCCAGCCTCAATCCGCGCTGGCGCGTGGAGGACATCATTGCCGAGCCCTTGCGTGAACACGGCGTCCTGTCGGATAAGACTGCTTTGCGTGACCGGGTCGAGGAACTGCTCCACTCCGTCGGGCTGGCCGCCCAGGACCGCATCAAGTTTCCGCACCAGTTCTCGGGCGGGCAGCGCCAGCGTATCTCGATTGCCCGTGCCCTGGCGACGCACCCCGAGTTCCTGGTCTGTGACGAACCGACCTCGGCCCTGGACGTGTCGGTGCAGGCCCAGGTGCTCAACATCATGAAGGACCTGCAGCGCCAGCAGGGCCTGACCTACCTGTTCATCAGCCACAACCTGGCGGTGGTGCGGCATGTGAGCGACCAGGTGGGCGTGATGTACCTGGGGCGGCTGGTTGAACTGGCACCCAAGCACATCCTGTTCGACAGCCCGCGCCATCCCTACACGCGCATGCTGCTCGATGCCATCCCCAAGATGCACGACACCGGCAAGTCGCGCACGCCGGTCCAGGGCGAGGTGCCCAACCCGCTCAATCCACCCCCAGGTTGTGCCTTCAACCCGCGCTGCCCCCACGCGAACGACCGCTGTCGCCACGAACGCCCCGCCATGCAGACCCTGTGCGGTATCCGCATCGCCTGCCACGCGGTCGAGGAAGGTCGGATCTGACGTTCAGATTCCATGGCTTTGGCGCGGAGACCGGGTACGCTCCTCCGCGAATGTCCCCCGCCCTGCTGCGCAGGTCTCCTCCTGAGGCGAAGCTGACCGAGTCCTGCGCGATGCGCTCATCCCGCTCTCGGGAGTTCTGCCGCGTTGCAAAGCCTCGCCGGGCCACCGGCCCGTCTGCGTTTTGCGCCTTGCAGCCCATCCCGACAGTGGGCGATCGCCTTCGCGAGGACTCGGCCAGCGTCACCCATTTCGCTGCAGGGTGCGTCCATCGTCCCGAAATGGTGGCGCGAAGGGCCTGCAAGTCCAGGATGCCGTGGAACCGGCATTGCCGGGCCACAGGCATCGTCCCCCACCTCTGGGGGGAAGACGCGAAGCGGCGCAGGGGGGCGCATAAGCTGTGCGCATCGCGCACGCTTATGCGTACCTTTTACTCCGGAGGTTGTTCTTCATCTCCCGCAGCAGTGGTTGCAGCTTGCTGCCGCCAATGCGCAGGGCCAGGCAGGTGGCCACCACATCGATCACCATCAGGTGCATCAGGCGCGACGTCATCGGGCTGTAGCGGTCATAGCCCTCGGGGTGATCGGCCGCCAGATGGATGTGCCCGGCGGTTGCCAGGGGTGATCCGCTGGCAGTGATGGTGATGACCGTGGCACCGTGTTTGCGCGCAATGTCCGCCGCGTCCATCAGGTCCCGGGTGCGCCCGGAGTTCGAGATGATGACCACGCAGTCTCCCGGGCCCAGCAGCGACGCACTCATCACCTGCATGTGGCCGTCGCTGTAGGCGATGGCGTTGATACCCAGCCGGAAGAACTTGTGCTGGGCGTCCTGGGCCACGATGCCCGAATTGCCGGCACCGAAGAACTCGATGCGTCCCCGCTTGCTGTAGGTGGCCACCAAGGCGTCCACCGCCTTTTCGATGGAGTGGGTGGACGCATCGTTGCGGTACTTCAGAAAGGCCGCCACCGTGTTGTCGATCACCTTGACCAGCACGTCGCTGACCTTGTCGTCCACATCGACGCTGCGGTGGATGAAGGGGACACCCTCACTGACGGTGCCTGCCAGCTTCAGTTTGAAGTCGGACAGTCCGTCGTAGCCCATGCTGCGACAGAAGCGCACCACGGTCGGTTTGCTCACATGCGCCCGTTCGGCCAGTTCGGACACGGGCAGGCTGGCAAAGCTGCGCGGGTCGGACAGCACCAGCTTGCCGACCCGTTGTTCGGCAGGCGCCAGCGAGGGCAGGGAGGCCTTGATGCGATCGAGCATGGTTGCAAATGGGGTACGAATGGAGTTACAAGGGACTATGAAACCTTATTACACCCGATAATGCGCGAATGAACCAGCTCGACGCCCTCAAACAGTTCACCACCGTGGTGGCCGACACCGGTGATTTCAAGCAGATGGCGGCTTACACGCCCCAGGATGCGACCACCAACCCGTCGCTCATTCTCAAGGCGGTGCAGAAGCCCGAATACGCCCACCTGCTCAAGGAGATCATGGCCCGATACGGCTCGCAAGGGCTGGACGAATCCATGAACCGATTGCTGGTGCGCTTCGGTTGCGAAATCCTGCAGCTTGTTCCCGGTCGCGTCTCGACCGAGGTGGATGCGCGGCTGAGTTTCGACACCGAAGCCACCGTCACCCGCGCGCGGCGCATCGTCGACCTGTACCAGGGCGAGGGCGTGCACGTCGATCGCATCCTGATCAAGATAGCTTCGACCTGGGAGGGCATCCAGGCGGCGGCGCGTCTGGAGCGGGAGGGCATCCATACCAACCTGACCCTGCTGTTCAGCTTCTGTCAGGCGGTGGCCTGCGGGCAGGCCAAGGTGCAGCTGATTTCTCCCTTCGTCGGGCGCATCTACGACTGGTACAAGAAGCAGGCCGGAGCCGCCTGGGACGAGGCCGCCATGGCTGGCGCCAACGACCCCGGCGTGCAATCGGTTCGCACCATATTCAACTTCTACAAAAAGTTCGGCATCGATACAGAGGTCATGGGCGCCAGTTTTCGCAACGTGGGCCAAATCACGGCGCTGGCCGGTTGTGATCTGCTCACCATCAGCCCGGAACTGCTGGCCCAACTCGCACAAACCGAGGCACCGCTGGCGCGTGCACTCGATGCCGATGCGGCGAGGTCCATGGACATACCCTTTGTGTCGTTTGACGAATCCGGTTTTCGCTACGCCCTCAACGAGGACGCCATGGCCACCGAGAAGCTTGCCGAAGGCATTCGGGCCTTCGCTGCGGACACGCTCAAGCTCGAGAAGCTGATGCAGGCTGTCTGAGCCCACTCATCATTGGCATTGTCAAATCTGACAGGGTCTGGCCAGCGTGGCCCTGGCAAGTGCCTAGCATGCGGGCATGATGATGCCTTGGACCGACCCC
Source organism: Burkholderiales bacterium (assembly GCA_030604135.1). Taxonomy (GTDB): domain Bacteria; phylum Pseudomonadota; class Gammaproteobacteria; order Burkholderiales; family Burkholderiaceae_C; genus Hydrogenophaga. The sequence continues at coordinate 4,256 of JAUVWL010000010.1, read as the reverse complement.
ACCACCGCCCGCCTTGATTTCGCCGACTCCGTGATCGGTCTGTATCTGGGGGCCCGATCGGACCCTGTGTACGAGCAGGGGCAGGTCCGCACCCTGCTGCCCGGCAGTGCGCTGCAGTGCTCGCCCGGCTCACTCACCGTGTTGTTGCGGGGGCAACTGATCGGGCCAGGCACTTGGTGGGGCCCTGGCAACCACCTGATCGAAGGCGCTGCCACCGTCACGGCGGGCGAGCCGGGGGCACGCGTGTGGACGCTGCCCGCCGCAGCACAGACCGCCCAGCAACCCTTGCTGGACGCGCTGCTGGCCGCCGAGGCTGCGGAGCAGGCCGCGCTGGCCAGTTTTCGCATGCCGCAGGTCGAAGAACCCTGCAACCATGAGCACCCGCTGATCCGCCGGGTTGCCTCGCGCTTTTGCGCAGCCGATACCGAATCGTCGGCCCGGGATGTGTTCCATTTCGTGCAGCGCATGCCCTACCGCTTCGGGGGCTGGCACGAGCGCGCTTCCGACACCTTGCTCAGGGGCATGGGGGTGTGCACCGCCAAGGCACACCTGCAGGTGGCGCTGTGGCGGGCGCTGGGGCTGGAAGGCGGTTTTGTGGAAATCGAACTTTCGATGCGGGTGCTGTCCCTGCTGATGCCGGAGCGTTGGGTGCCGCTCATGCGTGCGAGGGTGCGGCACTACTGCGCTGCGGTGCGCCTGGATGGGCGCTGGCATGTGGCCGATGCGTCGTTCTCGGACGAGACCATCCGTCTCTTCCTGGAGGCTGACCCTTCGCTGGAGCCACACAGCCATGTGCGCTTCGGAGTCGGGCAGCCCTTCCATCCGGTGGCGGGCATCCAGGGCCTGGACCCCTTTGACGTCGAGGTCAGGCCCGACCTCAGGGATGCCCTGGGCAAACGCAGTCGCTTCGAAGCCCACCATTTCGAGGCACTCAACACCCGGCTGGACCGTGCGCACGGGCTGCATCACCTCTGGTTGCAGCGGCTTCAACCCTTGCAGTGGCCCAGTGCATCGACCGAAGCGCTTTCCATGGATACTGGTCGCGGACGGGCGCAGGGGCTACCATGAACTCGTTCCTGACATCACTCCCCGCCTGTTGAGATGAGCTCATTTGATTGGGACTTCTCCCCTCCGACACCCAGCAGCATGGGTGACCACGATGTGCCCGTAGCCTCCGATCGGCTCAAGGGTCGGCGCGTGGCCCTGCTCGTGACGGGTGGCATTGCCGCCATGAAGACCCCCGAACTCGCGCGGGGTTTGCGCCGCCACGGGGCCGAGGTGGTGGCCTTTGCCTCCGACGACGCGCTGCGCTACGTGGCGCGTGAGGCCCTCGAATGGGCCACCTGCCAGCCGGTGGTCAGTCACCTCACCTGGGCCGCCGAGCACCTGTCGGACGGTACCCCGTTTGACGCCTACCTGGTGGCACCGGCCACCCACAACACCATCGCCAAGATGGCGGCAGGCATCGCCGACACGGTGGTCACATCGGCACTGGCTTCGGCACTGGGTCGCCTGGAGCAGGGCCGCACAAAGATCCTGGTGGCGCCGACCATGCACGGCACCCTGCACAACAGCCTGCTGGAGCGCAACGCGCGCCAGCTGCATGCCCTGGGGGTGCGTTTCGTGGCGCCCAGGGACGCCTACGGCAAACACAACCTGCCCGACACCGAGCTGCTGTGTGCGGCGGTGGGGCGGGCGCTGAGCCGTTCAGCGTTGCGGGGTCGACGCATTCTGGTGACGGCAGGGCCGACACCGGTGCCCATCGACGGGGTGCGGCGCATTCTCAACCGTTTCCGCGGGCGCCTGGGCGCCCTGGTTGCCGAGGAGCTGGTCTGGCGCGGCGCCGACGCCGAGCTGCTGCTGGGAGACGGCGCCTGGCGGCCCAGGGCGCCGGTGCCCACCACCATCGCGCGCACTTACGACGAGTACCGGGACCTGTGCCTGGACCGGGTGCGCGAGGGCCTGTTTGCCGGTGTGTTCTCGGCCGGTGTCGCCGACTACCGGCCACGCGAACCGGTGTCCGGCAAGATCGCGTCCGGCCAGCCGGCGTTTCACCTGGAGCTGGTGCCCACCGAGAAGGTGATCGACCTGGCCTGCGCGACCGACCCGGCCATGCACTGTGTGGCCTTCAAGTACCTGGAGCAGGTGTCCACCGACGAGCTGCTGGCCGTGGCGCGCCGCCGTCTGGGCCGCGCCAGCCTGGTCGTGGCCACACGCGGTGCAGAGACCCGGGGCGAAGAACAGCGGGCCCACCTGCTGACGGCCGACGCCGAGCGCGCGGTGGATGGCAAGGCGCACATCGCCCGGGCGATTGCCGACCACCTCGAGCGGCTGGCCGAAGTCCCGGTCTGAACGGCCGCACTGGCACCCGCCGCCTTCAGGGTCGGGCAGACCGGTCCACCTCGCCGATCCAGTCCTCGATGAGTTGCCGGACCTCGACCGGACGTTCGGTCACCGGCCAGTGGTGGCAGTCGACCGGCTCGACGCGGACCTCGCGAAACTCGGCCAGGCGGCGTGCGACCTCGTGCTCCATCTGAAAGCCGGCGATGGTCGATCGCAGCACCAACACCGGGGCGCTGACGGCGCTCAGGCAGGGCAGGGGGCGGAACATCTCCACCAGGTCCTGCAGGTAGTTGGCGTGCGGAATATGCCGCAGGTCTTCGCGTGCTGAGCTGTAATGCCGCACGAAGGCCTGCAGTCGCGCCGGGTCGGGGTCGGCCAGCGCGGCGCGGGCCTGCTGGTCGAGCTGCTCCAGATCCAGCGGCGGCAGGTGCCTGCGGTACAGCCCGAGCCGGTTGAACACCCGCAGCAGACGGGCCGCGGCCTGAAACACCGGGCCACCCCGCACAAAATGCCGCTTCTCGGCCACCACCGCCTCCCGAAACACCGGGTCGATCAGAACCAGCCCGGCCACACGCCCTGGGAGCGCGGCAGCAAAGTCCATCGCCACGGTGGCGCCCAGACTGTGCCCGACCAGGTGGGCCGTGCCCGCCCCTTCATTGTCCAGCAAAAGGCGCAGGTCGTCGCGCCACCGAGGCATGTCGAAGGGCCGGCGCGTCATGGACTCCCCGTGCCCGCGCAGGTCGATGCGGATCAGGTCGTGGCGCTGCGACAGCGTGGTCAGGCGAGTAAGTTCGGACCAGCGCGACATGTTGCTGGCCAGACCATGTAGGAAGACGATCGGCGCACCGGGCGCTGTGGCCGGGCTGCGCCGGATGCGGTAGACGATGTCGGCCCCCGTTGCCTGCAGTAGCCGGCGTTCTTCGGCGGGTGCGGGCAGGACGGAGTCGGCGGCGGGGGGCATCTGGTGTCGGGTGAATCTGGGGGACGGCCAAAAAAAATCCCCGGTGGACGCGAAGTCCGCCGGGGATTCTATGTCGGCGACGGGGGGGGCACCGCCCTCCGGCCGGCTCAGGCCATCACATGCCCATGCCGCCCATGTCGCCCATGCCACCCATGCCGCCGCCCGGCATGGCCGGAGCGTCGTCTTTCGGGGCCTCGGCGACCATGGCTTCGGTCGTCAGCATCAGCGACGCCACGGAAGCGGCGTTCTGCAGGGCGGTACGGGTCACCTTGGTCGGGTCCAGGATGCCCATTTCGATCATGTCGCCGTAGGTGTCGTTGGCGGCGTTGAAGCCGTAGTTGCCCTTGCCTTCCAGCACCTTGTTGATCACGACCGAGGGCTCGCCACCGGCGTTGGCCACGATTTCGCGCAGGGGCGCTTCGATGGCCTTGAGCACCAGCTTGATACCGGCGTCCTGGTCGGGGTTGTCACCCTTGATCTCGCCAGCAGACTGCTTGGCGCGCAGCAGAGCCACGCCACCACCGGCGACGATGCCTTCTTCCACCGCAGCGCGGGTGGCGTGCAGGGCGTCTTCCACGCGGGCCTTCTTTTCCTTCATCTCGACTTCGGTGGCGGCACCGACCTTGATGACGGCGACACCGCCGGCCAGCTTGGCCACGCGCTCCTGCAGCTTCTCACGGTCGTAGTCGCTGGTGGCTTCTTCGATCTGCACGCGGATTTGCTTGACGCGGGCTTCGATGTCAGCGGCAGCGCCGGCGCCGTCGATGATGGTGGTGTTTTCCTTGCCCACTTCGATGCGCTTGGCCTGACCCAGGTCGGCCAGGGTCACCTTCTCGAGGGTCAGACCCACTTCTTCGGCGATGACCTTGCCACCGGTCAGGATGGCGATGTCTTCCAGCATGGCCTTGCGGCGGTCGCCGAAGCCGGGGGCCTTGACAGCGACAACCTTCAG
>JAUVWL010000025.1 GCA_030604135.1 Burkholderiales bacterium | reverse complement strand
TGCCCACCAGCGACGTGTCGGTGGTGGACCTGACGGTCGAGCTCAACAGCGAAGCGAGCTACGAAGAGATCTGCGCCGAGATGAAGGCCCAGAGCGAAGGTGCGCTCAAAGGCGTGCTGGGCTACACCACCGACAAGGTGGTGGCCACCGACTTCCGCGGCGAGACCTGCACCAGCGTGTTCGACGCCGACGCCGGCATCGCGCTGGACAAGACCTTCATCAAGGTGGTCAGCTGGTACGACAACGAGTGGGGCTACTCCAACAAGTGCCTGGAAATGGTCCGCGTGGTCGCGAAGTGATGCCTGTCGGACGTCCATGAAAAAAGGCGCCTTCGGGCGCCTTTTTTCATGCTCGAAGCATCCCATGCCCTTCTCGGCACCCGGCGTTTGCGCAGTAGCGGGCATCCAGGTGCACCGTGGGTCTCGTTCTGTGCGCGGACACCCGCCTGCGCGGGTGTGACGGGTCGGGCTGTGCTTCTTCCCCATGAGTCCACCGTGCCTTCGCCCGGCAAGCGCCGTGGAACTGCCTACATCGGGCCACAGCACCCGCTGGGGCAAGCCGCGCAGCGGCGCAGGGGGTGTCTACTCGCAGGGGTTGAGCGGCTTGCCAGCCAGCGCGGCACCCAGCGCCGCGACTTCGGCGTGCTGGGCGTCGGTCACCGACGGCAGGCGCAACATGTAGCTGGTCACTTCGCCACGCTCGGGCTCGACCCGCGCGGTGCGCACACCTTTGCGACCCAGGTCGCGCAGGCCCTGCTCGGCGGCCTCTTCGGTGGAGAATGTGCCCAGGGCCAAGCCCGGCCCGGCCGCGATATTGACCTCGCGGAAATCCACCTTCAGCTCACGCAACTCCACCTTCTTGCGCGCCATTTGCTCGGCGTTGAAGCGACCCATGTAGACGATCCAGCGGCCGCCCAGCCGCACCTCGTCCAGGCGCCAGGCCGAGGCCGGCAGGCCGGTGGACGCCAAGGCTGTGCGCAGGGCTTGTGCCTGTGCCGGGTTGAAGCCACCGGCCACCCAGCATCGGGTGGCCGGGACGGCGGGTGTCACGGCTTGTGGCGTCGGTGCAGGCACCGGGTCGCGTTCGGTCGCAGACGGGCCGGGCGAGGTCGCCACCCTAGGGGTGGCGGGTGGCGACGGCACGGGCGCCGCTGCGGGCTCGGGGCCGTTCATCAGCCGCAGCAATTCAGGCTGTACCTGACCCTGCAGGCGTTCGGGTTCCCGCTGGTTCTGCTGCGGATCGCCCAGCCAGCCTTGGCTCCAGCCGAAGTACAGCAGGTTGGCCAGGGCCAGCAGGGCAATCGTCCACCTCAGCATGGTCGCACGCTCACTTCAGAACTGGTGATGCGACGCAGGCCGTCGCGGGTCTGCAGCAGCAGGGCGCCTTCGGCGTCCACACCTTGTGCCTGGCCCTCGGTGCCGTCGGACAGACGCACCGGCTGCCCGTCCAGCGCGTCCAGGCGCGCAAACCGGGACCGGAAGGCAGCGAACCCGCTGGCTTCAAAGCGCAGCAGGTCGTGCACCAGGGGTGCTGCCAGTAACTCCAGCGCCTCACCGGCGGTGACCCCCATGCGGACTTCCGCCAGGCCAGCCGGGGGCACCACGGGCGCCACAGCTGCACCCGCCTCGCTGGTCGGGGGCTGCACGGCCGCGGCCTCGGGACGGGCGATGTTGATGCCCACCCCCACCACCACCAGCCGGCGGCCGGCGTCATCGGAGGCGTTGCCCGTGTGGGTGGCGGTCTCCACCAGAATGCCGCCCAGCTTGCGCTGCTGCAGCCAGAGGTCGTTGGGCCATTTCAGCTGGATCTGGGGATCCAGCTGTTCGGCCAGGCTCAGGCCCACCACCAGCGACAAGCCCGACCAGCTGACCGGCGCCATGGGCAGACCGAGCGAGAAGGTGAGCGACTGACCGGGCCGGCTGTGCCAGCCGCGTCCGAGCCGGCCGCGGCCAGCGGTCTGGCGCTCGGCCACCAGCAGCACCGGATCCAGCAGCCCGCTGCGGGCGCGCCGCATCAGCTCGGTATTGGTCGAATCGATCTCGGGCAGCACCTCGACCGTGAACGAGGGCAGCCGTGGCACCAGCGCCTGCCAGACGTTCTCCGAGCGGGCGAGCAGGTCGGTCATCGCCTCTTCGGTGCCAGCAGGGTGCCGCGGCAGTTTTTGGCACCGCACCAGCACGGGTACTCGGCCTTCAGCTTGGCCGTGTAGGGTTCGTCGATCACCAGGCCATAGTCGTAGAACAGCTCTTCGCCGGCCCGGATCGGGCGACGGGTGCGGATGAACACCCGGCCGTTCTCCACCTCGGCCTCGCAGTTCGGATCGCAGCTGTGGTTGATCCAGCGCGCCGTGTTGCCGCCGACGTTGGCGTCGATCACCCGGTCGTCGTCGATGTGGAAGTAGAAGGTGTGGTTGGGTTGTGCCGGGTCGTGCGGGTGGCGGCGCAGGGCCTCGGGCCAGTCGATGATCTCGCCGGTGTACTCGATCAGGGTTTCGCCTTCACCCAGGTCCACCAGGGCATAGACGCCGCGGCCGTGAACACCCGAGCGGCGCGCCTGGATTCGCCGCGTCGGTGCGCGGCCGGGACTCGAAACAAAACCAGGGGCTTTTTTCACGACCGGAATTTTTGGTAAGGTTGTTTCATGCAGGTGCGCGTGCGCGCGCGCCTACCCCCGTGCGCGTGTACGCGTGTGCATGCGCGCGAAGCCTCAGATTGTAGAGAATGAAAAACCAAGCCTCCGTCAAAACGCTGGTCATCGCCGAGAAGCCCTCGGTGGCGCAGGACATCGTGCGGGCCCTCACGCCGGTGGCGGGCAAGTTCGAAAAACACGACGACCACTTCGAGAACGACCAGTACGTGGTCACTTCGGCCGTCGGCCACCTGGTGGAGATCGCCGCGCCCGAGCAGTTCGACGTCAAGCGTGGCAAGTGGAGTTTTGCCCACCTGCCGGTGCTGCCACCTTTCTTCGAGCTCAAGCCGATCGACAAGACCAAATCGCGCCTGTCGGCCGTGGTCAAGCTGGCCAAGCGCAAGGACGTGGGCCAGCTCATCAACGCCTGCGACGCGGGCCGAGAGGGTGAGCTGATCTTTCGCCTCATCGAGCAGTACGCCGGCGGTCAGAAGAATGGCCAGTACCAGGGCCTGGGCAAGCCGGTGCAGCGCCTGTGGCTGCAGTCCATGACCCCGCAGGCCATCCGCGATGGCTTCGCTCAGCTGCGCAGCGACGAGCAGATGCGCGGCCTGGCCGATGCGGCCCGCAGCCGCTCCGAGGCCGACTGGCTGGTCGGCATCAACGGCACGCGCGCCATGACGGCCTTCAACTCGCGCGACGGCGGCTTTTTCCTCACCACCGTGGGCCGTGTGCAGACGCCCACGCTGTCCATCGTGGTCGAGCGCGAGGAGCAGATCCGCGCCCACAGGAGCCGCGACTACTGGGAAATCCACGCCTCCTTCCTGGCCGAGGCGGGCGAGTACCCCGGCAAGTGGTTCGACCCGGCGTTCAAGAAGCCGACCGGCGACGACGCCGACGCTGACCAACGCGCCGACCGCCTGTGGGACCACCGCGAGGCGCTGGCCATTGTCGAGGCGGTGCGCGGCAAGGCCGCCAGCGTCACCGAAGAGCGCAAACCCACCACCCAGGCCTGCGGCCTGCTGTACGACCTGACCAGCCTGCAGCGCGAGGCCAACGGCCGCTTCGGCTTCTCGGCCAAGACCACACTGCAGCTGGCGCAGAGCCTGTACGAGCGCCACAAGGCCCTGACCTACCCGCGGACCGACTCGCGCCACCTGCCCGAGGATTACCTGGGCACCGTCAAGCAGACCTTCGAGATGCTGGCCGACAGCGGCATGAAGCACCTGGCGCCGCACGCGCTGACGGCGCTCAACGGCAACTACATCAAGCCCAGCAAACGCATCTTCGACAACAGCAAGGTCTCGGACCACTTCGCCATCATCCCCACGCTGCAGGCGCCCAGCGGTTTGTCCGAGGCCGAGCAGAAGCTCTACGACCTGGTGGTGCGCCGCTTCCTGGCGGTGTTCTTCCCGTCGGCCGAATTCATGGTCACGACCCGGATATCCAAGGTCCTGAACCATTCGTTCAAGACCGAGGGCAAGGTGCTGGTCAAGCCGGGCTGGATGGCGGTGTACGGCAAGGAAGCGGCCGAGGACGTCGAGGGTGCGAAAGAAGGCGACAAAGGCCAGAACCTGGTGCCGGTGCGCGAGGGCGAGACTGTGCGTACCGAGTCGGTCGAGGCCAAGGGCCTGAAGACCAAGCCACCCGCGCGCTACAGCGAAGCCACGCTGCTGGGTGCCATGGAAGGTGCGGGCAAGTTCATCGAGGACGACGAACTGCGCGAGGCCATGCAGGAGAAAGGCCTGGGCACCCCGGCCACGCGCGCGGCCATCATCGAAGGCCTGCTGAACGAAAAGTACATGCTGCGCGAAGGGCGTGAGATGATCCCCACCGCCAAGGCCTTCCAGCTCATGACTTTGCTGCGCGGACTCGAGGTGGAGGAACTCTCCAGACCCGAACTCACCGGCGAGTGGGAATACAAGCTGGCGCAGATGGAACACGGCAAGCTCAGCCGCACCGCCTTCATGGCCGAGATCGCGGCCATGACCGAGCGCATGGTGAAGAAGGCCAAGGAGTACGACCGTGATACCGTGCCCGGCAACTACGCCACGCTGGCGGCGCCCTGCCCGAACTGCGGCGGCGTGGTGAAGGAGAACTACCGCCGCTACGCCTGCACCGGCGCCGACGGCCACAGCGAGGGTTGCGGCTTCTCGTTCACCAAGTCACCGGCCGGCCGCACCTTTGAAGTCGTCGAAGCCGAGGCCTTTGTGCGCGACAAACACATTGGCCCGCTCGAAGGCTTCCGCTCCAAGGCCGGCTGGCCCTTCGTGGCCGAAATGGCGCTCAAATACAGTGAGGACGACAAGAACTGGAAGCTGGAGTTCGACTTCGGCGACGACAAGAACGCCGAGGAGACCGGCGAGCTGGTCGACTTCGCGGGCCAGGACAGCCTGGGCGCCTGCCCGGTCTGCGGCGCGCCGGTTTTCGAGCACGGCAGCAACTACGTCTGCAGTAAGGCTGTGCCCACGGCCGCCCAGCCCACGCCCAGCTGCACCTTCAAGAGCGGCAAGGTCATCCTGCAGCAGCCGGTGGCGCGCGATCAGATGAGCAAGCTGCTGGCCACCGGCAAGACCGACCTGCTGGACAAGTTCGTTTCCATGCGCACGCGCCGCAGCTTCAAGGCCTTCCTGGCCTGGGACAAGGAAGCGGGCAAGGTGAGCTTCGAGTTCGAGCCGCGCGAGAGCAAGTACCCGCCGCGCAAGACCGGCGGGGCGGCAAGCAAAGCCGCACCGGCGAAGAAGTCTGCAGCGGCCAAAAAAGCACCGGCGGCGAAGAGGGTCGCTGCGCCCAAGGCGCCCCGCAAGACCACGGCCGCCACCGGCAAGCAGCCCAGCGCGGCGCTGGCTGCCGTCATCGGCGAAGGCGCGGTCTCGCGCCCCGAGGTGGTCAAGAAACTGTGGGACTACATCAAGGCCAACGGCCTGCAGGACGCGGCCGACAAACGCAAGATCAACGCCGATGCGAAGCTGCGCCCGGTGTTCGGCAAGGACCAGGTGACGATGTTCGAGATTGCCGGCATCGTCGGCCAGCATCTGGCGGACTGATTTTCAACACCACAGGAGACATCCATGAGCCTCAAACTGTTCTTCGCCCCCGGCGCCTGTTCCTTCGTGCCCCACGCCATGCTGGAGCTGGCCGGCGTCGGGTTCGAGCCCATGACCGTCAAGCTGCACAAGGGCGAGCAGCGCAGTGCCGAGTACCTGGCGCTGAACCCGCGTGGCCAGGTGCCGGTGCTGGTCGACGATGGCGAGGTCGTGACGCAGATCGTTGCCATCCTGCTGCACCTGGACGCGAAGTTTCCGCAGGCCGGCATTCTGCCGGCCTCGGGCCTGCCCCGCACGCGCGCGCTCTCGACCCTCATGTGGATGAACAACACGGTGCACCCGACCTTCACCCACGTGTTCATGCCGCAGAAATTCACCGACGACGAAGCCGCGCAAAAGGCCATTCGCGCCCACGCGGTGCAGACCTACCGGGGACTGCTTGGCGAGATCGAGGCGATGGCAGCCAAGGCCGCGCCCTGGCTGTGCGGCGACCGGCCGACGGCACTGGACGCCTACGCCCTGACCCTGCTGCGCTGGGGTGGCTACGCCGGCATCGACCCCACCACCCTGCCGGCCACCTGGGACCTGTCCCAGCGCCTGGCCGCGCTGCCGGCGGTGGCCCGCGCCATCGAGCGCGAGCGCCTGCAGCTCAACGTCTATCAGCCCCCCGCCGCGGCCTGACCCGCAGCGTGTGCTTCCCGCAGCGCCTGTCGCAGCAGCTCCGTCACCCGCAAGGGGGCCGGTGAGGCGCGGTGGATGGCGCTGAAGCGGCAGGCATAGCACAGCACCCGGGGCGCCACCGCACGCATCTGTCCCTGCTCCACGAACACGCGGGCGTAGTGGTCGGGCAGAAAGCCCAGGTAGGCACCCGACAGGACGAGCGTGGCCACGGCCTCCTGGTCGGAGGCCGTGGCAGCGCGCTCCAGCTGGCGCTGGTGCGTCAGCGCCATGTTGGGTGAGTGGTAGCCCAGCGCGGCCAGGGGCTGCCGGCGCAGCGCGTCCCAGTCCAGACCTTGGTCCCGGGCCGCGAACCAGGGATGATTCTGCCCTGCATACAGCTGCATGGTTTCGCCGAACAGGTCGTCGTAGACCAGGCTGTCCGAGCGGCGGTGTTCGGGCACGATACCCAGCTGAAACTGCCCGTCCAGGACGCCGCGTTCGATCATCCCGATCGGCCCCACGTGCAGGTGCAGGTTCACCTGCGGTGCCAGCTGGCGAAAGCGCGCCAGCGCCTGTGCGATGCGCGATTGCGGGTTGGTGGCCGTCTTCTCGAACAGGGCCAGGTGCAGGTCGCCCCCCAGGCGGCGGTGGATGTCGTGCAAGCTGCTGCGAAACACCTCGGTGGCGGCCAGCAGCTGTCGGGTGGCGGCATACACCTGCTCGCCCTCGGGTGTGAGCGCAAACCCCCCCCGCCCGCGCCGGCACAGCACCAGACCCAGCCGGGTCTCCAGGTCCTTCACATGCCGGCTGATGGTGGACATGGCCAGGTTGAGCTCCAGCTCGGCCGAGGCCATGCCGCCGCAGTCGGCCACGGCCTGGAACACCCGCAGCAGCCGCAGGTCGACATCGGCCAGCTGGCCGAGCCAGGGTTTGTCATTTACTTGCATGAATCGTCAACCAGGCTTGCATGTTGTGTCATTTTCCGAAGAAAACCGGCTCCGCACAATGGCAGACTCCAAGATCTCTCCCCGACAGCGAGCACCCCATGGACATGACCGACAGCCAGCACCTGCAGACCTCCGTCCGCACCGACGCCGAATGGCTGTCGGCCCACTGGATGCCCTACACCGGCAACCGCGAGTTCCACCAGAATCCCCGCCTGATCACCGGCGGCAAGGGGGCCTGGTACACCACCCACGACGGCCGCCAGGTGTTCGATGGCCTGTCGGGCCTGTGGTGCACCGGCCTGGGCCACGGGCGACAGGAGATCGTCGATGCGGTGGCGCGGCAGGTCGCCACGCTGGACTATTCGCCGGCCTTCCAGTTCGGGCATCCGCTGTCCTTCGAGCTGGCCAACCGCATCGTCGAAAAAATGCCCGCCGGCCTGAACCGGGTGTTCTTCACCGGCTCGGGCTCCGAGTCCGCCGACACCGCACTCAAGATGGCCCGGGCCTACTGGCGTGCCAAGGGGCAGGCCAGCAAGACCCGCCTGATCGGCCGCATCAAGGGCTACCACGGCGTCAACTTCGGCGGCATTTCGGTCGGCGGCATCGTGGCCAACCGCAAGCTGTTCGGCCAGGGCGTCGAAGCCGACCACCTGCCCCACACCCAGCCGCCCAACGGCAGTTTCCACCGCGGCATGCCACCCGCCGAAGGGCCGCACGGTGTTGCCCTGGCCGACGAGCTGCTGAACCTGATCGCCCTGCACGACGCGTCCAACATCGCGGCCGTGATCGTCGAACCCATGTCCGGCTCGGCCGGGGTGGTGATTCCACCGGTGGGCTACTTGCAGCGCCTGCGCGAGATCTGCACCGCCCACAACATCCTGCTGATTTTCGATGAGGTGATCACCGGCTTTGGCCGCATGGGCGCCTGGACCGGAGCCGAGGCGTTTGGTGTCACGCCCGACATCCTCAACTTCGCCAAGCAGGTCACCAACGGCGTGCAGCCGCTGGGGGGCGTGGTCGCCCGGCAGGAAATCTGCGACACCTTCATGGCCGCCGGCGGTCCGGACTACATGCTGGAATTCCCGCACGGCTACACCTACTCGGCGCATCCGGTGGCCTGCGCCGCCGGCATCGCTTCGCTGGATCTGCTCGAACGCGACAACGCCCTGGAGCGCGTGCGTGAACTCTCCCCGGTACTGGAGAACGCGGTGCACGGCCTGCGCGGTGCGCCGCACGTGGCCGACATCCGCAACCTCGGGCTGGCGGCCGGCATCACCATTGCGCCGGTGCCCGGCGAACCGGCGCGGCGACCCTACGAGATCGCCATGGCGATGTACGCCAAGGGCTTCTACGTGCGCTACGGCGGCGACACCATCCAGCTGGCCCCGCCCTTCATCAGCACGGCAGCCGAGATCGACAGCATGGTCGACGCGCTGGGCGAGACCCTTCGCCAGGCCATCTGAGCACTCGCGAGAAACAAGGACAACCACTCCCGTCACACCCGCGCACGCGGGTGTCCACGAGCAAGACGAGATCCAGGATGCATGTGGATGCCCGCCCCACGCTTTCGCGGGGGCAGGCTATACGCGGGCGTGACGGAGGGGCTGCGCTGCACTCAGACCTCTTCGTTCGGGTCGGGTTTGGGTCCAAATCGCACCGAGGCCCGCAGGCCCCGGCGCGCTGCGTCGGGAAAGGCGTCGTCCATGTGCAGGGTGGCGCCGTGCTGCTGCACGATCTCCTGCACGATGGCCAGCCCCAGGCCCGAGCCATCGACATTCGTTCCCAGTGCCCGGTAGAAGGGCTGCAGCACGAATTCGCGTTCATTTTCCGGAATGCCCGGACCGTTGTCCTCGACCTGCAGCAACTGCACGCCGCTGAATCGGTCCAGCAGCATGCGCGCGGTCACCACACCACCTCGGCCCACGTAGTTGATCGCGTTGTCGACCAGGTTGCGCACCATTTCCTGCAGCAGCGTCGGGTTGCCGTCGATCAGACAGTGGGCCGGCATCTCCTCGGGGCCTTCATAGCCCAGGTCGACGCCATGCTCCAGTGCGCGTGGCACCGAGTCCTGCACCACCTCCTTGACCAGGCGGGCCAGGTCGATGCGGGCGCTGGGCAGGGTGCGACCGGTGGTCTCCGCGCGGGCCAGTGCCAGCAACTGGTTGACCGTGTGGGTCGCGCGTGCACTGGAGCGGGCGATCTGCTGCAGCGAGCCGCGGATTTCGACCGGGTCGGTTTCGCGCTGGGCCAGCTCGGCCTGCATGCGCAGCCCGGCCAAGGGCGTCTTGAGCTGGTGTGCCGCGTCGGCCAGGAAGCGCTTCTGCGTGCCCAGCGAGGTCTTCAGCCGCGTCAGCAGGTCGTTGATGGACGACACCAGCGGCGCCACCTCCTGCGGAATGAAGGACTCTTCGATCGGACTCAGGTCGTCGGGCTTGCGCGCGCGGATGCGCTGCTCCAGCTCGTTGAGCGGGCGGATGCCGCGCACCAGGGCCAGCCACACCAGCAGCACCGCCAGCGGCAGGATCACGAACTGCGGCACCATCACACCCTTGATGATCTCGGTGGCCAGGGTCGATCGCTTGCCCTTGGTTTCGGCCACCTGCATCAGCACCAGACGCTGGTCCTCACCAAACCGGGAGAGCCAGATGTAGGCCACCCGCACCTCGTCGCCCCTGAGCACGTCGTCGCGCAGCAGCACACGACCCGGTTCCGGAGCCACGTTGTCGCGTGGCAAAGGAAAGTCGCCCTCTCCGCTGATGACCTCACCACGCGGGTCCATGACCTGGTAGTAGACCAGGTCGCTGTCATCGGCGCGAAGCAGATCGCGTGCCTGCGGGGTCAGGTCGAAACGCACCTGGCCGTCCTGGTTCACCACAAACTGGGTCAGGGCCAACAGGTCGAACTCCAGGGCCCGGTCGAATGGCTTGCTGGCGATGCCCTGGGCCACGAACCAGGTCAGGGCCAGCGACAGCGGCCACAAGAGCAGCAGCGGGGTGAGCATCCAGTCCAGGATCTCACCGAACAGGCTGCGCTGTTCGCGCTGGAACAGCCCGAAGGACAGCGATTCGTTTTCTCGCTCCTCGGTGGCCATGTCAGAGCGGCCGCGGGGCCATCAAGGAAGCATGAAAATGCGGCACGCGAGCCCGCTCAGCCGGGTATCTTTTCGAGGCAGTAGCCGAGGCCGCGCACGGTGGCGATGCGGATCGGACCCTTTTCGATCTTCTTGCGCAGGCGGTGGATGTAGACCTCAATGGCGTTGTTGCTCACCTCTTCGCCCCATTCGCACAGGCGCTCGACCAGCTGGTCCTTGCTGACCAGGCGGCCGGCACGTTGCAGCAGGACCTCCAGCAGGCCCAGCTCGCGTGCCGAGAGCTCGACCATCTTGCCGTCGATGGTGGCCACCCGGCCGGCCTGGTCGTACTCCAGCGGGCCGTGTTTGATGGTGTTGGTGCTGCCGCCCATGCCACGGCGCGTCAGCGCCCGCACCCGTGCCTCCAGCTCCTGCAGCGAGAACGGCTTGGCCATGTAGTCGTCGGCGCCATAGTCCAGGCCCTTGACGCGCTCTTCCACGCTGTCGGCAGCGGTCAGGATGAGCACCGGCATGGTCGATCCGCGCGATCGCAGCCGTTTGAGCACTTCCAGCCCATGCATGCGTGGCAGCCCCAGATCCAGGATCAGCAGATCGAACTCGTTGTTGGTCATCAGTGCGGCATCGGCCTCGCTGCCGCTGGCCACGTGGTCCACGGCGGCGCCGGCGGCGCGCAGGCTGCGCAGCAGCCCGTCGGCCAGCACCTGGTCGTCTTCGGCAATCAGGATGCGCATGGTGTCTCCTCGCGGTTGTTGTTCCATTTTAGGCGCGCGCCGGGCACCCGGATGCCGCGCCGTATCGGGGTTTGCGCGCACCCCGGGCTCTTATCCCGTGCCGCTGTAAGCCTCCAAGCCCAGGGCGACCACTGTGGCGACGTCCTGACCCACCTGCACCCGGAACTCCGCCTCGGTGCGGGCCACGGCCTGCCGGAAGGCCTCCAACCAGAGCAGGCCGGTTTCGGTGAACACGATCCGCCGGGCGCGGCGGTCCAGCGGGTCGGGTTCACGCCGAACCAGGCCCCAGGCCTCGCACTGGTCGACCAGGTCGCCCATGGCCTGCTTGCTCATGCCGGCGCGCGTGGCCAGCTCGGTCAGGCGAGACCCCTGCAACGCCAGGTGCCTTGTGATGTGGATGTGGGCCGCGCCGATCTGGTCGCGGGCCGCCAGGTTGGACAGGGCCAGTGGCACGTTGGCGTCGTGCGCCATCAGGTGCAGCACCCGCTCGTCGAAGCGGCGCAGGGCTTCCCCCATCAGCCGGCCCAGGTGAGCGGACCGCCAGCGGTCGTCGGGTTGAGAAGCAAGGGTCACCATATGGTCAGGCAAACTTACCATATTTTGAGATGCGGCACATGTATTCCCCGATAAACTGCTGTTCAAGCATCCAGCCTGTACACAACAACACATGCGGGAAGCGATCACCCACTCACACGCTCAGGAGCTCATCATGGATACCTCTGTCAAGAACCCCGCCGTCGCCAGCGAAAAAGCCAAGGCCCTGCAGGCCGCCCTGGCCCAGATCGAAAAGCAGTTCGGCAAAGGCACCATCATGCGCCTGGGCGAGGGCGAGGCCATTGAAGACATCCAGGTCGTCTCCACCGGCTCGCTGGGCCTGGACATCGCCCTTGGCGTCGGCGGCCTGCCGCGCGGCCGCGTCATCGAGATCTATGGCCCGGAGTCGTCCGGCAAGACCACGCTGACCCTGCAGGTCATCGCCGAGATGCAGAAGCTGGGCGGCACCTGCGCCTTCGTCGACGCCGAACACGCGCTGGACATCCAGTACGCCCAGAAGCTGGGTGTGCACGTGCCCGACCTGCTGATCAGCCAGCCTGACACCGGCGAACAGGCGCTGGAAATCGTGGACTCGCTGGTGCGCTCCGGCGCGGTGGACCTGGTCATCGTGGACTCGGTGGCCGCCCTCACGCCCAAGGCCGAAATCGAAGGCGAAATGGGCGATTCCCTGCCCGGTCTGCAAGCCCGTCTGATGAGCCAGGCACTGCGCAAGCTGACAGCCACCATCAAGAAGACCAACTGCACGGTCATCTTCATCAACCAGATCCGCATGAAGATCGGTGTCATGTTCGGCAGCCCCGAAACCACCACCGGCGGCAACGCACTGAAGTTCTACGCCTCGGTCCGTCTGGACATCCGCCGCACCGGCACCATCAAGAAGGGCGACGAGGCCATCGGCAACGAAACCAAGGTCAAGGTGGTCAAGAACAAGGTCTCGCCCCCGTTCAAGACCGCCGAGTTCGACATCCTGTTCGGCGAAGGCATCAGCCGCGAGGGCGAAATCCTGGACCTGGGCGTGACCCAGCGGGTGGTCGACAAGTCCGGTGCGTGGTATGCCTACAGTGGCGAGAAGATCGGCCAGGGTCGCGACAACGCCCGCGAATTCCTCAAAGAGAACCCCGAGCTGCGCGTCGAGATCGAGAACAAGGTGCGTCAAGCCCTCGGTGTTCCCCTGCTGCCGGTGGACGATGGCGTCGCCGGAGCCACTGTGGCCAAGGGCCGCAAGGGCAAGGCCGCCGTGGCCGAGGCAGAAGCCGCCGAATAAGCCCGTGGGCTTTCAGAAGCTCTCGCTCAAAGGTCGCGCGCTGCGCTTGCTCGCAGCGCGCGAACATTCCCGGGCCGAGCTCCAGAAGAAGCTGGCCACCCACGAAGAGGCCCCCGGCGAGCTGGCCCGGGCCCTTGACGAGCTGCAGGCCAAGGGCTTCATCAACGAACAGCGCGTGGTGGAGTCCCTGATCCACCGACGAGCCGCCAAACTCGGCACGGGCCGTCTCAGGCAGGAGCTGCAGGCCAAGGGCATCGGCGCCGAAGCCATGGCCGAAGCTGTTCAGGCACTGCGCAGCACCGAGGTCGAACGCGCCCGCGAAGTCTGGCGCAAAAAGTTCGGCGAACCCGCCACCGACGCAGCAGGGCGAGCCAGGCAGATGCGTTTTCTGGCCTCGCGCGGCTTTGGCGGCGATGCCATCCGGCGCGTGCTGGGTGGGGAAGATACCGACTGAGGGCCAGGGCGGCGGCGGCTAACATCACAGGAGTCGCTTGCCATGCAGTCATCCGAACACCACCGCGTGCCGGGCAGGACTCAGGGCCATTGTGCGAAACGGACAGACCCGAGGAGTTCTACTTGCCCATCATGCGCCAGTTCTTTGGCCAGGACACGGCGACGCGGGACAGCGGCTTGCAGGCCGAGGCCGCCGTCGCCACCCGGGGCCTTGATATCGAAGCGGCCATGGATGCCCATGGCCGCTGGAAGCAGCGCTTGCTGGCAGACATCCGGCCGAACCAGGGTGGGCCTGAAGAGGCGCCACCGGACACCCTGCCGCGAGAGCAGGTCTGCCGGGACGATGCCTGTGCGCTGGGCCAGTGGATTCACGGACCAGGCCGGGCGCGCCTGGGCGCCTACCCAGGTTTCACCGCCCTGCAAACCCACCACCGCATGTTCCATCATGTGGCGGGCAACGTGCTGGCCTTGCTGGACACCGGCAAGACCGCCGATGCCATCCGTATGCTGGACGGCCAGTTTGAAGACTACTCGCAGCGCGTCCAGGCCGACCTGCGCCTGCTGCAGCAGGTGCTGGGCGAGCTGGAGTCCGTCCGTTGACTTGTGTCCGGGCGCTGTGTGCCCGTGTCAGAGACCCAGCATCAACTGCAGGTTCTGCACCGCTGCGCCACTGGCGCCCTTGCCCAGGTTGTCCAGTCGTGCGATCAGCACCGCGTGCCGGTGTGCTTCGTTGGCGAACACGCGCAACTCCAGCTGGTTTGTGTCGTTCAGTGCGGTGGCGTCAAGTTTGCCGTCGGCCGTGGCCGGCAGCACGCTGACCCAGCCGCCCGCGGCCGCACTCGGCGCATAGTGCGCCGCCAGCGCATCGTGCAGGTCGCTGGCCTTGGGCCTGCCGGGCAGGTCGTCCAGGTGCAGCGGCAACTGCACCAGCATGCCCTGGCGGAAGTTGCCCACCGCCGGAATGAAGATGGGGCGGCGCGACATGCCGGTGTAGCGCATGATTTCCGGCAGGTGCTTGTGCGACAGACCCAGTGCGTAGGCTTCGTGCAGCGGCGCGGTGCCGGCCTCGTAGGCCTCGATCATGCCGCGGCCACCGCCGGAGTAGCCGCTTACCGAGGGCAGCGACACCGGAAAGTCGCGGGGTAGGAGGCCGGCGTCCACCAGCGGACGCAACAGCGCAATCGCGCCGGTGGCATAACAACCCGGGTTGGCCACGCGGTCGGCTTTCTGCACCGCTTCGCGCTGGCCGGCGCTCAGTTCGGGAAAGCCATAGACCCAGGCATCGTTGCAGCGGTGGGCGGTCGACGCATCAATGATGCGCGGCCTGTGACCCGACAGGCCATCTATCATGGCCACCGATTCCATGGCCGCGTCGTCGTGCAGGCACAGCACCACCAGGTCGGCCTGTGCCATCAGTTCGCGCTTGGCCTTGGGGTCCTTGCGGCGCTCGGGTGCGATGCTGAGCAACTCGATGGCCGGCATGGCCTGCAGACGTTCGCGGATCTGCAGTCCAGTGGTGCCAGCTTCGCCATCGATGAAGATCTTGGCCATGGTGTCGCCTCTGTCAGTTAGGGTTCAGCGAGCGCTTTTTATAATTATGCATTACGTAAGCGGCCGCTTATATGGTGAAATGGTGCGTCGCACCATGATACAGTCGTTGGTTGCCGTGTCCATCCCCCGTGCACCGGCTGTGCCTTCCGGCCGGATCGAAAACCCCCCAGTCCGAGAGAGACCTCATGAAGATTCACGAGTACCAAGGCAAGGAAATCTTGCGTCAGTTTGGTGTGCCGGTACCCCGCGGCATCCCCGCGTTCACGGTGCAGGAAGCCGTTGAAGCCGCACAAAAACTCGGAGGCCCGGTCTGGGTGGTCAAGGCACAGATCCACGCCGGTGGTCGCGGCAAGGGCGGTGGCGTCAAGGTCGCCAAGAGCATTGACGATGTCAAGGCCCGCGCCAGCGACATCCTGGGCATGCAGCTGGTCACGCACCAGACCGGTCCGGAAGGCCAGAAGGTCCGTCGCCTCTACATCGAAGACGGCGCCGACATCAAGAATGAACTGTATGTGTCGCTGGTGACCGACCGCGCCACGCAGAAAGTGGCGCTGATCGCATCGAGCGAAGGCGGCATGGACATCGAGGAAGTGGCGCACGCCACCCCCGAGAAGATCGTCACCGAGATGATCGACCCGCTGGTGGGCATCACCGAAGCGCAGTCGCGCAAGGTCGCATCGGCCATTGGCCTGACCGGCGCTTCCGTGGACCAGGCGGTGGACATCTTCGCCAAGATCTACAAGTGCTACATGGACACCGACGCGTCGCTGGTGGAGATCAACCCGCTGAACTGCGACTCCAAGGGCAATCTGATGGCCCTGGACGCGAAGTTCAACTTCGACTCGAACGCCCTGTTCCGCCACCCCGAGATCGTGGCCTTCCGCGACCTGGACGAGGAAGACCCGGCTGAAATCGAAGCTTCCAAGTTCGACCTGGCCTACATCAGCCTGGACGGCAACATCGGCTGTCTGGTCAACGGCGCGGGTCTGGCCATGGCCACCATGGACACCATCAAGCTGTTCGGCGGCGAGCCGGCCAACTTCCTGGACGTGGGCGGCGGTGCCACGCCCGAGAAGGTCACCGAAGCCTTCAAGATCATGCTCAAGAACCCCAAGGTCAAGGGCATTCTGGTCAACATCTTCGGCGGCATCATGAAGTGCGACACGATCGCCACCGGCGTCATCACCGCCTGCAAGGCCGTGAACCTGAACGTACCGCTGGTGGTGCGCATGAAGGGCACCAACGACGAGCTGGGCAAGAAGATGCTGGCCGAGTCCGGCCTGCCCATCATCGCCGCCGACACCATGGCCGAAGCCGCGACCAAGATCGTCGCCGCCGTCAAGTAATGACCCACCCCCGATGCGCCTGCGGCGCCTCCCCCTCAAGGGGGCGCCACCAGCAGCCCGGCCAAGCCGGTTCTGCGGTGGCCGCTGGATAGGCAAGGCGAGCGCACCCATCAGCATCTGGACAAGGAATCATCATGAGCATCTACATCAACAAAGACACCAAGGTCATCACCCAGGGCATCACGGGCAAGACCGGCCAGTTCCACACCGAGAAGTGCCAGGAATACGCCAACGGCAAGAACTGCTTTGTCGCCGGCGTGAACCCCAAGAAGGCCGGTGAGTCGATCTTCAACATCCCGATCTACGCCTCCGTCAAGGAAGCCGCCCAGCAGACCGGCGCCACCGTCTCGGTGATCTACGTGCCGCCCGCGGGCGCTGCCGACGCCATCTGGGAGGCCGTCGAAGCCGATCTGGATCTTGCCATCTGCATCACCGAAGGCATCCCGGTCAAGGACATGCTGATGGTGCGCAACAAGATGAAGGCCAAGGAAGCCGCCGGCGGCAAGAAGACCCTGCTGCTGGGCCCCAACTGCCCCGGCCTGATCACGCCCGACGAGATCAAGATCGGCATCATGCCCGGCCACATCCACCGCAAGGGCCGTATCGGTGTGGTGTCCCGTTCGGGCACGCTGACCTATGAAGCCGTGGCCATGCTGACCGAAGTCGGCCTGGGTCAGTCCAGCGCCGTCGGCATCGGTGGCGACCCGATCAACGGCCTCAAGCACATCGACGTCATGAAGGCCTTCAACGACGACCCCGACACCGACGCCGTGATCATGATCGGCGAAATCGGTGGTCCGGATGAGGCCGAGGCCGCCCAGTGGTGCAAGGCCAACATGAAGAAACCGGTCGTTGGCTTCATCGCCGGCGTGACCGCCCCTCCCGGCAAGCGCATGGGCCACGCCGGTGCGCTGATCTCAGGCGGTGCCGACACAGCCGATGCCAAGCTCGCCATCATGGAAGAGTGCGGTTTCGTCATCACGCGCAACCCCTCCGAGCTCGGCAAGCTGCTCAAGGCACAGCTCTGATCGGCCCGAAACAACCGTGAAGAAGGCAACGCTTGCGTTGCCTTTTTTTGTTTCGACCGCTGAAATGCAGCCAGAATGCGACGGGCGCACTTGATACCGCACAGGCCTGTCCAGAAAATGTGACAACGGGTTGAAAACGGTTCCCTGACCGGCGTCGGCCCGGTGCTGCAGCCCCAGTCGCCTGCCAGGAAGGCGCGCGCCATCCCCCCACCTGACCGGAACACCGGGAGCATCGTGACCCTGAGCCGCCCGCAGCGCCTGCAAAAGGCCTGGAACACCGTTGGCCGGTCTGCGCCCTTGCTGGGGTTGGCGGGCTGGCTGCTGGTCCTCCTGCTGCACCTGGGCACCGACCTGGTGGCAGGGCTGGAAAGGCGCTTCTACGATGTCGCCAGCACCCATGCCGACCGGGCGCCCAGCGACCGCATCGCCATCATTGCGATTGACGACACCAGCATCGCCAACATCGGGCGCTGGCCCTGGCCACGCGATGTTCACGCGGACCTGATCGACCGGCTCGCCGAGGCCGGTGCCAAGACCATCACCCACACCGCGCTCTTCTTCGAGCCGCAGGGCGACCGTGGCCTGGCCGCCCTGCGCGCGATCCGGGAACGGGTTGAAGCGCCGCCGCCGGTGGGCTGGACCGACCTGGGCGCTGCGGCGCGCCAGGGCCTGGTGGAAGAACTGACCCAGGCCGAACAGAAGCTGGACGGCGATGCACGGCTGAGCCAGAGCCTGGCCCGTGCCGCGCGTGTGCTGGTGCCCGCTGTTTTCACGCTGGGCGAGCCGGTCGGCCCGCCTGATCGTCCGCTGCCGGCCACCGCCCAGCGCAACACCCTGCCGCTGTCCGAGCCGTGGGGTTGGCCGGCCCAACAGAGTCAGCAGCCGCTCCCGATGCTGGCCGAGGCAGCGGCGGGCATCGCCCACCTCAACCAGCTTCCCGACCCTGATGGCGTGGTGCGGCAGGAGCTGCTGTCGGTCTGGTTCGACGACCACGCCGTGCCCTCGCTGGCGCTGCTGACGGCGTTGCACAGCCTCAACCTCAAGGCCGCCGACGTACAGCGTGTCGACGGTGGCCTGCGAATGGGGCAGCGCCAGATACCCACCGACGGGCGAGGGCGCGTGCTGCCGCAGTTCTACAGGGAGCAGTCCGGTCGCCCACCCTTTGTGGCGGACTCGTTCTACGACGTCTACAGCGGCCGCATACCCGCCAGCAAATACGCCGACAAGATCATCGTCATCGGGGCCACCGCAGCGGGCGTGGGCACGCTGTTCAACACACCGGCAGCCGCCGGCAAGTCGCCGGCCGAAATCGTGGCCCACACCACATCCAGCCTGCTCAGCGGGCATTTCTTCTCACGTCCCGGCTGGAGCGGCCCGGCGGCCATCGCGGCCCTGCTGATGGTGGGGGCCTGCCTGGCCTTGTTGCTGCCCAGTATGGGTGCCGCTGCCGGAGCGGCCCTGACGGCAGCGTTGTTCTTCGGCCTGCTGCTGCTGCAATACGGGCTGCTGGTGGGGTCGGCGATCTGGCTGCCGCTGGTGCTGCCGGCCACCGCCTTGCTGTTCGGCTACCTGGCGCAGACCACCCAGCGCTTCTGGGTCACCGAGGCGCGCAAGCGCCGCACCGATGACGAGTCCGCCGAGACCAACCGCATGATGGGCCTGGCGCTGCAGGGGCAGGGTCAGCTGGACATGGCCTTTGACCGCTTCCGCCGTGTGCCTCACAGTGCGTCGCTGATGGACAACCTGCGCCAGCTGGCCCTGGACTTCGAGCGCAAGCGCCAGTTCAACAAGGCCGAGGCGGTCTACGAACACATGGCCCGCCTCGACCAGGGCAACACCGAAGTTCAGGCCCGCCTGCGCCGGGCGCGCGACCTGTCGCAGACGCAGGTGCTGGGTGCCGCAAGCGGGCACCCAGGGGGCACACTGATCCTGGGCGGTGAGGGTATCGAGAAACCCATGCTGGGGCGCTACCAGGTCGAGAAAGTGCTGGGCAAGGGGGCCATGGGCATGGTCTACCAGGGCCGTGACCCGCGCATCGGCCGGGTGGTGGCGATCAAGACCCTGGCCCTGAGCGCCGAGTTCGAAGGCCTGGAACTGCAGGAGGCGCGTGAACGCTTCTTCCGCGAAGCCGAGACCGCCGGTCGCCTGCAGCATCCGAACATTGTCACCATCTTCGATGCGGGCGAGGAACACGACCTGGCCTACATCGCCATGGAATTCCTATCGGGATCTGATCTGCAGCCCGTGACCCTGCCTGGCCGGCTGCTGCCGGTGGAGGTGGTGCTGTCGATTGGCGCGCGGGTGGCAAGGGCACTGGCGCATGCCCATGGGCAACGGGTGATCCACCGCGACATCAAGCCGGCCAACATCATGGTCGACCCTGTCACCGGCACTGTCAAGGTGACCGACTTTGGCATCGCCCGCATCACCGACGCCAGCCGCACCCGCACCGGGGTGGTGTTGGGCACCCCCGCCTTCATGTCACCCGAACAGCTGGCTGGACGGCCGCTGGACGGTCGTTCGGACCTGTACTCGCTGGGCGCCACGCTGTACCAGTTGCTCACCGGCCAGTTGCCGCTGAATGCCGACTCGATGGCCGCCCTGATGTACCGGATCGCCAACGATGTGCCGGTTGAACTGCGGGTGCTGCGCCCCGATCTGCCGCCCGAACTCTCGGAGCTGATCGCCCGCCTGCTGGCCAAGACGCCCGACGCACGTCCCGAGCATGGCGACGCGCTGGCCGATACCCTGGAGCGCTTGCGCCACGCGTTGGCGGTCCAGCAGGCGCCCGCGGGGCCGGCTGTCTCGATCAACGGACCTGATCCGTTAGAGGCGATCCAGGTGCTGCCTGGCGGGGCCGTCAGTGAACCGTTGCAGGAACACGGCACAATGCGGTCATAAGTCTCAATTCCATGAATTTCGAGTATTTCAGCCTCACCGACACCGGCATGGTGAGAGAGAACAACGAAGACTCCGTGCTGCTGGACACGGAGAACCACATCGCCATCCTGGCCGATGGCATGGGGGGTTACAACGCGGGCGAAGTTGCCAGCGCCATGGCCACCACCTATGTCAAGACGGAACTGGGGCGCTGGCTGGCCGAGGGCGGGCATGAGGCCAACCCGCGCGAGCTGCGCCGCGCGATGGAAATCTGCATCGACAACGCCAACCGCTCGATCTTCAACGCCGCCAACGCCGAGGCGCACTACGCCGGCATGGGCACCACCCTGGTCATGGGTGTGTTCCAGAAGACCCGGGCACTGATCGGCCATGTGGGTGACTCCCGCTGCTACCGCCTGCGTGACGGCCGATTTGTGCAGCTCACCCGCGACCACTCCCTGTTGCAGGAACAGATCGACGCCGGCCTGATCTCGCCCGAGCAGGCCCAGTTCGCCACCCACCGCAACCTCGTGACCCGCGCCCTGGGCGTGGAGGACACGGTGCTGCTGGAGGTCAGTGAATTCCGCATAGAAGACGGCGACCTCTACCTGTTCTGCTCCGATGGCCTCAACGACATGATGTCCGACGAGCGCATCGCTGCTCTGCTGATCACCGCCGGCACCCTGGAGGAGAAAGCCCATGCGCTGGTCGATGCAGCCAACGATTGCGGCGGGCGGGATAATATTTCGGTCATACTGGCGCAGGCCCGTTCGCGCCCCAGTCGCCGCGGATTGCTCTCGCGCATGCTGGGTACCTGACCCGGTCCCATTCTGACGCCCTAGAATCCAAGCAGTACTACAAGCCCCCAGAGGAGTCGGCCATGCCGAAAATGATCGTTTCCATCGATGGTGTCGTGATCAAGGAAGTGCAGCTCACCAAGGACCGCACCACGCTGGGTCGGCGTCCGTACAACGACATCGTGATCGACAACCTGGCTGTCAGCGGTGAGCACGCGGTGCTGCAGATGTCGGGTGCCGAGGTCTTTCTGGAAGACCTCAACAGCACCAACGGCACCTACGTCAACGGCAAGGCGATCAAGAAGCAGCAGCTGGGCAATGGCGACACGGTCGAGATCGGCAAGTACAAGATCAAGTTCATCCACGATGGCTCGCCCGACAGCTACGAGAAGACCATGGTCATCAACACCGCCCAGGGTGCCAGCCCGGGCGATGCCGAGACCGTCGGGCCGGCGGCCATCCGTGTGATGTCCGGCGCGGCCGCCGGGCGCGAGGTGCCGCTGGTCAAGGTGGTCACCACCATCGGCAAACCCGGGGTGGCCGTGGCCGCCATCACCAAGCGCCCCCACGGCTATGTCGTGGCCCTGGTGGAAGGCGTGAACAAGCCCACCGTCAACGGGCAGCCGCTGGGCAACGATCCGGTGCAGCTGCACAACGGCGACCTGATCGAGCTGGCCGGCACCCAGATGCAGTTCGTCCAGAAGTGATGCGCGCCGCCTGCCCTGCGGTGGCGGGCTACTGAGAGGCTGAGAGGCAATCGGCCATGCCCGCCTTGCAACCCCAAACCACCGCCTGCGGCGTAGCAAATGCGCGCCTTAGCCCGAGCTACGGCTGTGCTTTGCGCCTTGCCAGCGGCGCTTTGGGGCACCCTCTCGGGCGCGCCCGATTCCCTCTCAGCCTCTGACCCGGCCTGGGTCCCATGAAAGCCATCTTGCGACACGGCCCCCGCATGGCCGTGTCCCTGTTGCCTGTGCTGCTGGCGCTGTTGCACGTGGTGGGCCTGTGGTCCATGGAGCCGCTGCAGCGCCTGGACCAGATCATCTACGACACCCGGCTGAAGGCGGCGCTGCCGGGCGGTCTGGACGAGCGCGTGGTGATCGTCGACATCGACGAAAAAAGCCTGGCGGAGCAAGGCCGCTGGCCCTGGCCGCGCGACCGGGTGGCCGAGCTGGTCGACGAACTGTTTGACCGTCAGGGCGTGCTGGCGCTCGGGCTGGACATGGTCTTTGCCGAACCCGATGAAAGCGCCGGTCATGCCCGGCTACAGGCCCTGGCCCAAGGGCCGCTGGCCGACGAGCCCGCGCTGGCGACGCGCCTGCAGGCCCTGCTGCCCGAGCTCGACCTGGACGCCCGCCTGGCCCGGGCACTGCAGGACCGCCCGGTGGTGCTGGGCTATTACTTCACCAGCGACCGGCAGGCCCGAACCAGCGGTGTGCTCCCCGCGCCGGTCTTGCCCGCTGGCGACCCGCAGGCCCGCGGTCTGCGGGCCACGCGATGGGACGGGTACGGCGCCAACCTGCCCGTGCTGGCCAAGGCGGCCCCGCGGGCCGGTTTCTTCAACGCCCTGGCCGACAGCGACGGGGTGGTGCGCTCCCTGCCGCTGCTGGCCGAGCACGGTGGACAGCACTACGAATCGCTGGCTCTGGCCGTGATGCGCCTGGTGCTGGGCGACCCGGAGCTGGCCCTGGCCCGCGTCACCGATGCGCCCGGGCACGGCAGCCCGGTTGCCGTGCATGGCCTGCGTCTGCAGCGCCAGGACCGGGTGCGCCTGATCGACATTGACGAGCGTGCCGCCACGCTGGTGCCCTTCCGTGGCCCGGGCGGGCCACAGGGTGGGTCGTTCCGCTACGTTCCGGCCACCGACCTGCTGACCGGGCGGGTGCCGGCGGGCAGCCTGCAGGGGCGGATCGTGCTGCTGGGCACCTCGGCGCCCGGGCTCATGGATCTGCGGGCCACGCCGGTGTCCGAGACCTACCCGGGGGTCGAGGTCCATGCCAACCTGATCGCCGGGCTGCTGGACGAGCACCTGCCGGTGCGGCCCGACTACGCTCGCGGCGTCGAGCTGATGCAGGTGCTGCTGGCCGGGCTGTTGCTGGCGCTGGCCCTGCCCCTGCTCTCACCCCTGGGGGCCCTGCTGCTGAGCGCGGCCACCTTGCTGGCCATGGTGGGGCTGAACCTGTGGCTGTTTTCGGCCCAGGCGCTGGTGTTGCCCCTGGCCAGCGTGCTGTTCGTGATCGCACTGGTGTTCGTGCTCGACATGAGTTATGGCTACCTGGTCGAGAGCCGCTCCAAGCGGCACCTGGCGCAGCTGTTCGGCACCTATGTGCCACCCGAGCTGGTTGACGAAATGCTGGACGACCCGCAGCGCTACAGCATGCAGGCGCAGACGCGGGAGATGACGGTGATGTTCTGCGACATGCGGGGGTTCACCACCCTGTCCGAGCGCATGCCGCCGACCGAGTTGCAGGCCCTGCTCAACCGGGTTTTCAGTCGGCTGACGCGGGTCATCCGGCGCCGCCGTGGCACCATCGACAAGTACATGGGCGACTGCATCATGGCGTTCTGGGGGGCACCGCTGGACGAGCCGCGCCATGCGGCGCTGGCCGTGCAGACCGCCTGGGACATGGTCGAGGAAATCGCCGCCATCAACCGGGAGCATGCCGAAGCCGGGCTGCCGCCGATTGCGGTCGGCATCGGACTGAACACCGGCGAGGTCTGTGTCGGTGACATGGGCTCGGACGTGCGCCGCAGCTACACGGTGGTGGGCGACGCGGTGAACCTCGCTTCCCGCCTGGAAGGTTTATCCAAGGTGTACGGCGCGGCGGTGGTGGCGGGCGAGAGCACCCGGGCGCAGGCCAACGGCTGGCACTGGCAGGAGCTGGACCGTGTGCAGGTCAAGGGCCGGGTTGAAGCGGTGACCATTTTCACGCCGCGTGCGCCGACTGCAGGTGACGCGACGCCGGACCTGCGGGCCGAACTGGAACTGTGGGCCCTGGCGCTGGCCGCGTGGCGTGCCGGTGACGCGCCTACATGCCGTCGCCACTTGTTACAACTGCAGGCGGCAAGTGCGGAAAATGTCCTTTACCGCCTGTATGCCCAGCGGGTAGCCTCACTGCAGACGTCGGCGGCCGGGCTTCAGACCAGCGGTGCCGACCCATCCGACGATTCCTGAAGGGGCCGCCCGGTCGGCCCGCCACCACCACAACAACAGACTGCTGCACCGATGAGGGTTCGCGTACTCGGTTGCTCCGGTGCCATTGCCAGTGGCTGCCGGACAACCTCATTCCTGCTGGACGACGACGTCCTGATCGACGCCGGCACCGGCGTGGGCGACCTCACGCTCGACGAAATGGCGCGCATCGACCACGTGTTGCTGACCCATTCGCATCTGGACCACGTGGCCAGCCTGCCCCTGATGATCGACGCGGTGGCTGCCCGCCGCATCGCCGCCGGCGCGCCGCCGCTGCAGGTGCACGCGCTGCCGGGCACCATCGCTGCGCTGCGCACCCACATCTTCAACGACCTGATCTGGCCCGACTTTGCCGCCATTCCCAGCGTCGACACACCGCTGATGCGTTTTGTGAGTTTTGGTGTCGGCGACGTGGTGCAGGTGGGGGGTAAGGCCATCGAGGTGCTGCCGGCTGTGCACACCGTGCCTGCGGTCGGTTTTGCCGTCGATTCGGCCTCCGGCCACTGGGTCTTCAGCGGCGACACCCACCGAAACCCCGCGTTCTGGCAGCGGGTCAACGCCATGCAGGTGGCCATGCTCATCATCGAGACCGCCTTCAGCGACCGCGAGAAGGCCCTGGCCGAGCGCAGCCTGCACCTGGCCCCCAGTACCCTGGCCGAAGAACTCGACCAGATCGCCCGCGACCGGCGCTTCCCGGTCTACATCACCCACACCAAACCGGCCGAGACCGCGCTCATCATGAACGAGATCGAGCGCTTCGACGCCACCCCCAACCGCGAAAGCGACGTCCGCCACGACATCCGCTGGCTCAGCGCGGGCATGGAGTTCGAGCTGTAGACATCTCCCCGCTCCGCTGCGCACGTCAACCCACCGTCATGCCCGCGCACGCGGGCATCCACGCCCTCAGCGGTGCGGCGTCGTGGGCACCCGTGGATTCCCGCGTGCGCGGGCATGACCAAGGCAAGCAGGCCCACAGACACGAACACAAAGACCCTGTGCAAGCAGTGACAAATCCTGTCGCCCCCACCCAGCCTGACAATTTTTGTCAGCCTCTGCCCCGCTTCGCCGACACGATTTGTCACCCGAACGGCGCAAAGCGTGAAAAAGCCCGCAGAAAACCGGCTATTTCAGGCTGGCACGCGTCCTGCTCAAGAGAACGCGCCCACACCCCCCAAGGGATTTGTTTTCAACCAAGGAGAGAGTTTCATGAAGCGTTCCATGCAAAAAGGTTTCACCCTGATCGAACTGATGATCGTGGTGGCCATCATCGGTATTCTGGCTGCCGTGGCCCTGCCCGCCTACCAGGACTACACCATCCGCGCCCGTGTGACGGAAGGCCTGTCGGTCGCCGGTGGCGCCAAGACGCTGATCGGTGACAGCTCGGCGACGCTGAACGAATTGAACGCTGCCGCAGCCACATGGAATGCTCAGGCCGGCAACACGGGTGCTAGCAGCAAGTACGTGACCAGTGTTCAGATCGCAGCGGGCACAGGCGAGGTCACCATCACCTACAACCAGGCCAACGTCGGCAGCATTCCAGCCAACGCCACCTTGGTGCTGACGCCCTATGTCGTTGGCACCAACGCCGCCGGTGCGGCTGCCACTGCCCAGCTGGGTGCAAGCTACGGCCCAGGTGTTTCCGGAACGATCGATTGGGGCTGTGCATCCGACTCCAACCTCGTTTCGGGTCCCGCTCCTGGCCGTGGTCTGCCCGCTTTGACCCCTGGTACCCTGCCGGCCCGTTTTGCTCCGAACGACTGCCGTTGATGCAAAAGTCGTGATCTGTCCTACCGACTGATCACATAGAAAAGGGGTGCTGAGGCACCCCTTTCTTTTGTCCAGAGCAAGCGACAGACTGCGATACGTTGCTGGCAAATACTGTCACACCGACCGACAGAATTTGTCGCCGCGTTGCACAAAAACGTGAACCTGTTCACGCTCGCTGGGCCGTTCCTGTATGGCACGTTGTATGCGTGATTGAACCCATACCGAGCTCTCTTTCTGAAGGCCTTTCGATGAAACCCGCAGCCGCACACCAGGGCTTCACCCTGATCGAACTCATGATCGTGGTGGCCATCATCGGCATCCTGGCCGCCGTAGCCCTGCCGGCCTACCAGGACTACACCATCCGGGCGCGTGTGTCCGAAGGGCTGTCGCTGTCCGCCGATCTGAAGGGACAGGTCGGGCTGGGCGCATCCACGCAGCAGAACCTTCAGGCGACCGCTGCCACCTGGAACGCCCAGGCCGGTGGAGTCGGAGCCTCCAGCAAATTCGTGACCAGTGTGCTGGTCACCAGTGCACCCGATGCCGCCACCGACGGTGAAATCACCATCACCTACAACGAGACCAACGTGGGCAACATCCCCGCCGGCGCCACGCTGGTGTTGACCCCTTGGATCCAGCCCGGCGGGGCACCGGTGCCCCTGGGCCTGTCCTTTGCGGCCGGCGTCACCGGGCCCATAGACTGGAGCTGCCAGTCGGATGGCGATATCATCTCGACTGCTCGCTCTATGGTGGGCTCGGTAGGCACCCTGCCAGCGCGTTTTGCGCCCAATGACTGCCGCTGACGGACCTGGGTTCGACCGTCGTCGCGCACGCGCGCAGCCACCACAACAAGACCTGCAGGGACCGCGCCGATCCGCAATGTCGTGACCCGGTCGGCGTGGTTTCAGGTGTCGGGCAGCGTCACACACTGCACTAGACTTGTGTCCCATATGGGCTTTCTGGAACAGATCAAGGTACGTGGCAAGGCCATGGCGTGGCACCTGCTGTGGTCGGCCGCCGTGGCCGCCGTGGTGGCCATGCTGGTGTTCGGATGGTGGTTCCCGGGGGACTACCGTGTCATGGCCGGTGGCACCAGCCTGTTGCTGCTGATCATGGCTGTGGACGTGACCATGGGGCCGCTGCTGACCTTTGCGGTTTTCGACAAACGCAAAACCGCCACGCACTTGCGTCGCGATGTCACCACCATCGCCGTGCTGCAGCTGGCGGCGCTGGTTTACGGACTCTATGCCGTGCATCTGGCACGACCGGTGGCGCTGGTCTTCGAGCACGACCGCTTCCGTGTCATCGCGGCCGCCGAGGTGCTGGAAAAGGAGCTGCCCGCAGCCCTGCCCGAATTCAGAAAGCTGCCCTGGACCGGTCCCTGGCTCATCGCCGTGCGCAAGGCCGAGGACAGCGCCGAACGCAGCGCGGCCCTGATGACGGCCATTCTGGACGGTGTGGACACCAGCCAGCGCCCGAGCTTCTGGGCGCCATACGACCCAGATGCGCGTCAGTCGGCCCTGAAGGCGTCGCGGCCCCTGTCGGCCCTGCTGGCGCGCTACCCCGACAGCCAGGCGGACATCCGCGAGAAGCTTGAGCGCATGCCGGTCGCACCGGAGTCGGCCCGCTTTCTGCCGGTGCTGGCCAGAACCGACGCCGTGGCCGTGCTGGACGGGTCGGGGCAGGTGGTCGGCTTTGTCTTGAAAGACGGATTCTTCTGAGTCGGCCCGGGCCCGGGCTCGGACCTGGAGCCCATGCGGCAGGTCCGTGCCTCAGCCCAGGTCGGGGTGACCCAGCCGCCGCAGCAGGGCCTGCATCTTTGCCGGATCCTGGAAGGTGCCGGCGAACTTGCCGAACAGCGAACGTTTGAGCAGCGGAAAGCCCGCCTCCACCAACTGCTGCGGACAGTTCAGGGCCAGGTCCAGGTGGCGCGAGCCATCGGTGTACCAATAGGCGCCGACATCCATGTGGCGATGTGCAACGCGCGCCAGCAGAGTCTCCTGGAGCAGGATGACCGCATTCGGCTGGTCGTAGCTCCAGCGCGTGGACAGCACGGGCGCCACCGCCTGCAGGAAATCGGTGTCGAGCTGGCGCACGATGAAGGCAAACGACTGGATGTGGTTCTCGCTCAAGGCGCTGGCACTCAGACCCGTCAGCCGCCAGGGCGCCTGTTCGATGAAGGGCAGCAGCGGCCCGAAAGGCCCGAGCATGGAGTCGTTGAGCACCAGCACGTCGGCGCCGGGGGCGTGCCGGGCCAGCTCGCTCAGGCCGGCGGCATAGGCCGAGAAATCGTAGCCTTCAAGCGCTTTCCAGCACAGTGCATCGCAGCGCTCCTGCAAGCTCTGAAGCACCGGGTGATCTGGTGGGCAGGCACACACGATCATCAGCTTTGCGTCTTCTGCCTCCAGGCGTTCGAGGGTGAAGCGTTGGTGGATGGACAACTGCCCCTGCGGCAGGTACATGAAATACATCAGCCACCGACCAGGGCCTGCGGGTGGCTGGACCAGGCGGTGCTCGGGGGGCGCACGGCGGGTCCGGCGGGCGGACCAGCGGCGCAACACGATGTCCCACCGGGGCCGGCTGGGCTTGAAGGTCCAGTGGGTGGTGGCGCCCTCGAAGGCGCGGGCCAGCTCAGTAGGCATTCTTGCCCGTCAGCGCGCCCAGCGTGCGGACCAGAATGGTCAGGTCCAGCCAGAGCGACCAGTTGTTGATGTACTCGATGTCGGCTTCGATGCGCTGCTGCATGCGCTCGACCTCACGGGTCTCGCCACGCAGGCCGCGCACCTGGGCCAGGCCGGTGATACCGGGCTTGATGTTGTGGCGTGCCAGGTAGGCGTCGATGCGCTGTGAGTACTCTTCGTCGTGCTGCACGGCATGTGGCCTGGGGCCCACCAGCGACATTTCGCCGGTCAGTACATTGAACACCTGCGGCAGTTCGTCCAGACTGGTCTTGCGCAAAAAGGCGCCGACGCGGGTGATGCGCGGGTCGTCGCGCGTGGCCTGTTGCACCGTTCCGCTTTCCGGTTGGTGCACGTGCATGCTGCGGAATTTCCAGATGTGGAACACCTTGCCGCTCCAGCCCTTGCGTGCCTGGCGGAAGAACACCGGTCCGGGGCTGTCCAGCTTGATGGCCAGCGCAATGATCAGCAGCAGGGGGGCGACCAGCAGCAGGATCAGCGCGGCCAGCACCCGGTCCTCCACCGCCTTGAGCAGCAGGCGGGTGCCGGTCAGGGGGGTCTCCGACAGGGTGAGCACCGGCAGGCCGGCCATCTCCCGCACGCTGTGGTTCACCAGCAGCAGCGAGAAGATGTCGGGCACCCAGTGCACCGCCACGTGCCGGTCGAGCAGCTTGAAGTACATGTCCTCGATCAGGTCGGAGTCCCCCAGCGGGATGGCGAAGTAGACGGTGCGCACCTCATGCCGTTCGATGATCTCCAGCATGTTGTCCAGGCTGCCGATCACCTCGGCCTCCTTGAGGGCCGCGAAATCGGAGCTCCGATAGAGGGTGGCGGCAGGCTTGTCTGCACGCACGGGTTTGTTCTCCGGTAGCTCCAGGCAGCCGACCACATTCTGGTTCAGCCAGGGGTTGCCCGAGATCTTGCCCTGCAGGTAGCGGGCGAGCTTGCCGGTGCCGATGATCAGCACGTTCTCTGCGGGCACCGCGCGGCGCATGAAGCGGGTCTGGATCTCGCGGCTGAAATAGTGCAGAAGCACCTGCAGCACATATCCCGCGATGTAAAGCTGGCCCAGAAGCAGGCGTGAATAGACATCGGTCTGTTTGGTCGCAAAGCCGACCACCAGCAGAAAGGCGAACGCCAGTGACCAGGCCTTGAACAGCGTGAGTGCCTTGCGCGCGAAACTGCTGTTGCTGCGGTAGACGCCGAACTGGTCGTAGGCGAACAGCATGCCTATGGCCAGCAGCATCAGCAGCAGCGAGTAAGCCGCCGGAAGCTCACCGATCTGCTGCCGAATCAGGAGCAGGGCCAGGCCGAGCACCACCACCAGATCCAGCACGGTCTGCACCGCGGTGGAGATGCTGCCGCGGCGCTTCAGAATGGATCGAGGGGGTCGCTTGGGCAGCACCATGGTGCCGGAGTTTAGCTTGGGCCTTGCCTCAGGCGCGTGCGTCGCCCCAGACCAGGGGGGCGTGCTCGTCACCCACGTACCAGGTGTCGCCATGCCGGTCGACGCAGTACTGGGCCGACATGATGCGTTCGCTGGCCACCTGGGCCGTCCCGATGCGGGTGTACTCGAACAGCACGCTGCGCTCCACGGTGCAGCCACTGCGCAGATGGCAGCCGTGGCCCAGCCAGGTCGGGCCGATCACACGCGCGCCGGCCTCGATGCGGGTGTTCGAGCCGATGTAGACCGGGCCTTCGATCTGTACCGCGTCCCAGTCGACCGAGGTGTTGAGCCCGACCCAGACGCCTGGTCGCACCTGCTTGCCCGGCATCTCCATCTCGGCAATCTCGCCGCGCAGCACGCGCTGCAGCACCAGCCAGTAGTCGGACAAGCGACCGATGTCGATCCAGTTGAAGAAGCGCTTCTGGGCGTAAAACGGCAGATCGCGCTCGACCAGCAGGGGAAACAGCTCACTGCCGATGTCAAAGGGTTGGCCCGGCGGCACCAGGCCCAGCACCGATGGCTCGAAGATGTAGATGCCGGTGCTGGCCGCGGTGGACAGGGCTTGCTCGGGTCGGGGCTTTTCCTGGAAAGAGCGCACCCGTCCCTGTTCGTCGGCCACCACCACACCGTAGTTCTGCACCTGGTCGCGCGGCACGTCCAGCGTGACCACGCTGGCCAGCGCCTGCTTGTGGCGGTGCTCGTCCAGCGCGGCCCCGATGTCCAGGTCGATGATGGCGTCACCACACATCACCAGCGTGGTCTCGTCGAAGAAGCCGCCGAAGTCCTGGATCTTGCGCATGCCACCGGCCGAGCCCATGGCGCGTGGCACGATGTCGCCATGCTCGCGGGCGCCCTCGAAGGAGTAGCCGATTTCGACCCCCCAGCGCCGACCATCACCGAAGTAGTTCTCGATCTTGTAGTGGTTGAAGGCCACGTTGATCATGATCTCGCGGATGCCGTGGCGCGCCAGGTGTTCGATGATGTACTCGAGCACCGGCTTGCCCAGGATCGGCACCATGGGTTTGGGGGTTTTCTGCGTCAGGGGGCGCACGCGGGTTCCCTGGCCCGCTGCCAGGATCATGCCTTTTGCCATGGAGAGCGCAACCTTCCTCGTTTATGGGGTTTCGGATCGTGACGGAGTATCGCTTGCGCCCACCGACTGTGCCACCCCTGTCTTGGGGTAGCCGGTCACGACGGACCAGACCACCTCGCTCATCAGCTCGGCAAGCTCCGGTGTCAGACCTTGCAGGTCCGTGCCCTCCACCAGCCTGATCGCCAGAGGCTCTGCCGGTGGAGGGCGGTGGTAGATCACGGCGTAATGGGTCAGGGCCACCAGGTAGTTGCCCATGGCGCTGAGGTGGATCTCGTCGCGCACGCCTTCGTTGCTGATGTAGAACAGGTCTTCGCGCGAACGCATGACACCGACCCCGCCCCTGCTCTCGACTTCGCGAGCGAAGCGCCCGAGCACCTGACCTGCAGGTATGACGTAGATCGGTGGGCCCGTGTCGCCGTGCGCCTGAGCCTGGGCCAGCAGGACGCCCTCCCAGTGAAGTGGAAGATCGGCATCCAGCCGCTCAAGCCAGCCTTGCGGATCGTTGAGGTGGTGCCACAGTTCGTACAGGTAGACCCGGATCCCGGGGTTGCCCTTTCTGGCCGCCTGCGTCCAGAGCCTGAGGTACTTCGGGCTCTTGCCATAACGGATCGAGTCCTTGATCTCCACCGCCTCGGTCAGCACCAGCACATCGAACTGCCCGTCCGCCAGCGCCTCTTTGGCGTCCTGATAGCGGTCGTGGGCATTCTCGATTTCGAAGCCGTTGATGGGTACCTTGGGCTCCCAATGCGACCTGAGGGTGGCCCCCCAACCCAGCTGCGAGCGGTGGTCGTGGCCGGGCCCGGACAACTGTTCGAGCATCATGGGAATGTCCCGGTTGACGAGACTGTGGCCGATATGAAACACCCGCACGGGCTTCTCGGGCGGTGTCAATGGCGTGGTGTAGAGCCGATCCAGTTCTTCGGGGGGCAGGGTTTTCTGGAAGCTGCAGGCGCTCAGCATCAGCAGCAACAGCCATTGGGCAGTCCGGTGCAGGGGCATGTTGTTTGAGCCAGTGTGAATGAAAACAAGAGACTTACCCCATTTTCCAGGCATTTGACCGGAGGAGCGCCGTTTTTTGTGGACCAGCAGCGCCTCGGGCGACCCTGTGCACAGGGTCAAGGCGAATTCCTGGCGTTCCAACCCCGGTTCGGGAGGAGGAAAGCACACCAAAAGATCCCGAGCGTCATGCATACGCCTTATACTGAAAGTGCATGACTCATTCACGAGGGTGCTTGGCGCGTGAAATTGAAGAAGCGTGGCCAATGAGTTCGTTGCTCGGCCCGCGCTCCTGAATTGGCTTTCAGGTTCGCAGTCTGTACAAACAGGATCTGCGAAGGTCCTGTCATGGTTCTGTTGCCCTTTCCCTCGGGGGAGATGGGCCGGCGCAACGCCGTTGTGCTGGTCTGTTTGAGGGCAGGAAACTGAGCTTGTGCTCGCTGGACCCCCAACCCATGTTCGAGAACATCAGAGAAGATTACGAAGTTCATGGTCGTTCCCTGAAGAACCGCGCCTTCTGGGCCATGCTGACTTACCGGTACGGTCGGTGGTCCCTGGCGCAGCGTGTCGGCTTTCTGCGCTGGATCACAGGGAAGCTGTACGGGCTCTTGTACCTGCTTTGCGAAATCCTCACCGGCGTGCACATGCCACGTGAGGTGACGATCGGTCGGCGGTTTCACATCGTGCATGCCGATGGTTCCCTGTCCATTCACCCGGACACGGTCATCGGCGACCGGGTGGGGGTGATGCACAACGTGACCATTGGTACCAACATGTCCGATGCTGTTCCCGTGATTGGCAACGACGTGTTCATCGGTGTAGGCGCCGCCATCCTTGGTGGCGTGAAAATTGGTGACGGCGCGCGCATTGCCGCCAATTCGCTGGTCATCACCGACGTGCCGCCTCACTCGGTGGCCATGGGCGTGCCCGCCCGATCGATGAAGATTCGCTCTGAGGCCTCGGCCCCAAAGCCTGACAGCCCACCTGCCAAAGCACCCGTTTCGCCACCATGACCAGCAACCAGGATTCCGATCGCTACCGCAGTGCGCTCGATGCGCTGTACGCCTCCGACCTTCTGTATGTGCCTGAATGCTGGAAGCTGTGCGGCGATGCCCACTGCTGTGGTTTTGCGCGCTACAAGTCGCGCTTCAAGATTCTCACGAACAAACCCTTCCAGGCCTTGCCGCTGCTCCCGGGTGAATACGACTACCTCCAGGCGAAGGGCTGGACCGCGCAGTTTGGTGAACACGAACACCGCGTCACCCGATACACCATAGATGACCGGGTGATCGTCGCCGAGGAGCTTGTCAGTCGACGCAGTGGCTGCTGTTGCGAACACATGACGCGAACGGTGGTCTGTCGCCTGTACCCATTGCTGCCCGTGCTCGATATCGATGGTCAGGTCGTGGGGGTCGATGACCGCTTTGGCTCATTTGAGGAACTCGAGGCGATCGACACGATGCCGGTGGCCTGTCAGGTTCGGGCCATTCCGTTTGATCAGACGGATGTCTTCCTGTCCATGTCGCGTCTCATCGGCAGCATTCCGGAGTGGAATTTCGCCTTGCAGGCCTATCAACTGACCCGGCGTCACGTGTTTGACCGGGTGCGTGATGGCAAGGCCCGATCAGGAAAGAGTGCGTTCGAGCTGTTCGAGACCATGTACTTCATGCGCCGGCTGTTCGACCACGACGAGTTGAAGAAGTCGCTGTGCGCGCTGGCAGATCGGTTCGAAGCGCGTTATGGCCCTGACCTCGTCCTGACGAGGACGGGCACCGCCAGCTGATCGCCGCGCACAGGTCCATGAGGCGATCGGCCAGCATGCCGCCAGTGGCGGCACCGGACATACTGGATCTGCTGGCCCGCCATGCAGCGCACCGGCCCGATGACGTGGCCATTCGCCACGTCATGGTGGGCGCAGCGCCAAGAGATATCAGCTGGTCCGAACTCCTGCAGTCCTCGCGACTGGCCTGTGAATTGCTGCGGCAGTCGGACGTGGTCAGTCCGTTCGTCCCCAGCTATGCCGGGAAGTCCGTCGAGGTCGTGGCCATGATGATCGGCGCGATAGCCTGTGGAAAGGTGTTTGCGGGGGTGAGCCCCAAGTTTCGGCTCCCGCAGCTGCTCGGCGTGCTCGATGCCTGTGATGCCCGCGTCGCCTTGGTCGACTCCGCGGGGATGCCGGCGCTGCAGGACGGCTTGGTTGAGCAGAAGCGCATCCGGTCAACCGACTGGTGGTGGCTGGATCCACCGGCCAGGACAGCGAGGTCACGAGCGGCACTCGAGGCCCTTCGGGCGCAGGCGAGTGTTCGCGAGATCCAGGCCATGCGGGATGCGCTTGATCCGATAGCCAGCGGCCAGGCCGAGAAGCTGGAGCCAGAGCGGGCTGCGGTGTGTCTATTTACCAGCGGTTCCACCGGAGCACCCAAAGGGGTCTTGGTCAGCTGGTCGGATCTGCATGACCGTGCCCGGGCGGAATGTGAGTTGTTCTCCCTCTCCGAGGCCGATGTGCTGCTCAGTTTGCTGCCGTTTTCGTTCGACGTGGGCTTGAATCAGCTGATGAGCAGTCTGGTTTCGGGTGCCCGCCTGGTCATTCTGGACTCATGGCTGCCCACCGATGTCCTGAATGCGGTCGCAGCACACGGTGTGACGGGCGTGTCGGCCGTGCCCTCGATCTGGCTTTCCTTGCTGAAAGCGGGCAAGGCGTTTGACAAGGATGGCTCGCATGCCAGCTTGCGCTACCTGACCATATCCGGGGGCAACATGAGTGCCGACCGTCTGCAGTTGCTGGGACAGGCGGCACGGGGTGTGGCGATTTTCAAGACCTACGGGCAGACCGAGAGCTTCAGGTCGACGGCGCTGCATGCCGATGCTTTTGCCCAGCGGCCCACCAGTGTGGGCAAACCCTTTGGATCGGCACGCGTCTATGTCGTGAGGTCAGACGGTTCAAAAGCCTCGGCGGGAGAAAGGGGCGAGGTGGTCCACACCGGTCTCGGAACCATGATGGGATACCTCAGGGGCGCTGAGCTGGACGAGAAACGGCGACCCAATCCCTTTTTCGGTCCGGACGATCCGTCGGCCTTCGCCATCTTCACCGGCGATCAGGGCTACCTGGATGAACAGGGGTATCTGTACCTGGAGGGCCGTGAGGATGACCTGGTCAAAGTGGCTGGCAATCGTGTTCACCTGGCCGAGGTGGCTGCGCAGATGGCGAACGTGCCGGGCGTTCTGACGGCCGAAGCGGTGAGTGTTCCATTGGAGGGTGCAGATCCGGCGCTGGCCGTGTTCGTGGTACCCGAGCCTTCCGGTGCCGCCCTGACCGTGCAAGGGCTCAAGGCCGAGGCGGTGCGGCGTCTTCCCACCTACATGCTGCCTGCTTTGATTGAAATCTGGCCGGAGTTCCCGCTCACAGCCAGTGGAAAGCCAGACAGACAGGCGCTGCGAGCACAGGCTGCACGGTTCTTGCTTACAAAATGACATGCCATGAGTAGCCCAGATTCCCTTTCCGAGGAAGAACGTGGTGTTCTGGAGTCGGTGGTCCGTGACCACGGGACACCGACCTTCGTGTACTTCACAGACCGCATCGCCGCCCAGATCGATGCGCTCAGGCGAGCGTTCGCTGGTCGCTTTCTCGTCAGCTACGCCATGAAGTGCAACCCGAATCCGGCTGTGCTCAAGTGGATGTCGGCGCAGGTTGAGGGCCTGGACGTTTCCAGTCGCGGCGAACTGCTGGCGGGCCTGTCGTCGGGCTGGGCGCCGGAGCGCATCAGCTTTACCGGTCCGGCCAAGCAGCGCGTCGATCTGGAGGTGGCGGTCCGCAGCGGAGCCGGTGAAGTGGTGCTGGAATCCTTGCGCGAGGCGCGGCTGCTCGACGAGGTGGCGCAGGAGCTCGGCACGAGACAGCGGGTACTGATACGGATCTCCCCATCGGCTGTTCCCAAAGGATTTGGCAGCAACATGTCCGGCAAGGCGACGCAGTTCGGAGTCGATGAAGAAGAACTGCTGGATGTTCTGGATCAGATGGCGCAACTGCAGCACCTGTCCATTGTGGGTTTTCACGCCTATTCCGGTACCCAGTGTCTGAAGGCAGATGCCATCGCAGAGAACTGGCTGAACTTCATGCGTCTGTTCGAAATGGCGTCCGAGCACCTGGACATCGTGCCAGAGCGGCTGGTCTTCGGCTCGGGGCTGGGCATTCGTTACCATGAGGGCGACTCGGCCGTCGACCTGGACGCCGTTGCCCAAAGGGTCTTGCCCGAGGCCGCGCGTCTGACGTCACTGAACCGCTTTTCACAGACCCAGCTGCTGCTCGAAACGGGGCGTTTTCTGGTGGGAGAAGCCGGCATCTACCTGGCCCGTGTCGTGCATACGAAGGTATCGCGTGGCAGGCGTGTGGTGGTTCTGGATGGTGGCATGAACCACCACCTGGGTGCCGCAGGGCACCTTGGCATGGTCATTCACCGGCCCTACCGGATGCAGGTGCTGACAAAGCCTTCGCAGTCGCCCTCGGAACCCCAGGACCTGTACGGGCCGCTTTGCACGACCATCGATACCCTGGGCAAAGGCGTTGCGCTTGCGCGTCTGGACGAGGGCGATGTTCTGGCGGTTCACGCCAGTGGTGCGTATGGACCCAGCTCCAGTCCCTCCAGGTTCATATCACACCCTCGCGCCCAGGAGTTCATGGTTGTCCGATCGGATCGGGGTGCCGTGGTCATGCCCACCACCGTGGACTGAGGGTTTTACAATCAGAGCTCGATGGAAAGGAAAGTATGAACACGCAGGGGGCCGGTGCTCAAGGGGGCGATGGCGCGGAGACCGATTTCTACGGGCGGCTGACCCACTACGTCCGTGAGAACGTATCGCCCGAATTTGATCCTGCCAACGACCGCTTGATCGAGGTGCTTGACTCGGTCGGGCTGTTGCAGCTGATCATGCACATTGAACAGGAGTTTCAGGTTTTTCTTGACCCCGATTCGCTGAGTCTGGAGGTCTTCTTGAACCTCGAAAGTCTGTCGGCCGCCCTGCAGGAATACACGACAACCCGCTGATACCAGCCATCACGCGTTGGTCATGCCGCGTCAAATCGGGCGCGCCATGAAGCTTGTGCCCCGAAACTGCGCCTCATCGTCCAGGTCGAACTTCTCGATGGGGGTTTCTTCAGCCGAGGATTCGTCTATCTGGACCAGCCTGTAGCCCACACGGTGAAACTCCTCGGCAATCGAGTCGGCATTGCCACGGTTTCTTTCGCAGACCATCTCGGGGTGGCGGGTGCGCTCCCCGATCCCGAAAAAGTTGGGCAGGACCTCGAAAATCACAGGTGGCCGCAGCCTGCGCAGCGTGTCCCGAAGACCTCGAATCACATGGATTTCCGCGCCTTCGACATCAATCTTGATGGCAGCGATGGCGTTGATGCCCAACTCGTCAAGAACTTCGTCGCCCACCCTGCATTGAACGAGGCTGACCTCGTGGACGCTTGACGGGTCATCGATGAGGCTGGCGCATTCGTCCGTCTGTCCATTGGTGAAGAACGGCTTCAGTGCGTTGGAGTCAGACAACGCGATGGGTATGACGCTGGCGTTGGCGATGCGGTTGATCCTGATGAAATGGTCAACGTTGAAGCAACAGGACAACTGGGGCTCGAAGCCCAGGTACTGTCGGTCTTTTTCAACAGCCAGGACCCTGGCAAATGTCTGGCCGACATTGACGCCCACGTCTATGAAGGCCCCGGGTCGCTCCAGCAGCAGCCGCCGGATGAGCACACCCATGAACTGTTCGTGCTCGCTGTCCGGTGCGACAAAGCGTCCGGAATGGTACCCCGCGACTTTGAATCGATGGTGCCCAAAGCGCACGGGCCATCCGGCCTGATAAAGCAGATGCCTTGCGTGCCAGGATAGCTTGTCCAACATGCGGTGCTTTCGAAGTGGGGAAGGAAACACCGCCCGATTTCAGGCGGAGACTCTGCGGCTCATCAGGCGTTTCAACTGAGCGATGCGCGCCCTGAACTCCATTTCGAAGGTGTGCTGCCTTGCAAACGCCAGACCGGCGCGGGCCATCTTGAGCAGCTCCTGCGGGGAGCGGGCCAGCCGGGCAACCTCTGCGGCCAGGGCTGCTCCGTCGTCCATGGCCACGACACTTCCCGCAGGGCACAGCCGGAGCAGGCCCGACAGGGCTTCGTTGTCGTAGCCTGCAATGGGCACGCCGCAGGCCAGCGTCTCCAGGTAGGTACAGGAAGGGTCTCCCTGTCGGTGACAACACACGAACAGGTCCACTTCCCGGCGCATCAATGGCATGAGTTCATGGGCAAAGTCCAGCACCCCGCCCAGGAACACCTGTGTCTGAAGTCCATGGCTGCGGATGTCCTCTGCCATGCCTTGTGCCAGCGGTCCGTCGCCATAGATGTCGAGCCGGAAAGGGATGCCAATGTCGCGCAAGGCCAAGGCAAACTTCACCAGGTGATCCGCGCCCTTCATCCGGCTCAGGCGGCCGCTGAACGCCAGGCGCAATGGGCGTTGCTCGGTGAACTGCAGCAGGCGATCTTCCAGCCCGGGCGCGGCTGGAATCATCTCCGTTGACACCCGGCTGTCGAAGTAAAGCAGGGCGTTGCTGTTGAGTTCCCGGTAGGCCTCAAAGGTGGGGGTGCCATTGCACTGAATACCTGCGGCCAGGCGCACGCACGCCACAGTGGCTGCCTCCTGCCGGGCTTCCCATTGGCGCCGGCGCCAGCGGCGCCAGAAAACCAGGTTGTCGGCATCGACGATCTGCAATCGGGTTTTCAGGCTGTATTCGGTGACCATGACGTAGGGCACGCCGGCACGAGCACAGACAGTTGCCGCCTGGTTCAATCGATGATCGGGGCCACCCAGCACCACGCCGGCATTGACCATCGTCTGTCTGGCGGTGTCGGAGTCAAAACGGGCGACCACGGTCTCAAAAGGCAGTTCATCCGGTCGAATCCAGACATCATCGAGGTTGCCTGAGTGATCACCCTCTTCCGGTTCGATCAAAACGGTCACCGGCCCATCCCACAGGTCCACATAGGCC
Source organism: Burkholderiales bacterium (assembly GCA_030604135.1). GTDB lineage: Bacteria > Pseudomonadota > Gammaproteobacteria > Burkholderiales > Burkholderiaceae_C > Hydrogenophaga. Next base: position 18,385 of record JAUVWL010000025.1, on the reverse strand, counting down.
TGCATACCGGAGACGAATTTGCCGGTCAAGCGGATCTGGTCTGGCCGTCCGGTCCCGGCGCCCAGACTGGGTGCAACAACAAGTGAGCGGTTCATGCGATACACGCGGTGTTCTCAGGCTCTCAGTGAATCAGCAGGCCGATCAGTTGGCCTTGCGCAACGGTGAGCGTCCCTTGCACACCAGGAGGGGTTGCCTTCTTCGCGCTGCTGTGCAGTGGGCGAAGGCCAAACCGCGTGCTGCCGAGGGTGGAATCCATGTCGACCACCACCGCTTGAAAGTCAAGAACCAAGCCTAGACGAGGGTACACCCACTTGTAGTAGGTTTCCTTGGCGCAGAAAACACGGGTTGCCCAGCGCTCTCGAAGCGTTTCGGGCATCTGGGAAACGCGCCTGTGTTCTTCAGGCGTCAGGATGGTGTCCCAGAGATCGGGCGACAAGCCCAGATCAGGCTCCACGTCGACACCGACCGAATGCCATGACCGGCCAAGCGCGACCACGGCGACGCAGGTGCTCCCGGAGTGGGAGATGGACCCCACCAGCCCCGCCGGCCAGTTCGGCGACCGGTCCGGGTTCACAGGCACGGATTCTTGCTGTCGGCCCAGTCGGTGCATGGCCAGGCGGGCAGCCATTCGACCGGCGGCGAACTCCTGCTGACGACGGCCGACGGCCTTTGCCACGGCCATGCGCTCGTTCAAGTCCAGGGCAGCCATGTCACCCTCCCGGGTGTCCAGACAGGCTGCCGCCGCATCACGGGCAAGCAAGGCCTGCAGCCGTGTTTCGAGACAGGCATGGTTCACAGCAACAGGCATGTTGAGTGGTCAGGTGGTGCTTCCCTGTCCCGACCGCATCGCCCGCCGCCTCGACATGGCATCGGCGCGCAGCTGGGCCCTCTCGGCTGTCTCGGCCGCGCTCACGACACTGTTTTCGGGTTTGTCGTCCAGGTGCCGGGCCAAAGCTTCGAGCACCGGGAAGCGAAAGATGTCGGTGATGCTGAGCTTGCTGGTGCCCAGGGCCTGACGGATTTCGCGGTGCGCCTGCACCGCCAGCAGTGAATGGCCACCCAGGGCGAAGAAGTTGTCCTTGGAACCCACGCGAGGCACGCCCAGCACCTTGACCCAGATCTCGGCGATCTGTTGCTCGATGGCGTTTTCCGGCGCCACGTAGGCCTGTGCCGCTTCGCGCTGCGGGTTGGCGCTCGGGGCGGGCAAGGCTTTGCGGTCCACCTTGCGGTTGGGGGTGAGTGGGAATTCGTCGACGGTCACGAAGTGGGCCGGCAGCATGTGCTCGGGCAGCACGGTGCCAATGGTCTCGCGCAGCCTGTCGGTCGAAACACCGGGGTCGGTGCGCAGGTAGGCCACCAGGCGCACGTCGCCCGGGTTGTCTTCGCGCGCCACCACCACCGCCTGGCGGACGCCGGGCTGGCCTTCGAGCACGGCTTCGATTTCGCCCAGCTCGATGCGGTAGCCGCGGATCTTGACCTGGAAGTCGGCCCGACCCAGGAAGTCGATGCGCCCGTCGGGCCGCCAGCGCGCCAGGTCGCCGGTGCGGTACATGCGGGCGCCGCCGGGGGCTGCACATTCGGGTTTCACAAAGGGATCGGGCACGAAGCGCTCGGCAGTCAGGTCGGGGCGCTGCCAGTAGCCACGCGTGACCCCGTCGCCACCGATGTAGAGCTCGCCCGGCACGCCGACGGCCACGGGCTCTCGCCGTTCGTCGAGCACGTACAACTGGGTGTTCGCGATGGGGCGGCCGATGTTGACCACCGACTCGTCGGCGCTGGCGGTTTCGGTGGACGACCAGATGGTGGTCTCGGTCGGGCCGTACATGTTCTCGATACGCGCCTGGCTGTAGCGGCCCAGCTCGGCCACCAGGGCGCCGGGCAGCGCCTCACCCCCGATCATCATCAGCTTGATCCGGCCCAGGGCCATGCGGGCCTCGTCGTTCATGGCGATCATGCGCGCCATGCTGGGCGTGCACTGCAGGTGGGTCACGCCGTGGCGCACGATCTGGGCCGCGATGGAGAAGTCGTCGGCGGGCAACTCGGCCGGCTCGTTCGAGCGGCGCAGCACCTCGGCCAGCGGGTACAGGGCTTCCATGACCTTTTCGCTCGGGATGCCGTAGTCGATCAGGCAGGCCACTTCGTTGACGCCGATGCGTTTGAGCTGCTCGACACGCTGCAGGCAGTCGTCAACGGTGCCGAACAGACCTGAATCTTCAAAGTAGCGCTGGAAGGCAAAGTCCAGAATGCCTTCGAGCTCTTCGGCGTTCAGGGTGCGGATGTCGATCTCGGCCGGATTGGTCACACCCTGAGGCTTTTTGAAGGCAGGGAAAGCCCAGGCGTACTGTTTGATGAGGCCAGCGGCGCTGCGCAGGTAGTCCTTCATGGGGCCGCGTGCGGTCTCACGGGCCTGTTCGCGGTCACGCGCCACATAGGTGTGCAGCATCAGCGTGACCTTGAAGCGGGCCGGGTCGTGCCCGGCGGCGCGCAGGGCCTCGTGGTAGATGCGGATCTTGTCTGCCACCTCGTCGATCGACTGGCCGAGCAGGTGGGTCAGCACGTGGGCGCCGACCTGGCCGGCCTCACGCCAGGTCTCGGGGTTGCCGGCGGTGGTCACCCAGATCGGCAGCTCCTTGGACACCGGTCGCGGCTGGGTCTTGACCGCGAAGGTGCCGTTTTTTGTCGGGAAGTCGACCGCCTCACCGCGCCACAGGCGGCGGATCTGCTCGGTGGTATCGAACAGGGCCTGCCGGTTGGCCGGTGGGGTGTTCTCGGGACGCAGCACGAAGTCGTCCGGGTGCCAGCCCGAAGCCACGGCCAGGCCAGCGCGGCCATTGGTCAGGTTGTCGATGACGGCCCACTCTTCGGCGATGCGCGCCGGGTGGTGCAGGGGCACCACGCAGCTGCCGGCCCGCACGCCGATGTTCTTCGTCACGGCGGCCACGGCGGCGCCAGTGACCGAGGGGTTCGGGTACGGACCACCGAAGGCGTGGAAGTGCCGCTCGGGTGTCCAGACAGCACAAAAGCCGTGCTTGTCCGCGAATTTGGCGCCCTCCAGCAGCAGTTCGTACTTCTTGGGACCGGCGCCGTCGTCGTTGCCCCAGTAGTAGATGCTGAAGTCCATCTGGCTGGCCGACAGCGGCAGGCGGCCGCTGGAGACCAGGGCGCGGTTTTCGTCGCTGGAGAGCACCAGCTTGAAGCCACGCGCCAGGGTGTAGAACAGCTCGAGCACAGAGATGTCGAAGGACAGGCTGGTCACCGCCAGCCAGACGCCCGGCGGGTCGTGCTCGATCCGGTCGTCCATGCCGCGGAAGAAGTTGGCCACGTTGCGGTGCTCGACCATGACACCCTTGGGCCGGCCGGTCGAACCGGAGGTGTAGATCATGTAAGCGATGTCCGAGGGCTGCACGCCGCTGGCCAGGTCGTCCTCGGGCTGGGCGGCGATGGCCGCGTCCTCGTCGATCACCAGCACCTGGGCCTGGTGTGCAGGCAGGTCGTCCAGCAGCTCGGACTGGGCCACGATGACCGGTGCACCGCTGTCCTCGATGTAGAGCGCAATGCGGTCGGCCGGGTAGGCCGGGTCCAGCGGCACATAGCCGCCACCGGCTTTCTGGATGGCCAGGGCGCCCACCAGCAGGTCCAGCGATCGGCGGGTGTAGAGGCCGACCAGGGTGCCCGGTTTGACGCCCATGGCGGCGAGACGATGCGCCACCTGGTTGGCGCGGCGGTTGAGCTGGTCGTAGCTCAGTGCTTCGCCCTCGAACACCACCGCGGTGGCCTCGGGCGTACGTTTCACCTGCTGTTCGAAGAACTCGTGTACGCAGGTCTGGCGAGCGTAGTCGCAGCGGGTCTCGTTCCAGTCGTAGAGCACGCGCTGGCGCTCAGAGGTCGACATGAGAGACAGTGCGCCAAGCTTCAGATCCAGGGCATTGGGCGCGGCCAGCGTGTCGGCGACGCGCTGCAGGCGCTGGGCCAGCTCCTGGGCCGTCGACTCGGCCAGGCGCCTGGCATCGAACCAGAGGGAGGGCCCGTTCGCTCCGCCGAGCGCCACGGTGACGACACATCCGTCGATGGCACCCGATGCCTCGTTGATACCGAGCTGCGGCACGGTCAGTGTGCGAATGGCCGGGTCCCGCAGCACCAGGTCCAGCAGGAAACCCGGGTGGCGACGCACGGGCTCCAGCGCGTGGGCCACCTGTTGTTCGAAGTCACCGAATCGGACGTCGTTGTCGACGCCCAGGCGCAGCGGAACCCAGGTCGAGAAGTAGGTCGCTGGCAGGTGCGCATCAATCGTTCGCCAGGCAAGGTCGAGGCTGGGGCGTGCGCCGACCCGCGCCGCCCAGGCCGCCACGACGGCGGCCAGACGGGTTCCGCCAAGGCTGCTCGGCAGTGTCAGGGCAATGGGGCGCAGATCGGCCGAGCCGCTGTCGGCGCCCAACACCGGCAGCTCGATGGGTTCGGGTGCCCGCAAGCGGGGGCGCCAGGTCGCTTCGCCGCCGACCACGCGCGCCAGGGCCTCGGTCAGCGCCTGGGTCGAAGCCGCGTCGGGCAGGCCCAGGCGCTCACCTGGCCTGGCCACGGTCGTTGGGCACACGGCCTGCCCGTTCATGTCGCGAAGGCCGGTCAACCGCACCGGCGTCGAGCCGGTGCCGACCACCAGTCCACCCATGGTGGCTTCGACCACCTGTCCCGGCGGCGCCGACGCTGCCTCGGCTTCCAGGGTCGCAGCGCCGACCACCAGCACACGATCAGCGGTCTCCAGCTTGGGCAGGCACAGAGGGTTCCAGTAGCTTCCATGGTCCAGAGCAGATACCAGTGCCAGCACCTCTTGGGCCGGGCGAGCCAGGTCTATCCGGGCTGCCGCGGCCGGCCGGTCGAGGCGGGCGTGGTAGCTGCGCTGCCCCAGATCCTGCGGTGTGCGCCGGGTGGTGCCGCTCTGTAGATCTGTCAGCAGTTCGTCGAAACTGTCGATGGCAGCCTCGTAACAGCGGGTGTTGAGGGTCAGCGCGGTCTCGCCTGGGGCCAGGTCGAACAGCCGTTGCTTGAGGATGTCGCCTTCGTCGATGCCGCCCTGCATCAGGTGCCAGGTCACGCCGTGCTGTTTCTCGCCGGCCAGGATGGCCCACACCGGTGCGTTCAGGCCGGCATGCCGCGGCAGCGGGCCGTCGTGGAAGTTGATGGCGCCTTGGCGGGCCTTGTCGATCAGGGCCTGATCGATCACCGACAGGTTGGCGATGCTCAGTAGCCAGTCGTAGTCCAGGTCGGCCAACCGGGCGACGAGGTCCTTTCCAGGCGCTTCGATACGCAATCCCAGTCCATGCGCCCACTGTCGGATGTCGGGGTGACGGGTCACCACGGCCTGGATGGTGTTGCCCCCCTGCCTGATGCGCTCTGCACACTGGATGAGCAGGGATTCGTTGCCGACGACGACGCAGGTGAAATGGCTCATGAAAGGCTCCGGTGATCGGAAAACGCGGTGTCAGGAGTAGCGGGTACCGCTGGGGCCGCCCACCCGGCGATGCCACGCGCTGCGCAGCGCATGCCGCAGCAGGTCGGACAGAAAGTGCTCTGCTGGCTCCGGCCTCTGGCCGCCGGCGAGCGACCTCAGTCGGGAAATCATGGCGCCTGCAGCGTAAGCCAAGGTTGCGACTGCGGCGTAGGTCACGCCATGATTTTTGACAAAATAGCGCAGCCTGGAATCAAACCAGAACGAGGGCATCCGCTTCCAGGTTTTCATGCCGGTGGACACCGATCCGATGTGCATGACCCGGCTGCTGGGCAGGTAGACGGCGCCCCATCCCGCGCGCCGCGCCCTCAGGCACAGGTCGGTCTCCTCGAAATAGAGGAAGAAGGCTTCGTCGAACAGACCCACCTCGTCGAACACCTGTTGGCGAACCATCAGGCTGGCGCCGGCCATCCAGTCAACGGCCTGGGTGTCGGTGGGTTCAGGCAGGGCCACGACGTGGTTTTTCAAGAGGCGTGAAATCGGCCCCGTGCAGGCAGCACCTTCAAGCTCGCTGAACACACCCGGGAAGCGGAACGCCGTCTGGTGATAGGCGTCGTCCTCACCGTGGATACGGCTGCCGGCAAAGCCGATGTCAGGATGGGACTCCATGTGACCGAGCAGCTCGCGAACCGCTGCCGGTTCGGGAAAGGCGTCCGAGTTCAGGATGTAGACAAAGTCGGGCCTGGTGCCGTCGGGCAAGCCCTGACGGATCCCGAAGTTGTTGCCAGCACCGTAGCCGCCGTTGTGACCGGATGCCAGAACGCGCACGCGATCCCAGCCCCTGGCCTGAACAGCTTGACTGAGGCGTTCGAAAGAGCCGTCACCCGAATCGTTGTCCACCACGGTGATGGCCCCGGCCACGCCGTCCATCGCCTTCAGGGTCGCCTCGACTGCGCGCAAGGTCAGGTCGGGGGTGCGAAAGTTCAGCACCACCGTCAACACGCGGGGACCGTCAGTGGCACTCATGGGCTTATCGGGTCTGCAACGGCTTCGGCCTTGGCGATGCAATCGTTCATCAGTCTGGCGAGTACGCGCACGTTGGGCTCAAGCACCATGGAGTCGTGGTCGCCGGGGACCTCCATCACCTGCAATGAGGGAATGAACCGGGTCCAGTCGTTGTCCGGAAAAACGACTTCCCGGTCTCTGTTCACCCAGCGACCTCCGCTGATTTTCCAACGAAGGTCCAGCGGCGGTCTGAACAACACGGACGTGCCGTTCCAGCGCTGCACACGGTATCGCGGGAGTGCATCGCGGAAAGCCATCTCGATGGCCGCGTTGTGCAGCTGGTGAGAAGAGGGGCTGGGCTGAGGCCGATCTCTGGATTGCCTGCGTTGCATCTCCCAGTTCCAACGCTGGCGCGCCCAGTGCCACAGATAGCCAGGGCCTTTTGTGCGAACATCTGCCAGCTTGATCAGTGCCCTGTCAATGGCACTCAATGGAGGCGAGGTGGGCAGTGGTGTGTCCAGCATCACCAGCAGGCGCACGGACTCGCCAGCCGCTTCGAGCTGGCGCGCAATCTCGTAAGCCGTGATGCCGCCACCCGAGAAGCCGCCCAGCAGGTAAGGTCCGTGGGGTTGCACCTGGCGCATTTCGGCGATGCAGTCAGCCGCGGCCTCTTCGAAGGTCTCGTGCGGCGGTTGGTCACCGTACAGGCCCCGCGCCTGCAGGCCATAGAAAGGCCGGTCGGCGCCCAGCAGGCGTGCCAGGTGTCGCAGGTTCAGCACATTGCCGAACATGCCGGCCACGAGGAAGAAGGGGGTGCGGACGCCGCCTTCGCCGTCGTGCATGGCCACCAGATGGGTGAAGCGCCGGCGCGTCGCCTTGGGCGCTGCCGGGACGTCGGCTGCAGCGCTGTCGGTGTCGCCGATGCGCTCACGGATCATTTCGGCGCACAGGGCGATGGTGGGTGCTTCGAACAGCACCGAGATTGGAAACTCGACCCGGTAGGCCTTCTTGATCATGGCGAACAGGCGCACCGCAATCAGCGAATGGCCGCCCAGGTCGAAGAAGCTGTCCTGCACCCCGACCTGGTTCACGCCCAGCAACTCTTCCCAGAAGCCGACCAGGGTGCGTTCGACGTCGTTGCGCGGCGCGATGTACTCGCTGTCCAGGTCGGGACGCTGGAATTTCTGACCGTCACCGCCCTCGCTGGCGATCGACTGGCCCGCCTGGCGCACCAGCGCGTCCAGCTCCATCGACGAGACGATGACCTGTGGCAAACCGGTGGCCAGGGCGCGGCCAAAGGCATCGGCGCCTTCGGCGGGCCGTATGCCTTGCGAGATGTTGTACTGGAGCTGCTCCTCGCCAGGCGAAAGCTTGTGTTCGCTGGTGCCCCCGTGCGAGGCGGGGTCGAACTCGACTTCGCGCGGGTCGATCTTGCTGCTGCTGGCAAAGCCCGAGGCGTCCAGGCGCCGGATCGAGAAGCCCTCCACCTCCAGGCAGACCTGGCCCTGTTCATCACACAGGGTGACATCGAACACGGCCATGGGGGCGTCGGACCGGTTGTCCTGGGCGTTGCGCATCCAGCTCCAGACGGTGGCCGGCAAGGGTCGGTGCACCCGCACGCGCCGGTAGGACACCGGCACCCAGAGGTGGTCGGGGGCATAGCCGCTGATCAGCCGCATGGCCCAACCGGTGGCCAGGTCCATCAGGGCCGGGTGCAGCAGCCAGCCTTGCTTCAGGTCGTCTTCGAAGGCCGCAGGCAGTTGCAGGCGGGCCAGGCCCTCTCCCTGGCCGTAGGCGACCGAGCGCACCACGCGCCAGCGGGGGCCGAAGTTCAGGTGGTATTCCTGTGGCGAGCGCCAGCCTGCCGGATCTTCTTCCCGGTGCGAGGGGCAGCGCGCCAGCAGCGTCTGCAGGTCAAGCGAAGCGGCCGCGGGTGGCTGGCCTGGCAGCAGCGTGGCCTGGGCGTTGAGCTGGAAGCCGGTGCGGTCATCGACCAGGCAATCGCTGCGCGCTTCGTAGCGGTAGCCTTCCTCGCTGCGGGCCAGGCGCACCCGCAACTGCCGGGGCTGGTCGTCGTCGACCTCCAGCGGCCGGAAGAAATACAGGTCTTCGAGGGTGAAGCCGCCGACCTCGCCGTTGGCCCGCAAGGCCTCGGCTGCCAGCTCCAGGTGGCCGGTGCCCGGCAGCAGGGCCTGTCCAGCCTTGGTCCGGTGGCCGTCCAGGATCCAGCGGTCCTCGCAGCGCAATGTGCTGCTGAACAGGCGGTGCCCCTGGCTGTCGAAGCTGGCCTCGTCGAGCAAGGGCTGGCCGACCGGGTGGCGCGGCGCCGGGGGCTTCTCGCCCAGGCGTTCGGCCATGGCCGAGGCGGCCATGCCGACCTCGTTCCAGACGCCCCAGTTGATGGCCTGCACCCGGGTTTTGCCGCCCGCGCGGTGGCGCGCGTAGGCGTTGAGGTACTCGTTCGCGGCCACGTAGTCGACCTGACCCGCCGGTGCCGTGACCGTGCTGGTGGACGAGAACAGCACCAGCGTATCGATGCTGCCGTCGGGGAACAGCTCGTCCAGGATCTGCACCGCGTGCACCTTGGGCGCAAACACCTCTTCGACCTGGCCCGAGGTCTTGGTCAGCAGCGGCCCGTCGTCGACCACACCGGCCGCGTGCACAACCAGGTGGATGCGACCGCCCAGCGCCTGCGCCTGGCGGGCCGCGGCCTGCATGTCGTTGACGTTGCAGACATCGGCCGCCAGCACCGTGACCTCGCTGCCCAGGGACTGCAGGTGGCGCACGGCCAGAATGCGGCGCACCTGGTTGTCGTCGGGACTGCGGGTGCGCAGCACCTCGTCCCAGGTCTCGGCAGCCGGCAGCGGGTTGCGGGCCAGCAGCACCAGCCGGGCCTGTTTCTCGCGCGCCAGGCGCTCGGCCACGGTCAGGCCGATGCCGCCCAGACCGCCGGTGATCAGACACACCGCCCGCTCGGGCAGCAGGGTCAGGTCGGCCGCTGGCGGCAGCGGCAGATGGGCAAAACCGAGTTCGAGGCGGCGCGGGCCGCGCAGGGCCGCCTGGCGGTTGCCGGGTGAGGACAGCAGCTCTTCCAGCACCGGGTCCACCAGGGACAGCAGGGCGGCGGGATCCGGGCGGGTGCGCCAGCCGGTGGGTGCCTCGGACAGTTGCAGGTCCAGCCAGCCGCAGCTCAGGCCGGGCAGCTCGCGCGGTGCCACCTTGACCGGCCCGGCCACCGTGGCCTTTTCAGGGTAGGGCAGGGGTTCGTCCTTGACCCGTACGGCGCCGGTGCTCAGCACCGTCAGCTGCATCGGTTTGGGCAGGTTTTCGTCGGCCATGGCCTGCGCCAGGAACAGCAGGCTGAAGAAACCCTGTTCGAGGTTGCGGTGGAAGAAGCTGCTGCCCGGGCGGAATCGCTGCTCGCGCGTGACCAGCCAGCCGTGCACCACCGCCTGGGGTGGGTGGCCGCTGGCCATGAGCTCGCGCACCAGCTCGTCGTAGCCCTCGCGCCCGCGTTCCGGGGCCAGCAGGTATTCGTGTTCGGCCACCCGGGCGAACAGGTCGCCGGCCCGCACCACCGTCACCCGGTGCCCGGCTTCACGCAGGCGCGCGGTGACCGCATCGGTCAGCCCGACCTCGTCGGCAAACACCAGCCAGTGGCGGGGTTCGGTCTGCCCCAGTTCGGTGGCCACGTCGATCTCGCAGTCGGCCGTGCGGGGGCGCCAGCGCGGCTGGTAGCCCCAGCGGCCAAGGTCGTCCACACGCGCCGGCCTGGTCTCCTGCACGGGCGCAGAGGCCACGCCGGGCTGGATGAAATAGGGCTTGCGCTGGAAGGCGTAGGTCGGCAGCGGCACACGCAGGCGGCGCGCCTCGCCCCAGATCGGCTCCCAGTCGACCGGCACACCATTGGCCCACAGGCGCCCCAGGGTGGCCATGAACCAGACGTCGTCGGCCACCGCATGTTCGGGGTGGCGCAGTGAATTGATGACCTGCGAGGCCGGCACACCATTGGCCTGGGCCAGCGAGCCCAGCGCCTTGCCGGGACCGACCTCCAGGTAGACACGCTGCGGGTTGGCTGCCATCAGCGTGGCCATGCAGTCGGCAAAGTGGACCGTGTTGCGCAGGTGCCCCACCCAGTACATCGGGTCGGTGGCCTGTTGCGCGCTCAGGGTGGCGCCGTCGCGGTTGGAGATGATGGGCAGCTTCGGCGGGTTCAGCCGGATGCTGCGCAGGTAGGCTTCGAAGCGGCCCAGAATGGGTTCGAGCATGCGCGAGTGGGCCGCGATGTCGATCGGGATGCGCTGGGGTTCGATGTCGCGCGAGCGCAGACGCGCCTCCAGCGCGTCCAGCAGGTGCTGCGGCCCCGAGACCACGCACAGCTCGGGCGCGTTGACGCTGGCCATGTCCAGGCCGTCGCCGAGTTCGGCCTGCAGCGCACTGGCCGACTGGGGCACGCTGAGCATGCCACCCGGGGGCACGGTGTCGAACAGCTGGCCACGCAGGTGCACCAGGCCGATGCAGTCTTCGAAAGACATGACACCGGCCAGGCAGGCGGCGGTGTTCTCGCCCATGCTGTGGCCGACCAGGGCCGTGGGCCTGACCCCCCAGGACATCCAGAGCTGCGCCAGTGCGTACTCCACGATCATGATCAGCGGCAGCTGCACCGAGGGGCGCTTGAGCCGCTCGACCGCCTGCGCATGGTCCTGCGGTTCGGGCAGCCAGAGCGCGCGGATGTCGTAGTCGATGCGTTTTTGCAGGACGTCCAGGCCACGGTCCATCCAGTCCTGGAACACCGGCTCGGTGGCGTAGAGCTCGCGCGCCATGCCGGCGTACTGCGCACCACCACCCGGGAACATGAACACCACCTCGGGGTCCTCGACCAGATGCTGGTGGTTGAAGACGCGCCGGGTGTCGCTGCCTTCGAGCAGGTCGGCCGCCTCGCTGTGGCTGGCGGCGACCAGCACGCGGCGGTGTTCGAAGGCGCGCCGGCCCTCTTTCAGTGTCCAGGCCACGTCGGCCAGGTTTTGCTCGGGGTGGGCGCGCAGGTGGGCGGCCAGAGCCCTGGCGTTGGCTTCCAGCGCGGCCTTGGAACGGCCCGAGACCACCAGCAGCTGGAACGGCCAGTCCGACGGGTCGGAGGGCGCGCGTTCCGGGGCTTCCTCGACCACCGCGTGGGCGTTGGTGCCCCCCACGCCCAGCGAGTTCACGCCGGCGCGCCGCGGCCCCTTGTGCGAGACCCATTCGCGCAGTGTGTCGTTCACCAGGAATGGGCTGGACTCGAAGTCGATGGCGGGGTTGGGCGCCTCGTAGCCCAGGCTGGGCGGCAGCTCGCGGTGCTTGAGCGCCAGCGAAACCTTGATCAGGCTGGCCACGCCAGCGGCGGTGTCCAGGTGCCCGATGTTGGTCTTGACTGAGCCGATGCGGCAGAAACCGGTGTCCTGCGTCGACGCGGCAAAGGCCTGCGTCAGTGCCGCCACCTCGATCGGGTCGCCCAGGTAGGTGCCGGTGCCGTGGCACTCGACGTAGTCGATGGTGTCGGCCGGCACCCCGGCCACCGCGTGCGCCTCGGCGATGGCCTTGGCTTGGCCGTCCACGCTGGGCGCCAGGTAGCCGGCCTTGGCCGCACCGTCGTTGTTGACCGCCGTGCCCTTGATGACGGCCCAGATGTGGTCACCGTCCTTGACCGCGTCCTCCAGGCGGCGCAAGACCACAACGCCAGCGCCGGAGCCGAAGACCGTGCCCTGGGCGCGGTGGTCGAAGGCATGGCAATGGCCGTCGGGCGAGAGGATCTCGCCATCCTGGAAGATGTAGCCGCGCGCGTGCGGCAGCTCGATGGTCACACCACCGGCCAGGGCCATGTCGCATTCGCCCAGCAGCAGCGACTGGCAGGCATGGTGCACCGCCACCAGCGAGGTCGAACAGGCGGTCTGGATGTTGACGCTCGGCCCCTTGAGGTCGAAGACGTGGCTGACCCGGGTCGACAGGAAGTCTTTGTCGTTGCCCGTGTGGCGCAGCAGGAACATGCCGGTGCTGGCCACGAGATCCGGGTTGGAGCAGATGTTGAAGTAGAAATAGCTGCCCATGCCGCAGCCGGCATAGACGGCGATCGGACCCGGAAAACGCTCAGGAGGGTGACCGGCGTTCTCCAGCGCCTCCCAGGCCACCTCCAGAAACTGGCGGTGTTGCGGGTCCATGATGGCCGCCTCTTTCGGGCTGAAGCCGAAGAAGTCGGCATCGAACTGCTCGAAGCCATCGAGCACCGCCGCCGCCGGCACGTAGTTGCGGTGCCGCATGCGGTCGGGGTTTTCGCCGTTGGCCAGCAGCTCGGCTTCGCTCAGGCGACGGATCGACTCGATGCCAGCGCGCAGATTGGCCCAATAGGCTTGCGGGTCGGCGGCGCCCGGAAGGTGGGCCGCCATGCCGACGATGGCGATGTCGTTGCTGGATGAACTGGGCGTGGTCACTCGGGCCTCTGACATGGGTTTCCCGGCGATATCCTCCCTCGACTCGGGTAATCCATTATTACTCAGCCGTAAGTCGGCGTGGTGCGTGCTTGATCACGCTTTCTGGGGAGGTAGGCTGTCCTTGAACTGGCTGTCGCCAAACTGGCTGTCACCACTTTGGCTGTTATGAAAATTGATGTCGCCCAGCACCCCATACTGGCTGCGGTCCCGGATCACGTCGTCAATGATATGAACGTCGATCAGGCGGGCTTCGGCGGCAAAGCCGTACACCAGTGCCATGTCGCACAGGATGTTGATGCTGCGCGGAACACCTCTGGCCGCGCGGGCAATCTTGGACGTGGCCAAAGGCGTGAACAGCTGGCGTTCCCGTCCTGCCACTTTCAGGCGATGATCGATGTAGTCACCGACCTCCACCGTGTTGAGCGGCGGAATGAAGAAGTCGGCGGCAACGCGCTGTGCAAACTGCAGCAGCTCCGGGCGCTTGAGGAGGTCCCGAAGCTGCGGCTGTCCCACCAGAATCACTTGCAGCAGTTGATCCTTGTCGGCGTTGATGTTGGAGAGCATGCGCAGCGACTCCATGGCCGAGGCGCTCAGGTTCTGGGCCTCGTCAACAATCAGGACCACCCGACGTCCCTGTCCGTACTCGTTGATCAGAAAGCGCTGGAATGCGTCGTATCGGGCCACCGGCGTCAGACGGTCGTAGGGCAGTCCGAAGGACAGCATGATCCATTCGGTCAGGTCGGCCAGGTCGGTGTGCGTGTTCGTCACCAGACCGACCGAGACACCGTCACCGAGCTCGTTGAGCAGGCGTCGGATCAGGGTGGTCTTGCCACAGCCGATGTCCCCGCAGATCACGGTGAAGCCGGCGCGATTCTGCAGCGCGTACTCCAGCATGGTGTAGGCGAGCGAGTGCCGCTTGCCCATGTAGAGAAAGTCCGGGTCCGGCTGGATGGAGAAAGGCTTTTCTCTCAGCCCGTAGAAAGCTTCGTACATGATCTATTTGCCGGTAGGGTCCGCGGGACACATGTCTTCTCGGGATTCGACGGTTCTGCCACACAGTCAGCCTGCCGCGCCAATCCAGCCTGATGATTATCGAATACCATGGCCCCAGGCTGACGGAAGATGCTGTCTCCATGTGTCATATTGCCCGACGAGGGGCTGGGTTCGTGCGATTGCCGGTGCATTGAGCAAGCCGGAGATCACTCCCGTAGCGCTGCGCGGCACCTGTCGGTGGTCACCGCTGTGTCCCAGTCAAGGGGCCATATGCGGACAGTGCGTCACTCGAGGCCTTGCAAGTGCAGCAGTCCACGCCTCGAACACACCTCTCGTGTCCTATCATCCCAGTCAGGGTGGTCGGAAAGGGCGGGTTGGTTGGGGACAGTTTCAATTCCAGTCGCCTGGGCCTCGGCCTGAGCAAGGCCGGGCGCGGGCCATGGTGGTCGTCGCTTTGCTCGATGCTGCCCGGTCGAATGCGACGATGGCTTCTGCTCCCACCGGCGCCTTGCCTGATTCACTGCCAGCTTATGCCGACCATGAAACCGTTTCGTGCACTCCTGATTGCCGAGTCTGCCAACCCCGAATGGTCCAGCGTACCGTTGATCGGTTGGTCACTTTCCACGGCTATCGCAAGTGAAGTCAACGCCCACATCGTCACGCAGATCCGAAATCGAGATGCGTTTGTCAGGGCTGGATTGCGAGAAGGCATTGACTTCACCTCCATCGATTCCGAGGCCATCGAACGGCCGTTCTGGAAGCTGGCCGGCTGGTTGCGCGGGGGCAATGGCCTCGGCTGGACCACCCAAACCGCGCTCTCCAGTCTCTCCTACCCCTACTTCGAGTGGCTGGTGTGGAAGCAGTTTGGCGCCCGCATCAGCGCCGGCGAGTTCGGTGTCGTGCACCGGATCACCCCTTTGACGCCCACCTCGCCCAGTTCATTGGCCAAGCGATGTGCCAAAGTGGGGGTGCCCTTTGTTCTGGGTCCTTTGAACGGGGGTGTGCCATGGCCGAAAGGTTTCGATCGCGAGCGGCGCCGCGAGAAGGAATGGTTGTCCTATGTGCGCTCGGCCTACCGCATGTTGCCGGGCATCAGGCAAACCTATCGCTGTGCGAGCAAGGTGCTCGTGGGCTCCCACTTCACATTGGGTGACTTGCCCGCTGCGTTCAAGGACAAGTACGAATACATGCCCGAGAACGGCATTGATCCAGGGCGTTTCTGGCGGGAGGTGCAGCGGCGTGATGATGGCCCGCTTCGCGCGGCTTTTGTGGGCCGCCTGGTCCCCTACAAGGGACCGGACATGCTGCTTGAATCATCTCTGGAGCTGTTGCGCGCCGGCGCCTTGACCCTCGATATCGTTGGCGATGGACCCATGATGCCTGAACTGCAAGCCTTCGTTCAGTCCCATCGCCTGGAACAGGTGGTGAAACTGCACGGATGGGTGCCCAACGAGCGTGTGCAGGACATTCTGTGTCAGTGTGAAATCCTGGCGTTCCCGAGCATCCGGGAGTTCGGCGGTGGTGTGGTGCTTGAGGCCATGGCCCTGGGCGTCGTGCCGGTGGTGGTTGATTACGCTGGACCGGGTGAGCTGGTGACCTCGGAAACAGGGTTCAAGATTCCCATCGGTACCCGCAGCGAGATTGTTCAGGCGTTCGAGCGCATGCTGGCGCAGCTTGCCAGCAATCGCAGCGAAGTGCATGAACGCTCTGTCACGGCTCGTGCCTGCGTGCAGCAGAGCTTCGTCTGGCCTGCCAAGGCGCGAAGGATGGTGGAAATCTACGAAGCCCTGACGGGAAAGCCTTGTGCCGGCCTGTCGCAGCAGCTCGCCGAAGTGGACGCCCAGCCCATGGTCTCGCACAGCACGACCCGCTAGTCGCGCCACCCCGCAAGAGGTAGCCTGAGACGAAGCCGGGGATTCCGCGCCCGGGGTTTACGGGGCAGCACACTGGCTTGGCGGTTTCTCCATCACCAGAAGCCAGTGCCCGTACCACCACGTATTGAACAGGTCTTTGCGCACAACCCTCATGCCTTCTGCCGCAGCCCAGACCTCCACCTGGTCCGGGCCCACGTGCGCAACCCACTGACGGGCCATCACGAGATCGTGCATCTGGTTGGCCGCTGCGCGCCATCGGGGCTTGACCACCATGTCCTTGACAATCAGTCGACCACCAGGGGGGACCACGTCGCACAAGGACCGAAAGAACTGGGCCTTGTGTTCGTCGGGGACATGGTGGAGCACATCGACCACGGTCACCACCTCGTGACCCAGACCGGGAATGCCTTGCTCGATGGTCCGGTGCTCGAAAGCGATGGTTGCTGAAAGCCCATGTTCTTTGGCAACGTCATTGGCCACCCCAATGGCTGGGGCGGCAACGTCGAACCCGTGGCCTTGTTGGATCCGCCCCAGCCTGGCAAGCAGGTTCAGCAGCAGTCCGTGACCGCAGCCCACATCCAGAACCCTGGCATGCGGTGGCACTTCCTGGATCACTTCATGCAAGGGGCAGATGTGGGCTCGATAGGATTGCGTCAGCCGGACCTTGGCACTGGCTGAACTGGCATACAGACCCGCTGCCAGGTTCTGGATGGCCGACGGGGACAATGGTGCTTCGAGGGTCATGGTGTGGTCACGGGGTCTGCGGGTTGCGCCTATGGGTTCTGACTTCAGGAGCCCTTTCGGAGCGGTTGCCTGCCAGCAAGATACACCACGCCGAGTGCCGCAAAAATGGCCCACTGACCCGCGAAAGCAAGGTGGTAACGCTCTTGTGACACGACCACCATGTGGATGGCCGTGAAGTAGAGAATGCTCAGCGTGAACGGAGAGAACACGGTTCGTCTCAGGCCGTGTTGACGGAAGGACCACCAGAAGCCCGCAGCCGCCAGCAGGCAGATGATCGCCCATGTGAGCTGGGTGGTCCTTTTCAGTCGGTGCTCCCAGGCTTCACCAAAGACTTGCTGGATGCCTGACGAGTTCCAACCCACGCCCACCGATTCGTTGCCGTACAGGATGAACAGCTTCCTGACGGCTCGGCCAGCGAATGCCACCGGGTCCTGCAGAATGTATTCGCGTGCCTGCTGGCCCAGGACCCTGGCCCGTTCGTTCTCGGGAAGCAGAGCGTATTCGTCGGGCACCACCATGTAGCGTCCATCGGTACCGGGGGTGTTGCCCATCCAGAGGGTGATGCCACCGTTGGTGGAGATGAGCACGGGTTCGCCATAGAGTTGGTGGTTGCGCCAAGTCCAGGGTGCCACCACCAGCGCCATCACGATGACGCTCAGTGCAACGATGCGGGCCTGGGCCAGGGCCGCAACAAAGCTGGGACGTGCGGTCAGCAGCATGCCCGCTGCAAAAACCAGTGGCAGCAACAGGGCTTGTGGTCGAACCAATGCGGCCATGCCGAGCACCAGTCCCGCGATCAGCGCCTTTCGCAAGACCGTCAGCCTCGGGTTGGTCCAGATGTCCAGCGCGAGCAAGGTCAGGAGCAGGAATGGCAACTCGCTGGCCAGAATGGTGGGGTACATGACCAGCGTGGGCCAGACAGCCAGAATCAGGGCGCTCAACATGGCCGTCAGCTGCCCCCAGAACCGCGCGGCCAGTCTGGCGGTCAACCAGATGATGCCGAGGGAAAGGGCAATGTTCATTGCCACAATGGGCTCATACCGAATGCCGAAGATCGCGTAGAGCGCCGCATGCAGGTAGGTGGTTCCTGGTGGCCAAAACGCCGTGGGTTCGTCCACCGTCCAACCGAAGGTGCCATGCTGGACCAGCGTGCGGGCAAATGCGTCATACGCGGCCCCGTCCGAGGTGGGGTCCACAGGTACCCACCAGGCCCACACCAGGCGCAGCATCAGGGCCAGCGCCATGATGAGGCTCAATGCCGTTGTCCACTTCAGTTCAACAAGGTCATCATCGGCCGGGTGCGTGTGCATGGGGTGCTCTGGGTATGGGTTCAACAACGACAAGGCATGGACTCACAAAGTCAGCAGGGTGGCCCCGGCGAGAATGACAGCCACTGCGGCGGCTGTTGCCCAGGTTTCCGGATCTTTGGCCGCGAAGAAGATCGGGTCCTCATCCATGTAGCCTCTGGTCGTCACCACCCAGAGGCGGGTGATCCACAGCAGCATCAGCGGCGCGATGAGCCAGAGCAACTCCGGAGACCGGTAGAGTTCGGAGACCTCCGGGCTGTGGATATACAGGGCAAGCACCAGCACCGACAGATAGCCGCTGGCGCCACCGAGGCTCTGGAGAACGATCAGATCCTCCGTCGCGTATTCCCGACCTCGAAGCCTTCCAAGTGATGTGCCCGATGACAATTCCTTTTTGCGCACCTCGACCAGCTCTGCCACACGCTTGACCCAATCCACCGAACTTAAGCCGCCCGCTTGTATGACTGCGAAGGATGAGGCTTGGAGTGAGCGGGGTTTCTGGGCCTGGAACGGCCCGGGATGTGCCGCGTCCAGCAGCGAGAGAGCGTGAGCACC